>AP019701.1:2479698-3909397 GCA_006738865.1 Allostella sp. ATCC 35155
CGCAGCCTGGCCGGCGGTCATGATGAACTCGTTGATGCTCCAGCCGCCATTGTGCGGCAGCATCGCCTCCTTGAGGAACTTGGAGGCCGTGTACATCAGGACCACGGCGTCGATCGTGCCGGGGGCACGGGCCACGCCATGGGTGTGCTGGATGCCGGCCGTCGCCTGCCGGGCGAGCCAGGTCTCGGGATCGTCGCACTCGAAGGTGTAGATGCGGCTCCAGTAGGGGGCGCAGTGGGTGTCCCACAGCACGCTGTTGACGAGACCGCCGAACGAGGCCGGGTGGAAGCTGATCGCGGCGTCCATGTCGTCGTAGTAGCCGTGGGCGGCGTGGACCGGCTTGGAGCCGCACATCTTCTCGGCGGGCTCGCCGAGGAACTTGAGCCGCGCCTCGATGCCGTGGGTCTTCAGCGCGTGCTGGGCCGCGAGGAAGCCCGCGAGCGCGCCGATGCCGAGGCCGGAATGCGGGTCGGTGTGGCCGGCGGCATACTTGCTCATGCCCGGCCGCGGCTGGCGATAGGGCACGGCTGCCTGCGACCGGCCGGGAACCGCGTCGTACTCGGCATAGCCGCCGAGGACCGGGCCCGCCTCGCCCCAGGTCGCGCAGAACGCCGTCGGCATGGTCGCCGACCCTTCCTCGACGGTCCAGCCGGCCGCGCGCAGGCGCTCGACATACCAGGCGCAGGAGCGGTACTCGCGCCAAGCCGGCTCGGCCATCTCCCAGATGGCGAGGTGGTCGCGCGAGAGCTGGTCGTGGTTGGCCTCAAGCCATTCCAGCGCGGTCCGTTTGACCGCTTCCAGATCCATCATGGGGTCTCCGTTGGGGCTCGGGAGTGAAGGGAGCTTACTCCGATCGCTGGCGCCGGGTGCGCATGTCGAGCACGAGCAGGATCGCGGTGACCGCGACCAGCGCCGTCGCGACGGCGGCCATGGTCGGGTCGAGATGCTCGTTGATGCCGTCCCAGATCCGGCGGGGCAGGGTGAAGATGGCACGGCTGGCGATGAAGAGCACCAGGACCAGCTCGTCCCAGGAATGGATGAAGGCGAAGATCGAGCCCGAGACGACGCCGGGCAGGATGCTGGGCAGGATCACCCGGCGCAGCGTGTAGGGCACGCTGGCCCCGAGGTTGCGGGCCGCCTGCTCCAGCCGCGGATCGAAGTTGGCGAGCGAAGTCGAGACGATGATGACGACGTAGGGTATGCCGGTCACGCCATGGGCCAGCATCACCCCGAAATAGGTGTCCAGCAGGCCGAGCTGGACCCAGAGGCGATAGAGACCGAGCGCGTAGACGATGGTCGGCACGATGATCGGCACCAGCATCAGCACCCGCACGAGCTCGCTCCAGCGCGAGCCGAGCCGCCAGCAGCCGACCGCGCACAGCGTCCCGGACAGGACCGAGATCACGGTCGCGCCGCTCGCGATGACGAAGCTCTGCCCGACCGAGGACAGCCACGCCGCGCTCTGCACGAGGTTGACGTAGTGGCGCAGCGACAGCCCGTCCTGGGGCAGGGACAGGAAGCGCTGGTCGGTCAGCGACACCGGCACGACGATGGTGATGGGCAGCACCAGGAACAGCACGATCGCCCAACCGAGCGACCGGGTCGAGCGTGCCGCGGCGATGCGGGATTCGTCCGCCATGGCCGTCAACCCGCTCCGAACAGGCGCTTGAGGTCGACGACCTTCGCCAGCGCCGCCAGCAGCACGAAGATGAAGATGACCAGCGTCGAGGCCAGCATGGTGCCGAGGCCCCAGCGCAGCAGGTCGAGGATCTGCAGGCTGATATACTCGGCGATCATCAGGGTCTTGCCGCCGCCGAGGATGGCGGGCGTCACGAAGAAGCCGAGCGAGAAGATGAAGACCAGCACCGTCGCCCCGATGATGCCGGGCAGGCTCTGCGGCAGGAACACGCGCCGGAAGGTGTAGAAGCGCGATCCGCCGAGGCCGCGCGCCGCCGAGACGGTGCGCGCGTCGATGTCGCGCATGCTGGCATAGAGCGGCAGCACGGCGTAGGGGATCATGTAGTGCACCATGCCGATGACGATGCCGAACTCGTTCCAGATGAGCGCGAGCGGCTGTTCGATGATCCCGGCATCGCGCAGCGTGGTGTTGATCAGGCCCTCGCGGGCCAGCAGCGTCACCCAGGCGAAGGCCCGCACCAGGACGGAGATCCACAGCGGCACGAGGACGCCGAGGAAGAGCCAGCGCTGCGCCCGCGGCGAGGCATGGACCAGGACGTAGGCCACGACATAACCCAGCACGATGGTCACCGCCGTGGTGATGGTGCAGATGCGGAGCGTGGTGACGATCGTCCGGCGGATCGATGCGCTGGTGAAGAGCAGGGCGTAGTTGTCGAGGCCGGGCTTGGGCTCCGTCACGCTGATCCAGAGCACCTCGACGAGCGGGTAGAAGTAGAAGGCGGCCATCAGCACGGCGGCCGGCGCCACCATCAGCCAGTAGGCCGTGCGTTCGTTCGCGAAGAAGAACCGGCGCCCCGAATGGGCGCCGGTGGCAGCGACTGCGGTCACGAGGTCACGACGAGATCATGTCGAGGAACGCCTGCGTCAGCTGTTCCTGGTTCTCCATCCACCACTCGCCGCCGAACTTGACCTGCTTGGCGAGGTTCTCCGGGGCGGACGGGTTGGCCGCGTTGAACTGCGGCTTGACGAGGGCGGCGGCGGCCGGGTTGGCGGGGCCGTTGCCCATGCGCTCCAGCAGCAGCACCTGGCCCTCCGGCTCCTGCATGGCGCGGATCGCGCGATGCGCCCAGGTCGAGCCGGCCGGCGAGTTCTTCGGCACGATCCAGATGCCGGGCTGGACGATGGCCTGGTTGAAGGTGAACTTGATCCGGCCGTCCGTGTCGCGCGTCAGGATGTTGGCGCGGGTGTGCCACATGATGCCCATGACGCACTCGCCGGTCCGCATCAGCTGCTGGCTCTCGGCGCCGGAGTTCCAGTACAGCGAATCCGCCTTGATCGAGGCGATCTTGGCGAGCGCGCGCTTCTGGTCGATCGGGTAGAGCTTGTCGGCGGCGACCCCGTCGGCCAGCAGGGCCGGCTCCAGCATGGCGAGGCCGGTGCGGCGCAGCATGCGCTTGCCGGGAATCTTCTTGGTGTCGAAGAAGTCGGCCCAGGTCGGCGTGCCCTGGATCTTGGTCGAATCCCAGGCCAGTACGGTCGAGAAGTAATAGTTGATGACACCCCACTTGTAGGCGAACTGGGGGTCGAGCTTCGTCTTGTCGACGATCGTGTAGTCGATCGGCTCGAGGTAGCCGGCCTGGCCGAGCTGGTGCGCCTGCCCCGTGCCGGAGTCGATGACGTCCCAGATCACCTTCTTGGCATCGACCATCGCCTTGATCTTGCCGGTCGACGGACCGCTGCCGTCGATGACCAGCTTCACGCCCTCCTTGGCCTCGAATGGCTTGGCGAAGGCATCGGTGAAGGCCGGCACGGCATCGCCGCCGAAATTCGCCAGCACCACTTCCTTGGGCTTGGCGGTCTGGGCCATCGCCGCGCGGGCGAAGGCGCCGCTGCCGCCGAGCGCCGCCGGCAGGAGGCCGAGCGCGAGCAGCCCCTTCATGAAGGTGCGGCGGTCGATCCGGCCGGCGACGAGGTCCTCGCGGAGGATCTCGGCGCAGTCCTGGGCAAAGCTCTGTTCGTCACGCATCGCTGCTCTCCCTGTTTCGTCGTTGCTTCGGTCTAGTGCGGGCTGTCGGCGGACGCGTCCTCGGCGACGATGACGGTCGCATCGGGATCCCACCCCAGATGCACGGTCGCGCCGGTCGCAGGCTCGATGCGGCAGCGCCAGGCGGGCACCGTCGCGATCATGCGCCCGACCGCCGGGGTGTCGACCAGAAGCTGGAAGTGGGTTCCCGAATAGCTCCACTGCGCGATCCGGCCGGCGACGGCATTGGCGGTGTCGGGCGGCGTGTCGGCGACGACCGCGATCTTCTCCGGCCGAAGCGCGACCAGGATGGGTGCTCCCGGCGCCGGCGGGGCGCCCGCGACGGCCTGGCGCAGGGTCAGTCCGCCGGCCGAGTAGGCGAGGGTGCCGCCATCGCCGCCCTGGGCGGTGCCGGCGATGAAGTTCGACTTGCCGAGGAAGTCCGCGACGAAGCGGGTCGCGGGCCGCTCGTAGAGCTCCCGCGGCCGGCCGAACTGGACGAGCTTGCCCTCGCGCAGGATCGCCACGCGATCCGACATCGAGAGCGCCTCGTCCTGGTCGTGCGTGACGTAGAGGAAGGTGAGGCCGACGCGCTCGTGCAGGGCCTTCAGCTCGAGCTGCAGATCGGCCCGCAGCTTCTTGTCGAGGGCGCTCAGCGGCTCGTCCAGCAGCAGGAGGTGCGGGGTGAAGACCAGCGCACGCGCCAGCGCGACGCGCTGCTGCTGCCCGCCCGACAGCTGCCGCGGCAGGCGCTGGGCGTAGGGCGACAGCTGCACGAGGTCCAGCGCCTCCACGACCTTGCGCTGGACCTCCTCGCCCGGCCGGCCGCGCGCCCGCAGCGCGAACGCCACGTTCTCGAAGACGGTCATGTGGGGGAAGAGGGCATAGCCCTGGAACACCATCCCGAAGTTCCGGCGTTCCGGCGGCAGCCGGGTGATCGCCCGGCCGTCGAGCAGGATGTCGCCCGAGGTCGGCTGCACGAAGCCGGCGATCGCCATGAGGATGGTCGTCTTGCCCGAGCCCGACGGGCCGAGCAGGGTCACGAACTCGCCGCGCTCGATCTCCAGCGTCACGTCGTCGACGGCGGCGACGCGGCCATAGCGCTTGACCATGCGCTGGACGACGACGGACTGGCGCAGCTCGCTCATCGCGGATCGGTACCCATGTCGCTCATCCCGTCCCCGACCGCCACGGCCGGCCGGACAATGCAATCCATATGAATGCCCAAAATTGCGGCACCTTGCGCCGCGCTACCAGAACTTTCGGCATTTGCGCAGGCGGCGCCAGGCGCGCTCGAACCGCCGTCCCTGCTCGACCCGCTCCCGTGCCGCCCAGCCGGCGACGGCGCCCCGCGACAGGGCATCGAATTCGAGCCGCACGGCCGTCGTGTCCGCGACGGCGGCATCGTTGTAGCGGCCGAGACAATCCTGAACCTCCTGCAGCGCCCTGACGAAGGGCTTGGTCGCCTCCGGAGGGTAGAGCGATGCGAACGCGTCGGTCGCGTAGCGCAGCTTCTTCGCCTCGATGCGAAGCGCGTGCCATTCCTCCACCGCGACGGGGCCGGCCGCGTGGTGGGCGATCAGCCGCCGCCGGTGGCGGCGCAGGGACTTGCGGGCGTGGCGCATGACCGGCCGCTCGGCCGCCTCCAGAAACGGCACGCCGCCTGCCTCGAACCAGGCGAGCAGCTCCAGCAGACAGGCAAAGGTTTCGGGTGCCCCAAGCGCGACTACCGCCTCGGTACGGGCGGCGGCCCGGGCGCCCTCGACCGCCTCTGCGGCGGCTTCAAGCGCGACCGAGGGATCGACCGCCGCTCTCAACGGCGCCAGGATCTCGGCAGCGAAGACGTCGAGATCCCGTGATGGCCCAAACCGCTTGGCCATGTCCCGCAGGTCCGACGCCAGCGCCCGACGGGCCGTGTCGTCCAGGCATTCCCGGAACAGGCCGAGGGCGGCACGCAGGCGGCGGATGCCGACCCGCAGCTGGTGCACGGCCTCGACATGCGGTGCGTCGGCAAGCCGGTCGAGATTGCCCATGATCTGCCGTGTCGCGGCCCGCCCGGTGGCGAGGAAGGCGGCACCGGCCGTGATGTCCGGGCGGAGCGCCTCCGGCGCCGTGCGCACCGCGCCAGTGCCCGGACGGGTTCCGGTCGCGAGGCGCAACGGCAGGCGTGCAGCCAACGGTCGGAGCGCCCGGACCGCAGATGCAGCGGTCGCTGCAGGTGCCTCCAGGAGAATGCGCGAATCGCGGCGATCGCCGATCGCGTCCTGCTGCGCCACGATCTCGACCGCGATCCGGCCGACACCGTCCGGCAACGGCACGACCCGGCCCGTCAGCGATCGCCGGCCGGCAATCGCCACCGCCTGCGGCAGGGCGAGGCCGGCCGCCTCCGCGAGCGCGTCCAGCGGAGGCAGTCCGTCCGGGCAGGGCCGTTCATGACGCTCGGGCTGAACCGCTCCGCCCGGCACCAAGAGGCAGGCGACCGCCGCAGAGCGGGCGCCCGTCGTCGAGAGCTCCAGGCCGCGCGCGGCCAGGGTGGCGTCGGGGTCGTCCCACAGCAGGGCCTGGCGGCGATAGCCGCTCCATTCACCGTCGGCGAGTCCGGCTTCGTCCACGGCCCGGCTGAGGGCGGCGATCGTCGTCGGACCGCCCGCTTCGACCGCGAACGTGAGGCGCACGCTACCGGTTGGAGATGGAAGGGACATCGAATCAGGGACGCGCCATTGGCGGCGGCACGAACGCCGTGCCCGCTTCGTAGGCCCGGCTCGCCCGCAGGACCGAAGCCTCGTCGTAGAGCGCGCCCACGATCTGCAGGCCGGCCGGCAACCCGGCTGCGGTCAACCCGCAGGGAATGGTCGCCGCCGGCTGGCGCGTCAGGTTGAAGGGGAAGGAGAACGGGGTCCAGTCGAACCAGCGCGTCATGCCCGAGCCGACGGGGACTTCCTCGTCGGCCTCGAACGCCGGCAGCGGCAGCGTCGGGGTGAGAAGCAGCCGGTAGGTCCGATGGAACCGCTGCATGTGCTGGCCGAGCGCCTCGCGCTCGCCCATCGCCGTCATGTAGTCGAGCAGGGAATAGCGCGCGCCCTCCTCGGCGATCTGGCGCAGGCCGGGATCCATCACCGCCTGCTTCTCGGGCGGGAAGTTGCGCATGAGGTTGGCCGCACCGGCATACCAGTGGATGCGGAACAGCTCCTTGGGATCGGCAAAGCCGGGTGAGACCTCCTCGACGATCGCGCCCATCGCCTCGAAGCGGCGGGCGGCGGTGCGCACCAGATCCGCGATCTCAGGATCGACCTTGGCATAGCCGAGGTCGGGGCTGAAGGCGATGCGCCAGCCGGCGACACCGCCGCCGGTCGCCGCAAGGTCTTCGGCCGGGGCCGGCAGGGACTGCCAGTCGCGCTCGTCGGGTCCGGCCATCACCGCCAGCATGAGCGCGGCATCGTCCACGGTGCGGGTCATCGGGCCGACGTGGGAGAGGGTGCCGTAGGCGCTGGCCGGGTAGGCCGGAACCCGGCCGTAATTGGCCTTGAGCCCGTAGATGCCGCAGAAGCCGGCCGGCATCCGGATCGAGCCGCCGCCGTCGCTGCCGAGCGCGAGGCAGCCCATGCCGGTCGCGACCGCCGTCGCCGCACCCGAGCTGCTGCCGCCCGGATTGCGCTCGAGGTTCCAGGGATTGCGGGTGATGCCGGTGAGCGGGCTGTCGCCGCAGCCCTTCCAGCCGAACTCCGGCGTCGTCGTCCGGCCGAGGAAGACGGCATTGGCCGCGCGCAGCCGGGCGATCGCCGGCGCGTCGTCGGCGGCGAGGTCCGCCGGGTCGGAAGTGCGCGAGCCGCGGCCGGTCGGCTTGCCCCGGACCAGCATCAGGTCCTTCAGCGAAACGGGAACGCCGTCGAGCCGGCCTTCCGGCGCGCCCTTCGACCAGCGCGCCTCCGAGGCGCGCGCCTGGTCGAGCGCCTCGTCGGCCCAGACTCCGCAGAAGCCATTGATGGCGGGATCGAGGCGCTCGATCTGCGCCAGGACGGCGCGGGTCACATCGACCGGCGACAGGGTCCGGGCGCGATAGGCGGCGAGCAGTTCGGTCGCGGAGAGGAAGCAGAGTTCGGCGGACAAGGGCGGCTCCCGGATTGGCTGGCGGTGGCGGTCAGTCGCGGTACTCGGGTTCTTCGCGGTCGAGGATGCGGCGCAGCGCCGCGAAATGGCCGAAGGCGTTGCCGCGCTCGCCCTCGATCTGGCGGGCGGTGCGCCGGCAGATCTCGGGCGGGATGATCTTCAGCGGCCGGCCGGTCGACATGGCGAGAATCTGCTGCCGGCAGGCGCGTTCGAGATAATAGAGCGCGTCGAACGCCTCCGCGACCGTTGCCGCCGTGATGACGACGCCATGGTTGGCGAGGAAGGCGACGGGCTTGTCGGCCAGCACCCGGGCCAGCCGGTCGCCCTCGCCCTCGTCGAGCGCGAGGCCCTGGTAGTCGTCGTCGTAGGCGATGCGGTCGTGGAACATCAGCGCCGTCTGGTGCGCCATCTCCAGCCGACCGCCCTCCACCATCGTCAGCGCGGTCGCATGGGGCATGTGCGTGTGGAGGACGCAGGCGGCGTTGGGGTGGGTCCGGTGGATGCGCCAGTGGATGAAGAAGGCGGTCGGCTCCGGCGGCGCCTCGCCCTCGACCAGCTTGCCGGCGGCATCGACCATCAGGAGGTCGCTCGCCCGCATCTCGGCGAAGTGACGGCCATGCGGGTTGATCAGGAAATGGTCCGGTCGCCCCGGCACCAGCAGGCTGAAATGGTTGCAGACCCCCTCGTGGAGATCGAGCCGGGCCGCCCAGCGAAAGGCGGCGGCGAGATCGGCGCGCGCGGTTTCGACGGCCGGGTCCGTATTGGGCCGGCGATAGTGCTCCTGCATCGGTTCCTCATGTTGCGCGGGTCGGGTTGCGCGGGTCGGGGGGGCTCGCGGCCCGCATCTTGGCGGATGCGCCGTTGCCGAGCCAAGCGTCGCGCCGCCCCTCGCGCTCAGATGTCGCGCAGCTCCGGCACGCGCTCGCGCAGCTCGCGGTCGAGTTCCTCCTTGCGATCCAGCAGCGACTGGTACCAGAGCCAGCGCATCCGGAAGCCGTCCTTCTGCATGCGCTGGCTGCGGACGTACTGGCGGGCGTTGGCGGCGATCCGCCGCCGCAGTTCGCCATCCTCGACCAGCGCGCGCAGCTTGGCGGCGAAATCCCCGGGCCCTTCGAAGAGCATGCCGGTGACGCCGTCCATCACCGTCGGCCCGTAGACGACCGGGCTGGCCAGGATGACCGCGCCGCGCGCCGCCGCCTCGACGAAGCTGAGGTCGGACTTGCAGCGGTTGAACTCGGTGTCGGCCAGCGGCAGCAGCACGATGTCCGCCGCCGACACCATCTCGCGGTGCCGGTCATGGCCGACCATCTGGTGGAAGGTCTTGCGCCTTGTGTCGAGCTGGGCGTGGAAGCGCTCGTCGGAAATGACGTCGAAGTGCATCGGCACCCGGCTGCTGCGGATCAGCCGGTTGATCCCGTCGATCAGCGGCCGGATCGAATCCGCGCGGTTCAGGGAGCCGTAGAAGATGCGCAGCGGGTTCTGCTCGTCCGGCTCCGGCCGCGGTGGCCGCGGCGGGGGCAGCTCGGCGATGTCGTTGCGGAACACCGCGACGTTCGGGTTGTGCGGGCGCAGCGCTCGCGCCAGCGGCTCGGTCGAGGTCTGCACCGCATGGGCGCCGGCGAAGGTGAGGTGGC
The DNA here is from genome assembly GCA_006738865.1 of Allostella sp. ATCC 35155. Classification (GTDB taxonomy): domain Bacteria; phylum Pseudomonadota; class Alphaproteobacteria; order ATCC43930; family Allostellaceae; genus Allostella. The sequence continues at coordinate 2,489,101 of AP019701.1, forward strand.
CGTTCTTCGCGATCTCCGGCCAGTAGCTCGGATGGTCGTCGAACTCCATGATGACGAGGTACTGGCGGCGCAGCAGCTCGCGCAGCAGGTCGATGCCGGGCGGCCGGCGCAGGATCGGCCGCTGATAGAGGAAGATTCCCCGCGAGCGCGTCGGCACCCGCATCGGCGCCGGGTCATGGTCGAGCCAGATGCGCACGTTCGGGACTGCGGACAGGAAGCGCAGCGGCCGGGCGACGCGCACGTCGCCCATCGCGCCGTTCGCCCCGACGGCGGGGTCGCGCATGCGCGCAAAGATGTAGACCGGCGCCGGCGGCTGGCCGCGGACGATCTCGATGCGCAGGCGCCGCGCGGCGAGACGCTGCTCCCGCTGCTCGGGCGTCATCGGGATGCGCTGCACCAGCTCGGGGTGGCGCTCGGCGAAGGCGCGCGCACCCTCGGCGTCCGCCTCCAGCACGGACACCAGCGAAGGCGTGCCGCCGGCGCCGCGGGCGATCTCGGCGACCGCCTCCGGGCGGTGCGCGCCGGCTGGCCGCTCGCTGCCCGCGAGCACGGCGTGGAAGTCCGGCGAGGGCAGGTCGACGATCAGCACGCCGCCGTCGCGCAGCAAGGCCATCGCCCGCGTCACCGTCTCCGCCAGCGCGGGGCCGTCCGGCAGCGGACCCAGCAGGACCACCGCGCCGGCCCGGCCCGGCCCGACATGCGCGCTGTCCGACCAGGGCAGCCAGACGGCGTCCGGGTCGATGCGCAGGAACGCCTCCTCGAGTTCTGCCGGCGCGTCGAGATGGACGACGAGCGCGGCGTCGGCCGGAATCCGGTCGACGAGCGACATCCCGTTCGGAAGCGAAACCATCGTCACCTGTCTTTCGAGGGGAAGGGGAGGCCGGTCTGGAGCCGGGGCGGCCGGGGCGGCGCCGCTCAGCGACCGTGCGATCGGGGATAGGCGCTGGCGGCCGGCGGCCACCATCCGGCCGGCGGGGAGGGCGGCCGGAATATGTCGACCCGCAGCGGATGGCAGCGTGCCGTGTCGCTCGAATGCTCCGACGAGCAGTCGCCGCCCGGGCAGGCCGACAAGGCGCCGAGGAGGTCGATCTCGGCGAAGAATTCCAGGAAGTCGCCTGGGCGGACGGGGCTCGCCTTCATGAAGTACTGGCCGGTCTCGCGCAGGAAACCCGTGCACATGAAGACGTTGAGGACGTCATGGACGTCGCCTTCGGCGCTTGCTGCCGTGCGGCCGGTGCGGTCGGCCAGCGCCCGGCTCAGGTTCGAGTGGCAGCAATGGTGATAGTCGCCGCCCGACAGCAGCCGGTGCGTGTAGGGGTCGCAGCGGGTGCCGATGACGTCGTGCACCGCGCCGCCCCACGCGTCGAAACCGTACCAGTCGAGCGTGTCCCGGGTGATGGTCGCCATCGGCCGCAGGTGGGGCAGGCTCGACCACAGCCGGTCGCCGGTGGACAGGTGCGTGCCGTGCAGCGCCCGGGTCTTGCCCGAGAAGAACCGCTCGCCGAGGTCGTGGGCATTCCAGAGGTTGAGGTCGCCGACCTGCGGCCCCTCGATGCTGACGATACGGAAGAAGTGCCCGGCCGGCACGTCGAACGAGCGGGCCTCGCGCGGCGGCACGATGACCGAGCCGGTCTGCGTCCAGCCCTCCCGGGCCGCGCGATAGGCGGCGAGGTCGGGCGGCGGCAGCGTGTCGACCGGATAGCAGACGACCGGGCGGACGGCGCGTCGCCCGGCGGCGTCGGCTGGAGCGGCGGTTTCCGGCTGGCTCGGCTTCATCCTGACAGGTCGTCCCGGTTGCTGTCTGTCCTGCCTAGCGCAACCGGCGACCGTTGACGAGAGCATTGCGGCCGGGCGGCGTTCCGCGAGACACTTCCCGCACGGACGGCCGTCGATGCGGATCATCGCAGGAACGGCCGCCGAGGGAGGTGCCGATGTCGAGGTTCCTGCGAGCCGTGTTTCTCGCCGTCCTGCTGTCTGCCGGTGCCATGGCCGGCCTCTCCGACGCGCGAGCCCAGACCGCACCGATCGGACCGCCGCCGCAGGCGATCGGCTTCGATGCCTATCGCGCCGCGGCGATCACCGCCGGCGCGGTGGTCGGCATCGTGGCCGCCACGATCGTCACGGACGGGCTGTTCATCCCCGTCTATGCCTGGGCGACCGGCGCCGGCGGCGCCGCGGCCGGGCCCGGCATGGCCGGCGGCGGCGCGATGGCCGGACACGGGTTCATCAGCGGCGTGACGCGCCTGTTCGGCGCCGTCCTCGGCGGACTGGCCGGCGACGGGATCTACGTCGGCAAGTAGCGGCGGCAAGTAGCGGCGCAGCCGGCAGCGGCCGCCGGGCGCGGACGTTCAGCGCCCGACGGCAGCCGCGTACGGCGCCGCGCAATGCGCGGCGACATGGCTGCGCACCCGCGGGTCGGCCGCAAGGCGCTCGCGCAGTCCGCTCCAGGCCGCCACGCAGCGCGCGATCTCGGGCTCGGTGACCGCCGGCCCCAGCCAGCGGCGGGCCATGTCCGCGCGCTTGGCGTCGGTGCTGGCATTCTCACGCGGCGGCGGTTCGGCCGGTGGCGCGGAGCCAAGGATCGCGGGCAGTTCCGGGCGGCAGCGGCCGGCTTCGTCGAACAGCCGCTCATAGGCCAGGACATGCGTCGCCGCCTCGCCGAGGGCGGAGCGGTAGGCGTGGAGGATGGCGTCGTAGCGTGTGGCCGAACCGAAGATGCTGCGCGGATCGCCGCCGGCGGCGGCGGCGAGGTGGGCATCGAGGATGCGGCCGGGACGGGGCCAGTCCGGCCGGCCGTCGCTGCGCGCCGGCTGGTTGGGGTGGCTCCAGGTCCGTTGCAGCAACAGCGAGGCGATGAAGGCGACGGGTTCGCGCAGGACCAGGATCGCCTGGGCGCGCTCGCCGAAGAGGCGGCGCAGCGCCTGCGGCACCAGCGGGACGCGGTCGTGATCGAGCTGCATCGCGTTGGTCGCCAGCGTCTCGTCCGACAGCAGCACCGGCCGCGGCGAGGCCGCGATGTGGGCCGCCGCGTCGGCCAGTTCCCCGGGCAGCCGGTCCGCCCCCAGGATCTCCCGCGAATTGAACTTGAGCGCACGCAGCACCCGCCGCGCCGCCCGGATGCCGCGCTCGTCTGGCCATCGCGTGCCCTTGGCGCCGAGATAGTCGACGCCCGCGAGGCAGGGGAAGACGTGGTTCTGCAGCGCCGTCGTCGCCGTCTTGGGCAGGCCGACATGGACGAAGATGGGAGAGGCGGGCGTCACGGGCGGCATCATAGCGGAGGAAATCGTCGCGGCGTTCGAAGAGTGGAGTGGCCCGCGCAGCTCGGAAACGGCGAGGCCCGAATGCGGCATGACGACGGAGTATGATCCCATGCACTCCACGCATGCATGAGGTGTCGGTGTCATGGAGCGTCGTAGACTGGTGCGTTTGGGCTCACCGCTCGAGCCGGAAATCGGGTTCAGCCGCGCCGTCCGGGTCGGTTCCTGTCTCGCGGTGTCGGGGACAGCCCCGATCGGCCCGGATGGCCGTGCCGCCCATCGCGGTGACGTCTACGCGCAGACCGGGCTCTGCCTGGCGATCATCGAACAGGCGGTCGGAGAGGCCGGCGCGAGCTTGGCCGACGTGATCCGCACGCGGATCATGCTGACCGACATCGATCGCTGGCGGGAGGCCGCACGGGCGCACGGCGAGGTCTTCGGGGCGATCCGGCCCGCTTGCACCTTCGTCGGGGTCTCGCGCTTCATCGACCCGGACTGGCTGGTGGAGGTCGAGGCGGACTGCTGCCTGCCCGATCGGTGAGGGTGCGGCGAAAGAGGCGCCGCCGCCCATCCCATCATCTTGCCCATCATCGCGCGACAGGATGTGGAGAATGGTGGGGGCGGGCAGCTATGCTCGACACCATGCAGCGCCCGCGACGGCGAGCGCCAGACAGAGAGCACGCGGCCGGGGAGGGGGACGATGATCGACTGGACCACGCTCACGACCTACATCGCCATTGTCCTGGGTTTCGTCTTCATTCCCGGCCCTGCGACCCTCCTGACCGTTGCGCGGGCGACCAGTTCGGGCACCGAGGTCGGCATCGCGACCGGGGCAGGGATCGCCGCGGGGGACGTGATCCACACCCTCATGGCGATCATCGGGATTTCCGCCGTCATCACCGCGTCCGCCACCCTGTTCGGCGTCGTCAAGTATCTCGGCGCCGGCTATCTGATCTATCTCGGCATCCAGTCGATCCGGTCGCACGCGCCCGCCGACCCGCCGGCTGATCGCGCACTTCCGGTCTCCGCCCGCAGGGCATTCCGGCAGGCGATCCTGGCCGAACTCCTCAACCCGAAGACGGCGCTCTTCTTCCTCGCCTTCCTTCCCCAGTTCGTGCGTCTGGAGAACGGGCCCGTCGCCTTGCAGCTGGCGATCCTGGGGGTGATCTTCGTCTGCCTCGGCCTGCTGAGCACCATCGTCTTCGCTGTCGGCGCGGGACGCCTCGGCAACTTCCTCCGACGGAAGCCCGCCGTGCTGCGATGGCAAGGCAAGGTCGTCGGCGGCATCTACTGCGCACTGGGCGTGCGTCTGGCGCTGCAGGAGCGGTAGCCCGCTGCGACATCGGTCGCGCCGGTCTGCTCTCTCCTGGCGCTGGAGGACGTGGTGTCCTTCACCCTGGCTGGGTATCGCAGCCTGTCCCGTGCGCATCATTGACCGCATTGCGAAGAGGCCGGACATGCAGACCATCGAAACCGAGCGCCTGATCCTGAGGCCCTTCCGGGAGGGGGATGCAGCGGACCTCCTCGCTTATCTGCGTGCGCCGACCGCCTCCTGCTTCCTCTCGCTCAAGCTCGCAGACCTGGCCGAGGCGGAGATCGCGGTCCGGAAACGCGCCCTCGACGAGGGCTGCGTGGCGATATGCCTGAAACAGAACGGCGAGGTGATCGGCGATCTGTTCGGCAGCGCCGGAGAAAATGAGGAAGACGATACGGCTTCGGTCGGCTGGAATCTCAATCCGCAATTCGGTGGTCGGGGATATGCGTTTGAGGCCGCAGGGGCGCTTCTCGATCATCTTTTTCGGGTAAAGGGCGTTCGCCGAATCTATGCCTATGTCGAAGACCACAACAGGCCCTCGCGGCGCCTCTGCGAAAAGCTGAGCATGCGTCGGGAAGGCGTGTTCGTCGAGTACGTATCGTTCACCAATGACGATGCGGGCAATCCGATCTACGAAAACACCATGCAGTACGCCATCCTGCGCCGCGAGTGGATGTCTGGATCTACAGCAATCTGGGAACCACTTGGCATGACTGATGTCGCAGGCGTCGAGGCGACGGGCGATGGCGCATGAACGGCCGCAATCGGCGGGGCGCACATGCCGGCGGTGTTTGGCGGATGGGGTGGGATTCGAACCCACGAGGCGTTGCCGCCCGCCGGTTTTCAAGACCGGTGCATTAAACCGCTCTGCCACCCATCCGCGACGGTCGGGACCGCGCGGAATAACTAGCGCCGGGGCGGGGCGGGCGTCCAGCTTCGCCATGGCTGCCCCACTTTCGCCATGGCAGTGTGGCAACCGCATGGCGCCATGAGCTTCGTCCTCGGCAAGATCTTCTGGTATCTGGCGCAGCCGGCCAACCTCCTGCTCCTGGTGCTGCTTGCGGGGTGGCTGCTGCTGCTCGCCGGCGCGCGGCGGCTGGGCCACCTGCTGCTATTCCTGGCGCTGGCGACGCTTGCCGCCATCGCGGTCCTGCCGGTCGGTGCCTGGGTGCTGCTGCCGCTGGAGGACCGCCTGCCGGCGCACCCGACGATCGCCGAGCCGGTCGACGGCATCGTCGTCCTCGGCGGCAGCGTCGATTCCTGGATCTCGGCCGCGCGCGGCATGCCGGCGCTGACCGAATATGGCGATCGCATGACCTCGGCGGCGATCCTGGCGCGCCGCCATCCCCAGGCGCGCATCCTGGTGACGAGCGGCGAGGCGGCGATCCTGCCGGAAGGGACCAGCGAGGGGCCGCAGATGCGCCGGCTGCTGGTCGACCTCGGCATCGACGAGGCCCGCATCCTGGTCGACCCCGAGGCCCGCAACACCTGGGAAAATGCCCGCAACGCGCGCCGGCTGGCCAATCCCGGCCCGGAGGAACGCTGGCTGCTCGTCACCTCGGCCTTCCACATGCCGCGCGCGCTGGGCACGTTCCGCCGCGTCGGCTGGGACGTCGTGCCCTATCCCGTCGACTACAAGACGACGGGGAAAGGCGGCCTGTCCTTCGGCTTCAACCTGCGCGCCGGGCTCGAGCGCGTCCATCTCGGCCTCAAGGAATGGCTGGCGCTGGTCGCCTACCGGCTGCTCGACCGCACCGACACGCTGTTCCCCGGCCCCGAGCCGCCGTGAGGCCGGCGCCTCGCCGTCACGGCGCGACCGGCGCGCCGCGGCAGCAGAACCACAGGATGCTCCAGATGCCGGCAGCGGCGAGGCCGACCCCGAGCAGGCCGACCGCCGCCCAGCGCGTCACCCGGCGCAGGGGCGAGCCCGGCGGCAGCATCCGCTCCGACAGGAAGAAGAGGAGCGCCAGCATGGCGATCAGCGAAAAGATCCGGCCCTCGTCCATCGTTCGTCTCCTTCCCCGGCTCGCCCGGGCGTTGAGCGGGACTCGGGCTTCGTGGCAGAGAGAAGGGATGAAACGCAACGCTTCCGGACGGGGCGGGCTGACGGGCCGGCTGGCGGGGGTCGCCCTGGCGGCGGCCCTGCTGCTGCCCGCGACCGCATCCGCCTCCGGCCAGCCCTTCCCGGTGTGGCTCGGCGAGTTCCGCCAGGAGGCGCTGACGAGCGGCATCTCGCCCCAGCTGCTGGAGGCGGTGCTGACCGGGCTGGAGCCCATTCCGCGGGTCATCGAGCTCGACCGGCGCCAGCCCGAAGGCACCATGACCTTCGCCACCTACCGCAGCCGCGTCGTCTCCGAGGCGCGGGTGCGGCAGGGCCGGCTGATGCTGGAGGAGAACGCCGCGATCCTGGAGGAGATCCAGCGCCGCTATGGCGTGCCGGCCCGCTTCATCGTCGCGCTGTGGGGGGTGGAGACCAGCTACGGCCGGATCACCGGCAACTACCCGGTCGTCGCGTCGCTGGCGACGCTGGCCCATGACGGCCGGCGCGCCACGTTCTTCCGCGGAGAACTGCTGAACGCGCTCCGCATCCTCCAGCAGGGCCACATCACGCCCGACGCGATGCTGGGCTCCTGGGCCGGCGCCATGGGCCAGAGCCAGTTCATGCCGTCCAGCTTCCTCGCCTTCGCCGTCGACCAGGACGGCGACGGGCGGCGCGATATCTGGAACAGCCGGCCCGACGTGTTCGCCTCGATGGCGAACTATCTCGCATCCTCGGGCTGGGTCTCCGGCCTCACCTGGGGCCGGGCCGTGCGGCTGCCGCCCGGCATGACGGCCGCCGGCGCGGACGAACGGCGGCCGCTGCCCGAATGGTCGCGCCTGGGCGTCGTCCAGGCGGACGGCACGCCGCTGCCGGCCGTGGACGTCCCGGCCGGGATCGTCACGCCCGAACGCGACGGGTCGGGCCCGTCCTTCGTCGTCTACGAGAACTACCGGGTGCTGCTGCGATGGAACCGCTCGAACTATTTCGGGCTCGCCGTATCCGAGCTCGCCGACCGGATCGTCGAGCCGTGACGCGCGGGCGCGCCAGCCGCGGCATCGCCGCCGCCGCGCTGCTGTCGCTGCTCGCGGCCTGTGCGGGCACGGGACCGGCGACGACCGGCGGGCCCGCGACGGCGGGGAAGGGGTCGCCGAGGGGCGTCTACAAGGTCGGAAATCCCTACCAGATCGGCGGCGTCTGGTACTATCCCAAGGAGGACTACGAATACCGGGAGACCGGGATCGCCTCCTGGTACGGGTCGGACTTCCACGGCAAGGCGACCGCCAACGGCGAGGTCTATGACATGAACGAACTGACGGCGGCGCACCGGACGCTGCCGCTGCCGTCGGTGGTGCGGGTCACAAACCTCGACAATGGCCGCTCGATGACGCTGCGGGTCAACGATCGCGGCCCGTTCGCCCGCGGGCGGATCATCGACGTCTCCCGACGCGGCGCCCAGCTCCTGGGCTTCGAGCGCCAGGGCACGGCCAAGGTCCGGGTCGAGATCATGGCGACCGAGAGCGAACAATTGGCCCAGATCTATCGCGGCTCGCCCAACCTGGCGCAGGCGCTGGCGCGCACGCCATCCCTGCCGGACCCGTCGGCGCCGATGACGGTGGTGGCAGCCGTGCCCTCGCCGCCGCCACCGCCGGCCCCGGTCGCTCCCGGCGCGGACGGCACCATGCTCGGGACACCGATCCTGTCGCCTCCGCCGGCCGCGACCGTCGAGCAGGTGCCGCTGCCGCCGCCGCCCGGAGCGAACGGCATGCGCCCGGCCCCGGCCACGGCGCCCGCGCCGATCCCGGTCGCCGCCGCGGCCGCCGTCGATGCGCCGCAGCCGGAGGTGGTGACGGTCGAGCCGGTGCGCCGGACCCAAATCTACGTCCAGGCCGGCGCCTTCTCGCAGCGCGCCAACGCCGACCGCGTCCGCCGGACCATCACCGGCGCCGGCCCCGTGCGGGTGACGACGATCGAGGTCAGCGGCGCGCCCGTGCACCGCGTCCGCGTCGGCCCGCTGCGGTCGGTCGAGGACGCCGACCAGACGCTGACGCGGGTCGCCTCCGCCGGCTATCCCGACGCGCGGATCGTCGTCGAATGAGGCTCCTGCGAATGTTCCTCGCCCCGCTGTTGGCGCTGTTCCTGTTGCCGGCCGCCGCGGCCGCCCAGGACTTCCACACCGACGCACGAGCCGCCATCGTCGTCGATTTCGACACCCGGGCGGTGCTCTACGCCAAGGATCCCGACCGTCGCCTGCCGCCGGCCTCGATGAGCAAGATCATGACGATGTACGTCGTGTTCGAGATGCTGCGGGACGGCAAGCTGTCGCTCGACGACGAACTGCCGGTCAGCCGCAAGGCCTGGCAGATGGGCGGCTCGAAGATGTTCGTGAAGATCGACACGCGGGTGAAGGTCGAGGATCTGATCCGCGGCGTCATCGTCCAGTCCGGCAACGATGCCTGCCTCGTGCTGGCGGAAGGGACCGCGGGCTCGGAGGAGGCCTTCGTCCGGCTGATGAACGAACGGGCGAAGGCGCTGGGCCTGACCGAGAGCAACTTCGCCAACGTCTCGGGCTGGCCGCACCCCGACCACTACATGTCGGTGCGCGACCTCGCCGTTCTCGCGCGGCACATGATCACGGACTTCCCCGAGCGCTACCGCATCTATTCGGAGCGGGAATTCACCTATGCCGGCATCAAGCAGGGCAACCGCAACCCGCTGCTCTACAAGGTCGGCGGCGCCGACGGCATCAAGACCGGCCACACGGACGAGGCGGGGTACGGACTGACCGCTTCGGCGATCCGCAACGGGCGGCGCCTGATCATGGTGATCGCCGGCCTGGGCTCGATGCGCGCCCGCTCCCAAGAATCGGAGCGGCTGCTGGACTGGGCCTATCGCGAGTTCGACAACTACACCCTCGCGCGCGCAGGCCAGCCGGTCTCCGCCGCGGAGGTCTGGCTCGGCGCCGCACCGACCGTCCCGCTGCATGCCGCCGCCGACATCACGGTGACGATTCCGCGCCGCAGCCGCGACAAGGTCGCGGTGATGGCGGTCTATGACGGGCCGATCGCCGCACCGGTCATGGCCGGGCGGCAGGTCGGCCGGATGGAGGTCCGGCTCGGCGACCGCACGCTGGGCGAGGGGGCGCTCGTCACGGGCGCCGCCGTCGAGCGCCAGAACGTCTTCGGCCGGCTGCTCGCGGCCGTCGGCCATCTGCTCACCGGGCAGTGAGCGGCCACTTCGTCACCTTCGAGGGCGGGGAAGGGGCCGGCAAGTCCACCCAGCTCGCGCATCTCGCAGCCCATCTCGGGCAGGGTGCGGCGGAAGTCGTGACCACCCGCGAGCCCGGCGGCTCGCCCGGCGCCGAGGCGATCCGCACGCTGATCGTCACCGGCGCCACCGACCGCTGGGATGCGCGGACCGAGGCGCTGCTGGTGGCCGCCGCCCGCCGCGACCATGTCGAGCGCACGATCCGGCCGGCGCTGGCGCGCGGCGCCTGGGTGCTGTGCGACCGCTTCTTCGATTCGACCGCCGCCTACCAGGGCATGGCGGGCGGGGTCGACGCGGCGGACATCGCCTGGCTGCGGCGCTTCGCGACCGACGGCCTGACGCCGGACCTGACGATCGTGGTCGACGTCCCCGTCGCCGTCGGCATGGCCCGGGTGGCCGCGCGGGGCGAGGGGCAGCGCCAGCGGTTCGAGCGCCGCGGCGGCGACTTTCACGCGGCGCTGCGCCGGGCCTTCGCGAGCATCGCGGCGGCCGAGCCCGGGCGTTGCCGCGTCGTCGACGGTACCCGCCCGGCCGAGGCGCTGGCGGCCGAGATCCGCGCCATCGTCGAAGACCGCTTCGCGGCCGGCGCGCGGCGATGAGCGACCTCGCCCTGGAGCCGAGGGCCAATCCCTGGCTGCTCGGCCTCGGGCCGGCGGAGCGCGCGCTGCTCCGCGCCTGGCGCAGCGGACGGATGCCGCACGCTTGGCTGATCACCGGCCCGCGGGGCATCGGCAAGGCGACGCTGGCGCACCGGTTCGCGCGCTTCGTGCTGTCTGGAGGCGACGGAGAGCAGGGGTTCCTGGCCGCGTCGCCGGCGGAGGATCTGCAGCAGGAATCCGCGGCGGCCCGCCAGATCGCGGCCGGCGGCCATCCGGACCTGCGCGTCGTCACGCGGAGCGTCGGCGACACCGGTCGGATGCGCCAGGAGATCGTGGTCGGCGACATTCGCGACCTCGGGCACTTCCTGCACCTGACGCCCGCCGCCGGGGGTTGGCGGGTCGCGATCATCGATCCGGCCGACGATCTCAACCGCAACGCCGCCAACGCGCTCCTGAAGGTGCTGGAGGAGCCGCCGGCCAATGCGCTCCTGTTCCTCACCGCGCACAGTCCCGGGCGGCTCTTGCCGACGATCCGCTCGCGCTGCCGGCGCCTGGGGCTGGAGCCGCTGGCGCCAGACCTCGTGGCCGAGGGGCTGCAGCGCCTGCGTCCCGGCATCGCCCCCGACGTCACGGCGACGCTGGTGCAGCTCGCCGAGGGCTCGATCGGCCGTGCCGTCGCCCTCGCCGATCTCGACGGCGCCGCCGCCTACCGCGACTTGCTCGACCTGCTGGGACAGTGGCCGAGCCTGGCGCTGCCGCCCGTCCTGGCCTGGGCCGACCGGTTCGGCAAGGGCGAGGGGGACGGCTTCGCGCTCGCCCGGGAACTGGTCGCCGGCCTGCTCGCCCGCGTGGTCGCGATCGGTGCGGGCCGCGCCATGCCCGAGGCGACGCCGGGCGAACTGGCCGTCACACGGCGGCTGGCGGCCGGTGCTCGGCTTGATCGCTGGGTGGCGCTGTGGGAAAAGGTCAACGACCTGTTCGCGCGCGCCGACGGCCTCGACCTCGACCGCAAGCATGCCTTGCTGTCGTCCCTGCTGGCATTCGAGACGGTGGCGTCGGAGGGCTGAGACGCCCGCCGGCCCCGACCAGTCCCGCGCGCGGGCCATTCGAGGAGTTCCGAGATGTCCACGGGGACGCCGTACTACATCACGACGCCCATCTATTACGTCAACGACCAGCCCCATATCGGGCATGCCTACACGACGCTCGCCTGCGACGTGCTCGCCCGGTTCATGCGGCTGGACGGGCGCCGGGTGCATTTCCTGACCGGTACGGACGAGCACGGCCAGAAGGTGGAGAAGTCGGCGCGCGCCGCCGGCGTCGATCCGCTGGAGTTCTGCGACCGCGTCTCCCAGAATTTCCGCGATCTCGCCGTCGCGATGAACTTCTCGAACGACGACTTCATCCGCACCACCGAGCCCCGGCACATCGCATCCGTCCAGGCGATCTGGAACGAACTGAAGGAGCGGGGGCAGATCTACCTCGGCAGCTATGCCGGCTGGTACTCGGTGCGCGACGAGGCGTTCTATGCCGAGGGCGAGCTGGTCGACGGCAAGGCCCCGACCGGCGCCGATGTCGAGTGGGTCGAAGAGCCGAGCTACTTCTTCCGGCTGTCCGCCTGGCAGCAGCCGCTGCTCGAATTCTATGCCGCCAACCCGGACTTCATCGCGCCCGAAAGCCGACGCAACGAGGTCGTCAGCTTCGTGCGCTCGGGCCTGCACGACCTCTCCGTTTCGCGCACCAGCTTCGCCTGGGGCGTGCCGGTGCCGGACGACCCGGACCACATCATGTATGTCTGGCTCGACGCGCTGACCAACTACATCACGGCCGTCGGCTATCCCGACACCGGCTCGGAGGATTTCCGGACCTTCTGGCCGGCCTCGCTGCACATGGTCGGCAAGGACATCCTGCGGTTCCATGCCGTCTACTGGCCGGCCTTCCTGATGGCGGCCGGACTGCAGCCGCCGCAGCGCGTCTTCGCCCATGGCTGGTGGACGATCGAAGGCCAGAAGATGTCGAAATCGCTAGGCAACGTCGTCAACCCGCGCGACCTCATCGACCGCTACGGCCTGGATCCGGTGCGCTATTTCCTGCTGCGCGAAGTGCCGTTCGGCAATGACGGCGACTTCTCGGACCGGCAGATGGTGCACCGGCTGAACGGCGACCTCGCCAACGACTACGGCAACCTCGTGCAGCGCGTGCTGTCGATGGTGGCGAAGAACTGCGACGGTCGCACACCCCAGCCGGGACTGCTGGCGGCGGCGGACACGGCGCTTCTCGGCCGCACCGGCGCACTGTTGCCGACGGTGCGCGAACTGCTGCTGGAGCAGCAGTTCCATCGCGCGCTGGAAGCCGTCTGGGAGGTGGTCGGCGCCGCCAACCGCTATGTCGACGAGCAGGCGCCCTGGACCCTGCGCAAGACCGACCCGCCGCGCATGGCGACGGTCCTCTACGTCCTGGCGGAGACGATCCGGCGGCTGGCGCTGCTGACGCAGCCCTTCATGCCGCAGGCCTCGGCCAAGATCCTGGACCAGCTCGGCGTGCCGGACGACCGGCGCGGATTCGCCGACCTCGGCGCCGGATCGGCGCTGGTGGCCGGCACGCCGCTGCCGAAGCCCGAGGGCGTCTTTCCGCGTCACCTCGATCCCGCGGCGGCGTGATGCTGGTCGACAGCCACTGCCATCTCGATTTCCCGGACTTCGCCGCCGAGCGCGCCGCGGTGCTGGCGCGCGCCCGCGCGGCCGGCGTCGGAACCATGCTGACGATCGGCACCAAGCTGACCGAGTTCGATCGGGTGCGGGCGATCGCCGAATCCGAGCCGGACGTCTGGTGCTCGGTCGGCATCCATCCGCACGAGGCGGCGAGCGAACCCGATGTCGACACGGCCGAGTTGATGCGACTGGCCGACCATCCGCGCGTGGTGGCGATCGGCGAATGCGGGCTCGATTTCTTCTACGACCACAGCCCGCGCGATCGCCAGGAGGCGGTGTTCCGCGTCCATGCCGTGGCTGCACGGACGGCGGACCTGCCGCTCATCGTCCACTCGCGGGACGCCGACGACGACATGATCCGGGTGCTGACCGAGGAGTCGGACGGCGGCCGGCTGCGCGGTGTGCTGCACTGCTTCTCGAGCGGCCGCAGGCTGGCGGAGGAGGCGGTCCGCCTCGGGTTCTACGTCTCCTTCTCGGGCATCCTCACCTTCAAGAAGGCCGAGGAGCTGCGCGAGATCGCCCGCGACCTGCCGGCCGACCGGCTGCTCGTCGAGACCGACGCGCCCTACCTGGCGCCGATTCCCCACCGCGGGAAGCGCAACGAGCCGGCCTTCGTCGGCCATACGGCGGCGCGCCTGGCCGAGGTCCGCGGCGTGAGTGCGGCCGAGATCGAGACGCTGACGACGGACAATTTCTTCCGGCTGTTCGACCGGGCGCGAAGGCCCGCAGCGGCGGCATGAAGGTCACGATGCTCGGCTGCGGCGGCTCGGGCGGCGTGCCGCTGGTCGGCGGTGTCTGGGGGCGCTGCGACCCGGCCGAGCCGCGCAACCGGCGCCGGCGCGTGTCGGTGCTGGTGGAGGAGGCGGGGACGGCCATCCTCGTCGACACTTCGCCGGACTTCCGCCAGCAGATGCTGGATGCCGACTGCCGGCGCCTCGATGCCGTGCTCTTCACCCATGCCCATGCCGACCATGTCCACGGGCTCGACGACCTCCGGTCGCTGAACCGGGTCATGAAGACGGCGATTCCGGTCTATGCCGACGCGGCGACGCTGCGCGAACTGCGGACCCGCTTCGCCTATGCGTTCCGGGCACTGGAGGCGGGATCGCACTACTACAAGCCGACGCTGGAAGCGACCGAGATCGCCGCCACGCCGTTCCGGGTCGGCGCGATCGAGGTCGTGCCGTTCGTCCAGGATCACGGCTACAGCCAGACGCTGGGCTTCCGGTTCGGGCGCTTTGCGTACTCGACCGATGTCGTGCGCCTGGACGAAGCCGCCTTCGCCGCGCTCGAAGGCGTCGACACCTGGATCGTCGACTGCCTGCGCGACGAACCGCACCCGACCCATTCGCATCTGGAGCAGACCCTCGAATGGATCCGCCGCGTCGCTCCGCGCCGCGCGATCCTGACGCATATGAGCGAATTGCTCGACTATCGCGACCTGGCGGGACGGCTGCCGCCCGGCGTCGAACCCGGATACGATGGCCTCGTGGTGTACCCATGATTTCCCATAATATACATTATGCGATCTTCGGATGAGTGAGCCCGGATACGAACCGGACGCGCGCGCCCTCGCCCGGCTGCTCGGCATCATGCGGCAGCTGCGCGATCCCGTCGCCGGCTGCGCCTGGGACACGGCCCAGACCTTCGCGACCATCGCGCCCTACACGATCGAGGAAGCCTACGAGGTCGCCGACGCCATCGAGCAGCAGGATTTCGATGGGCTGCGGGACGAACTCGGCGACCTTCTGTTCCAGGTCGTCTTCCACGCCCGCATGGCCGAGGAACTCGGTCGCTTCGGCTTTGCCGCCGTCGCCGATGCGATCAGCGAAAAGATGATCCGCCGCCATCCGCACATCTTCGGCGACACACCCGACAGCGAGCGGCCGAGCTGGGAGGCGCTGAAGGCCGCCGAGCGCACGGCCAAGGCCGGTGCCCGACCCGCCAGCGTCCTCGACGGGGTGCCGTCGGCCCTGCCCGCCCTTGCCCGCGCCGACAAGCTGCAGCGGCGCGCGGCCCGCGTCGGCTTCGACTGGCCCGACGCCGACGCGGTGCTGCCGAAGATCGACGAGGAACTGGCCGAGGTCGCCGAGGCGCGCGTCGCTGCGCCGGAGCGGGTCGAGGAAGAGATCGGCGACCTGCTGTTCTCCGTCGCCAACCTCGCACGAAAACTCAATATCGACCCGGAAGTGGCTCTGAGAAAAGCGAATTCCAAGTTCGACCGCCGCTTTCGCAGGATCGAGTCCGCGCTTGCCGCAGACGATCGCCGGCCGGAGGATGCGACCCTGGCCGAGATGGAAGCCCTGTGGGTTGCGGGGAAGCGCGCAGACGGCTCGAAGATCGAACCCTAAGCCACGGAAAAAAGGAGAGAAATAGATGATCGATGCCAAGACCATGACCGTGTTCGTCACGGGCGCCACCGCGGGCTTCGGACAGGCCACCGCGCGGCGTTTCGCGCAGGCTGGTGCAAAGATCGTGATCTCCGGCCGTCGGGCCGAGCGGCTCGAGGCGCTCAAGGCGGAACTGGGCGGCGCCCAGGTTCACACGGTGACGCTCGACGTGCGCGATCGCGCTGCCGTCGAGGCTGCGGTCGCCGCCCTGCCCGCCGAGTTCGCCGACATCGACGTGCTGGTGAACAATGCCGGCCTCGCCCTCGGCCTCGGCCCGGCCCAGACGGCCGATCTCGCCGACTGGGAGACGATGGTCGACACCAACATCAAGGGGCTGATGTACTGCACCCGCGCCATCCTGCCCGGCATGGTCGAGCGCAATCGCGGCCACGTCATCAATCTCGGCTCGATGGCCGGCACCTACCCCTATCCGGGCGCCAACGTCTACGGGGCGACCAAGGCCTTCGTCGCGCAGTTCTCGCTGAACCTGCGCGCCGACCTGCTGGGCTACAAGGTGCGTGTCACCAGCGTCGAGCCGGGCCTTGCCGAGAGCGAGTTCTCGGAAGTCCGCTTCAAGGGCGACAAAGCGAAGGCCAAGGACGTCTACAAGGGCGTCCAGCCGATGACGCCGGAGGACATCGCCGAGACGATCTTCTTCGCCGCGACCCTGCCCGCCCACGTCAACCTCAACCGCATCGAGATGATGCCGGTGATGCAGGCCTTCAGCCCGCTCTCGGTGAAGCGCGAGGGCTGAGCCCGACGCGGGTCGCTCAGACCCGCTCTTCCGGCCGTCCGACCAGGACGCGGTGGATCGCCTCCCAGGAGTCCCGGTCGGGCGCCAGCAGGAGGCCGCCATCGACGTGGAACGGCCGATAGTCCGAGCCGTCGAGGCGGGCGCTGTAGCCGCCCGCCTCGCGGTGGATCAGTTGCCCGGCGGCATGATCCCAGGGCATCAGGCGGTGGTAGAGCGAGAAGTGGCTCTGCGCGCGGGCGAGCGCGAGGTATTCCTGGCCGGCGCAGCGTAGCTGGAACACCGAGCCCACGCGCTCGGTGCGGCCGGCGATCTTGCGGATCAGCGGCCGCTTGCCGTAGCGGAAGCTGACCGCCCCGGACATGCTGGCGGGATCATGGGCCGGCGCGACCGCGAGGCGGCGCCCGTCGAGCCATGCCCCCGCGCCGCGCTCTGCCGTCACGGTCACCCCGGTCAGCGGATCGTGGATCCAGGAGGCGCGCGTCTCGCCACCATGGGCGAGCGACACCATCACCGCAAACAGCGGCAGGCCGGCCGCGAAGTTGGCCGTGCCGTCGACGGGATCGACGATCCAGGCCGGGGCGGCCTCCGTGATCCGTCCCAGGATGGCCGCGTCGCGCGCCACCGCCTCCTCGCCGACGACCACCGAGCCGGGCATCAGGTCGCCCAGCCGCGCCTCGAGCGCGCGCTCGGTCGCCTCGTCCGCGATGGTGACCAGATCGCCCGGCTTCTTCTCGCGGATGTCGTCGACGGCGAGCGTCCGGAAGCGCGGCACGATTTCCGCCGCCGCAACCTCCCGGATGATCTGCGCCACCCGGGCCATGTCGATCCTCATGTCACCGCCACCATGCGCAATGGGTGATGCCGCTGGCGGAAGCGCGCGACGTCGGCCGGATCGAGGCTGACCCGCAGGCGCGCCACCTCGCCCTCGTCCGTCCGCTCCACGACCTCGCCGTGGCTGTAGAGCCAGGCGATGGCGCCGCCGTCGCGCACATCGACCTCGAAATCATGCAGCGTCCGCGTCGCACCCAACCGCTGGTCAACGAGCGCCAGAAGCCCGTCCAGACCCTCGCCGGACACGGCCGAGAACGCGACCTGCCCCTCCTGCCGCTCGGCTTGGCGCACCTGGATCACCCGATCGGCCTCGTCGAGGAGGTCGATCTTGTTGTGCCCTTCGATCATCCGCACCGGCAGCGCGTCGGCCAGCCCGAGTTCGCCCAGCACCGCCTCGACATCGGCTTTCTGGGCGGCGGTGTCGGGATGGGAGACGTCGCGGACATGGATGATGAGATCGGCCGCCGTCACCTCTTCGAGAGTCGCCCGGAAGGCTGCGACGAGCGAGGTCGGCAGGTCGGAAATGAAGCCGACCGTGTCCGACAGGATGACCCGTCGCCCCGAAGGCAGCGCCAGCACCCGCATCGTCGGATCGAGCGTCGCGAACAGCAGGTCCTCCGCCATGACGCTGGCCCGCGTCAGGCGGTTGAAGAGCGTCGACTTGCCGGCGTTGGTGTAGCCGACCAGGGCGACCACCGGGTACGGCACCCGGCGCCGGGCCTCGCGGTGCAGGCCGCGGGTCCGCTTGGTGTCCTCGAGCTCGCGCTTCAGCTTGGCGATGCGCTCGCCGATCAGGCGGCGGTCGATCTCGAGCTGGCTCTCTCCCGGGCCGCCGAGGAAGCCGAAACCGCCACGCTGCCGTTCGAGATGGGTCCAGGACCGCACGAGCCGCGAGCGCTGGTAGGTCAAAGCAGCAAGCTCGACCTGCAGCCGCCCCTCATGGGTGCGGGCGCGCGCTCCGAAGATCTCCAGGATCAGGCCGGTGCGGTCGATGACCTTGCACTTCCAGGCCTTTTCCAGGTTGCGCTGCTGCACCGGCGTCACCGCGGCATCGACGATGACGACCTCGGCCGGCTCCTCCTCGGCGATGAGCTTGCCGATGCGCTCGACCGTGCCGGTCCCGAACAGGGTGCCGGGCCGCGGCTGGTCGAGGCGCACGACCTCGGCATGCGCGACCGTCATGTCGATCGCGGCGGTGAGACCGGCCGCTTCGGCCAGCCGTGCTTCCGGGCTGCGGATATCGTCGCGACCGGCGCGCAGCGCCGGATGGAGCACATAGGCCCGACCCGCGGCGGCGGCCGTGCCGTCGCCGCGGTCTTCGCCCGCGTCCGCAGGCGGCTCAGCTATCGGAGTCGTCCTTGCCCCCGTCGAAGAGCTGGATCGGTTGCGCCGGCATCACGGTGGAGATGGCGTGCTTGTAGACCAGCTGGGAGTGCGCATCCCGCCGCAGCAGGACGCAGAAGTTGTCGAACCAGGTGATGATGCCCTGCAACTTCACCCCGTTCACGAGGAAGACGGTCACCGGCGTCTTGTTCTTGCGAACGTGGTTCAGGAATACATCCTGGACGTTCTGGTTCTTTTCCGACGACATAGTCGTTGATCCTGTTTCGTTGTTGGGGTCTTCTAAGACCCGGGCGTGCTTTACCCGGCACGGCGGGTTGACGCAAGTACCGTGCCGGCTGTCCGGCAGCTACAGCAGAGCCGTCAGCCCGGAACAGCCCCGTAGATGGAGGTGCGGGGCGCAACTGTCAAACTCTTCGCCCAGCGTTTCTTCGTCGCGGACCAGCACGGGAATGCAGCCCGCAGCGAGCGCGCACTGCATGTCGACGCCGGCATCGCCGACGAACCAGACGTCCGGCCCGGCCGCAATACCGCTGCCGGCGAGCGCGGCATGGACCGGATCGGCGGCCGGTTTGTCCGCCGCGGCATCGGTCGCCCCGACGATCCGCCCGAAGCGCGGCGTCCAGCCGAGATGGTCGGCCTCGATGCGCAGGTAGCGGCCGTTCTTGTTGCTGACGATACCGAGGTAGAGCCCGCGCTCGCGCGCGCGCTCCAGCAGGTCGAGCGCGCCCAGCATCGGCCGCAGCCCCTCCAGGTGACGCTCCTCGAACGTCTTGTAGAAGAGCTGCTCGGCGTCCTTCCAGCGCTCGCCGAACAGGCCGGGAAACGTGTCCCGGACGGACTTGCGCACCCGCGCGCGACACTCCGCCTCGGTCCAGGTGGGCTGTTCCATCGCCGCGAAGGTCGCGTTGAGCGCGCCCGAGATGACGGCCCAGTTGTCGACGAGCGTGTTGTCCCAGTCGAACAGCAGCGCCCTGGGGGGCGCGGCCGGCAGCTTCATGCCGCGCGGCCCTGCCCTGCGCCCTGCCCCGTTCCCTGTTCGGCCATATGCACGAGATAGGCCTCGCGCAGGCTGCGGGCGACCGGTCCGGGCTTGCCGTCGCCGACCGTCGCGTCGTCGATCCGGACGATCGGCGTCACGAATGCGGTGGTGCTGGTGATGAAGGCCTCGCGGGCTTGCTTCGCCTCCTCGACCGTGAATGGCCGCTCGACGAACTTCAGCCCCTGCTGCTGGGCGATGATCTGCAGAACGGCGATGCGGGTGATGCCGTTGAGGATCGCGTTGTCCGCCTTGCGGGTGACCACCTCCCCGTCCGCGGTCACGATCCAGGCGTTGGTAGAGGTGCCCTCGGTGACCATGCCGTCGCGCTCGTCGACCTGCCAGGCCTCGAGCGCGCCCGCCTCGCGCGCCTGTTGCTTGCCGAGGCAGTTCGGCAGCAGGGCCACCGTCTTGATGTCGCACCGCTCCCAGCGGATGTCGGGGATGGTGATGACCTTGGCGCCGTCGCGCATCAGGGTGGGGCTCGCCGCCTTGGTCCGCTTCGCGGTCATCACGACCGCGGTCTCCGCCGCTGCCGGGAAGGCATGGTCGCGCGGGGCGACGCCGCGGGTCATCTGGATGTAGATGATGCCGTCGACCACCCGGTTCCGCCGGACCACCTCGCGCATGATGTGCGCCAGCGCCGGCCGTCCCATCGGCCGCGCGATGCGCAGTTCGTCGAGCGACCGTTCGAGGCGGATCATGTGCCCCTCCTCGTCGATCAGCGCGCCGCGCGAGACCGCGATGACTTCGTATACGCCGTCGGCGAACTGGTAGCCCCGGTCCTCGACATGGACGGCGGCTTCGCGATGCGGGACGTACTGGCCGTTGACGTAGGCGACACGGGACATGGATCGAGCCTCTGGACGATAGGCGGGATTTGGCGCAGGTGCGCCCTGGATATCAGAAATATTCGAGGCGTACCGCGAACATCTTCTCGACCTTGCGGACGGCGCCGCTGGTGGCCATCAGCACCACCCGGTCGTCCGTCTTGATGACGGTCGAGCCGCGCGGAATGATCACGGTCGAGCCACGCACGACCGCGCCGACGATAATGCCGTCCGGCAGGTCGATCTCGCGCAGCGGGCGGCCGACGAGCGCGGACGTCTCCATCGCCTCGGCCTCGATGATCTCGCCGAAGCCCTCGCGCAGGGTGTTCACCGCCCGGATGCGGCCGCGCCGGACGTGCTGGAGGATGTTCGAGACGGTGATCGAGCGCGGATTGACCACGGCATCGATGCCGAGATTGGTCACCAGCGGCTCGTAGCTCGGCTTGTTGATCAGCGTCACGACGCGCTCGGCGCCGAGGCGCTTGGCCAGCACCGAACTCAGCACGTTGACCTCGTCGTCGTCGGTGACGGCGATCATGGTCTCGGCCGTGCCGATGTTCGCCTCCTCCAGGATCTCGGTGTCGAGCCCGTCGCCGTTCAGGACGACGACATGGCCGAGATGCTGGCAGATCTCGGTCGCGCGCTGCTTGTCGAGCTCGATGATCTTGATCGAGACCTGCGGGAAGCGCTCCTCGATCTCCTGCGCGACATAGAGGCCGATGCTGCCGCCACCGACGACGACGACCCGGCGGCCGGGCTGTTCCTCATGGCCGAAGGCCGACATCGCCCGCGTGACGTGCTTGGTGTCGGCGACGAAATAGACCTCGTCGCCCGCCAGCATGGTCTCGTCACTCTCGGGCACGATGGGGCGTCCGTCGCGGATGATGCCGACGATGGTGATGTTGAGATCGGGGAACAGGCCGGTCAGCTGGCGCAGCGGCGTGTTGACGATCGGACAGTCCGACAGGCAGCGCACGCCGACGACCCGCACCAGCCCGTCCGCCATCGAGAGCACGTCGAATGCCCCCGGCACCTCGAGCCGACGGGTGATGGCGTGCGCCACCTCGATCTCCGGCGAGATGATCACGTCGATCGGCAGGTGCTCGTTGTCGAACAGCCGGCGCCATTCCGGCTTCTGATAGATCTGGGCCCGGATGCGCGCGATCTTGGTCGGCACGTTGAAGAGCGCATGGCCGACCTGACAGGCGACCATGTTCACCTCGTCGGCATGCGTCACGGCGATCAGCATGTCGGCATCCTCGGCGCCCGCCTCGGCCAGCACGTCCGGATGAGACGCGTGCCCGACGATGCCGCGCACGTCGTGGGTGTCCGACAGGCGCTGGATCAGCTCGGCGGACAGGTCGATGATGGTGACGCTGTTGCCGCTCGCGGCGAGATAGCGGGCGATGCTGCTGCCGACCTGGCCGGCGCCGCAGATGACGACCTTCAACGATCCACCCCTGCGGTCATGGCCCTTGGGGTCACGGCACCACCCGGAGCTGGCGCTCGTCGCCGTTGACGCCGAGCGACTTGAGCTTGCGGTGCAGCGCCGAACGCTCCATGCCGACGAACGCCGCCGTCCGCGAGATGTTGCCGCCGAAGCGCGTCAGCTGGGCCAGGAGGTATTGCCGCTCGAAGACCTCGCGGGCCTCGCGCAGCGGCAGCGCCATGATCTCGCCGGCCTTGTCCCAGCGCAGCACGGCCGGCGTCGTCTGGCCGATCTCGGCCGGCAGCATGTCCGCGCGGATCGGCTCGCGGCCATCGCCGGGCGCCATGATCAGCAGCCAGTCCATGACGTTGCGCAGCTGCCGCACGTTGCCCGGCCATTCGTAGGCCTGCAGCGCGGCCAGCGCGTCCTCTCCCAGCACGCGCGCCGGCAGGCCCGATGCTTCGGACGAGCGGACGAGGAAGTGCCGGGCCAGGAACGGGATGTCCTCGCGCCGCTCGCGCAGCGACGGCACGCGGATCGGAACAACGTTCAGGCGGTAGAACAGATCCTCGCGGAAGCGGCCGGCCGCCATCTCCCCCGTCAGGTCGCGGTTGGTGGAGGCGATGACGCGGACGTCGACCTCGACCCGGGTCGATCCGCCGACCCGCTCGAAGGTCTGGTCCTGGAGCGCGCGGACGATCTTGCCCTGCGTCTCCAGCGGCATGTCGGCGACCTCGTCGAGCAGCAGCGTACCGCCATGGGCCAGTTCGAAGATGCCAACCTTGCGGCGTCCGTCCGCGCCCTCGGCTCCCTCGGTCCCGAACAGCTCGATCTCGAGCCGGTCCGGCCGCATCGTCGCGCAGTTGAGCACCAGGAACGGCCCGTCGGCCCGGCGCGATTGGCCGTGCACCAAGCGGGCCACCACCTCCTTGCCCGCGCCGGCGGGGCCCGTCACCAGCACGCGGCTGCCGGTCGGCGCCACGCGTTCGATGGCCTGGCGGATCTGCCCGATGGCGTGGGACTGCCCCACCAGCTCGGTGGAACCGCCAGTGCGCAGCCGCAGCTCCTCGTTCTCGCGGCGCAGCCGCGCGGCCTCGATGGCGCGCTCGATCAGCACGAGCAGGCGATCGGTCTTGAAGGGCTTCTCGACGAAGTCGTAGGCGCCGAGCTTGATCGCCTGCACCGCGGTCTCGATCGTGCCGTGACCGCTGATCATCAGGACGGGAAGGTTGGGATGATCGCGGCGCAGGACGTCGAGAATGCCCATCCCGTCGAGCTCGCTGCCCTGCAGCCAGATGTCGAGGATGACGAGGCTCGGTCGGCGCGCGCCGACGGCGGCAAGCGCCGCGCGCGAATCTCCGGCTTCGCGCGTCGCAAAGCCCTCGTCGCGCAGCACACCCGCGATGAGCATGCGGATGTCCGCCTCGTCGTCGACGATCAGGATGTCATGCGCCATGGGTGCCGGACTTTCTCATGGCGGTTCCCGGATCCGTCAAGGGCGTTTCCGGCTGTGCCGACACGGCCGCCGGGTGCGGAATGACCAGCTCCACGCATGCGCCGCCTCCCTGCCGGTCACCCAGGACGAGGTCTCCACCATGATCCTCCATGATCTTTTTGACGATGGCGAGCCCGAGGCCCGTGCCCTTGGCGCGCGTCGTGACATATGGCTCGGCCAGTCGCTCCCGGCCCTCCGACGGCAGCCCGCGACCATTGTCTTCGACAACGATGCGGACCCCGCTTTCGTCCCACACGAGTCGCACATCGACGAACCCGGCCTCGCCCGCGGTCCCGTCGGGCCGGCCGTCGATCGAGTCGACGGCATTCTGCAGCAGGTTGGTCAGCGCCTGGGCGATCTGCCGCCGGTCGCATCGCACGGACTGCCGCCCGGCATCGGGCATTTCCAGGCCGAACCGGATGTCCGGCCGCGCGCTGCGCTGGAGGAAGACGGCCTGCCGGCAGATGTCGCCGAGATCCTCCTGGCGCATCACCGGCGCCGGCATGCGCGCGAAGGACGAGAACTCGTCGACCATGCGGCCAATGTCGCCGACCTGGCGGATGATCGTGTCGGTGCAGAGCTGGAACGTCTCGGGATCGGACGTGATCTCCTTGGCATAGCGTCGCTTCAGGCGCTCCGCCGAAAGCTGGATCGGCGTCAGCGGATTCTTGATCTCGTGCGCGATGCGGCGCGCGACATCGGCCCAGGCGGCTTTGCGCTGGGCCGACAGAAGCTCCGAGATGTCGTCGAACGTCACGACGTAGCCGAGGGTTTCCTCGCCCGCCTTCTCGGCGGCCAACCGCACGATCAGGGTGCGCTTGCGGCCGTCGCGAAGCAACTCCACCTGCCCCTCGATCGAGCGCCCGTCGGCCTCGCGCACCTGGACCAGAAGCTCGGCCATCTCCGGCACCGCCTGCGCCAGATCCGCGCCGAGCCAGCCGTCGAGGTCGATGCCGAGCAGCAGGCTGGCCGAGCGGTTCGGCAGGTTGATCGCCCCGTCGCGGTCGAGCCCGATGACCCCGGCCGACACGCCCGACAGCACCATCTCGGTGAATCGCCGGCGGACTTCGAGCTGCTGGTTGGCCTCGACCAGTTCGCCGCGCTGCGACTGCAGCTGCCGCGTCATACGGTTGAAGGCGCGGCTCAGCGTATCGATTTCGTCGCCGTTCTCGCGCTCGGTGACGCGCACGCCGAGATCGCCGGCGCGCACCCGCTCCGCCGCTTCGACCAGCGAGCCGAGCGGCCGCGCCAGCCGGTTCGCCAGCATCAGCGCCGCCCACACGGCGGCCAGCAGAAGCAGCAGTGCGACGACCAGGAAAAGCAGGCCGAAGGTGATCTGGATGCCCGAGCGCCGGCCCTCGAGGTCGCGGTACTCCGCCACTGCCTTCTCGGTCCGCTCGAGATGACCGATCACCCGCGGGTCGATGAAGCGGCCGACATAGAGGAAGGCGTTGCCGTCCTCGTCGAGACGGGTCAGCGCCCGCACCCGGTCGTCGCTTTCGCTGGTCAGGACGGCGATCATGCCGCTGCGCGCCTCGGCCATCGCCCATTCCGGGATCGGGTCGAACTCGAGGGCGAAGCTGATGCTGGAGCGCGCCAGAACCCGGCCGCTGCGGTCGAACACCATCGCCTCGCTCAACCCGCGGACCCGCGCCTGGGTGGCGACGATCTGGTTGAAGCGCTGCGGGTTGCCGATGAAGAGCGAGGAGTCGCGCGTGAGGTCGGCCGCCATGGCCGAGACGTCGGCGCGGATGACGTTCTGATGCTCCTCCAGATAGGCGTAGGCGACCGCGCGCGATTCGACGACGGCCGTACGCACCGTCTCGCTGAACCAGTTCTGGATGCCGAAATTGAAGAAGAGGAACGAGAAGACCGCGATGACGATGGTCGGCGTCACCGAGAGCAGGCTGAAAAGCGCCACGAAGCGGACGTGCAGTCGGGCGCCCGCCATCCCGCGCCGCCGCTGCACCCAGAGCGCGACCAGGCGCCGCGCCACCACCGCGCCCAGCAGCAGCAGCAGCACGAGGTCGAGGTTCAGCAGCAGCAGGACCGTGTCCGGGTCGGGCCCGAAGGGCGGCTTGCTGGTGATGACGACGTAGGTCGTGATGCCGGAGATGAGGGCGGCGATCGCGAGTGCAACCGCCAGCTTGCGTGCCAGCCCGATCCGGCTCAACCACCGCAGAAGTCGATTGGGGATGCTCTCACCGCCGACCGCGGATTCCGAATCCATCGAAATGCCCGGCTGCAGGCGATCCGTGGAGGGCCACGAATCTGACAGGCGTCACCGTACTCCGCGCACGACCTGGATGTCCAACTCGCGGATCTTCTTGCGCAGGGTGTTGCGGTTGAGGCCGAGCAGCTGCGCCGCCCGGATCTGGTTGCCGCGCGTCGCCGTCAGGGTCAGCGAAATCAGCGGCCGCTCGATCTCCCGCAGGACCCGGTCGTACAGGCCCGCCGCGGGCAGGGCCTCGCCATGGGCCGAGAAGTACTCCTTGAGGTGCCGCTCGGCGGCCTGCCCCAGCCCCTCGCCCGACGGCGCGTCCTCGGCCGCCGAGCCGGCCGCCTGGACCTCCGCCAGTTCCTGGTCGATGACGTCGGTGCCGATCGTCTCCTGGGCGTAGAGGGCCGCCAGCCGTCGCACCAGGTTCTCGAGCTCGCGGACGTTGCCCGGCCAGCGATAGGCCTTCAGGCGCTCCATCGCCGCCTGGTCGATCGCCTTGAGCGGCAATCCCTGCCGGGCGACCTGCGAGAGAAAATGCCGGACCAGGGCCGGCACGTCCTCCGTCCGCTCCCGCAGCGGCGGCAGGCGGATGGGAACGACGTTCAGACGGTAGAAGAGATCCTCGCGGAAGAGGCCCTGCCGGATCATCTGCCGCAGGTCGCGGTGCGTCGCGGCGACGATCCGGACGTCGGTGCGGATCGGCGTCCGGCCGCCGACCGCGGTGTACTCGCCTTCCTGCAGCACCCGCAGCAGCCGGGTCTGCGCCTCGATCGGCATGTCGCCGATCTCGTCGAGGAAGAGCGTGCCGCCCTGGGCCTGCTCGAAGCGGCCGGCCGATCGGGTCGTCGCGCCGGTGAAGGCCCCCTTCTCGTGCCCGAACAGCTCGCTCTCGATCAGCTCGCGCGGGATCGCCGCCATGTTGATCGCCACGAACGGCCCGGAGCGCCGCTTGCCGAAATCGTGCAGCGCGCGCGCCACCAGTTCCTTGCCGGTGCCGGACTCGCCGAAGATCATGACCGTCAGGTCGGTGCCCATCAGGCGGGCCAGGACGCGGTAGATCTCCTGCATCGCCGGCGACCGGCCGATCAGCGGCAGCTGCTCCTCGCTCTCGGCCGCGTCGTCGGAGGGCGTGGCCGGCTTGGGCTGGGTGAGCGCGCGCTCGACCGTCGAGACCAGTTCGCGCAGGTCGAAGGGCTTGGGCAGATATTCGAAAGCACCGCGCTCGGTCGCCTTGACGGCGGTCAGCAGGGTATTCTGCGCGCTCATGACGATGATGCGCAGCTCGGGACGCAGCTTCTTGATGCGCGGGACGAGGTCGAGGCCGTTCTCGTCCGGCATGACGACGTCGGTGATCACGAGGTCGCCCTCGCCGTCCTCGACCCAGCGCCACAGCGTGGCGGCGTTCCCGGTCGTGCGCACATCGTGCCCCAGCCGCGCCAGCGCCTGGGTCAGCACCGTCCGGATGGCCCGGTCGTCGTCGGCGATCAGGATGGTGGCCGGCGCCATCACCGGGTTCCTTCCTGCTCGAACATCGGCAGCTTGATCCGGAACGTCGTCCGCCGCTGCTGGCTGTCGAACTCGATCAGGCCGCCATGGTCGTCGACGATCTTGGCCACCAGCGCGAGGCCCAGCCCCTTGCCGTTGTGCTTCGTCGTCACGAAGGGATCGAACAGGTTGGGTCGCAGTCGCTCGGGGATGCCGCTGCCATTGTCCTGCACCGTGACGACGAGCGGCAGGTGCATCCGGCTTTCGGTTCCGGGCACCGCCAGCCGTACGCCCTGCTGGTATGCCGTCGACAGCATGATCTCTCCACCTTGCTCAGGCACGGCCTCGGCCGCGTTCTTCACGAGGTTGAGCAATACCTGTACCAGCATGTCCCGGTTGCCCAGGACCGGCGGCAGCGACGGGTCGTAGAGCTCGACGAACCGGACCCCGCGGGCGAAGCCGGACTCCGCCAGGCGCCGGACATGCTCCAGCACCTCGTGGATGTTGACGGCGCTGCGCTCGATCGGGCGACTGTCGGAAAAGACCTCCATGCGGTCGACCAGCGCGCAGATGCGATCGGTCTCGTCGCAGATGAGGCGGGTCAGTTCCCGGTCGGCATGGCTGGCGTTCTGCTCCAGGAGCTGGGCCGCGCCGCGGATGCCCGAGAGTGGGTTCTTGACCTCGTGCGCCAGGATCGCGGCCATCGCGCTGACCGAACGCGCCGCGCCGCGATGGGTCATCTGATGGTCGATGCGCTCGACGATCGATCGCGGCTGCAGGGTCACGACATAGAGGGACGGCCCGTCGCCGAGCGGTGCCACCTGGACGGTGACGAGCTGGGTGCCGGTCCGCGGCGTGTCGACGCCGACGCCATGCTCGACCATGCGGCCGCCGGTCTGCCGGACGCTCGCCACCAGCGCGCAGACGGGACTGTCCGGCGGCAGCAGCACGTCCAGTCCACGCGTGACCATCGTCGGCAGGCCCATGTCGAAGAACTGCTCGGCCGCCGGGTTGGCGAAGCGGATTCCCAGCCGCTCGTCGACGACCAGGACCGGGTCCACCAGGGTTGCCAGGATCGCCGCCGCATCCACCTCGGGACGCGCGGTGCGGCGGGCCCAGGCGAGCGCGCGACGGCCCATCTCAGGCCGCCAGCCGGTCGAGCTGGGGATCGTAGAACTGGTGGATCAGCGCACGGACCTCCTCGGGATCATGCGTCTGGTTGACCCGCGCCCGGAACTCCGAGGAGGCCGGCAGGCCCTTGCTGTACCAGCCGACATGCTTGCGCGCGACCATCAGCCCCGGCTCGCGGCCGTAGTGGCCCAGCATCGCCTCGTAATGCTCCAGCAGAATGTCACGCTGCTCGGCCAGCGGCGGGTCCGGCAGGCGGCGGCCGCTGCGCAGGAATTCCATGGCCTGGGCGAGGAACCAGGGCCGCCCATAGGCGCCGCGACCGATCATCACGCCGTCGGCGCCGGACTGCTCGCGGATTGTCGCGACGTCGTCGAGCGTCGTCACGTCGCCGTTGGCGACGACCGGAATGCGCACCGCCTCCTTGACCTGGCGGATGAAGCTCCAGTCGGCCCGGCCGGCGTAGAACTGGCAGCGGGTGCGGCCGTGCACCGTGACCATGCGGATGCCGCACTCCTCGGCGATCCGCGCCAGACGCGGGGCGTTGCGGCTGCCGTCGTCCCAGCCGGTCCGCATCTTGAGGGTGACGGGCAGCGACACGGCCTTCACCGTCGCCTCCAGAATGCGCGCGGCATGCGCCTCGTCGCGCATCAGCGCCGACCCCGCATGGCCGTTCACCACCTTCTTCACCGGGCAGCCGAAATTGATGTCGATGATGCGGGCGCCGCGATCCTGATTGAGGCGCGCCGCCTCGGCCATGACATGCGGCTCGCATCCGGCAAGCTGGACCGCCATCGGCTGCTCGTCGGCTTCCGTCGTCGCCATCCGCAAGGTCTGCCGCGTCTGCCGGATCATCGCCTCGCTGGCGATCATCTCGGACACGACGAGGCCGGCGCCGTGCCGCTTGACCAGCCGACGGAAGGGAAGATCGGTCACGCCGGACATCGGCGCCAGGATCACCGGCGCCTCCAGGGCGACCGGACCGATTTGAATGCTCATTTGTTGGGCAAACTTTCCAAATGCTCAACAGATAGGCAGAATATACCGTTTCTGTTGCGCTGCAACCAAAGATTTGGCGCGCCGTCCCACGGCGGCAAGCGTCAGAAGACGGCGCGCGCCAGAACCACGTCGGTCACGAACTTCACTCCGGGATAGCCCAGGGTCAGCAGCAGCCAGACCACCAGGGCGGCACGGGCACCGCGGCGGCCGCGGGTGCCCCAGCGGGCATGGGCGAAGAGCAGCATCGCCAGCGCAAGAAAGGCCGCCACGGACAGCACCGTCTTGTGATCGGCCTGGACGCCGATGCCGGGCGTCGTCAGGTCGAGCGCGAAGCCCGTCGCGAGGCCGAGGCCGAGGACCACTGCCGCCGCGGCGAGCGCGCCGAAGGCGAGGCGGTCGCCCTCCGCCACCGCCGGCAGCCTGCGAGTCAGGGCGGTCGGCCGCTTCCAGCGCAAGGCGGTCTCCTGCAGCACGACGCCCAGCGCGGCGACCGCCGCGATGCCGATCAGGGCGTAGGTGGTGACCGCAACCGCGATATGGACCCAGAGCCAGCCGCTGGCGTCGGACCGCAGCGGTTGCTCCGGCGCCCGCGCCCAGATGGTCGCGAGTGCCGCCAGAACGAGGAGATACGGCAGCAGCAGCGGCGCCAGACGGACGGCGGTGCGGTCCCAGGCGGCCATGGCGGCGAAGGCCAGGATCGTCGCGGCGACCGTGACCCACAGGGCATAGGCGAATCCGGTGCGCCAGCCATGGTCGCCGAGGACGAGGGCCAGGATCGCCGGCCCGGCCGCGGCCAGCGCGATCGACATCCAGAAGATGCCGTCGCGACGGCCCGGCGGCGGCCGGAATGCGGCCAGAATCGCCGGCACGAGCGCGATCGTGGCCAGGATCGGCAGAACGGCGGACAGCGGCATGGCTCTCTATACATCGACGCCGGGGCCGACGCGATCATCCTGCGACGCCGGATTCCCTGCCCCCTTCCCTGGAGGCCGGCGGGCGACTAGCTTGCCGCCCGATGTCGACGCCCAGCCCTGGCCATGTGGTGGCTTTGGTCGTCGCCGCCGGACGCGGCACGCGGTTCGGCGGCGCGGTTCCCAAGCAGTACGGCCCGCTGGCGGGCCGGACGGTGCTGCGCCACGCCGTGGACACGCTGCTGCGCCACCCCGGCGTCCATGCCGTCCGCATGGTGATCCATCCCGACGACCGGGCGCTCTACGACCGGGCGATCGCCGGGCTCGAACTGGCCGCGCCGGTGCCGGGCGGCGCCAGCCGCGCGGAATCGGTGCGCAACGGGCTGGAGGCCCTCGCGGCATCGGCCCCGCGCCACGTCCTGGTCCATGACGGAGCGCGTCCCCTGATCGACCCGGCGACGGTCACCCGCGTCCTGGCGGCGCTCGACACCCATGTCGGCGCAGTGCCGGCGGTGCCGGTGGCCGACACGCTGAAGCGCGCATCCGAAGACGGCATGGTCGCGGCCACGGTGCCCCGCTCCGGGCTCTGGCGGGCGCAGACCCCGCAGGGCTTCCGCTTCGATCGGCTGCTCGCCGCCCATCGCGCCCGGCCGGACGGCCTGGAACCAACCGACGACGCGCAGCTTCTGGAACTGGCCGGCGAGACGGTCGCCATCGTCCAGGGCTCGGAGGACAACATCAAGATCACCCACGACGGCGACCTCGCGCGGGCCGAGCGGCTGTTCGCGCAGCCGGCCGGCGACATCCGCGTCGGCACCGGCTTCGACGTCCATGCCTTCGCCGACGGCGACCATGTCTGGCTCGCCGGCATCCGCATTCCCCACGAGCGCGGGCTGTCCGGCCATTCCGATGCCGATGTCGCATTGCATGCGCTGACCGATGCCGTCCTCGGCGCGATCGGCGCCGCCGATATCGGCCATCATTTCCCGCCGTCCGATCCGCAATGGCGCGGCGCGGCATCCGACCGCTTCCTCGCCCATGCCGCCGAGCTGGTCGCCCGCCGCGGCGGCGCGATCGTCCATGTCGACGTGACGATCATCTGCGAGCGCCCCAAGGTCGGACCGCACCGCGAGCGGATGGTCGCCCGCATCGCCGGCATCCTCGGCATCACGGCGGACCGGGTCAGCGTCAAGGCGACGACGACCGAGGGGCTCGGCTTCACCGGCCGGCGCGAAGGCATCGCCGCCCAGGCGGCCGCCACCGTGCGCCTGCCGTGACCCCCCGTCCCCCGCTCGGGTTCTTCCATCCGGCCACCCTCGTCGCCACCGGCTGCGGCGTCGGGCTGGCCCGGCGTGCGCCGGGCACGCTCGCATCGGCCGCGGCGCTCATCCCCGGCGCGGCGCTCCATTGGTGGGTCGGGCCGCTCTGGCTGGCGGTGGCGGCCCTGGTGGTGCTTGCGGTCGGTGCCATTGCGACCGATCACCTTCTGGCGCGCGGCGCGCCGCAGGACCCGCCCTATGTCGTCATCGACGAGATCGGCGGGCAGTGGCTGGCGCTGGTGCCGGCGGTGCCCGACCCGCTGTCGGCCATCCTCGCCTTCGCCCTCTTCCGCTTCTTCGACATCGCCAAGCCCGGCCCGATCGGCTGGGTCGACCGCCATCTCGGGGGCGGCATCGGGGCGATGCTCGACGATGCCCTCGCCGGCCTCGTGGCCGCCGTCACCCTCGGTCTCGTGCTATGGTGGCTGCCATGACCGACGAATGGACCGTACCGCTGGCCGATCTCGCGACGGCGGCGTTGAGCGCGTGCCGGGCCCGCGGCCTCATGGTGGCGACGGCGGAGAGCTGTACCGGTGGCCTCGTCGCCGCGGCCCTGACCGAGATCGCCGGCTCGTCCGACGTCGTCGAGCGCGGTTTCGTGACCTATTCGAATGCCGCCAAGATCGGGATGCTCGGCGTTCCGGCCGACCTCATCGAGCGGGTCGGCGCCGTCAGTGCCGAGGTCGCCCGGGCCATGGCCGAAGGCGCGGTGGGAAACTCCGAGGCTTCCATCGCGGTCGCCGTCACCGGCATCGCCGGCCCGGGCGGCGCAACCGAAACCAAGCCGGTCGGGCTCGTCCATTTCGCGGCCGCGCGGCGCGGTGGTCCCACCGTCGATGAGCGGCACGTCCTGCCGGGCGACCGGGCGGCCATCCGGCGGCGGTCGGTCGCGATCGCGCTCAGGATGGTGCGGGAGGCGGCTGCGCGATGACCGGGGCGCCGTAGAGGTCGCGGGCGCGCGCCTCGAACGCCGCGACCATGCGGCGGACGGCCTCGTGGAAGAGCACTTCGATGATCTTCTGCAGGGTCCGGGAGCGGAACTCGAACTCGACATAGAAGTCGATGCGGCAGCCGCCTTCGGCCGGCTCGAAGATCCAGTGGTTGTGCAGGTGCTTGAACGGTCCGTCGCTGTAGACGACATCGATGCGCCGCTTGGGCGTCAGCGAGACCCGCGAGGTGAACCGCTCGCGGATCATCTTGAAGCCGATCATGAGGTCGGCGACCACCAGCTGGCCCGTCCGCTCCCGGACTCGTGCCGCGACGCACCAGGGCAGGAATTCCGGGTAGCGCTCGATGTCGGCGACGAGATCGTAGAGCTGCTCGGCCGTATAGGGGAGCAGCCGCTGCTCGGCGTGCGTCGGCATTCGTCCGGGAGAGGGGTCAGGCGGCGCCGGACAGCCGCGCCTCGCGGGCGGCCCGCAGGCGCACGAAATCGTCGCCGGCGTGATAGGAGGACCGCGTCAGCGGCGAGGCCGACACCATCAGGAAGCCCTTGGCATAGGCATGGGTCTCGATGCTGGCGAACTCGTCCGGCGGCACGAACCGGTCGACGCGGTGATGCTTGGGTGTCGGCTGGAGATACTGGCCGACGGTCAGGAAATCGACATCGGCGGCGCGCAGATCGTCCATCACCTGCAGCACCTCCTCCTTCGTCTCGCCGAGCCCGACCATGATGCCCGACTTGGTGAAGATCGACGGATCGATGCGCTTGACCTGGTCGAGCAGCCGCAGCGAATTGAAGTAGCGCGCGCCCGGTCGCACCTCGCCATAGAGCCGCGGCACCGTCTCGAGATTGTGGTTGAAGACGTCCGGACGGGCCGCAGCCACCACTTCGATCGCGCCTTCCTTGCGCAGGAAGTCGGGCGTCAGCACCTCGATCGTCGTTCCGGGGGCGAACATGCGGATCGCCCGGATGGTGCGGGCGAAATGCTCCGCGCCGCCGTCCGGGAGATCGTCGCGATCGACCGAGGTCACGACGACATGCTTCAGCGCCAGCTTGCCGACGGCCTCGGCCACCCGCTCGGGCTCGTGCGGGTCGAGCAGGTCCGGCCGCCCCGTCGCGACGTTGCAGAAGGTGCAGGCGCGGGTGCAGACGCTGCCCAGGATCATCACCGTCGCGTGCTTCTGCGACCAGCACTCGCCGATGTTCGGGCAGGCGGCCTCCTCGCACACCGTGCGGAGGTCGAGGCCACGCATCAGTTCGCGAGTCTCGGTATAGGTGCGCGATGTCGGCGCCTTCACCCGGATCCAGGCGGGCTTGCGCTGGATCGGGTTGTCGGGCCGGTTGGCCTTCTCGGGATGGCGGACCTGGTCCGCGGACGACGCCATGGCGAGCCTCTGGCTCCTCGCGGGTGGAAGGCTAGAAGTGGAGCGTGCGACCGTAGGCGTCAAGCACGGCTTCGTGCATGACCTCCGAGATGGTCGGGTGCGGGAAGGTCGTCCCCATCAGCTCCGCCTCGGTCGTTTCGAGCGTCCGGGCGATGGTGTAGCCCTGGATCAGCTCGGTGACCTCGGGACCGATCAGGTGGGCGCCGAGCAACTCGCCGGTCTTCGCGTCGAACACCGTCTTCGCCAGTCCCTCGGTCTCGCCCAGCGCGATCGCCTTGCCGTTGCCGATGAAGGGGAAGCGGCCGACGCGCACCTCGTGCCCCAGTTCCTTGGCCCGCTTCTCGGTCAGTCCGACGCTGGCGACCTGGGGCGCGCAATAGGTGCAGCCCGGAATCTTCGTCACGTCCATCGGATGGACGCCCTTCACGCCGGCGATCCTCTCGACACACAGCACCGCTTCGTGCATCGCCTTGTGCGCCAGCCAGGGCGGGCCGGCGAGGTCGCCGATGGCATAGACCCCCTTCTCGCCCGTCGCGCACCATTGGTCGATCACGACATGGGTGCGATCGACCACGACCTTGGTGCCTTCGAGCCCCAGATTCTCGACGTTCCCGACGATGCCGACCGCGGAGATCACGCGCTCGGCCGTCACCTCGACGGTCTTGCCGCCGGCCGCGATGGTCGCCGTGACGCTGTCGGCGGCCTTCTTCAGGCCTTTGACCTGGGCGCCGGTCAGGATCTTCATGCCCTGCTTCTCGAACGCCTTGCGGGCCAGGGCGGAAATCTCCTCGTCCTCGACCGGCAGGACGCGGTCGAGCATCTCGACGACCGTCACCTCGGCACCCATGGTGCGGTAGAAGCTGGCGAACTCGATGCCGATCGCGCCGGAGCCGACCACCAGCAGCGACTTCGGCATCCGGTCCGGGACCATCGCTTCCTTGTAGGTCCAGACGAGCTTGCCGTCCGGCTCCAGCCCCGGCACGGAGCGCGCCCGTGCGCCCGTCGCCAGGATGATGTTGGCCGACGTGAGCGTCGCGACGGGCTTGTCGTCGCGGGTGACCGCGACCTTGCCGCCCCCCGCGAGGCGCCCGTGGCCGTCGAACACCGTGATCTTGTTCTTCTTCATCAGGTGCCGGACGCCGTTCTGGAGCTGCTGCGCCACTCCGCGCGAGCGCTTGACGACCTTCTGCGGATCGAAGGAGACCTTCTCCGCCGACAGGCCGAAGGCGTCGGCATGCTGCATCAGGTGATAGACCTCGGCCGAGCGCAGCAGCGCCTTGGTCGGGATGCAGCCCCAGTTCAGGCAGATCCCGCCCAGGTGCTCGCGCTCGACCAGCGCCGTCTTCATGCCGAGCTGGGCCGAGCGGATGGCGGCGACATAGCCGCCGGGGCCGCCGCCGATCACGATGAGGTCGAAGCGTTCTTCCGCCATGGGGCGATCCTTTCCGGGCGGGCGGCCGGGCCGCCCTCCCCTCCTACAGCAGCATGCTGAGCGGGTCTTCGATGTAGCCCTTGAAGGCGGCGAGGAAGCGGGCGCCGACGGCACCGTCGACCACCCGGTGATCGACCGACAGCGTGCAGGTCATCTGGGTGGCGATCGCCAGCGCGCCGTCCTTCACCACCGGCCGCTGCTCGCCCGCGCCCACCGCCAGGATGCAGGCCTGCGGCGGATTGATGATCGCCGAGAAGTTCGGAATGCCGAACATGCCGAGATTGGACACGCTGAAGGTGCCGCCCTGGAACTCCTCCGGCTTCAGCTTGCCCTCCTTGGCCCGCTGGCCGAGGTCGCGCATCTCCTCGGAGATGGTCGCGAGCCCCTTCTGGTCCGCCTTCTTGACGATCGGCGTGATGAGCCCGTTCGGGATTGCTACCGCGACCGAGACGTCGACCTGTTCCCAGATCAGCAGCCCATCGTCGCTCCACGAGGCGTTGGCCTGCGGCACCTTGCGCAGCGCCAGCGCCGAGGCCCGGATGACGAAGTCGTTGACCGACAGCTTGTAGGCGTCCGAGCGGCCGTTGAGCTCTTTCCGGGTCGCCAGCAGGCGGTCGATCGTGCAGTCGACCGACAGGTAGAAATGCGGCACCTGCTGCTTGGACTCGCTGAGCCGCCGGGCGATCGTCTTGCGCATCGAGGTGTGCGCGTCGAGACGATAGGGGATGTTGCCCGTGAGCAGCGCCACCTGATCCTTGCCGAGCCCGGCGGCAGCGGCGGCCGGCTGGGGACGCGGCGCGGGCGTCGGGGCGGCAGCGGCCGGCTCGGCCTTGGCCGCAGCCGCCGTGGCGGGCTTGGCCGGGCCCTTGCCGAGCGCGGCCTCGATGTCCGACTTGACGATCCGGCCGTTCGGGCCGGAGCCCGACAGCGTCGCCAGATCGACGCCGGCCTGGGCGGCCATGCGGCGGGCGAGCGGCGACGCGACGATGCGCTCGTCGCTCTCGCGCGGTGCCGCGGGGGCCGCCGCCGGCTGTGGTGCCGGGGCCGATTGCGGCGCGGGAGCGGGCGCGGCTGCCGGTGCCGCGGCCTTGGGCGCCGGCTTCGCCTCGTCGCCATCGAGGGCCGATGCGTCCTCGCCCTCTTCGAGCAGGATCGCGATCGGCGCGTTCACCTGCACCCCCTGGGCGCCTTCCGCCACCAGGATGCGGCCGATCGTGCCCTCGTCGACCGCCTCGACTTCCATGGTCGCCTTGTCGGTCTCGATCTCCGCCAGCACGTCGCCCGCCTTGACCGTGTCGCCTTCCTTCTTGTGCCACTTGGCGAGGTTGCCCTCGGTCATGGTCGGCGACAGGGCCGGCATCAGGATTGGAATGGGCATCGCTCGGGCTCCCTAGCGGTAGCAGACGGCCTTGGCCGCCTCGACGATGTGATCGACCTGCGGCAGCGCCAGCTTTTCGAGGTTCGCGGCATAGGGCAGCGGGACGTCGGCACCCGTGACGCGCCGGATCGGCGCATCGAGGTCGTCGAACGCCTGCTCCATCAGGACCGCCGCCAGTTCCGAGCCGATGCCGGCATAGGGCCAGCCCTCCTCGACCGATACCAGGCGGTTGGTCCGCTTGACCGACGCGACGATCGTCTCGGTGTCCAGCGGGCGCAGGGTCCGCAGGTCGATGACCTCGGCCTCGATCCCCTCGGCCGCCAGCTTCTCGGCGGCCTCGAGCGCGAACCCGACCATCCGGGAGAAGGCGGTGATGGTGACGTGCTTGCCCGCGCGGGCGATCTTCGCCTTGCCGATCGGCACGATGAAATCGGGATCGGTCGGCACCTCGAAGCTCTGGCCGTAGAGCAGTTCGTGTTCGAGGAAGATGATCGGGTTCGGATCACGGATGGCCGACTTCAGCAGGCCCTTGGCATCGGCCGCCGACCAGGGCGACACCACCTTGAGGCCCGGGCAGTGCGCGTACCAGCTCGCATAGCACTGCGAATGCTGGGCGGCGACCCGCGAGGCGGCGCCGTTCGGCCCGCGGAAGACGATCGAGCAGCCCATCTGCCCGCCCGACATGTACAGCGTCTTGGCGGCCGAGTTGATGATCTGGTCGATCGCCTGCATGGCGAAGTTGAAGGTCATGAACTCGACGATGGGCTTGAGGCCCACGAAGCCGGCGCCGACGCCGAGGCCGGCGAAGCCGTGCTCGGTGATCGGGGTGTCGATGATGCGCTTGGCGCCGAACTCCTGCAGCAGGCCCTGGCTGACCTTGTAGGCGCCCTGGTACTCGCCGACCTCCTCGCCGAGCAGCAGCACCGTCTGGTCCCGCCGCATCTCCTCGGCCATGGCGTCGCGCAGCGCCTCGCGGACGGTCATCGTCTGCGTCTCGCCGGAATATTCCGGCTCGGGCGCGGGAGCGGGCGTCGCCGGTGCCTTGGGCGCGGCCGCCGGCCTGGCGGCCGGCTCGGGCTCCGGCTCCGGTTCTGCTGCGGCCTGCGGCTTGGCCGCCGGGGGCGCGGCCGCTGCGCCGGCTTCCTCGCCTTCCTCCAGCAGCAGCATGATGGGCTGATTGACGGGCACCGCATCGGTGCCCTCCTCGACCAGGATCGAGCCGACGGTACCCTCGTCGACCGCCTCGACCTCCATGGTCGCCTTGTCCGTTTCGATCTCGGCGAGCACGTCGCCCGCCTTCACGGCGTCGCCCGGCTGCTTGTGCCATTTGGCGAGCTTGCCCTCGGTCATGGTCGGCGACAGCGCCGGCATGAGCACTTCGATCGGCATCGAGACCTCTCCTCGGAGGGGCGCCGCTCCGGGGCCGCCTGGGGCGGCCCGACCTCGGCGTCCGCAGATGGTGCCGGCTCAGGCGGCCTTGGATTCGACCAGGATATCGGTGAAGAGCTCGGACGGATCGGGCTCCGGGCTCTCCTGCGCGAACTCGGCAGCCGCCGTCACGATATCCTTCACCTCGCGATCGATGGCCTTCAGCGCGTCCTCCTTGGCTGCGCCGTCTTCGAGCAGCGCGGTGCGCAGCCGGTCGATCGGATCGTGCTCGGAGCGCATCTTGTTGACCTCCTCCTTGGTCCGATACTTCGCCGGATCGGACATGGAGTGGCCACGATAGCGGTAGGTCATCATCTCCAGGATATACGGGCCCTTGCCGGCGCGGACATGGGCGACCGCCTCGTCGCCCGCGGCCTTGACGGCGACCACGTCCATGCCGTCGACCTGCCGGCCGGGAATGCCATAGGGCGCGCCGCGCTCGAACAGGTCGGGGCTGGCCGACGAGCGCTGGACCGAGGTGCCCATGGCATAGCGGTTGTTCTCGATGATGTAGATGACGGGCAGCTTCCACAGCGCCGCCATGTTGAAGGACTCGTACACCTGCCCCTGGTTCACGGCGCCGTCGCCGAGATAGGTCAGGCAGACATTGTCCGTGTCCTTGTACTTCAGCCCGAAGGCGATGCCAGTGCCGAGCGGCACCTGCGCGCCGACGATGCCGTGGCCACCGTAGAAATCCTTCTCGCGGCTGAACATGTGCATCGAGCCGCCCTTGCCGCGGGAATAGCCGCCGCGCCGCCCGGTCAACTCGGCCATGACGCCGCGCGCATCCATGCCGCAGGCCAGCATGTGGCCGTGGTCGCGGTAGCTGGTGATGACGGCGTCGCCCGACTTGATCGCCGCCTGCATCCCGACGACGACCGCTTCCTGGCCGATGTAGAGATGGCAGAAACCGCCGATCAGGCCCATTCCGTACATCTGCCCCGCCTTCTCTTCGAAGCGGCGGATCAACAGCATGTCGCGATACATGCCTACGAGTACGTCGGGGTCGAGGCGCGCCGCCTTGGCGGTGCGCTTCGCCGCCGAGGCCTGACGCTTGGCTGCGGCCATAGAGATTCCTCCCATCGGGCGAAATGGTCCCGGTCACCGTCGTGGCTGCCGGACCTCTGCCGCCAACATAGCGACTGGGTGCGGGATTGCAACCGCACCCGCCCGCAATTCCCGGGCCGCAAATGATTGAAACACAATGTAAATCGTCCGATTAACCGGATTGCGGTTAATCATGCTGCATTGCAGCTAGAATCGGGCACCCTATCTCGCGGGTGCGATGTTGCGCAGGATCACGATGTCGTCGGGGTGTGCCAGGTTCAGCACCTCGCGCACGCGTTCGTCGAGCATGTCGCGGTCGAGGCTGTCGGGCCGCAACAGTGCGACGCGCCGCTCCAGCTCCTCGCGCTCGCCGCCGACCCGGCGAGCCTCCGCCTCGGTCTCCTGGATCCGCTCGTTGAGATCGCGCCAAGCGACCAGACCGCGGTCGCCGTGAACGAGGTGGTAGGCGAAATAGCCGATGACGGCGACGCCCAGCGCGGGCGCCACCCCCATCCGCATGACCCTACCGAACTCGCGACGAATCGACATGCCCTTCACAGCACCACCGACCACGGCGCCCGTCAATGAACCGCTCAGCGCGCGAACGCCGCCCGTCCCGGGTAACGCGCCTGCGCGCCCAGCTGTTCCTCGATGCGCAGGAGCTGGTTGTACTTGGCGGTGCGGTCCGAGCGGGACAGCGAACCGGTCTTGATCAGCCCGCAATTGGTGGCGACGGCGAGATCGGCGATGGTGGTGTCCTCGGTTTCGCCGGAGCGGTGTGACATCACCGCGCGCCAGCCGGCCCGCTGGGCCGTGTCGACGGCGTCGAGGGTTTCGCTGAGGGTGCCGATCTGGTTGACCTTGACGAGGATGGCGTTGGCCGCCCCGCGGGCGATGCCGTCACGCAGGCGCGCCGTGCTGGTGACGAAGAGATCGTCGCCGACGAGCTGCACCCGGTCGCCGATCGCCGCATTGAGGGCGACCCAGCCGTCCCAGTCGTCCTCGGCCATCCCGTCCTCGATCGACAGGATCGGATAGCGGCCGCAGAGATCCTGGTAGTAGGCGACCATGCCGGCGGCATCGAGCGTCCGCCCCTCGCCCGCGAGGACGTAGCGCCCTTCCTTGAAGAACTCGGTGGAGGCCGGATCGAGCGCGAACGCGATGTCCTCGCCAAGTCGGTAGCCCGCCGCCTCGACCGCCTTCGAGATGAAGCCCAACGCCTCGTCGGCCGTCTTGAGGGCCGGCGCGAAGCCGCCTTCGTCGCCGACATTGGTATTGTGCCCGGCGGCCACGAGCTGCTTGCGCAGGGAGTGGAACACCTCCGAGCCCATGCGCAGCCCTTCGGCGAAGCTGTCGGCGCCGACCGGCGCCACCATGAACTCCTGGAAGTCGATCGCGTTGTCGGCGTGCGCGCCGCCATTGACGATGTTCATGAGCGGCACCGGCAGGCGGTGCGCATAAGCGCCGCCGACATAGCGCCAGAGCGGCATGTCGGCTTCCGCCGCCGCCGCCCGCGCCGAAGCGAGGCTGACGCCCAGGATCGCGTTGGCACCGAGGCGGGCCTTGTTCGGCGTCCCGTCGAGCCCGATCATCGCCTGGTCGATCGCGAGCTGGTCCTCGGCATCCATGCCGGACAGCGCGTCGAAGATCTCGCCGGTCACTGCGTCGATCGCCCGCCGGACGCCTTTGCCGCCGTACCGCTTCCCGTCGCCGTCGCGCAGTTCGACGGCCTCATGGGCACCGGTCGAGGCCCCGGAGGGGACGGCGGCCCGTCCGAGGGTGCCGGTCTCCAGCCGGACATCGACCTCGACCGTCGGATTGCCGCGGCTGTCGAGAACCTCGCGCGCGTGGATGTCGACGATGGCCGTCATGATGCTGCCTCGATTTCGGATGCGAACGGATTGAGCGGCACTAGATATCCGCCCGTATGTGACCGGGGCAAGCGCGAGGATCGCCGCGCAAGCACCGGATAGCACCGCGCCGCCGCTCGCCGCATGCTTCCGCCGGTGCAGCAAGGAGAGCCGTCATGCCGACCATCCCCCTCGCAGACCGGATCGCCGCCGTGGATTGGGCCGCGACCACGGCGGCACTGGATGCCGACGGCCATGCCGTGCTGCCCGGACTCCTCTCGGCGGCGGAATCCGCGGCCGCGATCGCCCTCTTCGACGAGCGGGAGCGGTTCCGGCGGGAAGTGGTGATGGAGCGGCACGGCTATGGCCGCGGCAGCTACCGATACTTCGCCGATCCCCTGCCGGAGCTGGTCGCCGGCCTGCGATCGGAACTCTACCGCCGGCTCGCGCCGCTCGCCGATCGCTGGGCCGAGCGCCTCGGCATCCCGGTGCGCTATCCGCCCGACCATGCGGCCTATCGTGCGCGCTGCCATGCCGCGGGGCAGACGCGGCCGACCCCGCTGCTGCTGCGCTACGGCGCCGGCGACTTCAATTGCCTGCACCAGGATCTCTATGGCGAGGAGGTCTTCCCGATCCAGGCCGTAGCCCTGCTGAACCGGCCGGGCGCCGATTTCGAGGGTGGTGAGTTCATTCTCGTCGAGCAGCGTCCGCGGCAGCAGTCGCGCGCCCATGTCGTCCCGCTCGGCCTCGGCGACGTCGCCCTCTTCGCCGTGCGCGACCGTCCGGTCGCCGCAGCGCGCGGCTGGCGCCGGCAACAGCTGCGCCACGGCGTCGCGACCCTGCGCTCGGGCAGCCGCACGACCCTCGGCATCATCTTCCACGACGCGGCCTGACGGCCGCCCGGCTTCAGCCGGCCGGCAGCGCCTTGGCGATGCGGTCGATCGCCATCATCGTCTCCACGATCGGCTGCAGGTCGGCGAAGCGGACCATGTTGGGGCCGTCGCTCGGCGCGCTGT
The DNA here is from genome assembly GCA_006738865.1 of Allostella sp. ATCC 35155. Taxonomy (GTDB): domain Bacteria; phylum Pseudomonadota; class Alphaproteobacteria; order ATCC43930; family Allostellaceae; genus Allostella. The sequence goes on from AP019701.1 coordinate 2,530,939, forward strand.
CCGGATCCTGATGGGTCTCCATGAAGACGGCCGCGACTCCGACGGCCACCGCGGCCCGCGCCAGGACCGGCACGAACTGCCGATCGCCGCCGCTCGTCTTGCCCTGCCCACCCGGCTGCTGCACCGAATGCGTCGCATCGAAAACGACGGGGCAGCCGGTCTTCGCCATGATCGGCAGCGACCGCATGTCCGAGACGAGCGTGTTGTAGCCGAAGCTGGCTCCGCGCTCGCAGACCAGCGTATTCGGGTTTCCGGCCTGGTCCATCTTGGCGACGACGTTGGCCATGTCCCAGGGCGCCAGGAACTGCCCCTTCTTGATGTTGACCGGCCGACCGGTGCGGGCGGCGGCCAAAATCAGGTCGGTCTGACGGCAGAGGAAGGCCGGGATCTGCAGCACGTCGACCGCCTCGGCGACCGGCGCGCACTGCTCGGCCGTGTGGACGTCGGTCAGCACGGGGCAGCCCCAGCGCTCGCGCACCTCGGCCATGATCGGCAGGGCCTTCGCCATCCCGAGCCCACGCGGGCTGTCGACGCTGGTGCGGTTGGCCTTGTCGAACGAGGTCTTGTAGATGAGGCCGATGCCCAGACGCCCCGTCAGCTCCACCAACGCGTGCGACATCTCCATCGCATGGTCCCGGCTCTCGAGCGCACAGGGGCCGGCGATCAGCGCCAGCGGCCGGTCGTTGCCGAGGGTGACGTTGCCGACATGGACGTGCCGAGGCTGGGTCATGGCAGATGCGCTTTCCGTCGAAGGTCGGGTCGCCGCGATAGATAGTCTCAAGGCCGCCCAGTTGCGAGCCCGGCCTTGAGACGCGGCCTCGTGCCCCAGGCCGCCACCGCCCTGCTGGCGGTCGTCCTGATCTATGCCGGAACGACGATTCCCGACACCGACCAATGGCTGCCCCTCCTCGGCCACCGCTCGATCGTCACCCACAGCCTGCTCATTCCAGGACTGATCCTGCTGCGCTGGCCGATGGTCGGCGGCATGCTGGCAGGCGGCTTCGCCATCCACCTCGCCGCCGACCTGCTGTCGCGCAAATGGGTGGGCTATGCCCTCGTCAAACTGCCGCTCGCCGGCTCGCTCGGCGCCACCGGGTCGCAACTGTTCCTGGCGGCGAACGTCCTGCTCGGCCTCTGGCTCTATCACCGGGCGGCGGCCATGTCCGGCGCGGCCCGCGCCGCCTGGGCGACCTTCGGGGCGGCCGCCCTGCTCTACTTTCTCGTCAACGAGCGCTGGTGGCTCCTGGCGGTCCCCGCCCTCGTCCTCGCCCTGCTTCTCGCCCGCTGGCGCCGCTAGAGAGTCTCCGCGTCAGCCGGCATGGGCGCTGTCGAGATAGGCGCGCCCGGCATAGAGGCGGCGGATGAGGCGGCGGCCGGCCGAGCGGACCTCCTCGATCCTGCCCTCGCCAGCTTCTCCTCCGCCCTCCAGCGCCTCTTCCAGGACGCGGCCGTCCATCGTCCCGTCGTCCTCGATTCCGAGATGCCGCAGGATCGTCGGGGCGACGTCGATCGTCCCCGCTGGAAGCGGAGAGGAATAGCCGGGCCGCGCCCCGCTGCCGCCGACGATGAGGACGTTCGCCATCTCGCGCGGGTGCAGCCCCCCATGCATGCTGCCGCCGACCGGGATGGCATTGTGGAAGAGGCAGCCGCCGTCGATGCCGTGGGCGTCGAGTTCGTCGTCGGTCGCCATGCAGTAATAGAGGTCGGGTGCGTCCGGGTGGTCGCAGGCGACCAGCCGGCGGTCGAAGCTCCCGGCGACGAGCCCCGTCCGCCCGTCGCCGCCGCGCGTGAAGACATGGCCGCACCAGGGCTGGCCGAGCAGCCATTCCGCCACCTCCGCCAGCTGGCGCTCGCCGCCGCCGGGCAGGGATATGCCGCCGGAATAGCCCGGCTGGTGGTCCTGCTCGCCGAATCGATCGCGCACCAGGGTCGGGGCGTCGATCGTCGCCCGGGTCGTGACGTGCCCATGGTCCGACATCACGATGACCTGCGGGCGGCGTTCCGCCGGCTCGGCATCGACCCGGTCGAGGACGCGGGCGAAGGCAGCGTCCGCCCCGGACAGGGCCGCCAACCCCTCCGCCGTGCCGATACCGCGATAGTGCCAGGTGCTGTCCGGGTCGGAGAGCCAGAGGACGGCGAGGTCCGGGTCGAGGTCGGGAAGGACGTGGTCGAGCAGCACCGTCGCCGCCCAGTGCATCCGCGGCGTGTTCGGCGCGGCCCCCTCGGGGATCGGCCCGGCCTTGGCCGTGGCCGCGGCCATCGCCGCGGCCGGCTGCGTCGCACCGCTGCCGTGCGCCGACAGGGTGACATGGCCGAGCTCGGCCGCGCGATGGTTGAGAAGCCGGGTCGCGCCGGGCGAGGCCGTGGAGATCACCGTCATCCGCCGCCCGGCCGCCGCCAGCCGTTCGCCCAGCGAGGGCCGCTGCAGCAGCCGACCGCCCCGGCTCGCCGCGAGACGGTCGAGATGATCCAGCTTGGCCGTCTGGACATGCCCAGCCTGCCGGCTGATGAAGGCATTGGCGACGAGCCCGTGGCGGCCCGGATGGCACCCGGTGACGAGGCTCGACACGGCCACCCGCGTCTCGCTGGGAAAAACGGTGCGGCTCAACGGAAAGGCGGCCGAGCGCGCGCGAAAGCGGGAGAGGCTGGGCATCCGCTGCGGCGTGATCATGTCGGGCCGCAGGCCGTCGAACACCACCAGAAGCACCCGGCGTCGCGTCACCATGCCACCGCCCCCCGCGCCCTATTGCCGCGCCAGTACCGCCACTGCCGTCGCCGGATCATTGACCAGGATGCCGTCGATGCCGAGGGCCGCCAAGCGCCGCAGCCGACCCGGCGTGCAGGCCCCGACCAGATCGTCGCCCGTGCCGCCCGATTGCCCGGCCGTCACCCAGGCCTCGAGGCCGGCGGCATGTGCCGCCGCGACGCGCTCGGCCGTCGTGTCCGGCTCCCAGTAGCGGATGGCGAAGCCGCCCGCGGCCGCGAACGCAGCCGCACCGTCCGTCCCTCGCAGCAGCCCGAGAACGCGGGCCCGCGGCAGGATCCTGCGCGCGATGGCGACTTCGTCCAGGGAGCGTACCCCCAGCACGAGGTCAGGCTCGATCCCGGCCGGCGCCGCATGTGCGATCGCCTCCAGCATGGCAGCGCCGCCGATCTTGATGTCGATCACCGCCGGCACCCGGCCCGCCACCACCGCCAGCAGGTCGGCCAGGGTCGGAACCCACGGCCCGCCGTCGGGCGCCAGGTGGCCGGCGATCTCGGCCGCCGTCATCGCCGCGACCTCCGCGCCGACCCCGGCGATCCGCCGCAGGTCGGGATCATGGGCGACATGGACGACGCCGTCCGCCGAGAGCCGGGCATCCATCTCGACCGCCCAGGCGCCTGCCGCAATCGCCGCCAGCGCCGCGGCCGGCGAATTCTCACGCGCGGTCGCGGACGCGCCGCGATGCGCGACAACCTTGACGGCCGCGCTCATACCAGCCGCGACTGCTCGATCGCGGCGCGGACGAAGGAGGTGAACAGCGGGTGCGGCTCGAAGGGCTTCGACTTCAGCTCGGGATGGAACTGGACGCCGACGAACCACGGGTGGCTCGGCAGTTCCACGATCTCCGGCAGCACGCCGTCGGGCGACATCCCGGAGAAGCGCAGCCCCGCCGCCTCCAGCGGTTCGCGATAGTTGATGTTGACCTCGTAGCGATGGCGGTGACGCTCGCTGATCCGGGTCGAGCGGTAGATCTCCTCGACCCGGCTGCCCGGCTCGATCACGCATTCATAGGCGCCGAGCCGCATCGTGCCGCCGAGATCGCCGCCCGCGTCCCGTCGTTCCAGCGAGTTGCCGCGGACCCATTCGGTCATCAGTCCGACGATCGGGTCGCGGCACGGGCCGAACTCGGTCGAGCCGGCGCCTTCGAGGCCGAGCAGGCTGCGGGCGGCCTCGATCACCGCCATCTGCATCCCGAAGCAGATGCCGAAATAGGGCACGTTGCGCTCGCGCGCGAAGCGTGCGGCGGCGATCTTGCCCTCGGAGCCGCGCTCGCCGAAGCCGCCCGGGACCAGGATCGCGTGGACGTTCTCCAGGTGCTGGACGGAGTCCTCGCGATCGAAGATCTCGGAATCGATCCAGTTCAGCCGCACCCGCACATTGTTCGAGATGCCGCCATGGATCAGCGCCTCGCTCAGCGACTTGTAGCTGTCGGTCAGGTGCGTGTACTTGCCGACGATGGCGATCGTGACGTCGCCTTCGGGCTGGTGGATGCGCTCCGCGACCCCCTTCCAGCCCGACAGGTCGGGCTCGGGGCCGGTCAGCCCGAAATGGTTGCAGACCTGCTCGTCGAAGCCCTCGGCGTGATAGGTGATCGGCACCTCGTAGATGGTGCCGACATCGATCGCCGGGATCACCCGCTCCTCGCGCAGGTTGCAGAAGAGCGCGATCTTGCGGCGCGCCGACGGCGGGATCGGCCGGTCGCAGCGGCACAGCAGGATGTCGGGCTGGATGCCGAGCGCCAGCAGCTCCTTGACGGAATGCTGGGTCGGCTTGGTCTTGAGCTCGCCCGCCGAGGCGATCCAGGGCACCAGCGTCAGATGGACGAACATCGCCCGTTCGCGCCCCAGCTCGTTCGCGAGCTGGCGGATCGCCTCGAGGAACGGCAGGCTCTCGATGTCGCCGACGGTCCCGCCGATCTCGCACAGCACGAAGTCGGTGCCGTCGGCGTCGCCCTGGATGAACTCCTTGATGGCGTCGGTGACGTGCGGGATCACCTGGACGGTGGCGCCGAGATACTCGCCGCGCCGCTCGCGTCCGATGACGGTCGAGTAGATGCGACCGGTCGTCACGCTGTCGGTGCGCCGGGCCGGCACGCCGGTGAAGCGCTCGTAGTGGCCGAGATCGAGGTCGGTCTCGGCCCCGTCGTCGGTCACGAAGACCTCGCCGTGCTGGTACGGGCTCATGGTGCCCGGATCGACGTTGAGGTACGGGTCCAGCTTGCGCAGCCGCACCGAAAAGCCACGCCCCTGCAGCAGCGCGCCGAGCGCGGCAGCCGAGATGCCCTTTCCGAGTGAGGAGACCACGCCGCCGGTTATGAAGATGAACCGCGTCATGGACGATCAGGATATCCCCGCGGTCGAGTCTTCCCCAACCGCGATTTTCAGCGACGGGCGAATCCGGAAGAATCCGCCCGTACGGACGAAGTCAGTTGGCCTGCGGCACCGCCGGGGCGGCGGGTGCAGCGGGAGTGGCCGGCGGCTGGTCGACGATGGAGCGCGGCTTGACCGCGCCGCCCGTCAGATGCACGAGGGACAGGCTGGTGACGACGAAGCAGATCGCCAGGATCGCCGTCGTCCGCGTGAGCAGGTTGGCCTGGCCGCGCCCGGACAGGAACCCGCCCATGCCGCCGCTGCCGCCACTGCCGCCAATGCCGAGCGCGCCGCCCTCGCTGCGCTGCAGCAGGATGACGACGACCAGCGCCAGGGCAATGAGCAGGTGGATGACGAGGATGACCTGCGCCATGGAGGAATTCCTGAACAGTCTAACCGGGAAGTCGCCCGGTATGTAATCGTTCGCCGCGCCGCGCGCCAGTGGCGAAATCGCCCTCCGCCCGACGGACCCTTCAAGCTCGCGGGCAGCTCAGCCGACCGCGGCGCCGATCGCCCAGAAATCCTCGGCGACGAGGCTGGCGCCGCCGACCAGGGCTCCGTCCACGTCCGGCAGGCGCAGCAGCGCGGCGGCGTTTCCCGGCTTCACCGAGCCGCCATAGAGGATGCGGAGCCCGGACGCGTCGATCGCCGACGGCGCGCAGGCGCGGATATGGGCATGCATAGCCTGGACGTCGGCGGTGGTCGGCGTCCGGCCGGTGCCGATCGCCCAGACCGGTTCGTAGGCGACGACCGTGTTGGCCTGGGTCGCCCCCGCCGGGATCGAGCCGGCGACCTGGCGGGCGACGACGGCATGCGCCTTTCCGGCGTCGCGCTCGGCCTCGGTCTCGCCGACACAGACGATCGCGATCAGGCCGGCGGCATGGGCCGCGGCCGCCTTTGCCGCCACCGCGGCGTCGTCCTCGCCATGATCGGTACGCCGCTCGGAATGCCCGACGATGACGTAGCCGCAGCCGGCATCGGCCAGCATCGCCGCCGAAATGTCGCCGGTATGCGCGCCGGAGGCCGCGTGGTGGCAGTCCTGGCCGCCAACCGCCACCGGCGATCCGGCGAGGGCGGCAGCCACCGTGGCGATGACCGTCGCCGGCGGGCATATCACCCAGTCGCAGGGCGGGGCGTCGGCGCCGCCGGCGCGCAGCGCGAGGTCTCGGGTCCGGGCCGCGGCGTCGGCCGCCAGCCCGTTCATCTTCCAGTTCCCGGCGATCAGCGGGCGTCGAACTTGGTCCATGCAGCCTGTTTACCACGCCCCGTCGGGGCCCGGCCAGCATGGGCCGGCCGATAGACGTTGCTGGCGAAAGGCCCCGTCCCTATGATCCGCGGCCTTTATCAACCACCCGACGCGATATCGCAAAGCCCATGCTCCAGGCCATCCGCAGTCGCGCCACCTCCTGGGTGGTCAAGATTCTCTTCGCGCTCCTGATCCTCAGCTTTGCTGTCTGGGGGATCGGCGACATCTTCCGCCAGCCCGGCGCCGAGGCCACGGTCATCCGCGTCGGCGACCAGGAGATCAGCGGCCTCGAGGTCGTGAACCAGATCCGCCAGGATGTCGAGCAGCTCCGGCCGATGTTCGGCGGCACGCTGGACATGGCCCAGGCGCGCGAACTCGGGATCGTCGACCGCTCGATCGAGCAGATCGTGGAGCGGCGCCTCTACGCCGAGGCCGCAAGGGAACTCGGGATCCTGGTCGGTGACGACGCCCTGCGGCAGACGCTCGCGGCCAATCCGCAATTCCGCTCGGCCGGCCAGTTCGATGCCCGCGTCTTCCAGTCGGTGCTGCAGCAGATGCGCACGACCGAGCAACGCTATGTCGCCCTGCTGCGCCAGGACATCGCGCGCGTCGCGCTGACCGACCCGGTCGTCGCCGGCGCCGACGCCAGCCGCACCGCCGCGGGCCTGCTCTATCGCCATCGCAACGAAAAGCGGCGCGCCGAGACGGTCGTCGTGCCCCGGTCGCTCTTCCCGGACGTCGGGACACCCGACGATGCCGCCCTGGAGGCGACCCTGAAGCGGCTCGAGGACCGGTTCTCGACGCCGGAAATGCGCCGCGCGACCGCGATCGTCCTCAGCCCCGACGCCCTGATGGAGAGCGTCGCCGTCGGGGATGCCGAGGTTGCGGCGGAGTACGAGCGTCGCAAGGCCGAATACACCCGGCCCGAACAGCGCCGGCTGCAGCAGATCCTGGTATCCGACGAGGCGGTCGCCAAGCAGGTGTCCGAGGCCCTGGCGGCGGGTCAGGATTTCGCCACCGTCGCCCGCGACATCGCCAAGCAGGATCCCGCCATGCTCGACATCGGACTGACCGAGCGCGCCGGCCTGCCCGAGGAACTGGCACCCGTGTTCGATACGCCGGTCGGTCAGGCGACCGCGCCGTTGCGCAGCGCGCTCGGCTGGCATGTCGTCCGCGTTGCGGAAATCGTCCCCGAAGCGGTTCGGCCCCTTGCGGAGGTTCGCGACGAGATCGCCCGGTCATTGCGCCGGGACCGCGCGCTCGACGCATTGGCCGACCAGGCGACCAAGCTCGAGGACGCGCTCGCCGGCGGCGCCGGCATGGACGAGGCCGCCGCCGCGGTCGGCGTCGCGCCGCTCGCCCTGCCGCCGCTCGACCGCCAGGGCCGGGGCGCCGACGGACAGCCGGTCACGCCGCTGCCCGGCGGCCCGGAACTGCCCCGGATCGCCTTCGACACCGCCAGCGGGGAGACCGCCCCGCTGGTCGAGATGCCCGAGGGCGGCTACCTCGTCGTCCATGTCGACGAGGTGATCCAGCCCCGCATCCGGCGCCTGGAGGAGGTTCGCGACGCGGTGGCCCAGGCCTGGACCGAGCAGCAGCAGGCCGAAGCCGCCGACAAGCTGGCCGACGAGATCCTGGCCGCGGTCAAGGCCGGCCGGAGCTTGGCCGAGGCGGTCGCCGATCGCAGCCTCGAGGTCAAGCCGGTGGGCCCGTTCACCCGGGCCGGCGGCCGTGAGGCGGTGCCCCTGCCCCAGTCGGCCGTGACGGCACTGTTCGCCGGGCCGGTCGGAACGGCCGCAAAGGGCCCCGTCGGCGAGGGTGTGGCGGTCGGCGTGCTGACGGCGATCGAGCCCGTCGATCCGGCCCAGGATCAGGCCGCCGTCGATACCCTGCGGGAGACGCTGGAGCGCGACATCGCGGCCGAGCTCGGCCAGGAACTGAGCCAGGCCCTGCGCGGCCGCGTCCCCGTCGAGATCGATCGCGCCGCGATCGACCGCCTGCTCTAGGGTCGGCCGCCATGGAGGCATCCCCGCAGTTCGACGCGTTCTCGGTCGCCTACGAGGCGGGACGGCCGCAGGTCGTGTGGTGCGACTTCGTGGCCGACCTGGAGACGCCGGTGTCGGCCTTCCTCAAGATGGCCGACCGGCAGCCGCTGAGCTTCCTCTTCGAGTCCGTGGAAGGCGGTGCGGTGCGGGGCCGCTATTCCGTGATCGGGCTGAAGCCCGACCTCGTCTGGCGCTACCGCGACGGCGTGGCCGAGATCAACCGGTCGGCGCGCTTCGACCGCGATGCCTTTTCCGCCATGGACATGGGCGGGCTGGAGGCGCTGCGCGCCGTCGTCGAGGAATCGCAGATCGCCCTGCCGCCCGAATTGCCGCCCATGGCGGCCGGGGTGTTCGGCTATCTCTCCTACGACATGGTCCGGCTGATGGAACGCCTGCCGGACAAGAACCCCAACACCTTGGGGGTGCCGGATTCGATCTTCGTCCGGCCGACGATCGTCGCCATCTTCGACAACATCCTCGATCGCGTGACGCTGGTGACGCCGGTCTGGCCGGAGGGTGGGATCGCCGCGCGGGCCGCCTACGACCGGGCGCGCGAACGCCTCTCCGACGTGCTGGCCGATCTCGAACGCAGCCTGCCGCATCGCCGCGAGCCGGCGGCCGCCGCCGGGGAAATGCCCCAGCCGACCTCCAACATGCCGCCCGAGCGCTTCAAGTGGATGGTCGAACGCTGCAAGGAGTACATCCGCGCCGGCGACGCCTTCCAGGTCGTCCCGTCCCAGCGCTTCCAGGCCCCCTTCCGACTGCCGCCGATCGCGCTCTACCGCGCGCTGCGCCGGCTCAATCCCTCGCCCTTCCTCTTCTACCTCGATTTCGACGGTTTCGCCGTGGTCGGCTCCAGCCCCGAGATCCTGGTGCGCCTGCGCGACGGCACGGTGACCATCCGGCCGCTCGCCGGCACCCGCCGCCGCGGCGCCGACGCGGCCGAGGACCAGGCGCTGGCCGCCGAACTGCTGGCCGACCCCAAGGAGCGGGCCGAGCATCTGATGCTGCTCGATCTCGGCCGCAACGACGTCGGACGGGTGTCGCAGATCGGCTCCGTCGCGGTGAAGGAGCAGTTCGCGATCGAGTTCTATTCCCACGTCATGCATATCTCCTCGCATGTCGAGGGACGCATCTCGCCGGACTACGATGCGCTCTCCGCGCTCGTCGCCGGGTTCCCGGCCGGCACCGTGTCGGGGGCGCCCAAGGTGCGCGCCATGGAGATCATCGAGGAGGTCGAGGAGGAGCGTCGGGGCATCTATGCCGGCTGCGTCGGCTATTTCTCCGCCAACGGCTCGATGGACACCTGCATCGCGCTGCGCACCGCCGTGGTCAAGGACGGCACCATGTATGTCCAGGCCGGCGGCGGCGTGGTCGCCGACAGCGATCCGGAATCGGAATACCAGGAGACGGTGAACAAGGCCCGCGCCCTCTTCCGCGCGGCCGAAGAGGCCGTCCGCTTCGCCCGGCGGGGATAGCCTACCCCTCGGCGACGACGCTCCAGCGCTCCGGCAGGATATCCGGCGCCTGCCAGGCCGCCTGATGCCGGGCGAACCATTGCGCCGGCGCGACGACTTCGACGTTGGGCCGCCGCGCAAGCCAGGCCCCCCACCAGGAAAATGAGCTGTTGGCGATAATGTGTCCGTCGCACAGGCTCATCACGCAAAGATCCAGCACGTTGCTGCCGGACGCCGACACCCGGAAGCGGGGCCGCTGGAACATCGGCTGGCCCCGGCACCAGTCCGGGTCGTCGGAGAAGACAACGACGCTGCGCTCCGGGGCGAAGCGACGCAGCGCCGCCGCATAGTAGGCGCCCTTCAAGACATGGTGTTTCGAGCTGTTTGCAAGGTAGTCGGTCCGCCGGACGTGCAGGGCGATCGGCCGGTCCAGCCCGTCGATCGCGCGCCGGGCGCGCGCCTGGACCGGATCGCGGAAGGTGAAATCCACCGCGACCGCGTCCGCCACATGCGCGAAGTACCGCTCGCTCTGAAAAAAGCCGAACAGGCTGACCTCGTCGGGGCAGTTGCGCACCCACTCCGCGTCGAAGGCCAGGGTCCGTTCCTGGTAGAAGCGCCGGATCTTCCGGCCGCCTCGGGTGACGCTGGGCATGGCGAAGGCATCGAAGAGCTGATGGTTCCGACGCGAGTCCTCGAACCGGCTGTCGGGAATGCAGATCTCGTAGCCATGAACGGCCGCCACGCCCTTCAGCGCTGCGAACTGGAACATCTGATTGCCGAGGCGACCAAGGCGACCAAGATGATTGAAGCCGATCATAGCGGCATGACCTTGCCGGCAAGCAGAGCAAGCGGCAAGCACGAGCGGAGACGCCTCAGCGCCGAGCCTCGGCGATCGGCAGGATGCGGGCGAGGTTGCTGATGGGCACGAGTTGGATGCCGCGGCGCCGGGCCTGCGGCAGCCAGGCGGCCAACGCATCGCGGGTGCCGGCATGCGGGTGTCCGATCGCGACGGCGAAGCCCTTGCGCCGGGCGACCCGTTCGGTTTCGGCCAGTTTCGCCTCGACCTTGTCGGCGGACTGGTCATTGTCGAGGAACACGTCGCGGGCGACGAACGGCACGCCCCGCGCCCGCGCCTGGATTTCGGCGACCGTTTCCACGGTCGTGCGCGAATCGAGGAAGAGAAGGCCGCGCCGCGAGACCTCGTCCATCAGCACGGCCATGGCGCGCGGATCCGCGGTGAAACGACTGCCCATATGGTTGTTGAGGCCGACATGGCCGGAGATGCGTCCGAGGCCGTCGGCGATCCGATGGCGCAGGGCATCGGCCGGAAGCACCACCCGAAGCGCCCCGGGACCGGGGTCGACGCTGGCGGCGACCGGCTCCATCGGCATGTGCACGAGCACCTCGTGGCCGGCGCGGCGCGCCTGCTCCGCCATCCGGGCGACCTCGCCGGCATAGGGCAGGAAGGCCAGCGTCAGCGGTGCCGGCAGGGCGATGACGGCGTGGCTCCCGCGGCTGTTGGGGCCGAGATCGTCGATGACGATGGCGATGCGCGGCGTTCCCGCAGGCACTGACGGAACCGCGACGGCGTTGCGGCGCCAGGGCGCCGGATCGGCCGAGGACCGGCCGGGTGTCGGCGGGACGGCGGGACGCGGGGCGGCATGTGGTGGGGGCGCCGGCGCAGGTTCTGGCGCGGGAAGCGCCGCGACCGCCACAGGCTGCTGCGGTGGATCCCGCGCCACGTCGACGGGTGCCGCCGGCTCGACAATTGGGGTTGGAACAGGCGCTGCGATCGGACGATCGCCGGCCGGCGGCGCCGGGCGGGCGCTCCGCACGGTCACCGGCGCTGCCGGCGCGCGCTCGCGGCCGGGCCAGGCCAGCCAGCTCCCGACCGCGGCGAGGGTGATCGCGACGCCGACGCCGATGCCGACCATCAGGCCGCCCAGGTCCATCCGCCGGCGCGCGGAGCGTGCGGCCGGGCGGCGGCGGACGGGGCGTTTGACGGTTCGGCTGGCCATGGGGCGCTTCGGTACGGACGCGGCTCGACTCGGGAAAAAGGGGCCGGATGATAGCGACTGCCGGCAGCCGCGCCTTCATCGCCGCCACCACCCCGTGCTATAGCATTCCCAGCGGAGGCACTGGCCGGCAGATGTTCCTACTGATCGACAATTACGACAGTTTCACCTTCAATCTCTGGCACTTCCTGGGCGAACTTGGCGCCGAGGTGGTGGTCCGGCGCAACGACGCCCTGACGGTGGACGAAGCGCTCGGGATGCGACCCGACGGCGTCGTGATCTCGCCGGGGCCCTGCGATCCGGACCGGGCCGGCATTTGTCTCGACCTCGTCCGGCGCGCCGGACGGATGCCGATCCTCGGCGTTTGTCTGGGCCATCAGACCATCGGTCAGGCCTATGGCGGGCGCGTGATCCGGGCGCCCGAGCCCATGCACGGCAAGCTGAGCCGCATGCGGCACGATGGAACGGGCCTCTTCGCCGGCCTGCCCTCGCCTTTCACGGCGACCCGCTACCACTCCCTGATCGTCGAACGCCAGGGACTGCCGGACGCACTCCAGGTGACGGCGGAAACCGACGACGGGCTGATCATGGGCCTCGCCCATCGCGAATTGCCCGTCCATGGCGTGCAGTTCCATCCCGAGAGCATCGTGTCGGAATGGGGGCACAACATCCTCGGCAACTTCCTTTCGATCGCCACCGGCCGCCCGGTCGTCTGGCCGCGGCCAATCGCGGCATGAGCGGGCCCGCCGCCGCCACACCCGGCACCCTCGACCTCAAGCCGTTCATCGCCAGGGTCGCCGCCGGCCAGACGCTGAGCGAGGCCGAGGCCGGGCAGGCGTTCGAGATCATCATGTCGGGCAACGCCACCCCCTCGCAGATGGGCGGCTTCCTGATGGCGCTGCGCGTGCGCGGCGAGACGGTCGAGGAGATCGCCGCCGCCGCACGGGTCATGCGCGCGAAGTCGCTCAAGGTCGCCGCCCCGGCCGACGCGGTCGATACCTGCGGCACCGGCGGCGACGGCACCGGCACCTTCAACGTCTCGACCGGCGCGGCGATCGTCGTCGCCGCCTGCGGCGTACCGGTCGCCAAGCACGGCAACCGCGCGCTCTCTTCCCGCTCCGGCTCGGCCGACGTGCTGGCGCGCCTCGGGGTCAATCTCGACTGCGAGATGGCGCTGGTCGAGGAAGCCATCCGCGAGGTCGGAGTGGGCTTCCTCATGGCGCCGCGCCACCACGCGGCCACCCGCCACGTCGCGCCGACCCGGGTCGAGCTCGGCACCCGTACCGTCTTCAACCTGCTGGGACCGCTGAGCAGCCCGGCCGGCGCACGCCGGCAGCTCATCGGCGTGTTCGCGCAGGAATGGGTGCGCCCCCTGGCCGAAGTCCTGCAGCGTCTCGGCAGCGAGCGGGTCTGGGTCGTCCATGGCTCCGACGGCAGCGACGAGATGACCACGACCGGTCCGTCGCACGTCGCGGAGCTGCGCGACGGAGCCATCCGCACCTTCGAGGTGACGCCCGAGGAAGCCGGCATCTTCCGGGCCAGGCCCTCCGACCTGCGCGGCGGCGATCCCGAGACCAATGCCGAAGCGATGCGCGCCATGCTCGGCGGCGCGCCCGGCGCCTTCCGCGACATCGTGCTCTACAACGCGGCCGCCACGCTGATCATCGCCGGTCGCGCGGACACGCTGCCGGATGGTGTGAAGATCGCCTCGCAAGCCATTGATTCCGGTGCTGCCTTGACGACGCTCGAGGGCCTCGTCGCGATCACCAACAAGGGAACCCGCGCGTGAGCGACGTCCTCTCCCGCATCAACGACGACAAGCGCCGCCACGTCGCCGAGTGCCGGCGCGCGCGGCCACTCGCTGCGGTCGAGGCTGCAGCCCGCGCGGCCGAGCCGCCACGCGGCTTCGCCCGACGCCTCGCCGCGACCGCTGCGGCCGGGCGCCACGCCCTGATCGCCGAGATCAAGAAGGCGAGCCCGAGCAAGGGGCTGATCCGGCCGGACTTCGATCCGCCGGCGCTGGCGCGGGCCTATCGCGACGGCGGCGCCGCATGCCTCTCCGTGCTGACCGACACGCCGTATTTCCAGGGCCGCGACGAGGATCTCGTGGCGGCACGGGCGGCCGTCGACCTGCCGGTGCTGCGCAAGGACTTCATGGTCGACGCGTACCAGGTGGCCGAAGCGCGGGCCCTGGGCGCCGACTGCATTCTCCTGATCCTGGCGGCGCTCGACGACGCCCTGGCAGGCGAGCTTGCCGAGGCGGCGCGTGACTGGGGAATGGATGTGCTGATCGAGGTCCATGACGGCGAGGAGCTCGATCGCGCGCTCCGGATGCCGTTCGGGATCGTCGGAATAAACAATCGTAATCTCAAGACGTTGGAAGTCGATATTCATACGACGGAAGAGCTTGCGCCACGCGTTCCGGCCGAGCGCTTCCTGGTGGCGGAGAGCGGTCTCTTCACGCCGGCCGACCTGGAACGGATGGCGGCGGTCGGTGCCCGGGCGTTCCTCATCGGCGAATCGCTCATGCGGCAGGCGGACGTGGCGGCCGCCACCCGGGCGCTGCTGGCCCGGCCGGGGAGCCGCGCGGCATGAGCGGCCTGACCCACTTCGACGCCGAAGGCCGCGCGGTGATGGTCGATGTCTCGGCAAAGGACGAGACCGACCGCGTCGCGACCGCCCGTGGCCACGTCCGCATGGCACCGGCCACCCTGGCGCGGATCATGGACCGGGCCGTCGAGAAGGGCGACGTGCTGGCGATCGCCCGGCTGGCCGGCATCATGGCGAGCAAGCGGACCGCCGACCTCATTCCGCTCTGCCATCCGCTGCCGTTGTCCGCAGTCACCGTCGACCTCCACTGCGAGCCCGAGCACAACCGTGTCGAGATCACCGCGACCTGCCGCACGCGGGGCCGCACGGGCGTCGAGATGGAGGCGATGACGGCCGTCACCGTCGCTGCGCTCACCGTCTACGACATGTGCAAGGCGGTCGACCGGGCGATGGTCATCGGAGAGGTTCGCCTGACGCACAAGTCTGGCGGTAAATCCGGTACTTACGAGGCATTGTGATGATTTCGGTTGAGGAGGCCCGCAACCGGGTTCTCGCCGGGATTCAGCCACTGCCGGCCGAACAGGTGGTGCTGACGGACGCGCTCGGGCGGGTGCTGGCCGAAGATCTGGTGGCCCGGACGACCCAGCCGCCGGCCGCCGTCTCGGCGATGGATGGCTGGGCCGTCCGTGCAGAGGACGTCGCCACGGTGCCGGCCCGCCTGCGGATCACCGGCTACGTCGCGGCCGGACGTCCGTTCGACGGCGCCGTCGGTCCCGGAGAGGCCGCCCGGATCTTCACCGGCGCCCCGGTGCCGGCGGGAGCCGATGCCATCGTCATCCAGGAGGATGCGGACCGCGACGGGGATTTCGTTCGCGTCCGCGAGGGTGCGACGGCCGGTCGCTATGTCCGGCCGGCCGGTCTGGACTTCCGGGCCGGCGATGTCGGCGCCCGCGCCGGCAGCCGCGTCGGTCCCCGTCTCGTCGGCCTGGCCGCAGCGATGAACGTGCCCTGGCTGAAGGTGCACCGGCGGCCGCGCGTCGCGATCCTGCCGACGGGCGACGAGATCGTCATGCCGGGCGAGCCCATCGCGCCCGGCCAGATCGTGAGTTCGAACGCATTGGCGCTGGCCGCCTTCGTGCGCCAGATGGGCGGCGAGCCGATCGACCTCGGGATCGCCCGCGACGACCGCGCCTCGCTCGTCGCGCTGGCCGAGGGCGCGCGCGGCGCGGACCTGCTGGTCACGACGGGTGGCGCATCGGTCGGCGAGCATGACCTCGTCCGCAGCGTGCTCGGCGAGGCAGGACTCCAGCTCGATTTCTGGCAGATCGCCATGCGCCCGGGAAAGCCGCTGATGTTCGGCGCCCTGCGCGGCACGCCGATGCTGGGGCTGCCGGGCAACCCCGTCTCGGCACTCGTCTGCGCGGTCCTGTTCCTGCGTCCGGCGATGGCCAGGCTGGCCGGCCTCGAGGATCCCGGGTCGATCGAGGAGACGGCCGTGCTCGGGGCCGATCTCGGCGCCAACGACCGGCGCGAGGACTATCTCCGGGCGAGGCTGGAGCCCGGAACCGACGGGCGTCTCCTCGCCTGCCCTTTCCCGACCCAGGACAGCTCCAACCTGGCGCGTCTGGCCGCGGCCGACTGCCTCGTCGTCCGCGCGCCGCACGCGCCGCCGGCCCGGTGCGGCGATCCCGTCCGCATCGTGCGGCTCGGCACCGCCTTCGGCGGCCTATGAAGGGCGTTCTGATCGCCGCGCTGGCGGCGCTTCTGGTCGTCCCCGCCGCCGCGCAGCAGCCCAAGGCCGCGGCACGGGTCTCCTGGTCGACCGTCGGCAAGCCCTCGCCGGGGCCAACCCAGATCATCGGCAAGGCGGCCCAGGGCTGCATCGGCGGCGCCATGGCGCTGCCGCTGACGGGGCCGGGCTATCAGGTGCTGCGACCGCAGAATCGGCGCTATTTCGGCCACCCGGACACGGTGCGCCTGGTCGAAATGCTCGGACGCTGGGCCGTGCTCGGCGGGCACGGCCATCTTCTGATCGGCGACATGGCGCAACCCCGCGGCGGGCCCATGCCGTCCGGCCATGTCAGCCACCAGTCCGGCCTCGACATCGACATCTGGTTCCGGCGCAGCCGGGCGCCGCTCTCCACCGCCGATCTGGCGCGGCCAATCGCGCTCGACATGCTGCGTCCCGACGGCCGGGCGGCCGATCCGGAGCGGTTCGGCCCAGTCGAGGTCGAACTCCTGAAGCTCGTCGCCACGCGCACCAATGTCGAGCGCATCCTGGTCAATCCCGCCCTCAAGCGGGCAGCCTGCGGCATGGCGGCCGGCGACCGGTCCTGGCTGCGCCGCCTCCGCCCGTGGTGGGGCCACAACATGCATTTCCACGTCCGCCTCGCCTGTCCGGCCGGCCAGGACCAGTGCGAGCCGGGACCACCGATCCCGCCCGGCGACGGCTGCGGACCCGACCTCGATTGGTGGCTGTCGGACGAGGCCGTCGAGGCGCTGCGCCAGCGCCTGCTCAAGGCGCGCGAACCGGTCCCGCCGAGGACTTTGCCCGCCACCTGCGCCTCGGTGCTGCGGGCACGCTGATCTCCCCCGCCCCGATTGCGGGAAAGGCTGCGGAATGGATTTGCACGCCCTGCCGGCGCACGGTGAGGCGGCGACCGCCCGGATCGTTCGGCTGGTTCTCGCCAGCGGGCGAATTGCGTCCCGGCCGCTCGCACTTTCTTGACGAATCTGCGGAACCAAACTAGAACAAGCGTCGTCGTTTCGGTTTTGTTCCATATCTTGGGGCGACGCGACAACGCCACCCCAACCGTGGAACCGGGGGCCCGGGAATGCTCACGCGCAAGCAGTTCGAACTGCTGTCCTTCATCAATGACCGTCTTCGCGAAAGCGGGGTTTCGCCCTCCTTCGACGAGATGAAGGAGGCACTCAACCTGCGCTCCAAGTCCGGCATCCACCGCCTGATCACGGGGCTGGAGGAGCGCGGCTTCATCCGCCGCCTGCCCCATCGCGCGCGGGCACTCGAGGTTCTTCGCCTCCCCGACGATCTCTCCGCGGAAACCGCGGCGCAGCGGGCCGGTGCGCCCCGGCGCGGGTTCCGACCGACGGTGATCAAGGGCGATTTCCGCCCCAGCCTGGCCGGCGCCCCGGCGGAGACGGCCGGCGGTTCGGGCGACGCGGTGTCGGTGCCCCTCTATGGGCGGATCGCCGCCGGCACCCCGATCGAGGCGCTGCGCGAGCACCAGCGCGCCATCGACGTTCCGGGGATCCTGCTCGGCCGCGGCGAGCATTACGCGCTCGAGGTGGCCGGCGACTCCATGGCCGAGGCGGGCATCGTCGACGGCGACACCGTCATCGTGCAGCGTTGCGACACGGCCGAGAACGGCACGATCGTGGTCGCGCTCATCGACGACAGCGAGGTCACCCTGAAGCGCCTGCGGCGCAAGGGCGCGTCGATCGCGCTGGAGCCGGCCAACAAGCGCTACGAGACGCGGATATTCGGCCCCGATCGTGTCCAGGTGCAGGGCCGCCTCGTCGGGTTGATGCGCCGCTACTGAGCGGCGTCGCGCGCCTCCTCGTCGAGGACGCCGAGATCGACGGTGGTCCATGGGCGTCGCCCCCGCCCCTCCGCGACCGTCTCGACGCGCGGTCGCCCACCGCCGAGATAGATGGCGTGCGCGCCGCTGCGCGCCAGATCGCGCCGGTCGATCGAGACCACGCCCCGCCCGCATTCCCAACGCATGGGAACCAGTGCGACGACCACGTCCGAGGTGCGGCACGCCTCGGTGAGGCCGCCGCGGTGGCGGACGACGGCAATGCGCTCTCCGCCCGCTCGCAGGCGGCATATTCGGTAGCTGCAGTGCTGCGGCGCGCCGTCGCGCGGCGGCCACTCCTGGCGATCCGATGCCGTCCGCCGGAGCCAGGTATCGACCGCGAACTCGGCGCCGCGCCCTTCGATCAGCCGGTACCCCTCCGGTCCCCGGACGGCGACCGCCCGGGCGCCGCCGTCGATCAGGATGTCGGCCGGCCGGTTCCAGCCGATCGACAGCAATCCCAGCGCGACCGGGACCACGCCGGCCCAGCGGACGCCGCCCCGCCACAGGCAGAGCCAAAGGCCGCCCAGAGCGCAGGCAGCGAGGCCGGCGGCCGGCATCGCCGGGACCGTCCAGGCGGCGCCGGGCCAGCCGGCGATCCGTTCGGCCGTCGCGATGATGATCTCGACGCCCCATCCCATCGCCGCCAGCGGCCAGGCGTCCAGTCCGAACGGCATGGCAGCTGCGGCAATGACGGCCCAGGGCATGACCCAGAAGCTGGTGAGCGGTACCGCGACCAGGTTGGCCGGGATCGCGAAGAGCGCGATGCGGTTGAAGTGGTAGAGCGCGAAGGGTGTCGTCGCCGCCGTCGCCACGACGGTGGTGAAACAGACGAGCGCGACATAGAGCGCGGCTTTGCCGATGGGCCCGGCACCGGCCCGCAGGCTGCGGATTCGCTCCCGTCCGGCCTCGTAGGCGGCGACCAGGGCGAGGACGGCGGCGAAGGACATCTGGAAGCTGGCGCCGATCAGCGCCTCGGGCAGGAACAACAGGATCGCCGCCGCCGCCCAGGCGACGAGCCGCAGCGAGATCGCCTCGCGATCGACCAGGATCGCCAGGAAGACGATGGCGGCCATCAGGAAGGCGCGCTGGGTCGGCACCTCGGCACCGGAGAGGAGCATGTAGAAGAAGGCGGCCGGCACGGCGACCGCAACCGCCCACTTCTTGATCGGGTGCCGCAGCGCCAGGCCCGGGATTGCGGCGAGCAGGCTGCGCACGGCGAGGAACACGATGCCGGCGACGAGGCTGATATGCAGGCCGGAGATCGAGAGCAGATGGGCAAGGCCGGTGTCGCGCCAAGCGGCATTGACCGCTTCCGGGATGGCGCCGCGCTCGCCCGTGACGAGGGCCGCCGCGACGGCACCGGCGGCGCCGCCGATGGCGGTGCGGATGCGCCCGCTCATCCCCTCGCGCAGTTGCTCGAGCCAGTCCGATCCGCCGCCGGGAGGGCCGCCTGGCGCCGGTTCGGGTGCGACCGTGGCGTATCCGAGGCCGCCCAACCGGTCGAAATAGGCGTGACGCGGAAAGTCGAAGGCTCCAGGCATCGCGGGGGGCGGCAACGGCAACAGCACCGCCCGCACCGCAAGCCGCTGACCCGGGCCCCCCGGCAGCGCGCCGAAGCGGGCGGCGACGGTGATGCGCAGCCGTTGCGGCAGCGGCCCACGCCAGCCCTCGATCCGTTCGGGCGCGATCAGGACGCGAAAGCCGGCTTCGCGGGGGCTCACCTGGAGGATGCGGCCCGTGACGGTCGTGACCGGCATGCGCACCTCGACCTTCGGCGCGTCGGCCAGCCATGCCGAGGTCTGGACGGCGGCGAAGCCCAATGCGGCACAAGCGCCGGCCAGAAGCAGATTGCGCAGCAGTTCCTGCCGGCGCAACGCCCAGGCGGCAGCGAGCAGAAGCCCCAGAACAGCCGCGCCGAGCCAACCGACCGGCTCCTCCCGGAGCAGGAAATAGCCCGCAATGCCGCATCCCATCGCGACGGGCAGCCAGAGCGGCCAGCGGTCGGCGTCGGCCCGCAGTTCCTCGAGCCGTCGCCGCCACCAGTCCCCCTGCTGCGCCGTGGCATCGTCGATCGCGCTCATCCCCCCGCCCGCATGGCGATCCTAGCCCGCCGCGGCCAATGTGATCCAAGCCGATTGGAGCCGACGCCGTCCTTGTGGTAAGCGAGGCCTCCCTTTCGCCAGACAAGTTTCCGACAATGACGGTCGTAACCCGGTTCGCGCCCTCGCCGACCGGCTATCTGCACATCGGCGGCGCCCGCACGGCGCTCTTCAACTGGCTGTTCTCCCGCCATCATGGCGGGGTGTTCCGCCTGCGCATCGAGGACACCGACCGACAGCGATCGACCGATGCCGCCGTGCAGGCGATCATCGACGGCCTCGGCTGGCTGGGGCTCGCCTGGGACGACGCGATCGTCTTCCAGTTCGCCCGCGCGCCCCGCCATGCCGAGGTCGCCCTGCGCATGCTGGAGCAGGGCCAGGCCTACCGCTGCTGGGCATCGCCCGAGGAGCTCGAGGCGATGCGGGCCGCGGCCAAGGCCGAGGGCCGCCCGATCCGGTATGACGGCCGTTGGCGGGACCGCGACCCCGCCGAGGCCCCGCCCGGCGTCAGCCCGGTCATCCGTCTGCGGGCGCCGCAGAGCGGCGAGACGGTGATCCGCGATCTCGTGCAGGGCGAGGTGCGGGTCGCCAACGAGCAGCTCGACGACATGGTGCTGCTGCGCGCCGACGGGACGCCGACCTACATGCTGTCGGTCGTCGTCGACGACCACGACATGGCCGTGACCCACGTCATCCGCGGCGACGACCATCTGACCAACGCCTTCCGCCAGACCCAGATCTACCGGGCCATGGGCTGGGGGGTACCGGAGTTCGCCCATATCCCGCTGATCCACGGCCCGGACGGCGCGAAGCTGTCGAAGCGGCATGGCGCCCTCGGCGTCGAGGCCTATCGCGACATGGGCTACCTGCCGGAGGCCCTCTGCAACTATCTGCTGCGGCTCGGCTGGGGACATGGCGACGAGGAGATCATCCCCGTCGAGCAGGCGATCCGGTGGTTCGACCTCGATGCCGTCGGCCGCTCGCCCTCTCGCCTGGATTTCGACAAGCTCGACAATCTCAACGGACATTATCTGCGGCAGGCCGACGACGGTCACCTGCTGCGGCTGGTAACGCCCTTCGTCACGGCCGCTGCCGGTACAGCCCCCGACGCTGCCGGCCTGGACCGGCTGGCGCGCGGCATGGGCGGTCTCAAGGTCCGCGCCAAGACCTTGAAGGAACTTGCGGAGCTGGCGGCGTTCTATGTCCGTCAGCGGCCGATCGCGATGGACGACAAGGCCTCCCGGATTCTGACCGACGATGCCAGAGCGCTGCTGCGGCGCCTCGCGGACGGACTCCGGGAACTGGAGGCGTGGTCCGCCGCCGCGATCGAGTCCGCCGTGCGCAGCTTTGCCGAACAGGCGGGCGTGAAGCTCGGAAACGTCGCCCAGCCGCTGCGGGCGGCGCTGGCCGGATCGTCGGTTTCGCCCGGAATTTTCGAGGTGATGGAGGTCCTCGGCCGCGACGAGACACTGGGCCGGCTGAGCGACGCGGCCCCGCCGGTTTGACGATGCTAGCCATTCGCGCCAATTGATAGGCGGACCCCCGCCAACTATCCTGCGGCCACCCCGCCGCGACCACGGCCCGACCCCCGGCCGTACCAAGGAGTCGCCTGCATGAGCACCACCGCCGCCCGTCCCAATACCCAGACCGCGAAGCTGACCGATCCGTCGGGCCACACCGTCGAGCTGCCGTTGATGGACGGCTCGGTCGGGCCGCAGGTCATCGACATCCGCAAGCTCTACGGCGCCACCGGGATGTTCACCTACGATCCCGGCTTCACATCGACGGCCAGCTGCGAATCCCGCATCACCTACATCGACGGCGACAAGGGCGAACTCCTCTATCGCGGCTATCCCATCGAGGAGATCGCCGAGCACAGCGACTTCATGGAGGTCTGCTACCTGCTGCTGTTCGGCGAACTGCCGACCGCGGAGCAGAAGACCAAGTTCGTGCACGACGTCACCCACCACACGATGGTGCACGAGCAGATCACCCATTTCTTCCGCGGCTTCCGCCGCGACGCCCACCCGATGGCGGTGATGTGCGGCGTCGTCGGCGCGCTGTCGGCCTTCTATCACGACAGCCTCGACATCAACGATCCGCACCAGCGGCTGATCGCCTCCTACCGGCTGATCGCCAAGATTCCGACGATCGCGGCCATGGCCTACAAGTATTCGGTCGGCCAGCCCTTCATGTATCCGCGCAACGACCTGGGATACGCGGAAAACTTCCTCTACATGACCTTCGCGGTTCCCTGCGAGGACTACAAGCCGAACCCGGTCCTGGCCCGCGCCATGGACCGCATCTTCGTGCTGCATGCGGACCATGAGCAGAACGCCTCGACCTCGACGGTCCGGCTGGCCGGGTCGAGCGGCGCCAATCCCTTCGCCTGCATCGCCGCCGGCATCGCCTCCCTGTGGGGTCCGGCGCATGGCGGTGCCAACGAAGCGGTCCTCAAGATGTTGGCCGAGATCGGCACCAAGGACCGCATCCCCGAGTTCCTGGAGCGGGCGAAGGACAAGAACGACCCCTTCCGCCTGATGGGCTTCGGACATCGGGTCTACAAGAACTACGATCCGCGCGCCGCCGTCATCCGCCAGAGCTGCTACGAGGTCCTGGAGGAACTGGGCGTCAAGGACGAGCCGCTCCTGGCGCTCGCCATGGAGCTCGAGAAGATCGCGCTCGAGGACCAGTATTTCGTCGACCGCAAGCTCTATCCCAACGTCGACTTCTATTCGGGTATCATCCTGCGGGCGATGGGCTTCCCGGTCAGCATGTTCACCGCACTGTTCGCGCTCGCGCGTACGGTCGGCTGGATCGCCCAGTGGGCGGAGATGATCGAGGATCCGGAGCAGAAGATCGGCCGGCCGCGGCAGCTCTATGTCGGCGAGCCGCGCCGCACCTACGTCCCGATCGGGCAGCGTCGCTGACGCGGCGCGGCCGGGACATTCGCGAAGGACGGCGAGGATCGATCCGATGACGGGGGGCGCGATCGTGCGACAGCTTCCGCTGACGGGCAAGCCGCATAGCGCTCCCCCGCCCCGCCGCCGGGTGCTCGTTCCGGTCAACGACAATCGGCCGCCGCTGCCGGTCCGGCTGCGGCGGCCGTTGATACTGGCCGGGCTGACGGTACTGGCCGTCGCCGCGGCGTTCCACTGGCTGCTCTAGGCCCGCCGGCGCCGGCGGGCCCGGACGCCCGTCAGCCCTTCTGGATCAGTTCGATCTTGTAGCCGTCGGGGTCTTCCACGAAGGCGATGACGCTGCCGCCATGCTTCATCGGCCCCGGCGGCCGCGGGATCTTGACGCCGGCCTTGGCCAGGCGGTCGCAGACGCCATAGATGTCGGCGACGCCGATGGCGATGTGCCCGAATGCGTTGCCGATCGTATAGGGCTCCTTCTGACCCCAGTTGTGGGTCAGCTCCAGGACCGTCTGGTCGCTCTCGTCGCCATATCCGACGAATGCGAGGGTGAACTCGCCGGTCGGATAGTCCTTCTTGCGCAGCAGCTTCATCCCGAGATGATCGGTGTAGAAGGCGAGCGAGGCATCGAGGTCGAAGACGCGCAGCATCGTGTGCAGGAAGCGCGGTCCGGTGGTGGCGGTTGCGCCGGCGGCGGCAGCGGCGGATACGTCGTTCATGGCAGGGGCTCCTGATCGTGCCGAATGCCGCATGGTAGCGTTCCGGGTGCCGACGATAAACCGCGCATCGCCGTTCCCGCCCCCCGGTCACGGACCGACACAATCTTTG
Source organism: Allostella sp. ATCC 35155 (assembly GCA_006738865.1). Taxonomy (GTDB): domain Bacteria; phylum Pseudomonadota; class Alphaproteobacteria; order ATCC43930; family Allostellaceae; genus Allostella. Next base: position 2,554,829 of record AP019701.1, read on the forward strand.
ACCCCGCCCCGGCTTACCCCCGCGTCGGCCAGCGGCTAGATTGCCGCCTCCCACAAAGGTCACCAATTCGCGATTCGATGCCCCTCCCCGTTCGCTGCGCCGTGATCGGCGCCGGACATATCGGCCGCTTCCACGCCGAGAAATATGCCCGTCATCCCTCCGCCAGGCTCGTGGCCGTGGTCGATCCGCATCCCGAACGCGCCCGCGCGGTCGCCCACCAGCATGGCGCCGAGGCCAGGGCCGACTTGGCGGGACTGGGCGGCAGCATCGATGCCGTCAGCATCTGCGCGCCGACGCCGTTCCATTTCGCCATCGCCCGGGAGTGCATCGCCGCGGGCATCCATGTCCTGGTGGAGAAGCCGATCGCGGTGACCCTGGACGAGGCGGACGCCATGGTCACGGCCGCGGTCGATGCCGGTGTCGTCCTTCAGGTCGGCCACCTCGAACGCTTCTCCATGACCGGCCTCGGAATCGCGGCCGTGCTCGAGCGGCCGGCCTTCGTCGAGGCGCGCCGGATGACGGCCTTCCGCGGCCGCGGGGCCGACGTTTCGGTGGTCCTCGACCTGATGATCCACGACATCGACCTCGTCACGGCCATCGTCGGCGCTCCGGTCATCTCGGCGTCCGGGATCGGCCGCCGCGTCGTCTCTGAGACCGAGGACGTGGCCGCCGCACAGCTGCGCTTTGCCGGCGGCGCGGCGGCAACCCTGGTCGCCAGCCGCGTCAGCCCCCAGCCCGAGCGCACCCTTCGTGTCCTCCAGGGATCCGGCGAAGTGGCGATCGACCTCCAGGCCCGCCGGCTGACGGCGACGCGCGCCTCGGTTCCGGGCGACGCGCCGACCACGATCGAGGCCGCCCAGCCGGATGCCGACCCGCTCGGCGCCCAGATCGACTCCTTCCTTGCCTGCATCGCCGGCGGCGGGCGCCCCCTGGTCGACGGCCGGGCCGGCCGCAATGCCCTCGCGACGGCGCTGGCCGTCATCCGTTCCATCCACAGCGACGGCACCGCCGTCCCGATCGAGATGTCCGATGCCTGACACGTCCCCCGGCCCCGCGCCGATCGCCTTCGTCGACATCCCCGGCCAGATTCGCCGGCTGCGCGACCGCATCGACGAACGCGTGCGCCGTGTCTTCGACCATGGCCAGTTCATCCTCGGGCCCGAGGTGCGGGAACTCGAGGAGGCGCTGGCGGCCTATGTCGGCGGCGGCCATGTGGTGACGACCGGCAGCGGCCACGACGCGATCCTCATCGCCCTGATGGCCGAGGGCATCGGCCCGGGCGACGCGGTGTTCGTGCCGGCCTTCACCTTCGTCTCGACCGCCGAAGCGGTCCTCGCGATCGGTGCAGCGCCGATATTCGTCGATGTCGACGAGCGCACCTTCACGATGGATGCGGCCGATCTCGAGCGCCGCATCGCGGCGGTCCGGCGCGCGGGAACCTGGCGCCCGCGCGCGGTCATGCCGGTCGACATCTTCGGCCTGCCGGCGGACTACGCCGCCCTCGGCGCCATTGCCGAGACGGAGGGGCTGTTCCTCCTCTCGGACGCGGCGCAGAGCTTCGGCGGCATGATCGGGAATCGCCGGGTCGGTCGCCTTGCCCCCGCGACCATGACGAGCTTCTTTCCGGCCAAGCCGCTGGGTGCCGCCGGCGACGGCGGCGCGCTCTTCACCGACGATGCCGAGCGCGCGGCTACCTACCGCCGGCTCCGGGTGCATGGACAGGACGCTTCCGGCGAGTGCCTGTCGGTCGGCATGACCGGCCGTCTCGACACGCTCCAGGCGGCCGTGCTGCTGGTGAAGCTGGAAGCCTTTCCGGACGATCTGCAGCGCCGCGACGCGGCAGCACGGCGCTATGACGAGCGGCTGGCGCAGCTGGTCCAGGTGCCGCACCGTCCGGCGGGTCACGTGCCGGCCTGGGCGCTGTATACGATCCTGTCCGAGCGGCGCGACCGCATCCGCGCCGCGCTGGCCGCCGCAAACATCCCCAGCCGCTCCTACTACGAGCAGGCGCTCCATCTGCACGCCGCATTCCGTGCCACCTCGGAAGGCCCCGGTTCCCTGCCGGTGACCGAGCGGCTTGGGCGGATCAACCTGTCGCTGCCGATGCACTCGGAGCTCGACGTCGCCACGGTGGACCGCATCTGCGACATCGTCGCGACGGCGGCCGGCTGAGGTGACGCCGGGCGCCCGCGCGCTTCTGCTCGTCCCGACCCTGGGGCTGGTCTACGTCGCCAGCCAGTTCTACCGCGCGACCAACGCCGTCATCGCGCCCGACCTGATGCGGGAACTCGGCCTCTCGTCGGATGCCATGGGCACGCTGACCGGCGCCTTCTTCTTCGCCTTTGCGCTGTCCCAGGTGCCGGTCGGCATCCTGCTCGACCATTACGGGCCGCGCCGTACCAACATCGGCCTGCTGCTGGTCGCGGTCGCCGGCGCCCTCGTCTTCGCCGCCAGCGACAGCCTGCCGGGGCTGACCCTCGGACGGATTCTCCTCGGCATCGGCTCTTCCGGCGTCCTGATGGGCGCGATCATGACCTTCGCCCGCTGGTTCCCGCCCGACCGTCTGGCATCGGCGATCAGCGTCATGGTGGCGGTCGGTGCCGGCGGCATCATCCTGGCCACCTGGCCGCTGGCGCTGGCCGTGGAACAGTTCGGATGGCGCAGTGCCTTCGCCGGATCGGCCGTTCTCACCGGCCTGCTCATCCTGCCGCTCGTCCTCTTCGTCCGCGATGGCCCGCCCGGCTGGCAGGCCGCGGGCGTGGGCACACAGACGCTGGGAGCGGTCCTCCGCGGCCTGCCCCAGGTCTGGCGGATCGGGCCCATCAAGTATTTCTTCGTCGTCCAGGCGACAACGCTGTCGGCGGTGCTGACCATCCTCGGTCTCTGGGGTGGGCCCTACCTCGCCGACGTCCACGGCCTCGACGCGGTCGGGCGTGGCCAGATCCTGTTCGCCATGAGCGCCGCCTCGATCTGCGGCAACCTCTCCTACGGGCCGATGGACCGGCTGCTCGATACGCGCAAGCGCCTCGTCCTCGGCGGCGGGCTCACGACGGCGACGACGCTACTGGTCCTGGCCCTGCTCCCGACGCCGCCGCTGTGGCTCGCCACCCTGCTATTCATGGCGGTGGCCTATGCCGGGTCGATCACCATCATCCTGCAGACGCACAGCCGCGCCCTGATGCCGGACCGACTGGCCGGACGCGGACTGACACTGCTCAACATGGCGACCATGCTGGGCGTGGCGGTGGGCCAGACGGTGTCCGGAATTATCGTCGGCGCCTTTCCGGACACCGATGGCGCCTATCCGGAAGCCGCATATCGGGCAGTCTTCGCCTATCTCGGCTGCGCGCTGCTGCTCGGCCTGGCCGCCTATACCCGCGTGCCGGACGTGCGCCCGAGCGACCAGCGGACCGGGCGCGTCAGTGGCGACGATCGCCGATGAGGCCCAGCACCTCCGCGGCAGCACGCTCGCTCGGCGGCCGACCATCGAGCCCCAGCCTGCCGAGCGCGACCTCCAGATCCCGCCGCTGCCGACGCCGCTCGTCCTCGTCGAGCAGGAGGCGTTCCACCGCCGGCGTCAGCTCTTCGGGTGTGCAGTCCGTCTGCAGCCGCTCCGGTGCAATCTCCCGGTCCATCAGCAGGTTCACGATCGTCGCGAAGCGGACCGTCACCCGCCGCCGTACCAGCCACGCCGTGAGGCGGTTGACGCGATAGGCGACGACGAAGGGCGTGCCCGCCAGCGCCAGTTCCAGCGTCACGGTCCCCGAAGCGGCGAGGGCCGCCCGGCTGTCCGCGAATGCCGCGGCCTTCTCGCCGCGATCCCGCAGCACGGTGACCGCCACCGGCCAGCCGGCGACCGCCGCCGCGACCCGGTCGGCCACCGTCGGCACGGTCGGGATCACGACGTGCAGATCGGGGATGCGCGCGGCCAGACGCGCCACCGTCTCGGCGAAGACCGGTAGGAGACGCTTCACCTCCGACCCGCGGCTACCGGGCAGGACGGCCAGCAGCGATGCCTGCGGCGGGATGCCGTGTCGCGCGCGGAACTGCGGATCGTGCCCGGCCCCATAACCTTCCTCGACCGCCGGATGCCCGACGAAGCGGCATTCGATGCCGTGGCCGGCGAAGAAGTCGGGCTCGAACGGGAACAGGGCCAGCACCCGGTCGTACCAGCGCCGCAGGGCGGCAGCCTTGGCCGGGCGCCACCAGGCCCAGAGCTGGGGCGCGACATAGTGGACGAGCGGGCCGTCATAGCCGAGGCGCCGCAGCTGGCGGGCGAGGCGAAAATTGAAGCCCGAAGAGTCGATGGTGACGACGCAGGCAGGCTTTGCAGCGACGATCTCCTCCGCCGTCTCGCGGACGAGCCGGAGGATGCGAAGGGCCTGGGGCAGCACCTCGAAGACGCCGAAGAGCGAAAGCTGCGACAGCGGCACGCGGCTGGCGAGGCCGGCCGCCGTCATGCGCTCGCCGCCGATGCCGGCGAAGCGGACCTTGCCGCCGAGCGCGCGCGTCAGGGCCACCATCAGCCGCCCGCCGATGACGTCCCCGGACGGCTCCGCCGCGACGAGGACGATGGCGGGCAGGTCGTTCACGGCGCGGCCAGCGGCGGAATGCCGACGACGAAGAGGCCGGCCGCATCGGCCGCAGCCGCGACCGCCGCCCGGTCGACCACCAGCGCACCGCCGGCCTCCACCGCGATGCCGGCCAGGCCGGCAGCGGCAGCGGACGCCACGGTCGATTCCCCGACCGTCGGCAGATCGACGCGACGCTCCTGCTGCGGCTTGCGCATCTTGACCAGCACCCCGCCCTTCCCCTGCAGGCGAAACCGTGCCGCCCGTTCCAGCATCGCGTCCGTCCCCTCGATGGCCTCGACCGCAAGGACCGTTCCGGCCTGCACGACGACCGCCTGCCCGATGTCGAGACGGCCGATCGCGGTCGCGACCTCCCGGCCCCGGGCGATGTCCTGCTCGGCCAACGCGTCCGGACGGAGATGCCCGACAGCTCCCTCCCCGATCAGCAGCGACTGCAGGATCTGGTCGATGCCGACGACGCGAAAGCCCTCCCGCTCGAGTTCGCCGACCACGGCCGACAGCAGGCCGTCGTCGCCGGCGGCCCTGAGGCCAATCCGGGCCAGGAGTTGCGTGCCACGCCAATCGGGGCGTAGGGCCGCCATCGACGGGCGCCGCACCCGGCCGACCATCACGATCTCCTCCACGCCTTCCCGGCGCAGGATGTCGATCGCACGGCCAGCGGCACCCAGCCGCACAGTGGTACTCGGAGCGGCCGTCAGCGTTTCGGGGTCGACGGCACCCTCGAGACCCAGGATGAAGCAGGGGCGTCCATCGCTGCGGCAGGCGGCGGCCGCGTGGCGCGGCAGAGGTCCGCCGCCGGCGATGATGCCGAGCCTACCCGCCATTCGCCCTGGGCTGGCAGATCGCCCGGGTCGAATCCTCGCGGATGAAGTTGACGATGTCCATGACGGGGCGATGGTCGGAGAAGAGTTCGGCCACGTCGACGATGCGCTCGGCCATCGTGCCCTCCTGTGCGAAGAGCAGGCGATAGGCGCTGCGCAGGCGATGCACGTCCTCGCGCGAGAAGCCGTGCCGCCGTAGGCCGACGATGTTCAGGCCGGACAGCCGCCCGCGATCGCCCATCACCGAGCCATAGGGGATGACGTCGCTTTCGACGCCGGACATGCCGCCGATCATGGCGTGATGCCCGATGCGCACGAACTGGTGTACGGCACACAGTCCGCCGAGATAGGCGTGGTCGTCGACATGGACATGGCCGCCGAGCGTGGCGTTGTTGGCCATGACCACATGGTCACCGATCGCGCAGTCATGGGCGACGTGGGTTCCGACCATGAACAGGCCATGGTCGCCGACCCGGGTAGCACCGCTCCCGAGCGGTGTCCCGGGATGCATGGTGACATGCTCGCGGATCTGGTTGTGGCGACCGATTTCCAGGATGACCCGCTCACCCTTGTAGCGCAGGTGCTGCGGCGGCAGCCCGAGGGCGGCGAACGGGTAGACCTTCGTGCCTTCGCCGATGCTCGTATAGCCGTCGATGACGACGTGCGAGACCAGGGTGACGCCGTCGCCGAGCCGGACGTTCTCGCCGATGCAGCAGAACGGCCCGATTGTCACGCCTGTGCCGACCTCGGCCCCCGCTGCGACGACCGCTGTCGGATGGATATTGTTCATCGGGTTCGGGAACCGCGCTCTCTAGTCGAGGATCATCGCCGCATAAGTCGCCTCGGCGACGAGTTGCCCGTCGACCTTGGCCTCGGCCGAGAACTTCCACACGTTGCCGCGGCTGCGCTCCTTGCGGACATGGACACGGAGCTGGTCGCCCGGGCCCACGGGCTTGCGGAAGCGGGCCCCGTCGACGGTCATGAAATAGACGAGCTTGCCCTCGGATGCCGCACCGAGGGTGTGCACCACCAGCACGGCGGACGTCTGCGCCATCGCCTCGATGATGAGAACCCCGGGCATCACCGGGCGCGTCGGGAAATGTCCCTGGAAGAACGGCTCGTTGATGGAGACGTTCTTGATGCCGACGCAGCCTTCGCCGGCCACGACATCGACCACCCGATCGATCATGAGGAAGGGATAGCGATGCGGAATCATCGCCATCACGCGCTCGATGTCGATGGTCACGCCGGTGACCGCCGCGTCGTTCCCGTCCATGCTCCTAAGCGCCTTTCCCTTTCGCCAGGCGGCGCAGCACGACGGCCTGCCGCAGATGCTCGGCAATGGGCATGCTCGGGCTTCCGCCCACGGAGTGCCCCGGCTCGACATCGCGCATGACACCGGCCTGCGCCGCGATGCGCGCGCCGTCGCCGATATGGAGATGTCCGGTCAATCCGGCCTGCCCGCCCATCATCACGAAGTCGCCCACCACCGTGCTGCCGGAAATCCCGACCTGGCCGGCGATGATGCAGCCCCGCCCGAGACGGACGTTGTGCCCGATCTGCACCAGATTATCAATGAAGCAGCCCGGCCCGATCACCGTGTCGCCGAGCGCGCCGCGGTCGATCGTCGTGTTCGCGCCGATGTCGGCGCCGTCATGGATGACGACCCGTCCGAGCTGCGGGATGGCGACGTGTCCGTCCCGGCCGGGCACGACCCCGAACCCGTCCTCGCCGATGCGCGCCCCGGCATGGATCGTCACCCGCGCGCCGATGATGGCGTTGGCGATGCTGACGCACGGACCGATCCGGCAGCCCTCGCCGATCCGGCAACCGGCGCCCACGACGCTGTTGGGGCCCAGGACGACGCCGGCGCCGATCTCCGCCCGCGCGGCCACCACGGCACCCGGCCCGATCTCGCTGGACGGCGCGACCCTGGCCGTCGGATCGACGATGGCCCCGGCGGCGATGCCTGGGCTTGGCGGAGGCGGCGGGTGAAGGGCGGCGGCGGCAAGCGCGAAACCGCGCTGCGGGGCCCGCGTCAGCAGCAGGGCCATGCCCGGCGGCGCCGCCTCGGCCGCATCGGGATGAATGAGACAGGCGCCCGCGCCACAACTGGCGAGCCGTTCGAGATAGCTGCGGTTCTCGACGAAGACGAGGTGTTCCGGCCCAGCCTCCGCCAGCGGCGCGACGGCGACGAAGCGGTCGCCGCGCGTGCCGCTGCGTGCCTGCGCGCCGGTGATCCGCTCCAGCTCGGACAGCGTGAGCGGTTCGCCCGCCGGGTAGAAGCGCGCGTCGACCACGCCGTTCGCTCGCGTACCGCTACTTGCGCGCCGGCAGCTTCACGCTGACCTGGGTGACGGCCGCATCGAGGCGCTTGAGGGCTTCGTCGGATGCGTCGTACCGCTTGTCGACGAGGACGACCAGCGTCTTGGGCAGCACGATGGTGGCGCCACGCTCTTCGGCGAGCTTGCTGACGACCTGCAGCAGATGGCGCTGGACCTGCTGCATCGCGTCGTTGAAGCCCTCTTCCAGCTGGCGTCGCCGCGACTGCGCGTTCCGCTGGACGCCGCTCACCCGCTCCTGGAACTCGCGCTGCTTCTGGGCGAAGGCATCGGGCGACAGGATCGTGCGCTGCCGCTGCAATTCCTGCTCGGCGCTGCGCAACTGGGCCTCCTGGTCGCTGATCTCCTTCTGGAAGGTCTGCCGATGCGTCTGCATCTGTGCCTGGATGTTCTTGAAGGCGCGTGACCCCTGCTGCACGCCCTGCACGTCGACGATCATGATGATCGGCGCGGGCTGGGTCTGGGCCGCGGCCGGAGCGGTCGTCAGCGGCACGGACAGGGTCAGCATCGCGGCCGTCGCAGCCGCCCGCAGGAAAACTGGGTAGTTCATGTCAGAACCTCGTTCCGAAGCTGATCCGGAAATTCTCGGACCGATCGGAATCCTCTTTCAGGACGGGCACCGCGAAGTCGATGCGGATCGGCCCGAGCGGTGACTTCCAGGACAGCCCGACGCCGGTCGCAAAGCGCAGGGAGGGGCTGTCGGCGACTTCCGGGCCCTTCGAATCGGAGTCCCAGAGGCTGCAGGCGTCGCCGAATACGCGCCCCGTCAGCCCGAATTCCTGCGGCAGGCCGAGCGGAAAGCTGAGTTCGGTGGTCGCCGCATAGTAGGTGTTGCCGCCGAGCGCGTCGCGGGTCGTCGTATCCCGCGGTCCGACGCCCGAGTTGCGGAATCCCCGGCAGTTGTCGCCGCCGAGGAAGAACCGGTCCGTCAGTCGGACCTCGTCGTCGAAGTTGAGGATGTGGCCGACCTCGCCGCGGACGCTGAGAACCCAGGGCAACGCGATCGGGTAGTAGTAGCCGGCGGTGATCTTCGGCTTCAGGAAATGCCGGTCGCCGCCGAGGCCTGCGAGATCGGCCGAGAGCGTCAGGTAGTAGCCGTCGGTCGGATCGACCCGGCTGTCGCGGCGATCGTATGTCAGCGTGGTGCCGATGATCGAGGCGATCGAGGAGCCCTCCAGTTCCTTGATGAAGCGCGAGGCCGTCGTCGGCACGCTCTTGATCTCGTCCTGGCGCAGCGTATAGCGAACCGACTGTCGCAGGTTCTCCCGGAGCTGAAACCCGGTGCGCAGCGAAAGTCCGGTGATCGCCTCGTCGTAGGAACTCTCGTCCTGCAGGTCACGGACGATGCGGAAGATGTCGAAGCCCGCCGCCACGTTCCGGTCGAGGAAGTAAGGCTCGGTGAAGCTGAGGTCGACCTCCTGGGAGCGCTCCGAGATGGAGAAGCCGACCCGCAGATCCTGGCCACGGCCAAGGAGGTTGCGCTCGCGCAGGCTGACGTCGCCAAGCACGCCGACGCTGGTCGAGAAGCCGGCGCCGAACGCGATCTCGCCGGTCGACTGCTCTTCGACCTCGACCGTCACCACGGTGCGATCGGGGGCCGTGCCGGGGACGTTCGCGACATCGACCTTCTTGAAGTAGCCGAGGTCTCGCACCCGCTGCCGCGACCGCCGCAGCTTGGCGGCATTGAACGCATCGCCCTCGACCACCTGGAACTCGCGGCGGATGACCTTGTCGAGGGTACGGACGTTGCCGACGATGTCGATGCGCTCGACGAAGACCCGCGGCCCCTCCTGGATCTCGAAGGTGACCGCGATCTCCTTGTTCTCGCGATCACGGCGGATCTGCGGCCGCACGTCGACGAAGGCGTAGCCGCGATTGCCGACGGCGTCGGTCAGGCGGGTGATCGTCGTCTCGATCTGGTCGGCATTGTAGTCCCGGCCTTCGACGGTCGCGACCAGGCCGCGGACGGACTCCGGATCGAGATCCTTCAGGTTCGATACGACGTCGATCGTCCCGTACTTGTACTTCTCGCCCTCCTCGATCGTCACGGTGACGACGAAGCCCTCGCGATCGGGCGTCAGCTCGGCGACGGACGAGACGACGCGGAAGTCGGCATAGCCTTCCGAGAGATAGAATTTCCGCAGGAGTTCCCGGTCGAAGGTCAGGCGATCGGGATCATAGCTGTCGTCCGACGTCAGGAAGCGCCACCAGCGGGTCTCCTTGGTCTGGATGACCTCGCGCAGGCGCCCGTCGCTGAACTGCTTGTTGCCGACGAAGTTGATGCGGCGGATGCCCGTCAGGTCGCCTTCCTGGATCTCGAACACGAGATCGACGCGGTTCTGTTCGCGCTGGATGACCTTCGGCTCGACCGTCGCGGCGAAGCGGCCGGACCGGCGGTAGAGTTCGAGGATCCGCTTCACGTCGTTCTGGATCTTGGTCCGCGTGTAGACGGTGCGGGGCCGAAGCTGCACCTCGTTGTTGAGAATCTCCGTCGTGATGCGGCGATTCCCCTCGAACGCGATGCGGTTGATGATCGGGTTCTCGACCACCCGGACGATCAGCGCCTGGCCTTCGCGGCGCAGCGTGACGTCGGCGAAGAGCCCGGTCGCGAACAGCGCCTTCAGCGACCGGTCGACCTGCTGGGAGTCGAACTGCTCGCCCGGCTGAACCGCGAGATACGAACGGACCGTCTCCGGCTCGATCCGCTGGGTGCCCTCGATGCGCACCTCCTGGATCACGCCCTGGCCGAACTGGGCCTGGGCCCGGACCGAAACGACGAGGGCGCTTGTCAGCAGCGCCGAAGCGATCACGAACTTTCGAAGCACCCCATGCCCTTTCTCGGAGGCCGCCCCGCTCACGTTACGAGCCCTCTGAGGAAGGAGAACACCCGGAGCTGTACCAGGTCGTTCCAGGTCGAAAACAGCATCAGCGTCAGGACCAAAGCGAGCCCGATGCGGAAGCCGTACTCCTGTGCTCGTTCGCCAAGCGGTTTTCCCCGGACCGCCTCCGCTGCGTAGAACAGCAGGTGCCCCCCGTCAAGCACGGGGATCGGGAAAAGGTTGATAAGCCCTAGATTGATCGAAAGAATCGCCGCGAACCAGAGAAAGCCGGTCGCGCCGGAACGCGTCGCCTCGCCGGACATCTGGGCGATTCGCAGCGGCCCCCCGAGTTCTTCGGTCGTGCGCGTGCCGGTGATCATCTGCCAGACGGCGGTCAGCGTCCCGGCGGTCAGCGTCCAGGTCTCCTCGACACCGGCGACGACGGCGGTGAACGGATCGCGGCGCACGAACTCGACCCCGCTGCGCCCGACGCCGAGCTGCCCCACGCGCTGGGTTCCGCCGATGCGGTCGGTGAGTTCCACCACCCGCGGGGTGACCGACAGCGTGATGTTGCGGCCGTCGCGCAGCACCTCGACCGCCATCGGCGTGCCCTGGTTCAGGCGGACGATGAGCTGCACCGCCTCGAACCGCTCCACCCGGGAGCCGTCGATGGCGACAATGCGGTCGCCCGGCATCAGCCCCGCCTCGGCGGCCGCGCTGTCCGGGCGCACGGTCCCGATCTCCGGCGGCGTGAAGGGCTGGCCCTGGGTCATGAAGATGCCGGCCAGCAGGACGATCGCAAACAGGAAGTTGGCCGCGGGACCGGCGGCGACGATGGCCGCGCGCTGGCCCAGCCGCTTGTGGTGGAACGCCACCGCCTTGTCTTCGGCGGACATCCGGTCGATGCCTTCGGCCGGATTGCTCGCGGCGCCGGCATCGCCGAACATCTTCACATAGCCGCCGAGCGGCAGGAGGCTGAACTTCCACCGCGTGCCGGTGCGGTCGTTCCACCCGAACAGTTCGGGCCCGAAGCCGATCGAGAACACCTCGACGCGAACCCCGTTGCGCCGCGCCACCCAGAAGTGGCCGAACTCGTGCACGAATACGAGGATCGTCAGCAGCACCAGGAAGGAAAGGCCGTAGTGGGGAATCTGCAGGATGGCGTCCATGATCACTCGGTTCTGAGGCGGCCGGTGGGCATTTTGAGCCCGACCTGCGGCAAGATGAGGGCGACGGGCCGGCCGCTCCAGTCGATGAAGCGGAATTCATGCCGCGCCCGCCTCATCGGCCGGCTCCTGGAATCAGTTCCGTGGCGACCCGGCGCGCCTCGCGATCGAGTGCGACGACCTCCTCGATCGTCGCCGGTGCCGGCGCCGGCACCCGGTCCAGCGTCGCCGCCACCAACGCGACGATGTCGAGGAAACCGATGCGACGCTGCAGGAAGGCGGCGACAGCCACCTCGTTGGCGGCGTTGAGCACGGCCGGCGTACCGCCGCCCGCCACCATCGCTTGCCGACAGAGGCCGAGCGCGGGAAACTGTTCCGGATCTGGTGCTTCGAACGACAAGCTACCGATCCGGGCGAGGTCGAGACGCGGCGACGGCGTCGCGATACGGTCCGGCCAGGCGAGCGTGTGGGCGATCGGCGTCCGCATGTCGGGCGAGCCGAGCTGCGCCAGGACGGAGCCGTCGACATAGGCCACGAGGCTGTGGACGATCGACTGCGGATGGATCACGACCTCGATCCGCGACGGCGGCATGGCGAACAGATGATGGGCCTCGATCACCTCCAGCCCCTTGTTCATCATGGTGGCCGAATCGACGGAGATCTTGGCACCCATCCGCCAGTTCGGGTGTGCGACCGCCTGCTCCGGCGTCACGTCGGCGAGGCTGGCGCGGCTCGCCCCCCGGAACGGCCCGCCCGAAGCCGTCAGGATGATGCGCTCGACCGTCTCCGGCCGCGCGAAGTCGAAGACCTGGAAGATGGCATTATGCTCGGAATCTACCGGCAGCAGGGTGGCCCCATGGCGGCGGATCGCGGCCATCATCACCGACCCGGCCGCGACCAGACATTCCTTGCTGGCGAATGCGACGGTCGCCCCGGAGCGGATGGCCGCCATCGTCGGGGCGAGGCCGGCCATGCCGACGATCGCCGCCATCACCCAGTCGGCCGGACGCGCCGCCGCCTCGGCCACGGCCGCCGGCCCGGCGGCGACCGCGATGCCGGTTCCGGACAGCGCGCGGTGCAGCGCGGCATAGCCCGCAGGGTCGGCGATCACCGCCAGGCGCGGCCGCAGTTCCCGGGCGAGCGCGGCCAGCCCGTCGGCATCGCGGTGGGCCGTCAGGGCCACGACCTCGTAGCGGTCGCGATGGCGCACGAGAAGGTCGGCCGTGCTGCGGCCGACCGACCCGGTGGCACCCAGGATGCTGACCCTGCGCCGACCGGGCGACGCCTGCGCCAGCGGCAGGGCCGCCTCGCTCATCGCCATCCGAGCAGATCCTCTCCCATCCACAGCCGCAGGAGCGCAAACGCCAGGGCGGCGGCCATCAGGCCGTCCAACCGGTCGAGCACGCCCCCATGCCCGGGAATCAGGGCGCTCGCGTCCTTGATGCCAGCGTAGCGCTTCGCCGCAGATTCCGCGAGGTCCCCGGCCTGGGCCACGAACGCCAGGGCAAAGCCCAGGAAGGCGGCGATCGCCGGCGACTGGCCGCCGAACGCCGCCGACACCGCCAGCGCGGCCAGGGCGGCCGCCACGGCGCCGCCCGCCATTCCCGACCAGGTCTTGCGCGGGCTGAAGCGCGGCGCGAGCAGCGGTCCGCCGAAGGTGCGTCCGGCCGCGTAGGCCGCGATGTCCGTCGCCCAGACGACCGCGAAGAGCCAGATCGTCGGCCGGGCGTCGGCTCCGGACGTGCCGCGGATGTCGAGCACCGCGAGAATGGCGGCGGCTATGTAGAACGCGCCGACCGGAGCCATCCAGTAGACCGGCTTCCCGAACCCGCGCGCCAGCACGGCCGTCAGCCCTGCACCGGTCGCGGCCGCCGCCAGCCCTTGCGCGACCAGCGAGGCCGACCCGAACGCAGTCGCCACCCCGATGGTCAGGAGGATCACCGCCGCCAGCGATGGCCGGCGCGTGCCCGGGTCACAGATGCGCCCCCACTCCCACGCCATCCCCAGCGCGAAGACGCCGACGACGGCCGCGAACCAGAGGCCGCCCGCCCAGGCGGCTGCGAGCGCGACCGGAATCAACAGGGCCGCGGACAGGATGCGGAGCAGCAGCGATCGGCTCATGGCGGGGGGTGATCGCGAGGCATGGGCGGCAACGGCCGCCCCCGCCTCAACGGACCTGCGGAGCGACCGCGCCGAAGCGGCGGTCTCGGCTGCAGAAGTCGCGCACGGCCTCGCTCAGCTGCGGTTCGCCGAACTCGGGCCACAGGGTCGGGGTGAAGTGGAACTCGGTATAGGCGCACTGCCAGAGCATGAAATTGCTGATGCGCTGCTCGCCGCTGGTGCGGATGAGCAGGTCCGGGTCCGGCAGGTCGCGCGTATCGAGCCGGGAGGAGATCACGGCCTCGTCGATCTCCTCGGGCGAGGTGCGACCGGCCTGGACCTCGGCGACCAGACGGCGCACCGCGCTCACGATTTCCTGTCGCCCGCCATAGCTGAGCGCCACCGTCAGGTGCAGCCCGTCATTGGCCCGGGTGGTTTCCTCGGCATTCTCGATCAGCACCCGGATGTCCCGTGCCAGACGCGTGCGCTCGCCGATGATGCGCAGCCGCACCCCGTTCGCGTGCAACTCGGCGATCTCGGCCCGGAGATAGTGCCGCAGCAACCCCATCAGGTCCGCGACCTCGGTTTCCGGGCGCTTCCAGTTCTCCGACGAGAAGCCGAACAGCGTCAGGTAGCGGATGCCGAGATCGCCGGCGGCGCGCACGGTGCGCTTGACCGCCTCGGCGCCCTGCCGGTGTCCAGCGGCGCGCGGCAGGCCGCGCGCCCGCGCCCAGCGGCCGTTGCCGTCCATGATGATGGCCACATGCCTCGGCACATGGATGTCGTCGGCAGGTGCCATCGCCGGTATCTCAGACCTGGAGAATGTCCTTCTCCTTGGACTGCAACAGTTCGTCGATCTTCTTGATGTACTCGTCCGTCAGGCCCTGGACGTCGGTCCCGGCCTTGCGCTGCTCGTCCTGGGAAATGGTGCCGTCCTTCTCGAGCTTCTTCAGATGATCCATCGCGTCACGCCGGATGTTGCGCACGGAGACGCGCCCCGCCTCGGCATACTTGTGGGCCACCTTCGTCAGTTCCTTGCGTCGGTCGGCCGTCAGGTCGGGCAGCGGCACCCGGATCGTCTGGCCCTCCGCGACGGGGTTCAGGCCGAGGCCGGAATCGCGAATCGCCTTGTCGACCGCCTTCACCATGCCGCGATCCCACACCTGGACGGTGATCATCCGCGGCTCCGGCACGTTGACGGTGCCGATGCGGGAGATCGGCATGTGCTGGCCATACGCGTCGACCATCACCGGATTGAGGAGGTCGGCCGAGGCGCGCCCGGTGCGCAGTCCCGAGAACTCCTTGCGGAGCACTTCCAGGGCGCCGTCCATCCGTCGCCGGTATTCGTCGAGCGTCACCATAGACATCCGTCGTTCCTCCCTCAGTCGCCGATGATCGTGAAGCGTCCCCGGCCCTGCACCACCTCGGCGAACGCGCCGTGGGTGTAGATCGAGAAGACCACGATCGGGATCCCGTTCTCGCGCGCCAGCGAGATCGCCGATGCGTCCATGACCTTCAGATCCCGCGACAGTACCTCCATGTAGGACAGCCTATCATAGCGTTCGGCGTCCTTCACCTTGACCGGATCGGCGGAATAGACGCCGTCGACCTTGGTCGCCTTCAGCAGCGCATCGCAACCCATCTCCGACGCCCGCAGCGCAGCGGCGGTGTCGGTGGTGAAGAAGGGGTTGCCCGTGCCGGCGGCAAAGATCACGACCCGCTTCTTCTCCATGTGCCGGATGGCTCGGCGCCGGATGTAGGGTTCGCAGACCGACGCCATCGGAATGGCCGACTGGACCCGGGTGCTGACCCCCGCCCGCTCCAGGGCATTCTGCAGCGACAGCGCGTTGATGACGGTCGCCAGCATGCCCATGTAGTCGGCGCTGGCCCGCTCCATGCCGGCGGCGGCGCCGGACACGCCGCGGAAGATGTTGCCGCCGCCGATCACCGCGCAGATCTCGACCCCGAGATCGTGGACTTGCCGAACTTCCCGCGCGATCCGTCCGATGGTGTCCCCATCGAGGCCGTATTCGCGGTTTCCGAGCAGCGCCTCTCCCGAGATTTTCAGAAGAACGCGGCGATATGCGGCGGTCATGGCGCCGGATCCGGGCTTGCGGTCAGCGGCCGAGCTGGGCCGCGACCTCTGCCGCGAAGTCCGACTGCGCCTTCTCGATGCCCTCGCCGAGAGCGAAGCGGGCGAATCCCGCCACCTTGATCGGCTTGCCGATCTCCTTGGCGACGCCTTCCACGACCTTCGAGACGCGGCTCTCGCCGTCGACGACGAAGACCTGCTCGACGAGCACCGTCTCCTCGTAGAACTTGCGCAGCCGGCCCTCGACCATCTTGTCGATGATGGCTTCGGCCTTGCCGCTGGCGCGCGCCTGCTCCCGCAGCACGTCCCGCTCGCGGTCGAGCGACGAGGTGTCGACCGACGCCACGTCGAGGAACTGCGGGTTTGCGGCGGCGACATGCATGGCGAGCTGGCGGCCGAGCGCCTCCAGCCTGGCGGTGTCGCCGGCCGACTCCAGCGCGACCAGGACGCCGATCTTGCCGAGGCCCGTCGCCGTCGCATTGTGGATGTAGGTCGCGACGACGCCCTGCGAGACTTCGAGCCGCAGCGCGCGACGCAGCGCCATGTTCTCGCCGATCGTGGCGATCAGATGCGTCAGCTCGTCGGCGAGGTTGCGACCCGACGGCAGCGTCTCGCCCTTGAGCGCTTCGATGTCGGCGCCGCTCGCCAGCGCCCGATCCGCCACCTGCCGCACGAATGCCTGGAAGGTCTCGTTGCGCGCGACGAAGTCGGTCTCGGCGTTGACCTCGACGATCGCGCCGCGGGTGCCCGAGGCGGCGACGCCGACGAGCCCTTCGGCCGCCACGCGGCCGGCCTTCTTGGCGGCGGCCGACAGGCCCTTCTTGCGCAGCCAGTCGATGGCGGCCTCGATGTCCCCGCCCGTCTCGGCCAGCGCCTTCTTGCAGTCCATCATGCCGGCGCCGGTCTTCTCCCGCAGTTCCTTCACCAGGGCGGCAGTGATCTCGGCCATCGGACTCTCCTTCGTTCGCTTGTTCGTAACAATTCGTTGTCTCGTTAAGCGAACGGCGGCAGGTGCCTGCCGCCGTCGCCCGTCAGTTCGTTCGGCCGGAAGGTCAGGCAGAGGCCGCCTGCTCCGCTTCCTCCGCCGCAGGCTCGGCCGCGGCCGGCGCCGCTTCCTCGGCAGCCGCCGGCACCGTTTCCTCGGCCGGGGACGCGGCCGGCTCCTCGGACACGACCATCTCCTCATCCTCGGCCGCGACATCGGCCTCGGGGGCGTCCATCTGCGCGCCGATATCGACACCGGCAGCGGTCAGCTCGGCCTGAATGCCGTCCAGCACCGCGCCCGAGATCAGGTCGCAATAGAGGTTGATCGCGCGGATTGCGTCGTCGTTGCCGGGAATCGGCAGCAGCACGCCTTGCGGATCGGAATTGCTGTCGATCACCGCCACCACGGGGATGTTGAGGCGGTTAGCCTCCTGCACGGCGATCGACTCCTTGTTCGTGTCGATCACGAACAGCATGTCCGGCAGACCGCCCATCTCCTTGATGCCGCCCAGCGCGCGGTCGAGCTTGTCGCGGTCGCGGGTCAGCTCCAGGCGCTCGCGCTTGGTGAAGCCGCTGGCATCCTGGGACAGCCGCTCTTCGAGGTCGCGCAGCCGCTTGATCGAATGCGAGATGGTCTTGAAGTTCGTCAGCATCCCGCCGAGCCAGCGGTGGTTGACGTAATACTGGCCGCATCGCCTGGCTGCGGCCGCCACCGGCTCCTGCGCCTGGCGCTTGGTGCCGACGAACAGCACGCGCCCGCCGCCGGCGACGACGTCGCGCACGGCCTGCATGGCCCGGTGCAGCATCGGCGAGGACTGCTCGAGGTCGAGGATGTGGACGCCGTTGCGCGTGCCGAAGATGTACTGCCGCATCTTCGGGTTCCAGCGGCGCGTGTGATGGCCGAAATGTACGCCGGCTTCGAGAAGCTGGCGCATCGTGAAGGTAGGCATCGCCATAGGTCGTGGTCCTTTTCCGGTTCAGCCGCCGCGGGCCTTGTGATCCGGCAAAGCCGGACACCGGAAGGGAACCGAACGACGTTCGGCTCCCGCTGGCCCGCGTGAGGAATGGCGCGCTAGATAGCTGCCCCGGCCCCGATTTGCAAGCGATCGGCCCCAGATGAACCGTTCTGGCGTTCCGCCGGGCCGTCCATCCGGCCCGATCCGGCATTCAGTCGGGCCAGTCTCGCCAGCAGGAGTTCGGGCACTTCCTCCACGATCGCCACACGACCGGCAAAAATACGCCCCTCATTGCCGTCCAGCGTGAGGACGCTGCCTTCGGGAAATGCCTGGTCACCGATGACGATTCGCCTGCCGGGCTCGTCGATCGCCAGCGCCTCGCAACCCACGAGGCATACCTTGCCGAGCTGGCGAGCGACGACGGCAGCGTGCGAGGTGCGGGCGCCGTGCCGCGTCAGCAGTCCGTCGGCAAGGTCGAGCGCGGCGATGTCTCGCGTCTCCGCATCGCGCCGGATGAGGATGACGGGGTTGCCGGCATCGCGCTGTCGCCGAACGCCGTCCTCGTCGAAGGCGATCGCCCCCGCCACGACGCCCGACGCGGCGGAAGCGGCGGAAGCGAGCGGCACGAGCGTGCCGCCGTCGGCCGCCGCAATCCTGTGGACGGTGAGGGTTCGCGCATCGAGCGTCCGGGTGCGTGCGCGGGCCGTCTCGGCGTCGATCAGTCCCGCATCGAGCATGTCGAGGGCGATGCGCGCGGCCGCGAGCGGGGTCCGCTTGCCGTCGCGCGTCTGCAGGAGATAGAGGATCCCGTCCTCGATCGTGAACTCGAAATCCTGCATGTCGGCGAACTGTCGTTCCAGGGTGGAGGCCGCCGCTTGCAGTTCGGCCCACACGCCCGGAGCCAGCGACGGCAGATCACCATTTCCCCGGGCGTCGCGCCGGCCGCTGACGACATCCTCGCCCTGCGCATGGAAGAGAAAGTCGATCCATAGTGCAGGGTCGCCGGTGCTCGGGTTGCGCGTGAAGCCGACCCCGGCACCGGAGAGCCCCCCGGCGTTGCCGAACACCATGCGCTGCACCGTCACCGCGGTTCCCATGTCGTGGCGAATGGCGTTTCGGGTGCGATACGCTGCGGCCTTGTCGCTGCTCCACGAGCGGAATACCGCAGCGATAGCCTCCGAAAGCTGCTGCTCGGCAGATTGCGGGAACGGGCGGCCGGATTCGCGGGCAAATGTCTCGCCGTGCCGCCGGGCGAGTTCCCGCAGTCGGGCGAAGTCCAGCATCCGCTCGTCGTCGCCGTTCCGGATCGCAGCGAGGTCCGCTTCGAAGCAGCGGCCATCGACGCCGGCCACGACCTCGCCGAAGCCGGCGATGAGGCGGCGGTATGCGTCCCACGCCAGGCGCGGGTGGCCGGTCAGCCGGATGAACCCCGGCATCGTCGCATCCGTCAGCCCGATATTCAGAATCGTCTCCATCATGCCCGGCATGGAGACGGGTGCCCCGGACCGCACGGACAGCAACAGAGGGCGGCGCACGTCGCCCAGCCGCAGGCCGGACACCCGCTCGAGTTCGGCGAGGGAGCCGCTCCAGACATCGCGGGTGACCATTTCCGGCGCGGCGCAGAACCCGGTACCGATCACGAAGGCCGGAGGAACATTCAGGCCCGCTGCGGCCATTCGGCCGAGGTTGAACGCCTTGGACCCGAGGGCGGCCGGGCCGGCGCCCTCGGGCAGAGGGCTGCCGCCGGCAATCGCTACGACGATGAGGGTCGGATCCTCCGGCAGGTCCGGCGGTCGTGATCGCTTCCTCATCGATGCCCCCCGATCCGGCTGAAGGCAAGCTCGCGCACGCCATAGCTCGTGCCCAGCAATGCATCGGTGGCGGCCTCGATCGCCTGGGCCAGTTCGGAGGTGAGGGCGAGTGTGACGGGGTCGTCGAGATGACGGGCGGCCGCGCTCCGCACCTCCCGCAGGAGGTCGTCGCACTGCTGCTCCGCTTCCGCGGCACGCCACGACACGGCAAGGAATGCCTCGTGATCCTCCGCCGTCCCGCCATCACGCAGAATTCCGGCGATCGCCAGGGCACGGACATGATCGTGCACGGCCTCGCAGGCCCGATTCGCCAACTGGAACAGACGGTCGCGGATCTCGCCGTTCCACCCCCGGTGGTGGCCTTCGCTGATCAACGACAGCAGGAACGCACCCTCTTCGAGCGCATCGGCGATGTCGTCCGCGCGCTCGATGGCGCGCGTGAAAGGCACCCACCCCTGGCTCCGCTCGGCGCGCTCGCGCGAGCGCATGACGAGCATATCCGCCTGCCGCTCCCAGCGTTTGGCGCGACGCGCAAACTCCGCCGCAGCCGCGGCCTCGCGCTCCCACCCGTAGGCCAGCGCGTCCCGGATGCCCTCGGCCAGTTCCGAGCAGAAGGCGGCATGCTCGCTGAGCAGGCCGAACGCGTCCTGCTGGCGCCCCACATGGCGGAGCAGGAGCAGGCGGATCGAATCCGCGATGCGCGGCAGTGGCTGCCGCTGCTCCATCGCCTCGTGGCACGCGCTCAGTGCCTCCAGCATGAAGGCGCGGGCCTGCTCCTCGCCAAGGACGGTGTCGAGCCGGTCTCCGATGCGGAAATGCTCGCTGCCGACCGCTTCCATCGCTCCGAACAGGAGTTGCGCCCCACCCGCCTCGAGCCAACCCATGTGCCCGATCCCGCTGCGGGCGCTTTCGGTCAGGAGAGCCGCCGCTCCCCGCTTGCCGAGCAGGAGGCGAAGCCGCTTGCGCGCCCGGTTCCAGTCGATGAGGAAGACGATGTGCGCGCCGAGGCGCTCGAGCGCCTGGAGCAACCCGACTTCGTCATCGCAATCGAAGACGGCAGTGCCGACCTGATAGGCGCCACCGGCGTTCAGCCCCGGCGTCGTGCGGGCGGAGACACCGGACCATGTCGCACCATCCTCTACCAGCAGCGCCTGAAAGAAGGCGAAGCGCTGCGGATGGAGATCGGAATAGGTCAGCGAGAGGCGCAGCCCCTCAACCTGAATCACGAGCACATGGGCGTCGTTCGTGCCGATGTCGTTCTGGATCAGGAGGCGTTCGCCGTCCCGGGTCGCGGCGGTGTCCAGGCCAGGATGATCCAGCTTCAACAGCCGGGTGCGGTTCAGCCCGTGCATGAAGGCCACGACACGGGAGCGATCCGCGGGATCGAGCTGCCAGACCCGCGCGCCCTCGACCAACTCTTCGGCAATGTCGGCCGCCAGCCGGTTGATGGCCTTGTGCAGGTCCATCACGAGGATATGGAGGCTGTCGCCAACCTCCCTCCGGCCGCTCGTCAGCCTGTCGAGCTGGTGCGAGGCGATCCTGTCGGGATCGAGGTGATCGAGCCAGTCGCACCAAGTCTCGACCCGGGACCGCAGTGGTGCCGCAGCTTCGCCGTCCAGCGGCTCGCCCATGCGCCGGAGATCAGCAGCCAGCTGCTTCGCAATCCGGTCAAACCCGTCCAGATGCAGCACGGTCCCGTCGAGGCGGCCCGCGCCCGGCATGTCCAGCAGCCAGGGCGCCTCCAGCTGCGCGGCGGCGTATTCCCGGCGGAGGTCGGGGGCGTCCCCGTGGCCGTTCGCAGCGTGAGTCCAGGCCGCCTGCACGACGGTCAGATAGAACTTCAGACGGTCATTGGCTGCGAGCGCTGCCTTGATCTGGGCAGGACGCAGCAACTGCGTCCGGCCGAAGGCGGCGACGGCTCCGGTCTTCTCCATGCCTCAGCGATCCTGCCAGCCTGTCGCGCGCTTGTAGCCCCGGCGTGTGACGGTTCGATGGCAGGGCCGCCGTCCGGTCAGCCGACGCTCGCGCGTTCCGCGACGAATTCCTGGAAGGTGCCGCCGGTCGGCCGGCTGTCTCGCCATGCGGCATAGGCGCGGTTGAGGGCCCGCTTGTCCTCCAGCGATCGCCGGAACAGTTCGCGGATCGCCGGATCGCGGATGCCGAGCCCGTCCGCGGCGAGGCGGGAGAGGCAGGTCGCATAGCCCCGGTCGGCACGACGGTCCGAGTCCGGCGCGTGGCAGATCGAGCCGTCGCGCACCCGGTAGTCGTGCAGCGCCTCGGCCGTGACGGGCAGCCCGCCTGCGCGGTCGATGGCCCGAAGGTTGAACGGCAAGTCGTCGCAGAGTTCGACGTCGGCATCCCAGCCGGCCATGCAGTCGCGGCGCACCAGCGCCATGATGGGAACCGAAGTGGCGAGAAAGCCGGCAGCGTCCAGGACACGGCCTGGCTCGCCGGGCGGAAATAGGTGACCGACAAGCTCGCCCGTCGCATCCGCGACGACGCGGACATTGTCGGCCACGGCACCCCGGGCTTCGGCCGTCGGCACCAGTTGCTCCAGGCGGCGAGGCATCCAGCTGTCGTCGGCGTCGAGCGGGGCAGCCACTCCGCCGCGCGCGGCAGCCCAGGCGGCATTGCGCGCAGCCGGCGCACCGCTCCGCGGCGCGGGCGTGCGGACATGCCGCAGGCGGCGGTCGTCGAGTCCCTCGCCGGCCAGGATCGCGCCATAGTCGCGGTCGTCGTCGGCGGCGATCACCGCCTCCCAATCGGTGAAGGTCTGATCAAGCAGGCTCCGCACGGCCCGGCCGATCGTCGCCTCCGCGTGCCAGGCGGGAATGACGACGGAGACGCGCGGCGGCACGTCAGATGTCCTGGACGTCGACGACCCCGACGAGGCTCTTGACCGCGGCGCGCACCTGCGGCGTCACGCGGTAGAACCCGGGCAGCGCGACCTCGACCTCCTGCACGCGGTCGACGCCGAGGACGAGGCTGATCCGGCCCCGCCCGCCCCGGCCGGAGGCCTCCTTCTCGATCAGCCGCCGCAGGCTCTCCAGCGCCGAATCACCGCCGAGATGGATCCGCATGCCGGCCTGGGCCGAGCTGGTAGCCTTGTCCAGCGCCTCGATCTGCGCGGCACCGAGGCGGATGGTCTCGCCTTCCGCACGGGCATCCGCCGTGACGAGGAGCGGCTGCCCGCTGTCGAGCAGATCGCGGGCGACGCTCAGCACCTCGGAGAAGACCGCGATCTCGTAGAGGCCGCTCGCATCCGACATCTGGACGAAGGCGAACCGGTTGCCGCGCGCGGACGTCCGCTCGCGCTTGCCGACCACGATCCCGGCCAGCTTCACGCGGGTCGACCCGCCCATGGCGAGGCGCGCCGGCAGGTCGGCCGAGCGGATGACGCCGATGCGGTCGAGGCTCTTGCCGTAGGCGTCGAGCGGATGGTTCGAGAGATAGAAGCCGATCGCCTCGAACTCGTTCTGCAGCTTGTCGAAGAGGTTCCAGTCGGGCACATCCGGCAGGCGCCATTTCGGGGCGCCCGAGCCACCGAACAGCGTCTCCTGCCGGCTGTCGCGGTCGGCGGCGGCCGCGGCGGCCTCACGCACGACCAGTTCGGCCGCGGCCATGACCCGTGCCCGGCCGATGCCGAACCCGTCGAAGGCACCCGCCCGCGCCAGCACCTCCACCTGCTTGCGGGTGACGGCGCGCGAATCGATGCGGGCGGCGAAGTCCTCCAGGCCGGCAAAGGGCCGGTCGGCGCGGGAGGCCACCATCGCCTGCATGGCGGGGATGCCGACCCCCTTGAGGCCGGCCAGCGCATAGCGCACGCAGCCCACACCGTCCAGCCGCGTCTCGACCGAGAACTCGACCTGCGAGCCGTTGACGTCCGGCGGCAGCAGCGGGATGCCGAGGCGCGACAGCTCCTGGCGGAAGGTGGCGAGCTTGTCGGTGTTGCCGAGGTCGAGCGACATGGACGCGGCGAAGAACTCGACCGGATAGTTCGCCTTGAGATAGGCGGTCTGGTACGCGACCAGCGCGTAGGCCGCCGCGTGCGACTTGTTGAAGCCGTAGCCGGCGAACTTCGCCACCTGGTCGAAGACGTGGCCTGCGGTCGCCTTCTCGACGCCGTTGGCGACCGCCCCGTCGACGAACGCCTGGCGCTGGGCGTCCATCTCTTCCTTGATCTTCTTGCCCATCGCGCGGCGCAGCAGGTCCGCCCCGCCGAGGCTGTAGCCCGAGAGCGTCCGGGCGATCTGCATGACCTGTTCCTGATAGATCATGATCCCGAAGGTCTCCTTCAGGATCGGCTCGATCGAGGGGTGCAGGTAGTCCGGCTTCTCCTCGCCGTGCTTGCAGGCGATGTAGCGCGGGATGTTCTCCATCGGGCCGGGGCGATAGAGCGCGACGACGGCGACGATGTCCTCGAACCGGTCGGGCCGCAGCTTGCGCAGCACGTCGCGCATGCCCTGGCTTTCCAGCTGGAACACGCCCGTCGCATCGGCCCGGCCCAGCATCTCGAAGGTCGGCCCGTCGTCGAGCGGCAGGTTGGCGAGGTCGATCGTCACCCCGCGACGGCGCAGCAACTCCTCGGCCTTGGCCAGGACGGTCAAGGTCTTGAGGCCGAGGAAGTCGAACTTCACCAGCCCGGCCGTCTCGACATACTTCATGTTGAACTGGGTGACCGGCATGTCCGACCGCGGGTCGCGGTAGAGCGGCACCAGTTCATCGAGCGGCCGGTCGCCGATGACGACGCCGGCGGCGTGGGTCGAGGCGTGGCGATAGAGGCCCTCGAGCTGCAGCGCGATGCCGATCAGGCGCGCCACCTGCTCGTCCTCGTCGCGCATCGACTGCAGCAGCGGCTCGCCGTCGATCGCCTGGCGCAGCGTCACCGGGTTGGCGGGGTTGTTCGGCACCAGCTTACAGATGCGGTCGACCTGGCCGTAGGGCATCTCCAGCACGCGGCCGACGTCGCGCAGCACGGCCCGCGCCTGCAGCTTGCCGAAGGTGATGATCTGGGCGACGCGGTCGCGGCCGTAGCGGCCCTGGACGTAGCGGATGACCTCGTCGCGCCGGTCCTGGCAGAAGTCGATGTCGAAATCCGGCATCGACACGCGCTCGGGATTGAGGAAGCGCTCGAACAGCAGGCCGTGGCGCAGCGGGTCGAGATCGGTGATGGACAGCGCCCAGGCGACGACCGACCCGGCGCCGGAACCACGACCAGGGCCGACCGGGATCCCCTGCCGCTTGGCCCACTGGATGAAGTCCGCGACGATGAGGAAGTAGCCGGCGAAGCCCATCCGCACGATGACGTCGAGTTCGAAGTCGAGTCGCTCGCGATAGGGGCCCGGCTCCGGCTGCTCGGCCATCTGGGCCAGCCGCGCGTCGAGCCCCTGATGGGCCTGGGCGTGCAGTTCCTCCGGCTCGCCGCGGCCGCTCTCCGTCGCGAAGGGCGGCAGGATGGGCTTGCGCTTCTCCGGCATGTAGGCGCAGCGCCGCGCCACCACCAGTGTGTTGTCGATCGCCTCGGGAATGTCGGCGAAGAGTTCCCGCATCTCCTGCGCCGACTTGAAGCCATGCTCCGGGGTCAGGCGCCGACGCTGCTCGATCGATACGGTCACGCCCTCGGCGATGCAGATCAGGGCGTCGTGCGCCTCGTACATCGAGCGGTCGGCGAAATAGGCGTCGTTGGTCGCGACGAGCGGCAGGCCCGTCGCGTCGGCGAGCGCCAGCAGCTCCGGCTCGATCGCCTCCTCCGCCGCCAGCCCGTGGCGCTGCAACTCGATGTAGAGACGGTCGGGAAACAGCGCCCGCAGATCGTCCAGGCACTGCCGCGCGGTGTCCCGCTGGCCCTCGACCAGGAGGCGGCCGACGGGGCTGTCGGTCGCACCGACGAAGGCCAGAAGCCCGTCGGTGGCACCTGCGAGATCGGACAGGGACAGCTGGGCCTCGCGGGTGCCGTCGCTCTCCATGAAGGCGCGGCTGACGAGCCGCAGCAGGTTGGCGTAGCCGGTCTCGTCCTGGACCAGCATCACCATGCGATCCGGCGGCGGCGCGAGGCCGTTGACGGACGGCCGGCCGGCGACGCGGGTGACGCCGAAGACGCAGCCGACGATCGGCTGCACCCCGGACGCGGCCGCCTCGGACGCGAACTCCAGCGCGCCGAAGAGGTTGCCGGTGTCCGTCACGGCGACGGCGGGCATGGCGCTCTTCACGCAGAGCTTCACCAGGTCCTTCGTCTTCAGCGCCCCCTCGGACAGCGAGTAGGCGGAATGGACGCGGAGATGGACGAAATCGGCGTGCGACATTGGGGCAGCAGCTCCTCCGGTTCCGATCCTCCGGGCGACTCACCCGGCGGGAAGGGTCGCACGGAGGCCGGCGGTCAGGCGAGGTCCTCGAACAGGCGCAGGACGAGGCGGGTGCGGGGTTCGAGCGACGAATAGAGCAGATGCTCGTGCTCGGCATGGGCGCCGGCGCCGAGCACACCGAGCCCGTCCAGCGTCGGCACGCCGAGGGCGGCGGCGAAGTTGCCGTCGCTGACGCCGCCGGTCGAGGTCTCGGGCAGTTCCATGCCCATGTCGGCGGCTAGGCGGCGGGCGGTCTCGTAGAGGCGGGCGACGCCCTCGTGCCGCACGAAGGGCGGCCGGTTGATGCCGCCCTCCACCGTCACGGTCACGTCCGGGCCGATGGCGCGCAGCGACCGGATGCGCTCGACCATCTCGGCCGCGGTCGCCTCGTCCGGCGCGCGCAGGTCGATCTCGGCCGTCGCCAGCGGCGGAACCACGTTGCCCTTGCCCGGGCCGCCGGCCGTCACCACCCCGACATTCGTCGTGATGCCGCGCGCGTAGTCGGTCATCGCCTCGATCCGCAGGATCTGGCGCGAGAGTTCGACGACGGCGCTGCGCCCATGCTCATGCCCGCTGCCGGCATGGGCCGAGACGCCGGTGACCGTCATGACGAAGCGGCCCCAGGCCTTGCGACTGGTGACGACGCCGTTGCCCGTGCGCCCCGGCTCCAGCACCAGCACATACTTCGCGTCGCGGGCCGCGCGCTCGATGTGCTCGCGCGAGGTCGGGCTGCCGACCTCCTCCTCGGGGACGAAGAGGAAGGTGATCGGCAGGTTCGTCTCGCGCCCCTGCCGCACGAGATGGCGGTAGGCATAGAAGGCGAGATGGCCCCCGCCCTTCATGTCGTAGATGCCGGGGCCGTAGACGCGGTCGCCGTCGACCCGGAACGGACGGCGGCCGAGCGTGCCGATGTCCCAGACCGTGTCGAGATGCGCCAGCACCAGGATGCCCGGCCCCTCGCCGCCCCAGGGCGAGCGCGCCTCGAGCGTGTCGCCGAAGCCGTCGCGGCCGGGATGGCGAACGACCCGCATCCCGAGCTGCCCGAGCTGCGCCTCGACGCGCGAGACGAGCCGGTTGACCGCCGCGCCGTCACCGCTCGGTGTCTCGACCTCGACCCATTCGCGGATGCCGGCCAGGATTTCGTCCGGGTCGATCCGCGGCTCGTTCGCTTCAGCCGCCATAGGGCACCAGCAATCCGTCGCGCATCTCGACCACCCGGTCCATGCGCCGCGCCAGTTCCAGATTGTGCGTCGCGACCAGCGCCGCCAGGCCGGTGTCGCGGACGAGGCCGACCAGTTCGGCCATCACGAGGTCGCCCGTCCCGTGGTCGAGGTTGCCGGTCGGCTCGTCGGCGAGAAGGACGCGGGGATCGTTGGCGAGCGCGCGCATGATCGCCACCCGCTGCTGCTCGCCGCCCGACAGGCGGGCCGGCCGGTGGCTCTCGCGCGGCAGCAGGCCGACCCGGTCGAGCAGCGCCCGCGCCCGCACGCGCGCCGCGGACCGCGCCACACCCGCCACCATCTGCGGGATCATGACGTTCTCGACGGCGGAGAACTCCGGCAGCAGGTGGTGGAACTGGTAGACGAAGCCGATCGCCTCCCGGCGCAGCCGGGTGCGCTCGCCATCGTCCATGTTCTCCGCGGCCCGGCCGTCGACGGCAACCGAACCGCCGTCCGGCTTCTCCAGGAGGCCGGCGACGTGCAGCAGCGTCGACTTGCCGGCGCCGGACGGACCGACCAGCGCCACGATCTCGCCGGCATGGAGCGTGAGGGAGGCGCCACGCAGGACCGGCAGCGCGCCGGACGCCTGCTTGTAGGTGCGCACCACCGCGCGCAGTTCGAGCGCGACGGTGCCGATGGTGCGGGTGCCGGTCATTCGTAGCGCAGCGCCTCGACGGGATCGAGCCGGCCCGCGCGCCAGGCCGGATAGATGGTGGCCAGGAACGAGAGCACGATCCCCATGCCCAGCACCTGGGTCACCTCGCGCCAGTCGATGATCGCGGGCAGGCGCGAGAGGAAATAGACCTCGGGCGAGAAGAGCGGCGTGCCGGTCAGCGTCTGCAGCGCCTGGCGGATCGATTCGATGTTCTGGCAGAAGAGGACGCCGAGCCCGAAGCCGGCGAGCGTGCCGACGACGCCGATGCTGGCGCCGGTCAGGAAGAAGACGCGCAGGACCATGCCCCGGGTCGCGCCCATGGTGCGCAGGATGGCGATGTCCCGCCCCTTGTCCTTCACCAGCATGATCATCGACGAGATGATGTTGAAGGCGGCGACGATGATGATCAGCGTCAGGATCAGGAACATCACGTTGCGCTCGACCTGGAGCGCGTTGACGAAGCTGGAATTGGCCTGCTGCCAGTCATAGATGCGCAGGCCCGGCCCGGCGGCCGCCACGATCTCCCGACGCAGGCGGCGGACCTGCTCGGCGTCGGTGGCGAAGACTTCGACGCCCGTCGCCGCGTTCGGCATCTGGAAGAAGAGCTGGGCTGCCTCCAGCGGCATGAAGATGTGCGAGCTGTCATACTCGAACATGCCGACGTTGAAGACGGCGACCACCTGGTAGGAGCGGATGCGCGGCAGCGTGCCCATCGGCGAGGCCATGCCCTGCGGCGCGATCAGGGTGACGCGGTCGCCGGGCAGCAGGCCGAGCTTCTGCGCCAGCCGGTAGCCGAGGACGACCGTATCCTCGCCGCCGAACTGGCCGAGGAAGCCACCCTCGATCTTCTCGGCGATGAGCTTGCGGGCCTTGAGATCGTCGGGCCGCACGCCGCGCACGATGGCGCCGGAGGCCCGGCCCTGGTTCGACGCCATCACCTGCCCCTCGACATGGGGCGTGGCGCTGACGACGCCGGGGATCTTCCGCACCGCCTCGGCCACGCGATCGAAGTCGCGGAGGTTGCCCTGCGTCGCCAGCACCGTCATGTGGCCGTTGAGGCCGAGGATGCGGCCCAGCAGTTCCTGCCGGAAGCCGTTCATCACCGACATGACGATGATCAGGGTCGCGACGCCGAGCGCGATGCCGAGAAAGGAGAAGCCGGCGATGACCGATATGAACCCTTCCTGCCGGCGCGACCGCAGGTAGCGGAAGGCCAGCATCCGCTCGAAGGCGGAGAAGATCATCGGACGGTCAGGCCGCGGTGAAGCGCGCGAGGGCGGCGTCGATCGGCAGGTCCTCCTTGGCGCCGGTCCGCCGTTCCTTCAGCTCGACCAGCCCCTGGGCGAGCCCCCGTGGGCCGACCACGAGCTGCCAGGGCAGACCGATCAGGTCCATGGTCGCGAACTTGGCCCCCGGGCTCTCGTCGCGGTCGTCGTAGAGCACCTCGATCCCGGCCGCACGCAGGGCCGAGTAGATCTTGCCGGACGCCTCGGAGCAGGCCGCATCGCCGACCCGCAGGTTGACGAGGCCGACCCGGAAGGGCGCGACCGATTCCGGCCAGACGATGCCGCGATCGTCGTGGCTCGCCTCGATGATCGCGCCGACCAGGCGCGACACGCCGATGCCGTAGGACCCCATCTCGACCGGCACGGTCTCGCCGTCCGGCTTGGCCAGCACGGCGCCCAGCGGCTTGGAGTATTTCGAGCCGAAATAGAAGATGTGGCCGACCTCGATGCCGCGGGCCGAGACGCGGCGGCCTTCGGGGATGGCGGCATAGGCCGCCTCGTCGTGCTTCTCGTCGGTTGCGGCATAGACGGAAGTCCAGCGGTCGACGATCGACTGGACCCCGGCCCGGTCGTCGAAATCCACCGCCTCGGCCAGCGGGTCGAACTCGATGGCGTCGCGGTCGCAGTAGACTTGGCTCTCGCCGGTGTCGGCCAGGATGATGAACTCGTGGCTGAGGTCGCCGCCGATCGGGCCGGTGTCGGCCTGCATCGGGATCGCCTTCAGGCCCATCCGCGCGAAGGTGCGCAGATAGGCGACGAACATCTTGTTGTAGGAGTGGCGCGCATCCTCCTTCGTCAGGTCGAAGGAATAGGCGTCCTTCATCAGGAACTCGCGCCCGCGCATCACGCCGAACCGCGGCCGCACCTCGTCCCGGAACTTCCACTGGATGTGGTAGAGGTTGCGCGGCACGTCGCGCCAGCTCTTGGAGGCGCCGCGGAAGATGTCCGTGATCAGCTCCTCGTTGGTCGGCCCGTAGAGCATGTCGCGCTCGTGCCGGTCGACGATCCGCAGCATCTCCTTGCCGTAGTCGTCGTAGCGGCCGCTCTCGCGCCACAGGTCGGCCGACTGGATGGTCGGCATCAGCAGTTCCTGGGCGCCGGACGCGTCCTGCTCCTCGCGGACGATCTGCTCGATCCGCTTGAGGACGCGGAAACCGAGCGGCAGCCAGCTGTAGATCCCGGCGCTGGCCTGGCGGACCATGCCGGCGCGCAGCATCAGGCGATGGGACACGATCTGCGCCTCGCTCGGATTCTCGCGGAGCGTGGGCAGGAAGTAGGTGCTGAGGCGCATGGCGTCCTGATCGGTGGTTCCGTGGACCGGCGGCCGTTCCGTTTAGCCGATGGCCTCGGCCAAGTCCACCAAGGCCCTAGGCGGCATCGGATTCCTCGGCGAGCGCCTGCCGCACCGCCGGGCGCGCCGCGCAGCGCGCACGATGCGCGATCACCTTGGGGAAGCGGCCGGTGTCGACCCCGTCGGCCTCCATCCACTGCGCCAGGGTGAAGAGATAGGGGTCGCAGATCGTGTAGCGGTCGCCCATCACCCACGGGCCGGCGAGTTCGCGCTCGACCGTCGCGAAGCACTGGCCGACCGAATCCGGCACCTTGCGCTGCATCGCGGCGATCGCCTCGGGCTCGTCGGCCCAGCGATAGCCGCGCATCCGGTGCGCATGGGCGACGTGCAGGGTGGCACAGAGATAGCTGTTGAAGGACTGGACGCGCGCGAAGGCGAAGGGGTCGTCGAGCGGCGCCAGGCCAGCCGCCGGAAAGCGCTGCGCGACATAGGCGAGGAGCGCCGGGGTTTCGGTCAGCACGCCCTCCTCGGTCACGAGCGCGGGCACCCTGCCCTTCGGATTGATCGCCAGATAGTCCGGCTTGCGCTGGTCCTCGGCGGCGAAGCTGAGGCGGACCAGCTCGTAGGCGGCGCCGACCTCGACCAGGGCGATATGCGTGGCAAGCGCGCAGGTCGACGGTGCGTAGAACAGCTGGAGCATCTCGGCACCTCAGGATCCGTCCGGGAAGCGATCCATATCAGACAAGCACATTGCCGCCCATCGCGCGGCGACGAACGGTTGCCGGCGGCCGCGCCAGCCCGCAGAGTTTCCCGCGCAAGGGCGGGCATCCGGCCGGTCGAGCGATGGGGGAAGCGATGCTGGAGCGGGTGTTCGGGCTGTCGGCGCACGGCACCGACCTCAGGACGGAGGTCACGGCCGGCGTCACGACGTTCCTGGCCATGGCCTACATCCTCTTCATCAATCCGCTCATCCTGAAGGATGCGGGGATGGACCAGGGCGCGGTCTTCGTCGCCACCGCTCTGGCCGCCGCCGCGGGCTCGATCCTGATGGGGCTCTACGCCAACTATCCGATCGCGCTGGCACCCGGCATGGGGATCAACGCCTATTTCGCCTATGGCGTGGTCCAGGGCATGGGGCATTCCTGGCAGGTGGCGCTGGGCGCCGTCTTCCTCTCGGGCCTCGCCTTCCTGTTCCTCAGCCTCGTGCGGGTGCGCGAATGGATCATCGACAGCATTCCGCGCTCGCTGAAGATGGCGATCGCCGGCGGGATCGGACTGCTGCTCGCGGTCATCGCGCTGCAGAACGCCGGCATCGTCGCCGCCCATCCGGTAACCATGGTGA
This sequence comes from Allostella sp. ATCC 35155, assembly GCA_006738865.1. GTDB lineage: Bacteria > Pseudomonadota > Alphaproteobacteria > ATCC43930 > Allostellaceae > Allostella. The sequence continues at coordinate 2,586,647 of AP019701.1, forward strand.
CCGTCGGCAAGCTGACCCAGCCGCCGGCGATCATCGCCGCCATCACCTTCGTCGTCATCGTCGCGCTCGATGTCCGGCGCGTGCCGGGCGCCCTCATGATCGGGATCGTCGGTGCCACGGCCGCCGGCATGGCCCTGGGCCTCGCCCCCTTCCGCGGCATCTTCGACCTGCCGCCCAGCATCGCGCCCACCTTTCTGCAGATGGACCTCGCAGGCGCCCTCGACCTCGGGCTGACGACGGTCGTCTTCGCCTTTCTCTTCGTCGCTCTCTTCGACACCGCCGGCACGCTGATCGGCGTCGCCTGGCGCGGCGGCATGCTGGACGCGGCCGGGCGCCTGCCCCGCCTGCGGCAGGCGCTGGTCGCCGACAGCACCGCCATCATGGCGGGGGCCGCGCTCGGCACATCGACGACGACGGCGTACATCGAATCCGCCGCCGGCATGAAGGCCGGCGGCCGTACCGGCCTGACGGCCTGCGTCACCGGTCTCCTCTTCGTCGCGAGCCTCGTCCTCGCGCCGATCGTGCTGGCCGTGCCGCCCTTTGCGACGGCCCCGGCCCTGCTCTTCGTCGCCTGCATGATGGCGGGCAGCCTCGGCGAGATCGACTGGCAGGACGCGACCGAATACGCCCCGGCGCTGGTCACGGCCGTCGCCATGCCCTTCACCTTCTCGATCGCCCATGGGATCGGCTTCGGCTTCCTGACCTATGCCGGAATCAAGCTGCTGGCCGGTCGCGCCGGCGAGGCGTCCGTCATGGTCTGGGTGATCGCGGCGCTCTTCGTCCTGAAGTTCGCCGTGACATAGGGACGCGTTTCATCCCGCGAAGGTGATCGCGTCATGCAAAAAGGTGATGACAGCCCCGCGCCGAGCACGTAGTGTCGTCAGTGCAAAGAAGGGGCCGCGCCGATGAAGTTTCGTCGCAGCCCCAAGTTTAGGGAGGAATCGCCATCAGGCGACAATCGAGCGGCGAGAGCCGCTCGATTACGTTTAGGATGGTGCGAAACAGGCTCGACCGCAAGGGTCAACTGCGCTGTCTTTTCATGATTCCCATTAAAATCAATGACTTGCTCATGGGCACGGCAACTGCACGAAAGAAGGCAGGGTTTTGCCTATTCCTCCGGCGGCCATAGGTGCTCCAGATGGACCTCGCACCGCTTCTTGCCGAACCGATCGCGACTCAGATCCACGCCGCAGCCGCCATCCTCGCGTTCGTGCTCGGAATCCTCCAGTTCGCGGCTCCCAAGGGCACGCTGCCCCACCGCACCGTCGGCTGGATCTGGGTCCTCCTCATGACGGTCGTCGCGGTGACCGCGTTCTTCATTCACGGCATGCGCATGTTCGGGCCCTGGAGCCCCATCCACCTGCTGGCGATCCTGGTCCTGGTGATGCTGCCGCTTGCCGTGATCCGCGCCCGCCAGCATCGCGTCCGCACCCATTCCCGCACGATGACCGGCCTTTTCCTCGGGGCGCTGGTGATCGCCGGCCTGTTCACCCTGGTTCCGGGCCGGGTGATGCACACCGTCCTGTTCGGCGGCTGAGCCCGCGCTACAGCGGCATCGCCAGGAGGCGGTCCGGATCGATCGCGATCCGCACGGTATCGCCGATCGCGAACGAAGCCCGCCCGGGCGCATCGATCGACAGTGTCTCGCCCGTTCCCGTCTCGACGACGAGGCGCGTCCGGTCGCCGAGGAACATCGCCGTCGTCACCTTGGCCTCGGCCTGCCCGGTCACGGCGTCCAGCCGGACATCCTCCGGCCGCACGAGCACGGCGAGCGGACCCGTTGCCCCCGCCCAGGGGACATCCGCCCCGAGGACGTGGAGGCGACCATCCGCCGCCTGCGCTTGCAGGCGGTTCGTCGTGCCGACGAAGTCGGCGACGAACGGGTCGGCCGGCCGGAAATAGACGTCCCGGGGCGTGCCGATCTGCACCACCCGGCCGCCGGACATCACCACGATGCGGTCGGCCAGGGCCATGGCTTCCCCCTGATCGTGCGTGACATAGATCGCCGTGATCCCCAACTGTCGCAGCAGTCGATCGATCTCGAGGCGCAACCCGTCGCGCAGCTTGGCGTCGAGCGCCGTCAGAGGCTCGTCGAGCAACAGGATGCGCGGACGGACCACGAGCGCCCGCGCCAGCGCCACCCGCTGCCGTTGCCCGCCCGACAGCTGGTCGATCCGCCGGCGCGCCAACGCCTCCATCTGCATCATCGCCAGCATCTCGCCGACGCGCGCGTCGCGCCGGCGCCGGTCGATCCCGCGCACGCGCAGGCCGTAGCCGACATTCTGGGCGACATCCATGTTGGGAAAGAGGGCATAGCTCTGGAAGACCATGCCGACATTTCGCCGCTCGATCGGCAAAGCGGTCACATCCTCGCTTCCGAAGAAGACGCTGCCGCCGGGATCGGGCTGTTCGAGGCCCGCGATGATGCGCAGCGTCGTTGTCTTGCCGCAGCCGGAAGGTCCAAGGAAGACCACCGTCTCGCCGCCGGCGATCTCCAGGTCGATCGGCTCCAGCGCGCGCGTGCCGCCGGGGAAGGTCTTGGCGCAAGCGTTCAGCCGGACCGGGACGGGTTCGAAGCGAAGCGGGTCGCGGCTCATCGAGGGGGCTGTCCGAAGCGGGCCAGCGCCTGCAGAAGGAGCAGCAGGGGGATCACCATGACGAAGAAGATCAGGGTATAGGCGCTGCCGATCTCGATACGCAGCGAGGCGTAGCTGTCCGCCAGGCCGACCGGCAGCGTCTTGGTCAGCGGCGTATGAAGCAGCCAGGTCAGATTGAACTCCCCGATCGACAGGGTGACCACCATGAGCGAGCCCGAGAGGATCCCGGGCAGGCTGTTGGGCAGGACGATGGTGAAGAAGCGCCGGGCGAAGCCGGCCCCGAGGCTCGCCGCCCCCTCTTCCAGCGTGCGCAGGTCGACGGCGCTCATGACCGCGAGAACGGACCGCACCATGAACGGCAGCGTGAACAGGACGTGGCCGACCAGGATGAACAGCCAGCTCCGCCGGAACTCGCCGACCCCGCCATAGGTGATGATGAGCGCCAGCGCCGTCGCCAGCCCGGGAACGGCGATGGGCATGGTCAGGAGTTCCTCGAACAGGCGCGTCAGCCAGTTGCCGCGGCGCGCCAGCACATAGGCAACCGGCACGCCGAGGACGAGCGTCGCGGCAAGGCAGGCCAGCGCCACCTGCAGCGAAAGCAGGATGGTGTCGGAATAGCCCCGCAGGACCTCTGCGATCCACCGCGTCGTCAGGCCGCTCTCGATGCCGACCAGATAGTTTTCGGTCACGCCCGCGAGCAGCGAGAGCAGCATCGGCGCGACGAGCAGCATGCAGACCAGCAGCGTGAAGCCGAGTTGAAGCCAGAAGGCGACACCATGCCGGGCTCCGGTCACGGTCGTCATGCCGCTGCCGCGACGCTGGTTCCGGCCAGGCTGCGCGCCAGGGACAGCGCCAGCCAGGTCACGATGCCGAGCACGAAGCTGAGGGCCGCCGCCATGGCGATGTTCGCCTGCAGCGTGAACTCGGTATAGATCACCATGGGCAGCACATCGATCCGGGTGGCGAGGGTGAAGGCCGTGCCGAACGCGCCCATCGCGGTCGCGAAGCAGATGGCGCCGGCCGAGAGGAGCGCCGGCTTCAGTGCCGGCAACACGACGTGGACCAGCACCTGCCAGGGCCGTGCGCCCAACGCGCGCGCCGCCTCGGCCTGCTGCGGGTCGAGCTTCTCGGCGGCGGCCATCACGGTCAGGAGCACGCGCGGAATCGAGAAGTAGACGTAGCCGAGAAACAGGCCGGCCATCGAATAGGCGAAGACGATCCGCTGCCCGGCAACCTGCTCGGAGAGGGTTCCGATCAGGCCCTGGCGCCCGGCCAGCATGATGACCATGAAGCCGATGACCACCCCGGGAAACACCAGCGGGAAGGTCAGCAGCGCGACCAGGAGAGCGCGGCCGGGAAATCGGTTTCGCGCCAGGAACAGCCCCGACGTGCCGGCGATCGCAAGCGTGACGGCCGTGACGGCGGCGGCGAGCAGCATCGTGGAGACAAGGCTCTCGAGATAGCGCGGCTCGACGAGCACGGCCGCATAGGTCCGCCAGCCCTCCGGGCCGCTCAACCCGACGACGAACAGCCGCGCCAACGGCAGGAGAAAGAATGCGCCGAAGACGGCCACGGCCGGCGCCACGAGCGCCAGCGCGAGAACTCTGCTGCCGATGCCGGACTGGATCATGGCGGTGTGCCGGAGATCACCGCCGCCCACGCGACGCGCTCGCGTGGGCGGTGGTGACGATCCGTCAGCGGACCTCGGACTGGTAGCGCGTGACGAAGGCCTTCTCGGCCTGCGCCATCGCCGTCAGATCGACGGGGCGCACCCGCGCATAGTCGGCCGCCGGCAGGAACTTGGCAGCCATCTCGGCCGAGAGGGCGCCGGCCAGCACCGGACGCATGAAGGCATTGCCCCACAGCGCCTGGCCCTTGTCCGAGAGGACGTAGTCGAGAACCTTGCGACCGTTGGCGGGGTTGGGTCCGTTGCGGACCAGCCCCATGACGTAGGGCACCGACACCGAACCTTCGGCCGGGATGACGAACTCGACCGGGGCCTTGTCGGTGAACTTCGCCCGGTAGGCATTGAAGTCGTAGTCGAGCAGGATCGGGATCTCGCCGGAGAGCACTCGGGCATAGGAGGTCTGCTTCGGCACGATCGGCTGGTTGCGCGCCAGATCCTTGAACCAGGCGATGGCGCGATCGAAGGAACCATAGTCCCCGCCGAGCGCCAGGTTTACGGCGACCGCGCCGACATAGCCGACCGCGGCGCTGGTCGGGTCGAGATAGCCGACCATCCCGGAATATTCCGGCTTCAGCAGATCGGCCCAGGACTTCGGCACCGGCTTGCCGCCCAGCGCCTTGGTGTTGACGAAGAACCCGAGCGTTCCGGAATGGATGGCGAACCAAGCGCCGTCGGCGTCCTTCATGCCGGCCGGGATCTTGTCCCAGCCCGCCGGCTTGTAGGGCTCGATCACGCCCGCGGCCTTGGCCTGGATGCCGACCGAGCCGCCGAGATAGACGACGTCGGCCACCGGGCTCGCCTTCTCGGCGATCAGCGCGGCCAGCGACTGGCCGGAGTTCTTGTTGTCCGACGGCACCGTGATGCCGAGGTCGGCCTTGATCGCGCGGAGCTGCGAGGCCCAGTCCGCCCACTGCGGCGGACAGTTGTAGCAGATGGCGTTGCCCTGGGCCTGCGCCCCGTTGGGGCCGACGGCCAGCGCGACGAGCGCAGCCGCGCCCAGCATCAGCGACTTCAGCATGGGATTCTGTCCTCGGTTGGAGAGTGGAGCGGGACGGCATCGGGCCGCGGCCCAAGGGATTCCCCGGGCCGCAGCGCGAATGGCAGGTAAATCCGGTCGGAGCCGGGATCGCCGGAATCCAGCAGCAGTTCGGCTGCGCGACGACCCATCGCGCGGGCCGGCTGGATGATCGTGGTCAGCCGAGGCGCGCAGAGTTCCCCGACGGCGATGCCGTCGAAGCCGGCGACCGACACGTCGTCGGGCACCCGCAGCCCGAGATCGAGCAGAGCCCGCACCGTCGCCAGCGCCAGGAGATCGTTGGAGGCGAAGAGCGCCGTCGGAGGCTCGGGGTGCGCCAGCAGGTCGGCGAGCGGCGCCGCGAGGCGAAGCTCCGAGAACTCGACCTCCAGCAGTTCGGGGTCACTTGCGCCATGGCCTTCGAGCATGGCTCGGAACCCGGAATGGCGCAGGCGCGAGCGGTCCGATTGCCGAAAGCGGCCGGCAATCATGGCGACCTTGCGATGGCCGAGCCGCAGCATGCGTTCGGCCACGGCGCCGGCCGCCGCGGCATTGTCGACCGAGACGAAGCGGCGTCCGCGATCCGAAGGCTCGTTGTAGGCGAGGATGAAGGGCGTCCCCGTCCGCTCCAGCGTGTCGAGGGTCGCGCTGCGGTCGCCGTCGGCAACGGTCAGGACCAGTCCCTCGACCCGATCGGACAGCAGTGCGTCGATGGCCCGGGATTCGCGGTCGGCGTCGTATTCCGTCGTCGCGACCAGAACCGAGTAGCCGCGCTCGGCAGCCGCGTCCTGGACGCCGCCGACGCTCTCGGCGAAGATCGGGTTCGACAGCGACGGGACGAGCACGCCGATCGTCCGGCTGCGCGCGGCCTTCAGGCTCCGACCGATCGCATTCGGGCGGAAGCCGAGGGCGTCGATCGCGTTGCGAACGCGCGCGGCGCTGTCCGCGCTGACCGCGCCATTGCCCGTCAGGACTCGCGATACGGTCGCGATGGACAGCCCTGCTTGGGCCGCCACATCCCTGATCGTCGCCGGCCGACCCACGCGCGCTCCCTCCCTCCGCTACCTCGCGGAAGGAGGATGGCCGAAGGGGATGGCAGCCGGATTACGCTCCGGAAACGGCTCCGTGAAGATTGGAAACGTTTCCAGCGAGCCCGGGAGGGCTACGGCCCGCGGAAGCTGATGAGGTCGGTGGTCGCCAGCCACTCCACGACGAGCCACAGCACCGCCGCCAGGACGGTGGTCACGGCGGCCTTGAGAAGCAGGCGCGGTCGTTCCGGTGCACTTTCGGCGTGCCCGGGGGCCGCCTTGTCGGGCACGCGGACGCCCCAGGGCAGCACGGCGAACAGCACCGTCCACCACAGTACCAGGTAGACCGCGATGCCGGTCCCGATCGACATGGCGGTCAGACCTGCTCGATCTCGACCAGCGTACCCGCGAAATCCTTGGGATGCAGGAACAGCACCGGCTTGTCGTGGGCACCGATCTTCGGCTCGCCGTCGCCCAGTACGCGGGCCCCCGTCGCCTTGAGGTGATCGCGCGCGGCGAGGATGTCCTCGACCTCGTAGCAGACGTGATGCATGCCGCCGGACGGGTTGCGCGCCAGGAAGGCGGCGATCGGCGACTTCTCGCCCAGCGGGTGCAGGAGCTCGATCTTCGTGTTCGGCAGGGCGACGAAGACGACGGACACGCCGTGCGCCGGCAGTTCGACGGCTTCGGAAACCTCCGCCCCCAGGACATCCCGGTACATGGCGGAGGCCGCCGCGAGGTCCGGCACGGCGATCGCGACATGGTTGAGGCGGCCAATCATCGCCGGCACGTTCCCTGAAAATCAGATCCGCATGAGATGTACGGTCGTCGCCGGACGTTTTCCACGCTGTTCGCGAACATAACGTCGCAGCGCCGTCGCCACGGCAGCCTCGACCGCCGCGTCCTCGCGCCGGTCCTGCCGGCTGAGCCGGTCGAGCACCGCGGTCGCGGCCCGGCCCATGGCGGCCAGACTGTCCCGGTCGGCCTCCGGATCGAACAGGCCGGGCGCCGACACCTTGGCCGGGGCCTGCGCCCTGCCCTCGCGGTCCAGCACCAGGGTGGCCACGACGGCCCCTTCGCTGGCGATCCGGTTGCGGGCCTTGAACGACGGTCCCTCGATCGGCAGCAGCGCCTCGCCCTGCAGTGCCAGCCGGCCGGACGGCACCTGGGCGACGATGGCCGGGGTGCCGGGCGCGAGGCGGATCAGCGAGCCGTTCGCGGTGACGAGCGCCTGCGGCACCTGGCAGGTGCGGGCGAGTTCGGCATGGGCGACCATGTGGCGATGCTCGCCGTGAACCGGGATCGCCAGCTGCGGGCGCACCCACTGGTACATGCGCACGAGCTCGTCGCGGCAGGGGTGGCCCGAGACATGGACGAAGTGATCGCGCTCGGTCAGCACCTCCACGCCGAGGCGCAGCAGGTCGTCCTGCAGCCGCCCGATCGCCTTCTCGTTCCCCGGAATGATGCGCGAGGAGAAAATGCAGGCGTCGCCGCGCTCGAACGTCACCTTCGGATGGTCGCCGCGGGCGATCCGCGGCAGCGCCGCCCGGGGCTCGCCCTGGCTGCCGGTGCAGACCATCAGCACCCGCTCGCGCGGCAGCCAGGCCGCCTCGCGGTCGTCGACGAACGGAATGTCCGGATCGAGATAGCCGCTCTCTCGGGCAGCGGCCACGATCCGCCAGAGCGAGCGCCCGACGAGCGCGATCTCGCGATTGGTCGCCTTTGCGACGTCGATCAAGGACTGCAGCCGCGCCACGTTCGAGGCGAAGCAGGCGACGGCGACGCGGGCCTCGCAGCGCTCGACCAGCGCCAGCAGCGCGCTGCGGACGTCCGCCTCCGATCCCGCCTCGCCCTCGCGCATGGCATTCGTGGAATCGCCCACCATCGCCAGGACGCCCTCGTCGCCCAGGGCCTTCAGCGCCGCCTCGTCGGCGACCGGGCCGACGAGCGGGTCGGGATCGAGCTTCCAGTCGCCGGTATGCAGCACCGTCCCCTGCCCCGTCCGGATGACGACCGCGTTGGGCTCGGGGATCGAATGCGTCAGCGTGATCAGCTCGAGATCGAACGGCCCGACCGAGAACTTGCCGCTCATCGGGATGACCGTGATCGGCAGATCCGACAGCCCGGTATCGGCCAGCTTGCGGCGCAGCAGCGCCGCCGTGAACGGGGTCGCGTAGACCGGGCACTGCAGCCGCGGCCAGAGATACTGGACCGCGCCGATATGGTCCTCGTGCGCGTGCGTCAGCACCAGCCCGGCCAGCGCGTCGCGACGATCGGCGATGAAGCCGATGTCCGGCATGATGACGTCGACGCCCGGCGTACTGTCGTCGCCGAAGGTGACACCGAGATCGATCATCAACCACTGCCCGCGATAGGCATAGAGATTGAGGTTCATCCCGATTTCGCCCGACCCGCCGAGGGCGAGGAAGTGCAGATCCTGCGGCGCGCCGGGTGGGAAGCTCGCCGGACGCGCCGGAGCGGGCGGCATGTTCATCCGCCGGAACCCTCCGGACCGGTCGCCCGGCGGTTCAGCGCGTGCACCTGGACGAGCCCGTAGAGCGTGAGGTCGCCATCGACATGATCGAACACCTTGGTTGCCTCCGCGAAGAGCGGGACCAGCCCACCCGTACCGATGACCTTGAGCGGCGCGCCCCATTCCTCGCGGATGCGGGCGACGATGCCTTCGACGAGGCCGATATAGCCCCAGTAGACGCCCGACTGCATGCAGGGGACGGTGGACCGGCCGATGACCCGCTCCGGCCGCTTGATGTCGACCCGCGGCAGTCGCGCCGCCGCCATGTGCAACGCCTGGAGCGAGAGATTGATCCCCGGGGCGATGACGCCGCCGTTGTAGTTCCCGCCCTCGTCGATGACGTCGAAGGTGGTGGCGGTGCCGAAATCGACGATGATGGCCGGGCCGCCATAGCGGCGATGCGCCGCCAGCGCGTTGACCATGCGGTCGGCCCCGACCTCCCGCGGCCGGTCGACATGCGCCTCGACGCCGAGTTCGACCCCGGCATTGCCGACGACCAGCGGCTCGCAGCGGAAATAGCGCCGGCACATGCCGACCACGTTGAACAGCGTCTCGGGCACGACCGTGGCGACGACGATGGCCGTCACCCGCTGCGGCTCGATCCAGTCGAGCCCCATCAGCTGGGTCAGCCAGGCGCCGTACTCGTCCGCGGTCCGGCGGGTGTCGGTGACGCAGCGCCACGTCGCGCGTGCGTCGTCGCCCTCCATCAGCGCGAAGACACTGTTGGTGTTGCCGATGTCGATGGCAAGCAGCATGGCCCTCACCTCGTCCGCAGCATGACGTCGCCGGCGACGATCCGCCGGCGACCGGCCGCCGCGTCGAGCAGCAGCGCCCCGTCGATGTCGATGCCGCCGAAGCCGCCCTCCAGCACTTCCGCTCCGAGCCGGACCTGGATCGGCCGGCCGGCGCCGATCGCCACGGCCGTCCAGGCGGCCCGCACCGGCGCGAACCCGTCGGCCAGCCAGACGCCGTACCAGCATGCGAAGCGCTGCGACAGCAACTCGCGTACGGTCGCGACCGTGACCGCGGCGTGCCGCGCGAGGGCGGTCACGGCATAGGGCGCATCGGTCGGATCAGTCGCGACATTGATGCCGATGCCGGACACGACGTGCCGCAGCCCGTCCGGCGCCGCCTCGGTCTCCGTCAGGATGCCGCAGACCTTGGCGCCCTCGACCAGGATGTCGTTCGGCCACTTGATCTCGATGCGGCGATCGGCCGGCAGCACGGCCCGGCACGTCTCGGCCGCGGCGAGCGCCGCCACGAAGGCGATGTCGGACAGGCGCGCCCCCGGCCCTGCCGGCGTCACCAGGAAGGAGCCGTAGAAGTTCCCGGGCGGCGACGCCCAGGCCCGTCCCATGCGCCCGCGACCCGATCCCTGGGACACGGCGGTGACGAGCGTGATGCCGGAGGCACCCGCCCGCGCCAGCTGGAACGCTTCGTCGTTGGTGCTGCCGACCGCCTCCAGTGCCACATGGCGGACCGCCGGGGGCGGCTCGCCCGTCGGACAGCTCATCCCTTGACCAAGGCGGCGGCCGCGGTCGCGGCGGCCGTGAGCAACGGCGCGGGATAGAGGAAGAAGAACATCGTCACCAGGGCCGAGACGCCGATGATCGCATGGACTTCGCCGGACACGGTGCGGTCGAAACCTTCCGTCGGCTCATCGAAATACATGATCTTGACGATGCGCAGGTAGTAGTAGGCGCCGACGACGCTCGCCAGGACGCCGACGATGGCGAGCACGTAGAGGATCGGAACCTCCCGCGCGGCCTCGATCGCGGCCATGAAGACGTAGAGCTTGCTGAAGAACCCGGCGAGCGGCGGGATCCCGGCCATCGAGAACATGAAGATGGCCAGCGCCAGCGCCAGCAGCGGCCGCTGGCGGGACAGGCCGGCCAGATCGGCGATGCCCTCGACCGCCCGGTCCTTCTGGCGCATGCAGAGGATGATCGCGAAGGTGCCGGCGGTCATGAAGATGTAGATCGCCATGTAGATCAGCACGCCGCGCACGCCCGAAGCCGTGCCCGCCGCGAGCCCGACCAGCGCATAGCCGACATGGCCGATCGAGCTGTAGGCCATCAGGCGCTTGATGTTGGTCTGGTTGATGGCGGCGAACGCGCCCAGCACCATCGAGGCGATGGCGATGAAGACGATGATCTGGCGCCACTCGTCGACCAGTCCGCCCAGCGGCTCGATCATGACGCGCACGAAGAGCGCGACGGCGGCAACCTTGGGCGCGACGGCGAAGAACGCCGTGACCGGGGTCGGCGCGCCCTCGTAGACGTCGGGCGTCCACATGTGGAAGGGCACCGCCGAGACCTTGAAGGCGAGGCCCGCGGCCAGGAAGACGATGCCGAAGATCACGCCGATCGCCGGCTCGCCCTGCTGCAGCGTCGTCGCGAGCACGTCGAACGACGTCGTCCCGGCGAAGCCGTAGATGAGCGACGCGCCGTAGAGCAGCATGCAGGAGGAGAGCGCGCCCAGCACGAAGTACTTCAGCCCGGCCTCGGTCGAGCGCACCGTCTCCCGCCGGAACGCGGCCAGGACGTAGAGCGCGAGGCTCTGCAGCTCCAGCCCGAGATAGAGCGCGATGAGGTCGTTGGCCGACACCATCATCAGCATGCCGAGCGTCGCCAGCAGGATGAGGATGGGATATTCGAACCGGGCCTGGCCGTCGCGCTCGTTCTGGTCGGCGCCGAGCAGTACCGCCACGACCGATCCCAGCAGGATCAGCATCTTGGCGAAGGACGAGAAGGCGTCGGAGACGAAGGCGCCGAAGAAGGTGACGCGCTCGGCGCCGCCGCCCGCCGCCACGACGATGCCGGCCAGGATCAGCAGCAGGACGCTGAGCCAGGAGACGGTGCGGGACGAACGGTCGCCCGAGAAGACGCCGAACATGAGCAGCGCCATGGCGCCGACGGCGAGCAGGATCTCCGGGAGCGCCGGGGCCAGTTCGGGAAACGCGACGGGAATCATCGGGCGGTCCTCAGCGCTGCACCAGGAAGATCGCCTGGCCGGCGGCCTCGGCGAGCTTCAGCCGATCGACGAGCTGCCCGACCGGGAGCTCCATCAGGTCGAGGAAGGAACTGGGATAGATGCCCATCCACAGGACGAGCACGACCAGCGGGGCGAAGATCGCGATCTCGCGGCGGTCGAGGTCGAGCATCGCCTTGAGGTCGTCCCGCGTCAGCTTGCCGAAGATGACGCGGCGATAGAGATAGAGCATGTAGGTGCAGCCCAGCACCACGCCGGTCGTCGCCAGCAGCGCGACCCAGGTGTTGGCGCGGAAGGCGCCGACCAGGACCAGGAACTCGCCGACGAACCCGCTCGTGCCGGGCAGGCCGACCGACGCCATCATGAAGAGCATGAAGACGACGGCGTATTTCGGCATCCGATGCACGAGGCCGCCATAGCGCGCGATCTCACGCGTGTGCAGCCGGTCGTAGACGACGCCGACGCAGAGGAAGAGCGCGCCCGAGACGATGCCGTGGCTCAGCATCTGGAAGATCGCGCCTTCCATGCCCTGCTGCGTGAAGGTGAAGATGCCGAGCGTGACGTAGCCCATATGGGCGACCGACGAGTACGCGATCAGCTTCTTCATGTCCTCCTGGGCGAGCGCGACCAGCGAGGTGTAGATGATGGCGACGATGCTGAGGGTATAGACGAGCGGCGCGAAATAGACCGAGGCGTCGGGGAACATCGGCAGCGAGAAGCGCAGGAACCCGTAGGCGCCCATCTTCAGCAGCACGCCCGCCAGGATGACCGACCCCGCGGTCGGCGCCTCGACATGCGCGTCCGGCAGCCAGGTATGGACCGGCCACATTGGCACCTTGACCGCGAACGAGGCGAAGAAGGCGAGCCACAGCCAGGTCTGGAGCGCCGGGGCGAAGGCGAACGCCATGGCCGTCGGGATGTCGGTCGAGCCGATCTGGACGTAGATGGCGAGGATCGCCAGCAGCATCAGGACCGAGCCCAGCAGCGTGTAGAGGAAGAACTTGAACGCGGCATAGACCCGGCGCTGGCCGCCCCAGATCCCGATGATCAGGAACATCGGGATCAGTACGCCCTCGAAGAAGATGTAGAACATCACGAAATCGAGGGACGAGAACATCCCGACCATCATGGTCTCGAGGACCAGGAAGGCGATGAGGTACTCCTTCACCCGCTTCTCGACCGCCTCCCACGACGCCAGCACGCAGATCGGCATCAGGAAGGTGGAGAGCAGGATGAAGAAGACGGAGATGCCGTCGACGCCGAGGTGATAGGTGATGTTGAAGTCGGCGATCCAGTTCGCCTTCTCGACGAACTGGAAGCCGGCCAGGCCCGGTTCGAAATCGATCCAGAGCAGCAGCGACAGCAGGAAATTGATGCACGTCGTCCACAGGGCGACGTTGCGCGCGTTGCGCGCGACCGTCTCCGCGTCGCCGCGGATCACGAAGATGAGCGCCGCCCCCACCAGTGGCAGGAAGGTGACGAGCGACAGGATCGGCAGGTCGGACATGCGGAACCGGCCCCCTCAGATCCGGGCGTAGAGATACCAGCTGACGAGGACGACCACCCCGATCAGCATGGCGAAAGCATAGTGGTAGACATATCCCGACTGCAGCCGGCTGGCCTGGACCGACAGGCTGCGGGTCGCCGCGGCCACGCCGTCCGGCCCGACGCCGTCGATCAGCGCCCCGTCGCCGGTCTTCCACAGGCCGCGGCCGAGATAGAAGGCCGGACGGACGAAGAGCCGGTCGTAGAGCTCGTCGAAGTACCACTTGTTGAAGAAGAAGCGGTGGATCGGCCGCAGCGCCTCGGCCGTCGCTTCCGGCAGTCCGGGTCGCAGGATGTAGGCGATCCAGGCGACGAGGATGCCGGCGACCGCGACGAAGATCGGCAGCAGCTTCACCCAGCCGGGAACATGGTGGGCCGCCTCGAGCGGGTCGTGCCGCTCGGCGACGAAGATGGCCGCGCCCCAGAACGCCTTGTGGTCGTGCCCGACGAAGGCCTCGTAGGCGAGCCAGCCCGAGAAGACCGCACCCAGCGCGAGGACCACGAGCGGGCCGATCATGACCGGCGGCGATTCATGGACATGCGCCATGACGTGCTCGTTGGCGCGCGGCTTGCCGTGGAAGGTCAGGAAGATCAGACGCCACGAGTAGAAGGCGGTCAGCAGCGCCGCGACGATACCGAGCCAGAAGGCGTATTGGCCGACGCCGCTGTGGGCGCCGTAGGCCGCCTCGAGGATGATGTCCTTCGAATAGAAGCCGGCGAAGAAGGGCAGCCCCGCCAGCGCAAGGCTGCCGATCCACATCATGGCATAGGTCGTCGGGATGAGGCGCCAGATGCCGCCCATGCGGCGCATGTCCTGCTCGTCCGACATGGCGTGGATGACCGAGCCGGCCCCCAGGAACAGCAGCGCCTTGAAGAACGCATGCGTCATCAGGTGGAAGATCGCCGCCTGATAGGCCGAGACGCCGATGGCGAAGAACATGTAGCCGAGCTGGCTGCAGGTCGAATAGGCGATGACGCGCTTGATGTCGAACTGGGTCATGCCGACGGTGGCCGCGAAGATCGCCGTCGATGCGCCCACCACCGTCACCACCGCGAGCGCCGCCGGCGCGTACTCGAACACGGGCGACAGGCGGACCAGCATGAAGACGCCGGCCGTGACCATCGTCGCGGCATGGATCAGCGCCGACACCGGGGTCGGACCTTCCATCGCGTCGGGCAGCCAAGTGTGCAGGCCGAGCTGCGCCGACTTGCCCATCGCGCCGACGAAGAGCAGCAGGCAGGCGGTCGTCAGCGCATCGACCTCCATGCCGAGGAACTGGAAGGTCTTGCCCGCCATCTGCGGCGCGGCCTGGAACACCGCGTCGAACGACACCGTGCCGAACAGGAAGAAGATGGCCATGATGCCGAGGGCGAAGCCGAAATCGCCGACGCGGTTGACGATGAAGGCCTTCATCGCCGCGGCATTGGCCGAGGGCCGGTCGTACCAGAAGCCGATCAGCAGGTAGGAGGCGACGCCGACGCCCTCCCAGCCGAAGAACATCTGCACGAAGTTGTCGGCGGTCACCAGCATCAGCATGAAGAACGTGAAGATGCTGAGATAGGCCATGAAGCGCGGGATCGAGTGATCGTGCGACATGTAGCCCACGGAATAGACGTGGACCATCGCCGACACCGTGGTGACGACGAAGACCATCACCGCGGTCAGCGTGTCGAAGCGCAACGCCCAGGAGACCTCGAACGAGCCCGACGCCATCCAGGTGAAGAGCTCGACCGTCTGGGCCTGCTGCTGGAACCCGATGGCGTAGAGCATCCACCAGCTGATCAGCATGCTGATCAGAAGCCCCCCGCAGGTGACGATCTGCGCCCCGCGGTCGCCGATCCAGCGACCGAAGAAACCGGCGACGACGGCCGCCAGCAGCGGCAGGAAGATAGCGACGGCGAACATCGGCCCGGCCTCAGCCCTTCATCAGGTTGATGTCCTCGACCGCGATCGAGCCGCGGTTCCGGAAGTAGACGACGAGGATGGCCAGCCCGATCGCCGCCTCGGCGGCGGCGACCGTCAGCACGAACAGGGTGAAGACCTGGCCGACGAGGTCACCCAGGAACGCCGAGAAGGCGACGAGGTTGATGTTGACGGCGAGCAGCATGAGCTCGATCGACATCAGGATGACGATGACGTTCTTCCGGTTGAGGAAGACGCCGAAGATGCCGAGCGTGAAGAGGATCGCGCCGACGGTGAGATAGTGGCCGAGACCGATGGTCGCCATGGATCAGCCCCCCGTCCCGCTCTGGACCTTGCGAATCTCCAGCGTGTCGGCCCGCGTGCGGGCGTTCTGCCGGGCGATCGACTGGCGGCGGACGCCTTCCCGGCTGCGCAGGGTCAGCACGATGGCGCCGACCATGGCGACGAGGAGGATCATTCCGGACGCCTGGAAGAAATAGACGTACTTGGTGAAGAGCAGCCGGCCGAGCGCCTCGGTGTTCGAGAGGTCGCCCGGCGCCGGCGTCGGGTCCGACGCGACGATGCCGGGCGCGGCCACCCAGGTGCCGACGACGAGCAGCAGCTCGACCAGCAGCACGAGGCCGATCAGGCCGCCGACCGGCAGGTACTGGAGAACGCCCTGCCGCAACTCCGCAAAATTGATGTCGAGCATCATGACGACGAAGAGGAAGAGCACGGCGACGGCGCCGACATAGACCACGACCAGCATCATCGCCAGGAACTCCGCCCCGAGCAGGACGAAGAGCCCGGCCGCATTGACGAAGGCCAGGATCAGGAACAGCACCGAATGGACCGGATTGCGGGCCGCGATCACCATGAAGGCGGATGCGACGGCAAGTCCGGCAAACAGATAGAAGGCGAGCGTCTGGACGATCACGCCGTCCCCCCAAGGCTCTCAGGCATGGCGATCAGCGGCCCGATATTCAGCGATACGGCGCGTCGGCGGCGATGTTCGCCGCGATCTCGGCCTCCCAACGGTCGCCGTTCGCGAGCAGCTTCTCCTTGTTGTAGAAAAGCTCCTCGCGCGTCTCCGTCGCGAACTCGAAGTTCGGCCCCTCGACGATGGCATCGACCGGGCAGGCCTCCTGGCAGAAGCCGCAATAGATGCACTTCGTCATGTCGATGTCGTAGCGCGTGGTGCGGCGGCTGCCGTCCTCGCGCGGCTCGGCCTCGATGGTGATCGCCTGGGCGGGGCAGATCGCCTCGCACAGCTTGCAGGCGATGCAGCGCTCCTCGCCGCTGGGATAGCGGCGCAGCGCGTGCTCGCCCCGGAAGCGCGGCGAGATCGGCCCCTTCTCGTAGGGGTAGTTCAGGGTGACCGGCTTCTTGAACATATAGCGCAGCGTCAGCCCCATGCCGGAGACCAGCTCCGACAGGAAGAACGCCCGCGCTCCGCGATCCAGCAGCGACATTTCAGCCTCTCGTCCCGCGTACCCGCCCGCAGGCGGCGCGCACCTTATTCCGATATCCGGCCGCGGCAACCCCTTCCGCGGCGACCAACCGGCTGATCACTTCGGCACCCAGTCGAATGCCACGAGCACGCCGGCCGTCGCGACGACCCAGAACAGCGACAGCGGCAGGAAGACCTTCCATCCCAGCCGCATCAGCTGGTCGTAGCGGTAGCGCGGCAGGGTCGCCCGGACCCACAGGAACACGAAGAGGCAGGCCGCGATCTTGGCCGCGAACCAGATCGGTCCCGGGATCCAGTTGAAGGGCGCGATGTCCGCCGGCGGCAGCCAGCCGCCGAGGAACAGGATCGACGTCATCGCGCTCATCAGGATCATCTGGGCGTACTCGCCGAGATAGAAGAGCGCGAAGGACATCGACGAATATTCGACGAAATAGCCCGCCACCAGCTCCGACTCGCCCTCGGGCAGGTCGAAGGGCGAGCGGTTCGTCTCGGCCAGGGCCGAGATGAAGAAGACGACGAACATCGGGAACAGCGGCACGGCGAACCAGATCGTCTTCTGGGCCATGACGATGTCGGTCAGGTTGAGCGACCCGACGCAGAGCAGCACCGTGATGATGACGAAGCCGATCGAGACCTCGTAGGACACCATCTGCGCCGCCGACCGCAGGGCGCCCAGGAAGGCGTAGCGCGAATTGCTCGCCCAGCCGGCCATGATCACGCCATAGACGCCGAGCGACGAGATCGCGAAGAGGTAGAGCACCCCGACATTGATGTCGGAGATGACCGCGCCCTCGCCGAACGGGATCACCGCCCAGGCCATCAGGGCCAGCGCGAAGGTCAGGATCGGCGCCGCCAGGAACACCACCGGGTTGGCCCCGGCGGGGATGATCGTCTCCTTCGTCAGCAGCTTCAGCCCGTCCGCGAAGGGCTGCAGCAGGCCGAATGGCCCGACGACGTTGGGGCCCTTGCGCAGCTGCGCCATCGCCAGGACCTTGCGCTCGGCGAAGGTCAGGTAGGCGACGGCGATCAGCACGACGGTCACCACGGCCATGATCTGGGCCAGGATGATGATGGTGGGCCAAGCGTAGCCCTGCCAGAATCCTTCGGTCATCATGCCTTCGGTCATCGGGCGCTCACCCGTGCGTGCCGGTGCGGGCGTCGTCGCCGCGCACATAGAGGTCGCTGCACTCGGCCATCGTCGTCGAGGCCCGGCAAATCGGATCGGTCATGTAGAAGTCGGCGATCGGCAGCGCGAAGGGCCGCGCCTGGATCGGTCCGGCCACCCCGAACAGCGCCCATGGCGCCGGCGCAACATCGCGCCGGCCGAGCGCCGGGTGGGCCGAGACGATCCGCCGGCGCAGTTCTTCCAGCGTGTCGAACGGCAGCGGCCGGCCGAGCACCGCCGAGAAGGCGCGCAGGATCTTCCAGTCTTCGCGGGCCTCGCCCGGCGGGAAGACGGCACGCCGCCCCTCCTGCACGCGGCCTTCCATGTTGACGTAGAGCCCGTCCTTCTCGGTGTAGGCGGCGCCGGGCAGGACGACGTCGGCGCGATGGGCGCCGGCATCGCCGTGATGGCCCTGATAGACGACGAAGGCGCGGCCCAGGCGGGCCATGTCGAACTCGTCGGCGCCGAGCAGCCAGACGAGCCCGATCTCGCCGGTCGTCGCCGCGCCGAGGATGCCGCCCATGCCGTGACCGCCCGATGCCGGCACGAAGCCGACGTCGAGGCCGCCGACGCGCGCAGCAGCCGTGTGAAGGAGATTGAAGCCGTTCCAGCCGTCGCGCACGAGGCCGCAGGTGTCGGCAACCTTGCGGGCCGCGGCCAGCACCGCCGCCCCGTCGGCGCGGCGGATCGCGCCCATCCCGACGATCAGCATCGGCGCCTTGGCCGCCTTCAGGCGCTCGGCCAGCGGATGGCTGCCGTCGGCGACGGCGGACAGGAGGGCTGGATCGTTGCCCAGTTCCTCGACCGCATAGGTCGTGTCGGTGGTCGCGCCGATCCGCACCACCTGGAACCCGCCGCGACGCCAGCGCTTGCGCAGCCGCGCGTTGACCAGCGGCGCCTCCCAGCGCGGATCGGTACCGACGAGGAGACAAAGATCGGCGTCCTCGATGCCGGCGATGGTGGTGTTGAAGAGGTAGCCGGCACGCGCCGACGGGTCGACGGCGGCGCCGTCCTGGCGGCAGTCGCGGTGCGGCGAACCCAGCCCGTCCATCAGCATCCGCAGGGCGAACATCGACTCGACGCAGGCGAGGTTGCCGGCGATCGCCGCCATGCGGTCGCCCGGCAGCCCCTGCATGCGTGCGGCGATCGCCTGGAACGCCTCGTCCCAGGTCGCGGGCACCAGCTTGCCGTCCCGCCGCACATAGGGCCGGTCGAGGCGCTGGCGCAGCAGGCCGTCATAGGCGAACCGCGTCTTGTCCGAGATCCACTCCTCGTTCACCGCCTCGTTGAGGCGCGGCAGGACGCGCATGACCTGGGGCCCACGCGCGTCGATCCGGATGTTCGACCCGACCGCGTCGAGGACATCCACCGACTCCGTCTTGCGCAGCTCCCAGGAGCGGGCGGTGAAGGCATAGGGCTTGGAGGTCAGCGCACCGACCGGGCAGAGGTCGATGATGTTGCCCGACAGCTCCGAGGTCAGCGCCTTCTCGACATAGGTCCCGACCTCCATGTTCTCGCCGCGCCCGGTCGCCCCCAGCTCCTCGACGCCCGCGATCTCGGTCGCGAAGCGGATGCAGCGGGTGCAGTGGATGCAGCGCGTCATGGTCGTCTTGACCAGCGGCCCCAGTTCCTTGTCCTTGACCGCCCGCTTGTTCTCGCGGAAGCGGCCGCGGTCGAAGCCGTAGGCCATGGCCTGGTCCTGCAGGTCGCACTCGCCGCCCTGGTCGCAGATCGGGCAGTCGAGCGGATGGTTGATCAGCAGGAACTCCATCACCCCCTGGCGCGCCTTGCGCGCGCGCGGCGAGTTGGTGTGGATCACCATGTTGTCGGCCGCCGGCATCGCGCAGGACGCGATCGGCTTGGGCGCCTTTTCCTGCTCGACCAGACACATCCGGCAGTTGCCGGCGATCTCGAGCCGCTCGTGGAAGCAGAAGCGGGGCACCTCGATGCCCAGCATCTCGCAGGCCTGCAGCACCGTCGTCCCGGGCGGGACTTCGACCTCGATGCCGTCGATCTTCAGTTTCGGCATGTCTTCGCCCCTGCCCGCCTTACGCCGCGCGCGCCTGATGCGCGGCCTTGTAGGCCAGGATCCGCTGTTCCATCACCGGCCGGAAATGCCGGATCAGCCCCTGCACCGGCCATGCGGCCGCATCGCCCAGCGCGCAGATCGTGTGCCCTTCGATCTCGGTCGAGACGTCGAGAAGCATGTCGATCTCCTCGATCTCGGCCTGGCCCTTCACCATCCGCTCCATCACGCGCCACATCCAACCGGTGCCCTCGCGGCACGGCGTGCACTGGCCGCAGCTCTCATGCTTGTAGAAGCGGGACAGGCGGGCGATCGCCTTGATGATGTCGGTCGACTTGTCCATGACGATGACCGCCGCCGTCCCGAGGCCCGACCGGACCTCGCGCAGCGAGTCGAAATCCATCAGGATCTCGTCGCAGATCGACTTCGGCAGGACGGGCACCGAGGAACCGCCGGGAATGACGGCGAGCAGGTTGTCCCAGCCGCCGCGCACGCCGCCGCAATGCTTCTCGATCAGCTCGCGCAGCGGAATCCCCATCGCCTCTTCGACATTGCACGGCCGCTCGACATGGCCGGAGATGCAGAAGACCTTGGTTCCCGTGTTGTTCGGGCGGCCCAGGCCGGCGAACCACGCGCCGCCGCGACGCAGGATCGTCGGCGTCACCGCGATCGTCTCGACGTTGTTCACCGTGGTCGGGCAGCCATAGAGCCCGCAGGCGGCCGGAAACGGCGGCTTCAGGCGCGGCTGGCCCTTGTTGCCCTCGAGGCTCTCGAGCAGCGCCGTCTCCTCGCCGCAGATGTAGGCGCCGGCGCCGCGGTGAACATAGAGCTCGAAATCATAGCCGGAACCGCAGGCGTTCCGGCCGATCAGCCCGGCCTCGTAGGCCTCGTCGACCGCCGCCTGGAGACGCTGGGCCTCGTTGTAGAACTCGCCGCGGACATAGATGTATCCGGCCGACGCGCCCATGGCGACGCCGGCCAGGAGACAGCCCTCGATCAGCTTCTGCGGGTCGTGGCGCAGGATGTCGCGGTCCTTGCAGGTGCCGGGCTCGCTCTCGTCGGCATTGACGACGAGATAGCTCGGACGGCCGTCGGGCGAGGATTTCGGCATGAACGACCATTTCAGGCCGGTCGGGAAGCCGGCGCCGCCGCGGCCGCGCAGGCCCGAGGTCTTCATCTCGCCGATGATCCAGTCCCGGCCCTTGAGCACGAGCTCGCGGGTGCCCTCCCAGTCGCCGCGCTGCCGCGCCCCGGCGAGGCGCCAGTCATGCAGGCCGTAGAGATTCGTGAAGGTGCGGTCCTTGTCGTCGAGCATCACTCGGTTCCCTTGCCGGCGGCCGGCGCCGCATCGAACGACAGGCTGGTCAGCACGGTCGGCCCACCTGCCGGAGCGGATGTCTGGCGGCCGGTCGCGGAGCCCATCGGGGGCACCTCGCCACGGCGCAGCGATTCGAGCAGCCGCTCCGTCGCCGGCCCGTCGAGATCCTCATAGAAGTCGTCGTTGACC
Organism: Allostella sp. ATCC 35155; assembly: GCA_006738865.1. Classification (GTDB taxonomy): domain Bacteria; phylum Pseudomonadota; class Alphaproteobacteria; order ATCC43930; family Allostellaceae; genus Allostella. Next base: position 2,608,115 of record AP019701.1, read on the forward strand.
TGCAGGATCGGCGCATTGACGCAGGCCCCCAGGCATTCGACCTCGACCAGCGAGAAGAGTCCGTCCGGCGTGCTCTCGCCGACGCCGATGCCCAGCACCCGGTGGCAGGTGGCCACGACCTCGTCCGAGCCGCGCAGCCAGCACGGCGTGGTCGTGCAGGCCTGCAGGAAGTACCGGCCGACCGGCTTCAGGTTGAACATCGTGTAGAAGGTCGCGACCTCGTACACGCGGATCGGCGCCATCCGGAGCTTGGCCGCGACATGGTCCATGGCCGCACGCGGCAGCCAGCCGTGCTGGCGCTGCGCCAAGTCGAGCAGCGGCAGGACCGCGCTCTGCTGGCGACCCTCGGGATAGCGGGCGATGATCTGGTCCGCCCGCGCCTCGTACTCGGGCGTGAAGGCGAAGCTGGCGGGCTGCGCGGCGTCGGCGCTCATCGGTCGACCTCACCGAAAACGATGTCCATGGAGCCGATGATCGAGACGACGTCCGCCAGCATGTGGCCCTTGGACATGAAGTCGAGGGCCTGGAGGAAGGCGAAGCCCGGCGCGCGGATCTTGCAGCGATAGGGCTTGTTGCTGCCGTCGGAGACGAGAAAGACGCCGAACTCGCCCTTGGGTGCCTCGACGGCCGTATAGGTCTCGCCCGCGGGCACGTGATAGCCCTCGGTATAGAGTTTGAAATGGTGGATCAGCGCCTCCATCGAGCGCTTCATCTGCGCGCGTGGCGGCGGTGCGATCTTGCGGTCGTCGACCTTGACCGGCCCCGAGGGCATCTTCTCGATCGCCTGGCGCATGATGCGGACGCTCTGCCGCATCTCCTCGACCCGGACGAGATAGCGGTCGTAGCAGTCGCCATGGCGGCCGACCGGGATGTCGAAGTCCATGTCGGCATAGGCGTCGTAGGGCTGGGCCTTGCGCAGATCCCAGGCGTAGCCCGAGCCGCGGATCATCGGGCCGGAGAAGCCCCAGTCGCAGGCCTGTTCGCCGGTGACGATGCCGATGTCGACCGTCCGCTGCTTGAAGATGCGATTGTCGGTCAGGAGGTTGTCGAGATCGTCGATGACCTTGGAGACGCGATCGCAATAGGCGTGGATGTCCTCGGCGAGGCCGGCCGGCATGTCGCTGGTGACCCCGCCCGGGCGGAAATAGGCCGCGTGCAGTCGCGCGCCGGAGACGCGCTCGTAGAACTCCATCATCTCCTCGCGCTCCTCGAACCCCCAGAGGAAGGGGGTGAGCGCGCCGACGTCGAGCGCCATCGTCGTGACGTTGAGGAGATGGTTCAGGACGCGGCTGATCTCGGCGAAGAGGACGCGGATATACTGCGCCCGCGGGGGCGCCTGGATGCCGAGCAGCTTTTCCACGGCGAGCGCGAAGGCATGCTCCTGCGACATCGGCGCGACATAGTCGAGCCGGTCGAAATAGGGCACCGCCTGCAGGTAGGTCTTGTACTCGATCAGCTTCTCGGTGCCGCGATGAAGCAGGCCGATATGCGGATCGGCGCGCTCGACCACCTCGCCGTCCATCTCCAGGACGAGGCGGAGCACCCCGTGGGCCGCAGGATGCTGCGGCCCGAAGTTCATCGCGAAGGATTTGAGCTCGACGTCGGTCATCCTAGGCACTCCCGACGGGGCGGTCCGGAAAGGCGTCGCGCGTGGCCTTCTCGTCGCCGGGCAACTCCGGCGTCATGGCCTCCCACGGGCTCTCGAAGTCGAAGCGGCGGAACTCCTGCACGAGCTTGACCGGCTCGTAGACCACGCGCTTCTCGGAATCGTCGTAGCGGACCTCGACATAGCCCGTCATCGGAAAGTCCTTGCGCAGCGGATGCCCCTCGAAGCCGTAGTCGGTGAGGATCCGGCGCAGGTCGGGATGGTCGGAGAAAAAGATGCCGTACAGATCCCAGGCCTCCCGCTCCCACCAGCCGGCGGCGCTGAAGACCGAGACGGCGGACGGCACCGGGGTCGCCTCGTCCGTCGTCGCCTTCACGCGGATGCGGAGATTGTGATCGAGGCTGAGCAGGTTGTAGACGACCTCGAAGCGCTGCGGACGCTCCGGATAGTCGACCCCGCACAGGTCGACGAGGCACTTGAACAGGCACTGCGAATCATCGCGCAGGAACGTCAGGACCCGCAGCAGCGAGGACGCCCTGACATGGACCACCAGTTCGCCCAGCGCCTGCTCGGTGCCGGTGACGTGATCGGGAAGCGCCGCCTCGACGTGCGAGCCGAGGTCGGCCAGTACGGGGTTCATCGCCGGTTCGCCTTCAACGCGCGAAGTTGCTGGTGCGCCGGATCTTCTTCTGCAGCTGCAGAATTCCGTAGAGCAGCGCCTCGGCCGTCGGCGGGCAGCCGGGAACATAGATGTCCACCGGCACGATGCGGTCGCAGCCGCGCACCACCGAATAGGAATAGTGATAATAGCCGCCGCCATTGGCGCACGAGCCCATGGAGATGACCCAGCGCGGCTCCGACATCTGGTCGTAGACCTTGCGCAGCGCGGGCGCCATCTTGTTGGTCAGCGTGCCGGCGACGATCATGACGTCCGACTGGCGCGGGCTCGGCCGGAAGAAGATGCCGAACCGGTCGAGGTCGTAGCGCGCGGCGGCCGTGTGCATCATCTCGACCGCGCAGCATGCGAGCCCGAAGGTCATCGGCCACATCGAGCCGGTGCGCGCCCAGTTGACCACCTTGTCCAGCTGGGCGACGACGAAGCCCTTCTCCTCGATTTCGGTCGTGACGCGGCGAAGCACCGCGTCCTGCGCCGCGCCGGGGCCGAGCGCCGCACCGGCAGTGCCCGTCAATCCCATTCCAGCGCTCCCTTCTTCCACTCGTAGACGAAGCCGATCGTCAGCACGCCCAGGAACACGATCATCGACCAGAAGCCGAACATTCCGATGCTGCCGAGGGCCACCGCCCAGGGGAACAGGAATGCCACCTCGAGGTCGAAGATGATGAACAGGATGGCGACCAGATAGAACCGCACGTCGAAGCGCCCGCGCGCGTCCCCGAACGGCTCGAAGCCGCACTCGTAGGCCGAGAGCTTCTCGGAGTCGGGACGCTGGCGCCCGGCGAGGTACGAGGCCGCCACCATGACGATCGCGATGCCGAAGGCGATCGCGATGAACAGCAGAATAGGCAGGTATTCGCGGAGCATGCCCTGCATGTCCCCTAGCCGATCGAACAGATGGTTACGCCGCGACGGATACGCCCCGCCACCCAGTCGGGCCGCCCCGGCGGGCTGGACCATAGTCCCATTTGCTGCACCAGCAAAGTCCTCCATCGCAACGCAACCGCCCGCGGGGGGCCGGCTGCGGCAAGGGCGCGGCGGCGATGCCGGCTTCTCCGGCGAGCCAATAAAAAAGGCCGCCGAAGCGGCCCCCTGACGATCCGCCACCACCATGGCGGCGGTGGCGGGAGTGACGGGGCTCGAACCCGCGACCTCCGGCGTGACAGGCCGGCGCTCTAACCAACTGAGCTACACCCCCGCATCTCGACGCTGTTGTTACCGCGCCGCGACGAGGCCCCGGGAATTAAACGGTCGCCGGAGCCAAGTCAAGAAATCGAAACGCTTCCTAAGCCGATATTTTCGCTTGCGTTCCATCGGCTTCGGCACGGTGGGCAATGACGGATTCGAACCGCCGACCCTCTCGGTGTAAGCGAGATGCTCTACCGCTGAGCTAATTGCCCGACCGTCCCGGACGAACGTCGCCGGCCTCCTGCCGCGGAAGCAAATCGGCCGGACGCGAGCGCCCGGCCGTAGCTCCAGCGGAAGAGCCGCGACATCCGCTACATCAGTTGATGGCGTCCTTCAACCCCTTGCCGGCCCGGAACTTGGGCTGCTTCGAGGCCGCGATCTGGATCTTCTCCCCGGTACGCGGGTTCCGGCCTTCCGACGCTTCCCGATTGGTCGCGAAGAACGTCCCGAACCCGACGAGGCGCACCTCGTCGCCCTTCTTCAACGCCTTCCCGATCAGCTCCATGACGCTGTCGACCGCCTTTGCGGCGTCCGCCTTCGACAGGTCGGTATCCGCAGCCACCGCAGCCACGAGATCGTTCTTGTTCACCGTTCGGCCTCCCTCCTGACCAATATTTCCGCTGGTCGCGACTGCGAAACCTGACCGATGCGGACAGAGAAGTCTAGAACGCACGCTCGGGGAGGGTCAATCGAAGGCCGGTTCGTCCGCAGAAGTCCCCACAATTCGCCTGCCCGTTCCTTAAACACCGCTGATGGGGCGCTTTCGAGTTGAGTGCGCACCCTGGCGATTCCCGATCCGCCCGTTGGGTTCACAAGAAGATGCTGTGCGGAGAAGCGGCTGGGCTACTTTCGATATTAGCATTCGTTATCACCGGGAGCGCAGCGACCCCCGGGAATTCTGCCTGCCGTAAGAGATTCCACCATGCGAAAGGGGCCCCTGGCATTCGCCAGGAGCCCCTTCCGGCTCTGCTATGCAGTCGAACGTCTCAGTGCGTGACGACGCTCGAGCGCTCGCCGCCACCGGCATCCGCGGCCGCGGGCTTGTCGGGATCGGGCTCCAGCCACTCGATGGGGCTCGGCGGCGTCACCAGGGCCCGGGCCAGCACGTCGTCCACGGTCGTCACCGGGACGATCTTCATCCCCTTCTTCACATTGTCCGGGATGTCGGCCAGATCCTTCTCGTTGTCCTTGGGGATCAGCACCGTCTTGATGCCGCTCCGCAGGGCCGCGAGAAGCTTCTCCTTGAGCCCGCCGATCGGCAGCACGCGGCCGCGCAGCGATATCTCGCCCGTCATCGCCAGATCTCGCCGAACCGGAATTCCCGTCAGCACGGAGACGATCGAGGTGACCATCGCAACGCCCGCCGACGGCCCGTCCTTCGGAGTGGCCCCCTCCGGAACGTGGACGTGGATGTCCTTGCGTTCGAACACCGTCGGCCGGATCCCGAACATCGCCGAGCGCGACTTGACGTAGCTCTCGGCCGCCTGGACCGACTCCTTCATCACGTCGCCGAGCTTGCCCGTCGCCGTGACCTTGCCCTTCCCGGGCACCGTCACCGATTCGATATAGAGCAACTCGCCGCCGACCTCGGTCCAGGCGAGACCGGTCGTGGTGCCGACAAGATCCTCCTTCTCGAGCTCGTTGTCGCGGAAGCGACGCACGCCGGCATACTTGTCGAGGTTCTTGCGCGTGACGGCGACCTTCTGGGCCTCGCCGGAGACGATCTCCTTCGTCGCCTTGCGGGTCAGCGTGGCGAGTTCCCGCTCCAGGCTGCGCACGCCCGCTTCCCGCGTGTAGTAGCGGACCAGGTCGCGCAACGCCTCGTCGGTGATCGACCATTCCTTCTTGCCCAGGCCGTGCGCCTCGACCTGCTTGGGGATGAGATGGCGCTTGGCGATCTCGACCTTCTCGTCCTCCGTGTAGCCGGCCAGCCGGATGATCTCCATGCGGTCCAGCAACGGCTGCGGCATGCGCAGGGTGTTGGCGGTCGTGACGAACATCACGTCCGACAGGTCGTAGTCGACCTCGAGATAATGATCGGCGAAGGTGCCGTTCTGCTCGGGATCGAGGACCTCCAGCAGCGCCGCGGACGGATCGCCCCGCCAGTCCGCACCCAGCTTGTCGACCTCGTCCAGGAGGAAGAGCGGGTTCGAACTCTTGGCCTTCTTCATGCCCTGGATCACCTTGCCGGGCATCGAGCCGATATAGGTCCGGCGATGGCCGCGGATCTCGGCCTCGTCGCGCACCCCGCCCAGCGACATGCGGATGAAGTTGCGTCCGGTCGCCTTGGCGATCGACTTGCCGAGCGACGTCTTGCCGACGCCGGGCGGCCCGACCAGGCACAGGATCGGCCCCTTCATCTTGCGCATGCGCTGCTGCACCGCAAGGTGCTCGAGGATGCGCTCCTTGACCTTGTCGAGGCCGTAATGGTCCTCGTTCAGGATGTTCTCAGCGAGCTTGATGTCTTTCTTGATCTTGCTCGGCTTCTTCCACGGAATCGACAGCAGCCAGTCGAGATAGTTGCGCACGACGGTCGCCTCGGCGGACATCGGGCTCATGCTGCGCAGCTTCTTGACTTCCTGGAGGGCCTTCTCGCGGGCCTCCTTGCTGAACTTCGTCTTCTTGATCCGCTCTTCCAGTTCGGACGCCTCGTCGCGCCCCTCTTCCGTCTCGCCGAGTTCCTTCTGGATGGCCTTCAGCTGCTCGTTGAGATAGTATTCGCGCTGCGTCTTCTCCATCTGCCGCTTGACGCGGTTGCGGATGCGGCGCTCGACCTGGAGAACCCCGATCTCGCCTTCCATGAAGCCGCAGATCTTCTCCAGGCGGCCGCCGACCGAGCGGACCTCCAGGAGATCCTGCTTGTCTGAGATCTTGAGGGCGAGGTGCGCGGCGATGCTGTCCGCCAGCTTGGCGACGTCGTCGATCTGGCTGACCGACACCAGCACCTCGGGCGGGATCTTCTTGTTGAGCTTGATATACTCCTCGAACTGCGAAACCGCCGTCCGGCTCAGGGCCTCGAGCTCGCGCGGGTCGCCGTCCTCGTCGCCATACGGGTCGGCATAGGCCTGGAAGAACGAGGCATTCTCGACATAGCGGTCGACCTTGACCCGCTGCCCGCCCTCGACGAGCACCTTGACCGTGCCGTCCGGCAGCTTGAGCAGCTGGAGCACCGTACCGACGGTGCCGACGGAGTAGATGTCGGACGGCGCCGGGTCGTCCTGGCTGGCGTTCTTCTGGGTGACAAGCAGGATCTGCTTGTCGTCCTTCATCACGTCCTCCAGCGCGCGCACCGACTTCTCACGGCCGACGAACAGCGGCACGACCATGTGCGGGAAGACGACAATGTCGCGCAACGGCAGGACGGGATAGAGGGTTTGTCCGGAAACTTCTTGCATCGTGCCTCTGTGGCAGCGCGGGCCGGCGGACCGGCCCGCTACGGGGATACCGGAGAAGTGGCGCCCGCCGGAACCGCGTTCAAGAGGACCGGTCGGCCGTCCTGCCCGCCACCTCGGCGCGCCGATCGCCATAACTGTAGAGCGGCTTCGCCCGCCCCTCGATCACTTCGCGCGTGATCACGACCTCCTCGACGCCGTCCAGGGTCGGCAGGTCGTACATCGTGTCGAGTAGCACGCCCTCCATGATCGACCGCAGGCCGCGCGCGCCGGTCTTGCGCTGGATCGCCTTGCCGGCCACGGCCCGCAGGGCGTCCTCGGCGAGGGTCAGGCGGATGTCCTCCATCTCGAACAGCCGCTGATACTGCTTCACGAGCGCGTTTTTGGGCTTGCTCAGGATGTCGATCAGCGCCGCCTCGTCGAGATCGGTCAGGGTCGCCACGACCGGCAGGCGGCCGACGAACTCCGGAATGAGGCCGAACTTCAGCAGATCCTCGGGCTCGACATCGCGCAGGATCTCGCCGGTCTGGCGCTCGTCGGGGCCCCGCACCTCGGCGCCGAAGCCGATCGAGGTGCCCTGGCGCCGCTGCGCGATGATCTTCTCCAGGCCGGAGAACGCACCGCCACAGATGAACAGGATGTTGGTCGTGTCGACCTGCAGGAACTCCTGCTGGGGATGCTTGCGCCCGCCCTGCGGCGGCACGGAGGCGATCGTGCCCTCCATGATCTTCAGCAGCGCCTGCTGGACGCCCTCGCCCGAGACGTCGCGGGTGATCGACGGGTTGTCGGACTTGCGGCTGATCTTGTCGACCTCGTCGATGTAGACGATGCCGCGCTGCGCCCGCTCGACGTTGTAGTCGGCCGCCTGCAGCAGCTTGAGGATGATGTTCTCGACATCCTCGCCGACATACCCGGCCTCGGTCAGCGTCGTCGCATCGGCCATCGTGAAGGGCACGTCGATGATCCGCGCCAGGGTCTGCGCCAGCAGGGTCTTGCCGCAGCCGGTCGGCCCGATCAGCAGGATGTTCGACTTGGCCAGCTCGACGTCGTTGTTCTTCGCGCTGTGCGCCAGCCGCTTGTAGTGATTGTGGACGGCGACCGACAGGACGCGCTTGGCGTGGAACTGGCCGATGACATAGTCGTCCAGAACCTTCGAGATGTCCTGGGGCGTCGGCACGCCGTCGCGCGACTTGACCAGCGTCGTCTTGTGCTCCTCACGGATGATGTCCATGCAGAGTTCGACGCACTCGTCGCAGATGAAGACGGTGGGGCCGGCGATCAGCTTGCGCACCTCGTGCTGGCTCTTTCCGCAGAAGGAGCAGTAGAGGGTGTTCTTCGAATCGCCGCCGCTGGACTTGTTCATAGCCGCTCCAAACGAGATCGGGGGCCGCGGGAGGATGTTAGTCCCGGGGTCGGCTCGCGGACAATGCCCAGAATTCCGACCTGTCCGGGAGCCTGCAAGACGCGCGCCGCGGCCCGAGCGCCGGTCGGCGTCCACCATTGGCGCCGATCGGTCGCTCTAAACCCATCTATAATATAGGGGGTCCGTCAAGTCCCCCGGTGCCCCCGCCCCGCCCGCGTCAGGCCGGACGGGCATCCTCCTCACGCTCGGGCCGACTCAGGATGACCTCGTCGATCAGCCCGAAATCGCGCGCTTCACCCGGCGTCAGGAACTTGTCACGCTCCATCGCCCGCTCGATCACGTCGAGCGGCTGGCCGGTATGGCGGACATAGATGTCGTTGAGCCGCGCCCGAATCGCCAGGATCTCGCGGGCGTGGATCTCGATGTCCGTCGCCTGGCCCTGGGCACCGCCGGAGGGCTGATGGATCATGATCCGCGCATTGGGCAGCGCGAATCGCTTGCCCTTGGCTCCGGCCGTCAGCAGGAGCGAGCCCATCGACGCCGCCTGGCCGATGCAGAGCGTCGCGACCTCGGGCCGGATGTACTGCATCGTGTCGTACATCGCGAGGCCCGACGTCACGACGCCGCCCGGCGAGTTGATGTAGAGCGAGATGTCCTTGGCCGGATTTTCGGATTCCAGGAACAGCAGCTGGGCACAGACCAGGCTCGACACCGCGTCGTTGACCGGGCCGACCAGGAAGATGATCCGCTCCTTGAGCAGCCGGGAATAGATGTCATAGGCCCGCTCGCCGCGGTTCGTCTGCTCGACGACCATCGGCACGAGGGTGTTCATCGTGTACTCGTAGGGATCGCGCATCCGCCTCACTCCGCTGGCGACCGCAGCCGGCCGCCCCTCTTAGTTTCCGGTCAGCCCGCCTGCGGCTCCCCGCCGGCAGCTTCGGGCTGATCATCCGGATCGCGGAGCAGTTCCTCCACCGGGACCGATCGCTCGCTGACCTTCGCCTGATCGACGATATGGTCCACGACCTTGTCCTCGAACAGCGGCGCGCGGATCGACGCCACCGCCTGGGGGTTCTTCTCGTAGAACTCGATGACCTGCCGCTCCTGGCCGGGATACCGCCGGGCTTCCTCGGAGATCGCCTGGTTGATCTCCTCCGGCGCGACATTGATGTTGTTCAGGCGCCCCACTTCCGCAAGAAGCAGGCCGAGACGAACCCGCCGCTCCGCGATCGCGCGGTACTCCGCCTTCAGGGTCTCGTCGTCCTTGCCGGCGTCCGGATCGGGCTCGGCGGCCGCCTCGTCCCCGCCCTCGGCCGGAGGCTGGGCGGCGGCAGCCTTGCGCTGCTCCTCGACGCGGCTCCAGATGCCCTCGAACTCCAGGTCGACCATGCCGGCCGGCACCTCGAAATCGTGGCCTGCCGACAGCTTGTCGAGCAACTCCCGCTTGAGGCGGGCACGGGCCACCGCGGAGAAATCCTTCTCCATCTCCTGGCGGGCGGCATTGCGCAGCTCGGCCAGCGACGGGAAGCCGATCTGCGTCGCCAACTCGTCGTCGACTTCCGCCGGAGCCGGCACCTTGATCTCGCTGATGGTGACGGCGAACCGGGCGGGCTGCCCCGCGAGCTGCTTGTTGCCGTACTCCGCGGGGAACGTCACCTCGACGTCGAACGGCTGGCCGACTTCACGGCCGATCAGCTGATCCTCGAAGCCGGGGATGAACATGCCGCTGCCGACCTCGAGGTGGAAGCCCTCGGCCTTGCCCCCGGCGAACGCCTTGCCGTCGACGAAGCCCTCGAAGTCGACGACAGCCACATCGCCCGACTGCACCGGCCGCGGCTCGGCGATCGGCACCGAGCGCTTGTGCTGCTCGGCCACGCGCTGCAGGGCCTTGTCGATCTCGGCCTCGTCGACCGCGACCCGGAGCCGCTCGAGCTCGATCGCGGCGAAGTCCGTCGGGGTGATCGTCGGCAGCACCTCGACCGCCATCGTGTATTCCAGGTCCCCGCCCTCGTTGAAGGACTGGATATCGACCTTGGGCTGAAGCGCCGGGCGCAGGCCACGCTCTTCCATCGCCATCTGGGCGCCGGCTTCGAGCGTTTCCTGCAGGACTTCCCCGAGCAGGGCCTGGCCGAACCGGCGGCGCAGGACCGGCAGCGGCACCTTGCCCGGCCGGAAGCCCGGCATGTTTGCCGTCTTGGCAATCTCGGCGAGGCGAGAATCGACCTTGCCGCTCAGCTCGGCCGCCGGGACCGTCACTTTGAATTCGCGCTTCAGGCCCTGGCTGGAGGTCTCGACAACATTCATCGAAGGTTGATTCCTGATCTTAGCGGCCGGAAAATCCGGCCCGAGAAGCCCGAAAAGCCCGAATATTCGGGAACCATATTGGTGCGGGCGAAGGGACTCGAACCCCCACGACTTGCGTCACCGGAACCTAAATCCGGCGCGTCTACCAGTTCCGCCACGCCCGCCCGCAACGACGACCGGCCCCCTGGTCGCCGCAGGTGACCGCGGGTTCTACCCCAGGTGCCCGCAGTTCGACAACGCCGTTCCGGCACCCGTCGCTCCGGGCCATCCGGCCGCGGCCCGCGCCCGCGGGCTGCCGTTCACCGGGCGAGCAGTCCGCGCGCGGCCGCGTCGACGATCGCCTCGGCGTCCAGACCATGCACGCGGTAGAGATCCTGGATGTCGCCGGACTGGCCGAATCGCTCGACCCCGAGCGGCACGACACGCCGCCCGGAGACGCTGCCGAGCCACGAGAGCGCGGCAGGGTGTCCGTCGACGACCGTGACGATCGCGGCGTCCGGGGCCAGCGGCTCGAGCAGCCGGGCGATGCGCGAACGCAGCCCCTCCGCACGCCAGCCCGCGTGGAGGCGATCGGCGGAGGTCACCGCCAGCAGGCCGGCCCCGGGGACATCTTCCAGGATCTGCCCGTGCGCATCCTTGGCCTCCGGTGCGACGGCCCCGGTATAGACGATGGCGAGCGGCGCGCCGACGGCGGGCTCCATCGCCCAGTACCCGCCCGACAGCACCGCCTCGCGCCGCGCCCCGGCATCGCCGGCGGGTGCGGGCTGCTCCAGGCTGCGGGTCGACAGGCGGAGATAAACCGAACCGCCGTCCTCGGCCTGCATGTGGCGGAAGGCCCAGGCCATGATGATGGCGAGTTCGTCGACATAGGCCGGCTCGAAGCTGGTCAGGCCCGGCTGTCCGATCCCGATCAACGGCGTCGCGATGGACTGGTGCGCACCGCCCTCCGGCGCCAGCGTCAAGCCCGACGGCGTCGCCACCACCATGAAGCGGGCGTCCTGGTAGCAGGCATAGTTCAGGGCATCGAGCCCGCGCTTGATGAAGGGATCGTAGAGCGTACCGATCGGCAGCAGGCGCCGACCGAAGAGGCTGTCCGTCAGGCCGAAGGCGGCCAGGGTGAGGAAGAGATTGTGCTCGGCGATGCCGAGTTCGACATGCTGTCCGCCCGGCCCCATCGCCCAGCGCTGGGCGGAGACGACTTTCTCGTCGCGGAACGTGTCGTGCCGTTCGGAGCGGTCGAAGATGCCGCGCCGGTTGACCCAACCGCCGAGGTTCGTCGAGACCGTGACGTCGGGCGAGGTAGTGACGATCCGCTCGGCCAGAACCGTCTCGCCGGCCGCCAGCTCCGAGAGGATGCGGCCGAACCCCTCCTGCGTCGACATCCGCGGCGCCGCCGGGACCGGCAGCGCGTCCGGCACCGGCACGCTCTGGTCGTGATGCCGTCGGAATCCCTCCTGGGCGAACGGCACCCGCGCAAGGAACGCCTGCAGCACGGACTGCGGCAGGTCGAGCCCCGCGAACGGCTCCCACTCCTCCCCGTCGGCGATCCGGTTCGCCTTCTTGAAGCCGGCCATCTGCTCGCGGTTCATCAGCCCGGCGTGGTTGTCCTTGTGGCCGGCGAAGGGCAGGCCGAAGCCCTTGACCGTGTAGGCGATGAAGCAAGTCGGCACGTCGTCCGTCACCGCCTCGAACGCCTCCAGCACCGTCTCGATGTCGTGGCCGGCGAGGTTGGTCATCAGATCGCTCAACGCCTCGTCGTCGAGTTCGTCGAGCAGCCGCCGGATGCCCGGCAGGTGGCCGATGTCGCGCTCCAGCCGCGGCCGCCAGGCGCTGCCGCCCTTGAAGACCAGGGCCGAATAGAGCGAATTCGGGCAGGCGTCGATCCAGTCCCGGAGCGCCCCGCCGTCGGGCCGCCGGAAGGCCGCTTCCAGCTTCTTGCCGTACTTCAGCGTGACGACCCGCCAGCCCATGCTCTGGAAGATGCCGTCGATGCGCATGAAGAGCCGGTCGGAGACGACGCTGTCCAGGCTCTGCCGGTTGTAGTCGATGATCCACCAGAGATTGCGGACATCGTGCTTCCAGCCTTCGAGCATCGCCTCGAAGACATTGCCCTCGTCGAGCTCCGCATCGCCCACGACGGCGACCATGCGGCCGGCGGGGGCGTGGGTCGGCACCATCTCCTTGAGCCGCAGATAGTCCTGGGCGATCGAGGCGAAGGTGGTCATGGCGACGCCGAGGCCGACCGAGCCGGTCGAGAAGTCGACGTCGTCCGCGTCCTTGGTGCGCGAGGGGTAGGACTGGGCGCCGCCGAGCGCGCGGAAGCGCATCAGCCGCTCGCGGTCCTGGCGACCCAGCAGGTACTGGATGGCGTGATAGATCGGGCTCGCGTGCGGCTTCACCGCAACCCGGTCCTGCGGCCGGAGCAGGGAAAAATAGAGCGCCGTCATGATGGTGGCGCAGGAGGCGCTGGATGCCTGGTGACCGCCGACCTTGAGGCCGTCCCGGCTCGGGCGCTCGTGGTTGGCCTGATGGATCATCCAGGAGGACAGCCAGAGCACCTTGCGTTCGAGTTCGCGCAGCACGGCGTACCGGTCGCCCGACGCAGGTTCGGGATAGACCTCGATCGGGAGCGCGCTCATCGGTTCCTCCGCTGGCGGGATCGGGCTTCGGCGGCCCGCTAGCCCTTGGCGAGGCTGCGGATCGCGGACGAGGCCGACACCTTGCCCTCGCCGCGATAGGCCTCGTGGTTCTCGTCGATGCTGTCAAAGCGATAGAGATAGTTGACCATCATCCCGAACGACTGGCGCATGCCCTTGGGGGACGGATCGGCCATCCAGTCGAGGCGCTCGACGCGAGCGCCGTTCGTCAGGTGGAAATGGGCGACCGGATCGAGCGCGCGCCGCCCCTTCGGGCGCAGCGACGTCAGGTAGCGCGCGCCCAGGCGCTCCAGCGGCGGGCGCAGAGCCTCGACCAGCGCCGGACGCGCCGTCCAGGAGCCGTCCGCGAGGGCGACGACGGCCCCGCCCTCGATGCCGTGCGCCGCCGCCTCGACCTGCTCCCGCTCGGTCGGCTTCAGCAGATCCTCGAAGCCGCCCTCGGCGATGCGGCCGTCGAGCCAGCCGCGAAATCCCGGGATGGGCGACAGGGTCGCGAAGATCTTGAGGTTGCGCAGCTCGGCCGACAGCAGATCGACGACCCGCTTGATCAGGAAGTTGCCGAAGCTGATGCCGTCGAGCCCCCGCTGGCAGTTCGAGATCGAATAGAAGATGGCCGTGTCCGCCGCCTTCGGGTCGACGATCGGCGCGCTCTCGTCGAGCAGCGGCTCGATATGGCTGGAGATGCCGTTGACGAGCGCGACCTCGACGAAGATCAGCGGCTCGTGCGGCATGCGCGGATGGAAGAAGGCAAAGCAGCGCCGGTCCGCTTCGAGGCGGTTCTTGAGGTCGCGCCAGTCGCGGATGGCATGGACCGCCTCATAGGCGATCAGTTTCTCCAGCAGGGCCGCCGGCGCTTCCCAGGTGATGCGCTGCAACTCCAGGAAGCCGACGTCGAACCATGACGCGAGCAGCGCATGGAGGTCCGAGTCGAGCTGCGCCAGCTCCGGATTGCGCCGTGCCAGGGGCAGCAGTTCGGCCCGCAGGTCGATCAGAAACTTGACCCCCTCGGGCAGCCCGTTGAACTGGCGGAGCAGCCGCACGCTCGGCGCCTCCAGCGCCCGCGCGAGGTCGCGTTCGGCCTTGGCGACGTCCGCGCCCGATGCGGCGACGACCGCCGCGGCAGCATTGCGCACCGCGTCATGGTCGCGTCCGAAATCCGTGGCCAGCATCTGCAGGAAGCGCTCGCGCCCGACCGGACTGAGTTCGAGATAGGCCCGGCCGAGTTCGGCCGCCCGCTGACGGGCCGAGACCTCGCCGCCCTTGCCGTCCAGGCAGTCCCGCATCTGCGCATGCAGGCGCAGGGCGTCCTCGCTGGGCAGGTCGGGTCGGGGCGGTGCCCCCACCACCCCGCGTGCCTGGGCCGCAACGTCCCGCCACGCGGCCCGGAGATTGCCGATCGTGCGGTCGAGGACGCCGTCGAAGAAGCCGGTCGCAGTCCGTTCGTTCATGCCATGGAATTAGCGCACCGCCCGACCACCCGGCAAGCCGGCGGATTGGTGCCGTCTCGGATTGTGCGGCGCTGCGCCGCAGCGCACCATCCGGCGCGGTGGAGGCGGGTTGTCCATCGGGTTCGGCGCGAGGAACCAACAGCATGGCCATCATTGGTACGGAGGGACCGGAGTTCCTGCCCGGCACGGAGGGTGCGGACTCGGTCTTCGGGCTCGGCGGCGACGACACGGTCGCCGGGCTGGGCGGCGACGATATCATCGATCTCGGCCCGGGCGCGGACAGCGCCGACGGCGGCGGCGGTGCCGATTTCGTCATCGGCGTCGGCGGCAACGACACCATCCTCGGCGGGCCGGGGGCCGACCTGCTGTTCGGCGGCACCAACCTCGACAACGCCGGCAGCGGCGACGACCTGATTTCCGCGGGCACCGGCGACGACCTCGTGCTCGGCGGCGACGGCGCCGACCTGCTGTTCGGCGAGGACGGGAACGACTCCCTGAACGGCAACACGGGCATGGATGTCGTCTATGGCGGCCCGGGCGTCGATTTCGTGCGTGGTGGCCAGGACAATGACAGTGTCTTCGGCGGCACCGGAAACGACTGGCACGTCAACGGCAATATCGGCGACGACTATGTCAGCGGCGGCGAGGGCTCGGATTCCGTCTTCGGCGGCCAGGGCAGCGACGTGGTGCTCGGCGAGTCCGGCAACGACACGGTGCTGGGCGATCTCGGCGACGACAGCGTCCTCGGCGGCGACGGCGACGACAGCCTGGACGGCGGCGAGGGCGACGACACGATCCGCAGCGGCGCCGGCACCGACTTCGGAACCGGCGGCAACGGCGAGGACAGCATCCTCGGCGAGGAGGGCTCGGACATCCTTGTCGGTTCCCTCGGCTCCGACACGGTCGACGGCGGGGTCGGCGACGACCTGGTGGTGGGCGGCACGTTCGCCTTCCTGTCCGAGGACGCACTGCCGGACGGGGACAACCTCCTCTATGGCGGTGACGGGTCCGACTCGATCGTCGGCGACACCGGGAACGACCGCGCTGCGGGAGGCACGGGCTCCGACCTCATGCTCGGGGTCGGCGGGGACGACTGGCTAGACGGCGGGTCCGATGCGGACATCCTCGTCGGCGACATGTACGCCTACATCTTCGGCAGCGCCCCGACGGCGGGCGACGTCGCCCAGTACTATGAAGGGTCGAACCTCTACGCGCTCAACGGCAACGACACGCTGATCGGCGGCGCCGCGAACGACACCCTGTTCGGCAATCTCGGCTCGGACTCGCTGCTCGGCGGCGACGGCGACGACATGATCTCCGGCGATCGGCTGCTGTTCCTCGACCCGTACGAGGAAATCCCCGGGCCGGCGCTGCCCGGCTACTACGGTGGCGACGATATCGCCAGCGGCGGCGCGGGCAACGACCTCCTCTATGGCGACGAGGGCGACGACCGGGTCGCGGGGGATGCCGGTGACGACAGCCTCTATGGCGGCAGTGGCGCGGACACGCTGACCGGCGGGGACGGCGACGACCTGCTGCGCGGCGGGTCCGGCCCCGACCGGTTCATCTATGGCAGCGGCAGCGGCAGCGACACGATAGCGGCGTTCGAATCCGGCTCCGATGTCGTCGTCATCGCCTCGGGCGTCAACGGCTCGGGCCTGACGACGCCCGAGGCGGTCCTGGCCGGCATCTTCACGATCGTCGGACGCGGCGTCGTCGTGGATCTCGGCGACGGCAACGGGATCCTGTTGACCGGGGTCACGGGTGCGGACCTGACCGTGGCCAACTTCCAGATCGCCAGCCCGCAGGGCGTTTCGGCGCCAATCGAGCCGGGCGACTACTTTTACTGATCCGGCGTCAATCCAGGGTGCGGCGGTAGCGCAGCAGGGCCAGCGCCATCGCCGCCCCCATGAAGGCGACCAGCGGCCAGAGTTCGCCCGCGATCTCCGTCCAACCGCTGCCCTTGAGCAGGATGCCGCGGACGATGCGCAGGAAATGGGTGAGCGGCAGCACCTCGCCGATCGTCTGGGCCCATTGCGGCATTCCGCGATAGGGGAACATGAAGCCCGACAGCAGGATCGACGGCAGGAAGAAGAAGAACGCCATCTGCATCGCCTGCAGCTGGTTCGCCGCCACCGTCGAGAAGGTGAAGCCGATCGACAGGTTGGCGGCGATGAAGACGACGAGCACCAGGGACAGCAGCACGAGGCTGCCGGCCATCGGCACCTGGAACAGGAAGCGGGCGGCCAGCAGGATCACCGTCACCTGGATGTAGCCGACGACGATGTAGGGCATGATCTTGCCCAGCATCACCTCGGCCGGCCGCACCGGCATCGCCAGCAGGTTCTCCATCGTCCCCCGCTCGCGCTCCCGCGTCATGCCGAGCGAGGTCATGATGACCATGGTCATGGTCAGGATGGTGCCCATCAGACCGGGGACGACGTTGTAGGCGGTGACGCCCTCCGGGTTGTAGCGGCGATGGACGATGACGTCGTAGGCGCCCGGCCGCGCCGCGACGGAGGCGAGCGCGCCGGCGACATCGCGGGCGACCGCCGCATCGGCGATGCGGCCGAGCGCGGCCAGCGCATTGCTCGTCGCGGCGGGGTCGGTCGCATCCGCCTCGACCAGCAGCGCCGGACGCTCGCCGCGGACGATCCGGCGCGAGAAGTCGGACGGCACGGTGACCACGAACTGGACGTCGCCGCGCGCGAGCATCGCATTCGCCTGCGTTTCGTCGACGGCGTCCCCCGCCAGCCGGAAATAGCCGGAGTTGGTCAGCCCCGCCAGGAAGGAGCGCGTGAAGGGCCCGGTCTCGCCCAGGACGACCGCCGTCGGCAGCGATTTCGGATCGGCATTGATGGCGTAGCCGAAGAGCAGCAGCTGCAGGACCGGCACGCCGACCATCATCGCGAAGGTCAGGCGGTCGCGGCGCATCTGGACGAACTCCTTCACCAGGATTGCCCAGAAGCGCCCGAACGAGAAGGCGCGGCTCACTGCAGGGGATCCTCGGCCCCGTCCATCAGCGCGATGAAGACATCCTCCAGCCCCGGCTCGGCCTCGCTCCAGCGTACCGACGGGTCCGAACGGAACCCGGCGAGGGCGGCGTCGAGGGCGGCGGCATCCCGGCCGCTGACATGGAGCGCGCCGCCGAACCGCACGACCATGTCGATGCCGGGGCGCCCTTCGAGGCGGGCCGCCAGACCATCGGGATCGGCGGTCACCGCGCGCCGGGTCGCGAGGCCTGATTCCGCGAGCACCGCCTCGACCGTGCCCTGCGCCAGCAGGCGGCCATAGGCAATGTAGGCGATGGCGTGGCAGCGCTCGGCCTCGTCCATGTAGTGGGTGCTGACCAGGACCGTCATGCCGTCGGCGGCGAGCCGGTGGATCTCCTCCCAGAACTCGCGCCGCGCCTTAGGATCGACGCCGGCCGTCGGCTCGTCGAGCAGCAGCAGGCGCGGCCGGTGGAGGATGCAGGAGGCGAGCGCCAGCCGCTGCTTCCATCCGCCCGAGAGCGCCCCCGCGAGCTGACGCTGGCGACCGGCGAGACCGAGCTGCTCCAGTGCCGCATCGACCGCCCGCCGGCGATCGGGCACGGCATACATGCGGGCGACGAAGTCGAGGTTCTCGCGGATGCTGAGATCTTCGTAGAGGCTGAAGCGCTGGGTCATGTAACCGACCTGGCGCTTGATCGCGGCGGCATCGCGGATGATGTCGAGGCCAAGACACGTCCCGCTGCCGGAGTCCGGCGTCAGCAGTCCGCAGAGCATGCGGATGGTGGTGGTCTTGCCGCTGCCGTTGGGCCCCAGGAAACCGCAGATGCGCCCCGCCTCGACGCGGATCGAGAGGTCGCGGACCACCGGCCGGCCGGCGAAGCTCTTGCTCAGTCCGGAAACCGCGATCGCAGCCGTCATCGCGCCACCCGCGTCACTTCCACGGGCTGGCCCGGGTCGAGCCGCCGGCCGTCCGCCAGCCGTGCCTCCACCATGTAGACCAGCTTCGACCGGCTCTCGCGGCTGTAGATGACGGGCGGCGTGAACTCGGCCTGCGGCGAAACGTACGAGATGGTGCCGCCGAGGCCGTCGGGACAGCCGTCGCAGGCGATGGCGACGGCTTGCCCGACCGTCATTCCTGCCCGGGCCGCTTCCGGCACGAAGAAGCGCAGCTTGATGTTGCCCGGCGGCAGCAGGGTTGCGACCGGCGATCCCGCCGGGACGAACTCGCCGGGCTCGAACAGGGTGTCGAAGACGAGCGCCGCCGTCGGCGCCCGCAGCGTGCGCTGGCCTAGCCGCCATTCCGCCTGCTCGACCCCCGCCCGCACGACCGCGACCGCCGCCTCGGCGGCGTCGATCTCGTCGTCCCGCGCCGCCATCCGTGCCAGCGCGATGTCGGCGGCGAGTTCGGAGACCCGCGCACGGTCGCGCTCGAAGGCCGCCCTTGCCTGCTCGATCCGGTCGACCGAGACCACCTGCCCCGCCGGCAGCCGCGTCTGCCGGCGGTACTGCGCCTCGCTGAGGCGCGCGGTCGCCTCGGCCTGCGCGCGCTGTGCCTCCAGGGCGTCGATTTCCGGCGTGCGCCGGCCCTTGCGCAGGTTGGCGAGCTGCGCCTCGGCCTGGCTCAGGCGCGCCCGCGCGTCGGCAACACCCGCGCGCTCGCTGCCGTCCTCGAGCCGCGCCAGGATCGCTCCCGGAGCGACCCGGTCGCCGCGGCGCACCGGCCGCTCGGCCAGGATGCCCCCCTCGCGCGGCGCGACCCGCACATATTCGCCCTCGGCATAGCCGTAGAAGCGGTCGATCGGCGTTGGTGCCGTGGCAAAGAGGGCGGCGATCGCCACGGCCGCCCCCTGCAGCCACTCGAAGATCCCGTTCACGGTCCCTCCTCCCGCCGCGGCAGCAGCCCGAGTTGAAGCAGTTCGACCGCCGTCCGCGCCATGGTCGCGGTATCCAGTTCCCGGCTCGCATGGGGCTCGAGCGCGTTCTTCCAGAGCGCCGTCAGCAGCATGGGCGCGGCCAGCAGCGGCGCCACCGCATCGGGGTCCATCGGGCGGAACTCCCCGCGCTCGACGCCGCGCGCGACCAGCGCACGCAACACGCCGAAGCCGCGCGCCACCACCTCGTCGGCGTAGAAGCGGGCGAGGTCGGGAAAGTTGGCGGCCTCGCCGATGACGAGCTTGGGGATCGCCCCCATCGGCCCCGCGGCAGCGGCGATCAGCGTTCCCAGCACCTCGGCGAGCAGCGCCGGCGTCGGTCCGTCGGCCGTCTCCACCCGCCGCTCCGCGGCGGCCAGGGCCGGCAGCAAATGCTGGCGCACCACCGCCTTGAACAGCTCCTCTTTCCCGGAAAAATAGAGGTAGAGCGTCCCCTTTCCGATGCCCGCCCGGGCTGCCACGTCTTCCAGCCGCGTGGCGGCGTAGCCGCGCTCGACGAACGCCCCGAGCGCGGCGTCGACGATTTCCGACGGCCTTGCCTCTTTGCGGCGACGCCAGCGTGGTGCCTGTGTCATGCGGATTAAATAACCGACCAGTCGGTTATTTAAAAGCCCCTTCGCTCACAGCGTGGCGAGCACCCCCGGGACGGCAGACGCCAGATCGTCGGCGATCAGCCCCTCGCCGCAGCGGGCGGCGGCCGCACCATGCAGCCAGACCGCCATCGCCGCCGCCTCGAAGGCCGGCATCCCCTGCGCCAGCAAGCCGACCGCCAGGCCCGCCAGCACGTCGCCCGTCCCGGCGGTGGCGAGCCACGGGGGCGCGTTCGCGTTCACCGCCACCCGCCCGTCCGGCGCCGCCACCACAGTGTCGGTGCCCTTCAGCACGACGACCGCACCGGCCAAGGCGGCGGCATGCCGGGCGCGTGTCAGCCGGTCCCCCTCCAGGGCGAACAGGCGCGCGAACTCGCCTTCGTGCGGCGTCAGGATGGCCGGGCCGCGGATGGCCGCGAACAGGCCCGCCGGGCGGCCGGCAAAGGACGTCAGCGCATCGGCATCCAGCACCACCGCCCGATCACCCGCCAGCACACGCCGCACGGCGGAGGTCAGGGCCGGCCCGGCCCCGCCGCCCGGCCCGAGCAGCCAGGCGTTGCGGCGAGGATCGGCGAGCAGGCTCGCCGTCTCCTCCTCGGCCGCCAGCAGCAGCGCCGCCGGCTGCGCGGCATAGGCCGCCAGGGCAGCGGCCGGCGCCGTCACCGTGACGAGCCCCGCACCGGCGCGCGCCGCGGCCCCGGCCGCCAGCCGCGCCGCCCCGGTCAGCCGCCCGCCACCGACCACGACGGCATGGCCGAACCGGTACTTGTGATCCTCCGGCCCGCGCCGCCGCCAATGGCGGCGCCAGAGATCGGGGCCGTTCGCCCGCGCCTGCGGCGATATCTCCTCCAGAACCCCGACCGGAATACCGATGTCGGCGACCGTGAGCCGGCCACAGAGCATGCGGCCCGGCGCCAGCAGGTGGCCCGGCTTGCGGCGAAAGAAAGTGACCGTCGCAGCGGCCGGAACCGCCCGGCCGCGAACCTCGCCGGTGTCGCCGTCGACCCCCGACGGCACGTCCACGGCCAGGATCGGAATGCCGAAGCCCGCCGCCCGCGCCAGCACGTCTGCCGCCACGCCGTCGACCGGCCGCGAAAGGCCGGCGCCGAAGATCGCGTCGACCGCCAGCGCCGCCCCGTCGACACAGTCGGCGGTCATCGCGGCGCGCGCGCCCGGCCATCGCTCCGCATGGTGCCGCGCGTCCGGCGGCAGCCGTCCGGGATCGCCGAGATGGGCGACGCGCACGGTGCGGCCGGTCCGCGCCAGCCAGCGGGCCGCCACGTACCCGTCGCCGCCGTTGTTCCCCGGCCCGCACAGGACGACGACCGGCCCCGCCGGAACCAGACGCGCAGCCGCCACCGCGACGGCGCGCCCCGCCGCCTCCATCAGCGCGACACCGGAAATCCCGGCCGCCATCGCGGCACGATCGGCCGCGCCCATCTCGGCGACGGACAGCAGCGGCTCGCCCGGGCCGGTCATGGCGGCGATCCTCAGAGGGGGGAGACGACGTGCCCGCCGTCGACCGTGATCGTCGTGCCGGTCATGTAGCGGCCGGCATCCGAGGCGAGCAGCATCAGGGCGCCGTCGAGGTCCTCCGGCTTGCCGAGGCGGCGCTGCGGGATCCGCCGGATCACCGCCTCGCCGGCCGGGCTGGCGAAGAAGCTCCGGTTGATGTCGGTCTCGATGTAGCCGGGGGCGATCGCATTGACCCGGATGCCGTACCGCGCCCACTCCAGCGCCAGCACGCTCGTCAGATGCGCCAGACCCGCCTTCGACGCCGCATAGGCGGAGAGCTGGCCGGCGGTGCGGAACGCCGTCACCGAGGCGATGTTGATGATCGAGCCGGGATGGCCGCGGTCGACCAGATGGCGCGCGACGGCACGGGCGACCAGGAAGGCCCCGCGCAGGTTCGTGTCCAGGACCCCGTCCCAGTCCTCCGGTGTCGTTTCCAGCGCGGGCTTGGCGGTCGCGACGCCGGAATTGTTCACCAGGATGTCGATCGGCCCCATCGTGTCGGCGACGCGCGCCACCGCGGCGTCGATCGATTCCGGGTCGATGACGTCCAGGGCGACCGACATGGCATGCCCGCCGGCCTCGCCGATCTCCCGCGCCGCGGCATGAAGCCGGTCCTTGCGCCGGGCCGCCAGCGCCACGCGGGCGCCGGCCCGTGCCAGCGTCTTCGCGAAATGCAGGCCGAGCCCACTGGACGCGCCGGTGACGAACGCCACCTTATGATCGAGGGAATGCTGCGGCATGACCTTGTTCCTCCGGGCCGGCGGGATCGCTCCGCTGTTGTCCGGGGCGTGCCCGGCCCGGGTCAAGGCTCTCCGTGGCCAGTGTCCGGTTCCGTGCTAGGTTTCCCGACTACATCGAGCAACGGTCGCCCCATGAATATCGACATCTTCTCCGACGTCATCTGCCCGTGGTGCTTCATCGGCAAGCGCCGGATCGCCCGCGCCATTGCGGCCGAAAGCGACGTCGCCGTCCGGGTGCGCTGGCGCGCCTTCATGCTGAACCCGGACATGCCCGCCGAAGGCATGGACCGCCAGTCGTATCTGGCATTGAAGTTCGGCGGCCCCGCCCAGGCCCGCCGCGTCTACGACAACGTCCTGCGTGCGGCCGCTTCGGAGGGGCTGGAACTCGCGCTCGACCGCATCCCGCGGACGCCGAGCACGGTCGCGGCGCACCGCCTGATCCGCTGGGCCGACGGCCAGGGCGACGCCGACCCGGTCGTCGAGGGGCTGTTCCGCGCCTATTTCCAGGAAGGCCGCGACATCGGCGATACCGCCATCCTGGCCGAAATCGCCGGCGAATCCGGCTTCGACGCGGCCGATGTCCGCACCATGCTCGCCGCGCCGGAAGGTGCGGCGGAGGTCGTGTCCGAGGACCGGACCGCGCGGCGCATCGGCATCAACGGTGTGCCGTGCTTCATCTTCGACGGCCAGTATGCCGTGTCCGGTGCCCAGGAGCCGGAAGTCTTCGCACCGATCTTCGCGGCCGCGCGCTCGGGCTCGCTCAACGCCTTGGCGGCGCAGTAGCCGTCAGGGCGCCGCCCAGCCGCGCCAGTCGGCGCTTCGGCGCGCGATCCACTCGCCGGCCACTTCCGGCAGAGGGCGGCGGTCGAGATCGACCTCGGCGATCATACGCTCCAGCTCGGCCCGCTCGATGTGGAACCGCTGCAGGATGCGGTGCGCCTTCGGCCATTTCCGGGCGAACTCGACCGACGCGTACTTCCAGATCTCGCCCGAGGGCTTCTCGCAATCGTGGGTGCGCTCGGGGTTGATGCCCCATTTCGGATCGACGTAGCAGGCCGGGTCGTAATCGGGAAACGCGACGAACTCGCCCGCGAACTTGCTGGTCACCCAGTGCGGGCGATAGACCCAGACCATCAGCGGTCCCTTGCGGGCATAGGCGTCCTGCAGGTCGGCATACATGGCGCCCTCGTTGGCCGCATCGACCACCACGAACGGCAGACCGAGCGCCGCGATGCGCTCGGCATCGAAGCCGCCCCACAGGCCCGGCAGGCCGAGATAGCGCCCGTTGGGGGCGGTGTCGGGAGTCGCGAATGCGGCGGCGCAGCCCCGCAGGGCGCGCCAGTCGGGCAGGCCGGGGCACCACTCCTTCATATAGGCCGGGTACCACCAGCCTTCGAAAGCAGGTGGACCGAGCGCGCCCAGCCGCTCGACCTTGCCGGTCGCCTCGGCGCGCCGCATCGCCGCCTGCGCGGTCGTGTCCCACTGCTCGGTCACAAGGTCGACCCGGCCGGCCACCACCGCGTCCAGCCCGGCCAGATAGTCGGTCACGACGAAACGCGTGCGATAGCCGTTGCGCTCGAGCACGCCGGCCGCCAGCCGGGCGGTCAGCTGCTGTCCCGTCCAGTCATGGACCGCAATGCGGATCGGCTCGCGCGATTCCTGCGCGGCCGCCCCTCCCAGGGCGATCACGACACAGGCCAGCGCCATCAGGGCGAACTTCGGCATCTCCCTCTCCCATCCCGATGCCTCGCGGCATCGAACCATGGGCGGGCACCCGGCGACAACTTCGTTGGTCAGCCGGCGCCGGCGGATTCCTGGCGCATCTCGAACCAGCGCCGCGCCGTGGCGGTCTGGCTCTCGTAGATCGAGCCCTTGAAGCGGGGCGGCGGCAGCGGCATCCGGACCGGTGCCGGCACCATCCGCGGCTCGATCGGCGAGGTTCCGGCCACCATGCGGGCCTGGAACTCGGCGAAGTCGCCGACGCCGTTCAACGGATAGGCATCGGCCGCGGCGAACTCGTACAGCAGAAGCGTGCGCGGCCGGTCCGAGAAATTCTGTGCCGATCCATGCACCGCCCGCACATGGTGAAAGGTCATGGAGCCGGCTCGGCCGACCAAGGGGACGGCCGTCGACAGATCGAGTCCCGGGCACTCCGCCGGCTGCATCGCGCCGCAGAAATGGCCGGTCTCGTCGTGATGGCTCCAGGTGGGGCCGCGGTGCGAACTCGGCACCACCAGCATGGCGCCGTTGTCGCGGTCGGCATCGTCGAGCAGCACGCCCACCGCCAGCACGTCATCGTTGGTGTGGGGATAGAAGGCCCAGTCCTGGTGCCACTCGACCGGCGAGCCGTAGCCCGGCGCCTTCATGTTGATCTTCGAGCCGTGCAACCGGATGTCGGGGCCGAGAAGCTGGCGCAGGATCTCGACCATCGGCCCGTACTCCGCGAGTTCCCGGAAGTACGGGAAGTTGGCGTGCGGCACCTTGATCCGCCGTACCCGCGGCGCGTCCGGACGGTGCGAGGGCTCGAGATCGTAGACGGAGTCGTGCGTCGTCCGGCCCCGGGCGCCGTCGCAGATTTCCGCCACCGTCTGGCGAATCTTGCTCAAAGTCGCACCGTCCAGCACGTTGGGCGCCACGACGTAGCCATTCTCGCGGTAGAACTCGACGTCCGAAATGGACAGCATGGGCCCCATCCCCTCCGCTTCGCGCCGACCTTCCGTCGTGTCGCGTCTGCCGTTGTTAGCGCTGTCATGAGCGGCCCGTCAACCGACGCGCCCCGCCGCGGCCGCGGCGTGGGCGGACGGCCGCGGATCGAGGACGTCGCGGCGGCGGCCGGCACGACGGCGATCACGGTGTCGCGCGCCCTGCGTCAGCCGGACAAGGTGGCGCCGGAGACCCGCCAGCGCATCCTCGCGGCGGTCGAGGCGCTGGGCTATATCCCGAACCTGTCGGCAAGCGCCCTCGCCTCCCGGCGCAGCGGCATCATGGCGCTGGTGGTCCCGACGATCGCGAACTCCGTGTTCGCCGAGACCGTCGACGGCTTCTCCGAGGTGGCCGGCCGCGCCGGCTTCCAGATCCTGCTCGGCCAGGGCACCTATTCGGCCGAGGCCGAGCACCGCCTGCTGACCGCGCTCGCCGGCCGCCAGCCCGACGCGCTGGCGCGGATCGGCATCGTCCGCCACGACGAGACGCGGGCGCTGCTGCGGCGCACGCGCATCCCCATGGCCGAGACCTGGGATCTCACCGACGAGCCGATCGATCTCGTGGTGGGGTTCTCGAACCGCGATGCTGGCCACGCCATGACCCGGCACCTCATCCGGCGCGGCCGGCGCTCGATCGCCTATATCGGCAGCGACGACGATCGCGCCGCCGCCCGCCGCCGGGGCTATGCCGACGCGCTCGAGGAAGCGGGCCTGCACCCGGCGGCGCCCGACATCCGGGTCCGCGAGATCACCTACGGCGCCGGACGCCGGGCGCTGCGCGCCCTCCTCCAGCTCGCGCCGGAGGCCGATGCCGCCTTCTGCGCCAACGACGTGCTGGCGGTGGGCGCGCTGCTGGAGTGCCGCAAGATGGGCCTGGCGGTCCCCGATCGCCTTGCCGTCGCCGGTCTGGGCGATTTCGAGATCGCCCAGGAGCTGACGCCGGCATTGACGACGGTGCGGATTCCCTCACACCGGATCGGCGCCCATGCGGCCGAGTTGCTGCTCGCCCGCATCGCGGGGGAAACCATCGACCGCCGCGTCGTCGATCTCGGCTTCGAGATCGTCGAGCGGGAAAGCGCCTGACGGCCGCCCGTCGACCGTCCCGGCCTGTTCACGAAGCGTCGGCCAGGCGCGCATCCTCCCCCGCCAGATGCGCCAGCCCGACCAGCGCGGCCGCCGGATGCCGCACCACCGCCAGCGGCACGGTCTCGAGCCAGGGCCGGAAGCGTCCCTTCGCCACGAACCGCTCGCGGAACGGGCTCGCCGCCAGGAAATCGAGGATGCGGGGGGCGATGCCGCCCGCCACCCGGACACCGCCGGCCGAGCGGAAGGTCAGCGCGAGGTTGCCGGCGACGCCGCCGAGCATGGCGCAGAACATCGTCAGGGTCGCCCGGGCCAGCGGCGAATCGCCCGAGAGGCCGGCGCGGGTGATCTCCGGCGGCGTCATTTCGGGCGCCGCGACGCCGTCCCGCTCGCCGAGCGCGGCATAGAGGTTGGCGAGGCCGGGGCCGGACAGCACGCGCTCCGCCGAGACATGCCCGAACTCCCGCCGCAGCAGTGCGATGACGGCCGCCTCGCCGGCGTCGGCCGCCGCCAGCGTCGCGTGCCCGCCTTCTCCGGCAACGACCCGCGCGGGCTTGCCCGGCAGCCAGGCCGCGACGCCGAGGCCGGTTCCGGGGCCGAGCGTGACGATCGGCGCGTCCGGATCTGGGTCGCCCGCGGCCAGCACATGCAAGTCTGCCTCCGCAAGCCCCGGCATCGACCAGGCGACCGCGGCGAAGTCGTTGACGAGACGTACCTCAGCGAGGCCGAACTCGGACCGGAGGTCGGCCGCATCGATGTCCCAGCCGGCATTGGTCAGGCGCATCCGCTCGCCGTCGACGGGTCCGGCGACCGCCAGCAGCGCCCGTTCGGGCCGCGGTCCGGCGTGGTCGGCCAGCGCGGCGGCCAGCGCCGCCTCCAGAGTCGGATGGTCGCGGGTCGCCACCGGCGGCAGCAGCCGGATCACGCCGTCCGAGAGCAAAGCGAAGCGTGCGTTCGTTCCGCCGATGTCGGCGAGAAGAATGGGCCGGGTCATCGGCCGGCCGGTGCGGAGGTCGGTTGCCTGGGGTCGCCCTGTCGATCCAATTGCTTGTTCTCCCGCAATTCCTTGTTCTCCCTATGCATTGTCATCGGCGAGGTCGTCCCCGATCATCGGCGATCGCGTCGTGCCCATCGCGGTACGAAGCACCGTCCGGCGGAACCATTCGGCGAGGCCGGGATGCCGCAGCAGCATCGCCCGACCTTCCGGCGCGCGACGGAAGCAGGCGAACATCGGCGCGGCATGCAGGTCGGCCAGCGACGGCCGCTCGCCGCCGGCGAGCCAGTCGCCGCTCCCGAGGAAGCCGGCGAGCACGGCGCAGCATCGCTCGGACCGGTGCAGCGCCGCGGCGATCACGGCCTCGTCGGACGCTTCCCCACGCAGCGGCTTGCGCACCCGCTCGACGAAGACCTCCCATACCATGGCGCGATAGGCATAGGCGTCGAGCAGCCCGACGATCTGGGCCATCCGCGCCCGCGCCGCCGGGTCGCTCGGCTGCAGCGGCGGTCCCGGAAACCCCTCGTCGACATAGCGCGCGATGGCGGCGGTCTCGAAGAGTTCGAGGATGCCGTGGCGGAATGCCGGGATGCGGCCGAACGGGTGGAGGCCGGCATACCAGGCCGGCACCGAGGCGGGATCGAAGATATCGATCGCCTCGAAGTGGTGGGCGACACCCTTCTCCGCCAGGGTCAGGCGGACGATTCGCGTATAGACGCTGTACTCCGCGCCGAAGAGGATCGGTTCGACAGTCATGCCGCCGAGCATCGGTGCCTTCGCAGGCGGCTGCAAGCGATGGGAGGATCGGGGATGGAGAAGCGGAAATTCGGCCGCACCGGCCTGGAACTGGCGGTGCTTGGTTTCGGCTGCGGCGCGGTCGGGGGATTGATGGTGCGCGGCGAACCGGCCGCGCAGGAACGGACCGTGGCCGAGGCCATCGAGGCCGGCATCAACTATTTCGACACTGCCGTGCAGTATGGCGACGGACAGTCCGAGCGCAATCTCGGGCGGATCCTGCGCAGCCTGCGCCCGCAGGACGCCGTCGTCGGCACCAAGGTCCGGCTGACGGCGGCGGACCGGAGCGACATCGCCGGCGCCATCGCGCGGTCGCTCGAAGGCAGCCTCGGCCGCCTCGGGATGGAGCGCGTCGACATCCTCTACCTGCACAACCCGATCACGGGGGAGGGGGACGGCGCGACGCTGCCGGTCCGGACCGTGCGCGATGAAGTTCTGCCGGCGATCGGCCGTCTGCGCGATGCGGGCAAGCTGCGCTTCGTCGGCATTACGGCGATCGGCGAAACCCCGGCCCTGAAATCGGTCATGGCATCGGGCGCGGTCGACGCGGCGCAGGTGGTGTTCAACCTCCTCAATCCATCCGCCGCCTCGCCGCCGCCGCTGCCGGCGGACCCCGGCGACCAGGACTATGGCGGGCTCCTCGGCGACGCGGCGGCGACCGGGGTCGGCACGGTCGGCATCCGGGTGCTGGCCGGCGGAGCCCTGTCGGGCGAGGCGACCCGCCATCCGATCGCGAGCCCGGCGCCGGCCCCGATCGGGTCGTCGGCCGACTATGAGACCGACCTCGCGCGGGCGCGCCGCCTGGCGCCGATCCTCGCCGACGGCCATGCCGCCAGCCTGTCGGAAGCGGCGACGCGCTTCGCCGCCTGGCATTCGGGGCTCGGCACCATCCTGGTCGGCATGGCCAGTCGCGAACAGTTCCACTCGGCGCTGGCCGCGGTGCGGCGTGGGGCGTTGCCCGCGGAGGCCCTGGCCCGCCTGGGGCAGATCGCGTCCGGGCAGTAGACGACGCGGGTCAGGCCGGCTTGCGCGCGGGCAGCGCGGCAGCCTTGCGCGCGGGCAGCGGCGGCGGCAGGGGTATCGCCCCTGCCCGTCCCGCCCCGGCCGACCCAGCCGGCCATGGCCCCCGAGGAACCTTCGGCATGCCCCAGGCGTCGAGTTCGACCGGGCGACCATCGGGACGGCAGGGATCGAAGAGCCCGGCCTCGGCGGCGCTCGCGCACCGCGCAGGCGGCAGCAGCCGCTGGCCCGGCATCTCCACGGGCGATCCGGTCGCCTCCATCTGGTGGCGATAGAAGGTCGCCCGCACCTTGCCCACGTCGTTGAGGCCGTCCTGAACTTCGCCGCAGGCTGCGGTCAACAGCGTCAGAAGGAGAAGTACCGCACGCCGATCCGGCTGGACGTATCGCGACATGGCGCCCATTCTACTCCGACTGTCGCTGGCGGTTCCCGCCAACTTCATCCTTCCACCGCTGCGGTGCCGCCAATGTCGTCCAGCCTGCGGCCGGTGCTGCCGATCCTGATCGGCGCTTCGGTCCTGATGACCCTCAGCATGGGGGTGCGGCAGAGCCTCGGCCTGTTCATGACGCCGCTGACGCAGGATATCGCGATCAGCGTCTCCGACTTCACGCTGGCGATCGCGGTGCAGAACCTCGCCTGGGGCTTCCTCCAGCCGATCACCGGCGCGCTGGCCGTGCGCACCGGCTTCCGGCCGATCATGCTCGCCGGCGCCGTCCTCTTCGTCGCGGGCCTCGCCGTCATGGCGGCCGCACAGGGCATGGTCACGGTGATGCTCGGGGCCGGCGTGATGATCGGCGCCGCGCTCGCCTGCGTCGCCGCCGCCATGGCCCTGTCCGTCGCCTCCCGCGCCGTGCCCGCCGGGCAGCGCAGCACCATCCTCGGCATCGTCAGTGCCGCCGGCTCGCTGGGATCGTTCCTGGCCGCGCCGCTCGGGCAGATGATGGCGATCGAGTTCGGCTGGCGCCTCGGCGTCGCCGCCTTCGTCGTCCTTTGCCTCGGCCTGATCCCGGCCGCCTGGTTCGCCGGCCGCGTCGACCGCCTGCCCGAGGTGCGTCCGACCGGGCCGCAACTCGGCGACACGACCCTCGGCGTCGCGCTGCGAGAGGCGTCCAGCCGCCCCGCCTTCCTGGTGATGGCCGGCGCCTACTTCGTCTGCGGGCTGCAACTGGTGTTCCTCACGACGCACCTGCCGTCCTATCTCGCCATCTGCGGCATGGACCCGATGCTGAGCGCCCAGGCGCTGGGTGTCATCGGCTGCTTCAACATGATGGGCAGCCTCTTCTTCGGCTGGGCCGGCGGCCGCTGGTCGAAGGAGGGACTGCTGGGCCTGATCTACGTCCTGCGCTCGACCGCGCTGGCCGCCTATTTCGTGGTGCCGCCGACGCCGGCATCGACCCTCGTCTTCGCCGCCGTCATGGGCTTCCTCTGGCTCGGCGTAGCCCCTCTGATCGCCGGCGCGGTGGTCGAGATGTTCGGCCTGCGCTGGCAGGCGATGATCCAGGGGCTCGCCTTCATGAGCCATCAGGTGGGCAGCTTCCTCGGCGCCTTCGGCGGCGGCGTGCTGTTCGACGCGCTCGGCTCCTACGAGCTCGCATGGCAGCTCGCGGTCGCCATGGGCCTGACGGCCGGCATCCTGCAGATGCTGTTCGCCCTGCCCCGTCAACGCCCGCCGCGGCTCGCCCCAGCCTAGAGGAAACCGCCCGCCGCAGCCAGCAGCGCGGCCACGCGCTCATCCGGCGCGGGCAGCGGGCGCAGCGAGCGGGCGTGGTCGCGGACCAGCGCCGCGATCCCGGGAACACCGACCTCGGAGGCGGTCCAGGCGATGTCGATGACCTTGGCACCGAGCCCGCCGGATGCGACCGCTTCGGGCGTCGTCCAATGGACCGCTACGGCGAGCGTCGGATCCTCGATCATCCTCAGATGGGCGGCGCCGGCGGCGGCCGGCATGGTCAGGCCGCCCAGCCAGAACTCGTCCGGACCAGCCACCGCCACGGGCCATCCACGCTCGGCGACCGCGCGCCGCAAGGCCAGCGGCCCCTCTCCTGGCGCCGCGTCCAGCATCAGCAGCGTCGGCATCCGCACGGCCTCGGCATCGGGCGCGACCAGCCGGATCACCGCGTCCTGCATCGGATGGCCCGGATAACTGCTGAGATCGGTGCGGTCGTTGAACTCGAGCACGGCCAGGCGCTGAGCGTCCAAGGGCCGCTCCAACGCCTCGCAGCGGAAGTCGACGCTGACCACCGGCAGGCGGACGAGCGCCGCGACGCGCCGCAGCAGGGCCGCGACCGAGGGATGCGCGGTCGCGGTGACGTCCAGCGTATAGCCGCCGCGCGAGCGCAGCGGGCTGGTGCGCAGCACCACCCGGCGGCCGGCTTCCGGCACCGCATCGAGCGACAGGCCGGCATTGGCCAGAGTCCTATGGACGTCGTCGTCGACCTGGACCGGGTAGCGGCTGGGGAACGGCTGGCGCTTTTCCGCCACCGCCTGATTGAGCGCCGCCAGCAACGCGGCCACCGTCGATTTCCCGTCCCCCACGACATAGGCCGGATGCCGCTGGAAGATCATCGCGATGTCGCCACCGACCATGATCGCCCGGAAGTCGGCCAGCGGCAGGTACGGCTCCAGCATGATCGCGCTGCCGGCGCCGAATGCCTTGTCGGCCGCGGCCCGCACCGCGTCGGGGGTGCGCACGTCGAGCGACACGCCCTTGCCGAGCGAGCCGTCCATCGGCTTCACGACCACGGGATAGCCGATCTCGGCGGCCGCGGCGGCGGCCGCGTCCGGCCGCGCCACGATGCGGTCGGGGACCGTCGGAATGCGGAAGGCTTCGAGATAGCGCTTGGCGGCCAGCTTGCTGCCGCCGATCGCAACGCCGAGGACCGGCGCCGACAGCGACGAGGAGCCGTCGAACAGCGTCTGCCGCCGTCCCTCGCCGATGGCCAGTCGACCGGGATAGGCGGCCGCCCAGCGCCACGGCACGCCGAGACGCTGGGCGGCATCGGCGAGGACGACCGCGGTCTCGTCGCGCACCTGTCCCGGTATCGCCGCGACCATGCCGGCGAGCCCGCGCAGCGCCGCCTGGATGCGCGCCAGCACCGGCGGCGCGGGCATGGCCGCGCGCGAGAGATCGACGACCGCGAGGCCGATGCTCGCGATGCGGCCGGCGAGCGCCGCCGGCAGCTCGGCCAGGACGTAACTGCCGGGCAGCCGGCCCGGCCGGACCGCCGCGGCCGGGCGATCGAAAAGGCTCGACGCGATCGCGTCGGCGGTCACGGCGGCGGCCAGCGACGGACGGTCGGCCGTCGCATCCGGTACGGCGAGGCCGACCGCCCGGGCGGTCGTGCGCCATCGGCGCTGCCATGCGCCGTCCATCCCGCCACCAGGGGGATCGAAGCCGGCGATCCCGATCACGGTGACGGAGCGATCGGCCTCCAGGTTCGGTCCGGCCAGTTGCTGAACGGTGATCGAGGGTCCGGACATGGTGCTCCCGCGGGATCAGTCTTGTATGCCGCCGTTAGCACGGCGAATCAGCCGGCCGCGAGCCGGCCGGCGGCAATATCCGGCTATGCGTCCGGCCGGTTGCGCATGTGGCGCGCCAGCTTCTCGACCTGCGGCAGGATCGCGGCGGTCAGATCCGGATCGTCGAAGCTCTCGGCCCAGGCGCGCCGGAAGCAGAGGAGCCAGCCCTCGATCTCCGGCCCTGCGATCGCGGCGTGGAGGTGGCGCGCCCGCAGCATCGGCGGCCCGTGCCGCTCGACGAAGATCGGCGGCCCGCCGAGCCAGCCGGTCAGGTATTCGAAGAGCTTCTGTTCCGAGCCGGCGAGGTCCGCCGGATGGATGGCACGGCAGGCCGCCGCCGCCGGCTCGCTGTCCATCAGGGCATAGAAGCGCCGGGTGAAGCGGCGGACGGCGTCCTCGCCGCCGAGGCGTTCGTAGGGGGTCGTCATCGTCCGGGGAGACATATCACGGACGCAGACCGTTCCGGCTGCCTCCGCGCATGTGCCGCGGCGGCGACTTGACGCGCCCAGGCGCCACGCTGCCCCCCATAGCGATTGCGCCGCGAACGGAATCGCTCTCGGCATGTTCTCCCGACAGGACAGCCCCGAAAGGCCCGCCGATGATCGACCGACTGCCGTCGAAGCCGCACAGCGAACCCGACAACCCCGAGCAGGAGAAGCTGCTGCGCAAGCCGGGCACGGGACTGCCCGAGTCCGTGACCGCCAAGCCGCAACCAGCCGGTCCTGACAAGAGAGTCGACGGCACACGCCCGCGCGGCAAGCGGTAGCCGGAGGCTTCGCCCTCCCCGGCTGTGCGACGGCTTCGACGCGATCGCGAGCAAGTTCTCAGCGTTGTCTGCCACCGCAGAGCCCCAAATGGTGCGGGTGACTGCCACGAACGCATTCTCCGCCCGGCGGCTCCTGCCGATCCTGCCCGACTGGCGTGCCATCCATCGCGCCATCCGCCTCAATATCGTCGGGACGGACGGGCTGCACGACCGGCTCCCGAGCGTCTGGCGCAGTCTGCCTCAGCCAATTAAAAGTACGACGGGCTTGCAATATGGCCGGCGACGGCGCATATCCCCCTCGTCGATAAAGGGCAAGATGATTTTCTGATTCGCGGACGCAATTCCGTTTCGTCACGTTGTCTTTTCCTGAACACGCAAGTTCGACGACCTGCATCCTTGCAGGTGCCTAAATCTATACTTAAGAAAGGGTTTCCCATGGCTACGGGGACCGTGAAGTGGTTCAACGCCCAGAAGGGCTTCGGTTTCATCGCGCCGGACGGTGGTGGTAGCGATGCGTTCGTGCATATCAGCGCCGTCGAGCGCGCCGGCATGAGCGATCTGCGCGAAGGTCAGAAGGTGAGCTTCGAGCTCGTCGCCGACCAGCGCAGCGGCAAGATGTCCGCCGACAAGCTCCAGTCTCTGGCCTGATCCCCCGGCATCGGAAGCTCCGTCGCCAACGCGACGGGGCGGACGATGCAGACCGGATCGGCGCCTTCCGGCGCCCGTCAGCCCCGCACCTCGCCCGAGGTCGCGGGGCTTTCGATTCTGGCATCGCGGGCCGACGCGCTGCTGGCAAGAACGTCGCAGGCGACCGCTCGCTGCCGGTCGTCCCCAACATCTTCCTGGCATCGAGGCAGGATGTACCGGTGCGATCTGCCGGTACCCGAGGAACTGGTGCCCAGTTCTGCTCGGGAGTGGCGTCCCCAAGGGGATTCGAACCCCTGTTACCGCCGTGAAAGGGCGGTGTCCTAGGCCTCTAGACGATGGGGACGTCGGGTCGCAGCGCGGGACGCGTCTCCCTACCGGGACGGGGCGGCGAAATCAAGCAGGGAAGCGCCGCACGGCGTTGAAACAACTGAAACCTCCCCCGGTCGAACCGCCGGGGCCGGTGCGGCGACCCATGGGCAGCGCAACCCGCGCAACCCAGGAGACCACCGATGCGCACCCTTTCGATGCACCATGACACGGTCCGGGCGACCGGCCTTTCCCTCAGCCTGAAGACGCTCGCCATGGCGGCGATGGCCGCCATGGCGACCTGGAACGATCGTGCCCGCGAGCGCCGCATGCTGGGCCAGCTCGACGACCGCATGCTCGCCGATGTCGGCCTGACCCGCGCGCAGGTCTGGCGGGAGACGGGGAAAGGCTTCTGGGAACGCTGAGCTGCGCCCCATGAGCCGAGACCCGGCGAACGCGCCGGCAGCCCCTCAGGCCGCCGGCGCGGCATCGTCGATGCGGACCTGGACGCTGTCGCCGCCGTTCCAGGAATCGATCGAGACCCGCCCGGCGACATGAATGGTGCGGCCGCGCGCCGCCATCAGGGACGGTCCCAGATCGTTCTCCATCGCCCGGAAGGCGATTCCCTTCAGCCGCTCGCCCGATGCAGCCGCCAGGATGCAGCGGACATGGTTCTGGCCCGCGACATCCGCCCGCACGACGCGCAGATGGCCCAACGCGAAGCGCGGTTCCGACATGCCGGCTCCGAACGGCCCCAGCCCTTCCAGACGCTCGACCAGTTCGACGCCCAGACCCGACAGCGCCATCGCGCCGTCGATCCCGAGTTCGGGAACCCGTCCGGCTTCAATGCCGCAGGCGCCGAAGCGCGCGCAGAGAAACGCCCCGAACTCCGGAATCCGGCCGGCCGCCAGCGAGAAGCCGGCCGCCATGGCGTGGCCGCCGCCGAGCGTCAGGATACCCGCCTGCCGCGCCGCGATGACGGCGGCGCCGAGGTCGAAGCCCGGCACCGAGCGGCCCGAGCCCTTGGCCATGCCGCCCTCGATCGCGATGACCATGACCGGGCGGTCGAAGCGCTCCTTGAGGCGGCTGGCGACGATGCCGATGACGCCCGGGTGCCAGCCCTCGCCCCCGACGGCCAGCACCGGCGGCAGCGGCCCCGCCTCGACCGCAGCCGTCGCCGCGGCCAGCACCTCGCCCTCGATCCGCCGGCGATCCTCGTTGAAGCGCTCGAGCTCGGCCGCGATCGCCGCCGCCTCGGTGGGATCGTCGGTCGAGAGCAGGCGCATGCCGAGATCGGCGCGGCCGACGCGGCCGCCCGCATTGACTCGCGGACCCAGCACATAGCCGAGATGGAAGGCTTGCGGGCGCTGGTCCAGTCGCGCCGAATCCGCCAGCGCGGCGAGACCGGGATTGCCGCGGCGCGCCATCACCTTCAGCCCCTGGGCCACCAGCGCGCGGTTGAGGCCGGTCAGGGGCATCACGTCGCAGACGGTGCCGAGCGCCACGAGGTCGAGCAGCGACAGCAGGTCGGGCTCCGGGCGGTCCGCGGTCCACCATCCGGCCTCGCGCAGCGCCCGGTTGACCGCGACGGCCAGGAGGAACGAGACGCCGACGGCGGCCAGCGTCCGGTGCTCGGTCTCCTGGTCGAGACGGTTGGGATTGACGACCGCGACCGCCTCCGGCAAGGCCGGCTCGGCGACGTGGTGATCGACGACGACGACGTCGAGGCCCACCGCGCGCGCCGCCGCCAGCGGCTCGAAGGCGGTCGTGCCGCAATCGACCGTGACCACGACCGAAGCGCCCTCCGCGCGCAGACGCCGCAGCGCCGGCGCATTGGGGCCATAGCCCTCGGTCATGCGGTCGGGAATGTAGGCAATGGCGCGACCGCCCGCCTGTCGCAGGAAGCGCAGCAGCAGGGCGCTCGAGGTCGCGCCGTCGACGTCGTAGTCGCCGAAGATCGCGATCCCCTCGCCCGCCTGCAGGGCGCGGACGAGACGCGCGGCCGCCGCGTCCATGCCCAGCAGATGGCTCGGATCGGGCAGCAGGTCGCGCAGGGTCGGCGTCAGGAAGCGCGACGCGGTGTCCGCGTCGATGCCGCGCGCGGCCAGCACGCGGGCGACCAGCTCGGGCAGGCCGAGGCGGTCGGCCAGCGCGAAGCCCAGTCGGTCGTCGGCCAGCCGCGGCCGCCAGCGCCGGCCGGTGAAGGAGTGCTCGACCCCCAGCACCGCCGGCACGGCCGCTCGCGCCGGCGCGACGGCTCCGTCCATGGCGATCCTCAGAACTCCATCGGCTTGATGTCGAAGTTGTGGTGCGCCTCGATGTAGCGGACCGTCCCCGTCTTGGAACGCATGACGAGCGAATGGGTGATCGCGCCGCTGCCGAAGCGGCGCACGCCGCGCAGCATCGCGCCCGTGGTCACGCCCGTGGCGGCGAACATCACGTCGCCGCTGGCAAGGTCGAGCAGGCCGTACTTGCGGTTGAGGTCGGTGATGCCGAGCCGCCTGGCGCGGCCGCGCTCGTCGTCGTTGCGGAACAGCAGGCGTGCCTGCATCTGGCCGCCGATGCTGCGCAGCGCGGCCGCGGCCAGCACGCCCTCAGGCGCGCCGCCCGAACCCATGTAGATGTCGACCCCGCTCTCCGCCTGGGCGGTCGCAATGACGCCGCTGACGTCGCCGTCGGAGATCAGCATGATGCGCGCGCCGGCCTCGCGCACCTTGGCGATCAGTTCGGAATGGCGCGGCCGGTCGAGAATGCACACGACGAGGTCGCCGACGACGCTGCGCTTGGCCTTGGCCAGTTCCCTCAGATTGTCGGCCGGGCTGTTGTCGAGGTCGACCACGCCCTCCGGCAGGCCGCCGCCGACCGCGATCTTGTCCATGTAGACGTCGGGCGCATTGAGGAAGCCGCCCTCCTCCGCCATCGCCACGACGGCCAGCGCGTTCGGCCCGCCCTTGGCGGTGATGGTGGTGCCTTCCAGCGGATCGAGCGCGATGTCGATCTTGGGCCCCTTGCCCGTCCCCACCTTCTCGCCGATGAAGAGCATCGGCGCCTCGTCGCGCTCGCCCTCGCCGATGACCACGGTGCCGTCGATCGCCAGCGCGTTGAGGGCGCGGCGCATCGCATCCACCGCCGCCTGGTCGGCCATCTTCTCGTCGCCGCGCCCCATCAGGCGCGACGCCGACAGAGCCGCAGCCTCCGTGACGCGCACCACCTCGAGCGCGAGATTGCGCTCCATGGTGCCCGACTTGCCCTTCGCCATCCCGTCCTCCCTCACAGATCTTCGATGCGGATGGTCCGCGGCGGCTCCAGAACCGTCCCCAGAGCGGCCACCCGTGCCAATGCCCGGCGCATCCGCGCCTCTTCCGTCTCGTGCGTCGTCAGCACCACCGGCACTGCCTCGCCCGGCGCTCGCCCGCGCTGCAGCATCGCCTCGAGCGAAACCTCCTCGTCGCGCAGCGCCGCCGTCACGTCGGCGATGACGCCCGGCCGGTCGACCACCATCAGCCGGATGTAGTAGCAGCCGCGATGGCGCTCCATCGGCGCCGGCCGAGCCGGCTCCAGCAGCGCCGCCGGCCGGCCAAAGGTCGGCACGGCGCGACGCCGCGCGATGTCGACGAGGTCGGCGACGACGGCCGAAGCCGTCGGCCCGGCGCCGGCGCCCCGCCCCTCCATCACGACCCGGCCGACGAAGTCCCCCTCCGCCACGACCGCGTTGAACACCCCCTCGACATTGGCGATCGGGGTGGCCACCGGCACCATGCAGGGGTGGACGCGCTGCTCGATGCCGTCGGCGGTCCGGCGTGCAATGCCCAGCAGCTTGATGCGGAAGCCGAGTTCGTCGGCATAGGCGATGTCCAGCGCCGAGACGTGGCGGATGCCCTCGACATGGACGTTGGCGAAGTCGACCTCCGTGCCGAACGCCGTGGCGGTCAGAACCGCCAGCTTGTGCGCGGTGTCGATGCCGTCGATGTCGAAGCTGGGGTCGGCTTCGGCATAGCCCAGGCGCTGGGCCTCGGCCAGCACCTCGGCGAACTCCCGCTGCTCCCGGCGCATGGTCGTCAGGATGTAGTTGCAGGTGCCGTTGAGGATGCCGTAGACGCGATCGAGCGCGTTGCCGGCCAGCCCCTCGCGCAGCCCCTTGATGATGGGTATGCCGCCCGCCACCGCCGCCTCGAAGGCGATCGGCACGCCGGCGGCCTCGGCGGCGCGCGCCAGGGCCGTTCCGTGTACCGCCAGCAGCGCCTTGTTGGCGGTCACCACCGGCTTGCCGGCGGCGATGGCCGCTTCCACCAGGGTCTTGGCGACGCCCTCGGAGCCGCCGACCAGCTCGACCACGACATCGACCTCGGGATCGGCCGCGAGCGCCGTCGCATCCTGGTACCAGCGCACGCCGGCGAGGTCGATTCCGCGGTCGCGGCGGCGGTCGCGCGCCGATACGGCCGTGACCACGAGCCGCCTGCCCGCCCGCTCCGCGAGGTGATCGGCATGGGTGCCGAGCAACCGCAGCGTCCCGGCACCGACGGTGCCGAGCCCGGCGACGCCGACGCGAAGAATGTCGTTCATGACCGGGACACCCGGACGGCTGGACTGCGATCGATCATTGCTGGCTCGAATTTCCGGAAGGAGAGCATAGAACGAGTCGGGACGGCGCCGCCCACAGGCGTCGCCCGGCTTGAAACCGGCCTGCGCCGCCGCCCGCTCAGTTGTCGAGATAGGCGTCGACGCGGCGGACGTCGCGGCCGGTGCCCGACGGCGCGGTCGATACGGCGATGTCGCCCTCGGGCACGCCGAGGCGCACGAGTTCGCGCTGGACGGCCTGCGCGCGCTCGGTCGCGGCCGCCGCGGCCGCCAGCATCGCGTCGCCGGCGACCTGGGCGCTGCCGCGCGGCGTCAGCGCGACGAGGCGGATCCGCCCGCCGCGTTCGCGATGCAGCTTCTCGACCTCGGCCACCGCGTCCCGGGCGGCATCCGTCAGGGCGCTGCCGGTCTCGGCGAACTCGACCTGGGAGACCAGGCGGCTGGTTCCGGGCCCGGTCGCGACACGCGGCGGCGGGGCTGCGGGAACCGCGGCCAGCGCCGGCGGCGGCGGCGGCGCGGCGCCGATGGCGTCGGGCTGCATCCGCTGGCTCGGCTCGGCGTCGGTGGAAATGGGCGGCGGGACCGGGATGACGGCTGCGTCCGGGGCACGCGGCAGCGCGCCGCCCACGGCCGGTGCCGCGGGAACGGCGGCGGGTGGCGGCGGCAGGTTGGAACGCGCGGGCGGCATGGCGGCCGACAGCGGCACGCCCGAACCGGGCGGCGGGGTCGGCGGCACGGGGGCCATGGCGATCGGTGCCGGCATGTCGGCCGACTGCTCGGGCTGCGGCAGCGGCTTGCCCGTTACCGGCATGACGCCGGGGGCAGCCTGCATGTTCTCGGGCGTCGCATCGACGGTCGGCCCGGTCGGCGCCGGACGCGGAGTCGGCTCGGTCTTCTTCTCGCCCGAGCTGCCGCCGAACGGCCACCACCAGGGCGAATCGTCGGATTCCTTCTCCGCAGCCGCTGCGACGGCGGCCGCATCCTCCCGCCGCGCCTCGGCCGGCGCGACGATGTCGTCGCTCGGGCGCTGGGTGACCGCCGCGGCGGCGGCCGGAGCCGGCGCGGCGCGACGGGCGGCGGGCGCCGGACGGGGGGCCGGCCGTGGCGGCGCCGCCTCCGGGACGTTGCCGATCCGGTACTCCTGGTTCGAATAGCGCGCGTTCTCGCGGTCGCGGACGAGATCTTGGGTCAGGGCCTTGCGCTGCTCGGGCGTGAGGATCGGGGTCGGCTTGGCCGGCACGCTGGCGAGGTTCGGCTCCGTAGTCGCCGCCCCGGCGCGCCGCGGCGGCGTCTCGCCGCCGAACCAGGAACAGGCGCCGACCGCGAGCGCGATTCCGGCCGCGACGAGCGGCCTTGCGTTGTTGGTGATGCCCATGTTCCTCGACGATCCGTTCTTCGTTCGCTTTGGTCCGTCCCTGCATCTGCCCAACGATTTCAGCCCTGGCAGCGCGACGAGACAGGCCCCTTATAACAAGGGTAACGTGGCGACCCTAGCATGGCGGGTAGCGCGGCGGGAACGCCGGCGCTGAGGTGGAGGATCCCGATGGCCGAGGCGAAGGACGACGAAGGCACGGCGCCCGACCCGATGGAGATGTCGCGCGCCCTGGCCGCCATAGCCGAGCGCAGCCAGAAGCTCGTCGCCGATTTCCTCGCCCGCCAGTCGACCACGCGCGAGGGCGTGGGGATGGCCGACCCGCTCAACATCGGCCATGCCTTCATGGAGATGACCGCGCGCATGATGGCCGACCCGAGCCGGCTGGTGCAGGCGCAGATGCAGCTCTGGACCGACTACCTCCAGCTCTGGCAGCGGGCGACGCAGAAATGGCTGGGCGCGGCCGAGCCGGACCCCATGGTCACCCCGACCGAAGGCGATCGCCGGTTCAAGGACGCCGCCTGGCAGGACAACGCCGTCTTCGACTACATCAAGCAGTCCTACTTGCTGACGGCACGCTGGATGCAGTCCGTCGTGCACGACGTGCAGGGGCTCGACGAGAAGACGGCGCGCAAGGTCGATTTCTATACGCGCCAGTTCGTCGACGCGATGGCGCCGTCCAATTTCGTGCTGACCAACCCCGAGGTGCTGCGCGCCACCATCGAGTCACGCGGCGAGAACCTCGTGAAGGGACTGGAGCACCTGCTCGAGGATCTCGAGCGTGGCGACGGCCGCCTCGACATCCGCATGACCGACGAGTCCGCCTTCGAGGTCGGCCGCAACGTCGCCGTCACCCCTGGCAAGGTCGTCTTCGAGAACGACCTGATGCAGCTCATCCAGTACGCGCCGACGACCGAGAAGGTCGACAAGCGGCCGCTGCTGGTGATCCCGCCCTGGATCAACAAGTTCTACATCCTCGACCTGCGCGAGAAGAATTCGTTCCTGAAATGGGCAACCGACCAGGGCCTGACCGTGTTCGTCATCTCCTGGGTCAATCCCGACGAGCGGCTCGCGGCGAAGAGCTTCGAGGACTACATGCTGGAGGGCCCGCTCGCGGCCCTCGGCGCGATCGAGAAGGCGACCGGCGAGAAGTCCGTCAACGTCATCGGCTATTGCCTCGGCGGCACGCTGCTGTCGGCGACGCTGTCCTGGATGGCCGAGAAGAAGGACCGGCGCTTCCATTCCGCCACTTTCTTCACGACCATGGTCGACTTCACCGAGGCGGGCGAGCTCGGCGTCTTCATCGACGAGGAGCAGCTCCAGGCGCTGGAAGCGCGCATGAACGAGCGCGGCTATCTCGACGGCTCGGCGATGGCGACGACCTTCAACATGCTGCGCGCCAACGACCTGATCTGGTCGTTCGTGGTCAACAACTACCTGCTCGGCAAGGAGCCGTTCCCCTTCGACCTGCTATACTGGAACGGCGATTCGACGCGCATGCCGGCGGCCATGCACAGTTTCTACCTGCGCCGGATGTACCAGGAGAACCGGCTGGTCGTGCCGGGCGGCATCACGCTGGCCGGGGTGCCGATCGACCTGCGGCGCATCGACCTGCCGGTGTTCATCCTGTCGACGCGCGAGGACCATATCGCGCCCTGGAAGTCGACCTTCGCCGCGACCCGGCTCTATTCCGGGCCGGTCAAGTTCTGCCTCGCCGCCTCGGGCCATATCGCCGGCGTGGTCAACCCGCCGGCCGGGAACAAGTACAGCCACTGGGAGAGCGACCAGCTGGCACCGACGCCGGACGAGTGGCTGGCCCAGGCCCGGGAGGTCCCCGGCTCCTGGTGGCCCCACTGGCGCGAGTGGCTGTCCCAATATGCCGGCGGCCAGGTCAAGGCGCGCAAGCCCGGCGCCGGCAAGCTGAAGGCGATCGAGGATGCCCCCGGCCGCTACGTCAAGGTGTCGACGCGCGACTGAGACGAGGCTGCGGTTCCCGCCTCAGTTGTCGAGGGTGAAGATCAGGTAGACGCCCTCGCTCGGTGCCGAGGAGTGCCACATGGCGCTGCGCTGCCCGCTTGAAGTGCAGCGCATTCCCGGCTCCTCGTGCCAGACCTTCACCTCGACATTGACGGAGCCCCAGTTGCTCCCGATCGACTCGCGAACGCTGTAGGTCACCTCGAAGACGCAGTAGGTCGTGTCGTTGCCGAGGTGCTTGAAGCGGACGTGATACGGATTCTGCAGGCAGGCGCCACCACATCCCTTGGACGTGAACCACCCGCCCGCGGCGATCGAATTGTTCTTGTCCCCGGGCCCGAGGTAGTGGATCCCGGAAATCTCCTGGACCATCGCGCGGGTCGGGACGCTGCTCTGGTTGTCGAGCCAGAATTCCATGTCCGCCCGCGCCGGGGCCGCCGTCACGAGCATCGCCAGCGCGACCCCGGCAACGCCCGCCTTGTTCCGATGTCCCACTGGCCTCTCCTCCGGCGCCCGGCGAACGGGCCCGAAGCGACCAGCGGGCCGCGCGACCCGACGCTCCATTCGCAGTCTATATATTTCCGGGACATCCTCAACCGCCGCGACATTCGCCGCGGCGGCAGCGGAGCCTCAGGCCGGGACGCGGCGCGTCACGTCTTGAACGACTTGTTCCACCACTCCAGCAGCGCCGCCGAGCTGCGCGCGACATAGCCGTAGTCGGGCAGGTTGAAGGCCGCAATCTCGGCCTCGGAGAAGCCGATCTCCTTTTGCAGGTCCGGCGGCAGCTTCGCGTTCGTCACCGTCGGCAGGTAGCCCATGCGGTCGGCGAAGCCGACCTGCGCCTCGGGCCGCAGCATGGCCTCCATGTACTTCCAGGCGCAGTCCGCGTTCTCGGCGTTCCTGGCGACCGCCATGTCCGAGATGTAGGGCGTGGCCCCCTCCTTCGGCGTCGCACATTCGACCGGGATGCCGGCCTTCTTCCACATGAAGCCGCGCGCCTTGAACATCAGCGTGATCCAGATCTCCTCGCTCTTCAGCGCCGCCGCCAGCGCCTCGTTCGAGGGATAGACCTTGGGCTCGACGAGCTTCTTCAACTCGAGCAGCTTGGCCTTGCCGGGCTCGTAGTCCGCCATGCTGCCGCCATTGATCAGCGCCGCGGATTCGATGTTCTGGGCATAGTGCCCGTCGACGAGGCCGACCCGCCCCTTGTACTTCGGATCCCAGAGATCGTTGAAGGACTGTGGCGCGGCCGGAATCTTCGACGGGTTGTAGACGATCACCTTCGCCGAATAGATGTGCGCGATGGCGAAGGGCCGGACCAGCGGCTTGATCAGGTTGGCGTGGCTCGGCACGCGGGCCGCGTCGATCGGAGCCAGCACGCCCGCCGCGTTCATCTCGAAGGTGTCGAGATCGCTGAGGCAGGCGATGTCCATCGCGGCGCGGCGGGCATTGCGCGCGGCCAGCAGCTTGGTCTTGCGCGCCGACGAGGTGCCGACGTCGTGCACCGTCTCGAAGCCCTGCGGGTCGGTCAGCGGCTTTTCGATGTTGGCGGTCAGGAGGCGCTGATAGTCGCCGCCCCAGGTGCCCACCACCACCTGGCTGCAAGCGGCCGCATGGGCCGCGCGCCCGGCGGCGGCCGTGCCGGCCAGCGCGGCTGCGCCCGCCAGGACTTCGCGTCGCGTCCAACCGAATCCCGTCGCCATGGCCGGCCCCCTCATATGTCGATGCGACGGCAGCCTACATGGATCGGCGGCCGGCTGCCTAGACGGCGACGACCCCGATTCCCTCGGACCGGTACTCCTGGCCGAAATCGACGTAGCGCTCGGCGGTGCGGGCGAAGCCCTTCCAGTCCTCGGGCGAGATCTTGCGCTTGAAGGCGGCCGGGCTGCCGGCCCACATCTCGCCGGACGGCACCCGCTTGTTGGGGGTGACGAGGGCGCCGGCCGCGACCATCGCGCCGCCCTCCACGACCGCCCCGTCGATGACCGCCGCCTTCATGCCGACGAAAGCCCCGCTCTCCAGGCGCGCGGCATGGATCAAACAGAGATGGCCGACCGTCACGTCGTCGCCGATGATGGTGGCGAACTCCGCCCCCGGATTGACGTGGATGATCGTGCCGTCCTGGATGTTGGTGCGCGCGCCGATCCGGATGGTGTTGGTGTCGGCGCGCAGCACGCAGCCGAACCAGATGCCGGACTGCGGGCCGACCTCGACATCGCCGATCAGCACCGCCGTGGGCGCGATGAAGGCGTCGGGCGCGACGCGCGGGCGCTTGCCGCGGAAGGGGATCAGGATGCCGCCCGGGGTCGGTGCGAAATCGTTCATGGCTTCTACTCCGCCGCCACGCTGAGCGCGCGCTGCCCCAGCATCAGGCCGATGTTCTGCACGGCCGCCCCCGAGGCGCCCTTGCCGAGATTGTCGAGCCGGGCGACCAGCACCGCCTGGCGGTGCTTCTCGCTGGCGAAGACCCGCAGTTCGAGCCGGTCGGTGTCGTTCAGCGTGTCGGGCACGATCCGGTCGAGCATGTCCTTGCCCTCGCCGACGGGCACGACCGAGACGAGTTCCGAGCCGCCATAGCGGGCGGCGAGGCAGGCCTCGAGGTCACGGCCGGTCGGGCGGCCGTTCAGCGTGTCGAGATGCAGCGGCACCGAGACCAGCATCCCCTGCCGGAAATGGCCGACGGACGGCACGAAGATCGGCCGCCGGGTCAGGCCGGAATAGAGCTGCGTCTCCGGCAGGTGCTTGTGCTCGAGCTTGAGGCCGTAGAGCT
This sequence comes from Allostella sp. ATCC 35155, assembly GCA_006738865.1. Taxonomy (GTDB): domain Bacteria; phylum Pseudomonadota; class Alphaproteobacteria; order ATCC43930; family Allostellaceae; genus Allostella. The sequence goes on from AP019701.1 coordinate 2,653,045, forward strand.
CGAAGGCCGGGCCGCCCTCGCGGTCGTGCGCCTCGATCATCCCCTTGCCGCCGCCGCTGTAGCCGGAGACGGCGTTGATCGTGACGGGATAGTCGGGCGGCAGGATGCCGGCGTCGACGAGCGGCCGCAGCAGCGCGATCGCGCCCGTCGGGTAGCAACCGGGATTGGTCACCCGCCGCGCATCGGCGATCTTCGCCCCCTGGTCCGGCGTCATCTCGGCGAAGCCGTAGGCCCAGCCCTCGGCGACGCGGTAGGCGGTGCTGGCGTCCAGCACCCGCGGCCCGGCATCGCCCAGGGCGTCGGCGAGCGCGGTCGATTCGCGCGCCGCATCGTCGGGCAGGCAGAGTACCACGAGGTCGACCTCGGCCATCATCGCCTGCCGGGCGGCCGGATCCTTGCGCTGCTCCACCGGCACGCTCTTCAGCTCGACCCAGGGCGTCGCCAACAGGCGCTCGCGGATGCCGAGGCCGGTGGTGCCGGCTTCGCCGTCGATGAAGATCCGGGGCTTGCCGCTGTTCGTAGCCATGGAACCGCCCTCCTCCAGTCCGTTCTGTGTGCTGTGGGTGCCCTTGCGGGCGCAAGATCGGGAAACGAAAAAGGGCCGCGCTGAGCGCGGCCCCCGTGCGGGTCGTGAGGCCCCTCGGGCCCGTCGCTCAGCCAGCCGGATACGCGCACCCGCGTCGCTGCCCCGAACGGGGCGCGCCGACGGCCGACGATGTACGGAACTTCACCATGGGCGTAGCCATACACCATTTTCTCGGCTGCCGACAGGGCCCATTGCGGCGCCCTCGCGCGCCGCCAGCGGGCGGCGCCGGAACCCGTCACGGCGGACGGAGGCCAGGAACACCGCCGCACGACTGTATCGGAGGCGTAAGGCAAGCGACATCAATCGCGTGCTAGCAGGACTCCCCTCGGTTCGGTGACCGACGAAATGCCGCTCTCCGGACGTCAAGGACGCGGGCTCTGCCCCGTTCGCCATGGGAGCGACCCGGCATGACATTGAAGAACAAGACCGCCATCGTCACAGGCTCGACCAGCGGCATCGGCCTCGCCATCGCTCGGGCCTTCGCTGCCGAGGGCGCGAACATCGTCATCAACGGCCTCGGAGACGCGGACGCCATCGAAGCCGAGCGGGTCGCGATAGAGCGCGAATTCAATGTCCCCTGCATCTATGTGCGAGCCGACATGATGCGGGGCGAGGAGATCACCGGGATGGTCGCGGCGGCCAGCGAACGGTTCGGCGGCTGCGACATCCTGGTGAACAACGCCGGCATTCAGTTCGTCTCGCCGATCGACGCCTTTCCCGACGACAAGTGGGAGGCGGTGATCCGCATCAACCTCGTCGCCGCGTTCTACAGCATCAAGGCGGCGCTTCCGCACATGAAGTCCAGGGGCTGGGGCCGGATCGTCAATGTCGCGTCGGCCCACGCCCTCGTCGCCTCGCCCTACAAGTCGGCTTACGTCGCCGCCAAGCACGGCATCGCCGGCCTGACGAAGACGGTGGCGTTGGAGGTGGCGGAGGCGGGGATCACCGTCAACGCCATCGCGCCCGGCTATGTCTGGACGCCGCTGGTCGAACGCCAGATCCCGGACACGATGGCGGCCCGCAGCCTGACGCGCGAGCAGGTGATCCAGGACGTGCTGCTCGAAGCGCAGCCGACCAAGCGCTTCGTCACGGTCGAGCAGGTGGCGGCGCTGGCCGTCTATCTCTGCTCGGAGGCAGCCGCCTCGGTGACCGGGACGGTGATGCCGATCGACGGCGGCTGGACCGCCCACTGACCCATCCCGCCATCCGTGCGAGGGAGCGGACCATGACCCGCGACGAGGTTCTCCGGCAGGCCTACGCCATGCCCCTTCACAATCCTGCCTACCCGAAGGGGCCGTACCGCTTCTTTCGGCGGGAGTACATCATCATCACCTACGAAACCGACCCCGCGGCGCTGGCCGAGGTGGTGCCGGCCCCCCTCCAGCCGATCGGCAACCACGTCAAGTACGAGTTCATCCGGATGCCGGACTCGACCGGCTTCGGCGACTACACGGAGACGGGGCAGGTCATCCCGGTCCGCCTCGGCGAGATGGAGGGCACCTACGTCCATTCGATGTACCTGGACGACGACGCCCCGATCGCCGGCGGCCGCGAGATCTGGGGCTTTCCCAAGAAGCTCGCGACGCCGCGGATCGTGCATGAGGGCGAGGTGCTGGTCGGCACCCTGCACTACGGCAGCGTTCTCTGCGCGGTGGCGACCATGGGCTACAAGCACCAGCCGGCCGATCCGGATGCCATCCGGTCGGCCCTCGGCCAGCCCAACTTCCTCCTGAAGATCATTCCGCACGTCGACGCGACCCCGCGCATCTGCGAACTGGTGCGCTACCGGCTCGAGGACGTGCAGCTGCACGAGGCGTGGACCGCGCCGGCGGACCTTCAGCTGTTCCGGCATGTCGTGGCCGATGTCGCCCGCCTTCCCGTGCAGCGGATCGTCTCGGCCACCCATTTCGTCGCCGACCTGACGCTGGGGCTCGGCGAAGTGGTCCACGACTATCTCGATCCCACCCGGGAAGCCCGCCTGACCGGAGCAGCGACATGAACGCCAGCGCGCCAGCGCCGCGCCTCTCCGTCTTGCCGACGATCGAAGAGGTGCTGGCGCCCTACCAGTCGATCGCCCTCGTGCTGCAGGGCGGCGGTGCGCTCGGCGCCTATCAGGCCGGGGTCTTCGAGGCCCTGAGCGAGGCGAATATCCAGCCGCGCTGGCTGTCCGGGGTCTCGATCGGCGCCATCAACGCCGCCATCATCGCCGGCAACGAGCCGGGCGCCCAGCTCGACCGCCTGCGCGCGTTCTGGGAGCTCGTATCCAGCCGGAAGGTCTGGCACTACACGCCGGAAGGCGACATCTATCGCACGATGCGCAACCAGGCCAGCGCCTGGATGACCATGTTCGGCGGCCTGCCGGGCTTCTTCACGGCGCGCATGCTGAACCCCTGGTGCCAGTTGACCGGAGCCGGCGGCGCGACCAGCTTCTACGATACCGGCGAGCTGGCCAATACGCTCAACCGCCTCATCGACTGGACCATCATCAACAACCAGGAGCGGCGGCTGAGCGTCGGTGCGGTCAACGTCCGCACCGGCAACTTCCGCTACTTCGACACCGCGCTGGAGCGGATCGGGCCGGAACACATCATGGCGAGCGGCGCGCTGCCGCCGGCCTTCCCCGCGATCCGCATCGAGAACGAGCACTACTGGGACGGCGGCATCGTTTCGAACACGCCGCTGCAGTACCTGCTGGAGCTGGAAGAGATCCACGACACCCTGGTCTTCCAGGTGGATCTCTTCAGTGCCCGCGGCGACCTGCCACGCGACATGCCGGCGGTGCTGGCCCGCCACAAGGACATCATGTATTCAAGCCGGACCCGCAACAACACGGACACGTTCCGCCGGCTGCACAATGTCCGCCTGCAACTGCGCGACGCCCTGCTGCGCCTGCCGCAGGAATCCTTGCGCGATGCGGACCGCCAGTTCCTGGCGCGGATGGAAGACGTACCCCAGGTGAACATCGTCCACCTGATCTATCAGCAGCAGGGTTACGAGGGCCACGCCAAGGACTACGAGTTCTCGGGAACTTCGATGCGCGAGCACTGGGCCGCCGGTCTCGCCGACACCCGCAAAACGCTACGCCATCGGAAGTGGCTGGAAATCCCGCCCGAGCATATCGGGATGACCGTCCACGACGTGCATCGCGACGATCCGAGCTGACGCCGGAAACGGAGGGGCCGCGCCGGAGCGCGGCCCCCTGCAGATCAGCGCTTCGAGAACTGGAAGCTGCGGCGAGCCTTCGCCTTGCCGTACTTCTTGCGCTCGACCACGCGGCTGTCGCGGGTCAGGAACCCGACCTTCTTGAGGGCCGGGCGCAGCGCCGGCTCGAAGTCGCTCAGCGCCTTCGAGATGCCGTGGCGCACCGCACCCGCCTGCCCGGAGAGGCCGCCGCCGACCACCGTGCAGTAGATGTCGAACTGCTCCTCGCGGGTGGTGACCTGGAACGGCTGGTTGATGATCATGCGCAGCACCGGGCGCGCGAAATAGGTCTCCAGATCCTTGCCGTTGACCGTGATCGCGCCGGTGCCGGGCTTCAGCCAGACGCGGGCGATGGCGTTCTTGCGCTTGCCCGTGGCATAGGCCCGGCCGAACTGGTCGACCTGGCGTTCGCGCAGGACCACCGCTTCGGGTTCGACGGCGCTGGGTTCCGCACCTTCGGCCGGCGGGTTCTGGGCAGCGGCCAGCGCGTCCTTGAGCTGGCCCAGGGATTCGAGAGTCTCGGCCATCGGATCAGCCCTTGCGCTTGTTCTTCGGATTCATCGCGGCGACGTCCAGCAGCTCCGGCTGCTGGGCCTCGTGCGGGTGCTCGGCTCCCTTGTAGATGCGCAGGTTCCGCATCTGCTGGCGGGCGAGCGGGCTGTCCTTCTTCATCATGCGCTCCACCGCCTTCTCGAGCACGCGCTCGGGAAAGCGGCCACGCAGGATCTCACCCTTGCTGCGGCCCTTGATGCCGCCGGGATAGCCGGTGTGCCAGTAGAAGATGTCCTGGTCCAGCTTGCGGCCGGTGACATGCACCTTGTCGGCGTTGACGACGATGATGTTGTCGCCGCAGTCCATGTGCGGGGTGAAGGTGGGCTTGTGCTTGCCCTTGAGGCGCAACGCGATCACGCTCGCGAGGCGGCCCAGCACCAGCCCCTCGGCGTCGATCAGCACCCACTTCTTGCTGATGTCCGCGGGCTTTGCGGAATAGGTCTTCATCGGTGACACGCTCGATCAGAAATGACGGCGCGGCACCGCCGGGCGCCGCTTCGGAGGCGGCTGTCTACGCGCCGACCGACACGCTGTCAACGCGAAAAGGCCCGATGCCATCGGGGTTTTGCATTGGTGGTATCATGATACCGCGGCACCGGAGGCCGCCGCGGAGGGCGGGATTGAATAGGTGCCGGTGACGTGTGCGACGGGCTCCCGCTCCCCCTCGGAAAGCAGCGTCACCTCGCCATAGGCCAGCCGCCGGCCGAGCTTGAGGAGCCGCGCCTCCGCCAGGATGTCGGCCGGGCGCGGCCGGCGCAGGAAGTTCGTCGTCAGGCTGGTGGTGACCGCGAGCGGCACCGGCCCGATCCGGCTCAGCACCGCGGCATAGAGCGCGAAATCGGCCAGTCCCATCAGGATCGGGCCGGCGATGGTGCCGCCGGGCCGGATCGAGTCCGCGCGGAACGGCGCCCGGCACAGGGCGCGGCCCCAGCCGATCTCGTCGAGCCGGAAGCCGAACGAGACGGTGAAGGGCAGTTCCTCCGCGCACAGCCGGTCGAACGCCTCCCGCGTGATGCGCGCCTCGCCCGTTGCCTGCATTCGTTCCCCCCTCGCGACCAGCCCCCGAGTATGCCGGGCGCGCGTGGTGCCGGGAAGCAGCCAGCCGTTGCACCGGACGGCGTGCCCGGCGCAGGCTGCGCGGAAACGGACCCTGCCCCCGGAGGACCCGCCCGATGCCGACCTTCCGCGACAGCCGCGGCCTCGCCGTCACCGCCGCCGATCCCACCGCGGTCGAGGCGATCGACGCCTCGATCGCCGCCTTCCTCGCCTTCCGCCTCGACACCGGGGACCGGCTGAAGCCCGGCCTTGCGGCCGATCCGGCCTGCGTCTTCGCCAACGTGCTGCGCGGCTGCTACATGATGCTGATGGGCAACCGCACCCTCGTGCCGCGCGCCGCCAAGTCCCTGGCCGCGGCCGAAGCCGCGGCGGCGGGCGCCACCGCGCGCGAGCAGGCGCACGTTGCCGCGCTGGCCGCCTGGGTCGGGGGCGACTTCGCCGGCGCCGTCCGCCGCTGGGAGGCGATCCTGCCGGAGCATCCGCGCGACGTGATCGCCATGCGCCTCGCCAATTTCGGCCATTTCTATTTCGGCGACGCCGAGGCGATGCGCGCCTCCTTCGCGCGCTGCCTGCACGCCTGGGACGAGAGCGTGCCGGGCTACGGCTTCATGCTCGGCGCCTACGCCTTCGCCCAGGAAGAGGCCGGCGACTATGCCGCGGCCGAGCGCGACGGCCGGCAGGCGGTCGAGATCCATCCCCACGATGTCTGGGCGACCCATGCCGTCGCCCATGTCATGGAGATGCAGGGCCGGGCCGACGAGGGCGTCGCCTGGATCACCGGGCTCGAGGGCAACTTCGGCGACTGCCACAACTTCACCAACCATCTCTGGTGGCATCGCGCCCTCTTCCACTGGGACCGCGGCCGCCATGACGCCGCGCTCGACCTCTACGACCGCCAAGTCCGCACCGAATCGACCGACGACTCCCTCGACATCGCCAACGCCGCATCCCTGCTGTGGCGGCTGGAGCTCGCGGGCATCCCCGTCGGCGAACGCTGGGCGGAACTGGCCGCCCGGGCGGCCGAGCGCATCGACGACCATATGCTGGTCTTCGCCGACGCCCATTTCGCAATGGCCCTGGCCGCTGCCGGCGCGCCCGGCGACGCCGCCCGCTTCGCCGCAAGCTGCGGCACCTATGCCGGCGGATCGGAGACGGAGTCGACGGTGATGCGGGAGGCGGGCCTCGACCTCGTCGCCGGTATCCTCGCCTTCCGCGCCGGGGACTATGGCACGGCGACCGACCGTCTGACGGCCGCGCGGCCCAACCTCCGCCGCATCGGCGGCAGCCGGGCGCAGCGCGACGTCTTCGAGCAGACCCTGGCGCTGGCCGCCATGCGCGCCGGCCGCTGGCCGCTGGCCCGCGCGCTCTGGTCGGAGCGCACCCACGCCAAGCCCTGGTGCGCCTGGAGCTGGGGCCACTTCGCCGACAGCCTGTCGGCGGCCGGCGACCCGATCGCCGCATCCGGTGCCCGCGCCCGGGCGGTCGCGATCGCGGCCTGAGCGGCGGTCCGCATCCGGCGACGCCTTGCATCCGTCCGGCACCCCCGGCATCAATGCCGCCCCACTCTCCCGAACCGGCGAGGCCCCACCCATGCTGGCATCGGCACCCAAGAACCGCCCGCTCCTCCTGCGCGAGGACCGCGACGGCATCGCCCGCCTGACCCTCAACCGGCCGGAGGCGCGCAACGCGCTGTCCGTCGCGCTGATGGCGGCCCTGTCCGACGAACTCGGCCGGATCGCAACGGATGCGGCGGTCAAGGTCGTCGTCGTCGCCGCGAACGGTCCGGCCTTCTGTGCCGGCCACGACCTCAAGGAAATTCGCGCCGATCCCGGCCGGACGACCATGGAGGCCCTCTTCCGGCAATGCAGCGACCTGATGCTGCAGGTGACCCGCCTGCCCAAGCCGGTCATTGCCGAGGTCCATGCCATGGCGACCGCCGCCGGCTGCCAGCTCGTCGCCACCTGCGACCTGGCGGTGGCGGCCGAGGGTGCCCGCTTCGCGACGCCCGGCGTCAACATCGGCCTCTTCTGCTCGACGCCGATGGTCGCGCTGACCCGTGCGGTCGGCGCCAAGCCGGCCATGGAGATGCTGCTGACGGGTGAGGCGATCGACGCCGCGACCGCGCGCGCGCTCGGCCTCGTCAACCGGGTGGTGCCGGCCGATGCGCTGCGGGCGACGGTCGATGCGCTGGCCGGCACCATCGCCGCCAAGTCGCCGCACGTCCTGGCGATCGGCAAGGAGGCCTTCTACCGCCAGCGCGAGATGCCGCTGGCCGACGCCTATGCCTACGCCTCCGAGGTGATGACGACCAACATGATGGCGGCCGACGCGGCCGAGGGCATCGGCGCCTTCGTCGAGAAGCGCGCCCCCGTCTGGAAGGGTTGCTGATGGACCATGACCGCTACCCCGACGGCTACATCGCCGGAATCCTGCGCGACACCAGGACCATCGCCATGGTCGGCGCCAGCCCGAACTGGAACCGGCCGAGCTACTTCGTCATGAAGTACCTGCAGGGTAAGGGCTTCCGCGTCATCCCAGTCAACCCGCGGGCGGCGGGTGAGGAGATCCTGGGCGAGCGGGTCTATGCCGCACTGACCGACGTGCCGGTGCCGGTAGACATGGTCGACGTCTTCCGTGCCGCCGACGCCGCGCCCGGCATCGTCGCCGACGCCATCAAGATCGGCGCCAAGGTCGTATGGATGCAGCTCGGCGTGCGCCATGACGACGCCGCCGCCGAGGCCGAGGCGCACGGCATCAAGGTCGTCATGGATCGCTGCCCCAAGATCGAGTACGGCCGCCACTCCGGGGAACTCTCCTGGGGCGGCTTCGATTCCGGAATCATCACCTCCAGGCGGACCCGCAAGGTGCAATCATGACCGACAAGCCCAAGTTCGGCTTCGAGACCCGCTCCGTCCATGCCGGCGCGGCCCCCGACCCCACCACCGGCGCCCGCACGGTGCCGATCTACCAGACGACGGCCTACGTCTTCGACGACGTCGACCACGCGGCCTCGCTCTTCAACCTCCAGACCTACGGCTACATCTATTCGCGCCTGACCAACCCGACGGTGGCGGCGCTGGAGGAACGGGTGGCGAGCCTCGAAGGAGGCCGCGGCGCGACGGGCTGCGCCTCGGGCCATGCCGCCCAGCTCATGGCCTTCTTCGCGCTGATGGAACCGGGCGACGAGTTCCTGGCGGCCAAGCGCCTCTATGGCGGCTCCATCACCCAGTTCGGCCGCAGCTTCCAGAAGTTCGGCTGGACCGTGCACTTCGTCGATTCCGACGATCCGGAGAACTTCCGCCGCGCCCTGACGCCGAAGTGCAAGGCGATCTTCGTCGAGAGCCTCGCCAACCCCGGCGGCGTCGTGACGGACCTCGAGGCGGTGTCGGCCATCGCGCGCGAGGCCGGCATCCCGCTCATCGTCGACAACACGATGGCCTCGCCCTACCTCTGCCGGCCGATCGAGTGGGGCGCCGACATTGTCATCCATTCGACGACCAAGTTCCTGTCGGGGCACGGCAACTCGATGGGCGGCATGATGGTCGACAGCGGCCGCTTCGACTGGACCAAGAGCGGCCGGTTCCCCTCGCTGAGCGAGCCCGAGCCCGCCTATCACGGGCTGCGCTTCCACGAGACCTTCGGCGACCTCGCGCTGACCGTCCACGGCCATGCGCTCGGCCTGCGCGACCTCGGCGCGGCGATGGCACCGCTCAACGCCTTCCTGACCTTGACCGGCAGCGAGACGCTGGCCCTGCGCATGGAGCGCCATGTCGCCAATGCGCAGAAGGTGGCGGAGTTCCTCGAGGGCCATCCGGCCGTCGCCTGGGTCTCCTATGCCGGGCTGCCGTCGAGCCCCTATCACGCGCTGGCGAAGAAGTACCTGCCGCGCGGTGCCGGCTCGGTCTTCACCTTCGGCGTCAAGGGCGGCTACGAGGCCGGCGTCAAGCTGGTCGAGGGCTGCGAGCTCTTCTCCCACCTCGCCAACATCGGCGACACCCGCAGCCTCATCATCCATCCGGCCTCGACCACCCACCGCCAGCTCTCCGACGAGCAGCGGGTGGCGGCCGGCGCCGGACCCGACGTCGTCCGCCTCTCGATCGGCATCGAGAGCGTCGACGACATCATGGCCGATCTCGACCAGGCGCTCGGCAAGACGGCCTGAGCCGCCGCGCCCGGCGGAGTGGCGCTTGCCGCCGCTCCGCCGGGCTACGCCTGCCGGACCCGGTCCCAGGCCGCCTGATACATCGCGGCGACGTCCGGGCCCTGGTAGACGCGAACCTTGCAGCTCGCGAGAACGATCTCCGACGGGAAGATCACCAGGTTGTCGCGATAGGATCGGGGCATCAGCCGCAGCGCCGCCCGGTTCGCGACCGGCAGGTTGAGGGACCGGGCGATCTTCGCGCCGTTGCGGGCGTCGAGAATGAAGTTGATGAACGCGTGCGCGTTCTGCGGATGCGGCGCCCCCCTGGGGATGCACAGCGAATCCTGCGACAGGATCGAGCCCTCGCGCGGGATGATGTAGCCGAGGTCGGGATCCTGGGCGATCATGCCCTGCATGACGCCGCTGTAGACGAGGATCAGGTCCGCCTCGCCGGACAGCAGCAGCTTGTTCGCGGCGACCGGCCCGACGATGCGGATGTTGGGCTTCTGGCGGATCAGCAGACGCTCGACCGCATCGATATGGGCGGGGTCCGTCGTGTTGACCGGCAGGCCGAGATAGCGCAATGCGCAGCCGAAGACATGCGACGGCTCGTCGTAGAGGGCGATGCGTCCGTCGAACCGGTTCGACTGGAACAGCCAACGCCAGCTTCCCGGCGGCTCGGCCATCGCCGATCGCCGGTAGGCGATGCCCAGGGTTCCCCAGACGTAGGGGATCGAGTATCGGCGGCCGGGATCGAACAGCGCGTCGCTGAACTGCCGCTGGATGTTGGGCTTGTTCGGCAGCGCCGCCTCCTCCAGCGGCATCAGGAGATCGCTCGCCAGCAGCCGGCCGACGAACTCGTTGGTCGGCACGATCACGTCATAGCCGTGGTCCGGCCGGCTGACGGCGTCGAACATTTCCTGGTTGTTGCGGAACGGCGTGAAAGCGACGTCGATGCCGGTATCGGACCTGAAATCGGCGAAGGTCGTCGCCCCGATATAGTCGTCCCAGTTGAGGAACCGGACCACCGGCTCCTCCCGGGCCGCACCGTCGCGCGACGCGAGCGCCATTCCGACGGCGAGCGCGCCGCCGCCGGCCAGAAGGCCGCGGCGCGACAGTCGGCGGCTCGCCAAGTCCGTCATGTCTCAGCCCCTCGCGAACCGGCCAACCGTCCGGTCATGCCGCCTAGCGCAGCGCATATCGCCCGCGGCGGATGAGCGGCATGTTGTTCGCATCCGAAAGCCAGAAATAGAACATCGCGACTTCGGCATAGTTCTCGAAACTGTCCGAGTTCTGCTTGGATTTCTGCAGCAGGGCCTGAGCCTCGTCGACACCGCGCGTGTAGTTCGCGAGGTGCGACCAGTAGAAATACGCTTCCGAGGATTTCGGATTGATCGAGATCGCGGACTGGAACGCCTGGACCGCCTCGGCCTTGCGGCCGATCCTCGACAATGCGACGCCGCGCATGACATGCGCCGCCGCCAGCACGAGCTGGTTGCCGGTCGCCGGCCAGTACCAGGGCTGGGCGATGCTCTCGACCTTGCGGATGGCCTGATCGTGGCGGTCGTAGTGCAGGTCGACGAAGGCCATGTTCAGCTTCGCCACATGGAAGGACGGGTCGGACGCCATCGCCTGCGCGAAGCGGATCTCGGCCAGTTCGACGTCCTCCTGCAGCAGGGCGATCAGTCCCAGCAGGTTTTCCAGCCGCGCGCGTTCCGCACTGGTCGGGGTATCCGGCAAAGCGACGATCAGGCCCTCGATCATCGCCTTCACGGGGTCGAGGGATGTCTCCCCGGAGATCGCGGTATCGAGCCGGTGAAGGGCGGCGAGGTAGGGGTTCAGCTTCAGGACGATCTGAAAGGCCCCCTCCCGGATCAGCTCGTCCATGCCCATGGGGATTTCGCGATCGTTGCCGATCTTGAGGACGAAGTATCCGGACTGCTTCGAGAACCCCGTCAGCAGAAGTTGATAGCGGTCCGGCGATCCGGCGGCGGTCGCCTTGCCCTTCTTCACATCGTCGTCGATCACGGTGGAAAGGATGACCTTGCTCTGCACGACGCCGAACATCGTCTGGATGGCGGTCAGCGACTCCTCGAGGTTGACCAGCTCGGCCAAGGCGACGGAGACCGGCTTGGTCTTGCTCGAGGCAAGCGTGACCCCCTCGATCAATGACTTCGTCGCACTGATTTCCTTGAACCGGGTGAGGAATATCTGGTCGACGACATCCTTCGAGTAGCCCTTCTGGTCCAGCGTCTGCGCGGTCCGGGCATCGAGGTAGACGGATTGCGAACTCAAGAGGCTGTCGACCGTGACCAGGCCGAGACCGGCAAGAAGCGCGTAGATCATGGCCACGGTGAGTTCCATCGGCGTTCCCTCGGACTCCCGTTCCCATTATTTGCCGACGCTGCAGACTATGCGGCCGCCGTCAGCCGTTCAAGCCGACCCTCCAGAATAGGCACATGCGATGAAGAGCCGTCCGACCTCCTACTCCGCCGGTTCGGCCATTGCAGCGGCGCGCGGCGGCCGGCGCTCGCCCGGCAGCAGGGCGGCGGTGGCGACGATGAGACCCGCGAGCACGGCCAGCACCACGAAGAACCAGTAGAAGCTGCCAGTGCGGTCATAGACGATCGCGACCAGCGGCACCGCGGCGGCGCTGACGCCCAGCGCCAGCACGAACTTGGCGCCGAAGGCGGTCGCCCGCCACTTGCCGGGCGTGTACTTCACCAGCAGCAGGTTCTCGGCCGGCGTCACGCCGATGTGGAGCAGCGCCTGGGCCGTGACGAGCGAGAAGAGCAGCCAGTTCTGCGCCGTCGCGGCCAGCGCCAGCAACGGCACCTGGGCCAGCCAGCCCCAGACATAGATCGGCTTGGCGGGATAGCGATCGGCGAGCCAGCCGCCGACGACATGCCCGCCGGCGGAGACGAGATAGACGATCGTGACCAGCATGCCCGCCCCGGCCGCCGTGCCGCCGGTGATGGCCGGAGTCATGTCGGCGAAGACCTTGGGCAGGGCCAGCGTGATGCCCTGGAAGATGACGCCGGCCGCCGCCATCGTCACCGACAGCACGAAGAAGACGCGGATGATGTCGCCGCGCGCGGCCGCCTTCTCCGGCAGACGATCCTCCTTCAGCGCGACGACCGTGCCCTGGCGCATGCAGAGTGCCAGCGCGAGTCCGAAACCGATGGTGGCGAAGCCGGGCACGATGAAGGCCCAGCGCCAGGAGATGAGATCGGTCAGGGCGCCCGCGACGAAGGGCGCCGCAGCGAGCCCGGCCGAGCCGAACAGGCCGTTGATGCCCAGCACCTTGCCGCGGTTGACGCTGGCCCGGACCAGCCAGGCGATGCCGACCGGATGATAGATCGAGCCGAAGAGCCCGATCAGTCCGAGGCCCGCGGCGATCCCCAGCGGTCCCGTCGCCAGCCCGGTGAGGATGCAGGCCCCGCCCGTGCCGACGAAATAGATCAGCATCATGCGCTCGGCGCTCCAGCGGTCGCCGAGCCAGCCGGCCGGCAGCGCGCCGGCGCCGAAAAGGATGAACCCCGCGAGCGACAGCGACAGCAGCTCGCCATAGGGCAGCCCCCACTCGCGCTCGAGCGCGAGCACGACGGTCGGATAGAGCAGCATCACGAGATGCGAGATCCCGTGCCCGACGCACGAGAAGCCGACGACCAGCCGACCGTTGTTCATGGTTCCTCCGTCCGGGTGCCCATGGGGCGTGCCCGACGCGTCTTCCTGGTTCAGCCGAAGGATACGCCGACGCGGCCGAGCCCGTCGAATGCGACCTCGACGCGGTCGCCGGCCACCACCGGCTGCGGCGCCACGACGCTGCCCAGGAAGACGAACTCGCCCGCCCGGAGCGCCGTGCCGGCGGCATTCAAGGTGTTCGCGAGCCAGGCCAGCGCCGCCAGCGGATGCCCCATCATCGCCGCCCCCAGCCCCTCGCCGCGCGGCATGCCGGAGATCGTGACGCGGCCGCGCAGCGCCGGCAGGTCGAGCGACCGCCAGTCGGGCGCAGCGGCACCGATCACCGCCCCGGCCTGGAAGAAGTCGTCGCCGATCAGCGCCGGTACGCCGACCGCCGCGAAGCCGTCATAGCGGTCGTCCACCAGCTCGATGCCGGGATGCAGGCTGGCGACCGCGGCCACGACGGACTCCCGGTCGTGCCCGCCCGGCCGCGCCGGCAGGTCGGCCGACAGGCGGGCGACGATCTCGGTCTCGACCATCGGCTTGATGCAGTCGGCCGCGACGAAAGCGCCGCCATCTTCGCGCAAGCCCGATTCCAGCACACCGCCGCCGCAGGGGTGGTCGATCGCCAGCCATTCCTGCATGACCCGGGTGGTGGCGCCAATCTTCCAGCCGACGCGCCGGCCGAATCGCGGCGCCAGGAGCGCGTGCGCGGCGAACTGGACCCGGTAGCCTTCGGCCGGATCGGCGGGCGTGACGGCGGGCGGCAGCGGCGCCAGCAGGCGACGGCCCAGCCGCGCTTCGGCGATCACGGCAGCGGCAGGCGCAGGGTCGAACGCACGGGCCATTCCGGCTCTCCTGGCGGTGGGGCGGGGGCGGTGAAATCGGGGGCGGATGGAAGGGTGAAGATATAATCCCAATCCGCAGCTGGGCAAAAGCACCGGCGGCGAGCTCGCGGACGATGGGCGATCCTGGCCGCCCCCCTGCGTCAGGCGGCCGCCGCGAATCCCCCGCCGGCCGCGAGACGGCCTTCGGCATGCACGACACGGCCGCCGGCGACGGTGGCGACGACGCGCGGCAGGCCCGGCGCCCGATCGTCGACCAGGACGAGGTCGGCACGCAGGCCGGGCGCGATGCGGCCGCGATCGGCAAGACCGGCCGCGGCTGCCGGACCGGCCGACACGAGATCCCAGGCGCGCGCAAACGGCAGGACGCCGTCCCCGGCAAGGCGGAACGGCGCCTGCAGCAGGGCCGGATAGTAGTAGTCGGACATCAGGACAGAGCAGAGGCCGGCGGCGACGAGTTCGGCTGCGCCGACGAGGTTGAGGTGGCTGCCACCGCGCACGACGTTTGGCGCGCCCATGGCGACGGTGTCGCCGGCGGCGACCGCGGCAGCCGCCGTCTCGCGGTTGGTCGGGAACTCGCAGATGCGCGCGCCGATATCGCGGAACCCGGCGCGCACCGCGGGGCTGGTGTCGTCGTGCGATGCCAGCGGCACGCCCGCCGCGCGGGCCGCCGCGCCGATGCGGACGAGCGAATCCGCGATCTCGCCGCCGCGTGCACCGACGGCCACCAGCTGCGCGGTGAAGTCCTCGACCGAGAGCCCCGTCCGCTCCGCCATGCGGGCCAGGCGGTCCGGCTCGCCCAGCCGGCGCAGCATGGCCGGCGTGTGGTCGTTGAAGGCGACCAGCGCCACGCGGCCGGCACCGAGCCAGTCGACCAGCGGCCGCTCGCCGTCGAGGTTGTAGGCTTCGTGGCGAAGATGGATGCGCGTGTCGCAGGCCAGCCGCGGCTGCAGTTCCGCGACGCGGTCGACGATCTGCCCGGCGTTGGCCAGCGAGCGCAGGCCGGTTTCCCAGGAGCAGGTGACGGCATGGAAGGCCGTCGTGATGCCGTTGGCGGCCAGCTGCCGGTCGCTGTCGACCAGCGCCAGGTCGGTCGCGAAGGCCACCCCGGGACGGGGCATCATCTGGCGCTCGAAGGCATCGCCGTGGAGATCGACGATGCCGGGCAGGACGAGCATGCCGCCCGCGTCGAGCGCCGGGCCGCCGCCTTCCCCCAGGCCGGCGATATGAGAGCCGGAGAGCGCGAGTTCGGCTTCGACGATGGTGCCGTCCGCGGTCAGGACGCGGCCGTTGGCGATCTGCCAGTTGCTTGCGGACATGGGATCGGAGGCTTCTGTCGGCGGGCTCAGGGTTCGAAGACCAGCTGGACGCGCTCGGCCGCCATCCGGGCGATGCTGATCTCGATCGGCCGGCCCTCGGGATCGATGTTGAGGTTCTCGGCCACCAGCACCGGCCGCGAGCGCGGCATGTGCAGGGCCCGCGCATCCTCGGCCGAGGGCAGGCGTGCCGTCACCCGGGTCGATTTGCGGGTGTAGTCGGCGATGCCGCAGCGGGCCAGTGCGCGGGTGATCGAATCCTCCGCACGATAGGCCGCGATCATGTCAGGCACGCGACAGGCCGGAAAATAGTGCGAGGCGATGCTGATCGGCCGGCCGTCGGCCTCGCCCAGGGTCTCAAGCAGGATCAGGCTCTCCCCGCGCTTGAGGCCCAGCGGCCCCGCAATCGCCGCCTCGGCCGCGACCACGCCCGAACGCACGAGCCGCGAATGCGGCTCGCGATTCTGGCGGCGGATCGTCTCGCTGAAGCGCGTGCGCTTGCGCACGGCATAGGCGACCGGATCGTCATGGACGAAGGTGCCGCGCCCCTGCTCCACCCGCACCAGGCCGCGCTCCTCGAGCGAGGCCAGCGCCTGGCGGACGGTGTGGCGGTTGACGCCGAACCGCTCGGCCAGCGCGTTCTCGGTCGGCATGCGGTCGCCGGGCGCCAGCCGGCGCGCGACGATCTCCGCCTCCACCGCCTGTTCGATCTGGCGCCAGAGGGCAACGCCGCCGCGGCGCGACAGGATGACCGGGTCCGTCATCAAAGTTTCAGCGGATGTGGCTTTACTGACCATCGAGGCTGGGGCAGTATCGCCAGGAAAGATGCGGACGTCTAGACAAATTGCAGCAGATGTCGAGTAAGGAACCACCGGTCGATCCGGAGATGGCGGCGCGGCAGCGCTGGATGGCGCTGCTGGCGCGCGCCTCGGCAGAACGGCTGGAGGCCGGCCTCGCGGCGCTGGGCGAACCGCCCCGCTACGACCTGCTGCGCCGTCCGGAGACCGGCATGGTGATGGTCCGCGGACGCAGCGGCGGCACCGGCCCGCGCTTCAACCTCGGGGAAATGACCGTCACCCGCTGCGTCGTCCGCCTCGCCGACGGGACCATGGGCCATGGCTATGTCGCCGGGCGCGACCGGCGGCACGCGGAACTGGCCGCTCTCTTCGACGCCCTGCTCCAGCAGCCGGAAGCCCGGCCGACCATCCTCGACGCCGTCATCGATCCGGTCGCGGCCGATCTCGCCGCCGCCGAACGGACGGTGCGCGAGAAGGCGGCCGCGACCAAGGTGCGCTTCTTCACGATGGTGCGCGGCGAATGACCGGACGGCTCCTCGAAACCGCCCCCGGCCCCGGTTTCGCCGATCCGGTCGCCGACTCGCAGCGCGCCTTCCGCGCGATGCTGGAGGCGATCGCCCGCCCCGGCACGGTGCAGGCGATCGGGGCCGAGCTGACGCCGCCGGCGCCGCTGTCGCGCGCCGCGGCCGCCGCCCTGCTGACGCTGGTGGATTTCGAGACGCCGCTGTGGCTCGACGCCGCGGCACGGCAGCCCGCCGTCGAGGCCTGGGTGCGCTTCCATTGCGGCGTGCCGCTGGTCGACGACCCGGCAGCGGCACGTTTCGCGCTGGTCGCCGATCCCATGGGCTCCCTGCTGCCGCTCGACCGGTTCCCGATCGGGGAGGACGCCTTCCCCGACCGCTCGGCGACCGTGATCGTCGCCGCTGCAGGCCTGAAGAGTGGAAGCGGCTGGCGCCTGTCCGGTCCCGGCATCGAGGGCGAGGCACGCCTGGAAGCCGGTGGGCTGCCCCTGGGTTTCGCCGCCGCGTGGCAGGCGAATCGCGGGCTCTTTCCCTGCGGGATCGACCTCTTCCTGACGGCGGACGACCGCGTCGCGGCCCTGCCGCGAACGGTCCGGCTGGAGGACTGACGCCATGTACGTCGCGGTCAAGGGCGGCGAAGCCGCCATCGCCAACGCCGAACGCCTGCTGGCCGAGACCCGGCGGGGCGACCCGGCGGTGCCGGAGATCAGCACGGCCCAGATCGAGCAGCAGCTCGGGCTGGCCGTCGACCGGGTGATGACCGAGGGCTCGCTATACGATCGCGAACTGGCGGCGCTGGCCCTGAAGCAGGCCTGCGGCGATCAGCTGGAGGCGGTGTTCCTGCTGCGTGCCTTCCGCACCACCCTGCCCCGTTTCGGCGCATCGCAACCGATCGACACCGGCCGGATGCAGGTGGCGCGGCGCATCTCGGCGACCTTCAAGGACCTGCCCGGGGGGCAGATCCTCGGCCCCAGCTTCGACTACACCCATCGCCTCCTCGACTTCTCGCTGCTCGCCGCGGGCGAGACCCCGGGCGGCCCGCGCGGCGAATCCGACCCCGAGCCGATGCCGCACGTCCTGGCCATGCTCGACCGGGAGGGGCTGATCGAGTCCGAGATCGAGGACAGCCCCGACGCTCCCGTGCCGGACATCACCCGCGAGCCGACGACCTATCCGGCCGACCGCGCCGCGCGCCTGCAGACGCTCGCCCGCGGCGACGAGGGCTTCCTGCTCGCGCTCGGCTATTCGGTGCAGCGCGGCTATGGCCGCAACCATCCCTTCGCGGGCGAGATCCGCTTCGGCACCGTGGAGGTCGAGTTCGTGCCGGAAGAACTCGGGTTCCCGGTATCGATCGGCGACGTCGCCGTCACCGAGTGCGAAATGATCAACCAGTTCAAGGGCTCGGCGACCGAGCCGCCACAGTTCACCCGCGGCTACGGCCTCGCCTTCGGCCATTGCGAACGCAAGACCATGGCGATGGCGCTGGTCGACCGGGCGCTGCGTGCCCGCGAACTCGGCGAGGAGATCGACTCCCCGGCCCAGGACGAGGAGTTCGTCCTGGCCCATTCGGACAATGTCGAGGCGTCCGGCTTCGTGCAGCACCTGAAGCTGCCGCACTATGTCGACTTCCAGTCCGAACTCGTCCTGGTGCGCGAGCTGCGGCGGCGCGCCGCTGCCGCGCCCGGGCGGCGCGAGACCGCCCTGGCCGGGGACGAGTGACCATGGACGGCTACAACTTCGCCTATCTCGACGAGCAGACGAAGCGGATGATCCGCCGCGCCATCCTGAAGGCGGTGGCGATCCCGGGCTACCAGGTGCCGTTCGCGAGCCGCGAGATGCCCCTGCCCTACGGCTGGGGTACCGGCGGCATCCAGGTCACGGCCGCCATCATCGGCACCGACGACGTCCTCAAGGTCATCGACCAGGGCGCCGACGACACCACCAACGCCGTCAGCATCCGGCGCTTCTTCGCCCGCACGACGGGCGTCGCCACGACCGAGCGCACGGCCGAGGCGACGATCGTCCAGACCCGCCACCGCATCCCGGAACGGGCGCTCTCCGCCGGCCAGATCATCGTCTTCCAGGTGCCGATCCCCGAGCCGCTGCGCTGGCTGGAGCCGCGCGAGACGGAGACCCGCAAGATGCACGCGCTCGCGGAATACGGCGCGATGCACGTCAAGCTCTACGAGGACGTGGCGCGGCACGGCCGCATCGCGACGGCCTATGACTATCCGGTCATGGTCGGCGGCCGCTATCTGATGCGGCCCTCGCCGATCCCCAAGTTCGACAATCCCAAGCTGGACCGCTCGCCGGCGCTCCAGCTCTTCGGCGCGGGGCGGGAGAAACGCATCTATGCCGTGCCGCCCTGGACCACGGTCGTCAGCCTCGACTTCGAGGACCACCCGTTCGAGGTGCAGCGGTGGGAGAGCTGCTGCGCGCTCTGCGGCGCAACCGACAGCTTCCTCGACGAGGTGATCGTGGACGACCGCGGCGGCCGCATCTTCGTCTGCTCGGACAGCGACCATTGCGGCGAGCGGCGCGCCGCCGGCCATGTCGGGCCGCAGCCGGACGCGCTCGGCCAGCCGGTCGCCGAGGAGGCCACATGACGACCCTCGCCATGACAGGCCGCCCGCTGCTGCAGGTCGAGGGGCTGACCCACCGCTACGGCAGCCGGATCGGTTGCCGCGACGTGACGTTCGACCTCTGGCCGGGCGAGGTGCTCGGCATCGTCGGAGAGTCCGGCTCGGGCAAGACCACCCTTCTCAAGTGCCTGTCGGCCCAGATGGAGCCCCATGCCGGCCACGTCGTCTACGACACGCGCGAGGACGGGCCGCAGGACGTGTTCGCCCTGTCCGAGCCGCGCCGCCGGCTGCTGATGCGGACCGACTGGGGCATCGTCCACCAGCACCCGGTCGAGGGCCTGCGCATGAAGGTCAGCGCCGGCGCCAATGTCGGCGAGCGGCTGATGGCGGTGGGGGCGCGCCACTATGGCGAGATCCGCGGCGCCGCGCTCGACTGGCTGGGCCGCGTCGAGATCGCCCGCGACCGCATCGACGACATGCCGCGGACCTTCTCCGGCGGGATGCTGCAGCGGCTGCAGATCGCCCGGAACCTCGTGTCGCGCCCGCGCCTCGTCTTCATGGACGAGCCGACCGGCAGCCTCGATGTCTCGGTCCAGGCGCGCCTGCTCGACCTCCTGCGCGGGCTCGTCGCCGACCTCGGCCTCTCGGTCATCGTCGTTACGCACGACCTCGCCGTCGCGCGGCTGCTGGCGCACCGGCTGATGGTGATGCGCGCCGGCGCGGTCGTCGAGGAAGGGCTGACCGACCAGGTGCTCGACGATCCGCAGCATCCCTACACCCAGCTTCTCGTGGCTTCGATTCTCCACCCATGACCGCTTCCCCGTCCCTCTCGCTCGCCGGCATCGGCAAGCAGTTCACCCTCCACGTCCAGGGCGGCGTCGTGCTGCCGGTCCTGGCCGGGGTCGCGCTCGACGTCGCGCCGGGGGAATGCGTCGCCCTGCACGGGCCGTCGGGCTCGGGCAAGAGCTCGCTGCTGCGGCTCGTCTACGGCAACTATCGCGCCCAGGCCGGCAGCATCGCCATCCGCCATCGCGGCCAGACGATCGACGTGGCGGCGGCCAGCGCCCAGACGATCCTGAAGTTGCGCCGGTACACGCTGGGCTATGTCAGCCAGTTCCTGCGGGTCATCCCCCGGGTGCCGGCCATCGACGTGGTGGCGGAACCGGCGCGCGCCGTCGGCATGACGGCGGCCGAGGCGGAGCGCCGGGCCGAGCGGCTGCTGTCCCGCCTGCGCATCCCGGAGCGGCTCTGGTCGCTGCCGCCGGCCACCTTCTCCGGCGGCGAGCAGCAGCGCATCAACCTCGCGCGCGGCTTCGTCGTCGACTATCCGGTCCTGCTGCTCGACGAGCCGACGGCCGCCCTCGACGCCGACAATCGGCGGACGGTCGTCTCGCTCATCCACGAGGCGAAAGCCCGCGGCACCGCATTGCTCGGCATCTTCCACGATGCGGAGGTGCGCGATCAGGTGGCCGACCGCCTCTTCGCCATGCGACCGCCATCGATGGCGGCGTAGGATCGCCGCCATGCGCGAATCGATCCTGACCGACGCCCGCATCGTCACCCGCGACGCGGTGCTCCACGGCACCCTCGTCGTCCGCGACGGGCGCATCCACGACCTCTCGACCGGCCGGAGCGCGGCCGCCGGCGCCATCGACTGCGGCGGCGACTATCTCCTGCCCGGGCTCGTCGAACTCCACACCGACAATCTGGAAAAGCACCTGACGCCGCGGCCGGGCGTGCCGTGGCCGCCCGAGGCCGCGATCCTGGCGCACGACACCCTCGTCGCCGGCTGCGGCATCACCACCGTGTTCGATTCCGTCGCCGTCGGCGACGTCATCGCCGGGACGCAGCGCCGCCGCAGCCTCGAGGTGACGCCGATCGGGCTGGCCCATGCGATCCGCCACGACATTCTGCGGGCCGAGCATTTCCTGCACATGCGCATCGAGGTCAGCGAGCCGGACGCCCGCGAGATGTTCGAGCCCTTCCTCGACGATCCGCTCGTCCGACTGGTCTCGCTGATGGATCACACGCCGGGCCAGCGACAGTATGCCGACGAGGCCGCCTATCGCCGCGGCTACCAGAAGCGGCACGCGGTCAGCGACGCCGAGTACGAGCGGTTCGCCGAGCACCGCAAGGCGCTCGCGGCCGAGTTCGCCGGCCCGCACCGGGCCTGGATGGCAGCGCTGGCGCGCGAACGCGGCTGGCCGCTGGCGAGCCACGACGACGCGACCGAGGCGCATGTCGCAGAGTCGCTCGCGGCCGGCATGACCATCGCGGAGTTCCCGACGACGGTCGAAGCCGCCCGCGCGGCCCATGCCGGCGGCATGACGGTGATGATGGGGGCACCCAACCTCGTCCGCGGCCGGTCGCACTCCGGCAACGTCTCGGCGGCGGAGCTGGCGGAGCTCGGCCTCGTCTCCATCCTGTCGTCCGACTACTATCCGCACAGCCTGCTGCACGGCGCGTTCCTCCTCACCCGGCCGCCGGTCGCGATGCCGCTGCCGGACGCGGTCGCGACGGTATCGGACACGCCGGCGAAGGCGGTCGGCCTCGACGATCGTGGCCGTCTGGAACCCGGGCTGCGCGGCGACCTGATCCGGGTGCGGGATGTCGACAGCCTGCCGGTCGTCCGTGCGGTCTGGAAGCAAGGGGAACGCGTGGCATGATCGACGAAGCGCACTTCCTCCGCGACGCCGACGAGCTGCAGCGGCGCTACGGCACGCCGACCGAGACCTCGGTCGTCAAGGAAGTGGACCACATCCACCCCGTCTACCGTCCCTTCATCGAGGCCGCCCCGTTCTTCGTGCTGGCGACCAGCGGCCCGGACGGCCTCGATGCCTCCCCCCGCGGCGACGGTGCCGGCTTCGTCGTCGTCGAGGACGACAAGACCCTCCTGATCCCCGACCGGCGCGGCAACAACCGCATCGACAGCCTGCGCAACATCCTGGCCGATCCCCGCGTCGGCCTGCTGTTCCTCATCCCCGGCGTCGGCGAGACGCTGCGCATCAACGGGCGCGCCCGCCTCTCGGTCGATCCGGCGCTGCTCACCCGCTTCGCCGTCGACGGCAAGGAGCCGCGTTCGGTGATGGTGGTCGCCGTGGAGACGGTCTTCTTCCAATGCTCGCGCGCCATCGTGCGCTCGGCCCTCTGGGATGCCGCCCGGCATGTGCCGCGCGCGGCGCTGCCGAGCGGCGGCCGCATCCTGGCTGCGCTCAGCGCCGACCGGGTGGGTGGCCCCGACTATGACGCGGCGCTGCCGGCGCGGGTTGCGGCAACGCTCTACTGAAGGACATGGAGAACAGCATGGAGACGTTCGACGACCTGTTCGCCGTGCTCGAGAAGGCCGGCGCCGAGCAGTATGGCCAGGAGGCGGTGAGTCAACTCGAGCACGCGCTGCAATGCGCCCAGTTGGCCGAGCAGGAGGGCGCGCCGGCGGCCTCGGTGACGGCGGCCCTGCTGCACGATGTCGGCCACCTCATCCACAATCTCGGCGACGACGCGGCGCTGCGCGGCATCGACGACCGCCATGAGTTCTCCGGCGCGGCTGTCCTCGAACGGTGGTTCGGCCCGGACGTCACCGAGCCGATCCGGCTGCATGTCGACGCCAAGCGCTGGCTCTGCCAAGCCGAGCCCGCCTACCACGACACCCTGTCGCCGGCTTCCGTGCGCAGCCTGCAGCTGCAGGGCGGCGTGTTCGACCCGGCCGGCGCCGACCGGTTCATCGCCCAGCCCTATGCCCGTGCGGCGGTCGCGGTGCGGCGGTGGGACGATATCGGCAAGGTCGCCGGCCTGGAGACCCCGCCGCTCTCGCACTATCGCGCCATCGCCGAACAGGTGCGGCGCACGGACTGAGCGCCCTGGCCGGGCGGCTTCGCGTCGGGCAGGATGCCGGCCCGATCGCGAAGGAGCCCCCATGCTGTTCGAAGGTTTCCGCAAGGGCGACGCCGCGGCGTCGGTCGGCCCGATCCGCCATGTCGTGGGCGGCTCGGGGCCGCCGGTGCTGCTGCTGCACGGCCATCCACAGACGCATGCCATGTGGCACCGGGTGGCGCCGCTGCTCGCCCGCCGCTTCACCGTCGTCGCGAGCGACCTGCGCGGCTATGGCGACAGCGCGAAGCCGGAGAGCGATCCCAGCCACGCCCCCTATTCCAAGCGCGCCATGGCGCAGGACCAGGTGGAGCTGATGGCGAGCCTCGGCTTCGACCGCTTCGCGCTGGTCGGCCATGATCGCGGCGGGCGCGTCGGCCATCGCCTCTGCCTCGACCATCCCGAACGGGTGGCCGCCTTCGCCGCCCTCGACATCGTGCCGACGCGGGCGATGTACCGCGCCATCACCATGGGCTGGGCCCGCCCCTACTATCACTGGTTCTTCCTGATCCAGCCATTCGACCTGCCGGAGCGCCTGATCGGGGCCGACCCCGACTTCTATCTCGCCTGGCACATGGAGAAGCGACAGCCGACCAGGGAAGCGATCTTCGATCCCGAGGCAATGGCCGAGTACCGCCGCTGCTACCACCTGCCGGGCACCATCCACGCCATCTGCGAGGACTACCGCGCCGCCGCGTCGATCGACCTCGAGCACGACGAGGCCGACCTCGACCGGCAGATCGCGTGCCCGATGCTCGCGCTCTGGGGCGCGACCGGGGTCGTGGCCGAGCATTTCGACCCGATCGCCGAGTGGCGCAAGCGGGCCCGCGACGTTTCGGGCCGGGCCATCGCCGCCGGCCACTACCTTGCCGAAGAGGCGCCCGAAGACACTGCCGAGGCGCTGGCTGCCTTCATCGCGAACCCGGAATCCCAATGACCGAGACCCTGCAGATCGCCGACGGGCCGTTCGTCCATGCCGTCACCATGGACGATCTCGTCAAGTATCACGGCCGCGACTTCCTCAACGGCCTCGCCCAGGCCTTCGTGGTGATCCGCACCGCGACGGAGCGGCTGGGCGGCGGCCGGCCGCTCGATCGGCGGCGCATCCGGCTGCTCCTCGGGCTCGACCCGCCCGGCGTGCTCGACGGGTTCGAGTATCTCACCCGCGCCTTCACCGATCGCCGGGTGATCGTCGACCGCCGCATCGGCATCGGCCCGGAATCCTTCGACGGCCATTACTACTTCGAGGTCCAGTACGAGGGCCGGCGCCTCGTCCTGGTGCTCCGGGACGGGATCATCCCGGACGGCTATTCGCAGATGGCGCGGCGGGGCTTCGCCCGCCTGCTCGATCCCGAGGAGGAGCGGCGCTGGAGCGCCGGCAAGCGGGACATCGCCGAACGCATCCTGGCCGCCCCGGTCGAAGAGATGTTCCACGTCACCGGCCCCCATCCCGCATGACGGAGCATCTCCGCCCGGTCACCTTCACCCGGGCCGGCGCATTCCGAGGCGCCCGCGACGCGCTGCCGATGGCGCTCGGCAGCGTCGCCTTCGGCCTCGTCTTCGGGGTTGCGGCACGCCAGGCCGGCCTCAGCCTCGCCGAGGCGACGCTGATGAGCGCGCTCGTCTTCGCCGGCTCCTCCCAGTTCGTCGCCATCGGCATCTGGGGCAGCCCGGTGCCGGTATTCGCCGTCATCGTCGCGACGCTGATCGTCAATGCCCGCCACCTGCTGATGGGGGCCGCGCTGCGCCCCTGGTACAGCCGCCTGTCGCGCGGCCGGGCCTACGGCTCGCTCTTCTTCATGACGGACACCAACTGGCCCTTGCAGCTGCAGGCGTTCCTGCGGGGCGAGCGGGAAGGTGCCATCCTGCTCGGCAGCGGCCTCTTCATGCTGTCGACCTGGGTCGCCTCGACGGCCCTCGGCCATGCCGGCGGCGCGATCATCGGCGACCCGCGCACCTGGGGCCTCGACTTCACCGTCGTCGCCTTCTTCGCCGCCGTCCTGGTCAAGCTCTGGCGGGGCCGCGGCGACGCCCTGCCCTGGATCGTCGCGGCGGTGGTGGCGGTCGCGGTGCATGCCGTCGTGCCGGGCTTCTGGCACGTCATCGCCGGCGCGCTCGCCGGGTCGCTGGTCGGGGCGGTGCGCGATGCCCGCTGACCCCTGGGTGCTCGATCCGCTGGCGGTCGCCGCCATCGCGGGCATGTCGCTCGCCACCTACTCGATGCGGGCGGGCGGCTTCTGGCTGATGCGCTGGATGCCGATGTCGCGGCGGGTCGAGGCGTGGCTGCGCCACATCCCGGGCGCCGTCATCGTCGCCCTGCTCGCCCCCATGGTCGCGCGCGGCGGCCCGGCCGAGCTGGTCGGGGTCGCCGCCGCGGCACTTGCGATGCGCGTCGTCGGCCACGACCTGGCGGCGATCGTGGCCGGCATCGCGACGGTCGCGCTGCTGCGGCAGGTTCTCTGACGAGCTACCCGCCGCAGCGGCCCGCGATTCAGAGCCGGGCGGGGATCTGGACGACGTGCTGGTCGCCGTCGACCCCGAGATAGATCGCCCGCCGGCCGCGCAGATAGACGAAGTACTGCGCGCAGCCTGCCTGCATCATGCCCTGCAGGAACGTCGCGTAGTCCGCATCCGGCCCGCGCATCCGCATGATCGTGCGGTCGATCGCGCCGGAGGAGAAGAACTCCGACGGGGCGAGGTCGGCCGGTACCTCGATCGCCACGGCGTGATGGCTGCCGTCCTCGCCGTAGAGCATGAGCCGGCGGGCGACGAAGTCGACCTCGTAGCTCCGCACCCGGGCCTCGAGCAGGGCGGCGACGACCTCGATGAAGTTCTTGCGGCGCGCCAGCAGGTCGGTGAAGGCGCCTTCGGCCATTTCGGCGTTCATGGCGTTATGGCCGGATCCAGGTTTCGGAGAAGGCGAGGAAGGCGGTCGTGATCGACCGTCCCACCATGTCGCGCGGCATCGGCTTGCCCGGCAGCGGCCGCCCGTCGACCGTGGCCTCGGCGCGGCCGGCGCCGGCGAACAGGCTCAGCATGATGTGGCGCCCCGTCGCCGAATGGGCGACCGGCATTTCCAGCGCGAACGGCTCGCCGATGTCCATCCAGGACATCCGGACCTCCATGCCGTCGCCACGGACGATCTCGCTATAGGTCGAGCGGGTGTCGCCCTCGGTCGCGACGCTGTCCAGGCCGGCATAGCGCAGCCCCGACATGCCGGGCGTCCCCTTGAAGGCGCCGAAGTTCGAAGCGTAGTCGGCGACCAGCCAGCGCGCGAGCGGCTCGTTGTCCGTCAGGCAGACATTGCCGGCATCACCCGACTGCTGCGGCTGCCGCAGCATGAGCAGCGCGTTCCCCCGGCCATGCGGCGAAACCACCACGCGGAAGAAGCTGAGCAGGGTGACGAAGGGCCCGTCCTGGGTCTCCTTCAGATACATGCCGGGATTCTCGCCCGACCAGTCGACGGTTCCGGGATATGCGGGCATCTGTTCCTCCCCAGCGACGAATCCCGCGCAGGATAGCGGGCGTCCGGAACGGCGACCAGATCAGCCTGCGACGGCGGTTGAAGGACGGCCCGACGCGGCTATATCGCTCGGTGGAAATCCAACCAGCACCCGGGAGCACAGGCATCATGGATCGGAGAACATTCCTCGCCGGGGCCGCGGCGGCCACCGCCGCAGCGGCGACCGGCCTGCCCGCCGGCGCCACCGTCAACGCCCCGGCGATCGGCGCGCCGGCGCCGGACTTCCAGGTGACGACCGCGGACGGCGGGACGCTGTCGCTCTCGCAGCTCCGCGGCAAGGTCGTGGTGCTGGAATGGACCAATCACGACTGCCCGTTCGTGCGCAAGCACTACAACGGCGACAACATGCAGGCGCTGCAGCGGGAGGCGAAGCAGCAGAACGTGGTCTGGCTGACCGTCGTCTCCTCGCCGCCGGGCGAGCAGGGCCATGTGACCCCAGCCCAGGCCAACGACCTGACCCGCTCGCGCAAGGCCGAGCCCGCGCATGTCCTGCTCGACCCCAAGGGCACGATGGGACGCGCCTACGGCGCGCAGGTGACGCCGCACATGTATGTGATCGATGCCGAGGGCCGGTTGCAGTACATGGGCGCAATCGACGACAAGCCGAGCGCCAATCCCGCGACGCTGCAGACGGCGAGCAACTATGTCCGCCCGGCGGTCGCCGCCGTCCTCGCAGGCAAGCCCGCGCCGACCCCGGTCACGCGCGCCTATGGCTGCTCGATCAAGCTGGCGCCGCAGACGACCTGACAGTCCGTCGGAGCAAGCCCGGCCGCGCCCACGAGGACGCGGCCGGGCCGCGCATCACGAGACGGACGCGACGACGCTGCGGTGGGTCGCCTCGGGCTTGGCCGCGGCGGCGCTGTCGTCACCCTGGTAGACATAGCCGAGCGGCTCGCCCTGGATCGAGCAGCGCAGCATGTGGCGCGGCTTCGACTGGTCGAAATCCGCCAGCGCGACGTGCATCGTCGCACGGTTGTCCCACATGACGAGGTCGTTGACCGTCCAGCGGTGGCGATAGACGAACTCGTCGCGAACGGCGTGCCGGGTCAGGAAGCGCAGGATCGGCTCGCTCTCCTCATCGCTGAGGCCGACGAAGTGGCGCACGCGCTGGCTCACGAACAGGGCCGCGCGGCCGCTCTCCGGATGGATCCGCACGACCGGATGGGCGATCGGCGGGTTGATCCGCTTGATCTCGGCCACCAGTTCCGGCGACCGTTGCTCGATGCCCTTCACCAGCGTGACGTCGTGGACGGCCTCCAGGCTGTCGATGAAGGCCCGCATGCGCGGCGACAGGGTCTCGTAGGCCAGGTACTGGTTGGCGAACATGGTGTCGCCGCCGACGTCCGGCCGCTCCTTGCACAGCAGCAGCGAGCCCATCGCCGGGCGGCCGGTGTAGCTGAGGTCGGAGTGCCAGTTGCGTCCGGTGTTCCGGGTTTCGGACGGCTTGCCGTTGACCGGCTTGTTGCTGACGACCAGAACCTCCGGATGCTCCGGATGCCGGTAATAGGGGGTGGCGTCGTTGGGATCGAGCTGGCCGAACCGGCGGGAGAACGCGACATGCTGCTCGGGCGTGATGTCCTGGCCCGGCAGCACGAGGACCAGATGCTCCATCCACGCTTCGCGCAGGGCCGCGACGGTGCCGTCGTCCAGCGGCTGCCGCAGGTCGACGCCGGTGACCTCGGCGCCCAGGGCATAGCCAAGCCTGCGAATCTTCAACTCCGCCATTGCTTCCTCCTTCTCGATCGATCCCCATGGGCGGCCGGGCCGGCCGGCCACGCCCAGGGCTTTTCCGAATTGACGGGTGGGTGACCTTTCACAAAACTAGCGCCTTGCCGCGCCGATGGCATCGGAAGAATGTGCCGTTCGGTCGATTAATCAATAGTCGGGAGAGCAACGCGATGAGGACGGCCAGCGACCTTGCGCCAGAGATGGGCGGACCCGCCGGGCCCCATGCGCCGTAGAGGCCTGCTTCTCGAAGTCGTCTTCCTGGGAGGTCTGTGCGCCGTTGCGGCGGCACTTCTCTGGTACGGCTCGTCGATCCCGCTGTGGCAGGACGACACGCTCGGGCCGGGGGCCTATCCGCTTCTGGCTCTTTCGGGCGTGCTCCTGTGCGGCGGCTGGCTGCTCCTCCGCGCCCTGATGAACCGCGACCTGCGGCTGATCTCGCCGTTTCCCGAGGGTCTGGCGGACGACACGCGGCTGCGCGTGCTGGTCGGCGGGCTGTCGCGGTCGCTCGGCCAGCGCGTGGCCGTCGACCGCCGGGTCGGAGAAGGTGCCTTCTCCGCCTTCCATGCCGGCATCCGGCTCGCACGGGACGGCAGCGTCGCGACGATCGTGGCCTCGGACGGCACCAGCCTGCCGAACTTCGACGCGGCCGCATACTGCGCAGGCCGCTTTCGCCCGGCCGCCGGCCTTTTCTTCGATCCCGACGTCGCAATCGTCCGCGCCGACAACGCCTGGACGAGCATCGACGATGCGCTCGCCGAGCGCGGTGCCGGCGATCTGCGGATCGCCTTCAACCATCACCGCGACCTTCGCCATGGGCTCGACGAGTGGCTGGCGCACGGCCTCGGTGCCCGTTTCACGCCGTCCTACGACCCGGATGCGCAGCAGCTCCTGGCCGCCCTGGCGGAAGGCGCCATCGACGTCGCGGTGATGCACTTCTCCGAGGCCAGGATTGCGCTCTCCGACGGTCGCGCCCGCTGCATCGCGGTCGCCGCTCCCGAACCGCCGGAAGCGAGCGGGCCCGCCTTGCTGGACCGCAACGGCGCCCCGGTCGCCTCCGGCCGCTGGGCCGCACTGATGATGCCCGCCGACACGCCCGAGCCGCTGCGCGAGCGCTGGGAACAGGCGGCGCTCGCCGCGATCGCGACGCTCGACCAGGGGGAATCGCACCGCGGCGGCGCGGCCTGGGAGCCGATCCCGGGACACACGATGACCACCTTGCTCGCGGTCCAGATCGATGCCCGCCGCACCCTGCCGGACCGGACGCCGGCCGAGTTGCGGGGCGGCCGACGCGGCGCGCTCATCGCCGCCATCGCGGGGCTCGCGGTCTTCCCCTTCGTCATGCCGCAGCTCGGCTTCTCGATCACCGCCTTTCTCTATTCCGCGGGGATGATGGCGATGCTCTGGCCGCGGCTGACGCCCGTCCGCATCGCGGTCACGTTCGCGGCTGCCGCCGTCCTGGCTTTCGGCAGCGAGGCGCTCTTCGGCGGCGTGTTCGGCGTCGTCTTTCCCGCGGCCCGGCTGTTCGGTGGCTGAATGTTCGACCTGATCCTCGCCGGCTTCGGCCCGTTCCTCGACTGGAACATGCTCCTCCTCGTCTTCGGTTCGGTCGCGGCCGGGATCGTGGCGGGGGCGATTCCCGGCATCTCGGCGACCATGGGCGTGGCGCTCATCGCGCCGCTCACCTTCACCATGCCACCGCTGGCCGGCATCATGAGCCTCGTCGGCGTCTATTGCGGCGCCGTCTCGGGCGGCTCGATCTCGGCGATCCTGCTCGGAATTCCCGGCACGCCCGGAGCGGTCGCCACCACCCTCGACGGCTATGCCATGGCGCGCCGCGGCGAGGCGGGGCTCGCGCTCGGGGTCGCGACCATCTCCTCGCTGATCGGCGGCATCATCAGCGCGCTGGCGCTCATGCTGCTCTCCTACCCGATCGCCGACTTCGCGCTGGCCTTCGGCCCGCAGGAGTATCTGGCCCTGGCGGTGTTCGCACTGACCGCGATGGCGGCGCTGTCCGGCGGCTCCTTCCTGCGCGGGATGCTGGCCGGGCTGATCGGGCTGTTCCTGGCCGGCATCGGCATCGACGAGACCTACGGCGTCTCGCGCTTCCACTTCGACCAGACCTACCTGATGGGCGGGATCTCCTTCATCCCCGCCATCATCGGCCTTTTCGCCCTGCCGGAGACGCTGCAGGGCATCGAGCGGATCGGACCGGTGCCGCGGCGCGCGATCCAGATTTCCCGGATCCTGCCGAGCGCCCGCCTCGCCCGCCGCCTCCTGCCCGCCCAGTTGCGCTGTGGCGTCATCGGCGTCATCGTCGGCGCCGTGCCGGGCACCGGCAGCGACATCGCCGCCATCATCGGCTACAGCCAGGGCCGCAACCTCTCCCGCCATCCCGAGCGCTTCGGCACCGGCGAGCCGGAAGGCGTGGCCTGCCCGGAAGCCGCCAACAACGGCGCGACCGGCGGCAGCCTGATCCCGCTCCTCACGCTGGGCATCCCGGGCGGCGCGGTCGCCGCGATCATGCTCGGTACCTTCATGACGCACGGGCTGCAGCCGGGCCCGTTGCTGATGCAGAACAACGCCGAGATCGTCTACCAGATCTTCGCCGGGACGATGATCGCGTGCATCGCCGTCGGCATCCTCGGCCTGCTCGGCGCCCGGCTCTTCGCGCGCGTCCTCGCCGTACCGGAGGCGGTGCTGACGGTGGCCGTGCTCGTCCTCTGCGTGCTCGGCGCCTTCTCGATGCGCAACGACACCACCGACGTCGCGATCATGGTGATCGCCGGCCTGCTCGGCTACGCCATGGTCAAGCTCGACATTCCCCGGGCGCCGCTGGTCATCGGACTGATCCTCGGCCCCATGGTCGAGAGCGAACTGAGCCGCACGCTGATCGTGACCTCGGACGACCGACTCAACATCTTCACGCCGATCAGCACCGTCATCTGGCTGCTCACGGCCGCCCCGCTGATCGTACCGCTCGTCGCGCGCGTCTTCCGACGCTTGCGGCAGGCATAACCAGGGAGGATCGAACATGCGCACGACACAGATCGCCGCGATCGCCGCCGGGCTCGGCCTGGCGCTGGGGGCATTCCCCGCAGCAGCGGCCGAATTCCCCTCCAAGCCGATCGAGGTCGTCATCCCGTTCGCCCAGGGCGGCGGCACCGACCAGGTCGGCCGAGCCTTCGCCCAGTTCGCCAAGCCGCATCTCGGCGTCGACCTCTTCGTCAGCAACCGCACCGGCGGCAGCGGTGCGACCGGCTTCGCCTACGGCGCCCAGGCAGCCCCCGACGGACATGTCATCACGATGACCGTGACGACGCTGGTCTCCGCCCCGCACACGATCAAGGGCTATCCGGTCACCTATCGGGACTTCAAGACGATCTGCCTGATCTCGGCGCCGCCGGGCGTCCTCAGCGTCCACAAGGACAGCCCCTTCAAGACCCTGAAGGATCTCATCGCCTTCGGTAAGGCCAACCCGAAGAAGCTGACCTTCGGCACCGCCGGGCCCGGCAGCAACACCCACCTCATCGGCGCGGCTTTCGCCAACAAGGCCGGCATCGAAGTGCGCTACGTCCCGCACCGCGGTTCGGGTCCGGTGCTGACGGCCACATTCGGCAAGCATGTCGACGTGGCCGTGACCGACAAGGCCGAGGCCCTGCCCTGGCTCACGGACGGGCGCCTGCGGGCACTGACGGTGTTCACCGGCGAAGCCGACAGCGGCCTGAAGGACGTCCCCACCGCCAAGGCCGCCGGCTTCGACATGGACATCGGCTCGTTCCGCGCGCTGGGTGCTCCCAAGGATACGCCGGCGCCCGTCATGGCCAAGCTGATCGACGGCTGCCGCAAGACCGCCGCCGACAAGGAGTTCATCACCTTCCTCGAGAAGACCGGAACCGAGATCAACACCAAGTTCGGCGATGACGCCGCCGCCTGGATCAAGCAGCAGGACGAGCTGTTCGGCGAGGCGGCCCGCATCGTCTCCGGTCAGGGCAGCTGATCGAAAGGACCGGGGCGGCGGACGGTTGCCGCCCGCCGCCCCGGCTTCTCTCAATGGGTGACGCGGCCGCCGGCCACCGGCAACGTGATGCCGCTGACCCATTTCGCCTCGTCGCTGCCGAGATAGAGGCAGGCATAGGCGATGTCGTCGGGATCGCCGAGCCGGCCCAGGGGATGAGCCTCGAGCATCCGGTCCATCTCCGCGTTCGACATGCTGTCGATGAGGTTCGCCGTCAGCGGCGTGCGGATCAGGCCCGGCGCCACGAGATTGACCCGGATCCCCTTCGGCCCCAGCGTCAGCGCAAGTTGGCGCGTCATGCCGCCCATGCCGGCCTTGGCCGTCGCATAGGACAGGCGGTTGGCCGACCCCACCATCCCGGCGACCGATCCGATCAGCACGATCGATCCGCCATGCCCCATGGCCTTCAGCGCTTCCTGGACGACGATGAAGGAACTCGTCGTGTTCAGTTCGATGGTGTTGCGAAACCCCTCGAGGGTGACGTCCTCGATGTTCCTACGCTCCGGGTTGCCGCCGGCCGAATGCACGACGATGTCGATCCGCCCGAACCGCTCGACGATCCGCTGCACGGCTGCGCGCACCTGCTCGGGATCGGTCGCATCGCCCGGAACGTCGAGGGTTCCCGGGCCGATCGCCGCGGCCGCCTCCGCCAGCACGTCCGCCCGGCGCCCGAGGACGGCCACCCGCGCCCCTTCGCGGTGGTATAGTTTGGCCGTCGCGAGGCCCAGCCCCGTGCTGCCGCCTGTGATGAATACGACCTTGTCCTTGACCCGCATCGCGATCCCCTCTGAATGGCTCGGGTCGGGAGTATGCGGGGACGCGGCAGGGAGCGCGAGGGTCAGGCATGGAATTCCGACGGCTGGGTGAAAGCGGGCTCACGGTGTCGCGGCTCTGTCTCGGCACGATGATGTTCTCGCAGCCGACGGGCGCTGCGGAAGCGGCGCGGATCGTCGCCATGGCGCGCGATTCCGGGGTCAATTTCGTCGACACCGCCGACTTCTACGGCGCCGGCGGCTCCGAACGGATGCTCGGCCCGCTGATCGCCGGCGACCGCGACCGCTGGGTCGTCGCGACCAAGGTCGGACTGGCGATGGCGCCGGGCCCGCACCGGTCGGGCCTGTCGCGCAAATGGATGCTGCGGGCGATCGACGACAGCCTCGCCCGGCTCGGGCTCGACCATGTCGACATCTGGTATCTCCATGCAGACGACCGTTTGACGCCGCTGGCGGAGAGCCTGTCGGCGGCGGGCGACGCCCTCCGCGCCGGCAAGGTCCGCTATCTCGGACTGTCCAACTTTGCCGGCTGGCGGCTGGTCGAGGCGGTGCGCACGGCCGAATGCCTCGGCCTCCCGCGGCCGATCGCCAGCCAGCCGCTCTACAATCTCGCCACCCGCGGCAGCGAGGTCGAGCAGCTGCCGGCTGCCGCCGCGCTCGGGCTCGGCAACGTCTGCTACAGCCCCCTCGCCCGCGGTGTCCTGACCGGCAAGTACCGCGCCGGAGCGCAACCCCCCGCCGAAAGCCGGGCCGGCCGCGGCAACAAGCGCCTGCTGGAGACCGAGTTCCGACCGGAGTCCTTCGCCCTGGCCGACGCGCTGGCCGCCCGCGCCCGCCAGCGCGGCACCTGCCCCGTCGGATTCGCCGTCGGGTGGGTGCTGGCAAACCGGCTGGTCACCGCGGTGCTGGCCGGGCCGCGCACGGCCGAGCAGTGGCGCTCCTACCTGGACGCCGCCGAGTTCCGGCCGGATGCCGAGGACGAAGCGTTCGTCGACGGACTCGTCCCGCCGGGTCACGCCTCGACGCCGGGCTATGTCGACCCGTCCTTCCCGGTGACCGGTCGGCCGCTGCGCACGGCTGATCGGCGCTGATCTCCGCTGGACTCGCCGCCCCGATCCCGGCGTAGAATGCGGCTATCAGGTAAAATATAAAATCTGGAGGATGAGCGATGGCCGACGCCCTGCCGGCTCACCCGCGCACGATCATCGACAAGATCTGGGACTCCCACGTCATCACCGAACAGAACGGCGAGACCCTGCTGTATGTCGACCGCCACCTGCTCCATGACGGCTCCTTTCACGCCTTCGACGGGCTGAAGGCCGAGGGCCGCCGGGTGCTGCGGCCGGCCCAGGCGCTGGCGACACCCGACCACTATGTTCCGACGACCGGCCGCCGCCACGGAATTCCGGTCGCCGACTATCGCAACCTCGTCGAGGGGCTGGTCGCCAACACCGCGGCATCGGGGATCACGCATTTCGGCATGGACGACCCGCGCCAGGGGATCGTCCATATCGTCGGCCCCGAACAGGGCTTCACCCAGCCGGGCATCGTGCTCGTCTGCGGCGACAGCCACACCTCGACGCACGGGGCGCTCGGCGCCCTGGCCTTCGGCATCGGCGCGTCGGAGGTGAAGCATGTCCTGGCCACCCAGTCGATCTGGCAGCGACGCCCGAAGACCATGCGCATCGCGGTCGAGGGTCGCCTGCCGGAGGGGCTCGGCGGCAAGGACGTGATCCTGGCGATCATCGGCCAGATCTCGGCCGCCGGCGCTTCCGGGCATGCCGTGGAATATTGCGGCCCCGCCATTCGCGCCCTTTCGATGGAAGGCCGGCTCACGGTCTGCAACATGTCGATCGAGGCCGGCGCGCGCGCCGGGCTGATCGCGCCCGACGACACCACCTTCGCCTATCTGGCGGGCCGGCCCTACGCCCCTGTGGGCAAGGCCTGGGATGCAGCCCTGGCCCACTGGCGGTCCCTGCCGACGGACGCGGGCGCGACCTACGACCGGTCGGTCACGATCGACGTCAGCGGGCTCGCCCCCATGGTCACCTGGGGCACCAGCCCCGAGGACGCCGCCCCGATCGACGGCCGCGTCCCCGACCCCTCGGCCATCGCCGATGCCGCCCGCCGCGAAAGCAAGATCCGGGCGCTGGAATATATGGGCCTGAAGCCGGGCACGCCGCTCTCGGAGATCGAGGTCGATCGCGTGTTCATCGGCTCCTGCACCAACGGGCGCATCGAGGATCTGCGGGTGGCCGCGGCGATCGCCCGCGGCCGCAAGGCGAGGGTTCCGACCCTCGTCGTCCCCGGCTCCGGCCTCGTGCGTCAGCAGGCCGAGGCCGAAGGGCTCGACCGCATCTTCGCCGATGCCGGCTTCGAATGGCGCGAGCCCGGCTGTTCGATGTGCCTCGGCACCAACGGCGACACGATCGCCGCCGGCATGCGGGCGGCCTCGACCTCGAACCGCAACTTCGAGGGCCGCCAGGGCAAGGGCGGCCGCACCCATCTGATGAGCCCGGCGATGGCGGCCGCTGCCGCCGTCACCGGCCGCTTCACCGACTTCCGCCGCCTCGGCCCGAGTTGACGAGGGGCGAACTGACGAGGGCGCCATGGACAAGTTCGAGACCCTGACGGCGGTGGCCGTGCCGCTCAAGGTCGCCAACTGCGACACCGACCGCATCATCCCCGCCCGCTTCCTCAAGACCCGGCGCAGCGAGGGCTTCGGCCGGCACCTCTTCTGCGACGTCCGCTACGACGCGAGCGGCGCGCCGCGGCACGATTTCCCGCTCAACCGGCCGGCTTATGCCGACGCGAAGATCCTCGTGGCCGACGCCAACTTCGGCTGCGGGTCCTCGCGCGAGGCGGCCGTCTACGCGCTCCACGACGCCGGCTTCCGGGCGGTCATCGCGCCCAGTTTCGGCGACATCTTCTTCAACAACTGCTTCAAGAACGGGATGCTGCCGATCGTCCTGCCGGCCGAGGAGGTGGCGGCGATCCGCGCGGCGCTGACCGAGAATCCGGGAACGCCGCTGACCATCGACCTCGAGAACCAGACCGTCACGCGCGGCAACCAGGTCTGGAGTTTCGCGGTCGACCCGCAGCGCAAGCAGTGCCTCCTCGAGGGCCTCGACGACATCAACCTCACGCTCCAGCATCGGAGCGCGATCGACCGATTCGAAGCGCAGTACCGGGCCGAACGGGCCTGGGTGGAGTAACCGGCATGGCACGCAACGTCCTCTTCATTCCCGGCGACGGGATCGGCCCCGAGGTCATGGGCGAGGCCCGCAAGGTGATCGAGTGGCTCAATGCCAAGCGGCGCACCGACATCGCGCTGACCGATGCCGCGATGGGGCTCGGCGAGTGGAAGCGCACCGGATCGCCGATGAGCGACGAGACCATCGCGGCCGCCAAGGCGGCCGATGCGGTGCTGTTCGGCGCGGTCGGCGGCGACGAGGAGATCCCGCGCAAGCTCCGGCGCGAGCGCGGGCTGCTGGCACTGCGGCGGGCGATGGGGCTCTATGCCAATCTCCGCCCGGTCCGCGCCTATGAGGGCCTGCTCGACGCGAGCAGCCTGAAGGAACGGGTGGTGCGCGGCGTCGACATGGTGGTGCTGCGCGAACTGTCGAGCGGCGTCTATTTCGGCGAGCCGCGCGGCATCGAGACGCTGCCGAACGGCAAGCGGCGCGCCGTCGACACCCAGTCCTACACCGAGGAGGAGATCGAGCGGGTGGCGCGCGACGCCTTCCTCCTCGCCCGCTCGCGCCGCGGGCTGCTGGCGTCGGTCGAGAAGAGCAACGTGATGGAGACCGGGCGGCTGTGGCGCGACGTCGTCACCGCCATGCATGCCGAGTATCCCGACGTCACCCTGCGCCACGTCCTGTCGGACAACTTCGCCATGCAGCTGATCCGCGAGCCGCGGCAGTTCGACGTGGTCGTGACCGACAACCTCTTCGGCGACCTCCTGTCCGACGCCTCGGCGATGATCGCGGGCTCGCTCGGCATGCTGCCGTCGGCCAGCCTCGGCACCGCCGATGCGAGCGGACGCCGGCCGGCGCTCTACGAGCCGGTGCACGGCTCGGCGCCCGACATCGCCGGCAAGGGCATCGCCAACCCGATCGCCGCCATCCTCAGCGTCGCGATGATGCTGCGCCACTCGTTCGGCCTCACCGCCGACGCCGAGCTGATCGAGAAGGCGGTCGAGGCCGCGCTCGCCGAGGGCGCACGCACCGCCGACCTCTACATGCAGGGCGGCATCCAGCCGCTGACCACGCTCGGCATGGGCAAGGCCATCCTGGCCAAGCTCGACACGCTGGCGGCGTGAAACAGTGGCCCGGCCGGCCTACCGGCCGGGCAATTCGTCGCCGTCCCTCGGCGGCTCGTCCGATCCGGCGCGCTCCAGAATCTGGAGCGCGCCATGCAGGTCGCCGCGTGCGGCACGCTCCGCGAAATACCGCTCCGTCCGCAGAGCCGACAGCTTCTCGGCCACGGCCACGTTGATGAACTGGTTGAGCGCCACGCCCTCGGCTTCGGCGACCTTGCGCGCCTCGTCCAGGAGCGACGGCTGCAGTCGAAGCGCAAAGTTGCTCTTTCTCATCGTCGATCCTCCCATTCGGCCAGTGCGTCACGGGGCAAGCAAATACCGATACCGAACCGATCGGCCGGGCCGCGGAAATCGCGCAGGTTAAAGGTGACCACCACGGACGCACCGGCATTGATCGCTGTTTCCAGCACCATGTCGTCATTCGGGTCGCGCAGCTGCGGGCGCCAGAGAAACGCGAGATTGACGGGCACCGCCACGGCCGCCACCGCATCCAGCAATTTGAGTACCTCCGCCGCTGTAACTCCGGCAGCGCGAATGTGATCGGGCCTCGTCAGCACGGCTTCGTATTCGAGCAGCTGCTTCTAAGCGGGTCAGCTACGAAGCCTCGCTCTCAGCGCCCGGCCACGTCCACCACGGTGACGCGCACGGTCATGCGTTGGCCGCTGCGCAGGATCGTCAGCTCGATGGTGCCGTTGAGGCCGGCCCGCTCGACGGCGGCCGCAAGGTCGCCCAGGGTGCGGGTCGGGCCGCCGTCGACGCCGATGATGACGTCGCCGATGGCGCCCGTTCGCGGATCGGCGCCGCGCAGGCCGGCATTGGCGGCGGGGCTGCCCTGGAGCACCCGCTCGATCGCGATGCCGGGCAGGTCCGGGACGGCGTCCTCCGGCAACGCGACGATGCCGATGCCGGGACGCGGTACCCGGCCGTCACGGATCAAGGCGGGAACGACGCGGTTGACCGTGTCGACCGGGACGGCGAAGCCGATGCCGGCGGAGCCGCCGCTGTCCGAGATGATCGCGGTGTTGACCCCGACCAGCCGGCCGGCGGAATCGAGCAGCGGCCCGCCCGAATTGCCGGGGTTGATCGCGGCATCGGTCTGGATCACGCCGGCGATCTCGCGATGTGAGGCGGTCGGCAGCCGCCGGTCGAGGGCCGAGACGACGCCCGTGGTCAGCGTCCGCGCCAGGCCGAACGGATTGCCGATGGCGAAGGTCGCCTGTCCGACCTTGAGATCGGCCGACGTGCCGATCGGGATGGGCCGCAGGGCCGCGCGCACCCCCAGCAGCCGCACCACCGCCAGGTCGTGGTCCGGCGCCGCACCGACCACGCGGGCGTCGACCGTGGTTTCGTCAAAGAGCCGGACGCGCACCCGCTGGGCCTGGTCGACGACGTGGAAGTTGGTCACCACATGGCCCGACTGGTCCCAGATGAAACCCGTTCCGGTGCCGCTCTGGCGGGCGCGGCCGCGGGGCGTGGAGACGTAGGCGCCCTCGGTGAAGATGTAGACCACCGACGGCGCCGCATTCTCGAACAGCGCGATCGTGTGCTGTTCGGAGGCCGCGAGGTCGCCCCGCGCGGTCACCGCCCGGGGCTCGTCCCCGACCAGCCAGAGGTCGCGGATGAACTGGTCGCCGATATAGACCGTGGCCAGGATCAGCACCCAGATGATGGCGTACCGCAAGAAACTGCCCTGCATCCCGGCTCCCCGTATTCGCCCGCCCGCCCTGCGCAACTCGTCCGGCCAAGTCCTTTAGCACGCGACGACACGGGCCGGTCCAGGCTTGATCCCGGCGCCGGTGCGCCCCATGCTCGACCCGTCACCTCGGTCCGGATTCCCGCCGGCCGCCCGCCCGGAGAGGCGCATGTCCCCCCAGGAATTCGACTTCATCGTCGTCGGTGCCGGATCGTCCGGCTGCGTGCTCGCCAACCGCCTGTCGGCCGACGGCCGCAACCGCGTCCTGCTGCTGGAGGCGGGGCCGCGCGACCGCAATCCCTGGATCCACATCCCGGTCGGATACGTGAAGAACCTGCGCAATCCGCGCGTCAACTGGTGCTACGAGACCGAGCCCGACCCCGGCATCGACGGCCGCAAGTCCTTCTGGCCGCGCGGGCGGGTCCTTGGGGGATCGAGCTCGATCAACGGGCTCATCTACATCCGCGGCCAGAAGGAGGACTACGACCACTGGCGCCAGCTCGGCAACCGCGGCTGGAGCTTCGAGGACGTGCTGCCCTTCTTCAAGCGGGCGGAGCGCCAGGAGCGCGGCGCCTCGGACCTGCACGGCGCCGACGGGCCGCTCAGCGTCGAGGATCTGCGGCAGAAGCACGAACTCTGCGAGGCCTTCATCGCCGCCTGCGAGGCGATCGGCATTCCGCGCAACGACGACTTCAACGGCGCGGAGCAGGAGGGCGCCGGCTACTACCAGCTCACGAACCGGAAGGGGCGGCGCTGCTCGGCCGCGGTCGCGTATCTCCGGCCGGCCGAAAAGCGCCCGAACCTGCGCATCGAGACCGAGGCGCTGGCGACCCGCATCCTCTTCGACGGCCGGGCGGCAAGCGGGGTCGAGTACCGGCAGCGCGGGCAACTGGTTCAGGCGAAGGCGCGGCGCGAGGTCATCCTCTCCGGCGGTGCGATCAACTCGCCGCAGCTCCTGCAGCTCTCCGGCGTCGGGCCGGCCGACCATCTGCGCCAGCACGGCATCGCCGTCCTCCACGATCTCGCGGGCGTCGGCGCCAACCTGCAGGACCATTTCCAGGCCCGCATCGCCTATCGCTGCACCCGCCCGATCACCGTCAACGACGATGTGCGCAGCCTCTGGCGGACCATGCTCATGGGCCTCGAATATGCCACCCGGCGCACCGGCGCCATGACGATCGGCGCCGGCCAGGCGGGCCTCTTCGCGAAGACGCGGCCCGAGCTCGCGACGCCCGACGTCCAGTACCACTTCATCCTCTTCAGCTCGGACGGCGCCGGCCTGACGCCCCACCCCTTCCCCGGCTTCACCAACTCCGTCTGCCAGCTCCGGCCGGAGAGCCGCGGCACCGTGATGGTCCGCAGCGCCGACCCTTCGACGCACCCGGCCATCCGCCCGAACTATCTCGCGACCGAGACCGACCGGCGCACGATCATCGACGGCCTGAAGCTCGCCCGCCGGATCGGCGAGCAGGCGCCGCTCGCAGCCTATGTCGCGGCCGAGCATATCCCCGGGCCGGCCGCGGCCAGCGACGAGGACCTGCTCGCCTTCGCCCGCCAGACGGGATCGACCATCTATCACCCGACCAGCACCTGCATGATGGGCGACGGCCCGACGGCGGTCGTGGACGACCAGTTGCGCGTCCGCGGCCTCGGCCGGCTGCGCGTCGTCGACTGCTCGGTCATGCCGACCGTGGTCTCGGGCAACACCAACGCGCCCGCCATCATGATCGGCGAGAAGGCGAGCGACATGATCCTGGCATCCCCAGCCGCATAACGTCCGATCCACAAACTTCGAAGGGAGCAAACGCCATGAAGGCAGGACTGGCCATCGCGGAAATCCTCAAGCGCGAGGGCGTCGAAATCATCTTCGGCTATCCGGTGAACCATCTGCTGGAGTACGCCGCGCACGTCGACATCCGCCCGGTGATCGTGCGCCAGGAGCGCATCGGCCTGCACATGGCGGACGCCTATTCCCGCCTGTCGCGCGGCAAGAAGATCGGCGTCTTCGCCATGCAGCACGGGCCGGGTGCCGAGAACGCCTATGGCGGCGTCGCCCAGTGCTACGGGGAGTCGATCCCGGTGCTGGTGATGCCGATGGGCTATCCGCGGCGCATCGCCCATGTCCCGCCGAACTTCAATTCGGTCACCGCGATGCAGCACATCACCAAGAGCGCCGAGCCGGTGACGACGGCGGCCGAGATCCCGAACGTCATGCGCCGCGCCTTCACCCAGCTGCGCAACGGCCGCTTCGGGCCCTGCCTCGTCGAGGTGCCGACCGACGTCTTCAACGAGGAAGTGCCGGAGCCGATCGCCTACGAGCCGGTGATGACGACCCGCTTCGGACCCGACCCGATGGCGGTGCGCAAGGTCGCCCAGGTGCTGGCCGGTGCGAAGAACCTCGTCATCCATGCCGGCCAGGGCGTCCATTGGGCCGACGCCTATGCCCAGCTGAAGGAACTGGCGGAGCTGCTGGCCGCGCCGGTGATGACCACGCTGCAGGGCAAGAGCGCCTTTCCCGAGGATCATCCGCTGGCGCTCGGCTCCGGCGGTCGCGCCTATCCGGCCACCGTCGACAAGTTCCTGAAGAACGCCGACGTCATCTTCGGCATCGGTTGCAGCTTCACCGAGACGAACTTCGGAACCGCGATTCCGAAGGGCAAGACGATCGTCCATGCGACGCTCGACCCGCTCGACGTCAACAAGGACGTGATCGCCGCCCACGCGCTCATCGGCGATGCCGCGCTGACGCTGGATGCGCTGCTGGCCGAACTGAAGCGCACGATCACCACGCCGCGGGACGCGAGCGCGGTCGCGGCCGAGATCGCCACAGTCCAGGAGGAGTGGCTGGCGAAGTGGATGCCGAAGCTGACTTCGGACGACGCGCCGCTGTCGCCCTATCGCGTGCTCTGGGATCTCGCCAACACGGTCGACCGGGCCAACACCATCATCACCCACGATGCCGGCAGCCCGCGCGACCAGCTCTCGCCCTTCTGGAAGGCGACGACGCCGCTGTCCTATATCGGCTGGGGCAAGACGACCCAGCTCGGCTACGGGCTCGGCCTCGCCATGGGCGCCAAGCTCGCCTGTCCCGACAAGCTCTGCATCAATGTCTGGGGCGACGCCGCCATCGGCTTCACCGGCATGGACTTCGAGACCGCGGTGCGCGAGCGCATCCCGATCATGTCGATCCTGCTCAACAACTTCTCCATGGCGATCGAGCTGCACATCATGCAGGTCTCGACCGAGAAGTACCGGGCGACCGACATCTCGGGCGACTACGCCGCGATGGCGCGCGCCTTCGGCGGCTATGGCGAGCGGGTGACGAAGCCCGAGGACATCATCCCCGCCATCAAGCGCGGCATCGAGCAGACGCAGAAGGGCGTGCCCGTGCTGCTCGAGTTCATCACCTCGAAGGAGACCGAGATCTCCAGCTTCAAGTAGGCGCGGGGCCGGCGATCGGCGCCAGGCGATATTCCGCCATGGCGTCGATCAGCCAGCGCGCCAGGTACTGCGCGAAGGACGGGCGGACGAAGATCCAGTAGGTCGGCCGCCCGTCCCGCTGCAGCAGGATTGCCGGCACGCGCGCCACGGTCGACTGCGCCACCTGCCCCGGGCCGAACGCCCTGGGGTGGAGGTCGATGTGGCAGCTCTTCTCCATGACCGCCCGCGCCATCGGACCGGAGAGTTCCAGGCCGAGCCGGCCCGCGGAGGTGTCGACCGCCGCGAAATGGGCGCCGGCGAGCGCCATGTCGAAGCGCGCGATCGTCGTCGCGACCTCGGCCCGCGGCAGCACCAGCAGCCATTCGTCGGGACCGAGCCAGAGCGCCGCGCGGGCGCCGTCGGACTCGAAGCGGTTGACCGCCGGCACGCCGGTACCGAACGCGGCCGCCGCCAGCGGCAGGCAGGCCGGCTCGCCGCGGAAGGTGATCTGGCCCACCGGCGGCAGGGCCCCCAGGGTCACCGCTTCTCCGGAGGCGGCGGCCATGTCGGCCGCCAGACCATCCAGCATGGTGGCGTGCCGGTCAGCCATCACGCCGCGCCCCCGACGGATCGTAGAGCACGGGTTCGGCGATGACGGCCGATACCATCATCTCGCCCGCGGCGGGCCGCACCAGCGGCGCATAGACCCGCTCGCCGATGCGCGCCCTGCCGTTGCGGATGAGCGCCAGCGCGAAGGTCCGTCCGAGGGCGGCACTGCGATAGCTCGACGTCACATGCCCCACCATCGGCATCGGCGTGCGCAGCACCGCCTCGTCGACCAGCTGCGCCCCTTCGTCGAGTAGTGTCCCCGGATCGTCCGGCAAGAGGGCGACCAGCTGCTTGCGGTCGCTGCGGGCCGTGTCGTCACGCGACAGCGAGCGCTTGCCGAGGAAGT
Organism: Allostella sp. ATCC 35155; assembly: GCA_006738865.1. Taxonomy (GTDB): domain Bacteria; phylum Pseudomonadota; class Alphaproteobacteria; order ATCC43930; family Allostellaceae; genus Allostella. Next base: position 2,696,621 of record AP019701.1, read on the forward strand.
CCTTGCGCTTGGCGACCATGCGCTCCAGGCCGAGGTCGATCGGCGTCACCGTGCCGTCCGTCTCGTGGCCGACCATGAAGAAGCCCTTCTCGGCGCGCAGCACATGCATGGCCTCCGTTCCGTACGGGGTGATCCCGAACGGCGCACCCGCTTCCGCGACGGCATCCCACATCGCCTCGCCGAGCGTGCCTTCGACCGAGATCTCGAAGGCGAGTTCGCCCGAGAAGCTGACGCGGGCGAGGCGCGCCGGCATCCCCGCGACCGTGACGTCGCGGAAGGTCATGAATGCAAAGGCCGCAGCGGAGAGGTCCGCCTCCGGCATCAGCCGGGCCAGGACGTCGCGCGAGCGCGGCCCCGCGACGGCGACGGTCGCCCACTGCTCCGTAACGGATGTCGAGAAGACCTTCAGCTCGGGCCATTCCGTCTGGTGCCACTCCTCGAACCAGTCGAGAACCCGCGCGGCACCGCCCGTCGTGGTCGTGACGAAGAAGCGGTCCGGCGCGAGGCGCATGACGACCCCGTCGTCGAAGACCATGCCGTCCTCGCGGCACATCACGCCGTAGCGGCAGGCGCCCACGACCAGGGATGCGATCGGATTGACGTAGAAGCGATCCAGGAACCGGGCCGCATCGGGGCCGCGGACCTCGATCTTGCCCAGCGTCGAGGCGTCCATCATGCCGACGGCCCCGCGCACGGCCCGACATTCCCGCTCGACCGCGCGCGCCATGTCCTCGGCATTGCGCGGGAAATAGTGCGGGCGCTTCCACTGCCCCACATTCTCGAACACGGCATGGGCCGCGACGTGGCGGGCATGGATCGGGGTGATCCGTTCGGGATCGAACAGCGCGCCAACATGCCGGCCGGCAAGGGCCCCGTAGGCGACCGGGACATAGGGCGCCCGGTAGGTCGTCGTCCCCGTCTCGCCCATCGGCCGCGCCAGCGCCCGCGACAGCAGCGCCACCGTGGTGACGTTGCCGAGCTTGCCCTGGTCGGTGCCCATGCCGCTGGTCGTATAGCGCTTGACGTGCTCGACCGAGTGGAAGCCCTCGCGCGCGGCGAGGGCGATGTCGGCGGCGGTGACGTCGTTCTGCAGGTCGACGAACGCCTTACCCCGGCTGCCCTGCGACAGGCCCCAGAAGGGCAGCAGGGGCGTCTCCGCCTCCTCCTCCGGCGCCGTCGCAGGAACCGGCCGCCGGCCGCCCCGTCCCCTGGCGGCGGCCGACGCGTCCTCGCCCGCGGCATGCCCGGCGGCGATACATCCGGCGAGCGAGAAAGTGCCGCCCGCGGCGCCCGCGACGGCCAGCCCCGCCGGCAACGTCTCCGGCCGGAAGGTCGCATGCGCCTCGTCCCAGGTCAGGCCGGCGCGCAGTTGGCCCAGCAGATGGACGGCAGGGTTCCAGCCGCCCGACACGGCCACCAGGTCGCACTCCAGCCGACGCAGCGAGCCGGTGGTCCGGTCGCCGTCCAGCGCCCGCACGTCGATGCCGCGCACCCCGGCACGACCATGAACCGCGACCGGCACCCGCCCCGCCAGGATCTCGACACCGCGATCGGCCAACGCCTTGGACGCAGCCGGCGGCGGCACGGGACGGAGGTCGACGAGCGCGACCGGAGGTACCCCAGCATCCGCCAGGGCGATCGCGGCAACGTAGGCCGAATCGTTGTTGGTGACGAAGACCGGGCTGCGGCCGCAGGCGACGCCGAAGCGCCGTGCATAGGTGCGGACCGCGCCCGAGAGCATGACGCCCGGCCGGTCGTTCCCCGCGAAGAGCAGCGGCCGCTCGTGCGAACCGGCCGCGACGATCGTGCGCGCCGCCCGGACGTGCCAGACGCGCTGCCGGGCGTGCCCGGGACAGGCGCCGGGCGGCCGGTGGTCCGTGCGGCGCTCGACCGCGACGGCATAGCCATGGTCGTAGAGGCCGAGGACCGTGGTGCGGCTCAAGACCGTGACGTCCGACATTGCGCCGAGCGCAGCCGCCGTCTCGGCCGCCCAGGCGGCGCCGGGCCGTCCCTCGATGGTCGCGGACGAGGTCAGCAGATCGCCGCCCGCCTGGGCCCCGTCATCGGCCAGGACGACGCGGATCCCGGCTGCGGCCGCGGCCCGCGCCGCCGCCAGCCCGGCCGGCCCGGCGCCGACGACCAGCAGGTCGGCATGGACATGGGCATGGTCGTAGAGGTCCGGGTCCGGCTCGTCCGGTGCCTTGCCCATGCCCGCCATGCGCCGGATCGCCGGCTCGTAGACCCGGCGCCACCAGCCGCGCGGGCCGAGGAAGGTCTTGTAGTAGAAGCCGGCGACCAGCAGCGGCGAGAGGAACTGGTTGATCGCGCCGGCATCGAAGCGCAGCGACGGCCAGACATTGACCGGGCTCGCTTCCAGGCCCGCGTACAGATCGACCTGGGTCGCCCGGACGTTCGGCTCCGACCAGGGGCCGCGGCCGAGCTGGACCAATGCGCTGGGCTCCTCCGGGCCGGCGGAATAGATGCCGCGCGGACGGTGATATTTGAAGCTGCGCCCGACGACCCGCACGCCGGCGGCGATCAGCGCCGAGGCCAGCGTGTCGCCCGCAAAGCCCGAACGGTCGCGCCCGTCGAAGGTGAAGCCGAGGGGCCGGGTGCGATCGACAGCACCGCCTGCCGGCAGCCGGTATCCGGTCATGCCGCTTCGCCCGGCAGCGGCGGCGGTGGCGCCCCCGGCGGATAGGCGGCGGCGATCTCGTGCGTCACCGTGTGGCGGACGAGGTTGAACCAGCGGCGGCAGCCATGGGCGTGGAACCAGCGCTCGCGCATCCACCCCTTGGGATTGTCGCGCAGGAAGACGTAGGCCGCCCACTCCTCCTGCGACAGCGCGGCCGGGTCGGCCGGGCGGGCGATGTGCGCCTCCCCGCCGTTGGCGAACTCCGTCTCCTCGCGCCGGCCGCACCAGGGGCAGGGAATCAGCAGCATGGGGATCGGCCTCAGTGGGCGACCGCGGCCGCGCCGTGCTCGTCGATGAGCGCGCCGGACGTGAAGCGGTCGAGGCGGAACGGGGCGTTGAGCGGATGCGGCTCGCCGGTCGCGATCGTGTGGGCGAAGACCCAGCCCGATCCCGGCGTCGCCTTGAAGCCGCCCGTGCCCCAGCCGCAGTTGATGAAGAGCCCGTCGACCGGGGTTCGGCCGATGATCGGCGAGGCATCGGGGCAGACATCGACGATGCCGCCCCAGGTCCGCATCATGCGCAGCCGGCTGAAGATCGGGAACAGCTCCAGCAGCGCGCCCATCTGGTGCTCGATGACGTGGAACGAGCCGCGCTGCGCGTAGGAGTTGAAGGCATCGATGCCGGCGCCCATCACCAGCTCGCCCTTGTCGGACTGGCTGACATAGACATGGACCGCGTTCGACATGACGACGCAGTCGAGGATCGGCTTGATCGGCTCTGAGACCAGCGCCTGCAGCGGATGCGACTGCACCGGCAGGCGGAATCCGGCCATGCCGGCCAGGACCGAGGAATGACCCGCCGCGACAAGGCCGACCCGGCGCGCGCGGATCGCGCCGCGCGTCGTCTGCAACCCCGTGATCCGGCCGTTCTCGACATCGATGCCGGTGACCTCGCAGTTCTGCACGATGTCGACCCCGCGGGCGTCGGCGGCCCGCGCATAGCCCCAGGCTACCGCATCGTGGCGCGCCACCCCGCCGCGGCGCTGCAGCGTAGCGCCCAGCACCGGGTGCCGCCGCCGGGCGTCGATGTCGATGATCGGGCAGAACTCCTTCACCTGCTCGGGCGACAGCCATTCCGCGTCGATGCCGTTGAGCCGGTTCGCCTGCACCCGGCGCACGCCCTCGCGCACATCGTGGAGATTGTGCGCGAGGTTGAGTACGCCGCGCTGGCTCAGCATCACGTTGAGGTTGAGCTCGGTCGACAGCCCCTCCCAGAGCTTCAGCGCATGCTCGTAGAGGTGGGCGCTCTCGTCCCAGAGATAGTTGGAGCGGATGATCGTCGTGTTGCGGCCCGTGTTGCCGCCGCCGAGCCAGCCCTTCTCCAGCACCGCCACATCGGTGATGCCGTGATTCTTGGCCAGGTAGTACGCGGTGGCGAGGCCGTGTCCGCCGGCGCCGACGATCACCGTGTCATAGGATTCCCGCGGGGCGGCGGCCCGCCAGAAGGCGGGCCAGGACCGATGCCGGTCGAGCGCGTTGAGCGCCAGCTGGAAGAAGGAAAAGCGCTGCATCCACCCTCGGGCCGCGGGACACGGGACGGCCCGAGGGTAGGCGAGCAGCCGGGCGCTTGTCTAACGCCCGATGACCGTCAGGCGCGCATGCGCTCGATCGGCGGCAGATCGTGTCCGAGAGGGCGCACCGTCGAGGCCTGGGCCCCCTTCACGCCTTCGCCCTCGGCGATCTCGCACCGCACCTTGGTGCCGACCTCCAGGCCGGCGAAGCCTTCGTCGACCACGGCATTGCGGTGGAAATAGACCTCCTGCCCGTCCGGCATGCGCACGAAGCCATAGCCTTCGTGCGGGAACAGCCGATCGACCACCCCGTGGGTCGGCACCTCGTGCGACTTCACGATGCCGGCCATGCGCTCCGCCTTGTCGGCGAGCTGGCGACGGGCCGCCTCGAAGACCTCGTTGATGGCGAGATAGATGCCCTCGTGCGCCTGGGCGTCGTGATGCTCGCGGGCGACCGCGATCTCCCCGCCGGGATAGGTGATGTCGAGCCGGACGCGGAAGAGCTTGGCGACCTTCTGGCGGCGCACCGCCTCGATGGCGACCCGGCAGCTCGTGATGCGGTCCTTGAACCGCGCCAGCCGGTCGACCCGCTCGCGGACGCGGGCTTCGACGCTCTCCGAGGAATCGAGATTGCGGAAGGTGATCTGCAGCGGAATCTGCATGGCTGTCCTCTTGGTGGGTGTCTCGCGTCCCCATTGCATCGCGGGTGGCGCCCGCCCTCGCCTTCGCACCTCCTTCTATTTCCATGTCGTTCGGAATCCAGGAGTATCAAGATCCTGCTACGTGCATTACCGGACCGGTGCCATGACGAGCGACCGAGCTGCTGCCCTCCACCGCGATGCGATCGTCATCGACGCCACCTGTCCGCTGCTTCAGGACAAGAGCCGGATCGAACTCTACCGCCAGGGCGGTATCACCGCCCTGTGCCCGACCGTCGGCGCGGTCGAGGGCGCCGCACAGACCTTCCGCAGCGTCGCCGGCTGGCTCGCCCACATCCGCAACGACGACGGGCTCCTGCTGGTGCGCCGCGCCGCCGACATCGAGGAGGCCAAGCGCAGCGGGCGCATCGGCATCATCATCCACTTCCAGGGTGCCGACCCGATCGAGGACGAGCTCGACCTGCTCGACGGCTACCAGGCCATGGGCCTCAGGATGTTCCAGCTCGCCTACAACGTGAAGAACCGGGTCGGCGACGGCTGCGACGAGCGCACCGACGCCGGCCTCAGCCGCTTCGGCGTGGCGCTCGTGCGGCGGCTCGAGGCGCTCCGCATCGTCGTCGACTGCTCGCACACCGGATACCGGACAACGATGGACGCGATCGAGATGGCCACGCGTCCCATCGTCTTCTCCCATTCCAATCCGCGGACGGTGAAGGAGTCGCCGCGCAACATCGGCGACGACCAGATCCGGGCGGTCGCCGCGACCGGCGGCCTCATCGGCATGAACGGTTTCCCGGCTTTCGTCTCGGCGCGCGAGAAGCCGACCCTCGACGAGTTCATCGACCATATCGACTACACGGTGCAGCTCGTCGGCGACGACCATGTCGGACTCGGCATCGACTACTATTACGGCCAGCATCCCTATGCCGATCCGGTCGAGGCGCGCCGCCTCTACGACCGCTGGGTGGCGGCAGGCCACTGGAACCCCAACGCCTACCCGCCCCCGCCCTATCACTACCCCCAGGGGATCGAGACGCCGGAGCGCCTGCCGCGGTTGTCCGAGCGCCTGTCCGAGCGCGGCTATGGCGACGATGCGGTCCGCAAGATCCTGGGCGGCAATTGGGTGCGGGTCTTCCGCGAGGTCTGGGGCGCGTGACCAGGATGCGGCTCTGGGGGCGCCGCAACTCCTTCAACGTCCAGAAGGTCGCCTGGCTTCTCGCCGAACTCGGGCTGGAGCATGAGCATATCGAGATCGGCGGCAGCTTCGGCGGCCTCGACGATCCGGAGTTCCTCCGCCGCAACCCGCACGGCCGCGTGCCGGTGCTGGAGGACGGCGAACTCGTGCTCTGGGAGAGCCACGCGATCCTGCGCTATCTCGCCGCCCGCTATGGCAGCGCGGCGCTGTGGCCCGCAGCGCCCGGACCGCGCGCGCTCGTCGACCGCTGGCTCGACTGGGCGCAGACGAGCCTGCAGCCGGCATTCATGGACCTGTTCTGGGGCTGGTACCGCACCCCGGAAGCCGCGCGGGACGGCGCCCGCGTCGATGCGGCCCGCCACCGCTGCGACGCGCTCTACGGTCTGCTCGACCGGGAACTGGCAAACCGGCCGTGGCTCGCCGGCGACCACTTCACGCTGGCCGACGTTCCCGCCGGCGCCACCCTCTACCGCTGGCACCGGATCGACCTGCCGCGACCTGCGCTCGGCAACCTCTCTGCCTGGTACGAACGACTGGCGGAGCGACCCGCCTATCATGCGCAGGTGATGCGGCCATGCCCGGAACTATGGGGCCGACAGGACTATTGACGATCCAGCGTCTTGAAGTTTCGCCGCCGGGATGGCATCTTCCACCGATCGAAGCGGCCGTCGAGGCCGCATTCGCGGTAGGGCGCTGAGCGCCACTCCCAATCTCCCGCTGAAAAGCTGTTGGCCGCGGAACTCGCGGCCGCCGGTACCGTTCAACAGGACGGTATCAACAACCAGAAGAAGTCGCCCCGGAAGCACCGGGGCGTCCGATAGAGAGCATGCACACCAACTTCGCATCCGACACCACCGCACTTTCCGGCCGCCCGCATTCCGAGGCCGGTCTTCATTCCCTCTCCTTCCGGCGCGGCGCCACCAACGAGCGCAAGCTCGGGCAGCCTGGCCTCTCCCCCGCCAGCCTCCGCAAGATCGTCCTCGATCTGATCGGCTGAGGTGGCCTACTCCGCCGCCTCGGCGAGATAGGCGACCGGCGTGAGGTCGCGTGGGTCCGCGTGGCGCTGCCAGTAGAGGTCGCGCACGCGGCTCGTGACCGGGCCGGGAACTCCATTGAACAGGATACGGTCGTCCAGGCGGACGACCGGCATCACGCCGCCCGCGGTGCTGCTGAGGAAGATCTCGTCGGCCTCGCGGAAGCGGGCCTCCGGGATCGGCCCGATCTCCAGCGGGATGCCGCGTTCCCGGCAGATGTCGATCACCGCGCTGCGGGTGATCCCCTCCAATACCCCACGATCCGGCGTGACGATGCGGTCGCCGTATACGGCGAAGACGTTGAACCCCGGCCCCTCGGTGACGTTGCCGTCGGTCCCGAGCAGGATCGCGGTGTCGGCGCCGCGCTCGTACGCCTCCAACTGGCCGCGCTCCAGATCCAGCCAGTGATAGTTCTTCACCGTCGGGTCGACCGATTCCGGCGGAATGCGCCGGAACTGCGGAACGATCGCCGACATTCCCTCCTTCTGCGCCTTGTCGCCGCCGATCCAGACGAAGGGCAGCGCGTAGGCGATCAGCCGATTGCGGCACAGCCGGAGGTCGCGCGACCCGGGCGCCGGCCGCCCGCGGGTGCAGACCATCGCGACATAGGCCCGCCTCAGGCCGGTGCGGCGCACGCATTCGGCCAGCAGTTCGGCCAGCTCCTCCCGCGTCCTGCCGATGTCCATCTTCAGGATCGCGGTCGAGCGCAGGAAGCGGTCGAGATGGTGGCCGAGCCGGAAGAAGGCGCCATCCCAGACATGGACGACGTCGTAGGTCACGTCCGAGCGGGTGAAGCCGAGATCGAGGATCGAGATCGACGCCTCGTCCAGCGTCTTCCACTCGCCGTCGATCCAGGCAATGCCGCCAGGGGCCAGTTTCAGGGTCATGTTGCCAGCAACTCCGCGACTGCCTTGGCGATGAAGCGCTCGTCCTCGGGGTTCTGCGCCGGGTTGCCGGCGCGGTGGCCCCAGGCCGAAGGGATCGGCTTCAGGCGCGCGAACGGCATGTGCGGCACCTCGCGCGCATTGTCGGCGACCTGGAAGTAGAGGTCGGTCTCGCCCGGCATGACCAGCGCCTTGGCTCGGATCGAGCCCAGCGCCCGGCGCAGGTCGCCGCGATGGCGGTCGTTGGCCGAGATGTCGCCATGCTCCCAGGTCCAGAGCTGCGCCAGCAGGTCGTCGGCGTTGCGGCGGAGATAGTTCCCCTCCCAGCCGGACACGAGGAAGTCCTCCAGCGAGGCGAAGCCGAGCCCGCGCCACATCTCCTCGCGATAGAAAGTCTGCGACAGCGCCCATCCGGCATAGACGCGGCCCATGGCGCGCAGGCCGCGCACCGGTGTCTCGTGGAACCAGCCGTCGCGATAGGCGGCGTCGGCCGTCAGGGTCGCGCGGACGCCTTCGATGAAGACCCGGTTGTGCGGCGCCGTCCGCGCCGACCCGCAGACGACGCAGATACGCTCGACCATCTCCGGATGCAGCGCGCCCCAGTGATAGGCCTGCTGTCCGCCCATCGACCAGCCATAGACCAGCGCCAGCCGGCGCACGCCGAACTCCTCGGTCAGGAGGCGGTGCTGCGCGGCGATGTTGTCGAGGTAGGTGACGTTCGGCCAGCGGCCGCGGTCATGCGGCGCCCCGACATTGCTGGGGGAGGTCGAAAGGCCGTTGGCGAACTGGTTCGGAATGACGATGAACCAGCGCGACGGGTCGAGCACGCGCCCCGGCCCGATCAGCCACTCGATATCGGAATGCTGGGCCGAATAGGACGTCGGGTAGAGGATGACGTTGTCGCGCGCCGGCGAGAGCGTGCCGTAGGTCGTGTAGGTGAGCTGCGCGCCGCGCAGGGTCATGCCGCCCTGCAGGACGAAATCGCCGAGCGGAAAGGTCCGGGCTTCGGTCATCGTGCCGTCAGCCCGCCGACGATGGCCCGGTGCGTCGGCGCGTACCCGTCCGCGACATGCACGAGGTGGGGCCGCAGCCGCGCATGCGCCGCCGGCAGCGCATGGAAGGGAATCGACGGATAGAGGTGGTGCTCGGTGTGATAGGGCATGTTCCAGTGGAGCAGCCGGACCGGCCAGGCCGCAAGGGTCGTTCGCGTGTTGGCGAGCGTGTCCCCGCTTTCCTCGCACAGCGTATGCTCGGCCAGCAGGATCGCGCGCAGGATGGGCTGCGCCAGCACGACCGGCCCGATCCAGTAGAGGACCGGGCCCCATGGGTCGATGGCCGCCCAGCCGAGTGCGGCGACCGCCGCCAGTGCCAGCATCGCGGCGACGGACCGACGGACCTCGGGTCGCGCGCGCTCGGGCACGAAGGAGAACCCGCCGAACTCGCCCCGCAGCACGCGGATCGCACCGACGAAGCGCGCCCGCCAGTAGTTGATGGCCGTCAGCCGCAGCAGGTACTGGCCGAGCGAGGCCGGCGCCGGCGGCGCCAGTTCCGGATCGCGCACCGGATCCTGGCAGTAGCGGTGATGGGCATAGTGGAAATGCTTGTAGAAGTCGAAGTTGAGCAGGCTCGGCACGGCCGCTACCCAGCCGACCCAGTCGTTGAGCCGGCGCGTGCGGAACGCGGTGTAGTGCACGCACTCGTGGACCGGCGCGAACAGCGCGACCAGGAACCAGCCCAGCGGCAGCATCGCCGGGACGACCCACCAGGTGCCGCGCGCGGCCCAGACGAGGGCGGCGGCGCCGGCAATCAGGGCGAGGTGAACGGCAAGGCGCAGCAGTCCCGCCGCATCCGACCGACGCGACAGATCCTTGATGTCGGCCGGCGTCAGAAGTCGGCCGACCGGCATGGCCCCTTGCATCGAGCGGTTCCCACGGTGGATCGCGTTTCCGCCAGCTTAGGGCATGCTTGCCAAAAGGTGTAGCGGGATGGGAATGGCCGGTCGGTGCGCAAGGGTTGGATAGGACGCAACCCGGAGTTTATGATGGGCGGCTGTCACTGCTAGGCGCAACGCGTGTCCTGCTTCTGCGTCGTCATCGTCCCGCGAGGAACAGCGCATCTTTCCGGGTTTCTGGCTCATGTACGCGACCATGTCGACGGGATCGTCGCGCTGGATGGTGGCATGACCACCGCGGAGCGCGCGCTGCTGCAGGAGGTTCGGCGGCCGGTATCGATCGTTCCGGCCGATGGCGCCCGCACAGCCGAGCACCGAATGGTCCGCGATCGCCATCGCGTTCTGGCCGAGGCGGCGGCTTTGGGCGCCTCCTGGGTGCTCTGCGGCAGCATCGACGAGCGGTTCGATCCTGAGTTTCTTGGCCGCCTTCCGGATGAGACCGCGCGGGCAATGCGGCGCGGAGAACCGGTCCGCTGCATGAGACTCGTCCATCTCTGGGACTCGCTCCGCGCGTTTCGGGCCGACGGACCCTTCCGGCCACGCTGGACGACACGCTTGTTCCGACTTCCGAAATCCATGGCCGCGCGACCGGGGGCCGCGCGTACCGGCTGGCTCCCGTCGGAACTCGCCGCGATCGCGCCGGTGCGGATGGACGGCTACGTCCACCAGCTGAGCACGGTCGATCCGCTGGAACGGCGCCGGCGCTTCGGCATCGACGACCCGACCGGCGTTGCGATCGACCTGGTCCCGCTTCCGCCGGGTCGGGAACCTTTGGTCGCGACCTGTCCGTCGTTCATCATCGCGCGCCATCAGGCCGACCCCGACGATTTCGACGAGCGCCACTACCTCGGTCTTCATCCCGATGTCAGCGCGGCGGTGACGCAAGGCCTGTTCGAAAACGGATGGGACCATTTCCGCCAATTTGGTGCCGGAGAAGGGCGCCATTGGCGAAAGCGGGGAACCCTCCGCGGCCTGGATTTCGCCGGGATTTTCGCGCGCCGCAAGGCTGCCCTGACGTGACGGGGCGGACAGCTGGGGACCAGCGCAATCTCGTCCTGCTGCACCTCGAGAGCATCGCCTGGCAGGCCGTCCATGCCTTCCCCGAGGCATTCCCCAACCTTCGCAGGCTGATGGCCGGATCGAGAGTCTTCCGTTCCTACTTCGCGTCGGCCAGTTCGACGCAGATGGTGCTGGGGGCACTGGTCCACGCCAACGACTTCGAATTCGACGCCAATCCGCACCTCGACGAACCCGCGGGGAACAACCCCGGGCTCTTCGCCCTTCTGTCGGCGGCCGGATATCGCACTCAGTTCCTGTGTGCCACTTCCGCGGTCCCGCCCCGCATGCTTCCGCTGCTTGCGAACTGCCTGCCGCCGATCCGCGCAACGGACGACTACCGTGTCCTGCTCGCGCAGTTTCGCGAAGCAACCGCCCGCGGCCCGTTTGCAGTCTATGTCTGGAACCTCGTCACCCATATCGAGCATGCATCTGCCCTGGCGAGCTATGCCGAGGGAAGCGACGACGTCCTGGGCGGAGCCTGCGCGGTCGCCGATCACGTCCTCGGCGAACTGCTCGCCATCCTCGATCAGAACGGTCGCAGTCGCGATACGGCCGTCATCGTCTTCGGCGATCATGGGGACGACTTCTGGACGCACGGCTTTAAGAGCGGCCAACTCCACGGAATCGAGCCCTACGCGCCACTCATCCACTGCCCGCTGGCAATCCGCGACGGGTCACTGGCGCCGGGAGAGGACCATCGCTTAGCCAGCACCATCGACATTGCACCATCGTGCTTCGATTTGATCGGGCTGAGGGCCGATCTGCCATTTCCGGGCTCGGGCTCCAGCCTGTTGCGCGATCGCCGGCACGCGGTCGTCTTCTCGCAGAACTATACCGCCACCCAGCCGGACGACCCGGAAGCGTCGGTCCGACGCGCCTTCGCCACCATCGACCAGTCCCATCTGCTGCTCGCGAGCTCCGCCGGGCTGGAGCTGTACAACTACCGGCTGGATCCCGGGAATCATTGCAACCTCCTGCACTTTTTTGATCTTGGCGCAGATGGCGGACTGCACTGGGCCCTGCCGGCGGGCCGGGTTCACCCGCATTTCACAACGGCCGTGCGCCACTTCATGGCCGATGCCGGCAGTGTCGATCGCGATTTCCGCCGCCTGCGCGACGCGCTGGCGGCGCAGGTCGCACGAAAGCACGCCTACGTCGCGGAGCGGATGCCCGATGCCGCCGCGTCGCTCGGGACGGTCCGCTTCGATCGCGCCTCGCGCGCCGGCCGCGACGCGTTCTTCGCATGAACATGCAGGTACAGGCCCTGATCCAGGCAGCTGGCGCCGGCGTGCGGCTTGGGCTCGGTCCCAAGGCGTTCGTACGCCTGGATGGAAGCACCTTGCTCGAACGGGCGATCGCGACCGTCAGCGGGCTCGTCTCGGACGTCATCGTGGCGGTGCCGGAGACGCTGATCGCCCCGGCCCGCGCGCTGGTCGAAGGAGCGCGCGTCACGGTCATCGCCGGTGGCTGCAGCCGCAGCGAAACTACCCGCCTGCTCGTCGAGGCGGCGCGTGCGCCATGGCTGCTCCTGCATGACGTGGTGCACCCCTTCGTCACCGCCGATCTGGTCGCGGCACTGTTGGCCGCGGCGCAGGAGCACGGCGCCGCGGCTCCGGGAATCACCAACACCGAGTTCCTTTATTCGCCGGACGGTGATCTTCTGCATGCGCCGGGCGACGTGCTCGTCGGGCAGAAGCCGGTCGCTTTTGCGCGCCAGCCCGTCGCCGACCTCTATGCCCGGCGCCCGGCCGCGCCCGCTTCCGCCGATCCGAGCTTCCTGGAGTTGCTCCGCCTGGCCGGAACACCGGCGCGGTTCGTCCCCGGCGCCGGAGGGAACATCAAGGTGACCTGTCCGGACGATCTCCGATTCGCCGAGGCGCTGCTGGCGCTTGGTCGCCGCGCCTCGTAGCCGCCCGACCCCGAACGGGTCCGAACTCGCGGAAGGACGCCTGTCAGGGTCGCGTCGGCGGCTCCGGTGCCGGCCCTCCCCCGAGCCAACGACCGATGCGCCGGAAGAGGCGGATCAGGACGCGGATCAGCTTCGGCAGCAGCCAGATCACCAGCGCGACGAAGACGACCATCAGGACGATGAAGATCCAGGGATGCTGGATCGCCGCCCACAGGCCGGCGAACACCGCGACGTCCTCGCCGATCGAGGCGCCCCAGTTGGTGAAGGGCTCGGGCGAGGTGTTGATCACCAGCCGCGTGCCCGCCTTGGCGGCATGGCTCGCCGTCGCCATCGTGCCTCCCACCAGGCCGGCCGCAAGGCCGAGGGCGGGATCGACGTCCCACATCGCTCCGGCCGCCATCACCGCGCCGGCGGGGATGCGGATGAAGGTGTGCAGCGCGTCCCAGCCACTGTCGACGCCGGGCACCTTGTCGGCGACGAACTCGACCGCATACATCAGCGCGGCGGCGAGGATGACGATCGGCGAAGCCAGAATCTGCAGGTCGGGCGGCAGCGCCATCGCACCCGTCGACCCCATCAGGCCCAGCGTCAGCATCGCCGCGTAGAGATTGACCCCGCTGGCCCAGCCGACGCCGAGCGTCAGCGCAATTGCCGAAACCGGATCCATTGCATCCCTCCTCTGCGGCGGCTCCCCGACAACGACCGGCGTTGCCGCCCATTCCGCCCGGGGTCTAGGATCGTCCGACGACCGTTCACCCGCGACCACATTCGAGGTTCGAGGAACCGATGCAGGACCTTCCCTTCCGTTCGGCCAAGGAACTGGCCAGCCTCGTCCGCCGCAAGAAGGTGAGCGCCCTCGAACTGCTCGACCTCTATCTGAAGCGGGTGGAGGAGCACAATCCCGCCCTCAATGCCATCGTCGCCATGGATGTCGAGCGCGCCCGCAAGCGCGCCCGGGCGGCCGACCGCGCGCTGGCGAAGGGAAAGAGCCTGGGGCCGCTCCACGGCGTGCCCATGACGATCAAGGAATCCTACGACGTCGCCGGCATGCCGACGACCTGGGGCCTGCCGGCGTACGCCGACAACATCGCGCCGCAGAACTCGGTGGCGGTCGACCGCTTCGAGGCGGCGGGCGTCACCCTGTTCGGCAAGACCAACGTGCCGGCATGGCTCGCCGACTGGCAGAGCTACAATGCGGTCTACGGCACCTGTAACAACCCCTGGGACCTGTCGAAGACGCCGGGCGGCTCCTCCGGCGGCTCGGCGGCGGCGCTCGCCGCCGGCCTGACCGGCATCGAGGCCGGCAGCGACATCGGCGCCTCGATCCGCAACCCCGCGCATTATTGCGGCGTCTACGGTCACAAGCCGACCATGGACATCTGCCCCGGGCGCGGCCAGGCGCTGCCGGGCAAGCTCGCGGGCTCCGACATCGCCGTGGTCGGCCCGATGGCGCGCAGCGCCGACGATCTCGACATCGCGCTGACGGCGATGGCCGGGGCGGACGAGATCGAGGCCGGGGCGTGGCAGCTCCGCCTGCAGCCGTGCCGCAAGAAGTCGCTGAAGGAATTCAAGGTCGGCATCGTCCTCGACGATCCCAACGGCGAGGTCGACGGCGAGATCCAGGACCGCATTCAGGAACTGGCCGACTTCCTCGCCAAGAAGATGAAGGCCAAGGTCGCCGACGCGCGGCCGGACATCGACACCACCGACGCCCACCGCACCTATATCCACCTGCTGCGGATGGCGACCTGCGGCCGGCAGACCGACGAGGAGTTCGCCCGCAACACCGACATCGCCAAGGCGCTGTCGGCCGACGACGACAGCTACTATGCCCGGATGATGCGGGCCAACACCGGCTCGCACCGCGACTGGTTAGCGCTGAACGAGAAGCGCCGGCATCTGCAGTGGGCCTGGCACGAGTTCTTCCAGTCCTACGACCTGCTGCTCTGCCCTGCCGCCTCGACGACCGCCTTCGCGCACAATCACGAGGGCAACCGCTGGGACCAGACGATCATCGTCAACGGCAAGCCGGTCTCGGTCATCGACCAGATGTTCTGGGCCGGCTATTCGGGCGTGGTCTACCTGCCCTCGACGGTGGCGCCGGCCGGCCGCAGCCCGGCCGGGCTGCCGATCGGGGTGCAGATCGTGGGCCCCTTCGGCGGCGACCGCAGCACGATCGGGTTTGCGAAGCTGCTGGCCAAGGAATGGCACGGCTTCGAGCCGCCCGCCGGCTACCTCTGAGGAGCGCCGCCATGGCCGTCCTGGACCAGGAGCAGATCGCGCGGTTCCGCCGGGACGGCTACCTCGTCGTCCCGGACGCCGTGACGCCGCAGCAGCTGGCGGCGATGCGGGCCGAGATCGCGGGCTGGGTCGACGAGAGCCGCGCCCATTCCACCCCGTTCGGCCCGCCCACCATCGACGGGCGGCCGCGCTTCGACATGGGCGCCGAGCATTCGGCAGAGCGGCCGGCGCTGCGCCGCGTCAACAACCCGTCGGACATCTCGGCCGCCTATCGGACCGTGATGGAGAACGCCCGCGTGGTCGACATGGTCGCCGACCTGATCGGGCCCGACGTCAAGTTCCACCACTGCAAGATCAACCTGAAGCTGCCCGGCGCCCGCACCGAGGTCGCCTACCATCAGGACTTCGCCTATACCCCGCACACCAACGACGACATCGTCACCGCCCTCATCTTCATCGACGATGTCGACGAGGAGAACGGCTGCCTGATGGTCGTGCCGGGCTCCCATCTGGGGCCGATGCATTCGCTGTTCGACGGCGAACGCTTCACCGGCGCCGTCGCACCCGCGGCCGAAGCCGGCATGAAGGCCGCCAGCGTGGCGTGCCTGGGCCAAGCCGGCAGCGTCTGCCTGATGCACACCAAGCTGCTGCACGGCTCGGCGCCCAACCATTCGACCGCCTCGCGCGGGCTCTATATCTGCGTCTATACCGCGGCCGACGCGGTGCCCATCGCGCGCAACCCGATGCCGAGCCCGAACGAGGGCCGCATCGTGCGCGGCCGGGAGGCCCGCTTCGCACGCCTGACCGAGACCCGGGTGGAACTGCCGAAGCAGCCGAAGACCGCCTCCTTCTTCACCGTCCAGGGCCAGGAGTCGAAGACCGGCTGAGCGGCCGGAGCCCACCCCGCCCTCACATCCAACGAAAGCCGACAGCCATGTCCGAACAGGCAAAGCCCGAACAGGCCGACCGGGCCAGCCTCGTCGCGTTCTTCGACCGCTGGACCGAACTGGTGCGCGCCGTCGATTTCGCGACCGCGCGCGAGATGTTCGACCCCGACCTCGTCGGCTTCGGAACCTATGCCGACATCGTCATCGGCCGCGACGTCGTGATCTCCGGACAATGGATGCAGGTCTGGCCGAAGATCGCCGAGTTCCGCTTCCGCACCGAGGCGCTGCATGTCGACGTCTCGCCCGACCGCCGGATGGCCTATGCCGCCGTGCCCTGGACCTCGACCGGCTTCCATGAGGACGGGCGGGCCTTCGCGCGAAACGGCCGCGCCACCGTCACCTTCCGCCGCGCTGCGGTGGAGGCACCCTGGCGGGGTCTCCACACGCACTTCTCGCTCAACCGCGGGACGCCCGAACTGTCCTTCGGGCGTCCCGTGATGACGGCCTGAGCTAGCGCCAGCCCGCCCGGTCCATGATCTTCAGCGCCTCGGCGCTGTTCTTGGCGAAGGTCTTGGCATTGAGGTCGTCCGCCTTGAACTCGCCCCACGAGACCAGCGTCGGATGCGTTTCGGCACCCTTCGTAACCGGGAACTCGTAGTTGCCGATCGCGAAGATCTTCTGGGCCTCCGGCGAAGCCAGGTACTCGAGGAACTTCACCGCCGCATCGCGGTTGGGCGAGTTCTTGCAGACCCCGGCGCCGCTGATGTTGACGTGCGTCCCGCGGCCCTTCTGGTTCGGGAAGAACACGCCCACCTTCTCCGCGACCGCACGGTCCTCCGGCTTCTTAGAATTGACGAGGCGGGCCAGGTAGTAGGTGTTGGAGATGGCGATATCGCCCTCGCCCGCCGCGGCCCCCTTGATCTGGTCGGTGTCGCCGCCGCGCGGCGGCCGCGCGAAGTTGGCGGTGAAGCCCTTCGCCCAGGCTTCCGTCTTCTCCGGCCCGTTGGCCGCGAGGATCGAGCCGGTGAGCGACAGGTTGTAGATGTTGGTCGAGCTGCGCATCAGGATGCGGCCCTTCCACTTCGGATCGGCCAGATCCTCGTAGGTCGACAGCTCGGACGGCTTGACCTTCGCCTTGTTGTAGACGATGACGCGGGCCCGCTTGGAGAAACCGAACCAGTTGCCCTCCGGGTCGCGCAACGCCGCCGGGATCTTCTCCTCGAGGACCGCCGACTTGACCGGTTGGAAGACGCCCTGGTTCTCGGCCGCGACCAGCCGCCCGGCATCGACCGTGACGAAGATGTCGCAGGGGCTGTTGACGCCCTCAGCCTTGATCCGCTCGATGAGCTTCTCGGCCGAATCCTCGACCAGCCGGACGCGATGGCCGGTCAGCTTGGTGAAGCCCTCGTAGAGCGAATTGTCGGTATCGTAGTGGCGGGCCGTGTAGAGGTTGAGGTCGGCCGCGGCCGCACCCGTCGCCGCCCCCATCACCATCGACGCCATCAGCGCCGCGAGGCTCATCGGTCGCATCATCCCTCCGTCAGTGTCTTCGCCCCCGGCCGGGTCGGTCGGGGGACGGTGCGAAAGGAACTAGTCCGACGGCGCTGCGAGTGCAAGTAACTCTCACACTCACAGGCTGACATGTCTGTAATGTCCCCTACACCGGGTTTCGCTCGATCAGTTGCCGGGCGATGATCAGGCGCTGCAACTCGTTGGTCCCCTCCCCGATCACGAGCAGCGGCGCGTCGCGATAGAGCCGCTCGACCGGGAACTCCTTGGAATAGCCGTAGCCGCCATGGACGCGCATGGCCTCGAGCGAGTTCTCCACGGCCGCTTCGCTGGCGAAGAGCTTGGCCATGCCCGCCTCCATGTCGCAGCGCCGGCCGGCATCCCACGCGTCGGCGGCCGCGCGCACGAGCAGACGGGCCGCCTCGACGCGGGTCGCCATGTCGGCGAGCTTGATCTGGATCGACTGGTGCTCGCAGATGGGCTTGCCGAAGGTCTTGCGGATCTGCGAATAGCGGACCGCCTCGTCGAGTGCCGCCTGCGCCACCCCGACACCGCGGGCCGCGACGTTGATGCGTCCGAGTTCGAGCCCGCCCAGCGCGTGCTTCAGGCCCGATCCCGGCACGCCGCCGATGAGGTTCTCGTTGCCGATGCGGTAGTCGGAGAAGATCAGTTCGGCGCTGTCGATGCCCTTATATCCAAGCTTCTCCAACTTACGGCTCGCCGTGAAGCCCTCCCCCTTCTCGCAGATGAACATGGACATTCCGCGATGCCGCGGCTGGGCTTCGGGGTCGGTCTTGACGAGGACGGCGAAGGCCTGGCCGTGGATGCCGTTCGAGATCCAGGTCTTGGTGCCGTCGATCACCCAGCCGTTGCCGTCGGCGCGCGCGACGGTGCGGATCGCCTGCAGGTCGGTGCCGCAGTCGGGCTCGGTCAGCGCCAGGCCGCCGCGCAGTTCGCCGCTCGCAAAGCGCGGCAGGAACCGCTCCTTCTGCTCGGCCGTCCCGAAGCGCTGCACGGCGGACGCCATGATCAGGTGCGAGTTGAAGATGCCCGAAAGGGACATCCAGACCAGCGAGACGCGTTCGACGACGCGGGCATAGGTCGAGGCCGACAGGCCGAGCCCGCCATATTCCGGCGCGATCGTCGCGCCGAACAGGCCCAGTTCCTTCATCCGCCCGACGATCTCCTCGGGGTAGATGTCGTCATGCTCGAGATGGTGGACGTGCGGCTTCACGTCGCGGTCGAGAAAACGGCCGACGGCGTCCAGGATCATCCGGTCCTGTTCGGCGGCTTCGTCCCGGTCTCGGCTCGTGGTCTCGGTCATGGCGCTGCCCCGCGATCTCAATAATTGGCCCGGTCGGCGACGCCATGGCCGCGCATGGCGACCAGGATGGCGCGCCGGAATTCCATGAACAGGCTGCCGTCGGCCTTGAGGCCGCGGGTCAGCACCGTCACCACCCCCTGGTTCGGCCGCGAGCGCGACGCGCGCTTGTCCAGCACCTCGCTCTCGGCATAGATCGTGTCGCCGTTGAAGACCGGCGCAGTCAGCTTGATGTCGGTCCAGCCGAGGTTGGCGATCGCATGCTGGCTGACGTCGCCGACGCTCATGCCGGTCACGATCGACAGGGTGAGTGCACTGTTCACCAGCGGGCGCCCGAACTCGCTCTTCGCCGCATACTCCGCATCGAAATGCAGCGGGTGGGTGTTCATCGTCAGGAGCGTGAACCACGCATTGTCGGTCTCGGTGATCGTCCGCCCGGGGCGATGCTCGTAGACGTCGCCGACCGCGAAATCCTCGAAATATCGGCCGGGCGAAGCCCGGTAGCGTTGCGGCGCGATCTCACGGCTGCCGACCATTCTTTCTTCCTCCCGTCGTTCCGGCCATCATACCGGCGTTCGCTTTCGAACACTCCCTCCGACGGAGCATCGTCCGCAATGGCCGACCTGCAGATCTACGGCATCGCCCGCTCGCGCGCGTTCCGCGTCCTCTGGGCCGCGAAGGAACTGGCCCTGAACTACGACCACGTCCAGATCGGCTTCGACGGCAGCAACAAGACGCCCGAGTACCTGGCGGTGAACCCGCTCGGGGCCGTTCCCGCGATCGTCGACCACGGCTTCAAGCTTTCGGAATCGCTGGCGATCAACCTCTACCTCGCCAAGCGCGCGGGCTCGGGCCTCTACCCCGCGTCGCTGGAGGACGAAGCGCGCACCTGGCAATGGACACTGTTCGCCGCGACCGAGCTCGACTTCCCCATCCTCGACTGGGCGCGCCACACCACCGTGCTGCCGCCGGAGAAGCGCGATCCCGCCGTGGCGGCCAAGGCGCTGGGCACGCTGGCGCCCAAGCTCGCGCACCTCGACGCGACATTGCGCGACCGGCCCTACCTGCTGGGCGAGCGCTTCACCATCGCCGATCTCAACGTGGCATCGGTGATGTACCGCCTGCTCTGGGGCGACCTGACGCAGACGCCCGCTGCCAAGGCCTGGCTCGACCGCTGCTACGACCGACCGGCGGCACGGGAGGCACGGGCGCTGCGGGAATGATCCCCGGCCCGATCGAAGCCGGCCGGCTCGACCGGCTCCTCGCCGTCGATGGCGGGGAGCCGGGCATGGCCGCGGCCGTGGTCGGCGCGGACGGCGTATGCTGGTCCGGGACGGCCGGGCTGGCGAGCCTTGCCCAGGGCACGCCCATCACCCGGGATACGCGCTTCCACCTCGTCTCGCTGAGCAAGCCGTTCACCGCCGCGACGATGGTGGCCGCGGCGACGGCGGGCCGCCTTGCGCTCGACGACGACATCCGCCGCCACCTGCCGGAGATGCCGCCGCCCGACCATGGCCGGCCGGTCACCATCCGTCACCTGCTGTCGATGACGAGCGGCCTCGACGACGTGCTGGAGATCGACCGGCTGCGCGGCATCTGGCACCCCGCGCCAGGCCGCGCCGCGGACCTGCTCGAACGCGCACTCGGCCGGTCGCGGACCAGCGCACCGCCCGGACGGCGCTACATGTACGGCAACGTCAATTTCGTCCTGACCGACGAAATCCTGCGCCGGCTCGGCCACGCCTCGGCGGACGCCGCGCGCCGTGCTGCGATCTACGGCCCGCTCGGCCTCGCGCGCACGACCGACCGGCACGATGACGGCATGCCGCTGGACGGGATCGCCGAGCCCTACGTCCGCGACGGTGACTCCTGGCGGCGGGCGACGGACATCCTCGGCATCTGCGGCGACCCGGTCGTCTCCACGCTGTCCGACCTGACGCGCTGGGCCTCGGCGCTGCTGGCAGGCCGCGTCCCGGCCCTCGCCGCCATGGCCGAGCCGACCCGGCTTGCCGACGGCAGGCCGCTGCGCTACGGCCTCGGCCTGTTTCTCCGCCACTGGCGGGGCCACCGCGCCATCGGCCATTTCGGGACGCAGCCCGGCTGGAAGGCCGGGATGCTGCTGCTGCCGGCGGCGGGGGTCGGCGTCGTCTTCCTCTCCAACCGCGAGGACCGCACGCCCGGGCAGATGGTCCCGCGCATCCTGGAGGCGATCCTGCCTCCCGATGAATCCGCCACCGATACGCCGCCGACCGCGATGGGTGAGTTCGTCGCGCCGGAGGCCGGCGAGTGGGTGCGGGTCGCACCGGGCGGCCTCCTCGATACGGTCGGCTCCACCTACCGGGTCGTCGCCGAGGGGGCTGGCTTCCGCGTGGCCGACGACCTGTCGGCGATGATCCATGCCGACGGCGCGCTCGCAGCGGACGGCAGCCTCGATCTCGATCTCGGCGGCGAACGGCTGCGGCTCGTTCCGGCCAGCCGCCCGGCCTTCGATCCCGCGGACTATGCCGGCGCCTATGACGGCGTCGACATCCCGAGCCGCCACGTCGTCCGGCCGGCCGATGGCGGCCTCGCGATCGACTACGGGCCGGGCGGCGACCGCGGCCGCGCCTTTCCGATGCGCCCGATCGGCCCGGACCTATTCCTCGTCGAGCCGGCCGCGCCCGGCATCGCCCACCGCCACGTCTTCCGCTTCCTGCGATCGGCAGAGGGCCGGGTCGACGGCGCCGAAGCGACGCTGGAACGGCTGAAGCGGGTCCGGCTGCGACGCGCGTGAACGGCGACGCGGTGGGGACCGGCGAGGCCGCCGGGCTCGGCGTCGCCCTCCTGGTGATCGCCGTGCTCTACGCCGCAGTCGGCCAGGCCGGGGCATCGGGCTATCTCGCCGTCATGGGCCTCTCCGGCTTCGGCCCGGCAGCGATGAAGACGACGGCGCTGGCCCTCAACGTCGTCGTGGCCGGGATCGGCACCTGGCGCTTCTGGCGGGCGGGGCTGCTGACCTGGCGAACCTTCTACCCGTTCGGCGTGCTCGGCATCCCCTTCTCGTTCCTCGGCGGCTGGGTCCAGCTGCCGCGGGCGATCTACGAGCCGGCGGTCGGAGCGATCCTGCTGCTGGCCACGGTCCAGATGATCCGCCATGGGGGCGCCGCGAGCAGCGGTGAGAACCGTGCGCCGATCGTCCCGCCGATCGTTCCCGCGCTCGCGGCCGGAGCCGCCGTCGGCTTCGTTTCCGGCGTCACGGGCACCGGCGGCGGAATCTTCCTGGCGCCGCTGATCCTCTCGCTCCACTGGGTCGACATGCGCCGGACAGCGGCCGTAACCGCTGCCTACAATCTCCTGAACTCGGCCGCGGCCCTGGCCGGCGCGCATCGCATGCTGGGCGCCCTGCCCGATGCCCTGCCGCTCTGGATCGCGGCGGTGGCGGTCGGGGGCTGGCTGGGCGCGACCCTCGCCCTGCGGCGGCTTCCGGAGGCGGCCATGCGCCGCGTCCTGGCCGTCATCCTCTGCCTTGCCGCCGCGAAGCTGCTCCTGCTCTGACGCGCGGTCAGATCGCGCCGAGCTGCCGCGCGAGGTCGACGAGGTCGGTCGCGACGAAATCGAAGCGATGATCGGCCTGCTTGTCCTTCACCTGGGCCGGCCCGTACTCGCTCGGCCGCGGGAAGAAGGCGGTCCGGAGGCCCTCCTGCGATGCGGCGACGAGGTCGGAGTTGTGGGCTGCCGTCATCAGCACCTCGTGCGGCTCGAGGCCGAGCAGCCCATAGGCCATGCGGTAGACCTCCGGGTCGGGCTTGTAGTGGCCGCACAGTTCGGCCGAGAGGATCGTGTCGAACGGCATCCCGGCATGCTTGGCCATGTTCAGCAGCAGGGCGACGTTGCCGTTGGACAGCGTCGCCAGCGCGAATCGCGGCTTCAGCGCCAGAAGGCCCGGCACCGTGTCGGGCCACGGCGTCAGCCGGTGCCAGACGCGGTTCCAATGGTCCTTCTCGGCCTCGTCCAGTCCGGCCAATCCGAACTCCGCGAGCAGCCGGTCGAGCGTCTCCCGGTGGAGGTCGTCGAGCTTGGTCCAGGGCCGGTCGCCGCGGCGGACGCGGTCCATCGACGGGTGGTAGGCCCCGCGCCACGCGTCGGCGAAGGCCGCCCAGTCGACCGAGATGCCGTGCGCCCTGCCCCAGGCTTCGCCCTCGCGGACGATTGAGCCGCGCCAGTCGACGAGCGTCCCGAAGACGTCGAAGACCAGCGCCTTGATGCCGTGCCCCATGGCTTTCCCCTATGCCTTCCAGTGACCGAGGCCGCCCTTCCAGGTGACCGCGCAGCCGAAATGCCGCGACAGCTCGGCAAAGCGCGTGACGACGCGCTCGCCGGTCGCCTTGTCCGTCAGCCGCGGCGTGCCCCGCCGCGACGGCGGCAGCGCCTGCGACAGCTCGACCGGATGGAAGGTGATGCCCGTCACCTCCGTGCCCGAGAAGCGCAGGATCGGCAGCAGCGTCTCGTAGTAGGCCGTGTCGGCGAAATTGAGCGATGCGCTCTTGCCCGCGCGTGCCGCGTAATAGTCGGCCGGCACCGCGGTCCCGCCCGGCAGGTCGAGCACCTCGTACTGGTCGAAGGGCACCGGTTCGGTCGTGTCGCGGTGGAAGACGAAATTGCCGAGGCTGTAGAAGATCGGCCGGCCGGCATGGATCTCCATCCCGCGCAGCTGGTGCGGCCCATGGCCGAGATAGGCAGTCGCGCCGGCGTCGATGCAGGCCCGGGCGAAGGTGACGAGCCATTCGGGCGTGCGCGTGACCGGGTTCGCCGGCTCGTGCGTGTGGCCGTTGACCAGCACGATGTCGGCGAACGCGGCGGCGTTGCGGATCTCGGCGAGAAACCGGTCGACGTCGCGCGGATCGAGCCACTCGACGATGCGCGTCTCGGTGCCTTCGGCCAGCGGCAGATTGGCGTTCTCGAAGAGGCGCGGATTGCCCTGCGCGGCCTGGGCGGCCGTCAGCGCCTTGTAGGTCTGGGGGTCGAGCTCCAGCCGGCGCTTCACGCGCACGCCGTTGACCCCTGGCCGGCCGGCGACGTCGCCGCGCTGGGCGCCCGCACGATGGCTCGCCGGGAAGGTGGTCGTCAGGCTCAGCATCGCCACCCGCCCGACCACGGTGTCGAGATAGGTCGCGCGACCGGCCTGCCCGAGGTTCTCGCCGCAGCCGGAATGCGGCAGGCCCATCCCGTCCAGCACCCGGGTCGTCTCGCGCAGGCCCTCGATGCCCCAGTCGCAGGCATGGTTGTTGCCGCGCGCGAAGAGGTGGAAGCCCATATGGGCGAGATCGGCCAGCGCCGCCGGCGGCGCGATCAGGTAGCTGCCGCCCCGCTCCGCACCGGGGGAGCCATTGAAGGTCGCCATGTCGAAGACGTTCGTCTCGAGATTGACCGAGGCGACATCGACCGACCGGATCAGGCGGCAGAGTTCATGGAAGCCCGCATCCTCCGGTCGGTCGAGATGGCGGGTCCGGTTGCCGATGATGGCGTCCCCGGCGGCCGTCAACGTCCATTGCTGTGCCGTCGGCCGTCCCTTCGCTGCTGTCCCGCTGCGCGCCATGGCGTTCCCTTGCTCCTGATCCCGAGGCGCCATGCTAACCCAGATGCGCCGCCCGCGGTCACTCCTCGCGCACGGCCGGCGCAAGCGGATCGCGGCTGACCGGCATGGCGCAGACAGGGCCCCGGGGCCGGATCATCGGACGGAAGCGTCGCGGACGCGGTCATCGCCGAATATCCCCGTCCGGGTCAGGATCGCCTTCTCCACCTCCAGCACGGCCATCAGCACCATGCCGGCGCCGATGACGACGATGCCGTCGAGCAGTCCGACGGGGCGCGTGTCGAACAGCGCCTGCATGGCCGGCAGGTAGGTGAAGGCGAACTGCGCCGTGATCACGACCCCGAGCGCGATCAGCGTGGCCGGCGTGCCGAGCGCGCCCCGCAGCGTCAGCGAGCCCGTGTGCAGGTAGCGGACATTGAAGAGATAGAAGATCTCGAAGACGACGATGGCGTTGACGACCATGGTCCGCGCCGTCTCCACCGGCAGGCCGCGGCCGAGGGCGTAGAAGAAGATCCCGATGGCGCCGAGGGTGAAGAGAGCCGACACGAAGAAGACCCGCCAGACCAGGAAGGGCGACAGCAGGGCGGCGCCCGGGGGGCGCGGCGGCCGCGCCATGACCCCCGGCTCCGGCGGCTCGAAGGCGAGAACGAGCCCGAGGGTGACCGAGGTGATGAGGTTGATCCAGAGGATCTGCGCCGCCGTCATCGGCATGGCGAAGCCGATCAGGATCGCGGCGATCACGGTCATCGCCTCGCCGCCGTTGGTCGGCACCGTCCAGGCGATGACCTTGCGGATATTGTCGAAGACCGTCCGCCCCTCGTGGATGGCCGCGGCGATCGAGACGAAATTGTCGTCGAGCAGCACCATCTCGGCGGCCTCCTTCGCGGCCTCCGTCCCCTTCCGGCCCATGGCGACGCCGATGTCCGCCTGCTTCAGCGCCGGCGCGTCGTTGACGCCATCGCCGGTCATGGCGACGACCGCGCCCGTCGACTGCAGCGCGCGGACAATCTTCAGCTTGTGGGCAGGATCGGTGCGCGCGAAGACGGCCGTCTCCCGCACCAGCGGCACCAGTTCGGCCTCGGGCGTGCGGTCGAGTTCGGCGCCGACGACGACGCGGTCGCCGTCGCCGAGCCCGAGCTGCCGGGCGATGGCACCGGCCGTCACGCCATGGTCGCCGGTGATCATCTTGACCGCGATCCCGGCGGAGCGGCATTCCGCGATCGCCCGCACGACCTCCTCGCGCGGAGGATCGATGAAACCGACGATGCCGAGGAAGACCAGCCCCTCGTCGAGATCGGCGAAGGTCAGGACGCCCGCTGCCGCGCGCCGCCGCAACGCGAATCCCAGGATGCGCTCGCCCTCCGACGCGGCGTGCGCAATCGCCGCGTTCCAGCGTTCGTGATCGATCGGCCGTGCGCCATCGACCGACAGTTCCAGGGCGCACATCGCCAGGAGTCGCTCGGGCGCTCCCTTGACGAAGATGGCCTCGGTGCCGTCCGGGGCACGGTGGCAGGTCGCCATGAAGCGGTGCTGGGCGTCGAACGGGATCTCGTCGACGCGCGGCCATTCGCCCCGCACATGGTCGGCACCGAGGCCGGCCTTGGCCGCCAGCGCGACCAGCGCCCCCTCCATGGGGTCGCCCTCGACGGTCCAGCCGTCCGGTCCCCTGCGCAGTTGCGCATCGTTGCACAGGAGACCGGCGCGCAGCAGCGACACGGCAGCCTCCAGGGCCGCGACATCGTCGCCGCCATCGGCCGCAGTCAGCTCGCCCTCGGGGGCATAGCCGGCCCCGGACGCCGCCAGGACGTGCCCGCATGAGACGACGTGGCGGGCGGTCATTTCGTTGCGCGTCAGGGTACCCGTCTTGTCGGAACAGATGATCGAGGTGGCGCCCAGGGTCTCGACCGCCGGCAACCGCCGGACCACCGCATTGCGCGCCGCCATGCGCTGCACGCCGATCGCCAGCGTGATGGTGATGACCGCCGGCAGGCCCTCCGGGATCAGGCCGACGGCAAGCGCGACCACCGCCATGAGCGCGTCCGACCAGTCATAGCCGCGCACCAGCGTCGCGAAGGCGAAGAGCAGGACCGCACCCGCCGCGGCAACGCCGGTGAAGCGCTGGCCGAAACGGTCGATCTGGCGCAGCAGCGGCGTCGTCAGCGTCTCGACCTCGGCCATCATGCGGCTGATGCTGCCGATCTCGGTCCGCGCGCCGGTTTCGACGACGACGCCCGTGCCCTGGCCCGCCGCCACCAGGGTTCCGGAAAACAGCATGCCCACGCGGTCGCCGAGCGCAGCCGTCGGCGCGGCCGGCAGGTCCTGCTTCTCGGCCGCCACCGACTCGCCGGTCAGCATGGCCTCGTCGACCAGCAGGCCGCGGGCGCGCAGGAGGCGCAGGTCCGCCGGCACCCGGTCCCCGGCTTCGACCAGGACGATATCGCCCGGCACCAGTTCGGCCACCGGCACCGAGATGCGCCCCCCGTCGCGCCGGACGGCAGCGGTCGGGGAGATCATGCGGCGAATGGCGGCGAGCGCCTTCTCGGCCTTGTCCTCCTGGAGAAAGCCCATGACGGCATTGACCGTCACCACGGCGACGATGACCGCAGCGTCGACGAGATGGCCGAGGATCCAGGCCGCGGCCGCGGCCGCGAGCAGAAAATAGATCAGCGTGCTGTGGAACTGCGCCAGGAAACGGCGGACCGGGTGGGGCCGGGCCGGCTCCGGCAGGGCGTTCGGCCCGTGGCGGCGGAACCGCTCCTCCACTTCGGTCGTCGACAGGCCGCGCTCCGAAACCCCCAGGGCCGACAGGGCCTCCGCCGAGGTCATCGCGTGCCAGTCGGTCCGATGCTCCTGCATCCGTCCGCGCTCCCTCTTCGCTGCGCCGCCGACGATGGTCGACCGCCACCGGATCTCGGGACGTACAGCATCATGCTGACGGGGGATCCGCATTGACATCGATCAGGTCGGCCGCACTTGATCCGGCTGCCCGGCCCATGGTCCGATCGCCCGGAGAAACCGGGAGCGATCCGATGGCCGAACCGACCGAAGCGCTGATCATGGAGATCGAGGCGGCCTTCAACAGCCGCGACGTCGACCGCATCCTGTCCTTCTTTTGCGAGGACGGCGTGTTCTGCACCGCCCGCGGCCCGACCAGGACGGGGATCGAGCTGCGCGGCAAGCCGGCGATCGGCGCCTTCCTGCGCGAGCGCTTCTCCCATATCCCTGACATGTATTGGCACCCGCACTTCCGCTTCGTGTCGGGCGACCGCGGCGTCTCCTACTGGACCGTGACCGGAACCGACCGCCGGACGGGCAAGGCGCTCGATCTCCACGGCTGCGACATCTTCCACTTCCGCGACGGCCGGATCGCGCACAAGGACACGTTCTGGAAGACGATCGAGCCCTGACGCCCTTCAGTTCCCAGCGCGGGCGAGGAAGTCGAGCAGGAGACGGGTCACGGCCGGGGCCTGCTCCTGCTGCACCCAGTGGCCGGCGCCCTCGATCAGGTGGCAGCCCAGCATGCGGGGGCAGACCGTCTCCTGCATCGCCTCGATCGCACCGGGCTTCTGGTAGATGCCCCAGTCGCTGCGGCCGGCGATGAAGGCCGACGGGATGTCGATGGTCCGGCCCGAGAAGACCTCCATCTCGGTGTCGAAGCGGCCGGTGGTGCGGCAGCGGTACCATTGCAGGCCGCCCTGGAAACCGGTGCGCCCGAACTCGCCCGCATAGACGGCGAGTTCGTCCTCGGTCAGCCAGCCGCAGGCGGCCACCTGCGCCGGGCTCGGCATCTCCCGGTCGACGGTCGCGGCCATGCCCTCGTCGCGGTCCATGATGTAGTAGGTCGGCATCCGGGCCAGTTCGTCGGCCGTCCAGCCGGCGAGGCGGACCGGCCGGTTGCCCGCCCAGTCGGCGCTCTTGAAATGGTAGTAGGCGCGCAGGAAGGCATGGATGCCCTGCGGCGCGCGCCACATGTCGGCGTCCGCCGTACGCTCCGAATAGTACCATTGGTAGTGCTTGCGCGGCCGCGGCAGCGCGGCGAGGGCGGCGTGGATATCGACCCCTGCCGGCTTCGTCGGCGGCCCGTCCGCCGTGCCGAACGGGATCGCCGGCGCACCGGCGAACGGCGCGCTCATCAGCACCATCGAGCGGAAATAGTCCGGCCGGGCCAGCGCCGCCATGGCCGCGACGGAAGCGCCGAAATCATGCCCGATCACGGCCGCCACCGAGCGGTGGCCGAGGGCCAGCGTCAGGCCCAGCGCGTCGCGCAGGAGATTGAGGAAGCGGAACGGCGCGAGGTCGCCGTCATAGTCCGGGTCCCAGCCCGTCGTGCGGCCATAGCCCCGCTGGTCGGGCGCGATCACGTGGTAGCCGGCCTCGGCCAGCGGCACCATCACCTTGCGCCAGCTGTAGGCGAGTTCGGGAAACCCGTGCAGCAGCAGGATCGCGGGGCGGCCGGCCGTCTCATGGCCGGCCTCCAGCACATGCATCCGCAGCCCGTTGATCCCCGCGACGAAGCGCGAACGGATGCCGGCCGGCAGGATGCCGGGGTCGAGGGGGGCGAGTTCGGTCATGGCAGGCGCTCCATCGCTGGTCGGAGCGACCTTCCCGCCGGTACGTCCCCCCGTCAACCGGGGTCGCGGGCGGCTACTGGGCCGCCTTGACCACGCCGCAGCCGATGCGCGGGCCGGCGCCGCCGATCGGCTGGGTCATGTGGTCGTCGGGGTTGGCGTGAATGACGAGCGCGGCCCCGTCCCCGTCGAGCACCGCCGCACGCCCACCCTTGCCCGTCAGCGACGCCAGCGTCGTGAAGAACTCGGCCAGGACCGTGCCGTCCGAATGCACGCGAAGGTTCGGCAGGTCGCCGGCATCGGGCCCGTCCGGATTCTTGAGCCCGTGCTTGCGGCCCTGGGGGTTGAGATGCGACTTCGACGCCACGAAGCCATGGTCATGGTCCGCGCAGGTGCCGACGGCGTGGATGTGGATCGCCTTGTCCCCCGGCGGCAGGCCGCGCAGGTCGACCCGAACCAGAACGCCGGTCGGCGCCTCGACCAACGTGGCCGTGCCCAGCGGCTTGCCGCCGGCGCCGACGATGTCTGCGCTCGCCTTCTCGGCGGCGGATGCGGCCAGCGGCGCCAGGATCAGCGCCATCGCGGCGGCGAGCGACTTCGGACGAAGCATCATCGGTGACCTCCCTTGGCTATCGCTCATTCGGCGGCGCCGTGACGCTCCCGGCGCCGGATCGATTCGCGATAGATGATGTATAGGCCGCTCCCGGCGATGATTCCCATGCCGAGGAACGTGCCGAGGTCGGGCAGGTGCGCGAAGAGCGCCCAACCGGCCAGCGTGCCCCAGGCCAGCCCGAGATAGCTCATCGGCGCCAGGAAGGACGGGGCGGCGTAGGTGAAGGCATGGATGTAGGCGAGGTGCCCGACAAAGCCGAGCAGGCCGATCGCCACCAGGCCGACCCAGCCCCAGAAGTCGGGCGTGATCCAGACGAACGGCACCGTGGCGACCGTGACGATCGTGCCCACCAGGCCCGTGTAGAAGATGGTCGTCATCGGATGGTCGGTCGCCGCCAGCATCCGCGTCGCGACGTTGTAGAATGCCATCGCCGTCGCCGTGACGAGCGGCAGGGCGACTGCCCAGTGCAGTTCCTGGAAGCCCGGCCGCACGACCACCAGAACGCCGATGAACCCCACGATGACGGCGGCCCAGCGCCGCCAGCCGACCTTCTCGGCCAAGAGCGGCACCGACAGCGCCGTCACCAGCAACGGGCTGGAATGGTTGAGCGTGATGACGTCGGCGAGCGGCAGGTAGCGCAGCGCCAGCACGAAGAGCGCGCTCGCCAGGAACAGCAGGGCCGAGCGCAGGAGCTGCAGGCCGGGCCGCCGGGTGCGCAGATAGCGGAACTGCCCGCGCGCCGCATAGAGCGCCAGGATCGGCAACATGCTGAAGACGTAGCGGCCCCAGGTCACCTGCACGAACGAGTAGTGGGCGACGAGGAACTTCGAGATCGTGTCGAGCGTGATGAAGAGCAGGCCCGCCAGCACCATGAAGGCCGCCCCGACCAGGCGTCCGCGGCGCTCGCGATCGGCGGCCGCGTCCTCCGCGACGCTCATCCGGCCAAGCCCGACAGGCCGTCCGAGACCAGCTTGACGCCCGTCAGCAGCAGCAGCCCGTGGCAGATGCGGAAGAAGAGCACCGGGTCGATCCGCCGGTGCAGCCAGAAGCCGAGCCCCATCCCGAGCGGCGCCAGCGGCAGCAGAACGAGGCTGGTCATCAGGTTGCCCGGCTGCAGCTGCCCGAGCCACGCATAGGGGCCGAGCTTGACGAAGTTGACGGCGGCGAAGAAGACGACGGTGGTCGCGACGAAGGCCGTCTTGTTCAGCTTCTGCGGCAGCAGGTAGACCGAGAGCGGCGGCCCCCCGGCATGGGCGACGAAGCTGGTGTAGCCGGACACGGCCGACCAGAACATGCCGGCGAGCCGGCCCGGCGGCGGGCGGTCGCGGTGCGGGTCGCGCCGCAGCAATCCGATCCAATGGCGCAGCACGAAGGCCACCGCAATGCCGCCGATGACGAGGCGGATGCCGGCTTCGGACAGCCAGCCGAAGGTCAGGGTACCGAACCCGATTCCGACGACGGCCGCCGGCAGCAGGAAGACTAGCTTCGCGCCGTCATGCGCGCTGCGGTAGCCCCACAGCCCGATCATGTCCATGACGCAGAGGACCGGCAACATGATGCCGGCGGCCTGGGTCGGCGAGATCGCGAGCGACATCAGCGGCACCGACAGGATGCCCGCGCCCGCCCCGAGCCCGCCCTTGGAGATGCCGGTGAAGAGCAGCGCCGGAATGGCGAGGCAGTAGAACCAGGGATCGGCGATCACGCCTGCGGCAGCTCTTCGGAAGGTGGCCGCCACCCTACTGCCGGGCCGTCGGCTTGACCATGGCCAAGCCGATCCTGCGACAAGGATTCCCCGCCTGCACCAGCGAGCGCACCCGGCGCCTGCTCGGATATCGGCCGCTCAGGCAAGGACGGTCGCCGCCGCCCTACCCACCCTCGATCGCGGGCATGAAGCAGACCTCGCTGTCGAGGCCGACTTCCTCGAGGAAGGCGTTCTGGTGGATGACGCCGTCGATGGCGACGGCGACCCCGTCCGACAGGCGGGGGCCGATGCCGGGGAAACGTTCCTCCAGCCCTTGGACGAGGTGCCGGACCCGAAGGCCCGGCACGTCGTGTTCCACCTGTCCCCTGGCATAGAGGTCGGCGAAGGAACGGGTCAGGATGACGCGCGCCATGCGCCGGACCTCTTGCCGTGCGCCCTTGCCCCTACTCCGCCGCCATCGCCGGGCGCGCCGCGTCGAGCGCGGCCGAGATGCGCGGCGGCGACATCGGCAGCGCGGCGAAGCGCACGCCGGTGGCGCGGGCGACGGCGTTGCCGATGGCGGCCATGGGCGGCACGATCGGCACCTCGCCGACGCCGCGCACGCCGTAGGGATGGGCCGGGTTCGGCACCTCGACAATGGCGGTCTCGATCATCGGCAGGTCCGAGCAGACCGGGATGCGATAGTCGAGGAAGCCCGCATTATCGAGGCGGCCCTTGGCGTTGTAGATGTACTCCTCGTTGAGCGCCCAGCCGATGCCCTGCACGGCGCCGCCCTGGAGCTGACCCTCGACATAGCTCGGATGGATCGCGGTGCCGACATCCTGGGCCGCCGTATAGCGGTCGATCGTCACGATCCCCGTCTCGCCGTCGATCGCGAGGTCCACGACATGGACGCCGAAGCCGGGGCCGGCGCCCTGGGCGTTGAGCTGGGCATGCCCGTTGATGGGACCGCCCGTCTTGCTCGCCATGGCGGCCAGCTGCGCCAGGGAGAGCGGCTCGAACTCGCCGACGTTGGTGCTGGCCGGCTTGGCCATGCCGTCTTCCCAGATCACCGCCTCGGGCTCGACTTCCCAGATCTTGGCGGCGCGCACCTTGAGCTCGCGGATCGCGTCCTTGGTCGCGTTGACGACCGCGAGGCCGGTGGCGAAGGTGACGCGGCTGCCGCCGGTCACGAAGTTGAAGCCGATCGAGGCCGTATCGGCGATGATCGGCCGCACCTTGTCGTAGTCGATCCCCAGCTCCTCGGCCGCCATCAGGGCGAGCGAGGCGCGCGAGCCGCCGATGTCCGGGTTGCCGGAGATGACGGTGACCGAGCCGTCCTCGCCGACATGGATGGCCGCGCTCGAATCGGCGCCGACATTGAACCAGAAACCCGCCGCCACGCCGCGGGCGAAGCCGCGCTTCACCGGCGTCTTGTAGTGGTCGGAGTTCTTCGCCGCTTCCAGCGTCTCGACGAAGCCGATGCGGTTGAAGGTCGGGCCGTAATGGGTCTTGGTGCCCTCCTTGGCCGCGTTCTTCAGGCGCAACTCGATCGGGTCCATGCCCAGTTCCTGGGCCAGCATGTCCATCGCCGATTCGACGCCCCAGCACGAGATCGGCGCACCCGGCGCGCGATAGGCCGCGACCTTCGGTCGGTTGCTGACGACGTCGTAGCCGACGACCTTGATGTTCGGGATGTCGTAGCAGGCGAAGCTGCACATGCAGGCGGGGCCGACGGGCGAACCCGGGAAGGCGCCGGCCTGCAGGGCCACCATGGCCTCGGCCGCGACGATGGTGCCGTCCTTCTTGGCGCCGATCTTGACCTCGACGACGCCGCCCGAGGTCGGGCCGGAGGCGCGGAATACCTCCTCGCGGGTCATCACCATCTTCACCGGCCGGCCCGACTTCTGCGACAGGCGGATCGCCACCGGCTCGAGGTAGACGACCGTCTTGCCGCCGAAGCCGCCGCCGATCTCGCTCGGCGTGACGCGGATCTGCGAGGTCTCGATGTTGAGCAGGCGCGAGCAGAAGCCGCGGACCTGGAAATGGCCCTGGGTCGTCGACCACACCTGCACCTGGCCGTCGGCCGTGGCGCTGGCGAGCGCGGCGTGCGGCTCGATATAGGCCTGGTGGACGGGCTGGGTCGTGAACTTGTGCTCGACGACGATGTCGGCATCGGCGAAGCCGCCCTTGGCGTCGCCCTTGGCGAAATCGATGCGCTTGGCGATGTTGGTCGCGTTCTCGGGCTTGGGTTCGATGCCCTCGGTGCGCAGATGGTCGTGGAGAATGGGCGCATCGGGCGCCATCGCCGCCTCGACGTCGATGACGTGCGGCAGCAGCTCGTACTCGACCTTGATGAGGGCCAGCGCCTCGATGGCGACCGCCTCGGTGGTCGCTGCGACGGCGGCCACGGCATGGCCGTCATAGAGCGCCTTCTCGCGCGCCATGACGTTGCGGGTGACGTCGCGCAGGTTCACCTGCATCTCGCCGGCCGGCACCGTGACGTTCGGCTGGTCGGGGAAGTCGGCCGCGGTGACGACGGCCTTCACGCCCGGCAGGGCAAGGGCGGCCGAGGTGTCGATCGACTTGATCAGCGCATGCGCATGCGGGCTGCGCAGCACCTTGCCGATCAGCTGGCCGGGCATCGAGAAATCCGCGCCGAAGCGGGCGCGGCCGGTGACCTTGTCGGCGCCGTCCGGACGGTTCGGGCGGGTGCCGATCCACTTGTACTCGCGAGCGCTCATCGTGCGGTCTCCCTCATCTCGGCGGCGACGTCCATGACCGCGCGAACGATCTTGTCGTAGCCGGTGCAGCGGCAGAGGTTGCCGGCGAGCCAGTACCGGACCTCGGTTTCGGTGGGGTTCGGATTGCGGTCGAGCAGCGACTTCGAGGCGATGAGGAAGCCCGGCGTGCAGATGCCGCACTGCAGGGCCGCCATCTCGACGAACTTCTTCTGCAGCGGGTGCAACTCGTCGCCGACGGCCAGGCCCTCGATCGTGAGGATCTGCTTGCCCTCGGCTTCCGCGCCCAGCATCAGGCACGAGCAGACCAGCCGGTCGTCGACCAGGATCGAGCAGGCGCCGCAGTCGCCCGAGCCGCAGCCTTCCTTGCTGCCGGTCAGTTGCAGCTGGTCGCGCAGGATGTCGAGCACGGTCTGCTGCGGCGCGCAGAGAAACTCGACGGGTTCGCCATTGACGGTGGCGCTGACATGGATCTTCGACATGGGATCAGTGGCTCCGCGCGCGTTCGGCTGCGATGGCGACGGCGCGCTTCAGGAGCACGCCCGCGATCTTGGTGCGGTAGACGATGGTGCCGCGCTTGTCGTCGATCGGCTTGCAAACCGCGCGGCAGGCCGCCGCGGCGGCTTCCAGGGCCGCATCGTCGAGCTTCGAGCCGACGAGCGCCTTGCCCGCCTCCTCGACCAGCAACACCGTCGGCGCGACCGCGCCAAGGGCGACGCGAGCGGCCGTGCAGGTGTCGCCGTCCATGGTCAGGCTGACGCCGCAGCCGACGACGGCGATGTCCATCTCCGTCCGCGGGATGAGCCGCAGATAGGCATCGCCGGAATGCTTCGGCCGCGCCGGCAGGGTGAACGAGACGACGATCTCGCCCGGGGCGAGGCTGGTGCGTCCGGGCCCCGCGGGGATCTTCTCGACCGGCAGCTCGCGTCGGCCGTTCGGACCCTGGATGGTGGCGACGGCGCCCGCGGCGACCAGGGCCGGCACGCTGTCGGCGGCCGGTGAGGCGTTGCACAGGTTGCCGCCGGCCGAAGCGCGGCCCTGGACCTGGGTCGAGCCGATGAGGTTGACCGCCTCGACGACGCCGGGCCAGGCGGCGACCAGCGCCGCATTCTCGCCGAGCGCCGCGCCGGAGACGGCGGCGCCGACGCGGAACGCCCCCCCCTCCTGCGAGACGGTCGTCATCTCGGCGATCTTCTTGATGTCGACGATGATGCCGGGCTTGGCGACGCCCGCACGCATCTGCACGAGGAGGTCGGTTCCCCCGGCGAGCACCCGTCCACTGCCGGCGGCCGCAGCGAGGATCGCCACCGCCTTCTCGATCGTGTCGGGCGCTTCGTATCGTATCTCTGGTGTCATCGCTCGTTCCTGCAGGGGATGGAAGCCATGGCGAAAGACGCTATCGCGGACCCTTCGGCAGGTCGCCCGGCGGCAAGGCAAGCGCTCGCGGCCGACGGTGCCGAGGTCCGGCAGGTTCGGTTCCTATTGTGAGTCCATCGGGGGCGATTGCACAACTGCCGTCGTGCCCGCGACGCTCCATCGCGCCCAGGTCTTCGGGCCGGCCGACCTTGCCGCGCCCGCAAATGGCCAATAAGACAGTAAGTGCGCCGCTAATCTGCGCACGGGCCGGAGGTGCCCCGCCATGATCGTGCAGGGTCTGCTGCAGAACATCGCCTTGTTGACGCTGTTGTGCCTGGCGCAGCGATTTCTCGTACTGAAGTGGTATGGCACCGACGTGACGGGACAGGTGCTCTCGGGCTTCCTGTTCGGTGCCGCTGCCGCGATCGGCATGCTGTTCGCGGTCCAGTTGGCGCCCGGGATCTTCTTCGACGCCCGGTCGGTGGTGCTGGCCGTCGCGGCCATGCTGGGCGGCCCCGTCGTCGGGGTGGTGGCAGGGGGGATCGCAGCCGCGATGCGGCTGGGTCTGGGCGGACTCGGCAGCGTCGTGGCGCTCGGCTCCATCGCAATCTCCGTTCTGGTCGGCCTCGCATTCCGCATCTGGCAGGAGGATCGGGGCGGCCGCCCTGGTGCCGGTACGTTTCTGGCGCTGGGGGTCGCCGTCCATCTGCCCTCGCTCGCGCTGTTCGCGCTGCTGCCCGTTGGGGATGTCGGCCAGATCCTGCGGCCGCTGGCCCTGCCCTACCTCGGTCTCCTGATCCCGGCGACGGTGGCGCTCGGTCTCGGGCTCCTGCAGATAGAAGCCTTTGGCCGCGCCGATCGTGACCTCGCGGCCAGCGAGGACCGCTTCCGCACGCTCGTCGACAGCGCCTCGGTCGCGATCTGGGAAGAGGATATCTCGGGCGTCGTCCGTCGGCTCGACGAACTGCGGACAGCCGGCGTCGGCGACCTCCGTCTCCACCTTGCAGCCCATCCGGAACTGGTTGAGGAACTCGCATCGGCGGTGCGCGTGCTGCGCGTCAACCCGGCCGCGCGGCAACTGTTTGGCGCCACTGCCGACCACGAGCTTCTCGGACCCATCGCCCGCTTCTTCCTGCCCGAATCGCGGATGGTCTTCGTCGACCTCCTCGTTGCGCTATGGGATCGACGCAGCGATATCGCGGTCGAGGTGCGGCTGCAGACCCTCGACGGGCGCCCCTTCACGGCGCTGCTCTCGTTGCCCATTCCGGCCGATGTCCAAGCCGCCGAACGCGTGCCCGTCTCCTTCGTCGACCTGTCCGAGCGCAAGGCGATGGAGATCCGCCTGGCGGAGGAACGTCGCCGCCTGGAGGAGATCATCTGGGGCACCAATGTCGGAACCTGGGAGTGGAACGTCCAGAGCGGCGCCGTGACCTTCAACGAGCGCTGGGCCGAGATTGCCGGCTACACGCTCGCGGAGTTGTCGCCGATCTCGATCGCGACCTGGGAACGTCTGGCCGAGCCGGAGGATCTGGCGCGCTCCGGGGCGCTGCTGCAGGAGGTCTTTGCCGGCACCCTCGAATTCTACGAATGCGAAATCCGCATGCGGCACAAGTCGGGCGCGACGGTGTGGGTGCTCGATCGCGGCAAGATCGTCGAGCGCGATGCCGAGGGCCGGCCGCTGCGCATGTCCGGCACGCATGCCGACATTTCCGCCCGCAAGGCGGCCGAGGTCGAGGCGGCCCGGCTCGCCGACATTCGCCGTCTGATCGTGCTCTGCCATGGCGTCGTCCTGCGCGAGACGGACGAGACGGCGATGCTGGAGAAGCTCGTCACGCTGCTGGTCGAGAGCCGCGGCTACGCCGTCGCCTGGGTCGGCGTGCCGCTCGACGATCCCGAGCGAACCGTGCGTCCCATCGCCTGGGCCGGCGCAGCCGCCGGTTATCTCGATCGCCTCAGCGTCCACTGGTCCGACGATGCCCTCGGCAGCGGTCCGACCGGACGGGCGATCCGGACGGGCAAAAGCCAGGTCAGTTCCGATATCGCCCGCGATCCGACGATGGCCGCATGGGCCGAACTGGCCCGAGAAGTCGGTCTGCGCTCCTGCATGGCGATTCCGGTACCGGGACGCGACAAGGTGGCTGCGGTGCTGATCGTCTATGCCGACGTGGAAGATCGGTTCGGCGCGGAGGAAGCCACGCTGTTGACCGAGTTCGCTGCCAATCTCGGGCTTGCGATCCAGACGCGGCAGGCCGAGGCGGAGCGCGAGCGCTTCCGCGGGCAACTGGCCCAGGCCGCGATCGGCGCCATCGACGCCGTGGCCGCGACCGTGGAAAAGCGCGACCCCTATACCAGCGGGCATCAGGCGCGGGTCGCCCGGCTGGCCGTCGCGATCGCGAAGGAACTCGGCTGGGAGGCGTTTCGCATCGAGGGGCTCCGGCTCGGCGCGATGGTCCACGACATCGGCAAGATCTATGTGCCGGCGGAAATCCTGAACCGCCCGGGCCGGCTGACGGAGGCCGAGTTCGCCATCATCAAGGCCCACCCGGAGGTCGGATACGAGATCCTGGAGAAGTCGGAATTCCCTTGGCCGATCCAGGAGATGGTCCGCCAGCACCATGAGCGGCCGGACGGCACCGGCTATCCCCGCGGCCTGAAGGGCGAGGAGATCCTGCCGGAGGCGCAGATCATCGCCGTCGCCGATGTCATGGAGGCGATGACCTCGCATCGCCCCTACCGGCCCGGGCTCGGCCTCGATCGCGCTATCGAGGAGATCGAGGCGGGTATCGGCACACGGTACGATCCCCAGATCGCGGATGCCTGCCTGCGCCTCGTGCGGGAGGGCCGCTTCCGCTGGGACGCGGAGGCGGCCGCAGCGTGACCCCCGGCGACCTCAGCCGAGATCGGGTGGCGCGATGCCGGCGGCCTTCAGCGCGTCGGCCAGTTCGACCTTGAGACGTGACAACCCGGCCTCGCCGGTCGATTCCGCTCGCGCGACCAGCACGTCCTGGGTGTTCGATGCGCGGAGCAGCCACCAGCCGTCGGCGGTGTTCACCCGCACCCCGTCGACGTCGGAATAGGTCGCGCCGGCCGCCTTCAGCCGCTCCACGACGGCGGCCATGACGGGTCGCTTATCCTCCTCCGCACAGGGGAAGCGCAGCTCCGGCGTGTTGACGGTGGCCGCCATGCGGTCGCGCATCGCCGCCACGGGCTCGTCCGTCCCCGCCACGACGTTGAGCAGCCGGATCGCGGCATAGAGCGCATCGTCATAGCCGTAGTAGCGATCCGCGAAGAAGACATGCCCGCTCATCTCACCGGCCAGCGGCGCCTTGGTCTCGGCCATCTTGTTCTTGATGTGCGAGTGGCCGGTCTTCCACATCAGCGGCTGCCCGCCCAGCGCGCCGATGCGGTCGAAGAGGGTCTGGCTCGCCTTGACGTCGCTGATGACGACGGCGCCCGGCCGCTCCTTCAGCACCGCCTCGGCCCAGATCTGCATCAGCTGGTCGCCCCACAGGATGCGCCCTTGGCCATCGACGACACCGATCCGATCGCCGTCCCCGTCGAACGCGATGCCGAGATCGCAGCCGCCGTCGGCGACCGCCTTCTGCAGGTCGACCAGGTTCTTCGGCACGGTCGGATCAGGATGGTGGTTGGGGAATGTCCCGTCGATGTCGGCGAAGAGCAGCCGGTGCTCGCCCGGCAGGCGCGCCGTCAGGCGCTTCATCGCCTCGCCCGCGGCGCCGTTGCCGGCGTCCCAGGCGACTTTCAGCGAGCGGCCGCCGGTGAAGTCCTGCATCAGGCGCTCGACATAGCGGTCGAGCATGTCGACCGAGGTCGCATTGCCCTTGCCCGAGGCAAAACCACCCTCGGCCGCCAGCCGGCCCAGCGCCTGGATGTCGCCGGCGAAGAACGGCTTCCGACGCAGCATCATCTTGAAGCCGTTGTAGTCGGGCGGGTTGTGCGAGCCCGTGATCATGATGCCGCCGACCACGTCGAGCGCGTAGCAGGCGTAGTAGAGCATCGGCGTCGGACCCAGCTCGACCGAGACGACGTCGCAGCCCGCGGCCGTCAGCCCCTCGGTCAACGCCGCCTCCAGCCCCGGCGACGACAGCCGTCCGTCCCGCCCGACCGCGATGGCGCCGCCGCCGGCCATGGTCCCGAACGCGCGGCCGATCGCGCGCGCGTCGGCCTCGGACAGCGTCTTTCCGATCACGCCGCGGATGTCGTACTCGCGCAGGATGGTCGGATCGAAACGATAGGCGTCGGTCATCGGGTGGACTCCTGGATCGCCGGGCTCGGCCGGCCGATCGAGCTGTAGCGGATGCCCGCGGCCGCCATCTGCCGGGGATCGTAGATGTTGCGCAGATCGACGACGACCGGCGCCCGGAGCGCGCGCCGCATCCGCTCGGGGTCGAGCGCCCGGAACTCGTTCCACTCCGTGATGACGACGACGGCGTCGGCGCCCTCCATCGCGGCATAGGCACTCTCGGCGAAGCCGATCCCCGGCAGCATCCGGCGCGCCTCCGCCATGCCCTCCGGGTCGTAGGCACGGATCGTCGCACCGGCCTGCTGGAGGGCCGGCAGGATGTCGAGCGCCGGACTGTCGCGCATGTCGTCGGTGTTGGCCTTGAAGGTGAGGCCGAGGACAGCGATGGTCTTGCCGGCGACCGCGCCGCCGCAGGCCGCGACGACGCGCTCGGCCATTGCCTGCTTACGCTGCTGGTTCACGTCCACGACCGTCTCGACGATGCGCAGCGGCGCGCCGTAGTCGCGGGCGGTCTTCACCACCGCCAGCGTGTCCTTGGGAAAGCACGAGCCGCCATAGCCGGGGCCGGGGTGCAGGAACTTGCGCCCGATCCGGCCGTCGAGGCCGATGCCGCGGGCGACGTCATGGACGTCCGCCCCGACCTTCTCGCAGAGGTCGGCCATTTCGTTGATGAAGGTGATCTTCACCGCGAGGAAGCTGTTGCCGGCATACTTGATGAGTTCGGCCGTTTCGCGCCGGGTCATCACGATCGGCGTCTCGATGAGGTAGAGCGGCCGGTAGAGCTGCCGCATCACCTCTTCCGCCCGCTCCGATTCGCAACCGATGACGACGCGGTCGGGACGCATGAAATCGTTGATCGCCGCCCCTTCGCGCAGGAACTCTGGGTTCGACACGACGTCGAACTCCGCATCCGGCCGCGCCTTGCGGATGATCGCCTCGACCTCGCGGCCGGTCCCGACCGGTACCGTCGACTTGGTGACGACGACCGTGTAGCCGGCGATCGCGCCCGCGATCTCCTCGGCCGCGGCATAGACGAAGCTGAGGTCGGCATGGCCGTCGCCGCGCCGGCTGGGCGTGCCGACGCAGATGAACACCGCATCGGCGCCGGCGACCGCCGCCTTCAGGTCGGTGGTGAAGGACAGCCGCCCGGACCGGACGTTGTTGGCGACCAGCTCGTCGAGCCCCGGCTCGAAGATCGGCATCTCGCCCGCCTGGACGCGTGCGATCTTGCCGGCGTCCTTGTCGACGCAGACGACGTCGGTGCCGAATTCGGAGAAGCACGCGCCGGAGACGAGGCCGACATAGCCCGTCCCGATCATGGCGATGCGCATCGGGTCTGTACCTCGTCCTCGGGAGCCCCGATCAGCGGTAGCGGGGCAGGAATTCGCGCACGGCGCCGGCCATGTCCTCGCGGGCCAGCGCGAAGGCGATGTTGGCCTCGAGGAAGCCCGCCTTGTCGCCGCAGTCGAAGCGGCGCCCATCGAAGCGCAGGCCGTGGAACGGCACCTCGCCGATCATGTGCGCCATGGCGTCGGTGAGCTGGATCTCGTTGCCCGCCCCCCGCTCCTTGCGGCCGAGATGGTCGAAGATCT
The DNA here is from genome assembly GCA_006738865.1 of Allostella sp. ATCC 35155. Classification (GTDB taxonomy): domain Bacteria; phylum Pseudomonadota; class Alphaproteobacteria; order ATCC43930; family Allostellaceae; genus Allostella. Next base: position 2,737,862 of record AP019701.1, read on the forward strand.
CCGGCTCGAGGATGTAGCGGCCGATCACCGCGAGCCGCGAGGGCGCGGCCTCCGGCTTCGGCTTCTCGACCAGCCCCTCGACCTCGACAAGCGTACCGTCGTCGGCGCCGGGGGACACGATGCCGTAGCGGCTGGTGTGCTCGAGCGCCACCTCCATGACCGCCAGCATGTTGCCGCCCACCTTCTCATGCGCATCGACCATCTGGGCGAGACAGCCCTTGCCGGCGAGGATGAGGTCGTCGGCGAGCAGCACCGCGAAGGGCTCGTCGCCCACCACCTCGCGGGCGCACCAGACGGCGTGTCCCAGGCCGAGCGGCCGCTGCTGGCGGGTGTAGAGGATTTCCCCCGCCTCCGGCACCATCGTCGCCAGTTCCTGCAGCGCGGCGTCCTTGCCGCGGTCCCGGAGGGTCTGGTTGAGTTCGAAGCTCTCGTCGAAATGATCCTCCAGCGCCGACTTGCCGCGGCCCGTCACCATCACCAGCCGCTCGATGCCCGCTTCGCGCGCCTCTTCGACGGCGTACTGGATCAGCGGCTTGTCGACCACCGTCAGCATCTCCTTGGGCATGGACTTGGTGGCCGGCAGGAAGCGGGTGCCGAGGCCGGCGACGGGAAAGACGGCAGTGCGGACGCGTCGGGACATGGATTGCTCTCGGAACGTTGTCGAGGTCGGGTGGAGTCGGCCGAAGGGGTGCGCTGCGGCGGGAAGCTATAGTCGCCGCCTATGGGTCGCGACCAGAACGATTCCGCGCCATCTCCTGTTCCATTCCCGGGCAGATTGACACCGATCGGCCGGCATGGCGAGCCTGTGGGCCATGCTCATGCCGCATTGCAGCAGAACGCCGACCACTGTTCACGACGCTACCGGGAGCGCTCCGATGGATCCTGCTGCCGCTCCGCGAGCAGCCGGGTGAGCAGCCGGATCTGCTCCTCCTGCCGGACCAGCATCTGCGTCAGCTGGTCCTGGCGCAGATGGTCCAGCTTCTCGTGCAGGCCCATGATCTCGAGTTCCGCCTTGAGGTTCACCTCGTAGTCGTGGGCCGCCGCCTCGCGATCCTTCTGCGCCTGGCGGTTCTGCGACATCATGATGACGGGCGCCTGCAGGGCCGCCAGCATCGACAGCATCAGATTGAGGAAGATGTAGGGGTAGGCGTCGAAACCGCCGGCCGCCACCAGCGGCAGCAGGAGCGAGTTGAGTGCCATCCACAGCAGCAGCAGCGCGAGAAAGCCGAGGATGAAGGTCCAGGAGCCGCCGAAGGCCGCCACCCGGTCCGCCAGCCGCTCTCCCAGCGTCGCCCGTTCCGACGGCAGGCTGAGGTCGCGGCTGACGACGGTGCGGCGGGCGATCCGGCGGATCACCCGCTGCTCGCGCTCGGGCAGTTCCTCGAACCCCGTCTTCAGCAGCCGTTCCGCCAGCCTGCGAACCGCATCGTCCATCGCGCGCTCCCGCACATGCCTTGCCCCCGTGCGACCGCTCAGCCGCCCCGGGCCAGCAGCAGATCCTTGGCCTCGTTGATCTTGGCCGCGACCCAGGTCGAGCCGCCGCGATCGGGGTGGTTCGCCATCATCAGCCGGCGATGGGCGGCACGGATCTCCGCCTCGTCCGCGCCGGGCTCCAGTCCCAGGATGTCGAGCGCTTCGGCCTCGGTCATCGGACCCGTCGCCGGAGCGGCGTCGCCTGCACCGGCACCGGCCCGCTCGCGCCAGTCCTCGCCGTGGCTGCGCTCCAGCCAGCCCTCGATCACCCGCGCGGAATCGGCGTCCGCAGCCGCCTCGTGCCAGAGGGCGATCGCCTCGGCGAAGGAAAGCGATGCCAGGGTCCGGCCGGAAAAGGCACCCGAGCGCACCAGGCCGGAGACCTCTCCGGTATCGTGATCGAGCGTCATCTCGACGAACCGCGTCTCGACAGTGCTCGACTGGCCGCGCGCGGGCCCGGCCGCCGCCCGCACCCGGCGATGGAGCTGGCGCCAGCGCACGAAGAACGGCAGGAGCAGCGAGCCCAGCATCATGGCCGTGCCGATCCGGCCAGAGAAGATCAGCAGGCCGGCTGCGGCCGCCAGGACGACGGCGCCACAGATCCGCAACCACCGCGCAAGCAACGCCGGATCGGCCGAGGCCAGCGAACGCAGCAGCAGCAGCAGGCCGACCAGCGCCAGCGCGCCCAGGGCGAACCAGGCGATCATGGTTACCGGCCGGCGGCCGGCGGCCGCGCCCGTCGGCGGCTCATCGGCCGGCGAAGCGGTGCGTCAGCATCAGCGCCGCTCCGCCGCGACGCCGGCCGAATTCCTCCAGCGCCCGCCGGCCGCCGGTGGCAAAGGCGGCGACCGCCGCCAGCAGGTCGCGCAGCTGGTCCGCCGATCCGGCATCGAAGGCGCAGCAGGCCCCGCGGGTCAGCCTCGCCACCTCCTCGAAGGCGCGCCGGGCCACCGGGTCGTGCCCTTCGTGGAAGAGGAACGCGGGCACGCCGAGCACGCCGAGTTCGCCCGCAGCATGGCAGAGGCGGTCGATCTCCTCCTCCATGCAGTCGCCGACGAATACGAGGGCGGCCACCCGCTCGCGCCGCGACTCCGCTGCGGCATGGCGCAGCACCCGCAGGATCTGGGTCTGGCCGCCGCGGCAGGTGACGCTGCTCATCCGCGCCAGCAGGTCACGCGCCTCGGTCACCCAGGGCTCGGCACGGAACTCGTCGAACCCGCGATACCAGCAGAGCTGGACTGCGAGCCGGCCGACCGCACCGGCCGCCAGGAACATCTCACCCTGGATGCGGCAGGCCCGATCCCAGCTCGGCTCGCGGCTCGCCGTGGCATCCATCGCGAAGATCAGCCGGCCCCCCGCGGCCGCGGCAGGGGCCGTCTTCATCCGGCCGAGGAAGGCGTCGACCTCGGCCCGGCTCGACCGCTGGGACAGCTGGCCTGCCCCTGGTTTCCTCTGATCGCTTGCCATGACCTACTATATGGGATGATCGGGCTCGCGGTTGAGCCCGGATTGCGCAATCCACCCGACCGGAAGCCCGAGATGGCCCTCGCCCCCTATACCATTACCGCCCTTTCCCTGCCGGAGCGGCCGGGCATCATCGGCCTGGCGCCCGTCCCCGGCCGTGTCGACCTCGAGGCCGACCTCGCGACGGTCCGCGCCTGGGGGGCGGCCGCAGTGGTCACGCTGCAGCCACAGGACGAACTCGACTGGCTGGGCATCGGCCATCTCGGCCGCGCGGTGGGAGCCCTTGGAATGGACTGGCACCATCTGCCGATCCTCGACCTGCGCGCGCCGGATGCGGCATTCGAGCAGGCCTGGGCGGCGACGGCCGGAATCCTGCTGAGCCGCCTGCAACGGGGCGAGCGGGTGATGGTGCATTGCCGCGGCGGCTTCGGCCGCACCGGCACGGTCGCCGCGCGCCTGCTGGTGGAGCAGGGCCTCGCCCCCGCGGCCGCCATGGCGCTGGTGCGCCACACGCGGCCCGGTTCGATCGAGACCAGCGAGCAGGAACTCTATGTCCTCGCGCTCGCCGGCGATCCGCGTCGTTGACGATGACATTCCATCTCGCGCCACGGGGAACGCGATCTTCCTTCATCATGCGCGGTCCGGCCCCGGGACTTCGATCGATGCACTGCCGGCCCGACCACCGGTCATCCCAAGGGGGTTTGCAGGCCCGATGAGCGTGTTGTTCGAGGAACTGGACTATCGACCCACGCCGATCGGTGCGCTCAGCCTCCGGCGGAGGCGCGACATCGCGCTCGGGATCGATGTCTTCGAGATCAAGCTCGGCGACGAGTACCTGATGTCGAGCCTGTTCACCGCCTCGGAGATCGCGCTGGCCCGGCTCGGGCTCGAGGCGCTCCCCGGCGGCAGCCTCGATATCGTCGTCGGCGGGCTCGGGCTCGGATATACGGCTCGCGCCGTCCTGGAGCATCAGACCGTCGGCTCGCTGATCGTCGTCGAACTGCTGGAGGCGGTGATCGACTGGCACCGGGGCGGGCTGCTGCCGCTCGGCCCGGGGCTGGTCGGTGACGCGCGCTGTCGGCTGTTGGAGGGCGACTTCTTCGCCGCGGCCGGCAGCGCCGCCGGCTTCGATCCGGGCGCGCCGGGCCGCCGCTTCGATGCCATCCTGGTCGACATCGACCATTCGCCCGATGCCCTGCTCGACGATCGCAGCGCCGGGTTCTATCGGCCCGATGGTCTCCGCGCGCTCGCCACCCATCTCAAGCCCGGCGGCCTGTTCGGGCTGTGGTCCAACGACAAGCCGGACCAGCGCTTCACGGACCGGCTCTCCGACATGTTCGCGGAGGCATGGGCGGAACCGGTGACCTTCCACAACCCGCTGCAGGAGCGCCCCTTCACGCAGACGGTCTATCTCGCGCGGACCGCCAGCGGATCAAGTCCGAGGGCATGACGGCCGGATCGGCGGCGAAGGAACCGTTCGCCGCCGCGGCACCCTGCGGCGCCTGTCCCGTCTGCCGTGCCGCCCTGCCGCAGCCGTTCGCATCGATCGGAGGCCGCGACTATTGGCGCTGCACGGTCTGCGCCGCGCGCTTCCTCGATCCGCGCCAGCGCCTCGCACGCGAGGCGGAACGCGCGCTCTATCTGCGGCATGCGAACGACCCCGACGACGCCGGCTATCGGCGCTTCCTGTCGAAGCTGGCAGTGCCGCTGCTCGCGCGATTGTCGACCGACGCGCGCGGCCTCGATTATGGCTGCGGGCCGGGCCCGGCGCTGGCGGCGATGCTGCGGGAGGCCGGCCATGAGGTCGCGCTGTACGACCCCGTCTTCCAGCCGGACCGGGCGCCGCTCCGGGCGACCTACGACTTCGTGACCTGTACGGAGACGGCGGAGCACTTCCACCGCCCCGCAGCGGAGTTCGACCTCCTGATGACGCTGGTTCGCCCCGGCGGCTGGCTGGCGGTCATGACATGCTTTCAGACCGACGATGCCCGGTTCGCGCGCTGGCACTACCGCAGGGATCCCACGCACGTCGTCTTCTACCGCGAGACGACGTTGCGGTATCTGGCGGCCGCGCGCGGCTGGTCCTGCCATGTCCCCATCAAGGACGTGGCCCTGATGCAGCGACCTGTCGGCCATGCGGCTACAAGAGAATAGGCTCGAAAAGCTCCAACGGCCGCGATGGCGCTGGTGCGCCACACGCGGCCGGGTTCGATCGAGATCAGCGAGTAGAAACGGAATGTCCTGGCACTGGCCGAACGGCTGGCGGCCCGCTAGCGGATCACCGAGCCGCCGGTCTGGGGCTGCGCCGGCGCGGTCGGGGCGGCCGTCGGCAGCTTGAGGTCCACCGGGTCGTAGAGCCGGCCCGGCTGGCCGGGCTGGCCCATGCCGGCGCGGGTATCGTCGCGCTGGGCGCCCTGCCCCGTCACCTCGACGACATTGGGCCCGCTGTAGCGGATGCGCTGGCCGAGGATGTCCTTGGCGTAGCGCACGTCGAGCGTCATCTTGACGAAGGCGTTGCCGTCCTCGGTCCAGCCATAGTCCTTGACCTCGGCGCCCCAGATCGCGGCCATGACCGAGGTGCGCACCTCGTCGCTGACGAGGACCAGATTCTCGGTGCGGCTGCGGCTGTCGACCTGCTGGCCGACGATGATGCGCGCGAGCTGGTCGTAGGCATCGATCTCGGCCGCACGCAGGGCCTGCAGGAACGGCCGCGAGGATTCGGTATTGGTGCCGAGGCCGATGCGCCGGACCGTGACGTTGTTGTACGAGACCGGCTTGCCGATGACGTTGCGGACGTCGCCCAGGGTGATGGATGCCTCGGAGATCGCAATGTCTCGCGCCGCGTCGTATTTCGGCCGTGCGTGCTTCACGCCCTTCACGGCCGCCTGGATCTTGGTGTCGACCGAGGTTTCGCCCGAACGGTCGGAGAAGAAGACCTCCTGGCTGCGGACCTTGAGCCCGACGATCGATTCCGTGATGCCCCGGGTCGCCATCGCCTGGGCCATGCGGATGCTCATGAGCTCCTTGTTGCCCTGGGCCTCGGCCGCGGGGGCGGCAATGGCGGCGGCCAGCGCCACCGCGCCGGCGAGCGTCCAAGCGGAAATGCGCACTGACTGCATGGTTCTACCTCCTGTTGCCGGTATCGCCCGGAAACTCAGCGGACGCGCGGAGCGGGAACCGCGACCGGCCCCCGATCCACCCCGTCGTCGCCGAGCCCCAGTCGGCGCAGCACCTCGCCGCGTTCCGCCCGGGCGCGTTCGTCCACCACCACCAGCTCATCGACGCGGAACTCGCGATCGGCGCCGATACCGGGGCCGACGCGCACCGAGAGGATGACCTGCGATCCTTCCGGAGCCAGCCGCAGCCGCTCCAGGATCTTCTCGTTGAGCGAGAAGGCCGCGCGGCGCCGCTCCTCCATCAGGGCCTCGTTGCTGCCGGCGAGCGCCGGCAGCGCCACGGCGGCGCCGAGAAGGACGGCGACGGCGGCCTTCATCGCCGTCACCACTGCCCGGGACGCAGGACGGCACCGCCGCCGGTCATGCGGTCCTGGACCCGCGGCCGCGCCCGCGGCGCCGGGGCCCGCGGGCAGATCTCGCGGCGCGCCCGCTCCATTCCGTCGCGGGCCGGCATGTAGCCGGCATCGAGCCGCAGCGACTGCTGGTAGCTGCCCATCGCCCCCTGGCACTGCCCCTGCGCGCGGTAGATCTCGGCGATCAGGAAGAAGGTCTCGGCGGTGCCGAGCCCCATCTGCGAGACCCGCTCGAGCTGCTGCTGGGCCTGCGGGAAGCGGCCCTCCTCCATGTAGAAGCGCGCCAGGGCATGGCGGCGGACGACGTCGTTCGGCATGCGGTCGAGATAGGCGAGCCACGCCGCCTCGGCGGCCGCCCGGTTGCCCATGCCGCGCTCGGCATCGCCGAGGCAGAGGAAAGCCTCCGGCGCCGCCGCGACCTCGTCTGCGGCCTGTCGGCACCACGCCGCCGCCCGGCCGTAGTCGCCCATGCGGAGCGCGGTCATGCCCTGCTCGAGGGCGGAGGGGGTCTGCACGATGACCGGCGCAGGGGCCGCAGCCTCCTGCTGGCAGGCCGAGACCAGAAGGGCGGCCGCCACGGCACCGGCGGCGCCGGCGGAGCGGAACAGGGAACGGCGCATGGCTTCACACTCCCTTGTAACGGGCGTCGATCTCCTGGACCGACTGCTGGACGAGACGTTGGACGAGCTGATCGAGGGTCTGGCCGCCGGCCGACGCCTGGCTGACGCCGAGGAAGGAGGTGCTCTGCGCACCCTGCTGCATGGTCTGCTCGAAATAGCCGGTCGCCACCTGCTCGGTAGTGCTCGCATCGATGATCCGGTAGCGCAGGCCGACGATCCAGACCTGGGCGGACTCGCCCGTCTGCACCGATCCCGCGACGGTCCCCGCCGCGTAGCCGCCGCGGCCGCCGATCGCCGCACCGAGGAGGTTGCCCATCGCCCGGCCGTCGAAGCCCTGCGCCGCCTGGGCCACCGGCTCGGCGCGCAGCACGTCGAACTTCAAGATGTACTTGGTGGTGCGGAACTTGCCGAGCTGGAACAGGCGGCGAGCGGCGTTCGGATCGCCCAGGTTGTAGGCGAGTTCGACCTCGCGCAGGACCGGCCCCAGCTCCCGGCGCTCCAGCACCGGGAAGTTCGCCCGGCCGAGTTCGAGCTCGGCATAGTCGGCGATGTTGTTGGGGGCGAAGCGCTGTGTGAAGCTGGCATGGTTGCTGCGCACGTCGCCCGGCAGCACCAGCACCGGCACGCCCCGCACGTTCTGGTTCATGTAGCCGACCGGCTGGTACATCTGCTGCGCCGCCGACTGCTGGGCCACCGCGGCGGAGCTGCCGCCCCCGGTCGTCTGCTGGCATCCGGCCACCGCGACGGCGGCCAGCACCATTGCCGAAACTCCAAAGCTCTTCATCGCTGCCCTCTCCACTCAGGGGATCATTGGAACCCGCCCGCCCATCCGTCGCGCAAGGCGAGCGGATGGTTCAGGCGACCTGCCCGCCCGACCTCAGAAATTCCGGATCGCCTTCACCGCGTCGCTCGTCGGCTTGGATTCGCCCGCCGCCGCTGCGGCACCGTCGGGATTGATCTTCCGCACCGCCTCGAGCGTCGCCTCGGTCTGCGCGATCGCACGGATACGCTCCGGCGCGGCGGTCGCCAGGGATGCGGGCGGCAGCTTGTTCAGGCGGTCGACGAGATCGCTGCCGTCCGCCGAATTGTAGGCGACGCGCACGAGGTCGCCGCGCGTCGAAACGAGCCGGAAGGAGCGATCGCCCAGCTTGGCATTGAGGGGGCGCACCATCGTGTCGTTGACGATCCGTGCGAAGGCATTGCGGCCACCCGTGAAGTCCACCTCGAAGAGGGACATGCCCGACGCGTCGAAATTGCGGAAATCGACATTGAGCACGGGCCGCAGGCCCATCAGCTCCTTGCGCATGAGTTCGCCCGCGTCATAGTCGGGCAGCCCCAGCACCTGCAGCTGGAAAATGCGCGAGGGCGCCGAGAGGTGCTGCTCGAAGAGATCGCGGCTGAACTCCTGGCCGATGATCTGGCCGACATCGCGGGTCGCCACGTCCTCATCGTTCCAGCTCCGGCCGGTCGGCACCTTGTTGTTGAAGTAGATTTCCTGGCCCGTGGCATTGTCGACGCAGGCCACCGTCCAGGAGGTCAGCACATACTTGCTGACGGTGATTCCGGATGTCGGCAGCCGGGCGGAGAGCGTCTTGAACTTGGCCTCGCCGAAGATCGTGAAGTCCGCCGCCCGCTGCTGCGACACCGAGAGGGTGACGTCCGTCTGTCCTTCGAGCTGGCTGCGCGCCATCAGTTCGAGGCGCAGCTTCTCGGCATGCTCCTCCGACCAGACCCGGTATCCGAAGGACTGGATCCGCTCCTTCAGGATGTTCTCGGCGATCTGCGAGCGCCGCGGCGCGATGTTCGAGGCGCGGTCGGCATCGGCGGCGAAGATGGCGACCGAGATGCGGGGATCGCCGCGCTCGCGGATCAGCGCCACCCGCTGGTCGCGCGACATCTGCTTCAGCGCCTCCTCGACCCCGGCGACATAGACCTCGGCCTTGAGGAGCATGTGCATGAACCCGTCCTCGCCGAGCCAGGGATCGGTTTCCTTGATCACCTGCTTGATGAGGCCGTCGGAACGGGTCAGCACCCGGTCGCTGATCATCGTGTAGTTCTGGACCAGCGTCTGGCTGTCGACGAAGACCCCGACCGCCTTCTCCACCGCCTGCCTGCGCGCGTCGCGGCGCAGGTCGTCGATGAGGATGCCCTTGTCGCGGGCATATTGCGGGGCCTTGGGGTCGGCCAGCCCCTCGGCCGAAACGATGATGGTCTGTCCGGCCGGCTGCGGCTGCATCGCCGCCCGTTGCGCATGCGCCGGCAGGATCGGCTGGACGGCCGCGAGGGCAAGCAGCGACAGGACGGCTAGGACGGTGCGGTGCATGATCGGACTCTCCCCTCCGGCTTCGGCATCGCGCAGCCCGGCTGACCAGGGTGGCGCGTGGCTATGTCGCGGATGCTGCGTCCGGGGTTCGATCCCCGACGGATGTTCTTGGCGGCTTCGCGCGATCCGGCAACCGGATCAGCGGCCGCGGGAGCAGACGCTGTCGTAGAGGTCGACGACCGTCCGATCGATCTCCTCGCGCACGATGTCGCGTACGACCGGCAGCGGATCGGCACCGGTGAAGGACGCGGTCGACATCTCCGCCTGCCCGACGATGCCGCCCGCCGACGACGACAATGCGAAGGTGACGGTGACACCCACCTGCTTGACCCGGATCATCGGGTTCATCGTCGCCCGGCTCTCGATCGTTGCCCGCAGGATGTAGGCCGCCCCGAGCCGCCGGAATGCCGTGAGCGCCGCGTCCGCCTCGTTGTTGAGGAAGCGGCGCATCTCCTCCTGGGCGATCTGCCGGTTGATCTCCTCCTGCGTGTAGACCGTCATCCCGGCCCGGCGCAGCGCATCGGCGACGATGGGAAAGACGCCGGCATAGCGCTTCTGGCGGATCAGGCGACCGCCATCCTCGCGGACCTCGGTGAAGACGATGGCGATCTTGCGGCCGGCCAGCCGACGGCGGCAGGCGGGATCGATCAGCGCAGCGGCGGGCACGGGCGGCGGGGCGACCTGCGGTCGATTGCCACGCTCCGACAGGTCGAGTGCATGCACCGGCGCTGCGCCGGCAGCGGCCAAGGTCGCCAGGAATACAACGAACGGCAGCACGGCAGCGCGCATGGAACGTCTTCCGGTAGATCGGCCAGCGGCATCATGCGTCGACCAGGGCCGACAATCAATCGCCGCGGCACCCCGCACCGACAGCCCCGGCGATGCCGCATCACCCGGTCCCAGGCGCAGACTGGAACGGGATTCCGCCGGCTGCCCATCCGCACGGTTGGCACCCGGGCGCCCGCTCCGCCATAGTGGCCCTCGGTGCCGCACGCCTTCCTTCCAGTGTTCGCTCTCCGCAGGTGACCCCCGTGACCCAGCCTTCCGCCGACGCCATCCGCATGATCGAGCGGCTGATCGCCTTCGACACGACCAGCCGCAACTCCAACCTGGAGCTGATCCGCTGGATCGAGGGTTATCTGTCCGAGCACGGAGTTGCCTCCGAACTGTTCTTCGACGACGACGGCCGCAAGGCGAACCTGTTCGCCACCATCGGCCCGACGGACCGCGGCGGCGTCATGCTGTCGGGCCACACGGACGTGGTCCCGATCGACGGCCAGGAATGGTCCACGGACGCATTCCGCGTCGTCGAGAAGGACGGGCGCCTCTACGGCCGCGGCACCACCGACATGAAGAGCTTCGTGGCGGTCGCGCTCGCCATGGTGCCGCGCTTCACGAAGGCGCGGCTGCACACGCCGATCCATCTCGCCTTCTCCTATGACGAGGAAGTCGGCTGCCTCGGCGTGCGGAAGATGATCGCGGGCCTCGCCGACCGGCCGATCCGGCCTGAGGCCTGCATCGTCGGCGAGCCGACCGAGATGCAGGTCATCGTCGGCCACAAGGGCAAGCTCAGCTATCGCTGCCATGTCCGCGGCTTCGAGTGCCACTCGTCCATCTGCCACACCGGCGTGAACGCGGTCGAGGCGGCCGCGGAGGTCGTCGCCTACCTCAAGGGGATGGTCCGCCGCTTCCGCGACGAGGGCCCCCACGATCCGGCCTTCGATCCGCCCTACACCAGCGTCCATACCGGGCTGATCCAGGGCGGGACCGCGCTCAACATCGTCCCCAAGGACTGCTGGTTCGACTTCGAGTTCCGCTACCTGCCGGGCACCGATCCGCGCGCCCTGCTGGCCGAGGTGCAGAACTACGCCGAGACGCAGCTGCTGCCCGAGATGCGGGCAGTCCGCACCGACACCGGCTTCACCTGGACGGAGCTGTCGGAGTTCCCGGGCCTGGGCACGGCGGACGACGCCCCGGTCGCCGACCTCGCCCGCACCCTTTCGGGCGCGAACCGCTCGGGCAAGGTCGCCTTCGGGACCGAGGCCGGGCTGTTCGAGGCGGCCGGCATCCCGACCGTCGTCTGCGGCCCCGGCAGCATCGACCAGGCGCACAAGCCGGACGAGTTCATCGCAATCTCCCAGGTCGCCGCCTGCGAGACCTTTCTCGAGCGCCTGACCGAGCGCCTTTCCGCCTGACCCACAGGCACCGACCGCACAGCCCACGGAACTGCCATGGCCATCGCCGAAGACTACCCGATCGAAATCGAGCCGGTGGACATCGCGCCCTACCGGCAGGGCAATACGGGCATCGACTATGCCTGGACCTTCGACAGCGGACGTCCCGGTCCGCATGTCATGGTCAACGCCGTGATCCACGGCAACGAGCTCTGCGGGGCCGTCGCCGTCGACTTCCTCTTCCGCGAGAAGGTGCGACCCAAGACCGGCAAGCTCACGCTCGTCTTCTGCAACGTCGCCGCCTACCTCTCCTTCGATCCGGCGCGTCCGTCGGCATCGCGCTATGTCGACGAGGACATGAACCGCGTCTGGACCGCCGACGTGCTGGACGGGCCGCGGCAATCGACCGAGCTTGCCCGCGCCCGCGAGTTGCGGCCGCTGATCGACACGGTCGACCAGTTGCTCGACCTGCATTCGATGCAGCACGCGACCGCCCCGCTGTCGCTCGCCGGGCTGACGCGCCAGGGGCTGGCACTGGCCCGCGCGGTCGGCGTGCCCGAACTGGTCGTCTGCGACGAAGGCCACAAGGCCGGCCGGCGGCTGCGCGACTATGGCGACTTCGGCATCGACGGCCACGGCCGCGCCGCGCTGCTGGTCGAGTGCGGCCAGCATTGGGAGCGTTCCTCGGTCGACGTCGCCATGGCCTCGACGCTGCGCTTCCTCCGCCTGTTCGATATCGTCGACGACGCCTTCCTGGCACGGCACCTGCCGGCGGCACCGCCGCAGCCGCAGGAGATCGTCCGGGTGACCGAGGCGGTCACGATCGTGAGCGACCGCTTCGAGTTCGCGCAACCCTTCATCGGGCTGGAAGTGCTGGAGAAGGCCGGCACGCCGATTGCGAAGGACGGGGACCGCGCCATCGTCAGTCCCTATGACCGCTGCATCCTGATCATGCCATCCCGCCGCCTCAGCAAGGGCAACACTGCCGTTCGCCTCGGCCGGTTCGTCGGCTGACGCCGGTGGCGCCGCGATCGCCCCGGCATCGCCCCCCTTCCCCACCGGCCGGGCACGTCTTCCGGGCGCTGGCGATCGGCTGCGGCGGCGGCGCCGTCTTCTGGCTGCTCGCCATGCCGCTGCCCTGGATGCTGGGCGCAATGACGGCCTGCATCGCCGCCTCCGTCGGCGGCGTGCGCATCGGGATGCCCCGCTGGCTGCGGTCGAGCATGGTGGTCGTGCTGGGCGTCATGCTCGGCAGTTCCTTTACGCCGGAACTCTTCCAAAGCATCGGCCGCTGGGGGCTGACGCTGTGCGGCCTCGTCGCCTATGTGGCGATCGCCGGCGGCGTCACCTTCCTCTATTTCCGCCACGTCGCGGGGTATGGACCGATCACCTCGTTCTTCACCCCGATGCCCGGCGGCCTCAACGAGATGGTCCTGGTCGGCGGCGCGATGGGCGGCGACGCCCGCCTGATCGGCCTGACCCATGGCGCCCGCGTGATGCTGGTCGTCTTCGTCCTGGTGTTCGGCTTCCGCTTCTTCGGCGACTACCACCCAAGCGGCGGCGCCGGCGCCGGGCAGTCGATCCTGCACTTCCCCCTCGCCGACCTCGCCATCCTCGCCGGCTGCGGTGTCGTCGGCGCGGCCGTCGCGGTATGGCTGCGGCTGCCGGCAGCGCCGCTGATGGGGGCGATGATCGTCAGCGGCATCGTCCACATGGCCGGCATCACGGCGAGCCGCCCACCGGCGGAACTCGTGGCGGCGGCCCAGGTCGGGATCGGGAGCGCGGTCGGATCACGGTTCGCCGGCGTCAAGCTGGCGACCATCGGGCGCACGGTCATGCATGCCGCCGCCGGCACCGTCATCACGCTGGGCGCCGCCTTCGCCAGCGCTTCGGCCCTGCACGGACTGACGGGCATCTCGACCGCGGCGCTGCTGCTGGCCTATGCGCCGGGCGGCCTGCCCGAGATGAGCCTCGTCGCACTGGCGCTCGGCATCGACGCGGCGTTCGTCGCCGCCCACCACCTCGCCCGCGTTCTCATCATCATCGGCCTCGCACCGCCCTTCTTCCGCACGGTCGGTGGCGGCCGACGCCTGCCGTCGGAACGCCCACCCGACGCCGCGGACTGAAGGCTCAGGCGGCCTGCCGGCCGTCCTCGCTGCCGGCAAGACGGGTGACGAAGGATTCGCACCAGCTCTGGATGGTGTGCTCGCGCAGTTCGGCCATCATCTTGTTCCAGCGCGCCTGCCGTTCGGCGAGCGGCATGGTCAGCGCCATGTGGACGGCGTCCGCCATCTCCTCGACATCGAACGGGTTGACGATGAGGGCCTGACGCAACGCGTGCGAGGCCCCGGCGAAGCGCGAGAGGACCAGGACGCCCGGATCGTCGGGGTTCTGCGCGGCGACATACTCCTTGGCGACCAGGTTCATGCCGTCGCGGAGCGGCGTGACCAGCCCCACCGCCGCCTCGCGGAAGAAGCCGGCGAGCGACTGGCGGGGGAACGCCTTGTTGAGATAGCGCACGGGCGACCAGTCGAACTCGCCGAACTGGCCGTTGATGCGCCCGACCCATCCCTCGATGTCGCGCCGCAGGGCCTGATACTCCTCGACCTCGCCGCGGGAGATCGGCGCGATCTGCATGTAGGTGACGGCGCCGCGATGCTCGGGGCGGCTCTCCAGCAGCGTCTGGAAGGCCTCCATCCGCTGCGGAATCCCCTTGGAGTAGTCGAGCCGGTCGACGCCGATGACGAACCGGCGGCTGCCCATGCTTTCGCGCAGCCGCAGCGTCTGCGGGCTGGACACGCCGGTCTCGGCCAACTCGACGAACGCCTGGGTGTCGATGCCGATCGGAAAGGCACCGACCTCGCCGCGCCGCTCGCCCGCCGCGAAGCTGCCGTCGGGATCGACCCGGCCGACATCCTCGCGTTCGAGGTAGCTCGCGAACGCCCGCACGTCGTCCTCGGTCTGGAAGCCGACGAGATCGTAGCAGCAGAGATCCTGGATGAGGCGCCGATGCCGCGGCAAGGCGGTGAGCACCTCCGGCGCCGGCAGCGGAATATGGAGGAAGAAGCCGATCCGGTTCTTGACCCCGAGGTCGCGCAACGCCGCCGCCAGGGGAAAGAAGTGATAGTCGTGGACCCAGATCAGGTCGTCGGGCCGCAGCAGCGGCGCCAGGCGGCTGGCGAAGAGGTGATTGACCCGCAGATAGCCCTCGTACGCACTGCGGCTGAACTCCACCAGACCGAGCCGGTAGTGGCACAGCGGCCAGAGCGTTCCGTTGGCATAGTGCAGATAGAAGTCGTCATGGTCGGGGCGGGTCAGCGGGATGGTGGCGAAGACGATATTGCCGGCCTCCTGGATCCGCGGGGCCGGCGGATCCTCCGCGGCGATGTCCCCGCTCCAGCCGAACCATACGCCACCGCTGCGGGCCAGCGCCTCGCGCAGCGCAACCGCCAGCCCGCCGGCGCGGGCTCCGCGATCGCGTGGCGCGGCGGTACGATTCGAGACGACTACGAGCCGCGCCAAAACGCCTCCTCCCAGCTCTTCGACAGCCGCATTGCCGATATGATCAGCCCGACCATGGAGTAGGTCTGGGGAAAGTTCCCCCACAATTCGCCGCGCGAGGGATCGAGGTCTTCCGACAGCAGCCCGTGATGGGTGCGGCACGACAGCACCTGCTCGAAGAGCGCGCGCGCCTCCTCCTTCCGTCCCACCGCGACCAGCGCGTCGATGTACCAGAAGGTGCAGACGGTGAACGAGGTCTCGGGCAGCCCGAAATCGTCCGGCGCCGCATAGCGCATCAGGTGGGCGCCCCGGCGCAGCCGCTTCTCGATCATCGCGAGCGTTCCGAGGAACCGCGGGTCGTCTGCCGAGACGAGCCCGATCTCCTGCATCAGCAGCAGGCTGGCATCGACCTCGGTGCTGCCCTGGGCGTCGACGAAGGTGCCGAGTTCCTCGTTCCAGGCCTCCTCCAGCAGGCGCTCGCGGATCCCGTCGGCGATGTCTCGCCATTCCTTTGCGGATTCGCGCTCGCCGAGGACGCCCGCGATCTTCGCGAGCCGGTCGCAGGCGGCCCAGCACATCGCCGTCGAATGCGTATGGACCCGCATCCGGCCGCGGAACTCCCACAGCCCGGCATCGGGCTCGAAGGCCACGGCGGCCGCCTTGCGGCCCAGCCGCTCGAGCCGATGGAAGAGGTCGATGTCCCCCCGGTGCGGCAGGCGCTCGTCGAAGAACATCTGCGCCGCAGCCAGGATGATGCTGCCGTAGCTGTCGTTCTGGACCTGGACCTGGGCGAGGTTGCCGACCCGCACCGGCCCCATGCCGCGATAGCCGCGCAGCGTCGGCACCGTGCGCTCGTCCAGCGGCAGCGACGGCAGCAGGCCGTAGACCGGCTTCAGCACGCCCGACGTCTCGGTCTGCGCAACCGTCGTGATGTAGCGGAGGAAGTCCTCCATGGTCAGGGTGGCGCCCAGCCGGTTCAGCGCGTGCACGACGAAATAGGCGTCGCGCAGCCAGCAATAGCGATAGTCCCAGGTCCGCGGCGTCCCCGGAGCCTCCGGCACCGAGGTCGTCAGCGCCGCCATGATCGCGCCGGTTTCCTCGAAGGCGCAGAGCTTCAGCGTGATCGCGGCCCGGATGACCGCCTGCTGCCATTCGAAGGGCACCGACAGATAGCGCTGCCAGTCGATCCAGTATTCCCGTGTACGCTCCAGGAAATCGATCCCGAGCCGCGGCACGGAGCCGCCGAAGGTCTCGTCGGCGCCCAGGATCAGGGTCACCGCCTGGGTCAGGGCGAAGGGCTGTTCGGAGACGATATGGGCGATCGGCGCGTCCGTCGTCAGTCGCAGCACCGGCGAGGTCGCCGCCGGATCCTCCGCGAGGTAGCGGATATGGTTGCTGCCGATCGTCTGTACCGCGTGCGCCGCGCCATAGTTGAACCGCGGACGGATGCGGACCGTGACCAGCGGCACGCCCGACACCGGCTCCAGCCGGCGGATGATCATGGGCGGCCGGAACAGGCGGTCGAACTGCTTGAACCGCGGCGCGTAGTCGACGATCCGCAAGGCCGAGCCATTGCCGTCGGTCAGGATCGTCTCCAGCACGGCCGTGTTGCCGAGATAGCGCTGCGTGGCGTCGGCGCATCCCTCCAGGTCGATGCGGTAGCTGCCGTCGAACTTCTCGTCGCCGTCGAGCAGCGAGCAGAAGACCGGATCGCCATCGAGCCGCGGGTAGCACATCCAAACGATGCGGCCGACGCGGTCGACCAGTGCCGCCACCACCGAGTTGCCGATGACACCGAGATCGAGGCTGGAAGTCATGTGAGTCGCATTCCGCTGGCCGTCCCCTCCGGATTCTCTTCGGCCAGCTGCGCCAGCCACCTGCGCACCGCCGCCGCGCCGCTGAAGGCGGGTTCCCGGTCGAGCGCCGGGTTGACGCCCACCACCATCGCAAGCCCGCCCACCGTCTCCACGGCCCGGAAGCCGTCCTCGTCCGTCACATCGTCTCCCACGAAGATGGGTCGACGCCCGCTAAACGGCGGAACGGCCATGAAGGTGCCGACGGCCGATCCTTTCGTGTGACGACAGTCGCGCAGCTCGCGCACCATCTTGCCTTCCAGCAACTCGATGCTACCCCCGGTCGCTTCGACCATGGCCCGCAGCGCGCGTGTCAGCGGCACTTCGGCTTCCGGCTCCCGGCGGAAATGGACGGCGATCGCCGCCCCCTTCTCCTCGACCTCGACCCCGGGCCAGACGGCGGCGATGGCGCGGACTTCGGGAATGAGCGCCGGCAGGACGGGATCGACGCGATGGCTGCGGACCGGTTCATCCGCGGCCAAGCGCTGCTCGGCTCCGTGCTGGCCGGCCGCCGGCAGGACCAGGGGTGCGAACAGCCGGTCGAGTTCGGCGATCGGTCGGCCGCTGACCAGCGCCAGCGCGCCGCCGAGCATGCCGAACAGCTCCGACAGGGCCGGAACCAGCCCGCTCGGCACCTTCACCGCCTGCGGCTCGTCCGCGATGTCCAGAAGCGTTCCGTCGACGTCGAGAAAGAGTGCCCACGAGGGGTCGAGCACCCTCGGCGGCTCCTGCCAACCGCCATCCTGCACGTTCATCCCTCCACCATGTCGCGCCAACCCGTCCGAAGTTCAACCCCCGCGCTGCACCGGTCAGGCACAACGCGCCGTCAGGCCGCCATCCACCACAAGCTCGTGCGCAGTGACGTACCGCGACTCGTCGGACGCCAGGAACAGCGCGGCATTGGCCACGTCCCAGGCGTCGCCCATGCGTCCCGTCGGGCACTGGCGATGGCGCTTCTCGATCATGGCCTCGATATCGCCGTCGGCGTAGGCGGCCGGCAGTCCGTGGCGGATCATCGGCGTATCCATGAGGCCGGGCAGGATGGAATTGCAGCGGACTCCCTTGGCCGCATGGGCCAGTGCGATCGCCTTGGTCATCATGCCGACCGCCCCCTTGGTCGCGTAGTAGGAGATGTAGTCGATACCGGTCCAGCGGATGCCGGCGATCGAGGCCGTGTTGATGATCGAGCCCGCCCCCTGGCGCTCCATCACCGGCAGGACGTGCTTGCAGACCAGGAAGACGCTCTTCTGGTTGACGCGTTCGACCCGATCCCAGTCCTCCTCCGACAGGTCGACCGCCCCGCCGACGACGGCGATCCCCACATTGTTGTGCAGGACGTCGATGCGTCCGAAGCGTTCCACGCACGCCGCCACCATGGCGCGCACTTCGGCATGTGAGGCGACATCCGTGCGGTGCGCGACGGCCGTGCCGCCCTCGCCGGTGATGATCGCCGCCGTCTCCGCCGCCGCCGCCGCGTTGATGTCGACCGCGAAGACCGTGGCCCCCTCGCGCGCGAACAGCACCGCCGTCGCCTTGCCGTTGCCCCATCCCGGCCCCGAGGATCCCGCTCCGGTCACGATCGCGACCTTGCCTGCCAGCCTGCCCGCCATGCTCCTCCCCTTCCGGCTTCGCCGTTGCGTACCTGCGACGATACGGGACCGGGTTCGGCTGCGGAAAGGGGCTGTGGCGTCGCCGGGCCTTCTGCTAGCCATTCGCCATGAACGACCCGATCGCCCATCACGTCCGCGTCCACCCTTCGGCCGACCTGCTGCCGCGGGAGGCCCAGCTCGCCTGGAAGATCGCGGAGGTCGCCAGCCGCCGGCCGCCGGTCGATCCCGACGTGGCGGCGATGGCCGCCTGCCGCGTCGTCGACAATGCGGCGGTCGCCCTGGCCGCGGTCAACCGCGGGCCGGTCGCGGCGGCGCGCGCGATGGCGCTGGCCCATCCGCGGGCCGGCGGCGCCAGCCTGTTCGGCCTGTCCGCGGACGTCCGCGTCGACGCCGAATGGGCCGCCTGGGCCAACGCGACGGCGGTGCGCGAACTCGATTTCCACGACACCTTCCTGGCCGCCGACTATGCCCATCCCGGCGATTCGATCGCGCCCCTGCTGGCCGTCGCCGAGCAGACCGGGCGGGACGGCGCCGCGCTGACCCGCGCCATCGCCGTCGCCTACGAGGTTCATGTCGCGCTGGTGAAGGCGATCTGCCTGCACCGGTTCAAGAAGGACCATGTCGCCCATCTCGCCCCCGCCACGGTCGCGGGTATCGGCGCCTTGCTCGACCTGCCGACGCCGGTCGTCTTCCAGGCCGTCAACCAGGCGGTCCATCTCGCCTTTTCGACGCGGCAGTCGCGCAAGGGCGAAATCAGCTCGTGGAAGGCTTTCGTCCCGGGCTTCTCCGGCAAGCTCGCCATCGAGGCGGTCGACCGGGCGATGCGCGGCGAGGCGGCGCCGAGCCCGATCTACGAGGGCGAGGATTCCGTCATCGCCTGGATGCTGGCGGGCCCCGGCGCCGAATACACCGTGCACCTGCCGCGGCCGGGCGATGCGCCGCGCGGCATCCTCGAAACCTACACCAAGGCCCACTCGGCGGAGTACCAGGCACAGGCGCTGATCGATGCGGCGCGCGATCTCGGCGGCCGTGTCGACCTGTCGCGCGTGGCGGAGGTGGTGGTCCATACCAGCCACCACACGCACTACGTCATCGGCACCGGCGCCAACGACCCGCAGAAGATGGACCCCGGCGCCAGCCGGGAGACGCTCGACCATTCCATCATGTACATCCTGGCGGTCGCCCTCGAGGATCGCGCCTGGCACCACGAGCTGAGCTACGCGCCCGAACGCGCCCGCCGCCCCTCGACGGTCGCGCTGTGGCGGAAGATCCGGACGGTCGAGGATCCGGAATGGACGCGGGCCTATCACGCGGCCGATCCCGGCCAGCGCGCCTTCGGCGGCCGCATCGAGATCCGCCTCGACGACGGGATGGTCGTCGAGGCCAGCCGGGCGGTGGCCGATGCCCATCCGAACGGCGCGGCCCCCTGGACCTGGTCCGACTATGTCATGAAGTTCGGCGCGCTGACCGAGGACTTGATCGCGCCCGTCGAAGCGCAGCGTTTCATTACCCTGGCAGAGCGGCTGCCGCGCCTCTCGGCGGTCGAGGTGCGCAGGCTCGGGCCGGTGCTGCCGGACGGCGCGGTCCGCACTCCGCAGTGCGGCCGCGGAATCTTCGACTGGCCTCGGCTGCCGGATAATCCGCCGGACCGGACGGAACAATAGCGGGACGACCCGGTTGTCTTTTCGAACGCTCCAAGAGACGCCCAATGGCATCTCGGGAGCTCCGAAGAACACGACAACCGAAAGGTTCGACCATGAAGACGACGTTCCTGTCGGCCTCCGCGATCGCGCTCGCCCTGGCGGCTCCCTCGGCCTTTGCGACCCCGGCAGCGGCGCCGGACGGCGCGGCGAAGGCTGGTGCGATGCAGATGGCCCAGGCGACCACCACTCCGGCCCAGCCGACGCAGAGTCGCCCCGGCACCGCCGAGCAGGGCGGGCAGCGGACCGGCGATCCCGGCACACGCACCCCGCCGACCACCACCGGCACCGCTCCGCCGGCCACCCCGATGCCGAGCACTACGCCCTCGGCTGCCGCGCCGGTCGACCGCACCAAGGCGAACGAGACGACCGGGATGCGGACCGGCGACCCCGGCGCGAAGGCGCTGCCCGGCACGCCCGGCTCTGGGCCGCAGCCCGGAACCACGTCCGGAACTGCATCCGGCACGATGACGGACAAGGGGCCGACCCAGCCGCCGAAGCCGAAGGCGAGCAACAGCGGCGGCATGCGCACCGGCGACCCCGGCGTCCGTCAGCTGCAGCCGACCGAGCCCAAGACCGCCCCGCGCAGTTGATCCTCCGATAGTCGTGCGAAGCGAAGGCCGGCCTCCTCCGGGAGTGCCGGCCTTCCGTCGTTCCTAGATCGCCCCGGTAGCACGCAGGGCTTGAATACCCTCCGCATCGACCCCGATCCGGCCCAGGATTTCCGCCGTGTGCTCGCCGAGTTCGGGCGCCGGGGTACGGATCGCGCCCGGCGAGTCCGACAGGCGCGGCACGACGTTGTGCATCGGCACGCTGCCCATGTCGCCGTCCGGCAGCTCCACGACGATGCCGCGCGCCTGCACATGCGGATCCTCGAGGAACTGGTCGATATCGTAGATCGGCGCCGCCGTGACCTCGTGCTTCTCGAAATGCGCCATCACCTCGGCGAAGTCGCGGGCGGCGATGTAGTCGCGGATCGGCGCTTCCGCCTCGTCCGGGATCTTGATGCGGTCGGCATTGGTCCGGAACCGCGGATCCTGCGTCATGGCGGGGCGTCCCACCGCCGCATAGACCCGCTCGGCCATCGACTGGATCGAGGCCGAGATCGCGACCCAGCGCCCGTCGCGGGTGCGGAAGGCGTTGCGCGGCGATGCCGTGCGCGACTGGCTGCCCGTGCGCTGCGGGATCTGCCCGGTCAGCTTGAACTGGGCCGCCTCGGGCCCGAGGATCGAGAAGATCGGATCGAGCAGTGGCAGGTCGATGACCTGGCCGTGGCCGGTGCTGTCGCGGTGCCGGAGCGCCACCATCACCGCATAGGCGCCGTAGAGGCCGGCGATCATGTCGGCGAGCGCCAGCGGCGGCAGTACCGGCGGCCGGTCGGGAAAGCCGTTCTTGGCCGCGAAGCCGGAAACGCCTTCGACCAGGGTGCCGAAGCCGGGCCGTTCGCGGTAGGGTCCGTCCTGGCCCCAGCCCGACACCCGCACCAGGATCAGCTCCGGTCGGATGGCGTGCAGGACGTCGGGGCCGAGGCCCATCTCCTCCAGCGTTCCGGGCCGGAAATTCTCGATCATGATGTCGGCCAGCGGCAGCAGGCGACGGAACAGGTCCATCCCCTCTTTCGTCCGCAGGCTGAGGGTCAGGCTCTTCTTGTTGCGGCCATAGACCTTCCAATGGACGCTGAGGCCCTGGGTGCGCCAATCGCGCAGCGGATCGCCCTTCTTCGGATCCTCGATCTTGATGACCTCGGCGCCATAGTCGGCCAGCTGCAGGCTGACCATGTTGCCGGCCACCAGCCGCGAAAGGTCGAGGACGACGAGGCCCTGCAGCGGCCCCTCGGCGTCGGGGCGGAACGGAATGCTGGGAATGCTCACTCGACCGGCGCCTCATCGCCCGCGAACACCAGGGCCGCTCCCGGCGGCACATGAAGCTGGACCGCGCCGAGCGGCAGTTCGCGCGCCGTCTCGACACGCAGCAGCGTCGGCCCGATTTCCAGGTGATACATCCAGCGCGACCCGAGATAGCTGCGCTCGACGATGGTCGCCTCCAGCACCGAACCGTCGGCCGGCGCCGTCTCGCCCTGCGACAGGACGGCAATGCGTTCCGGCCGGATCGCGACGGTGACCCGCTGCCCCGACTGGATGCCGGGGCGGAGGCCGAGTTCGACCGTGCGCCCGCCATCCAGCCGGATGCGCAGCGCGTCGCCGGTGACGCCTTCGGCCGTGCCCTTGATGAAGTTGCTCGATCCGATGAAGTCGGCGACGAAGGGATCGGCCGGCTGCTCGTAGATGACCCGCGGCTGGTCGAGCTGGGCGATCCGCCCTTCCCGCATCACCGCGATGCGATCGGACAGCGCCAGCGCCTCGATCTGGTCGTGGGTGACGTAGATGGTGGTCAGGCCGACCTTCTTGGTGATCTGCGCCAGCCAGGTCCGCGCCCGCTCGCGCAGCTTGGCATCGAGGTTGGAGAGGGGTTCGTCGAGCAGCAGGATGGTCGGCCGGTAGACCAGCGTGCGGGCCAGCGCGACGCGCTGCTGCTGCCCGCCGGAGAGCTGGTGCGGATAGCGGCCGGCATAGGGCTGCATCTCGACCAGCGCCAGCGCCTCGTCCACCCGCGCCTGGCGCTCGGCGCCGCGAATCCGCCGCAGCTTCAGCGGATAGGCGCAGTTCTCGGCCACCGTCATGTGCGGCCAGAGCGCGTAGGACTGGAAGACGAGGCCGCAGTTGCGGCGCTCCGGCGGCAGGTAGGCGCCGGTGGCACCGTCGTAGAAGACGGTGTCGCCGACCCGGATCGAGCCGCCGTCCGGCCGGTCGAGGCCGGCGACGGCGGCCAGCGTCGTCGACTTGCCGCAGCCGGACGGGCCGAGCAGCGTCAGGAACTCCCCGTCCGCCACGGTGAGGTCGATATGGTCGACCGCCACCACCGACCCGAAGCGCTTCAGCAGCCCCTGGATGCGCACCTCAGCCATAGATCTTCACTCCCAGGAGATGGCGGGCGCCATAGACGAAGATGAACGTCAGCAGGATCTGGAACGCCGCCAGCGCCGCGACCGGTCCGGCATCGCCCTGGATCCAGAAGCTGAGCAGCATCGTGCCGATGACCTCCGCACCCGGTGAGATCAGGAACACGGCCGCCGAGTACTCCCGGAAGAAGGCCACGAACAGGATCGCGAAGGTCGAGAACAGCGCCGGCTTGATGAGCGGCATCAGGATGCGGGTCGCCGTCGTCCACCAGTCCGCCCCGACCGTGCGCGAGGCACGGTCCAGTTCGCGGCCGATCTGCAGCAGCATCGGCGACATCGCGCCGAAGCCGGTCGGCAGGTAGCGCATGACGTAGGCCAGCACGAGGATCCAGATCGTGTTGTGCAGCAGCCCCAGCGGCGGGAACAGCAGCATCGCCCACAGGAACCCGATGCCGGCGACCAGCCCCGGCACCGCACGGGGATACGTGGCGACGAACTCGAGCGCCCGGCCATAGCGGAATTCGGAACGGTGGACGGTGATCGCCACCATCGCCACGAACAGCGTGCAGAGCGCCCCGCCGAAGACCGCGATACCGATCGTGTTGAGGATCGAGCGGATATAGGCGGGATAGGAGAAGATGAGCACGAAATGATCGAGCGTCAGCACCTCCCAGAACGGCAGCAGCGGGGTCAGGAAGCTGGTGACCGCGCGCAGGCCAACGCCGACGAGCGGGACGATGACGCCGGCCACGAGATAGAAGGCCATCCCGAAGAAGACGGGCCAGCGCCAGACGCCGAGATTGAGCACCCGCGGCCGCGCCGCCTTGCCGCCGAGCGTGACGAAGCGACCGGAATCGCGCAGCAGGCGCGCCTGCAGCCACAGCAGGAAGCTGACGATGGCGAGCAGCAGCGCCGCCGCCGCGCCGACCAGGCCATAGTCGGGCGTCGCCGCGTCGATGCCGTGCTCGTAGAGATAGGTCGTCAGGAACTCGTAGCCGGCGGGACGGCCGAACAGCAGCGGGATCGCCAGCAGTTCCAGCGCGACCGTGAAGTTCAGGATGACGGCGTAGACGATGGCCGGCCGCAGCAGCGGAATGCTGATCGACCACAGGGCCCGGAACGGGCTGGCGCCCGAGATGCGCGCGGCATCCTCGAGCGAGGGGTCGGCCGCCTGGGTCGAGGCGACGCAGAACAGGTAGGTGATCGGCGCCTGCGCGACGCCGCAGATGATCGCCATGCCGGTGATCGTGTAGAGGTCCCACGGCTGGTCGCCGAACGCCTGGGCGAGCGACAGCGTGATGTAGCCGGACGGGCCGTACATGACGCTGAACCCGAAGCCCAGCACCAGATGCGAGATGTAGAGCGGCCAGATCAGGACCTCACCGATCAGGGCGCGTCCCGGCATGTTGGTGCGCCCGAGAACGATGGCGGCGACGACGCCGATCAGCGTGCCGATGATGGTGGTCAGCGCGCCCAGCGCCAGCGTGTTCCAGATGACGCGCAGGAACTGCGCGCTGCCGAACAGCTTGACGTAATTGTCGAGCGAGAGGACGCCCGCACCGTCATAGAGCGGCCGGTCGCTGAAGGACTGATAGAGGATCGGGATCAGCGGGGTGGCGACCAGCGCGAGCGTCAGGCCAGCGATGCCCCACTGCGCAAAACGGTCCCGCCCCGGCACGAGCGCCGGGGCGGGAGTTGCCGTCATCGACGACATCGGAGGTCAGGGCCTCAGTTGGCGCTGAAGACCTTCTTCCACTTCGCCTGGAACTCCGGCCCCTTGGCGACGATGTCGGGATCGTAGTCGACGATCACGAGGTTCTGCTCGCCGCCGGCTTCCTTGGCGACCTTGCTGAAGGTGTAGCGCGGCACCTCGTCGTCCTTCACGTCGGCGCGATAGGGCGTCAGGCCGCCCTTGCCGAACGCCACCTGCCCCTCGTGCGAGAGGATGTGGTCCAGCATCAGCTTGGCCGAATTGACGTTGGTCGCGCCCTTGGCGATGCCCATGCCGCGGATGATGATCGGCGTACCGTCCGTCGGGAAGGCCCAGCCGAGGATCTTCGCCCGTGCCGGGTCGTTGAGGCGGGGATAGAGCACGATCGCGGAGACGAAGTAGCCGGCGACGTATTCGCCCGCGGTGATCTTCTCGACCATCGGGCCGGCGCTGCCTTCGGGCCGCACGACCTTGCCGAGCTGCTCGAACATGTTCCAGGCCTTGTCGCCGTTCTTCTTGACGTAGGCCCAGTTGATCGCGAGGCCGAACGCCTCGGTGCCGGCATTGTAGGTCGTGATCTTGTTCTTGTAGCGGGCTGGGGCCGACGCGGCCATCTTCGCCAGGTCGGCGACGCTCTTGGGCGCCTGCGCCGCCGGGATCAGCACCTTGTTGTAGACAATGACCATCGGGTCGGCGGAGACGCTGTAGAGGCCCTTCCGCGGCTTGCTCCAGTCGGGAACCTTGGAGGATTCCGGCGACTCGTACTCCATCAACTCGCCGCGGGCGACGAACTGCAGCCACTTGTCGACGGCGCCGTTGATCATGAGATCGCCGGAGCGCGCGCCCGACGCCTTTTCGGCATAGTAGCGCTCGAACACCTCGCCGGAACCGAGATCCAGCGTCTGGACGTCGATCCAGGGGTACTTCTTCTTGAAGCCCTCGATCACCGGCTTCCAGTTGTATTCGGCCATGATCGAATAAACGACGAGGCGATTCTCCTTCTTGGAGCCCTCGACGATCTGCGAATAGTCCTTCGGATAATAGTCCGGAAGGGTCTGCGCGCCGGCGGCGGGCGCCAGCGCGAGGGCGGCCGTGAGCACGGCCGGCGCCAGGAACATCTTCATGGGGGGCTTTCCTCCAGATTCCAGTTTCGAACTCGCTGGAACGATCGGCACCAATAGAGCCCAACCGCCGGCTCCGGGCAATTCCTCCGTTCCCGGAGGCGCCGGTCGGGGTTCCGTTTCCGGCCCCTCCATGCCATCAGGTCGATCCGACGATCAACCCCGGAGGAACCGGCGCATGGCGATGATCACCCTGTCCAAGCCCCTCGACCTGCTCGGCGCGGCATGGATCCCGGACGACCCGCAGGGCGACATCGTCGCGGCCGGCCCGCAGGAGATCGTGCTGGTCGAGGACAACGGCGACACCGTCACGTTCGGCGGCACCTTCGCGTTGGTCGGCGGCGTTCCCGTCGGCGGCAGTGTCGACAGCCTCTCGGAGGCCGGTGCCGAGATCGGCTATCAGGCGACCGGGCTGGCCGCCGACTACGCCGACCTGCTGCCGCTCGTGCAGGCCGCGGCCGAATCGGGAGACGGGTTCCCCCTTCTCGCCTACCTGCTGCGCGGTGCGGACACGCTGATCGGCAGCGGCGGCGACGACCGGCTGGTCGGACTCGACGGCGACGACACGGTC
Organism: Allostella sp. ATCC 35155; assembly: GCA_006738865.1. Taxonomy (GTDB): domain Bacteria; phylum Pseudomonadota; class Alphaproteobacteria; order ATCC43930; family Allostellaceae; genus Allostella. The sequence goes on from AP019701.1 coordinate 2,764,471, forward strand.
GTCGGCGGCAGCGGCGACGACGACGTCAACGGCAATACCGGCGACGACCTCGTCCATGGCAACAGCGGTGCCGACTTCGTGCGCGGCGGCCAGGGTGCCGACCTCGTCTATGGCGGCAACGGCGACGACTGGCACGTCAACGGCAACATCGGCCGGGACACCGTCTATGGCGACTGGGGGCAGACGCCCGGCAACGACACGGTCTTCGGCGGGCAGGGCGATGACCTCCTATACGGGGACTTCGGCCAATACGGGCTCCCCGGCGGCGACGACTGGCTCGACGGCAACCTCGGCAACGACAGCATTCTCGGCGAGGCGGGCAGCGACACGGTTCTGGGTGGCGCGGGCGACGACTATCTCGCCGGCGAGGAAGGAACGGACTTGCTGTTCGGCGGCGACGGGCGGGACACGCTGGTGGGTGGAAACGGGGTGCCGGGAGCCGTCGACCCGGCGCCCGATACGCTCGATGGCGGCTCCGGCGACGATGCCTTGATCGCCGATGGCGGGGACGACCTCCTCCGGGGCGGGGAAGGTCTCGATCTCTTCGTTCTCGACGATTCTGGCGGTACCGATCGGATCGCCGACTTCTCGCCCGGCATCGACCGGTTGTTCCTAGCGCAGGGCCTGAACGGCCTCGACTTCGACGGTGGGTCGATCTTCGCGGTCTTCTCGCAGCGCCTTGCCGGCGATGGCGACGGCGGCACGATCATCGACCTCGGCGCGGGCAACGCGGTGATCCTGGAGGGAGTGCAGCCCGGCGTGCTGACGGCGGCCGACTTCTACCTGTTCGCGACCTGATCCGCCCGCCGGCGGAAGAGCCCCCAGGTGAGCCGCTGCTCGGCTCCCCCCGGCGCGGTATGAGCGGCCGGCGCGGACCAGAGCAGGTCGAATGTCGCGCCCAGCCGCTCCGCCAGTCGCGCGGCGCCGGAGCGAACGACCGGCAGGCCGCTGCACCGCTCGCGACCATCCGGCGCGAAGGTGGCGAGGACGACGAAGCTGCCGGTCACGGTCGCGGCTCTGTCTCGTACCAGCTGACCATCGTCTCCGGCTTGGTCGCGCAGATCGTCTGCCAATGGGTCTGCCGTTCCATCTCCTCCCTCGCTCCATGCCTGCCACATCGTAGCAGCTCGCGGCGCGGCGGTTTCTCAGCCGAGCGTGATCGAGAAGTTCAAGCCGCGCGCCGCAGTCGATATGGTGGGGGGCATGGATCGGACGCCAGGGCCCGGCGGCCGCATCGATCGAGCAACACGCACAAGGGTGGGGGCGGGCGCGAGCGCCACCCCAATTCCCCACGCACCGCCGGAGGCAGCATATGGGTACGTTCACCGCCTACAGTTCCGTCAACCTGCTGTCCGGCGACTTCTGGTACGGCTCCCCAGAGTATGTCAACGTCGGATTTGATCTGACGAAGGTCTTTTTCGAAGAGCCTGACCTGTCAACAGCAGAATGGTTCGGAAATTTCGTTCTCGACCAAGACAATTTCGTCGGCGGGACAATAGAATCCTACTTACTTCGGGACTGGCAGGGGCTCTACCTCTTCGAAGGTACGGGATTTTCGATTGATTCACTGACCTACATCGACCGCCTGCAGGCCGACGACTCCTTCGGCATGGTCGCCGCTACCTTTGCCGGCAACGACGAGCTGCTCGGCAGCGGCGCCGACGACACGCTGGTCGGCATGGACGGGAACGACGTCGTCAACGGCAATGCCGGCAATGACGACCTCAACGGCAACCAGGGCGACGACCTCGTCACCGGCGGTGCCGGCGCCGACTATGTCCGCGGCGGCCAGGGCAACGACGTGGTGCGCGGCGGCGCGGATTCGGACTGGCACGTCAACGGCAGCTTGGGCGACGATCTCGTCTACGGCGACCTCGGCGACGATACCTGCTTCGGCGGCCAGGGCAACGACCAGGTGTTCGGCGGCGACGGCAACGACTGGATCAGCGGCGATCTCGGCAGCGACACCCTGTCGGGCGGCTCCGGCGCCGACCGCTTCGTCTTCCGCTCCGGCGCCGGCACCGACCGCATCGCCGACTTCTCCTCGGCCGAGGGGGACCGGCTGGAGCTCGAGGCCGGTCTCAACGGCACCGGCATCGACAGCTTCGCCGAACTCCAGGCGCGGATGACGGCCGGCGCCGAGGGAACCCTGATCGACCTCGGCGACGGCAACAGCCTGCTGATCCAGGGCGTGCAGCCGGCGGGCCTGTCCGCCGCCGACGTGATATTCTTCTGAGCGGCGGGCGCGCGGACCCGGCTCGCCCGATGAACCTGGTCTGCGCCCTCTCCGATCTCGCCCGCAGCGATCCCACGGCGCTCGCGCTCGTGCTCGGCGAGCGGCGCATGACGCGGGACGAACTGGACGCCGCAGTGCGGACGGCGGCAGCCGGCCTGGCCCGCCTCGGACTGGGGGCCGGATCCGTCGCTGCCGTCGTTCCGGCCGCCGACCGCATGCTGCATGCGGTCCTGGTTCTGGCGCTCGCCCGGAGCGGCATCGCCCACCTGCCGCTGCGGGCGGCGGAGACGCCCGGCCGCGCCGCCGCGCTCGCCCGGGCCGCCGGCGCGACCATGCTGATCGCCGACCGCGCTTCGGCCGAACTGCCGCTGCCGTACGTCCCGGCCGATCCGGACTGGCTGCGGCGGGCGACGCCGGATGCCGGACCGGCGATCGCGGAGGCGGCCGACCGGCCCTGGATCATCGCGCAGTCGTCGGGGTCAACCGGCCGGCCGAAGGCGATCCCGGTCACCCACGCCATGGAAATCGCGCGCAGCCGTCGCGACCGCCAGGCGTTCCAGCATCATCCCGGCGAACGGTTCCTGACGCTGATCGAGGCGGGGTTCTACAACAGCACGTCGGCGATGGTGCGCTGCCTGACCCAGGGCGGGACGGTCGTCCTCGACCATGCGTTCCGCAGCCTCGGCGACCTGATCGATACCGCCCGGCGGCACGCGGTGCGCTTCCTGCAGATGACGCCGAGCCACCTCTTCGCCCTGGTCGAGGTGCTGCCCGACGGGGCGCCCGCGCTGCCCGACCTCCGGGTGCTGCGCATCTCCTCGGCCGCCCTGCCACGGCGCATGCACGACCTTGCCCGACGCCGTCTCGCCGACTGCGTCCACCTCACCTACGGCACCAACGAGGCCGGCACGCTCGCCGTCGCCGGCCCCGATCTGCTCGCCCGGGAGCCGGCGACCGTCGGCCAGCCCCTCGACGGCATCGCGTTCGAAGTCGTCGACGGCGAGGATCGGGCGGTGGCGGCCGGACAGCCCGGATTCGTGCGCGTGCGCGGCCCGGGCGTCATGCCCGCCTATCTCGACGATCCCGAGGCCACCTGGCAGCATTGCCGCAACGGCTGGTTCTATCCCGGCGACATCGCCACCCGGTCCGCGGAGGGACTGGTCCAGCTGAAAGGCCGCAGCGACCGGGTGCTGAACATCGGCGGCGTGCTGACCGGCGCCGAGGAGATCGAGGCGCTGCTCGCCTCCCACCCCTGCGTCGCGGAGGCGGCCGTCGTGCCGCTGCCGTCGGAGCGCTTCGACGTCGTACCGGCGATCGCCGTCGTGCTGCGCGCGCCGGTTCCGCTGTCGGAACTGGCGGCACAGGTCCGCGCGAGCCTGCGCGGGTTTCCCGTCGCGATCGTCCCGGTGCCGGCGCTGCCGCGCAATCCGATGGGCAAGACCGACTATCCGGCCCTGACGCGCATGGTCGCCCGCCTCGCCACCGGCGATCAGGCCGAGGCCAGCAGCGGGAACAGCGACCGCAGCCGGTCGTAGCTCTCGCGATAGACCCGGTAGAGCCGGTCGTAGGTGGGCACGGTGGCTGCGTCCGGCCGGACGACGTCCCCCAACCCGACGAAGCGTTCGATCGCATCCCACCGATCGAACGCGCCGACGGCAAACCCCGCCACGAAGGCGGCTCCCAGGGCCGATCCGGGATGCCCCGTCAGAAGCTGGATCGGACGCTGGATGACGTCGGCCACGATCTGCATCCAGACCCGGCTCGACGCACCCCCGTCCGAAGCGCGGAAACGCTCCGCCGGCAGCCCGGCCTCGGCGAAGACTTCGAGATGATGGCGGAAGCCGAAGGCGATCCCTTCCAGCGCCGCCCGCCAGACATGGCCCGTGCCATGGTGCAGCCCCAGCCCGAGCAGGACGCCGCGGGCCTCGGGATCGTGCAGCGGCGTCTTCTCGCCCAGCACATAGGGCAGGAACACCAGGCCATCGGCGCCGGGCGCCGTCTCCGCCGCCAGCCGGTCGAGGGTCTGGTGGATCGTCCGCCCCGCGTCGCGCGGCATGTCCCGCGCGATCGTCGCCGCCAGCCAGTTGAGGGCCGCGCCCGAGGCCGCCATGCAGCCGTTGGGCATGAACAGGCCGGGAATGACGTGGAAGTCGTTGTAGAGCCGCGGATCGCCGATCGGCGCGCGGGTCGCCGCCATGATGTCGCCCGAGCCGCCGAACTTGAGCAGCACGTCGCCGTCCGCCACCACGCCGGCAGCGAATGTCGAGGCCGCATGGTCCGCCACCCCGGCGATCACCCGCGTGCCCTCTGCCAGCCCGGTCGCCACGGCGGCGGCCGCGCTGATCCCGCCGACGACATCGAGCGGCGTGCGCACCGGCGGCAGCTGCTCCGGCCGCAATCCGCCGAGCGCCAGCAGGTCGTCGGCGATCTGTCGGCCCTCGATCTCCAGGAAGCCCGCCTCCAGCGCCCAGTTGTGTTCGACGCTGCGCGAACCGGTCAGCCGATGGGTGACGAAATCGTAGGAGCCGTAGCAGGTCGCGATGCGGGCGAAGGCTTCGGGCTCGTGCCGTTCCAGCCAGCGCAGCGTCGGCGCGACCAGTTGCTGGTTGATGCCGCAGCCGGTGCGCCGGAAGAAGGCGGCCTCGTCGACGCTGCGCCGCATCGCCTCGACCTCGGCGAAGGCCCGGGCGTCCGACTGCTGGATGCTGCGCCGGATCGGGCGGTCGTCGGCGTCGAGCAGGACGACCGCCGGCAGCATGCCCGTGACCCCGACGGCCGCGACGGCATCCCCGGTCACCTCCGCGGCCGCGGCCAGTTCGCGCAGGACCGCACAGGCGTTGCTCCACCACTGCCCGGGGTCTTCCTCCGACCAGCCGGGGCGCTCGGAATAGAGGCGGACGGGACGGCTCGCCGTCGCCAGCGTCGAGCCGTCCGGCCGGATCAGCACCCCGATGGTGGAGGTGGTCCCGATGTCGAGGCCGACCAGGACCGCCATCGTCTCAGCGCACCTTGCGGACCTGGTCCATGAAGCGGGCGACGCGCTCGCGGTCGACGGCGTTCCAGGTCACGCCGTCCGTCTTGAGGTGCGTGCCGACGACGCAGCCGTCGCCATGCTGCAGGATCGCGCCGACGTTGCCGATATTGACGCCGGTGTTGGCGAAGACCGGCGTCGCGCCGACCGCCGCCTTGACCTGCGCGAAGAGCGAATCCTCCGCCGCTTCCCCCGTCATCGGGCCGGAGACGCAGACGACGTCGGCCAGCGACGAGAACACGGCGCTCTTGGCCTTGGTCGGCACGTCGCGGTCGCCGAGGGGGGCTGCGAACTCGGCGTTGACGTTGAACAGCAGCACCAGGTCGTCACGGTCGAGCTCGACGCGCCGGCGCAGCGCGCCGGCCGCGTCGGGCTGCCACAGGCCCATGTCGCTGTCGTAGACGCCGGTGAAGACCTCGCGCGCGAAGCGGGCGCCGGTGGCGACGGCCAGCGCGACCGTGGCGACGGGATCCCACAGGAAATCGACGCCGAACGGCACCTTGATCGCCGGGCTGACACGCGCGACGACCGCCGCCATGGCCGCCAGCGCCTCCGGCGGGGCCTTCAGCACATAGGGCCGGTCGCCCTCGTTGCCGAACATGATGCCGTCGACGCCGCCCGCCTGCAGCGCCTCGACGTCGCGGGCCACCGCCTCGGCGATGCCGTCGACGCCCGCCCTGCGGTCGTAGAGCGGGCTGCCCGGCAACGGCAGCAGGTGGGCCATCCCGATGACGGGCTTGGCGGTTCCGAACAGGGCGGAGACGGAGGGGCGGGCCTTGCCGCCGGATGCGGGATCGCTCATGAGGGGCGAAAGGTGACAAGCCCGGCGACGGCGCGCAACGGGGAAACTCGCTTCGCGTCCTCCATCGACTAGAATGGCCGCCGAGCCGGCCGCCGGACGCGCCGGCAATCGAGGAGGACCCATGGGCCGAACCGCACACCGGATGGGACGGGGATGGATTCTGGCGGCTGCCGCGACGCTCGTCGCCGGCACCGCAGCGGCGCGCGACCTGACGGTCGTATCCTGGGGCGGCGCCTACCAGGACGCGCAGCGCGAAGTCTATTTCAAGCCGTTCATGGAGCAGAGCAAGACCAAGCTGGCCGAGGAGACCTGGGACGGCGGGATCGGCGTGTTGCGCGCCAAGCTGCAAGGCGGCGCCAACACCTGGGACGTGGTGCAAGTCGAATCCGAGGAGCTGGTGATCGGCTGCGAGGAGGGCCTCTTCGAGAAGGCCGACTGGTCCAAGTATGGCGGCCAGGACGCGTTCCTGAAGGACGCCGTCCACGAGTGCGGCGTCGGCGCCATCGTCTACGACTTCGTCCTCTCCTATGACGGCGACCGGATCAAGGACGGGCCGAAGAGCTGGGCCGACTTCTGGAACGTCCAGAAGTGGCCGGGCAAGCGCGGCCTGCGCAAGGGCCCCAAGACCAGCCTCGAATTCGCCCTCATGGCGGACGGGGTCACGCCGGCCGACGTCTACAAGGTCCTGGGCACCGACGCCGGGATCGAGCGGGCCTTCAAGAAGCTCGACCAGCTGAAGCCGCACATCGTCTGGTGGGAGAAGGGGTCGCAGCCGCCGCAGCTGCTGGTGTCCGGCGAGGTCGCGATGACGATGGCGTACAACGGCCGCATCGGGGCCGCGAACAAGACGGACAAGAAGAACCTCAAGATCGTCTGGAACAACGCCCTCTACACCATCGACACCTGGGTCATCATGAAGGGCACGCCGAACAAGGCGCAGGCGGAATCCTTCATCGCCTTCGTGAGCAAGCCGGAGAACCAGGCCAAGCTGCCCGCGATGATCCCCTACGGGGTGACCAACAAGGCGGCCACCGCGATGATCGACAAGGCCGTCCTGCCGGAGCTGCCGACCGCGCCGGACAACATCGCGACCGCGCTCTATGTCGACGAACCCTTCTGGGTCGAGAACATCGACCGGCTGAACCAGCGCTTCAACGCCTGGGTCTCCCGCTGAGCGGAGGCCGCACATAGTCCGCAATCCCGGGGCGCCGACCGGCCCTGCCCGCTGGCGGGCAGCCGTCCTGGTGGCGCCCCTCTTCATCTTCCTGCTCGCCACATTCCTGGTGCCGATCGGCGCCATGATGTGGCGTGCTTTTTCGGACGCAGAGGTCGCCCCCGTCTTCCCGCGCACGCTGGCGGCGCTGGCGCAATGGGACGGGCAGGCACTCCCGGACGAGTCCGCGTTCGCGGCGCTCGCCGGGGATATCCGGGCCGCGCGTACGGCCGGCACCCTGGCCGGCGCGGCCACCCGCCTCAACTATGATGCGAGCGGCTATCGCTCGCTGCTGTTCGCGACGGCGCGGCGGCTGCCGCCCGAAGGGGCCGGCGATCTCAAGACCGCGATCCTCGCGACCAGTCCCGGCTGGGGCGAGCGGGAGAACTGGGCCGCCCTGAAGCGCGCCGGCGGTCCGGTGACCGACCTCTATCTGCTCGGCGCGCTCGACCTGCGCCGGGACGCGGACGGCGCCATCGTCGGAACCCATCCCGACCAGGCGGTCTTCCGCACCGTCCTGCTGCGGACACTGTGGATCGCCGGCATCGTGACGCTGGTCTGCCTCCTCGTCGGCTACCCGGCCGCCTATCTCCTGGCGCGCCTGCCCGACCGGCTCGCCAATCCCCTACTCATCCTCATCCTGGTGCCGTTCTGGACCTCGCTCCTGGTCCGCACCGCGGCATGGGTGGTGCTGCTGCAGCGGGAGGGCGTGATCAATTCGCTGCTGGTGCGGTCCGGCCTCGTCGATGCCCCCGTGCCGATGATCTTCAACCGCTTCGCCGTCTACGTCGCGATGACCCACATCCTGCTGCCCTTCATGATCCTGCCGCTCTACAGCGTCATGCGGTCGATCCCGGCCGCTCATCTGCGCGCCGCGGCCTCGCTCGGCGCGCCGCCGGCGACGGTGTTCCGCCGCGTCTTCCTGCCCCAGACCGCGGCCGGCGTCGCCGCCGGCTCGCTGCTCGTCTTCATCCAGGCCATCGGCTACTACGTCACGCCGGCCCTCGTCGGCGGGGCGGAGGACCAGATGATCAGCTACTTCATCGCCTTCTATGCCAGCCGGACGATCAACTGGGGCATGGCGGCGGCGCTCTCGATCCTGCTGGTGGCGGCAACCGCCGCGCTCCTGCTCGTCTATCGCCGCCTCGCCGGCGGCGGCATCCCCCGGCTCGGCTGAGGCATGGGCGAGCCGGCAACGACCGCCGGCCAGCGGGCGACGCGCCTCTGGCTATGGCTGCATCTCGCCCTCGTGCTGGTCTTCCTGCTGGCCCCGATCGTCGCCATCGCGCCGCTCTCGTTCAGCGCAGGCTCGTTCCTCCAGTATCCGCTGCCGGGGCTCAGCCTGCGCTGGTACGCCGACTTCTTCACCTCCGACTTCTGGCTGCCCGCGCTGGGCAACAGCATCGTCGTCGCGATCCCGGCGACGCTGCTGGCGACCACCCTCGGAACCGCGGCCGCCGTCGGCCTGTGGCTGGCACGCTTCCCGCTGCGCGGCATCGTCACCGCACTGCTGCTGGCGCCGATGGTGATGCCGATCATCGTCGTCGCCGTCGGCGTCTATTTCGCATTCGCCGCGGTCGGGCTCGCCAACAGCTACACCGGCCTGATCCTGGCGCACGCCGCGCTCGGCGCCCCCTTCGTCGTCGTCACGGTGCAGGCGACGCTGGCCGGCTTCGACCGCACGCTCGCCCGCGCCGGCGCCAGCCTCGGGGCCGGCGGCTGGACCGTCTTCCGCCGCATCATGCTGCCGCTGATCCTGCCCGGCGTGGCGTCCGGCGCCCTCTTCGCGTTCGCGACCTCGTTCGACGAGGTCGTGGTCGCCTTCTTCCTCGCCGGCCCCGGGCAGCGCACCCTGCCCCGCCAGATGTTCTCGGGCATCAACGAGAACATCAGCCTGACGATCGCCGCCGCGGCGACGATGCTGGTCCTGCTCTCGGTCGCATTGATGGCGGCCGTCGAATATCTGCGGCGGCGGGGCGAGCGCCTGCGCCGCGGCGCCGCCTGAACCTCCTGGGGAATGCCATGAACGAATCCGCCATCGGCGAACAGCTGGCCGCGATCCTGGCCGACCTGATCCGCATCCCCTCGCCCTACCCGCCGGGCGACAGCGTCGCGATCTCGGCCTATGCCGCAGACCGCCTGCGCGCCGCCGGATGCCGGACCGCAATCCTGGCCGAGGCCCCCGGCGTCGACAACGTCGTCGCCACCATCGGCACGGGCGGCCCCCATCTCGTCTTCAATGCGCATTCCGACACCGTCGCGGTCGGCGACCGGTCGCTATGGACCTCCGATCCCTACGAGCCCGTCCTGCGGAACGGGCGCATGCACGGGCTGGGCGCCGGGAACTGCAAGGGCTCGATGGCCGTCCAGCTCTGGCTCGCCGAGGAGATCGCCCGGCGCGGCGGCCCGCGGCAGGGCACCGTGACCTTCACCTTCGTCGCCGACGAGGAAAATCTCGGGCCGCACGGCATGGCCTTCCTGCGGCGTGCGGGGCATGTCCGGCCGGACATCCTGATCCTCGGCGCCCAGACCGAGAACCAGATGATCGTCGCCGAGCGCGGCGTCCTCTGGGCCCGGCTCGTCGCCGGTGGCCGCGCCGCCCACGCCGGGAATCCGGCCGCCGGCGACAGCGCCATCCTGCGCCTGCTGCGCCTGGCGGGCATGCTCCAGTCCGAGTTGGCTCCCCGCCTCGCCGCGCGCACGGACGGTGCCATGCAGTCGACCATGAACATCGGGCTGATCTCGGGCGGCAGCAACGCCAACGTCGTCCCGGCGCGCGCAGAGCTGACGATCGACCGGCGCCTGCTGCCCGCGGAGAAGGTCGACGCGGCCTTTGCCGAACTGCAACAGATCCTGGCTATGGTCGGCGAGCCGGACGGGAGCTGGACGCTGGAACGCCTGACCGGCACCAACGGCTTCCGCGCCGGTGCGGACGGGCCCGGCGTGTCCGCGCTGGCCGAAGCCATCGCCGCGCGCACCGGACGGCCGGCGGCACTGCTCAACGCCACGGGCGTCAGCGACGGTCGCTACTTCGCCGACGACGGCATCGAGATCGTCAATTTCGGCCCGGGCTCGGGCGCCGACGGCCACGCAGCCGACGAAAGCGTGCCGCTCGCCGAAGCCGCCGAGGCGGCGGCGATCCTGGTCGACGCGGTGCGACGAATCGTCGGCCTGCACAATTGATGCGTGCGGGTGCCTTCGCAGAACCCGGATGCCATGTTATGCTCTGAGACAATAAGGTTATATGATCATTTCCTGAATTAAGGCTGCCTTCCCAGCGGCAGCCCATCACGGCGGGAGTGGTCACTTCGCGACGAGGGGTGGGAGATGCAGGGAAAGCGCGCTTTGCGGCCGACGGCGGTTGCGGTGACGGGAGTCGAAGGGCAGCCTTCGTCGCGGGAACAGGCGATCGTCGAGCGGGCGATCCATTTCTTCGCCGACCACGGCCTGCACGGCAACACGCGCGATCTGGCGCGGTCGATCGGCGTCAGCCAGCCGTTGCTCTACCATTATTTTCCGAGCAAGGATGCGCTCATCGCCCGCGTCGTCGAGCGCCTCTGCGAGGATCGCTGGAAGCCGGAATGGCGCGACGGCCTGCGCCGCGCCGACCGGCCGCTGCGCCAGCGGCTGGAGCAGTTCTATCTCGACTATTCCGAGACGATCCTGACGCGCGAATGGACCCGAATCCTGTTCTTCGCGTCGCTCGCCGGCATGGACATCCACAAGCGGCACCAGACGATGCTGCGAGAACGCGCCCTGCGGCCGATCGGCCGCGAGTTGCGGCGGGAGTTCGATCCGGTGCGACCGGACGGCGTGTCGGCGGCCGACCTCGACCTGGCGCAGCGCCTGCACACGGCCGTCTTCATGCTCGCGGTCCGGCGGTGGGTGTTCGACCAGCCGCCGACGCGCAGCCAGGCGGCCGCGATCCGGGAAGAGATCGGCTTCTTCCTCCACGGCGCCCGCTCGCAGCTCGGCGAGCGCCAGGGTTCCCAGAACCTCAAGCTCGCGGTCGGCTGACCCGCCTCGGGGGCGCCTTGCGCAGGCGCAGGCGCCTCCCCTAGCATCGGACCAGGAGCCCGATCGGGCGGAGGATCCGATGATCTATGCCTGCGACCCCCTGGCCGCCGCCGCCACGCGCTTCTCGCGGCAGACGGCCGAGGGTGCCCTGATCTGGCGGACCGAGTTCTTCGGACCCCCGCCCTCGCCGGCCGCCTCGGCCTCGGTCGATCCCAAGGCCGCGGGATTCGTTCCCTACGTACCTCCGGGGCCGGGCGAGACGCGGGAGCCCCAGGCCTTCCTGGTCGAGCAGGAACCGGGCGCAATCGTCCATCCGCACTTCCACCATGTCGACCAGTTCCAGGTCGTCGTCGCCGGCTCCGGCTCCATCGGCAAGCATCCCGTCGCACCCGTTTCGGCGCATTTTGCCGCCGCCCATACCGGCTACGGGCCGATCCAGACGGGCCCGGACGGCCTGCAGTATTTTTCCTTGCGCGCGAGCGCCGACGGTACCGGCGCCCAGTACCTGCCGGCGGCACGCGCGCGCATGCGCGCCGTCCCGCGCCGCAACCTCTTCGCACCAACGATCGCCCCCACGCGCGACGACGACTGCGCCGCAGGCATCGTCCGCACCGAGACCCTGATGGACGAGCCCGACGGCCTGTCGATCCGCTACCACCGCGCCGGCCCCTCGGCCGATCTGGTGCTCGACGGGCTCGACGCCGGTGCCGGACAGTCGATCATCGTGACCCGCGGCGCCGTCCGGCATGGGGATGCCTGGCTGGGGCGCCTGTCGGTGCTCTTCGTCCGGCCGGACCGCTCGCGGGTTTCGCTTCGCAGCGGGCCCGACGGCGCCGACCTCCTGTTCCTTCGCTATCCGCGGGCCTGAGCGGCCGTCTTCTCGAGATCGGGCACGGCGAAGGGCCGCTCCGCCTCGTAGGCGCGGCTCGCCCGCAGGACCAGCATGTCGCCATAGCGCGGCCCGACGATCTGCATCGCGGCCGGAAGACCGTCCGGCGTCAGGCCGCATGGCACGCTGGCCGCCGGCTGCCCGGTCCAGTTGAAGGGAAAGGCAAACGGGCTCCAGTCGAACCAGCTCGTCATGCCGCGATCGGCCGGATACTCGACGCCGGCCGCGAACGCGGCCAGCGGCAGCTGCGGCGTCACCAGCAGGTCGAAGCGCTGATGGAAAGCGTTCATGTGCCGGCCCAGCGCCTCGCGCACCGCCCAGCCCTCGATCAGGTCGGTGCCGGAGGAGCGCAGCCCCTTCTCCGCCAGCCGCAGGTAGCCGGGATCCATCTGGGCCCGGAGCGCGGGGTCCAGGCGCTTCAGTGTCGTCGCGATGCTGGTGGCGTAATACATCTCGAACGGCTCGCGCGGGTCCGCAAAGCCCGGATCGACCTCCTCGACCTCCGCCCCCTGCTCCGCCAGCACGGCGACCGCGCGATCGACCAGCGCCGCGATCTCCGGGTCGACCTGGGCATATCCGAGCGTGCGGCTGTAGGCGATGCGGATGCCTCGGATGCCCTCGTCGAGGCCGACCCGATAGTCCCGGCCGTCCGGCGGCGGGGCCAGCCAGTCGCGGTGGTCCGGCTCGGCCATCACCGTCAGCATCAGCGCCGCATCCTCGACCGTGCGGGTCATCGGGCCGGTATGGGAGCACATCGGCAGCAGGCCATAGGGATAGGCCGGAACCCGCGCAAAGGTCGGCTTCAGGCCGAACACCCCGCAGAAGGCCGCCGGCATGCGGATCGAGCCGGCCCCGTCCGAGCCGAGATGCAGGGCGCCCATGCCGCTCGCCGCCGCGATGGCGGCACCGCCGGACGAACCGCCGCAGGTCTTCGACGGGTCCCACGGATTGCGGCTGATTCCGAAGCGCGGGCTGTCCGTCACCCCTTTCCAGCCGAACTCGGGCAGGTTGGTCTTGCCCAGCAGGATGGCACCCTGCTCCCGCAGCCGCTGCGTCGCCGGGGAATCCTCGGCCGCGGGCGCCTCTTCCAGGACGGCGTGGCTGCCCCTCCGCGTCGGCCAGCCGCGGGCAAGCCACTGGTCCTTGATAGTGGTCGGAACCCCGTCCAGGCGGCCCATCGGCCGGCCCGCCGCCCACCGCGCTTCCGACTGCCGGGCCGCTTCGAGCGCCGGCTCGGGGTCGACGAGGCAGAAGGCGTTGAGCACCGGGTTCCAACGATCGATGCGCGCCAGCGCCGCCTTGGTGGCCTGCACCGGGGACAGCGCGCGTGCGCGATAGAGGCCGAGCAGCCGCGTGGCTGAAAGCATGGAAACGTCGTTGGTCACGCTGGCGATCTCCCTCGTCCTTTCTATGCCGGCTCGCTGGGGGCCGACGCAGCCAGCGAGGTTTCCAGCAGTTCATAGCCCTGGGCCGCTTCGCGATCGACAATCGCGACCAGTTCGGCGAGCCGGTCGACGGCACCGGATTCGACGCCGCGTTCCAGTTCGAGCGCCGCCTTCGCCAGGCGCAGCAGGCCGAAGGTCTGTGCGCCGCCCTTGATGGTATGCGCAACCCGGCGAAGGTCGGCCATGTTTCCGCCTTCGAGCGCCTTGGCCATGAGCCCGCGCCGGTCGGCGAGTTCGCCGGAGAACATGCGCGTCAGCCTTGCCGTGACCTCGTCGCCGACATCGCCCCGCATCCGATCCAGCGGTGCGGGATCGAACTCCTCCACGACCTCCTCCGCCGCGGGCGCGTCGGCGGCGGGCCCCGCGACGATAGGATCCGCGGCGCCGGCCGGCGCCGCCACATCGCCAGCGTCGCCGGGATGGCGCGCGAACCGCGCCACCATGTCGAGCAGGCGGGCCCGGTTGAAGGGCTTGCCGAGCACGCCGTCCATGCCGCTGGTCAGGATGCGCGCCCGATCCTCGCTCATCACGTTGGCGGTCAATGCTACGATCGGAACGGTACCGGCCGGCGGCGGCAGGCGGCGGATGGCGCGAGCGGCATCGATCCCGTCCATCTCGGGCATGATGACGTCCATCAGGATCAGGTCGAAGCCGCCGGCGGTCGCCTTCTCCACGGCCTCGCGGCCATTGTCCGCCAGGGTCACCGTATGCCCGGCGCTGCGCAGCTGCTCTCCGGCGATCAACTGGTTGACCGGCGAATCCTCGGCGACCAGGATGTTGAAGGCCGCAGCACCGGAGCGCTCCACCGGCGGCGGGTCGGCAACGACCTCCTCCGCGGTCGGCGCTCCCGGCAACAGTGGCAGGCGGACCCAGAAGATCGACCCCCCGCCCGGTCGCTCGGCGACGCCGACGCTGCCGCCGAAGCGATCGACCAGCCCCTTGACGATCGCCAGCCCGAGACCCGAGCCGGGCCGTGCCTCCTGGCTGTCGATCTGGAAGAACGGCCGGAACAGCTTCTCGCGATCGGCCGGCGCGACGCCCGGACCGCTGTCGGCGACGAGGAAGCGCAACTCGAACGGCCCGTCCCCGACCGAGCGGCGGGAGGAGACCGTCTCGACCGACAGCCGGACATTGCCGACGGTCGTGAACTTGATCGCGTTCGAGAGCAGGTTGATCAGGATCTGGCGCAGCCTGCCGGCGTCGCCACGGCACCATCTGGGGACGTCGCGTGCGACCGCGAGATGGATCTCGATGCCCTTGCTGTCCGCCGCCGCCGAGAACAGCCCGACCGCGCTGTTGAGCAGGGCCGGCAGGTCGAAGTCGGCCGTCACCAGCGGCATCCGGTCGGCCTCGAGGCGCGACAGGTCGAGGATGTCGTTGATGATGTTGACCAGCCCGTCGGCGGACGAGCGCGCGATCTCGACGTAGCGCCGCTGGGCACGGTCGAGGTTCGTGTCTGCCAGCAGTTCCAGGGTGCCGATGACCCCGTTCATCGGCGTGCGGATCTCGTGGCTGACGATCGCCAGGAACCGCGACTTCGCCGCCAGCGCCTGCTCCGCCAGGTCGCGGGCGCGCTGCAACTCGCCTTCGGAATGCTTGCGCAGCGTCACGTCGGTGTAGACGGTGATGATGCTGCCGTCGGGCTGCACCGTGCGCCGCAACTCGATGAAGCGCCCGTTGGGGCGCCGGCGCTCGGTGCCCTGGATGGGAACCCGGCGCACCTCGGCGACCCGGCGCTTGGCCTCGGCGGCCGGATCGACCGGGCCGAACTCGCCGCGCTCGGCCTGATGCCGCAGGATCTCCTCCAGCGGCGTCCCGACCACGGCGATCGCGTCATCCACCCCGGCCAGCTCCAGGAAGCGCCGGTTCCACAGGCGCAGGCGCAGATCGGCATCGAAGAAGCTGATCCCGTCGCTCATGTTGAGCAGCGTCGTCTCGAACAGCAACGCCTTCTCGTCCGCTTCGGCCTTGGCGGCCTCCAGCTCGACCGTCGCCCGCGCGAGCGTCTCCCGCTCGCGCTCCAGCTCTTCCTCGCGCTGCTGCCGCCGCCCGACTTCCACGACGAGCGCGGCCAGGAACATGACGATGGCCGCGGTGACCGCACCCAGCAGGGCCAGCCGGTTCCGCTCCCGGTCCGTGACCGGCTCCAGCACCTCCTGCTTCGATATCCCCACGGCGACCAGGAGCGGCAGGCCGTCCACCGACTGGAACGCGTAGAGCCGTTCGACCATGTCGATCGGGCCCGGCAGCTCGGCCGTTCCCCGCTGCGCCGAGCGGATGCGCGCGAAGAACGGCGTGTCGGCGATGCTCTGCCCGCTGCGCTTCTCGTCGCCCGAGCCGATCGCGCGAACGATCCCGTCCTGCCCGACCAGCAGCATCTCGCCGCCTCGTCCAAGGTCGACGTTCTCGTACATCCGGACCAGCATCTCGGGATTGAACGAGAAGACGAGCACACCCGCCAACCCGCCATCCGGGCGGTTGAGGCGGCGCGAAATATTGATCGATGCCCGTCCGGATGCCCGTCCGATCAGGGGCGCGCTGATGAAGACCGAGCGCGAATCGCTGCCGACATGGACGCGGAAATGCTCTCGGTCGGAGAGGTCGAGGTTGCGCGGCCAGTCGTCCAGGCTCGACGCACGCATCGTCCCATCGGGCCCGATGAGCGAGAGTTGAAACGTGATGTCGCGCAGGCTGCGGATCCGTTCGAAAGCGTCCCGCACGTCGAAGCTCTGCGGCGCCCGCTCATACTCGGCCTGGAGCAGCTCCAGCGCCTGCTCGACGGCGCCGATCGTCCGCTGCGTCTGTTCCTCGAAGGCGATTGCGAGGTTTGCCGTGTCGCGCACGGCGCCGGCGATCGCCTGCTCGCGCTCGGCCCGGCTCTGGAACAGCACATAGACCCACATGAAGCACAGCAACAGCACGCCGATTGCGAGAATCGTCGCGCGGACCGCGAGAGTCCGTTGCCCTCGGAGCATCTGGGTTCAGCTGGCCGCCATGTTCGGGCAAGGTTGGGTGAAAAGCCGGGCGGGCGCAAGGCGTCACTTGCCGCCCGATAAAACCGCCGGTTGCCGAACGCCGGCTCCTGGCCGCGGCCGGATCGTCTGCCGCTAGACGGTGCTGCGCATCCCGGCAAGAGACGCGATTCGCGACGCGGTCTCGATGCGATTGCCGCCCTTTGCCGCGGCCAGCGTCGCGGCCCGGCTCGACCGCTCCAGCAGGCCATCCCAGTCCGCTGTTCCGGCATCGCCGGTGGCGATTCCGACGCTGACCGTCACGAAGGCGTCGCCGCTCGCAGCAGGAATGCGCGCGCGCTCGCATGCGAGGCGGATGCGCTCCGCCTGGGCCGCCGCCTCGTCGGGCGTGCGTCCCGGTGCCAGCACCAGCAGGCGCCCGGGCACCGGCGCCGCGACGAGCAGGTCCGACAGTCCCGCAGCGGCGCGACCGATCGTGGACGCAGCCTTGCGCATGACCGTGGCGCTCGCCCCGGCCTCGCTCGGCTCGTCGGCCCCTGCGACCGCGATCGCGATCAGCGCGACCCCCAGTCCGGCCGCCAGCGCGGCGTCGGCCACGGCCGCCGCCACCAGGGCCGTCGGCAGGCCCGTGGCCGGATCGACCGCCGCATCGGCATGCGACGCGGCCAGCCGCACCAGTTCCGCGCGCAACGCCTGCTCCTGGCTGCGCCGACGTTCGAGCTCGGCCTTGAGCCGGAGGGCGGAGCGGATCCGCGCCAGGAGTTCGACCCGCTCGATGGGCTTGCGGACATAGTCGGACGCCCCTGCCAGGAAAGCCTGCTGCAGGGCGGTGCCGTCGTCCCGGCTCGTGACCATCAGGACCGGAATCTCGGCCGTAGGGCCGTTCCGCTTGACCCGCGCGCAAGCCTCGATGCCGTCCATCCCGGGCATCATGATGTCCATGAGGATGACGTCGATGTCCCCGACCGGCCTCTGGCCGTCGCCGCCCAGCCTGCGCTCGACCCCGAGAAGGTGCAGCGCCGTCTCCGCATCCGCAGCCTTGGCGGGGTCCGGGTAACCGGCGGCGGTGAGATAGGCAGCGATGATCTCGCGGACCTCGAGCGAGTCGTCCACGATCAGGGCGCGCATCCGGCGGCTCCAGATGTTCCAGTTCCGCGATGAAACTTGTGCGAAATGCCCCGAATAAGCAACTGCGCCCCGCCATTCCCGTCGGCGGGGCGACAAAAGTTCATCGCACCCGCCGACCGATCATGATCGGCACGACCTTGGCGAGATTATGGCCGGTCCAAAGAGCTGTCGTCGCTAGGACGCCGTGGCGCTCTCGATGACCTTCGCCTCGCCGGTGGCCAGGTCGTAGCGCAGCCGCGGCACGCGATCCAGGTCGCAGCCGGTGATCCGCACATACCGGGAGCCGGCCGGATAGTCGATGGCGTGGATTTCCGGCCCGTCATAGAGCCCGGCATGCCCCGGCTCGAGCCGGTAGGATCGGTCGAGTTCGATCTGCGCGGGACCGGCCCCTTCGCCGCCGTCGAGGCGGCGGTAGAGCGTCATGTCGGTATAGGCGTCGGCCTGGGCATAGATCGCCCAGGAGCGCCCGTGATCGTGCGGCGGCGAACGGTGCGGCTTGTCCTGCCGATAGCCGAGGACGACGAAGCCCAGTTCCGCATCCTCGTAGAGCGTCCGCTTGCCAAGCGGCGCCTCGCTGCCGAGCCAAGTCTCGACGAATTCCGGATCGGCCACGAGCGTCTCGACCATCCGGCGCACCTGCTCGCGGCCGCCGGGGCCGGGATCGGCCCGCAGGGCGGCACTGCTCGCCTCGCAGAAGCTCTTCAATGCATCGGCCATTGCAACCCTCCCATTCTGTTCTGCCGATCGCAGGATACATCGCCCGGAAAGCGACGGGAATGCCGGCCCGTGCCGCTCCATCGCTTGCGCGCGGGCGGCGTCCGGACCAGTTTCTCCGGATCGGAGATGGCCCAGCCGTGGACAAGCATCGTTCGTCCATCGAAGCCGACATCGCGGCATCGCCCGCCGAGATCGACGACCGGGTTTCGGCATTCCTCGACGGGCGGTCGGCTTGGCCGGTCCCGCACTATCTCTGCGTGCGCCGCTTCGGCCGGCGCTGGCATCACGCGTGGCTCCCGCCAGGTTCCATCGATCCAATCGCCGAGCAGCTGGCGTCCGGCGGCCCGGATGCCGTCGCCGAACTCTTCCTGCCGGTCGGCGCCGGTCGCCCGGTTCCGTCGACGCGGCCACCGGCACGATGGACGGGTCTTCACGGGCTCCACGCCATCGCCGGCGATCGCGAGATGCACTTGGCGCCGAGCCAGATGATCGCCGCGAACATGACCTGGGAGCGCGCGCTCGCCCACGGCACGCGGCTGCTTGGCCGGCCGCCGGACATCGTCCGGCGCCTGTGCGGGCAGACCGTGCTGTTGTCGCCGGGACGCCCGCTCCAAGCCCGGCCGTGGTACCGGTCGGGCCCGCCGGTGCATGCGATCGATCTCGCGAGCCTCGCCGGACAGCTCGGCGACTGGCTGGTCCGCAACACGGACGCCGACGGGCGCCTCGTCTACAAGTACTGGCCGAGCCGCGGCCGGGAATCGACGGCCGACAACACCATCCGCCAGTTCATGGGTACGCTCGCCCTCGGCCGCTTCGCCCGCCGGTCGCAACGGCCGGATGCGACGTCGGCCTGGCTGCGCAACCTCGACCACCAGATCGCGCGCTACTTCCAGACCATGCCGGACGGCAGCGGCGTCATCGCGCATGGCGGCTCGGCCAAGCTCGGTGCGGCGGCGATCGCCGGACTCTGCCTTCTGGAAGCGCCGCCGACGCCCGCCCGCTCCGAAGTCCTGGAGCGGCTGATCCAAGGCATCGAGCGCCTCTGGAGCGCCGACGGCGCGTTCCGGACCTTCCATTTTCCGGCCGCCCGGAACGACAACCAGAACTTCTATCCCGGCGAGGCATGCCTGTTCTGGGCGAAGCTGTTCACGGCCCGGCGCGATCCGGCCGTGCTCGCCCGCCTTCTGCGTTCGCTCGACCACTATCGGGACTGGCATCGGCGCCAACCCAATCCGGCTTTCGTTCCGTGGCATGCCCAGGCCCATGCGGCACTGCATGCGGCAACCGGCATGACCGAGCGTGTCCCCTTCGTCTTCGAGATGACGGACTGGCTGCTGCCCATGCAGCAATGGGAAACGGCCCCGGCCGAAGACATGCGTGGCCGCTTCTACGCCCCCGACCGGCCCGAATTCGGCCCGCCGCATGCCGCCTCGACCGGTGCCTACATGGAGGGCCTGGCCGCGGCGATCACCCTCGCGCGCAGCCTCGGGGACGGGGACCGGGAAGAGCGCTATCACACCGTATTCCTGCGGGCGGCGCGCAACATCCGGCAGCTCGCCTTCGTTGACGAAGAGGACTTCTTCAACATTTCCCGCCGCAGCCGGGTGGCGGGCGGGGTCCGGACCGAGGTCTACGACAACACGATCCGCGTCGACAACATCCAGCACCCTCTGATGGCGATCCTCATGATGCTACCTTAAATTGTGGATTGCGCAGTTGGCGCGGTCGGGGTGACATGTCGGCACGCCTCAGAGCGTGCCGCGGAAGGAGACGCGGCCGGGGCGGTCGGACGCAGCTGGAGTGACTGCCGATGGAGATGCACGAGATCCGCTACTTCCTGGCCATGTGCGAGACGCTGAACTTCCGGCGCGCCGCCATACGGTGCAACATCTCGCAGCCGGCCCTGACCAAGGGAATCCAGAAGCTCGAGGAGAAGCTGGGCGGGCAGTTGTTCCGCCGCGAGCGCAATCTCACGCACCTCACCGATTTCGGCCGGCTGATCCAGCCGTTCCTCGAGGACATCAGCACGCGCACGGCAGCGGCGCGCTCGGCCGCGCACGACTTTCTTCGGCTGGACAAGGCGCCTCTGAATGTCGGCATGATGTCGACCATCGGGCCCCTGCGGTTCACCCGCTTCCTCTCCAACTTCCTGCGGGACAATCCCGGGATTGAACTCGGCCTCCACGAGGGCACGTTGGACGAGCTGTCCGAGCAGCTGATGGGCGGGACCCTCGACCTCGCCATCCTCGGCCTGCCCAGCCATCCCGGCGGGCGCTTCGACACCATCCCGCTCTACACGGAGCGCTACGCGGCCGTCTTCCCGCGCGGCCACCGCTACGAGGGGCTTGTCTCCGTCCCGTTCTCCGAACTCGTGCGGGAGCCGCTGATCGACCGGCTGAGCTGCGAGGCACGGGTGACGATCCTGGCGCAATGGGAGCGCCAGGAAGCGCATCTGGACTGCGCCCACCGGAGCCATCGCGACGACTGGGTGCAGGGCCTAGTGCTCGCCGGCTTCGGCGTGGCCGTGATGCCGGAATTCTCGATCACCGCGATCGGACTGAAGAGCCGGCCGATCGCCGCCCCCGATCTCAGCCGCGAGGTATCCCTGGTATCGGTCGCCGGCCGCCGCTTCTCGCCGGCCACAATCGCGTTCGTCAAGGAAGTGAAAGCCTTCCAGTGGTCCGTCTCCCAGGCGGCGTGACCGCCTGACCCGGAATGCGAATGGCCCGGCGGAGATCCGCCGGGCCATCGCTTCGACTTCGGAGCGACACCTACCAGAACAGGCCGCCGGTGAGATCCGACGTCAGCGTCCCCGTCGTTGCCACGAGGAGGGACGGCTCATCGGACTGGTCCTCGTCCTCCTCCGCTCCGCCACCGGACAGCAGGTCGCCCACGATCGGAACCTCGCCCAGCAGGTCGTCATCCTCTTCGGTCGAACCCCCGCCGATCAGGTCGCCGACAATGGGGAGTTCATCCAGTTCATCGAGGGTTCCGCCCTCCTGGTCGGCGATGTCGACCGAGACCTCGGCATCGACGTCCACTGACGCCGCGACCTCCGCCGGATCCTCGTCCAGCACTTCGCCGAGCGTGCCGTCATTGCCGCCGCCGAGCAGGTCACCGACCAGTTCGTCGACCACCGGCACCTCCGCGACGAGGTCGCCGACCGGGTCGCTGCCCAGCAGATCGTCGACCAGGCCACCGCTCTCGGTCACGCCGAGCCCGTCGCCGGTGCCGCCGCCCAGCAGCGTGTCGAGCAGGTCGCCGACCACCGGAACTTCGTCCAGCACTTCGCCGAGCGTGCCGTCGTTGCCGCCGCCGAGCAGGTCACCGACCAGTTCGTCGACCACCGGCACCTCCGCGACGAGGTCGCCGACCGGGTCGCTGCCCAGCAAGTCGTCGACCAGGCCGCCGCTCTCGGTCACCCCGAGCCCGTCGCCGGTGCCGCCTCCGAGCAGCGTGTCGAGCAGGTCGCCGACCACCGGAACATCGTCCAGCACCGGGCCCAGCGTGCCGTCGTCGCCGCCGCCGAGCAGGTCACCGACCAGTTCGTCGACCACCGGCACCTCCGCGACGAGGTCGCCGACCGGGTCGCTGCCCAGAAGGTCGTCGACCAGGCCGCCGCTCTCGGTCACCCCGAGCCCGTCGCCGGTGCCGCCGCCGAGCAGCGTGTCGAGCAGGTCGCCGACCACCGGAACATCGTCCAGCACCGGGCCGAGCGTGCCGTCATTGCCGCCGCCGAGCAGGTCACCGACCAGTTCGTCGACCACCGGCACCTCCGCGACGAGGTCGCCGACCGGGTCGCTGCCCAGAAGGTCGTCGACCAGGCCGCCGCTCTCGGTCACCCCGAGCCCGTCGCCGGTGCCGCCGCCGAGCAGCGTGTCGAGCAGGTCGCCGACCACCGGAACATCGTCCAGCACCGGGCCGAGCGTGCCGTCATTGCCGCCGCCGAGCAGGTCACCGACCAGTTCGTCGACCACCGGCACCTCCGCGACGAGGTCGCCGACCGGGTCGCTGCCCAGAAGGTCGTCGACCAGGCCGCCGCTCTCGGTCACCCCGAGCCCGTCGCCGGTGCCGCCGCCGAGCAGCGTGTCGAGCAGGTCGCCGACCACCGGAACATCGTCCAGCACCGGGCCGAGCGTGCCGTCATTGCCGCCGCCGAGCAGGTCACCGACCAGTTCGTCGACCACCGGCACCTCCGCGACGAGGTCGCCGACCGGGTCGCTGCCCAGCAGATCGTCGACCAGGCCACCGCTCTCGGTCACGCCGAGCCCGTCGCCGGTGCCGCCGCCCAGCAGCGTGTCGAGCAGGTCGCCGACCACCGGAACTTCGTCCAGCACTTCGCCGAGCGTGCCGTCGTCGCCGCCGCCGAGGACGGTCTCCAGCGCATCGCTGACGAGCGGCAGATCCTCCACCAAGTCGCCCACCGGGTCGCTGCCCAACAGGTCGTCGACCAGACCACCCGCCTCGGTCACGCCCAGGCCCGCCAGGGTGTCGATGAGGCCGTCACCGACGCCCCCCAGCGTACCGTCGTCGCCGCCCCCGAGAAGGCTGTCCAGCACGTCACCCACGATCGGCAGTTCGGAAACGATGGGGCTCAGGATGTCATCATCGACGAGATCGTCGACCAGCCCGCCAGGACCGGTGATGCCCAAGCCGTCGCCGTCGCCATCACCATCTCCGTCGCCGTCTCCATCGCCATCGCCATCACCATCTCCGTCGCCATCGCCATCACCATCACCATCTCCGTCGCCGTCGCCGTCGCCGTCGCCGTCGCCATCTCCATCACCGTCGCCATCTCCATCACCGTCGCCATCGCCATCACCATCTCCGTCGCCGTCGCCGTCGCCATCGCCGTCGCCATCGCCGTCGCCATCGCCATCACCGTCGCCGTCTCCATCACCGTCGCCGTCGCCGTCGCCATCACCGTCGCCGTCTCCATCACCGTCGCCGTCGCCGTCGCCATCACCGTCGCCGTCGCCATCACCGTCGCCGTCGCCATCTCCATCACCGTCGCCGTCTCCATCACCGTCGCCGTCGCCATCACCGTCGCCGTCTCCATCACCGTCGCCGTCGCCATCTCCATCACCGTCGCCGTCGCCATCACCGTCGCCGTCTCCATCACCGTCGCCGTCGCCGTCGCCATCTCCATCACCGTCGCCGTCGCCATCTCCATCACCGTCGCCATCGCCACCGACGATATCGTCGACCGGCAACCCGTCGGCCCCGCCGTCGCTGAGGTCGTCGAAATTGATCTGAGTGGCGAAGACCCCGCGCAGGATGATGATCCGGCCATCGGCCAGGGTCAGGACGAGATCGTTTCCGACCACCTTCTGCGAGGCGATTGCCTGCCGCAGGAGATCATCCGAGATGGCGCCGTCCGCGCCCTCGATGCGAAGCTGGTCGAGCCCGAGCTTGAAGTCCTCGATGATGGTCACGGACACCGCCGCACCGAACGTGACGACGACCGTATTGACGCCTTCACCGCCGCGAACCGTGTCGCGGCCGTCGCCCGCGACGATGACGTCGTCGCCCGCTCCGCCATCCATGTAGTCGTCGCCCGCACCACCGACGAGGGTGTCGTCGGCGCTGCCGCCGGAGAGGATGTCGTTGGCCGCGAGGCCGTTGATCAGGTCCGCAAGCGCCGAACCGGAGAGAACGTCAGGACCCGTGGTGCCGGTGAACTGCATGGCCATCTCCTCTGGACAAGTTGCCAGGGCGGTCCTTCGACGGCATGTCGGCGCCGAATACGGAACGCCCAATTCCCTGTCTTCGGAGATAGCATCGGGCCCGCCAGTCTTCCGGCGGATTGGGTTGATGGATTCGATAACGGAAAGCTATCGCCCTGCGTGCAGCGGCGACACTCAGCCGTCCCTCAGACTCCCGCGGAGGACGATCTCGAATCCGAGATCGACGATCGGCGTGCCGGTCCGGCCGCCTTCCTGGCGGCCGAGGATCAGTTCCGCCGCGGCGATGCCGATGCCGCGCCCGTTGGTGCGGACCGTCGTCAGACCCGGAGGAACTTCGGCGGCGATCTCGAAATCGCCGAACCCGGCCACGCCAAGGCGCTCGGGCACCGGCCAGCCGCGGCGCGCGCACTCGAACAGCACCCCGATGGCCTGCACGTCGGTGGCGCAGACCACGGCGTCGAGATCGGGTGCCCGCGCCAGCAGCGCCTCCAGACCGGAACGACCGCCGGCATAGCCTTCGTCGCCGACGGCAGCGACCAGCGACGGATCGAGACCGGCCTCGTCGAGGGCCTTGCGCATGCCGCTGCGGCGCGCGCGAAAGCGGCGCAGCTGCGGGTGGGGAAAGTCGACATACCCAATCCGGCGATAGCCGCGCGACACGACGAGGCGCCCGAGCGCCAGGGCCGCCGCCCGGTGCGAGAAGCCCACGGCCATGTCGATGAACGGTCCGCGCAGGTCCCAGGTCTCGACCACCGCAACCTGGGCACCGCGCAGCGTCCGCGCCACGGCGGGATCGTGCTCGGCGCCCGTGAGGACGATGCCGTCCGGCCGGCGACCGAGCAGCGCGGCGACGGCCGCCGCCTCCTCGCGGCGGTCATAGCCGGTCTCGGTCAGGAGCAGTTGGTAGCCCTCCTGCCGCAGGCGGTCGGAGAGCCCCTTCAGGGTGCCGAGGAAGTTCGAGTTGGCGAGCGTCGGCACCACCGCCCCCACCATGCGGCTGCGGCTCGAGGCGAGGTTGCCGGCCACCAGGTTCGGGACATAGCCCAGCTGCCGGGCCGCCTCCGCCACACGCTCGCGCACCGCGGCGGACACCAGGTCGGGCGTCTTGAAGCTGCGCGATACCGTCATGGACGAGACGCCGGCGCGGCGCGCCACATCCGCCATCGTCGCCCAACCGGTGCCTCTGCGTCCCGAAGCCATCGCCGGCTACCTAGCACGGCCGGCGCCGAAATCCTCCGGCATTCCCACTTGCCGCGGGCGGCGCCGTCTGCTTCGATGTTAGCGATACCAGGATCAACTGATCAGCGATGGCGCCGATGTCTGCCCCCGCGACCTGCGCGAAGACCCAGCTGCTGGCGTGGATCGACGCCGACCAGGCGGAGATCGTGCGATTCCTCAGCGGCTTCCTGCAGGCGAAGTCGCCGAACCCGCCGGGCGACACGCGCGAGGCCGATGCCCATGTCCGCGCCCTCCTGGCCGAGGAGGGGCTGCCCTTCCGCACCGTCGCCGCCAAGCCGCACCTGCCCAACATCGTCGGAACCTTCGACGGTTCGGGGCCCGGCCGGCACCTCGTCCTGAACGGGCACATGGACGTCTTCCCGGCGATCGAGGGTCGTCCGGGCGAGCGCGGACAGTGGAGCGGCGAGATCACCGGCGACCGCGTCTATGGCCGCGGGGCGGCCGACATGAAGTGCGGCACCACCGCCTCGATCATGACCTACCGCTACCTCTACCGGCTGCGCGAGCACCTGAAGGGCCGGCTGACCCTCAGCGTCGTGTCGGACGAGGAGACCGGCGGACGCTGGGGCACCGGCCACCTGATGGAGACGTGCCCGGAGGAGGTTCTCGGCGACTGCTGCCTCAACGGCGAGCCGAGCGGGCTGCCGACCCTGCGCTTCGCCGAGAAGGGCACCCTCCGGCTCGTCTTCACCATCCGCACGGCCGGCGGCCACGGGGCCTACCCCCATCTCAGCGCCAGCGCCAACAAGATCGCCGCCGCCCTCGTCGGTGAGCTCGAGGCCATCGCCGACCTGGAGGCGGACATGCCGGACGCCATACGCGAAGTGCTGTCGCGGCCCGAGGTGCAGGCGGCGATCGACCAGAGCCTCGGCGACGGCGCCCGCCACGTCGTACCGCGCGCCACCGTCAACATCGGCGTCCTGCGCGGCGGGCTGAAGATCAACATGATGCCGGACGAGTGCGTCGTCGAGGCCGACATCCGGGTGCCGCCGGGCATCCCGCGCGACCGGGTGCGGAGCCTCGTCCGCGACATCCTCGCCCGGCATCCCGAGGCGACGATGGAAGAGCGCACCGACCACAGCTACGACGCCAGCTGGTGCGATCCCGCCGGCGAGATGGCCGGGATCATCCAGGACAATGTCGAACGGCTGAAGGGATTCCGGCCGCAGCCCATCGTCAGCCTCGGCGGCTCCGACGGGCGCTATTGGCGCTGGCGCGGCATCCCCGCCTACCTCTACGGCCCCTCGCCCCGGACCATGGGACGGCGCGACGAGCACGTCACCATCGACGAGTTGATGCACATCGTGCGCACGCACGCCCTCTCCGCCTTCGACTACCTCTCCCGCTGACGGCCCCACCGCCCCCCGGAAGGAGCAACATCCTATGAACCGCCCCATTGCGGCTGCGCTGATCGGCGCCGCCATCCTCTCGCCTGCCGTCGTCGCGGCCCAGACGCCCCGGGATGCCGTCAGCATCCTCGTGCGCAACGACTCCGTCGGCTTCGACCCGCATCGCGTCACCGGCCGCGGCGCCGCCGAGGTCCTGTTCATGATGACGGACACGCTGGTCGCGATCGAGGACGACCAGCGGACGCTCCATCCGCTGCTCGCCAAGTCCTGGACAATCTCGCCGGACGGCCTGACCTACACCTTCAACCTGCGCAACGACGTGAAGTTCTGCAACGGCAAGGCGCTGACAGCGGACGACGTCGTCTACTCGCTGAAGCGGCTGACCGCGCCCGAGACGCGTTCGCCCGCGGCCTGGCGCGCCGGCAAGGTGAAGTCGATCACCGCCAAGGACACCCACACCGTCGAGTACGTCCTGGAGCGCCCCTACAACGAACTGCTGCTGCAGCTGGCGCAGAGCTTCGGCGCCATCATCGACAAGGACGATGTCGAGAAGCTCGGCCGCGACTTTGGGGTGAAGGGCCTGAACGGCACCGGTCCTTTCTGCTGGGGTGAATGGAAGCCGCGCAGCGAGTTCATGCTGACGCGCCACGAGGCGTATCGCTGGGGGCCCGCGATCTACGAGAATTCCGGCCCGGCCCACGTCGCGCGCGTCCTCTGGAAGGTCGTGCCCGAGGAAACCAGCATCGTGGCGGCCATTCAGACCGGCGCCGGCGACATGACCTACGTCGCGCCGGAATGGGCGATCGAGCAGCTGAAGAAGGATCCGCGTCTGGCGCTGGCCATGCCGCGCGTCTCGAACTACAGCGCCTTCCTCGGCATGCGGGCGAACAAGGAGATGACGGCCGACGTCCGGGTCCGCCGCGCCATCGTCCATGCGATCGACCGCGATGAGCTGAACAAGCGCTTCTGGTTCGGCCAGGCCCGCCCGTCGGAAACTTATGTCAGCCCCGGCACCCTCGACTGGAGCGGCGAGGTCAAGGCGAGCTACGACCCCGCGGCCGCCAACCGCCTGCTCGACGAGGCCGGCTGGGTGCGTGGCGCCGACGGCTTCCGCGTCAAGGACGGCAAACGGCTGGCACCGAAGCTGATCGCCGCCGCAACCCCCGGCTGGCGGACCCGCGGCGAGGCGATCCAGGGCTACCTGAAGCGGGTTGGCATCGACCTGCAGCTGGTGCTGCCGGAGCCGGCCCTGGCGATGGCCCAGATCAACACCTCGCCCGACTACGACATGTACGCCCTGTTCGCGCCCTACGGCACCGCCGGCGAGGCGCTGATGGTCTTCCACTCGCGCAGCATCCCGGCGCCCAACCGGGTCAACTGGAAAGACGCGGAGACCGACGCCAACCTCGACGCCGGACAGGTCGCCCTCAACGACGCCGACCGGGCCGCCGCCTATGCCCGGGTCCAGCGGATCATCGCGGAGAACGCCGTCACGGTGCCGCTCGTCCACGAGCAGCTGTTCCTGTTCTCCAACAAGCAGCGGGTCAGCGGCGTGAAGGCGCACGGCATCTACAACTCCGCCATCTACAAGGGCCTCGACATCAAGCTGGCGGCGCGGTGACGTCCCCGCTCCACCGCGAGTTCCACGACCAGCCCTACTGGTGGGAGACGGCGCCGCTCGAACCGGCGGCGCCGGCCCCGCTGCCCCGCCAGGTCGATGTGGCGGTCGTCGGCGCCGGCTATGCCGGCCTGGCGGCGGCTACGGCACTGGCGCGGGCTGGCCGCTCCGTCGCGGTGCTCGATGCCGAAGCCCCCGGCTTCGGGGCCAGCACGCGCAGCGTCGGGATGATCGGCGGGCGGCTGCGGCAGGGCCATGCCGGCCTCGCCGCGACGGTCGGTCCGGATGGCGCGCTGGCCCTGATGCGGGAGACGGCGGCGGCCTATCGCTGGTTCCTCGACTTCGTTGCAGCCGAAGGCATCGACTGCGATCTCCGCCAGTCAGGACGGCTGATCGGCGCCTGGACATGGCGGGACGCCGAGACCCAGAAACGGCTCGCCGACTTCCTGGCATCGAAGGTGGGCATCGCGGCGCATACGCTGCCGGCCGATGCGCTCGCGGACGAGATCGCCACCGACCTCTACCGCGGCGCGCTCGTTCTGCCCGACGACGGCGGGCTTCACCCCGCGCGCCTGCATGCCGGCCTCCTCGGGCTCGCGCGCGCAGCCGGTGCTAGCATCTTCGGCGGCACGGCCGTCCACGGCGTGACCGAGGAGGGTGGAGCGATGCGGGTCGGCACGGCCAACGGCGCCATCGCGGCGCGCGACGTGGTGCTGGCGACCAACGCCTACACCGGCCGCCCCTTTCCCTGGCACCGCCGCCGCGTCATTCCCGTCGGCAGCTACATGGCGGCGAGCGAGCCGCTGCCGCCGGGCACGCTGGCGCGTCTCCTGCCGCGCGGCCGGCTGGTCAACGACACACGTCGCCTCGCCTATGCGTTCCGGGCCTCGCCCGACGGCAGCCGCCTGCTGATCGGCGGCCGCGCCTCGGCCCGCGACCATGCCGACGCCCGCACGGTCGCCCGCGCCCTCCACCGCTCGGCCTGCCGGTTGTTTCCCGAACTGGCCGGGATGCGGATGACCCATGCCTGGGGCGGGATGGTCGCCTTCACCGTCGACCGGCTGCCCAATATCGGCTCGCGTGGCCGGGTCCATCACGTGCTGGGCTGCAACGGCTCGGGCGTCGTCATGAACACCTATCTCGGCACCAGGCTCGGCCGGATCATCGGCGGGGTCGACCGGGACCAGCCGCCCACCGGCTTCGCGCGCGACGGCCTGCCGACGCATCCCCTCTATCGCGGCCAGCCCTGGTTCATGTCGCCGCTCTCCGCGTTCTATGGCATCCGCGACCGGCTCGACCGGCTCACGGACCGCCCGCGCCGATCTTCCGCCCACTCCGTCGGGAACCATCGCCCATGACCTTCTCCATCGCCGCCCGATGCCCCGCCACTGGCGCCTTCGGCATCGCGATCACCACCTCCAGCATCGCCGTCGGCAATCGCTGCCCCTGGGCGCGCGCCGGGGTCGGCGCGGTGACGAGCCAGCATCGCTCGGACATCCGCCTGGGCCCCATCGGGCTCGACCTGATGGCGCGCGGCCTGTCGGCCGGCGAGACCGTGCGAGCCCTGATCGCGGCCAGCGAGTTCCCCGACCAGCGCCAGGTCGCCGCGGTCGACCGCAACGGCGAGGCGGCCTTCTTCTGCGGCCCCAGGATCCCGTCGCTCAACACGGGCCATATCGGCCGCGGCTGCGTCTCGACCGGCAACGTCATCGCCAATCTCGGCGTGCCGCGCGCGATCGTGGAGGGCTACGAGGCCGCGCAGGGAATGCCGTTCGCCGAACGCCTGCTGGCCGGGGTGGATGCCGGCCTCGCGGCCGGCGGCGAGACGCAGCCGGTCATGTCGGCCGCCCTCCTGATCGTCGATCGCGAGGCATGGCCGCTGGTCGACCTCCGCGTCGACTACCAGGAACACCCGCTGAACGTGCTCCGCGGCCTGTGGAAAGCGTACGAGCCCCAGATCGAACACTTCGTCATCCAGGTCCTGCGTCCGAACGAGGTGAAGCCGAAGGCGAAGCCGGCGACCGCGTGACGGCCGCCGGCGACCCGCCTATGGAAACACCGCGTAGCCGTCGCGCCGGGGATCGGCGCCGCCGGTCAGCACGCCCTGATCCGGGTCGATCGAAATGCCCTGCATGCCGCCGCAAGAGAGCGAGTAGGAGTCGAGCATGGTGATCTGGTGCCCCTTGCGGCGCAGGCCGGTCACCACCTCCTCGTCGATCCGCGATTCCAGCTGCACCACCGCGCCGTCGAGCAGGCGGGCGCGCGGCGCGGAGATCGCCTCCTGGATCGGCAGGCCGAAGTCGAGGTGCTGGACCAGCGCCTGCGACTGCGTCTGGCAGATGCCGTAGCTGCCGGGCGTGCCGAGGGCGAGCACCGGCCGGCCGTCGGCGCGCAGACCGATCGAGGGCGCCGTCGGCAGGGCCAGCGGGCCGCCGGGCCGCATGAAATTGCGGCCCCGCGGATCGAGCTCGCCCCAATAGAGGAAGTTGTTCATGCAGACGCCGTGGCCCGGAATGACGACACCCGACCCGAACTTGGCGCCGAGGCTCATGGTGATGCAGACCACGTTGCCGGCGGCGTCCGCGACCGAGAAGGACGTCGTATGGTCGCGATCGACCCCCTCGACCTCCGGCTGCGGCTCCACCCACTGCTCGGTCGGGCCGATGACCGGGCGCCCGTCGGCGACGCGCTGGCGCAGCCGATCGACATTGGCGTCGCCGAGGATTTCGGCCAACGCCTCCGGCGAGGGGTTGTTCTTGTAGATGCGCTCGCCGGCGGCCAGCCGGATCGCCCGCAGCACCGTGTCGAGATGGCGCAGTCCGTTGCGCTCCATCGCCGGCAGGTCGAAGCCCTCGAGGATGCGCAGCGTCAGA
The DNA here is from genome assembly GCA_006738865.1 of Allostella sp. ATCC 35155. Classification (GTDB taxonomy): domain Bacteria; phylum Pseudomonadota; class Alphaproteobacteria; order ATCC43930; family Allostellaceae; genus Allostella. The sequence goes on from AP019701.1 coordinate 2,795,687, forward strand.
AGATACTGGAAGCCCTCGCAGGGCGGCGGCAGCGTGTGGATCGCGACGCCGCGGTAGGACACCTGGACAGGGTCGAGCCAGACCGGCTTCACCGCCTCCAGGTCGCCCATCGTCATGACGCCGCCCAGCGACTGGAGATGGTCGACCATGGCGCGGCCGAGCGCCCCGCCATAGAGGTAGCCGGGGCCTTCCGCGGCGATCGCCTCGTAGGTTCGGGCGAGGTCGGGCTGCTTGAGGACCGAGCCATAGGGCAGGATGCCGGTGCCGCCGGTATAGTTCTTCGACCAGCCGGCGAAGATGTCGGGGTAGCCCTTCAGCTCCGGGATGACCTGGCCGATATTGTCGGCGTTGTTCTCCGACACCGGAATGCCGTCGCGCGCGAGTTCGATCGCCGGCGCCAGGATCTCCGACAGCGGCCGGGTCCCGTGGGCGCGCACCAATTCGCACCAGCCGGCGAGGTTCCCGGGAGCCCCGCTCGCCATCGGGCCGCGCGCGACGTCGCTGCGCTTCACCTTGGTCGCGTCGAACTTCTCCGGCACGGGCGTGATGAAGTCGAGAGTCCGGATCCGCTTCTCGGAGGCGATGTAGCAGGTCGCCATCCCCATGCCGGCGAGGCCCGACATATAGGGCTCCGCCACGTTGAGCGTCGCCGCCGTCGCGGCGATCGCGTCGAAGGCATTGCCGCCGGCGCGCAGCAGCCGTGCGCCGGCCATCGCCGCATGCGGGTTGGCAGCCGCCACCATCCCCTTGACCGAACTGATCGTCGGACGTCTTCCGAACATCGGCAGCGTCTCCCCCTGGCCGTGAATTGCATGAGCCGCGTTCGCCGGGAATCCGGGACGGGCGATGGACGAGGCCGAATGTTAGCGCGATCCCGGCCGTGCGGCAGCGATTTCCGCCATCGTCACGCCACGGCCCGGCGGCGTGGTGCACGCCGGCGGAGGCCGGGCGCAGGGCCGGTCGTCCCGCGCTCCACCAGGCGCACGGGCAGTTCGATCGGCAGTTCGATCTCCCTGCCATCCAGGCGCGCCAGCAGATAGTCCGCCGCCCAAGTGCCGATCTCGACCTTGGGCGTCAGGACCGTGGTGAGCGGCGGAACGGTATGCGAGGTGATGTCGAGATCGCCGTTGCCGATGATCGAAAGCTGCTCCGGCACTGCGATCCCTTGTGCCTGGGCCTCGAACAGCACGCCCGAAGCCAGGATGTCGTTGCCGCAGACGATCGCCGTCGGCAGCGGACCGGCCGCGGCGAGTTCGCGAAACGCCTCGCGGCCGGCATCGATCGAATAATGGCGATGGAGCAGGCGCTCGGGCGGCAGCGTCAGGCCGTGCCGTCGTAGGGCGTCGGCCATGCCGAGCAGGCGCCCGGCGACCCGGTCATTGTGGCTGGTCGACCCGGTCACGACGGCGAACTCGCGATGCCCCAGCCCGACCAGATAGTCGAAGATCATGGTCGCCAGCGCGCGGTTGTCGTAGCCGACCGACGGATGCTCGGCGCCGCGATTGGACGCCCAGGCGTTGACGAACGGCTTCCCGGTCGCCTCCAGCAGCCGGATCAGACGCGGATCGTGCTGGGCGCCGACCAGCATCAGTCCGTCCACGCCGCGTTCGACCAGCGCCCGGCCGCGCTCCCATTCCCGCTCCCGATCATACTCGGAGGTCGTGAGCAGCAGGATGTAGCCATGCTCCTCCGCCCGGCGCTGGAAAGCGTCGATCGCACGGGCGAAGATCGTGTTGGTCAGCGTCGGGACGATGGCGCCCAGCGTGCGCGAACGCCGCGAGGCGAGCGTGCGGGCCGCGCCGTGCGCGACATAGCCCAGTTCCTCGGCCGCGGCGAGAATGCGCGCGCGGACATCCTCGCGCACCAGGGCCGGCAGGTTGAAGGCGCGCGAGACGGTCGCCGACGATACGCCGGCCGCCGCTGCGACGTCGGACAGGCGCACGGTCCCCAGCCCGTCGCCACCCGCTCGCGCCCTGGCCCTCGCTGCCCGCATTCCGCGAATCGCCCCTCGTTCGCCCCTGCCTGCCCTTCCTCATACCAGCCATGCTGCCGCATTGCAGCATCGCCGGCACGGCCTGGGGATCAGCGGAGGTGGCAGGCGACCTGATGGCCCTCGCCGACCGCGTGCAACAGCGGCTCCTCCTGCGAGCAACGCGGGATGGCGTAGGGGCAGCGCGTATGGAAGCGGCAGCCGGACGGCGGCGCGATCGGGCTCGGCACATCGCCCGTCAGCGTCTTGCGCTCCCGCCGCAAGCCCGGCCGGGTGGCCGGAACCGACTCCAGCAGGGCCTCGGTGTAGGGATGCTGCGGCTGGCCGAACAGCGAACGACGCGGCGCGATCTCGACGATCTTGCCGAGATACATGACCGCCACGCGGTGGCTGATGTGCTCGACCACCGCCAAGTCGTGGGCGATGAAGAGGTAGCTCAGCCCCAACTCCGCCTGGAGGTCCATCAGCAGGTTGACCACCTGCGCCTGAACCGACACGTCGAGCGCGGAAACCGGCTCGTCGCCGATGATGAGCTTGGGGCCGAGCGCCAGCGCCCGCGCGATCCCCAGGCGCTGACGCTGCCCGCCGGAGAACTCGTGCGGATAGCGCGCCATCTGCTCGGGCCGCAGCCCGACCTTGCGGAACAGCGCCGCCACCCGGTCCCGCCGCTCCGAAGCGCCGCCGATGCCGTAGTTGATGAAGGGCTCACCGACGATCTCGCCGGCAGGCATCCGCGGATTGAGCGACGAATAGGGATCCTGGAAGACGACCTGCATCTGGCGGCGCACGGCCAGCATGTCGCCGGCGCCCAGGGCGGTGATGTCGCGCCCCTCCAGCCGGATCGAGCCCGAGGTCGGCTCGATCAGGCGCAGGATGACCTTCCCCGCCGTCGACTTGCCGCAGCCGCTCTCGCCGACCAGCCCCAGGGTCTCGCCCGGCGCGATGTCGAGGCTGATGCCGTCGACGGCATGCACGCGCGCCCTGGCCTTGCCGAACAGGCTCTTGCGGATCGGGAAGTGCTTGACCAGGTCGCGCACTTCGAGGAGCGGGGTCTTGGCCTCAGGCGTGGACATGAATGGCCTCCCCTGCCCGCTCCCAGTGCCAGCAGGCGCTCCAGTGGCCTGGCCGGTTCTCGGTCAGCGGCGGTGACTGGGCGTGACAGCGTTCGTCGGCCAGCGGACAGCGCGGCGCAAACCGGCAGCCCGCCGGCATCGCCCGCAACGACGGGACGATGCCGGGAATCTCGGCCAGCCGTCGCGGCGTCCCCTCCGCCGACAGCGACGAGCCGAGTTCCGGAATGGAGCCCATCAGCCCGACCGTGTAGGGATGGCAAGGCCGCTCGAAGAGGTCGCCGACCGGCGCCTCCTCGACCTTGCGGCCCGCATACATGACGACCACCCGGTGGGCCATCTCCGCGACCACGCCGAGGTCGTGGGTGATGAGGACGATGGCCGTGCCGGTCTCGGCCTGGAGGTCGCGCATCAGCTCCAGGATCTGGGCCTGGATGGTGACGTCGAGGGCCGTCGTCGGCTCGTCGGCCAGCAGCACCCGCGGCCGGCAGGCGAGCGCCATGGCGATCATCACCCGCTGGCGCATGCCGCCCGACAGCTGGTGCGGATACTCCTTCACCCGCCGTTCCGGCTCGGGAATGCGGACGAGGCGCAGCATCTCGGTCGCGCGGGCATAGCCCTCGGCCCAGCTCTTGCCCTCGTGCTGGCGCACGGCTTCGGCGATCTGATAGCCGACGGTCACGACCGGGTTGAGCGACGTCATCGGCTCCTGGAAGATCATCGACACGGCGTTGCCGCGGACGCGGCGCATCTCGGGCTCGCTCAGCGCGCCGAGATCCTTGCCGTCGAGCTGGATCCGCCCGGTGACCCGCGAGGTGGGCGGCAGCAGGCGCATGATCGAGAGGGCCGAGACGCTCTTGCCGCAGCCGGATTCGCCGACGATGCAGAGCGTCTCGCCGCGCCCGACATCGAAGGACAGGCCGTCGACCGCCGTCAGCGCCACGCCGTCGTCGACGAAGCGGGTTTCGAGCGCCCGCACCGACAGCAGGGGCGTGCTTGCAGTGCTCATGCGGGTCAGCTCCGGCGCGACAGCTTGGGATCGAACATGTCGCGCAGACCGTCGCCCAGCACGTTGATCGACAGCACCATCAGCGCCAGCGCCAGGCCCGGGAACAGCACCTGCCAGAACGCGATCTGCACGTAGAGCCGTCCCTCGGCGATGATGTTGCCCCAGCTCGGAATCTCGGGCGGCGTGCCGACCCCGAGGAAGCTGAGATAGGCCTCGACCAGGACCGCGTGGGCGAAGATGTAGGTCGCCTGGACGACCAGCGGCGCCACGGTGTTCGGCAGAATGTGCTTGCGCATCAGGCGCGGGAAGCGCGTGCCGATGGCGACCGCCGCCTGGACATAGGTCTGCTCGCGGATCGAGAGCACGACCGCGCGCACGAGGCGCACCACGCGCGGCACCTCGGGAATGGTGATGGCCAGGATCACGACCTCGATGCTGGCCCGCGTCAGGGCCATCAGCGCGATCGCGAGCAGGATGCCGGGGATCGCCATCAGGCCGTCCATGATGCGCATCAGGATCGCGTCGGCCAACCGGTAGTAGCCGGCGATCACGCCGATGAGGAGGCCGAGCACCGTCGCCAGCCCCGCGACCGCCAGCCCCACGATGAGCGATACACGGGCGCCGTAGAGCATGCGGCTCAGCATGTCGCGGCCATAGGCGTCGGTGCCGAGGAGATAGTCCTCGTCGGGCGGGCGCAGGCGGTCGACGACGTTGAGTTCGATCGGGTCGTGCGGCGCGAGCAGCGGCGCGGCCGCGGCGACGATCGCCATTCCCACGAGGATCACGCCGCCCGCGACCATCATGGGATGGCGGCGCACGATCCGCCCGATCCGGGAACGGGACGCGGGGGCGGCCTCCGCCGGAGCACCGCCCTGCAGGGTGATGTCGGTCATGTCGGGCTCCCGTTCAGTAGCGGATTCTGGGATCGAGGACCGTATAGGTCAGGTCGATCACAAGGTTGATCAGCACATAGAAGCCGGACACCGTGAGGATGACGCCCTGGATGACCGGATAGTCCCGATGCAGGACCGCATCGATCGTCAGGCGGCCGATGCCGGGGATGGCGAAGACGCTCTCCGTCACCACGACGCCGCCGATCAGCAGCGCGATGCCGACGCCGATCGTGGTCACGATGGGCACCGCGGCGTTCTTCAGGGCGTGGATGATGAGCACGCGCCCGTTCGCCAGCCCCTTGGCGCGCGCGGTGCGGATATAGTCCTCGTTGAGGATCTCCAGCACCGTCGAGCGCGTCATGCGCGCCAGCAGCGCGGTGTAGACGAGCCCCAGCGCGATCGTCGGCATGACGAGGTGCGCCAGGAACTCGACCGGATCCTCGGACAGGCTGACGAAGCCCTGGACGGGCAGCAGGTCGAGTTCGAGCGCCAGCCCCTGGACGAGCCCGTAGCCGATGAGGAAGACCGGGAAGGAGAAGGCGAGCACGGCCAGCGCCATGATCGTCTGGTCGATCCAGGTTCCCGCCTTCCAGGCCGCGAGCACGCCGAGCGGCAGCGCCAGGCAGACGGAGAAGATCGTCGTCGAGATCGCGAGCGCCAGCGTCGGCTCGACCCGCTCGAGGATCAGCTGCAACACCGGCCGGTCGAGGAAGATCGAAGCGCCGAGGTCGCCGCCGATCAGCCGCAGCACCCAGTCGAAGAACTGGACATAGACCGGCCGGTCGAGGCCGAGCTGGCGGCGGATGTTCTCGATGTGCGCGGTCGAGGCGTCGTCGCCGGCGATGATCGCGGCGGGATCATCGGGATTGAGGTGCAGGATGAGGAAGACGACGACCGCGACCGTCGCCATGACGGGGATGATGGCGAGGACGCGTCGTATCACATAGGCCCACATCGGCGGTTCTCCGTCGGGGGAGCTTCGCGCGGAAGTCGTTCCGGCGGGAAGGCGCGGGCGGCGCGCCAGGGCACCGCCCGCTCCGGCGCTACTTCTTCTCGATGTTCCAGTAGACGGGAACGTTGGTGACGAGCACGCCCTCGATGTTCGAGCGGACGGCCACCGGCTGGGTGTACTGCCCGATCGGCACATAGGGGACGGTCTCGTACGCCCGCGCCTGGATCTTGTCGATGAGTGCCTTCTGCTTGGCCGGATCGGTCTCGCGCGACCAGTCCTCGACCAGCTTGTCGAGTTCCATGTCGCAGGCCCAGCCCGGATTGGCCCGCTCGCAGCGCGAGTTGAACCAGGTGTTGGAGACCGGGTTGGCCGTGTTCGGCCCGCCATGGGTCGTGTGGAACAGGTGGTAGCCCGACTCGTAGGGATTGCCCTTGTTCGCACGCCGCGACAGCACCGTGCCCCAGTCCATCGCCTGAACGTCGACGTTGAGGCCGGCCTTGCGCAGGTTCTGGATGGTGACCATCGTCATCGCGTTGTATTGCGCGCGGTCGGTCGGCTGCAACACGACGATCTTCTCGCCGTTGTAGCCGGCCTCCTTCATCAGCTGCTTGGCCTTCTCGAAATCCTGGGTGGCCAACGGCTCCGAGCCGATCGCCGTCTCGTTCGACGAGCCGCACAGGAAGATGGCGCCGCAGAACTTCTTGTAGAGCTTCGGGTTGCCGACGACCGCCCGCATGTAGTCTTCCTGCTTCACCATGTAGAGCAGGGCCTGGCGCGCCTTCGGATGGTTGAAGGGCGGGTAGAGGAAGTTCGGTCGCAGGATGCCCTGGCGGCCGAGCGGCTCGATGTCGATGACCTTGATGCGCCGGTTGCGCTCGAGGATCGGGATGAAGTCGAGGGGCGGCGCCTCGAAATAGTCGATCTCACCGGACTGCAGGGCCGAGAGGCTGGTGTTGTGGTCTGGAATGTAGAGCCACTCGACCCGGTCGACCTTGGCGATCTTCGCGCCGGCCATCGCGTCCGTCGCGTCCGAGCGCGGCACATAGTCGGGGTTCTTGCGATAGACGACCTTGTTGCCGGGCCGCCACTCGCTCTGCTCGAAGATGAACGGGCCCGACCCGACATACTCCTTGATCTGCTGCATGTGGTCGGTCTTGGCGACCCGTTCCGGCATGATGAAAAGGTTGCCGGTCGACTTGCCCAGGGTGTCGAGGACGAGGCCGTAGCGCTCTTTCAGGGTCAGGCGGAAGGTCTTGTCGTCGACCGCCTCCAGCGAGGAGGTGAAGCTGCCCAGCCGCTGGCCCATCGGGTCGCGCTTGCCCCAGCGCTGCCAGGACGCGATGACGTCGGCCGAAGTGACCGGCTTGCCGTCGTGGAACTTGAGGCCGGGCCGCAGCGTGAAGGTGTAGACGAGCTTGTCGTCGCTCACCGTGTAGGTGTCGACCATCTGCGGCTTCGGCTCGAGCTTCGAATTGAGCCCGAAGAGCGTGTCGTAGATCAGCAGGCCGTGGCGGTTGCTGATGAACGCGGTCGTCCACACCGGATCGAGGATCTTGAGGTCGGCATGGACGACGACCTTGAGCGTCGTCTCCGCGGCCGCCGGCGCCGTCGCTGCGGCGGCGAGAACGCCCGCCGCCACCAGGGCCGACCGCGCCAGTCCGGCAAGGCCGAATTGCTTGCGTATCATACTGTTCCTCCCGTTGGGTTGTCGGGTCGATCCGGCGTTAGTCCGCCGGCTTGAACTTCGGCAGCGTGATCTCGTCGGTGATCTTCTCGAACACGACCTCGACGCGGTCGCCGACCGCGACGTCGGCGCCGCCGACAAGGTTGCTGACGAAGAGCGGCCCCTCGTCGAGTTCGACGAGGCAGACGTCGTAGGGCAGGTCCTTGGCGAAGCCGTTCCAGTAGGCGCGGTGATACGTCACCCACGAGAACAGCGTGCCGCGGCCCGATACCGGCTCCCATGCCTGGTCCTTGGACAGGCACTTCGGGCAGACGGGGCCGGCCGGGAAATGGCGGTCGCCGCAGTCCTGGCACACCTGGACGGCGAGCTTGTGGTCCCTCGCCAGCTCCCAGAAGGGCCGGGTCAGCGCGTCGATCTTGGGCAGCGGCTTGTCGTAGGCGGTCATGGCGTCCCCTCCCCTCAGCCGCGCGTGTAGATGATGGACCGCGAGCAGGGCGTCGCGGCGACGAACTGGACGACCTCGCAGTCGGGCACCTGGCGCTCGCCGCACTCACCGCGCAGCTGGCGCACGGCCTCGACGTTGAGCGCCCAGCCCTGCATGTAGGAGTTCGAGAGGTGGCCGCCGTCCGTGTTGGTCGGCAGCTTGCCGCCGACCTGCAGCGTCCCGCCCTCGACGAAACGCCCGGACTCGCCCTTCGGACAGAAGCCCAGCCCCTCCAGGCTGAAGAGCACCGTCGGCGCGAAGTTGTCGTAGCACATGAAGGCGTCGACGTCGGACGGCCCGACCCCGGCCATGCCATAAACCTCGCCCGCGATCTCCTGGAGCTGCGGGTACCAGAAGTCGCGCTCGAAATTGGACAGCGAGCCCTCGGCGTAGGCTTCGCGCGCGCCGATGCCGGAGATCATGACCGGCGGCTTCTTCAGATCCCGCGCCCGCTCCTTGGTCGTCAGGATCATGCACACCGCCCCGTCATTGATGAGGCAGTAGTCGAGCAGCCGCAGCGGCAACACGATCGGGCGCGCGTTCTCGTGGTCGTCGATGGTGATGGGTTGCTTCATCACCGCGTCGGGATTGAGGCAGGCATGGCGGCGGAAGGCGACCGAGACCTCGGCCAGCTGCCGCGTCGTCGTGCCGTAGAGCGCCATGTGGCGCTGGAACATCATGGCGTGCGCCGCACCGGGCGAGGTGTAGCCCCAGGGATCCCAGATGTTCGGGCTCTCGTCCCCGCCATAGTTCACCCGGCGCGAGCGACCGATGTTGGCGTAGATGAGGGCGACGTACTTGCACAGGCCGGCGTTGAGCGCCGCCACGGCCTCGATGATGCCCATCGACGACATGCGGCCATGCGGCGGCAGCGGGATCGTCCAGCGCGGCGAGATCCCGAGGATCTCGCCCATGCGGGCATAGTACGGGATGCGGCAGACGAGCAGCCCGTCGATCTCGTTCTTGTCGATGCCGCAGTCGGCGACGGCATTGCGGAAGGCGTCCGCCCCGAGCCCGTAATCGTCGGTCTCGGGGAAGTTGCCGTAGCGCGTGTTGCCGACCCCGACGACCGCGACCTTGTCCTTCAGCGCGCCGATATCCGACATGCGGTTCCTCTCCTGGCGGGGCGACGCCATGGCGCCGCCCTTCTCGTTGCCGTCTGGTCTCAGATGATCCCGTCCTCGGCGAGCCGGCGAACCTCGTCCGCCGACATGCCGAGCATCTCCATCAGGATGCGTTCATTGTCCTCGCCGTAGCCCGGCGCGCCGCGGTCGATCGGACCGCCGGCATAGGGCGGCGTGCGGCTCATCTTGGTCGGCACCTCGATGACCGGCCAGCGGCCGATCTTGGTGCCAGTCACCTCGGTCAGCCATTCGAGTTCCGCCAGCTGCGGGTCGCGGTCGTAGCGGTCGGCCGCCGTCTGGCTGACGCCGGCCGGTACGCCCGCCGACTGCAGGGCGAACATCGCCGCGTAGGCATCCTGGGTCAGCGTCCAGGCACCGATCGCGGCATCGAGTTCGTCCTGATGGGCGAGCCGCCCTTCCAGGGTCGCGAAGCGGCCGTCCGCCAGCCATTCGGAATGGCCGGCGACGCCGGCGAGCGCCCGCCACTCGGCATCGTCGAAGCAGGCGATGGCGAGCCAGCGGTCGTCCCCCTGGCAACGATAGGCGCCGTGCGGCGCCGCCGGCTTGTAGGGCGACCGGTTGCCGTAGCGGCTCCAGACGCGGCCGTTGGCCGACCAGTCGAGGATCGCCTTGCCGGCGAGATAGATCCCGGTCTCGGTCTGCGAGGCGTCGATCCACTGCCCCTCGCCCGTCCGCTCCCGGTGGTGCAGCGCCCCCAGGATCGCCAGCGCGAAGCTGTAGGCACCCATCCAGTCGAGGTAGGAGTAGCCCCATCCGACCGGCATTGCCGGCTCGGGCAGGCCCGACATGTCCGAGGTGCCGGCGAAGGAGGCCGCCACCGGGCCGACCGTGCGCAGGCGCCCGTAGGTGCCCTGGCTGCCCATCCCGGACTGCTGGATGTAGATGATGTCGGGGCGGATGCGCCGCAATTCGTCCCAGCCGAGGCCGAGACGCTGCAGCACGCCGGGTGAGAAACCCTCGGCCACGATGTCCGACTGGCGGATCAGATCCTTGGCGATCTGCAGGCCCTTGGGATGGCGGATGTTGAGCGACAGGCCGCGCTTGCCGGAGTTCTTGTTGTTGAACTGGCCGCCCATGTCGGCGTCCTTGACCCCGGGCAGCGGCTCCGTCGCCTTCTCGCGCGCCGCACGGCCGCCGATCGGTGCCATCGCGGCCAGCCGCGTATCGGGATTGGCCTTCCACTCGACCTTGAGCGATTCCGCGCCCAGGGCGGCGAGGTAGCGGGTGCCGCCGGCCGAGGCCAGGAACCACGAGAAGTCGAAGATGCGGATGCCCTGCAGCGGGAACGGCTTGCCCCGAGCAGACAGGCGCGGCGGTTCGGCGGCCGGCGCCTTCGGCTGCGCGGGAACGCGCGCCGGCTCGGCCAGGATCTCGGCCGTATGCTCGCCCAGCAGCGGCGCGCGACGGCCGACCTGCCAGGCGGTGGCGGTGCTCAGCCACTTGCTGGTGACGTAGCGGAAGGAGCGGCCGACTTCCGGATGCTCGATGTCGGCGAAGGTGCCGCGCATCAGCCAGTGCGGATCGTCAGCGTTTTCGTGCGGCTTGCGCAGCGGCGCCCAGAGGAGGCCCGCGGCCTGCGCCTCCTGCCACGGCATCTCGTCGTAGCGGAAGGAGCGAATGAAGCGCTGCATGACCTCGAAGATGTGCGCCCGGCGCTCGTCGCCGGACCCGGAGCCCGGGATCGCGCGCGCGCTCATGTTGGCGTCCTGGGGCGGCCGCTCCAGGTCCGCCTGCATCCCGTACTTTTCGAGGAAGTCGTAGAGGGCGACCTCGTCCTTGGCGCCGCCGAGGTAGGTCATGAACCAGCGGCCGTCCTTGGTGTGGCCGATGGTCGGCGTCCGGCTCGGCTTCTCGCCGGCATGGCGGCAGGTCATGCGGAAGAGCGGCGCCCGCCGCATCACCCACGACATGAGGTCGAGCTCGGTGTTCTTCGCCACCGCCTCGTGGACGGCGACCGACACCTCCTGCCCCTCGCCCGTCCGCAGGCGATAGAGCAGCGCCGCCGAGAGGCCCACGGCAAGCTGGTCGCCGGCGATGTGGTAGGCGTGCCAGACCTGCGGGGCGATGGGCGGCAGGTCGTAGCGGTCGCCCGGCGCCGGGTCGTAGCCGCAGTTCGACATGACGCCGCCCAGCGCCAGATGGACGAGATCCGACCCCTTGAAATCCTTCCAGGGGCCGGTATCGCCGAACGGCGTCACGCGGCCGACGATCAGCGACGGGAAGCGCGCCAGGAGCTGCGACCGGTCGAGGCCGAGCTGGCGATTGAGGTCGCCGCAGCTCGTGTCGATCAGCAGGTCGGCCCCCGCCAGGAGCTTCAGGAACGCTTCGCGCCCGTCCGCACTGTCCAGGTCGAGCGCGACCGAGCGCTTGCCGCGGTTGTAGTTCCAGAAGAACAGGGAACGCTCGGCATGCGCCTCGTCGTCGAGGAACGGACCCAGCGCCCGGGTGCGACTGCCGCCGGCGGGCTCGATCTTCACCACGTCGGCGCCGAGCCCGGCCAGGACCAGCCCGGTATACTCACCGAGTTCGTCCGCCACCTCGATGACCCGGATCCCGGCCAGCATTCCCGGCTTGGCCGCCGCACCCGGCCCGGGAAGGAGCCGCTCGTCGTTCAGAGACGCCATCCGTCGCTTCCGCCCTCTCGTTGTCGCGCAGCCGCCCGAACGGCGATCTGCAAGCGCTTTCAGGAGAGGTTACGAAGAATGCATTCTATACGGCAACCCGAAATCGACGCTGCGGCGCAGCAATAGTGGCGCCGGTCGGACGGGACCGGGCTGCGACGTCGCTCAGCGGCCCTGTAGGAAGCCGTCGCCGAACAACTCCGCGTACAACTGCTCGATCCGTTCCGCTTCGTCTGGCGCAAGGGCGGCGAACTCGCCCGTGCGTGCGCGCTGCGAAAGCCGGCCACCGTTCTGCCGGAGGAAGCGGAAGAGCAGGTCGGCCGTGCGCTGCGGCATGTCGACGATCCGCGCAAGCCCGGCCGCGAAGCGATCATGGCGTCCGAGGAACTCGACTTCCGCGGGCAGATCCTCCTCGATCGTCTTGCGCACGCATTCATAGAGGAACTCGGCGTGCGGGGTGGCGTCGAAGTAGCGGTAGAAGTCCGCCGTGTCGTTCAGCACTCGCACGTTTCCGGAGGCGGTCGCCTGCCAGTCGATCACCGGGAGAAGACGAAGCGCATAGTCCTCGAGCACCCGCCGATAATCGTCGATCCGATCGAGGATCGCAGCCGAAACGGGGAAGACGAGCCCCGGCGGGTTGAAGCCACGCTCGGCCAGCACGTGATGAACGAGATAGCGGTGGAGGCGTCCGTTGCCGTCCTCGAACGGATGCATGTACACGAATCCGAACGCCAGAACGGCCGCGGCGATCACGGGATCGAGTCCGTTCACCGGCCCCCGATCGAATGCCGCGAGGCCGGCGATCAGCCCGTCCAGATCCTCCGGGTTGGCACTGATGTGATCGGGCCGCGGCGCACCGGTTTCCCGCTCGTGGTCGCCGACGAAACCGGCCTCGGCCCGCAGCCCGAGGCGTACGAATCGTGCATCGCCGATGACGACGCGCTGAAGGCGCAGCAGTTCGTCCCGATCGATCGGCGCTCGCCCGGCTCCTGCGATGGCGCGGCCCCAACGCTGGATGCGATCCTGCGGCGGCCGCTCGCCCTCGATCGCAAAGCTCGATCGGGAATCCTTCAGCAGGAGAAAGGCCGCCGTGCGCGCCAGGATCTCACGCGACACGCCCGCTGCGACCGTCGCCGCACGGGCGCGCAAGTCCAGTTCCACGCCGCGAACAAGCGCCTCGGTGCGGAAGATCAGCGGACAGAATCCGGGCGTTCCGGGCAGGTTGTTCCGCACGCGCTGGCGCGGCGAATTGGTCCCCGCGATGCCCCACTGATGCTCGGGATCGAGAGCCGTCACATACCGGCCCTGCCGGACGTCCGGCAGGTCGAGTGTCGCACCGGTCAGCCACTCGTAGAGAAACCAGAGGCGCCGCGCATAGGTCCCCGTCGGCTTGGCCAGGACGATCTCCTCGATCGGCTTCGGCCCGGCGGCCAGGAACAGGCGCTTGAGAACGGCGAGGTCGAGTCCCTCATATTTGAGGGCGAAGGTCAGATGGCCTTCGAGGGTCGGATGCGGTGCATGCCGGGGCGTCAGGATACGCCAGCCATCGACCTCTACGAGGCGATGCCGCTCACCGATCGCCGCCAGCGTTCGCGGCCAGGGTACGCGGAGGCCGTAGGCATGGATGAGCGCGGCGTATCCGGCCGGCGCGGCGGGCTGCGGCAGGCGCCTGTCATGAAAGTTCGTGACGGGCTCCGGGAACCCGACCGCGCGCCCGATCGCCATGAAATTCGCTACGCTCTCGTGAATTTTGATTATTCAGAGATCGCCTCGCGAAAAACAAGCTCGAACCAGGAGGCGAGACGCTCGCCCGCGACGCCAAGCTTCGACGCCAAGCTTCGGCGCCAAGCTTCGGCGCCAACCCGTACTGCCTCTCGGAGAGACCTTCCCTCCGAGAGGCAAGGGAAACGGCGGCTCAGGCCGCCTGCGACCGTCGCGGCAGCTTCCAGTCCGGCCGCACCCAGTGGCAGGTGTAGCCGTGGGGATAGTGCTCGAGATAGTCCTGATGCTCCGGCTCGGCCTCCCAGAAGTCACCCGCGGGCGCGAGCTCGGTCACGACCTTGCCGGGCCACAGGCCGGAGGCGTCGACGTCGGCGATCGTGTCCTCCGCGACGCGGCGCTGCTCGTCCGAGGTGTAGTAGATGCCCGACCGGTAGCTCAGGCCGCGGTCGTTGCCCTGCCGGTTCGGCGTCGACGGGTCGTGGATCTGGAAGAAGAACTCGAGCAGCGTGCGGAAGTCCGTCTTCGTCGGGTCGAAGATGATCTCGATGGCCTCGGCGTGGGTGCCGTGGTTGCGGTAGGTCGCATTGGGCACGTCGCCGCCCGAATAGCCCACCCGCGTCGAGACGACGCCCGGATAGCGCCGGATCAGCTGCTGCATGCCCCAGAAGCAGCCCCCGGCCAGGATCGCGCGCTCCAGATTCTCGGTCATGCCTTCGCTCCTTCCAAATCCGATGCCAGGGATATGGCCCTCGCCCTCCGGCATCGCCAGGGCGATGGCGGAACCGTGAACATTCCCGCCTATCGCCCGGTCACGCGCTCCGCCCGCAAGGCCGCCGTCGCGGCGGCGTCGACCACCGGCGGCGTGCCGACAACGACGACCGCATATTTCTCCCGCGCATGCTCGGCCGTCACCTTGCCTTCGCGGAGGTCGGCCAGCACCCGCTCGGGGTCGCGCGCCAGCGGGTCGCCATGCCCGCCGCCGCCGGCGAGCCGCACCCGCAGCACGTCGCCGGCATCGACCGTGGTCAGGAACTTCTGCGGGAAGGTGTCGACCCGGCCGTCGGCACGGCGGATGTCGACCCAGGCCGGGGCGCCGTTTTCGCCCCCCTCCAGCCCGTAGGGCGGGTGGTCGCGGCGGTCGGAGCGGATCTGCAGGGTCGCGCCGTCGAGCTTGAAGCGCAGGTGGCGGTCGACCGACAGGCCGCCGCGCCACTCGCCCGCACCGCCGGTATCAGGCACCAGGGCGTAGCGCTCGACCGCGATCGGCAGCTCGGCCTCGATCATCTCGGCCGGCGTGTTGGAATAGTTGACCAGCGTGCCGGTGCAGGCGTCCATGCCGTCGCGCCACGGGCCCCCGCCCCAGGAGCCGACGAGGAACTCCAGGAAGACGTGCGAGCGGCCGTCGGGTCCGTAACCGCCGAAGCTGACGCCGACGTCGGGCGCGTTGGCGCCGCAGGCCGGGATGCGGTCGGGCACCGCCTGGGCGAGCGCGCCGAAGATCGTGTCGGCGATGCGGATGCCGGTGATGCCGCGCGCGGCGACCGCCGCCGGCGCCCGCGGATTCACGATCGTGCCCTCGGGCGCGATCACCTTGATCGGCCGGAAATAGCCGGCATTGTTCGGGATCGAGAGATCCACCATCGAGCGGACGCAGGCGAGCGCCGTCGACAGCGTGAAGGGATAGACGCAGTTGATCGCACCCTTCACCTGCGGCGCGGTGCCAGTGAAGTCGATCGTGATCTCGTCGCCGGCGATCGTCAGCGTCACCTCGAAGCGGATCGGGTCGGGCGAGATGCCGTCATTGTCGAGATGGTCGACGAAGTTCCAGGTGCCCTTGGGCAGGCGCTGGATCTCCGCCCGCGTGAAGCGCTCGGTATAGTCCAGCAGGTCGCGGCACAGCGCGTCGAACCGGTCCGCGCCGTAGCGCCCGACGAGGTCGAGAATGCCGCGCTCGCCCTGGCCGCAGGCGGCGATGAGCGAGCGGATGTCGCCCAGCACCTTGTCCGGCACCCGCACGTTGCGCTCGATGAGGCGGAAGAGGTTCTCGTCCGGCACGCCGGCGCGATGAATGCGGCAGGGCGGGATGCGCAGCCCTTCCTGGTAGACCTCGGTCGAATCGCTGGCATTGCCGCCCGGGATGCGGCCGCCGATGTCGGTCATGTGGGCGAGCGCGGCCGAGAACCCGACCCGCGCGCCGCCGGCATGGATCGGCTTCACCAGCACGATGTCCGGCAGATGGGTCGAGCCGTCATAGGGGTCGTTGGTGATGAAGAGGTCGCCCGGCCCGATGTCCGCGCCGAACTGGTTCATCACCGCCCGCACCGCAAAGGGCATGGCGCCGAGATGGAACGGCAGGCAGGTGCCCTGGGCGATCAGCTCGCCCTTGCCGTCGAACAGCGCGGTCGAGAAGTCGAGCGCCTCCTTGACGACGAAGGACCGTGCGGTGCGGGCGACCGTCAGCGCCATCTCGTCGGCGACCGTGGCGAGCGCGTTCTTGACGAGGTCGCGGGCGAAGGGATCGTCGGCCGCCGTGCGGGCCGACACCGGAATGTCGTTCATCGGGCGCCTCCCGCGGCGCTGAGTTCGATTTCGAGGACGTCCCACAGGATGCGGCGCACCCGGGCGCCAGGCGGGACGACGGTCGTGCTGTCGTACTCCTCGACCAGCAGCGGCCCCTCTTCCCAGTTCGGGCCGATGGCGCGGCGGCCGACGACCTGGGCCTCCAGCGTCCCGTGCTCCGGGCCGAAATGGACGGTTCGCCGCCCCTCCGGCGCGCGCGCGCCGAGCGCGGCGGAGACCTGGAGGCCGTCGGGCACGCGCGGCGCCGAGGACAGGCCGCGGGCGACCAGCCGGAGATTGACGATCTCCGCCACCTCGTCGGCCGAGTGATAGCCGTAGGTCGCCTCGTGCGCCCGGTCGAAGTCCGCCCGCAGCACCGCTTCGGCCGGGCCGTCGCCGCGCAGCGGCAGGGTCAGTTCGGAATTCTCGCCGAGGTAGCGCAGGTCGGCGAGGCGTTCGAAGCGCATCGCATCCGGCGCGTAGCCGTCCTCTGCCAGGGCCGCCCGGCCGTCGCCTTCGAGCGCCCCGTAGGCCGCCTCCAGCAGGGCCGGGTCGATGCCGTCGAGCCGGTGCTTCCAGGTGCGGACATAGTGGTGCTCGGTGTCGGGGAAGAGCATGCCGAGCGCGCTGAAGAGCCCCGGCACCGGCGGGATCAGGACGCGCCCGACGTCGAGCGAGGCGGCCAGCGCGGCGGCATGGATCGGTCCGTTGCCGCCGAACGCCAGGACCGAGAAATCGCGCGGATCGCGGCCGCGCTCGGTCGAGACCGCGCGCAGCGCCCGCGCCATGGCGGCGTTGGCGACGCGATGGACGCCCCAGGCGGCCGCCTCGAGATCGAGGCCGAGCGGACCGGCGACATGCTCAGCGAGCGCGCGGCGCGCCAGTTCGGCGTCGATCGGAATGCTGCCGCCGGCGAGGTACTCGGGATTGACGAAGCCCAGCACGACGTTGGCGTCGGTCACGGTCGGCAGGGTGCCGCCGCGGCCATAGCAGGCGGGCCCGGGCATCGCTCCGGCGCTCTCCGGCCCGACGCGGAGGCCCCCGCCGGCGTCGATCCGCACCAGGCTGCCGCCGCCGGCCCCGACCTCGGCGATGTCGATGGCCGGCGCGCGAACGTGATAGCCGCCGCCGTTGAGCAGCCGGCCGGCGACGTTGATACCGCCGCCGACCTCGAGCGAGCCGACGCGATCGAAGCGCCCGTCCGAGACGAGCGCCGCCTTGGCCGTGGTCCCGCCCATGTCGAAGGCGATCAGCGGCCGGCCGTCGAGGCGGCGCGACAGTTCGGCGGCGCCGACGACGCCCGCCGCGGGACCGGACTCGATGAGGTGGATGGGCCGTGTCGAGGCCGCCTCGACGCCCATGGCGCCGCCGCTCGACTGCATGACGCGCAGCGGCGCGGTGACGCCGAGGTCGCCGAGGCCCGCGGTCAGCAGCCGGAGATAGCGCGAGACGACGGGCATGATGTAGGCGTTGACGACGGTCGTGCTGCTGCGCTCGTACTCCTTGATCTCGGGCAGCAGCGCGCTCGACAGGCAGACCGGCAGGCCCGGTGCGCGCTCCGCCACCAGGGCCGCCAGCCGTTCCTCGTGGACCCCCGACGCGTAGGCGTTGAGCAGGCAGACGGCGATGGCGTCGACATTCTGGGCGAGCAGCGCGTCGATCGCGGCCAACGCCGCCGCCTCGTCGAGCGGCCGCTCGACCCGGCCCTCGGCGTCGATGCGCTCGGGCACTTCCTGCCGGCGGGCGCGGTCGACGAGCGGCGCCGGCTTCTGCCAGTTGATGTCGTAGAGCACCGGCATCCGCAGGCGTCGGATCTCGAGCACGTCGCGGAAGCCCTCGGTCGTCAGCAGGCCGACGCGGGCGCCCTTGCCTTCGAGGATGGCGTTGGTCGCGACGGTCGTGCCGTGGACGACCTGATCGACGCCGGCGGCCGAGGCCCGGCCGGCGGCGAAGACCGACGCCAGCCCCTCGGCGATGCCGCGGCTGTAGTCGTCGGGGGTCGAGAGCACCTTGGTCGTCAGCACCTGACCGTCCGGCGCCAGGAAGACGAGGTCGGTGAAGGTGCCGCCGATGTCGATGCCGAGGCGATATTCCATGGTGCTCAGTTTCCGATGCCGTAGCGCAGCCGCAGGCGGTCGGCCAATGCCTTGCCGATCGCGGACACGGTGAAGATGAAGAGGATGTAGATGCCGGCCGTCGCCGTCAGGATCTCGATCGGCTCGTACCAGACGTTGACCAGCCGCTGCGACTGGAACATCAGGTCCTGGACCGTGATGACCGAGACCAGCGTCGAGGATTTCACGATCACGGTGAACTGGGTGACGATGGCGGGCGCGATCGCCAGCAGCACCTGCGGCATGACGACCCGCCGGAAGGCCAGCACCGGCGACATGCCGACGGCCGCCGCCGCCTCGCGCTGGCCGCGCCCGACATTCTCGATCCCCGCCCGGAACGTCTCGGCCAGGTAGCCGCTCGACTGGAGGGCGAGCGCGACCCAGCCGGCGGTGTAGAAGCTGGTCGGCCAGCCGATCAGCTCGGGCCAGACATAGTTGACCCACATGAGCTGCACGAAGATCGGCGTCGCGCGGCAATACTCGATCCAGAAGCCGGCGATCCAGCGCAGCGGCCGGACATAGAGCCGGATCAGCGCCAGCCCCAGCCCCATGACGATGGCGGCGGCGAACGCGATGGCGCAGATCTCGATGGTGACGAGCAGCCCCTGGATCAGGACGTCGCGCTGGTTCCAGACCAGCCGTTCCCAGTTGCCCATGCCGCTCAGGCCCAGATCTTGCGCCGCCAGCGTTCGCTGGCCAGGCGCGCCAGGCCGGCGACGGCCCAGATGATCAGGAAGTAGGTGATGGCGGCGCCGGTATAGAGCGGCAGCGGACGCATCTCCTGCTGCGTCACCATCGACACGTTGTACATCATGTCCGGCACGGTGATCAGCGAGACGATCGTCGTCGCCTTGAACAGCGAGACGAAGTTGTTCATCGCCTCCGGCAGCATCATGCGCACCGCCTGGGGCAGGATGATGCGGCGCATGATGAGGGGGCCGCCCATGCCGCAGGCGCGCGCCGCCTCGATATGCCCCTTAGGCACCGCCTGTATTCCGGCCCGGAAGGTCTCGGCGAGATAGCCGCTATAGACGAGCCCCAGGGCGATCACCGCGGAGACGAAGGGCGCGAAGGTGACGCGCTGGCCGATCGCCTGGCTGATCAGCAGCGGCAGCACGAAGTGCACCCAGACCAGCATGACGTAGTCGGGCGCGTTGCGGAACGTCTCGACATGGATGGCGCCCAGCCAGCGCAGCGGCCGCAGCGGGTTGACCCGGCCGAGCGCGGCCAGGAATCCCAGCACCACCGAGACCCCGACCGAGCAGGCGAAGACGTAGAAATTGAAGGCGAGCCCGGCCAGCAGGATGTGCCGGTACTCCCAGAAGAGCGCGAGGTTGAAGGTCTCGCGGAGGTTCTCCGAGAACATCAGTGCAGCAGCTTGGCGAGAAACTGGCGGCAGCGCTCGGACTTCGGATCGCCGAAGACCTGGGCGGGCGCCCCCTCCTCCTCGACCAGCCCGTTGTGCAGGAATATCGCGCGGTCCGAGACCTCGCGCGCGAAGGCCATCTCGTGGGTGACGACGATCATCGTCGTGCCGTCGGTGGCGAGCCCGCGCATGACCTCGAGCACCTCGCCGGTCAGTTCCGGGTCGAGCGCCGAGGTCGCCTCGTCGAACAGCATGACCTTGGGCTGCATGGCGAGCGCCCGGGCGATCGCCACCCGCTGCTGCTGGCCGCCCGACAGGCGCGCGGGATACTCGTTCGCTTTCTCGGCGAGCTGGACGCGGTCGAGGCAGGCGCGGCCGAGTTCCAGCGCCGCGCGCCGGGACAGTCCGCGCACCCGGATCGGCGCCTCGATGACATTGCCCAGCACCGTCATGTGCGGCCAGAGATTGAACTGCTGGAAGACCATGCCGAGTTCGCGCCGGAAGCGCGCGATCTCGCGCGCCGACCGCCGCCGGGTGCTGCCGTCGGCGCGGCGCTCGAAGCCGACCGGCTCCCCCTCGATTCGGACCTCGCCCGAGGTCGGCTGCTCCAGATAGTTGATGCAGCGCAGCAGCGTACTCTTCCCGGAACCGCTGGCCCCGATGATGCTGACGACCTCGCCGCGATCGACGCGGGTCGACACGCCGCGGAGGACCTCGAGTTCTCCGAAGCGCTTGTGCAGGTCGACGACCTCGACGGCGGGCGTGTCGCTCATCGCGCTGCGGTTGACCCGCCGGGGGCCGAATCTGGGCAAATAATCATCGCGGCTCGCTCCATCTTGAAATACGCTACCGGCGATTTCACTCCTTGCAAAGGTCAAGCCTTGCCCCTGCGCCCCCCCGCCGACATCGGCATGCCGGTGAGCGAGATCGACACGCCCGCCCTCGTCATCGAGCTCGACGCCTTCGAGCGCAACATCGCCCGGCTCGCCGAGGTGTCGCAGCGCACCGGCGTGCGCCTGCGCCCGCACACCAAGACCCACAAGTCGCCGATCATTGCGCTGAAGCAGATCGAGGCCGGCGCCATCGGGCAATGCTGCCAGAAGGTCGCCGAGGCCGAGGTGCTGGTGGCGGGCGGCGTGCGCGACGTGCTGGTCAGCAACCAGGTCGTCGGCGACCGCAAGCTGGCCCGGCTGGCGGCGCTCGCGAAGATGGCCAAGATCGCGCTCTGCGTCGACGCGCCGGAGCACGTCGAGGCGGCCGGCCGCGCCGCGCGCGAGTACGGCGTCGAACTCGGCGCGCTGGTCGAGATCGACGTCGGCACCCAGCGCTGCGGCGTCGAGCCCGGCGAACCGGCGGTCGCGCTGGCGCAGCAGATCGCGGGGACCCAGGGCCTGCGCTTCGACGGGCTGCAGGCCTATCACGGCACCGCCCAGCACCTCATGACCTGGGACGAGCGCAAGGCGGCGATCGACCTCGCCATCGCCAAGACCAAGGCGACGGTGGACGCGCTGGCCGCGGTCGGCCTCTCCTGCCCCATCGTCGGCGGCGCCGGCACCGGCACCTTCGAGTTCGAGTCCGCGAGCGGGGTCTACAACGAGCTGCAGTGCGGCTCGTACCTCTTCATGGACACCGACTACGCCCGCATCGGCGGCAAGACCTCCAACCGCTACGACGCCTTCGAGCACAGCCTCTTCGTGCTCGCGACCGTGATGTCGGTGCCGACGGCCGATCGCGCGATCTGCGATGCCGGCCTCAAGGCCTACACCATGGAGAAGGGGGCACCCTGGGTGCACGGGCGCGACGACCTGGAGGTGACCGGCGTCTCGGACGAGCACGGCAAGGTGCGCACGACCAACGCCAAGACGCCGCTCCGGCTCGGCGACCGGCTGTGGCTCATCCCCGGCCATTGCGACCCCACCATCAACCTCCACGACTGGTATGTCGGCGTCCGCAACGGGCGTGTCGAAGCCGTGTGGCCGATCGCCGGCCGCGGCGCCAGCCAGTGAGGAGTCCCTCCAAGGGGCACGGTCAACCACCAGCGAACAGGAGGCAAGAATGAGCGATCAGATCGACAGCGGGCGGCGCGGGCTCCTGACCGGCGTCGCCATGGCGGGCGCGGCTGCGGGAGCGGCCGGCCTGCTGGCCGGCGCCGGCTCCATCCGGGAGGCGCACGCCCAGATGCTCGACACCGGCATCAGCGAGGACTCGGTCCTGACCAAGATCCGCAAGGCCGGCGTCCTCAAGGCCGGGTATGCGCAGACGGGGCCGTGGTTCTACAAGGATGCCAAGACCGGCACGCTCGGCGGCATCTACAAGGACTGCGTCGATCGCCTGGCGAACGAGATGCAGATCAAGGTCGAGTGGAGCGAGGTCACCTTCGCCAACGCCACCGTCGGCCTGCGCCGCGGCGACTTCGACCTTTTCGGCTCGTCGGCGGTCTACACCATGGCCCGCGCGATGACGGTCAACTATGTCGGGCCGCTCTATTCCAAGGGCACGCTCTGCCTCGCGCACAAGGACAATGCCAGCCGCTTCAAGACCGCGGCCGACTTCAACGATCCGTCGGTCACGATCTCGGTCACGACCGGAGCCAGCGAGGAAGGCCGCATCGCCAGCCTCTTCCCCAAGGCGAAGGTCATCACCACGACCGGCCAGGTGACGCTGGGCGCCGAGCCCGTGCGCGCCAAGCGGGCGGACCTCTGGATCTCGGGCGACAGCGACGTGATCCTGTTCGCCAAGCGCAATGCCAACTGGGCCTATGCGGTCGATCCGGAGAACCCGTTCGACAAGCGGCCCAACACCTGGATGATCCGCTACGGCGATACCGAGTGGAAGATGTTCCTCGACTTCTTCGCGACCTTCATGGTGACCAACGGCGAAGTCGAGCGCCTCTTCCAGCACCACATGGCGAAGCTGACCTGACGACCGGCGGCGCGGGGACGCCTGCTCCCCGCGCCGCTTCTTCCTCCTTCTTCCTCCGAGGCACCCGGCGGCCATGATCATCGATTGCCACGCCCATGTGTTCCAGCACTGGGACGGTCCCTGCGGGCACCCCTCGACCGAGATCCACCTGAAGTACCTGCAGAAGGTCGTGACCCGGCCTGCCGCCCGCACCTTCCGTGCCCGCGACGGCCAGGAGATCAAGCCGATCATGCTGTTCCGGCCGGGCGACAACACCTGGGCCGGCCTGACGGACGTCCGCTTCCGGGTCGGACAGCACGGCCAGCTCGTCTTCACCTGGGAGGGCGAGGACTACTACGTCCAGTACATGCCGGTCGCCATGCAGGACATCGTCTGCCCGCCCGAGCAGATGATCGCCCAGATGAACGTCGCCGGTGTCGACCATATCGTGCTGCAGGCGGGCGGCGGCTACGGCGCGATGAACGACTACAACGCCTTCGCCCAGGGCCAGTACCCGACCCGCTTCACCGGCCTGCTCAACATCGACGAGGCGACGGCCCACACGCCCGAGACCCTGGCCGAGGTCGACCGGGCCGTGACGAAGCTCGGCCTCAAGGGTCTCTACTACGCCCACGAGATGTCGCGGCACGGCTATGCGCGCAACGTCGACCATCCCGACTTCCGCCCCTTCTGGGACAAGATCGCGGGCTATCGCCTGCCCGTCTTCATCGAATTGTCGGGCACCCCGAACTACGACCGGGCGAGCTACATCGCCAACCTCGCCGCCCTTGACCGCGTCATCGCCGCCTATCCGGACCTGCGCTGGCTGCTCGTCATGGGCCCCCCGGTCGGCCATTTCGCCCAGACCGGCGCCTGGGACTTCCCGGCCGAGGTGGAACGCACCTATGCCCGCGACAATGTCCTGGTCGAGGTCATGTTCCCGATCAGCTGGGGCGGAGTCTGGGACTATCCCTATCCCGAGGCGCAGGCCCTGATCCGCGGCATGCGCGACCGCTGGGGCGCGAACAAGCTCGTCTGGGGCTCCGACATGCCGAACGTCGAGCGCTTCTGCACCTACAAGCAATCGCTCGACTATGTCCGCCGCTACTGCGAGTTCCTGACCGCCGCCGAGAAGGACCGCATCCTCGGCGACAACGTGGCGGAGATGCTCGGCCTCCGGTAGGCTCGGCCGCCCGTCTCCACCCGCGGCCGCCCCCACCAGCCCCGAGGTTCCGTCCCATGGCGAAGCAGCTCGCCTTCGTGCACACCGTGCCCGGCCTCGTGCCGACCTTCGCCGACCTCGCGCGCGAGCGCCTGCCGGGCTGGGAGACCTTCAACATCGTGGACGAGAGCCTGCTGCGGAACACCATCCGCAGCGGCCGCCTGACCGAGGCGACGATGCGGCGCGTCGCGGGCCATGTCTGGTCGGCGGTCGATGCCGGCGCCGATGCGGTCCTCGTCACCTGCTCGTCGATCGGCCCGGCCGTCGACGCCACGCGCCCGCTCTGCCCGGTGCCGCTCTTCCGCATCGACGAGGCGATGGCCGACCGTGCGGTGGCCACGGGCGCGCGGATCGGCGTTCTTGCCACCCTCTCCTCGACCTTGGAACCGACGCGCGACCTCGTCGTCCGCCGGGCGGCGCTCGCCGGGCGCACGGTCGAGATCCGCGACGATGTCTGCCAGGGCGCCTTCGAGGCGTTGCAGCGCGGCGACCGCGACGCGCACGATGCCGCGGTCGGGGCTGCGCTGGTGCGCATGCTGCCGGACGTGGACGTGGTCGTCCTGGCGCAGGCATCGATGGCACGCGCGGTGGAGGCCCTTCCGGCCGGAACCGTCACCGTGCCGGTGCTGACCAGCCCCGGCACTGCCATGGAACGGCTCGCCGCCGAACTGTCCCGCGCCTGAGCCGCCGGCCGATGGCCGCGCCCGGCCCGACGTCGCGGGCCACCGTCCCGCTCGTCGCCTACGCCCTGCTTTCGGTGGTGTGGCTGAGCTGGGGCCTCAGCTACCCGGTCATGCGCATCGCGCTCGACCATATCGACCCGTGGGGCAGCCGCTGCGTCGTCATGACCCTCGCCGGCCTGTTCCTGCTCGGCCAGGCGCGCCTCTTCGGCCAGTCGCTGCGGGTGCCGCGCGACCATTGGCGGGACCTGACGATCACCGCCATCGTCAACATGTCGGTCTTCCAGATCGGCATGACCTACGGCGTGCTGCTGCTGAGCCCCGGCCGGACGGCGCTGCTCATCTATACGATGCCGATCTGGACCGCGATCTTCGCCACCCTGATGCTGAAGGAACGGCCGGCGCCGCGCCACCTCGCCGCCCTCGGCCTCGGCCTCCTCGGCATCGTCGTCCTGATGAGCCAGGACCTGTCGCAGCTCGCCGACGCGCCGGCCGGCGCCGCGCTGACCCTGATGGCCGCCCTCGCCTTCGGCCTCGGCACCATCCTCCTGAAGCGCCGCATCTGGCGGGTGGATGTCGGCGTGCTCGCCGGCTGGCAGCTTCTGGTCGGCGTCGTCCCGCTGACCGTCATCTGGCTGCTGACGGACTATTCCACCGACTGGCGGGCGGTCCCGCTCGAAGGCTGGCTCGCCGTCGCCTTCCTCGCGTTCATCTCCAACGCCGCGGCCTATCTCGCCTGGTTCCGGGTCGTCGCCGCCCTGCCTGCGACCGTCTCGGGGATCGGCACGCTCGCCGTGCCGGTGATCGGCCTCGGCAGCAGCGCCGTGGTGGTCGGCGAGGCCGTCGGCGCCCACGAACTGGCGGCGCTCGCCTGCATCGGCTCGGCCCTGGTCATCACCCTGATGCCGCGGCGGCGGCAGCGCCAAAGCTGATATATCCGGGGTCTTCCCTACGGCCGATCGAGAGATTAGGCTTGCGCCCAAGAACCAGTGGCGCTGCGATGACAGCGCTAACTTCCGGAGCGAAGCGCGAATGTCCCACATCGCCGAGCGGCCGACGCCGCACCCCAAGTCGCTGACTCCCGCGCAGGTCGCCGCCTACCGGCGCGACGGCTACCTCTTCCCGCTTCCCGTGATGAGCGCGGAGGATGCGGCGGTATTGCGCCATCGCCTCGAGACCTTCGAGGCGCAGGAAGCAAGGCCCCTGCGCGGCGCGCTGCGGCACAAGTCGCACCTGCTGTTCCCGTGGCTGTGGGAACTCGTCCACCATCCGCGCATTCTCGACGCGGTCGAGGATCTGCTCGGTCCCAACCTGCTGTGCTGGTCCTCCTCCTTCTTCATCAAGGAGGCGCAGGATCCGCATTTCGTCTCCTGGCACCAGGACTCGACCTACTGGGGACTGTCCGAGCCGGAGATCATCACGGCCTGGGTCGCCTTCAGCCCGAGCACGATCGCGTCCGGTGCGATGAAGGTGATCCCCGGCAGCCATGGCGAGCAGGTCGCCCACAGCGACACCTACGACGAGAAGAACCTGCTGACCCGCGGGCAGGAGATCGCGGTCGAGGTCGACCAGGCGAAGGCCGTCGCCATGCCGCTCGAACCCGGCCAGATGTCGCTCCACCATGTCCGCATCTTCCATGGCTCGGAACCGAACCGGTCGGATGACCGCCGCATCGGCTTCGCCATCCGCTACATCCCGACCCACATCCGCCAGGTGATCGGGCCGAAGGACGGCGCGGTGCTGGTCCGCGGAGTCGACAACTTCCACAATTTCGAGCCCGAGCCGGCCCCTGACGCCGAGCTGTCGCCGGCGGCGCTGGCCGCCCACAAGGCCGCGGCCGACCGTCAGGCGGCGATCCTCTATGCCGGCACCCAGACGACGAGCTTCGAGAACGTCGTCCGCCGCTGACGCCCGCACCACCCGCCCCTGCTCCGGGAAACCGCCATGACCAAACGACTGTCCCCCGAGGAAGTCGCGCAGTACGAGCGCGAAGGCTTCCTCTCCCCGCTCCCCGTCTTCTCCGAGACGGAGATGGCCGGATATCGCCGGCGCCTCGATGCGCTGGAGCAGCGCGAGGGCGGCAAGCTCTCGCGCCAGACCAACATGAAGCCGCATCTGCTGGTGCCGTGGCTCAACGACCTGATCCGGCATCCGGCCGTGCTCGATCCCATCGAGGACATCCTCGGCCCCGACCTCCTGTGCTGGGGCGCCGGCTTCTTCACCAAGCGCGGCGGCGACGGCACGTTCGTCTCCTGGCACCAGGACGCGACCTATTGGGGCCTCTCCGAGTCCAGCGTGATCACGGCCTGGATCGCCTTCTCGCCGTCGGTGCCGGAGAACGGCTGCATGCGGGTCGTCCCCGGCACGCATGCCGCCGACCAGTTGCCCCACGCCGACACCTTCGCGAGCGACAACCTCCTGAGCCGCGGCCAGGAGATCGCCGTCGAGGTGGACGAGGCGCAGGCGGTCGACATCGCGCTGCAGCCGGGGGAGATGTCGCTGCATCATGTGAAGATCGTGCACGGCTCGGAACGGAACATGAGCGACGGCCCGCGCATCGGCTTCGCCGTCCGCTACGTTCCGACGCGCATCCGCCAGCTCTCGGGCATCCGCGACAGCGCGACGCTCGTCCGCGGCACCGACCGCTACGGCAATTTCGACCCGGAACCGACCCCCGCGGCGGAGTTCCACCCCGACGCGGTCGCCTTCCATGCCGCCATGATCGAGAAGCAGGTCGAGATCCTGTATGCGGGGGCCGACCAGCGGCCGGCCTTCGCCAAAGCCGCCGGCATGTAAGCCGGGCGGCGCTCCGCTCGCGACGCCATCACTCCTGGGAGGGAATCTACATGCTTACGAGACGCAATTTCGGCGCCCTGGCGGGCGCCGCCGCCGTATCGACTGCCGCCGCTTCGACGCCTGCCCGCGCGCAGGCGGCGACGAAGTGGAAGATGCAGTCGATGTGGCAGGCCGGCACGATCAACCAGAAGGTCTTCGCCGACTACTGCGCCAACGTGAAGGCGATGTCGAACAACCGGCTCGACATCGAGCCGCTCGCCGTCGGCACGATCGTCGGCTACACCGAGACCATCGACGCGATGCAGAACGGCATCCTCGACTCGCATCAGTCGGGCGGCGCCTACTTCTCGGGCAAGGAGCCGGCGCTGGCGCTGCTCGGCGACCTGACCGGTGGGTATGACAATCCCTACCAGATGCAGATGTGGTTCGAGTATGGCGGCGGCATCGACCTGGCGCGCGAGATCTACAAGAAGTTCGGCATCCACTATGTCGGGCCGCTGTGGTGGGGCGTCGAATCCGTGCCGGCGAAGAAGCCGCTTCGCACCCTGGCCGACTTCAAGGGCGTCAAGATGCGCGTGCCCGAGGGCCTGGGCGCCGAGGTCTGGCGGCGGGCCGGCGTCGGCGTCGTGACCCTGCCGGGCAGCGAGGTCTATACCGCGCTCGAGCGCGGGGTGATCGAGGCGACCGACTGGGGCACGCTCGGCATGAATCAGGATCTGGGCTACCACAAGATCGCCTCGTATCCGCTCTATCCCGGCTTCCATTCCATGCCGTCGGCCGAAGTCGCCGTCGCCATGCCGAAGTGGAACGCGCTGTCGAAGGATCTCCAGCTCATCGTGGAAGTGGCGACCCGCGACTTCGCGCGGGACATGATCCAGCGCGTCGCCATGGAAGACTACAAGGCCGCCTCGGCCGCCAAGGCCCAGGGCGTCGAAATCGTCGACTGGTCTGCCGAGGAGCGCAAGAAGTTCCGCAACCTGGCGATCGGGGCCTGGACGGACTGGGCGAAGAAGAGCCCGATGGCCAAGCGGGTTCTGGATAGCCAGACCACCTTCCTGAGGCAGCTGCAGCTCATCGACTGAGCTGCGCCCCGGACGGACACGTCGGGCAGAAACGGAACAGGGGCGGACGGTGATGAGCCGTCCGCCCCCTATTTTGCGCTGAGGCAGGGATGACGGATCAGGACAGGACGGCCGCATGGCGAAGCGACCCGATCGGGCGCTTCGCCATGATCTTCAACCTGAGGCTGAGCTGGCTGTACGGTCTTGCCGTGGTCTTCACCGCCTACGAGGTGGTGATGCGCTACGGCCTGTCCAGCCCGACGATCTGGGTCCATGACATCACGATCGCGCTCTGCGCCACGGCCTTCGTCTTCGCCGGCGCCTACGCGATGGTGAACGATCAGCACATCCGCATCACCAGCGTCTATGACAGTTTCGGCCCGCGCACGCGTGCCGTTCTCGACGTCCTGCACGCCGCCCTGACGCTCGCGTTCGTCGCCGGCCTGACCTACGCGGCCATAATCCAGGCGGAACGCTCGCTGGCCCTGATGGAGACCAGCGGACGCGCCTGGGACGTGCCAATTCCGGCCTTCCTCAAGACCGTGCTCGCAGTCGGCGCGGTGATGATGGCGGTCCTCGCAGCCGATCGCCTCGTACGGGCGGTACGTCGCCTCCGCCGGAGCTGACCCGATGAGCATCGAACTCATTACCGTCCTGATGTTCGGGGGGATGATCGTCCTCCTGCTGCTCGGGCTGCCGCTCGCCTTCGTCACCGGCATCATCGCCGTCGCCTTCGGGCTCGGCCTCTTCGGTCTTCCCAGCCTGCTCCTGGTGTCCAGCCGCATCTACTCGTTCATGAACGAGTACGTGCTGGTGTCGGTACCGATGTTCATATTGATGGCGTCGCTCATGGAGCGATCCGGCGTCGCCCGCGACCTGTTCAAGGCGATGCATGTCTGGGCCGGCGGCCTCAAGGGCGGCCTGGCTGTCCAGACGACCATCGCGGCGATCATCATGGCGGCCATGACCGGTATCATCGGCGGCGAGGTGGTGCTGCTCGGGCTGGTCGCCCTGCCCCAGATGCTGCGCCTCGGCTACGACCGCAAGCTCGCGATCGGCACGATCTGCGCCGGCGGCTCGCTCGGCAGCATGATCCCGCCATCGATTGTGCTGGTGATCTATGGGCTGACCGTCAACGTCTCGATCGGCGACCTCTTCTCGGCTGCCGTGATGCCGGGCCTGATGATGGCCACGATGTACATCGGCTACATCCTCATCCGCTGCCACATCAATCCCAAGCTCGGTCCTCCCGCCCCGCCCGAGGAGCGCAACATCCCGCTGTCGGAGAAGCTGGCGATGCTGAAGAGCGTCGCCCTGCCGATGCTGATCGCCGCCAGCGTCCTCGGCACCATCTATACCGGCGTCGCTTCGGTCACCGAGGCGGCCGGCATGGGGGTGGTCGGCACGTTGATCGCCGCCGCGCTGCGGCGGGAACTGTCCTGGACCATGATCCAGGAGGTGCTGGTGCAGACGATGGCGACCTGCGGCATCCTGCTGTGGGTGTCGTTCGGCGCGACGGCGATGATCGGCGTCTACAACCTCGCCGGCGGCCCCGCCTTCATCCGCAACATGATGATCGGTCTGCCGGTCGCGCCCATCGTCATCATCTTCATCATGATGGCGATCCTCTTCGTCCTCGGCTGCCTGATGGACTGGATCGGCATCTGCCTGCTGACCATGCCGATCTTCGTGCCGATCGTGAAGGCGCTCGGCTACGATCCGATCTGGTTTGGCGTGCTGTTCTGCATGAACATGCAGGTGTCCTACCTCTCGCCGCCGTTCGGCCCGGCCGCCTTCTATCTCAAGGGCGTCGCGCCGCCGGACATCTCGCTGAACGACATCTTCGCCGCCCTGTGGCCGTTCATCGGGCTGCAGGTGATCGCGATCGCGCTCATCATCTATTTTCCCAGCATCGCCTTGTGGCTGCCGGGCCTCGGGTGAGGATAGCCATGCAGTTTCGCGCCGCCGTCCTGCACCGCATCAACGAGCCGCTGTCCGTCGAGACGGTCGAGATCACGGGTCTCAAGCCGACGGACGTCCTGGTGCGGATGCGCGCCTCCGGCCTCTGCCATACGGACCTCGAGGTCATTCAGGGACAGCTCGCCTACCCGCTGCCCATCGTGCTCGGGCACGAGGGCGCCGGCATCGTCGAGGCCGTCGGCTCGGAGGTGACGCTGGTCCGGCCCGGCGACCACGTCGTCTGCTCGTGGAACCCCAGCTGCGGCCATTGCTACTACTGCGACCGCGGCCAGCCGATCCTGTGCGAGCCCTTCTCGCGCCACCAGCCGCAGGGCCACCTGCTGGACGGCACGTCGCGGATGACGGTCGGCGGGCAGAAGCTGCACCATTTCTCGGTCGTCTCTTCGCACGCGGAATATTGCGTCGTCCCGGAGTCCGGCGCGGTGCCGGTGCCCAAGGAGATCCCCTTCGACCGCGCCTGCCTGATCGGCTGCGGGGTGATGACCGGGGTCGGGGGCGCCTCGCGCATCGCGCGGATCCCGGCCGGCTCCAGCGTCGCGGTGCTCGGCTGCGGCGCCGTCGGGCTGAACGCGATCCAGGGCGCGCGTCTGCAGGAGGCCGAGCGCATCATCGCCATCGACCGCGACCCCGACCGGCTGGCGATGGCGACGGAATTCGGCGCCACCCACACGATCCAGGCCGATACGGAGGATGTCGTCGCCCGCGTCCGGGAACTGACCCAGGGCCGCGGCGCCGACTGCGTGCTGGAAAGTGCGGGCCATGTCGACGCCTATCGCCTGTCCTCCGAGATCACCCGTCCCGGCGGCGATCTCGTCTGGCTCGGCAAGGTCAATGTCGACCGCGACGTCGCCTTCCGCTGGGGGTCGCTGATGGGCGAGAAGCGGATCACGCGGTCGAGCTATGGTGGCGCCCGGCCGCGGCGCGACTTCCCGTGGCTGGCCCGACTTTATCTCGCCGGCAAGCTCAAGCTCGACGAGCTGATCACCATGCGGATCGGCCTGGAGGAGATCAATGTCGGCTTCGCCGCCATGATCCGCGGCGAGGCCGTGCGCACCGTGATCGAGTTCCCGGAATGAGCAGCTTCCGCCATCCGCCGCTGCAGCCGGGATGGGTCGACCGGCCGCACCAGACGCTGGAACTCGGCGACTTTCCGCTCGAAGGTGGCGAGACGATCGGCGACTTCCGCCTGTCCTACGTCACCCACGGCGAGCCCGACGCCGACCGGTCCAACGTGGTGCTCGCGCTGTCGGCCATCGGCAGCACCCACCACCGGCTCGACGCCTGGATCGGCCCCGGCCGCGCGCTCGATCCCGAGCGCCTGTGCATCGTCGCGGTGGACGCGATCGGCAACGGCCTCACCACCTCGCCCAGCACCAGCGGCAGTCAGCGCGGGCTTGCCTTCCCGCGCTTCACCATCCGCGACATGGTCGAGAGCCAGCGCCGGCTCGTCGACCATCTCGGCGTCGATCGCCTGTTCGCCGTGGTCGGCGCCTCGATGGGCGGCATGCAGGCGCTGCAGTGGGGCGTCTCCCACCCGGCGCGGATGGCGCGCATCGTCGCCATGGTGCCGATGGCCCGCACGACGGCTTGGTCGGTCGCCGTCAACACCGCCTCGCGCGCCGCACTGATGGCCGATCCCGCCTGGCCGGAGGGCGAGGTGACGAAGGGCTGGGACGCCTGGGTCGCCGTCATGCAGATGCTGGCAGGACGCACGCCGGCTGCCCTCGAGGCGGACGGGACCGATCCGGCCGCCGTCCCGGCGATGCTGGCCGAGCGCGCGCAGGCGATGCGCGACAGCGGCGCGCAGGCGGTCGACTGGGTCTATCAGACCTATGCCTACGACGCCCACGACGTCGCCACCACGCCCGGATGCGACGGCACGCTCGAG
Organism: Allostella sp. ATCC 35155; assembly: GCA_006738865.1. Classification (GTDB taxonomy): domain Bacteria; phylum Pseudomonadota; class Alphaproteobacteria; order ATCC43930; family Allostellaceae; genus Allostella. Next base: position 2,827,824 of record AP019701.1, read on the forward strand.
GGCGCCCTCGCACGGATTACGGCGCCGACCCTGATCCTGGCCGCCGACAACGACCTCTACAATCCGATATCGGCCGCGCGGACGGCCGCGGACGGCATCGCCCCGGCGCGGTATGTCGAGATCCCCTCGCCCGAGGGTCACATGGCGGCATCCTTCCGCCGGCCGCAGGACATCGCCTTCATCGACCGTACGATGCAGGAGTTCTTCGCCTCCACGCGGTAGCCGCCGGCCACCTCCTCCAGCCAGTTCTGGAAGAGGCGGACCGCCTGCGGCCGCCAGAAGGCGACCGGCTCGGCCGCGAGATTGCCGCGCGGGTAGTATCCCTCCGGCGGCCGGACCGGCCGGCCGGCTGCGAGATCCCGGAGGTACTCCCGGCGCAGCGTGTCCGCGTCGTATTCGGGGTGGTTCAGCATATAGACCGCGCGGGCACCCGGTTCGTCGGCAAGACAGAGTCCGCTGTCGGGCCGGGCGGCCAGCACCCGTAGCGCCGGCAGCCCGCGAAGGTCGGCCGCATCGGTGCGGCTGTGCCGCGAGACGGGCGTCAGCAGGCCGGCGCCGATGCCGGTCAGCAGCCGTGCCCCGTGCCCCGAAGTCGGATGGCTGAAGACGCCGAACGCCTTCTCCGCCAGCGGATACTTTGGAACGCCGTGATGGTGCCAGAGCGCCGCCTGCGCCGCCCAGCAGACGAACCAGGACGGAACCGCACCGCGCCGCGCCCAGTCGAGGATGTGCCGGAGGCCGTCCCAGTAGCGCACCTCGCGGAACGGCAGGCGCTCGAGGGGCGCGCCCGTGACGATGATGGCGTCGGGCGCAGACCGTTCGACCGCACTCCATGGTCGGTAGTGGCGGGCGCAGTGCGCGGCATCGCAGGAACGGGCCGGCATGTCCGGGGGCAGTGTCAGCATCAGCTCGACCCGGTGCCGGGATGCGCCCAGCAGGCGGGCGAACTGCGTCTCGGTCGTCGGCCGGTCCGGCATCAGGTTCACCAGCGCCACGCGCAAGGCGCGTCCGGCGCCGACCGCGTGATCGACCACGATTCCCTCTTCGCGAAGCGCCGCCGCAGCCGGCAGGCCTTCGGGCAGGACGATCGACATGGGACGTCTCCTCGCAGGTGGCGGCGGCCCCCGCGAAGGGGCCGCCCCGTGCCTTCGGTCAGGCGGCGAGCGCCGGCTGTCCGACCACCGCCAGCGCCTGGTCGAGGTCGCCCAGGATGTCGGCGATGTGCTCGATGCCCACCGAAAGCCGGACATAGCCCTCGGTCACGCCCGTTGCGCGCTGCTCCTCGGGGGAGAGCTGGGAATGGGTCGTGGAGGCCGGGTGGATCGCCAGCGAGCGCACGTCGCCGATGTTCGCGACATGATAGAAGAGCTGCAGCGCATCGATGAAGCGGCGCCCCGCCTGCCGACCGCCGGCCAACTCGAAGCCGACCAGACCGCCCATCCCGCCGGAGAGGTAGGTCTCCGCGCGGCGCTTCTGCTCGCCGGTGAAGCGGCTGGGATGGATGACGCGCGTCACCTCCGGCCGGCCGGCCAGCCACTCCGACACCCGCTCGGCATTGCGACAATGCTCGCGCATCCGCAGCGCCAGGGTCTCCAGGCCCTGGATGAACTGGAAGGCGTTGAACGGGCTCATCGGGCAGCCGAGATCGCGCTGCAGCGTCGTGCGCGCCTTGATGATGTAGGCGACCGGCCCCAGCGGCCTCACCGCCTCGGTCCAGATCGCGCCGTGGTAGCTCGGATCGGGCCGGGTCAGCATCGGGAAGCGGTCGCCATGCTTCTCCCAGTCGAAGCGGCCGCCGTCGATGATGAGGCCACCGATCGAGGTGCCGTGCCCGCCGAGATACTTGGTGGCCGAGTAGACGACGACATGGGCGCCGTGGTCGAACGGCCGGCAGATCAGCGGCGCGGCCGTGTTGTCCACGATCAGCGGCACGCCCATCGCCTCGCCGATCCGCGCCACCTCGCCGATCGGGAAGACCTGCAGCTTGGGATTGGGCAGCGTCTCGGCATAGTAGGCGCGGGTCCGTTCGTCGGTCGCACGGCGGAAGTTCTCGGGATCGGCCGGGTCGACGAAGCGGACCTCGATGCCCATGGTCCGGAAGGTGTTCGCCAGCAGGTTCCACGAGCCGCCATAGAGGTCGGTCGAGCTGACGATGTTGTCGCCGGCATGGGCGATGTTCTGCAGCGCCATCGCCGTCGCCGCCTGGCCCGAGGCCACCGCCAGGGCGGCGACGCCGCCCTCGAGCGCGGCCATCCGCTCCTCGAGCACGGTCGAGGTCGGGTTGTGGATGCGGCTGTAGATGTTCCCGAACTCCTTCAGCGCGAAGAGGTCGGAGGCGCGATCGGTGCTCTCCAGGTCGAACGCGGTCGACTGATAGATCGGTACGGCGACCGCGTTGGTCGCGGAATCCTTGCGGAAGCCGGCATGGATCGCGAGCGTGGCGGCGTGCTTCGAGGTGGTGGTCATGGTTGCTCTCCCTAGGCTTGGGGGGTTGTGGATCATTGGCCCGAGGACGTCAGGCGGCGGGGCGGAGGCGGGCCTTCTCCGCTCCGGCCGTGGAAGCGAGATGCGCGGCGAGCACGCGCAGGAACGGGTCGGGATGCGTGCGCGGCAGCATGTGGCCGGCACCGGGGACGACCTTCTGCCGGCAGCCGGGGATTGCCTCGGCCAGCCGCGCGGCGATGCCGGCCGCGGGCGCGGTCGTGCGGTCGCCGGAGATGAGCAGCGTCGGCACCGCCAAGCGCCGGCAATCGTCGAAGGAGCCGGGATCGGACTGGGCGGCCGCAAAATGCAGGGCGACGACGGGGGCCATCTCGGCCAACGCCCGCTGCCGGTCGCCCGGCAGCGCCGCCCAGGCCCCGGGACCGCTCCAATAGTCGACGAAGCAGGCCATGCCCGCCGCCTGGTCGCCGGTCAGCACGCCGGCCCGCACCGCATCGGCGACGTCCCAGATTTCGGTCAGCAGGCGGGAGCTGCCGCCCCGGTCGTTGGCGAGAAGATGGAAGGCGACGGGCTCGATCAGCGTCAGCGATGCGAGCGGCCGTCCTTCCAGGGCCAGATGCAGCGCGACGGCGCCGCCGTAGGAATGGCCGACGAGATGGACCGGTCCGCCGACGCGATCGAGCACCGCCGCCACGGCGGCCGCATCGTCGGCGAGGCGGAACGGCCTGCGGCCGGGCCAGGGATCGCTCTCACCGTGGCCATGCAGGTCGATGGCGAGGGTCGCAAACGCGGAGTCGAGCCGGTCTCGCACCGGCCGCCACTGCCGCGCGGACGATGCGGTGCAGTGCAGCATCGCCAGAATCGGGCCTTGGCCCGTGACATCGTAGGCGATGCGCGCGCCGCCATGGTCGATGTGAAGCATGGGGTCCATCCCGGTCCGTTCTCGGTTCCGCCGGCCATGGCCGGCGATCGACGGGATGGAGAAATACTGGCAGGGCGTTTCCGGACGATCACGCCAATCGGAAATCGTGTTTCAGTATGGTAACCGGACCAATCCGCTTCGTGACAGGGAATTGAAGACATATCCCGCGCCACGGACGGTGCGGATGATTTCCGGTCGGCCGGGATCAACCTCGATCTTCCGGCGAATTCTTGCGATCCTCATGTCGATGCTGCGATCGAAGGCATCGGCGTCGTCGCCCTTGAGAAGATCGAGCAGTTCCTCCCTGGTCAGGACACGCCCCGGATTGCGGGCGAACGCTGCCAGCAGGTCGCGCTCGGAGCGGGTCAGGCGGATGGCCTCCCCCGCCGGGCAGCGCAGCTCGCCCCGGTCGGCATCGAATGCGAAGCGGCCGAACCGGACAGCGACCTCGGTCGGAGAGACGGCCGGCGTGCGACCCGCGCGGCGGCGCAGAACCGCCCGCACCCGCGCCAGGAGTTCGCGCAGGTCGAGCGGCTTGGCGACATAGTCGTCGGCACCGAGTTCGAGGCCGACGACCCGGTCGACGACGTCCCCGACGGCCGTCGCCATGACGATGCCGATGTCCCGGCTTGCCCGCAGCTCCCGCGCGAGCGTCAACCCGTCCTCGCCCGGCATGCGAACGTCGAGAACCACCAGATCGGCTGGCCATTCCGCCAGCACCCGACGCATGGCCGCGCCGCCGTCGACCGCCCGTGCATCGAGACCATGGTGACGGAGATAGTCCGCGACCGTCTCGCGCAGATCGGCTTCGTCATCGACGACGAGAATGCGCGGCTGGGTCAACATGCCGTTGCAGACGTGCTGCCGGCATCGATCGCGGCCATCAGGCGCGTCAGGTCCGAGGGGCGGATCGGCTTCTCCAGGAAGGGTCGTCCGCTTCGCGCGAGAAACTTCTGGGCCCGGCTGCCCATCGCGTCGCCGGTGATGAAGCCGAGGCGCCGCACGGTCGCCGGCTGCTCGTCGACGAGGATCCGGAACAAGGTCTCGCCATCCAGTCCGGGCATCCGCAGGTCGCTCAGCACCAGGTCGTAGCGACTGCGGCGCAGGTGGATCAGGGCATCGCCGCCGGACAGCGCGGTTTCCACCCGGTCGCCCTGCTGGCGCAGCATCGCGGCGAGCACATCAGCGACGTCGCTCTCGTCGTCGATGACGAGGACGCGCCTCCCGGCCGGCTCATGAGCCGGCAGCGCCGCATCGCCGGCCGCATCGGCCGCTTCGCCGACGGGGATGCGCAGCGTGAAGAGCGCGCCGCCGCCGCGTGCGGTGCCGAGCGTAATTGCGCCGCCATGGGCCTCGATCACGCGATGACAGAAGGCCAGCCCGATCCCGGTGCCCGCGCCCAGCCCGCGCGTGGTGAAGAACGGTTCGAATACCCGCGCATGCAGATCCTCCGGCACGCCGGGGCCGGTATCGCGAACCGTCACCACGACAGTACGCCCGCCATCCGCCGCGGCGGTCGCGATGGACAGGGTCCGCTCGCCCGGCTCCTCACGCATGGCGATCTCGGCATTGAAGATGAGGTTGGTCAGCACCTGGGCCAGCTGGTCGGGATCGCCCATGACGGCCGGTAGGGCCTTCGCAAGACGGAGGCGAACCCGGACCCCGGACGACCCCAGGGCGTGCCCGGCGACCTCGACAGCCTCCCGGATGGTCCGGTTGAGGCAGGTCGGCTCGGTCCGGCGCGGGCGGCGGCGGGCCATCGAGAGGAACGTCTTGACGATGCGGACGCACCGGTCCGCCGCCCGCTCGAGCCGGCTGAGGCGGTCGACGACGGCGGGATCGCCGCAGGTCTCGCGCAGGAGCAGCGCCTGCCCGACCACGACCGACAAGGGGTTGTTCAACTCGTGCGCCACCCCGGCCAGCAGTTCGCCCAGCGCCGCCAGCTTCTCGCTCTGGTGCAGCGCCTCGCGCTGCCGCACGAGCTCCGCCTCGACGGCATGGCGCTCGCTGAGATCGAACGTGCAGCCGACGATCACGGGCTCGCCATGCATGTCGACCGTGCGGGCGGAGATCGCCGCGGGAAACCGGCCTCCGTCGGTCCGGCGCAGCTCCACTTCGAAGCCGTCGACGCCGCCGTCGCGGATCAGCCGTTCGGTCAATCGCTCGCAATCCGCCGGATTGACGAAGGCGTCGCGGGCATAGGCCGACCCGGCATCGGAACCGCCGCCGTAGAGGTCTCGCGAAGCCGGGCTCTGATAGATGATCTGCCCGTCCGAGAGGCGGGTCATCTTGATCGGGACCGGACAAGCTTCCAGCACCTTCTGCAGCAGCTCCGCGCTCTCGCGCACCGCGCGCTCGGCGCGGCGGATTTCCGTCACGTCGGTGCGGACGCACACGAGGCTGCCATCGGACAGCCGCGACGTCCCGACGATCATGGTGACGCCGTTGTTCAGCTCCAGCTCGGTCGAGCCCCCGTCGATCGAGCAGAGCAGGTCCGTCAGCTTCGCGGCCGCCTCCGCGGTGCCGTCGAAACGTTCGCCGTTGACCGCGCGCAGGGCCGGCACCGCCTGCTCGATCAGCTCCCGCCGCTTCTGGCCGACCAGTGCGTCGACCGGTCGCCCCATCGAGCGGGCATAGGCCTCGTTGCACATGACGATCCGGTCGTCCGGTCCGGTGATGGTGAAGCCCGCGGGAAGCCGGTCGATCGCCTCGCGCAGGCGCCGGACCGACAGGTCGCGCTCCATCTCCGCCGCCACGCGCCGGCTGATGTCGCGGATCTCGCCGACGAAGACGGTGCGGTTGCCGAGCCGGGCCTCGACGATGGTCAGCTCCGCCGGAAACTCGCCGCCGTCCCGGCGCCGCGCCGTCACCTGCATCCGGCGGCTCGGCATGCGTTCGGCCGCGCCGCGCACCCAGGTCGCCATGCCGGCATCATGGGCCCGGCGAAACGCCTCCGGCACGATCAGGTCGACCAGGCGCCGGCCGACCGCTTCCGCCTGCGTATAGCCGAACATCCGCTCGGCTTCCGGATTGAATTCGATGACCCGCCCGCCCTCGTCGACGGTGATGATCGCATCGAGCGCCGAGCGGACCATTGCCGCCCGCATGGCGGCCGCCTCTGCCGCCTGCACCTCCGCCGACCGCTCGCGGGTGATGTCGGTCACGGTGGCGGCGAACCCGCCCTCGGCCAGGATCATGCGGTCGCGGACCCAGAGCGGTCCCTGCGAGCCGTTCAGGCGATACTCGATCTCGGCGCCACCCGTTTCGGCCAGGCGGCGGAGGGTCTGGGCATAGAGCCGCCGATCCTCGCTGTGGACGAAGCCCGACCATGCCCGGCCGCGTTCCGGCAGCATCCCTAGGCGGAGCGCGGCATTGGCCGACACGAAGAGGAGCGGCGCCCCCGACGCCAGACGGGCGGCATAGCGGATGACCGGCCCCTCCCCGATCAGCGCCGCCTGCAGGCCGGCAGGCAGCGCGGCGAATCCGGGATTGGAAGTCGCCCCACGAAATGCCATCCATCCCTCCCCAACGGCGATCGAGGATCGGTCGCTGCGACGGCCGGGCAGGTTCTGGTCCAGCCGCCATAAATTCTGCATGAATGCGCCAGGGAGTCGAGCAATGGCCGGAATTCTCTCGGGACTTCGGATCGTGGAAGGGTCCGCCTTCGTCGCCGCGCCGCTCGGCGGCATGACGCTGGCGCAGCTCGGTGCGGACGTCATCCGCTTCGATCCGATCGGCGGCGGGATCGACTACCGGCGGTGGCCCGTCACGGAATCCGGGGAGAGCCTCTACTGGGCCGGCCTCAACAAGGGCAAGCGCTCCATCGCCATCGACCTGCGGTCGCCTGAAGGCCGGGAACTCGCGACCGCCCTCGTCACCGCCGACGGACCCGGCGCCGGCCTGTTCCTGACGAACTTTCCGGGCTCCGGCTGGCTGTCCTACGATCGACTCAAGGCGCGGCGGGCCGACCTCGTCATGCTCAACATCGTCGGTGCCCATGACGGCTCGTCTGCCGTCGACTATACGGTCAACTGTGCCGTCGGCTTTCCCGCCATCACCGGCCGCGACGGAGCCGCCCGTCCCGTCAACAACGTCATGCCGGGCTGGGACGTGGCGGCCGGCCTCACCGCCTGCGTCGGCCTGCTGGCCGCAGAGCGCCATCGCCGCGCGACCGGCGAGGGCCAGCTCGTGCGGATTCCGCTGTTCGACGTCGGACTGGCGGTGGTCGGCGCGCTCGGCATGATCGGCGAGGCGGAAATCAACGGCACGGCGCGCCAAGCCTGCGGCAACGACATCTACGGCGCCTTCGGCCGCGATTTTCCGACGCGCGACGGCCGTCGCGTCATGGTTGCGGCGATCAGCGAGCGGCAGTGGAACGCGCTCGTCGCCACGACCGGGCTCGCCGCCAAGTTCGCCCTGGTCGAACAGCTCTACGAAGTCGACCTGCGGAAGGAAGGAGATCGGTTCGTCGCGCGCGACGGCATCGCCGCCGTCCTCGGCCCGTGGATCGCCCAACGCACCCTGACGGAGGTGCGATCGGCGTTCGAGGCCGGTGACGTCCTCTGGGGCCCCTATCAGGACATCGGGCAGCTGCTCGCCGAGGATCCGCGTGCCTCCCCCGCAAACCCGCTCATCGGCGTCGTCGAACAGCCGCGGATCGGCCGCTACCGCGTTCCCCGCTCGACCCTGGACTTCGGCACGATCGAGCGCCTGCCGGCCCTGACGGCGCCGGCGCTCGGGCAGCACACGGACGAGGTCCTGTCCGGCATCCTCGGGCTGCCCGACCACGCGATCGGCGATCTGCGGCAACGGAACGTGATCGCCTGAAGGGAACCGTCGCGACGCGCGTTCGTTGTCGGACGGGATGCGAAGGGTTCAGGCCAATGGGGGACGGCAACGGGTGCAGGCGATGGCCGGCGCGCCGTGCCTGTCGCCACGACCGCTGCCCCGCCCCCTGATGCCCTCGATCTTCCCAAATCTCGCCCCATTCGCTCCGACAATGGATCGCCGACCGGCCGGTGCCCCGCCAGCCGGGTCCGGCGCGACACAGCCGAACATCCATCAGTGCAGGGATCATCGACCATGACCGACCCCGGACGAGCCTCCGTCGCCGCCCACCTGCCCTATCTGCGTCGCTATGCGCGCGCCCTGACCGGCTCGCAGGCGGCGGGTGACGCCTGCGTGCGCGGGTGCCTGGAAGCGCTGCTGGCGGATCCCGACCGGGACCGCACGCAGATGATGAGTCGGGCCGACCTGTTCGTGCTGTTCCACAAGGTTCACGAACGGCTGGTCGTACCGGAGGACGACTTCGCGGACGAGGACGAGCTACTCGACGATCCGCTCGACCGCGGCGTCGCCCAGCGGGTCCGCGGGCTCTCGGAACGGAACCGGCAGGTGCTGCTGCTGACCCATACGGAAGGCTTCCCGATCCCGGAGGTCGCCCGGATCATCAGCGAATCCCAGGAGATGACGATCGAACTCCTCAACCGTGCCTGGGAGGCGCTGCGCGCGCAGCCGAGCGCCCAGGTCCTGGTCATCGAGGACGAGCCGATCATCGCCCTCGACATCGCCGGCATCCTCAAGGACATGGGCCACGACGTCATCGGGGTCGCCGCCACCTCCGACCAGGCGGTCGCGCTGGCCCAGGCACGCAACCCGTCGCTGGTGCTGGCCGATGTCCAGCTGGAGGACGGCAGCACCGGCATCGAGGCAGCGACGAAGATCCTGGAGATGCTGTCGGTGCCGGTCGTTTTCGTGACGGCCTATCCCGAGCGGCTCCTGACCGGCGAGCGCATCGAGCCCGCCTTCCTCGTCTCCAAGCCTTTCGAGCCGCAGACCCTCGAAGTCGCCGTCTCCCAGGCGCTGCTCTGCGGCGCCGAGGCAAACATCCTGCGCCGCCCGAAGGTCGCCTGATCCGGCGCGGCCGGCCGGGCGCACCGGCCGGCCGCCAGCGTCCGTCCTTCTCCCGTCTGCTTCCGTCCGGCGAGCCATCGCCGGTTGGCCATCGCCGGTTGGCCATCGCCGGTTGGCCGTCGCCGGTTGGCCATCGCCGGTTGGCCGTCGCCGGTTGGCCATCGCCGGTTGGCCATCGCCGGTTGGCCATCGCCGGTTGGGCCGGCCGGATGGGGATTTCGCCCTACCGTTGCCGGCGCCGGGCGATCACGCCTTGCTCCGATCGCTACATTTTATATAATATTAGTCAGAACTGGGCCGCCATCCGATGTGAGCCCGGACCCAAGAAGGGAAACCAGGGATGAAACGCCTGCTTTCGGCGGCAGTCGCCGCCGCAATTGGACTGGCTGTCGCACCCGTCGCCGCCCAGCAACCGCTCGCATCGGTCGACCGCATGAAGAGCGGCGACACCTGGCAGCTCGTATTCGGCTCCGCCAGCGCAACCGGAACCTACTTTGCCGGCATGTCGGCGCTGGCCGCCGTTCTCAGCGAGAAGATGCCGAACGTCCGGGCGACCGCGACGGTCAGCCCCGGCTCGGCAGTGGAAGTGTTCCCGCAGCTGATGCGCGCCGAGCGTGCCGGCGGGATGCACACCAGCTACGACATCGACATCGGCTATCGCGGCGTCAGCACCTTCAAGGGTCGCGACATCCCGATCCGCAACTGGTTCTTCGCCCAGGAAGCCGTCTACAACGTCTTCATCCTGAAGAAGCGCAACATCACCAGCATCCCGCAGCTCAAGGGCAGCGGCCTGCGGTTCGGCGGCGCCGTCGTGCCGATCGACCAGAACCGGCCCGAGCGCTGGGACAACGCCTTCGCCTTCTTCCATGCGCTGATGACGGCACACGGCATCGACCCGTTCAAGGACGTGACGATGCTGCCCTACAACACCTCGCAATCGATCGAGCAGCTCGGCAGCGCCAACATCGACGGGCTGTCCGCCAGCCGCGCGCTCGGCAGCGGCGCGATCAGCGAGCTGTCGACCAAGCAGGACCTCTACGTCCTGCAGCCGGACCCGGCCACCGTGAAGAAGGTCGAAGCGGCATTCCCGGTCTACGCCCAGCCCTACGCCAAGGACGCCTATCCGAAGATCGAGGTGCCCGCGCCGGGCCTGGGATTCTTCCACGGCGTCTATGCCGTGCTGCACCGCGACCTGCCCGACGACCTCGTCTATCAGATGACCAAGGTGCTGTGGGACAACATCGACGTGATGCGCAACGCGCACCCGTCGTTCAAGGTCGCGAAGCTGGAAACGGCGCTGAAGGGCACCGAGGTGCCGCCGCACCCGGGCGCGCTGCGCTTCTATGTCGAGAAGAACGTCGAGGGCGCGAAGGCGTGGGCCGAGAAGCTCGCGAAAGCGAAGAAGAGCTAGGCCGCCGCCGACACCCGCCGGCGCCGATCCCCGATCGGCGCCGGCGGCCTCTTTCGCCTCCCATCCAAGGACTCCCGACATGACCGCTTCCGGGCAGGTCCGTCCCCTGATCATGCGGACGCAGTGGTTCGTGGCTGCGGCGCTGAGCACGCTGATCCTCGCCAGCGCGATGTATTCCGCGTTCTTCGGTGCGATGAACGCCTATGTGCACCGGCCCCTGTTCCTGTTCGCGGCCATCACCTGCACCATCCTGCTGTTCCCCTCGCGCTGGTTCCGCGAGGGATCCCTGGCGGAAGTGGCGTTCAATATCCTGATCCTGCTGCTCGTCGGCATACCCAGCATCTATCTGGTGCTGGCCTGGGACGACATGCTGTTCGACAGCTACCTGACCCCGCGCGAGCGCCTGCTGGCGGTCATGCTGGTTCTGTCGGTCTTCGAGGCCGCGCGCCGGACGACGGCCATGCCGCTGATCTTCGTCGTCGTCGCCTTCGTCGCCTATGCGGTCTACGGCAACTATGCGCCCGGCATCCTCAACCATGCCGGCGTCACCTGGGAGAACGCGCTCAAGGTCACGGTCCTCGGCTTCGACGGCATCTACGGCACCCCGCTCGCCTTCGCCGCCGGATTCGTGTCGATCTTCGTGTTCTTCACTTCGCTGCTGACCGTATCGGGCGCCGGAAACTACCTCCTCAACCTCACCTTCGCCTTCGCGGGCAACTGGCGCGGCGGCCCGGGCAAGGTCGCCGTGCTCTCGAGCGCGCTGATGGGCATGGTGACCGGCAGCGGCATCACCAACGTCCTGACCACCGGCACCATCACGATCCCGCTGATGAAGCGCGCCGGCTATCGCGCCAGCTTCGCCGGCGGCGTGGAGGCGGTCGCATCCACCGGCAGCCAGTTCGTGCCGCCGATCCTCGGCGCCTCGGCGTTCCTGATGGCCGAGTACACCAACACGCCGTTCATCCTGATCGCCGGCTATTGCCTCGTTCCCGGCCTGCTCTACTACCTCAGCGTCTTCGCCCAGGTGCATTTCCGCTCGTGCAAGGTGCACATCGCCCCGCCCGAGGAATTCGCGGACGTCAACATCCGCGAGAACCTGCTCAAGAGCCTGGTCATCTTCGTGCCGATCGTGGTGCTGCTCGCGCTCCTGGTGCAGAACCTGGCCATCGACTTCTCGATCGCGATCGCGCTGATCGTGCTCTTCCTCGGCACCACCATCCTGCGCGAGACGCGGGTGCTGTCGGGCGAGCGCATCCGCGAGTACGCGCTCGATGCCGCCCGCACGCTGGGCGCCATCTCGGTCGCCCTCGCGCTCTGCGGGATCGTCGTCGGCATGCTGCTGCTGACCGGCCTCGGCGCCCGCCTCGCCACGCTGATCGGCACCATGTCCGGCGGGTCGCTGCTGATCGCGCTGATCATGTGCGCCGGCGTCGCGATCATCGTCGGCATGGGCGTCGTCACGGTCGGCGCCTACGTCATCGTCGCCAGCCTGACCGCGCCGGTGCTGATCAGCCTCGGCATGCCGCTGATCGTAGCCCACCTCTTCATCTTCTACTTCGCGGTGCTCAGCGGCCTCAGCCCGCCGGTCGCCGTCGTCATCTTCGCCGCCGCCGGCATCGCGCAGGCGCCGGCGATGGCGGTGGCGTGGGCGGCCCTGCGGCTCGGCTTCGTCGCCTGGCTGGTGCCCTTCATGTTCGCCTTCTATCCCAGCCTGATCGGGGTCGACGGCCTGACCCCGCAGTTCTTCCTGCATTTCGGCACCGCGATCGCCGGCGTAGTCGCGTTCTCGGCCGCGTTCGAGGGCTGGGCGGTCGGCCGCGCCGACGTTCCGCAACGGCTGCTCTTCGCCGTCGGCGGCGTCGGCCTGCTCTATCCCGATCTCTATCTGAGCCTGCTGGGCGCGGCATTCCTCGCCGCCGGGCTGACCCTGAACTGGCGCGATCACCGGCGGGTTCCGGCCGTGGCATGAGTGGAGGCCCGACGATGGACGAACCCCGCACGCTCTACCGCAAGATCTGGGACGCGCACGTCGTGGAGACGATGGCGGACGGCCGTTGCCTGCTGGCCGTCGACCGCCACCTGCTGCACGACGGCGTCGCCATGTATGCGTTCGAGGCCCTGGCCGCCAAGGGCCTCGCGGTCCGCCGCCCCGACCTCACCCTGGCCGTGGCCGATCATGTCGTGCCGACCGGGCCGCGCGACCGGCCGCTCGCCTACGAGGACGACGACGCGCGTCGGATGATCCGCGACATCGCGGCCGGCTGCGCGGCGGCCGGGATCACGGCCCATCTGGTCGGCGATCCGCGCCAGGGCATCGTCCACGTCGTCGGGCCCGAGCAGGGCTTCATCCTGCCCGGCACCCTGGCCGTCTGCGGCGACAGCCACACCTCGACCTACGGTGCGTTCGGTGCCTATGCCTTCGGCATCGGCATCACCGAGGTCGGCCACGTCCTGGCGACCCAGACGATCAAGCAGCAGCGCTCGCGCGCGATGCGGGTGACCTTCCAGGGTCCGCGCGCCCGCGGCACCACCGCCAAGGACATGGCGCTGTTCCTGATGCGCAGCATCGGGGTCGCCGGCGGCACCGGCCATGTCATCGAGTACCAGGGCTCGGCCGTCGAGGCGATGTCGATGGAAGAGCGGATGACGCTCTGCAACATGACGATCGAGGTCGGCGCCCGCGCCGGCCTGGTGGCGCCGGACGAGACGACCCTGTCCTATCTGCGCGGGCGGCCGATGGCGCCGGCCGGCGCGGACTGGGATGCCGCGGTCGCGGCCTGGCGCGGACTGCGATCCGATCCCGACGCCGCCTTCGACCGCGACGTGACGCTGGACGTGACCGACCTTGCGCCGCACGTCACCTGGGGCACCAATCCGGGCCAGGCGGCCCCCGTGACCGCCGAGGTTCCCGACCCTGCCGCAGCGGCCAGCGAAGCGGAGGCAGCCGCCATCGCCCGCGCCCTCGACTATATGGGGCTGCGGGCCGGACAGCCCCTGCGCGACGTCGCGATCGACCATGTCTTCATCGGCTCCTGCACCAACGGGCGGATCGAGGATCTGCGTTCGGCCGTCGAAGTCATCCGCAACCGCCGCGTCGCGCCGGGCGTCACCGCCTGGGTCGTCCCCGGATCGGGCGCGGTCAAGGCCCAGGCCGAGCGCGAGGGGCTGGACGAGTTCTTCCGCGCCGCCGGATTCGACTGGCGCGAACCCGGCTGCTCGATGTGCCTGGCGATGAACGGGGAACGGCTGCGGCCCGGCCAGCGCAGCGCCTCGACCTCGAACCGCAACTTCGAAGGCCGGCAGGGCGCTGGCGCCCGCACCCACCTGATGAGCCCGGCGATGGCCGCGGCAGCCGCGGTGACCGGGCGGCTGACCGACGTCCGCGACCTGCTCTAAGGACCCCCGCCGATGCAACCGATTTCGTGCCACACCGGCATCGCGGCGCCGCTGCCGATGGCGGACATCAACACCGACCTCATCTACCCGCAGCGCTTCCTGCGGCGCGCGCGCTCATCCGGACTGGCGGAATGCTGCTTCCATCCGCTGCGCTTCCGGCCCGACGGGTCGCACAACCCGGACTTCATCCTCAACCGCCCGCCCTGGGACCACGCCTCGATCCTGGTGGCGGGGCGCAATTTCGGCTCCGGCTCCTCGCGCGAGCATGCACCGTGGACGCTCTACGATTTCGGCTTCCGCGCCCTGCTGGCCCCGCTCTTCGCCGACATCTTCAAGAACAACTGCCTCAACAACGGCATCGTGCCGGCCGTCCTGCCGGAGGCCGAGATCGCACTCTGCCTGACGGCTGCCGCCGATCCGGCGACCGCCGAGTTCACCGTCGACCTGGAGCGGCGCGAGGTTCGCCACGCGACGCTGGGAACCCTGCCCTTCGCGATCGAGGAGGCCGACCGCCGCCGCCTGCTGCTCGGCCTGGACGAGATCGACGAGACGCTGGCGCTGCTGTCCGGCATCGAACACCACGAAGCCGCCCGCGAGCAGGGCGCGCCGTGGATCGCCAACCGCAATCGAGGAAACTGACGATGGCTGCAGCGAAGATCCTGGTGGTGTCGGGTGACGGGATCGGCCCCGAGATCATGGCCGAGGCCCTCAAGGTCGCCGACTGGTTCGCCGCCCACCGCGGGGTAAAGCTGGAACGCGAGGAGGCGCTGGTCGGCGGCGTTGCGATCGAGGCCATCGGCCGGCCGATCGCCGAGGAGACGATCGCGCGCGCCCGGCAGGCCGACGCCGTGCTCTTCGCATGCGCCGGCGGGCCGGAATGGGACTTCCTGGAACCCGGCAAGCGGGCCGGCGACGGGCTGCTGCGACTGCGCAAGGAACTGAACCTCTTCGCCAACCTGCGCCCGGTCAAGGTGTTCGACGCGCTGGTCGGGGCGAGCGCCCTGAAGCCGGAGGCGGCGCGCGGCGTCGACCTCGTCATCATCCGCGAGCTGGTCGGCGGCATCTATTTCGGCGAGCCCCGGGGCATCGAGGCGATCGGCAACGAGGACCAGCGCGGCTTCAACACCGAGACCTATTCCTCGCCCGAGGTGCGGCGCGTCGGCGAGGTCGCCTTCCGCCTGGCGCGCACACGCGGCGGCCATGTCCATTCGGTCGACAAGGCCAACGTCCTGGAAGCGAGCCAGGTCTGGCGCAACGCCATGACCGCCTATCACGCGGCCGAGCATGCCGACGTCACCCTGCATCACATGCTGGTCGACAATTGCGCCCTCCAGATCGTCCGCCGGCCCAGCCAGTTCGACGTCATGGTGATGGGCAACATGTTCGGCGACATCCTGTCGGACTGCGCGGCCGCCCTGACCGGCTCGATCGGCATGCTGCCCTCCGCCTCGATCGGCGCGCCCCGGGCCGACGGTCGCTATCACGGCCTCTACGAGCCGATCCACGGCACGGCGCCGGACATCGCCGGCCAGGGCATCGCCAATCCGGCGGCGATGATCCTCAGCCTGGCGCTGCTCTTCGACTACTCGCTCGGCCTCAGCGAAGAGGCCGGCATGATCACGGCCGCGATCGAACGGGTGCTGGCGGACGGCCTGCGCACCACCGATCTGGCCGGGCCCGGCGAGACTCCCGTTTCGACCTCGGCGTTCGGCGATGCGGTGGTGGCGGCGCTCGGCCGGGCCTGAGCCCTCGAACTAGCCCCGGATGCGCAGCCCCTTGGGATCGTAGAAGGGCTGCAGCTGGGCCGTGGCGGCGTGGCGCTCCCACGCCACCTCGATCTCGAACTGGCCGGCGGCCAGCCATTCGGCGCTGACGCCGTCCGGGTTCGAGACATAGCCCATGCCGAGCGAGGCACCGATGCGGTGCCCGTACATGCCGGACGTCGTGCTGCCGACGATGACGCCGTCGCGCCACACCGGCTCCTCGTGATGCAACGACGGCCGGTCGTCGGCGAGGCGGAACTGCACGAGGCGGCGCTTCGGCGTCCCCTGCTCCCGGATCCGCAGCAGCGCGTCCCGGCCGACAAAGCCACCGGGCTTGTCCCACGCCACCGCAAAGCCGAGGCCGGCGGCGACCGGGTCGTCCTCGCCGCCGATGTCGTGGCCCCAGTGACGGTAGCCCTTCTCCATCCGGCAGGCGTTCATCGCATGGTAGCCGGCATGGCCCAGCCCGAATTCCGCCCCTGCGGCGACGATCCGGTCGAAGACGTCGGGCGCGTACTCCGCCGGGACATAGAGTTCCCAGCCGAGTTCGCCGACATAGGTGATGCGGCTGGCCCGGACGGTCGCATAGCCGATGCCGATCTCGCGCGAGGTCGCGAAGGGGAAGGCTTCGTTCCCCATGTCCTCGCCCGTCAGCTTGGCCATCAGCGCGCGCGAGTGCGGTCCCATCAGCCCCAGCATCGGCAGGCCCGAGGTGACGTCGAGGAGGAACACCCGCGCGCCCTCCGGCACCTGCCGCTCCAGCCAGGCGCGGTCGCGGGTCTGCGCCGATCCGCTGGTCACCACCAGGAAGCGCGTCTCGGCGAGGCGCGTCACCGTGAGGTCCGCCTCGATGCCGCCGCGCGCGTTCAGCCACTGGGTATAGACGACCCGGCCGACCGGCCGGTCGATCTCCGCCGCCGACACGCGGTTCAGCAGCGCCAGCGCATCCGGCCCCTCGACCAGGAACTTGGCGAAGGAGGACTGGTCGAAGAGCGCGACCCGGTCGCGGGCGGCGAGGCACTCCGCGGCCGTGGCGGCGAACCAGTTCTGCCGGCCCCAGCTGTATTCGTAGGCCGGCGACGCGCCCGGCGCGCCGAACCAGTTCGGCCGCTCCCAACCCGCCATCTCTCCCATGCAGGCGCCGGCCGCCACGAGCCGGTCGTGGAACGGCGAGCGCCGGGTGCCGCGCGCACTCTCGACCTGCCGGTAGGGCCAGTGCATGGCGTAGAGCAGGCCCAGCGTCTCGACCGTCCGGTCGCGGAGATAGCGCGGGTTCGACTGGAAGGGCTGCATCCGCCGCACGTCGACGTCCGCCAGGTCCATCGGCGGATGGCGGTCGCGGATCCATTCCGACAGCACCTTGCCGACGCCGCCCGAGCTCTGGATGCCGATCGAGTTGAAGCCGCAGGCGACGAAGAGGTCGCGCACCTCCGCCGTCTCGCCCAGGAGATAGCGGTCGTCGGGGGTGAAGCTCTCCGGCCCGTTGAACCAGGTCTGGATACCGGCCTCCGCCAGGATCGGCAGGCGGCCGATGGCGCGCTCCAGGATCGGCTCGAAATGGTCCATGTCGGGCGGCAGGCTGTCGAACGAGAAGTCCTCGGGGATGCCGTCCATGCCCCAGGGCTTGGCCACGAGTTCGAAGGCGCCGACCAGCATCTTGCCGGCATCCTCCTTGTAGTAGGCGCTCTCGTCCGGCACGCGCAGCACCGGCAGGTCGCGCGGCACCCCCGCCAGCGCCTCGGTGACGATGTAGAAATGCTCGGCCGCATGCAGCGGCAGCGAGACGCCGACGGCCGCGCCCAGGGCGCGCGACCACATGCCGCCCGCCAGCACCACCGTCCCGGCGCGCAGCTCGCCCTGTTCCGTCCGCACGCCGACGGCCCGGCCGCCCTCGACCAGGATGCGCTCGACCGCGATGCCCTCGACGATGCGGGCGCCGCCCATGCGCGCGCCCTTCGCATAGGCCTGGGTCACGTCGACCGGGTTCGCCTGCCCGTCCTTCGGCAGGAAGACGCCGCCGACCACGCCCTCCAGGTCGAGCAGCGGGTACTTCGCCTTGATCTCCGCCGGGCCGATAACGTCGACCGCGAGGCCGAACATCTTGGCCATCGAGGCGCCGCGCTTCATCTCGTGGAAGCGCTCCTCGTTGAGCGCGACCGAGACCGAACCGTTCTGCTTGAAGCCGGTCGACTGCCCCGTCTCCCGTTCCAGCTCGTAGAGCAGCTCGGAGGTATATTTCGCCAGCTCCGTCATGTTGCGCGAGGCCCGCAGCTGGCCGATCAGCCCGGCCGCATGCCAGGTCGTGCCGCAGGTGAGCTGGCGGCGCTCCAGCAGCACGACGTCGCGGATGCCGAGCTTCGTCAGGTGATAGGCAATCGAGCAGCCGATGATGCCGCCGCCGATGATGACGACATCGGCGCGGGCCGGGAGCGAGACGGTCATGGATGGTCCTATCGGGTACCGGCGCGGCGATCCCCGAAGACGAGGCCGAGCGCCAGCAGGGTCAGCGTGAGGGCGACGAGCAGCGAGGAGATGGCGGCGACGGTCGGGTCGATCTCGTCGCGCAGCGCGGTGAACATGCGGCGGGTCAACGTCGCGTTCTCGCCGCCGCTAATGAAGAGCGCGACCACGACCTCGTCGAGCGAGGTGATGAAGGCCAGCAGCGCGCCCGAGAAGACCGAGAAGCGCACCTGCGGCAGGGTGACGGTGAGGAAGGCGACGAGTCGCGAGGCACCAAGGCTGCGCGCCACCCGCTCCTGGTTCATGTCGTAGCCCTTGAGGCCGGCCAGCACCGTCACGAAGACGAAGGGCATGGCGAGGCAGACATGGGCCATCACCAGCCCGGTCATCGTGTTGTTGAGGCCGAGCCGGGCATAGAGGAAGAAGATGCCGATCGAGACCAGGATCAGCGGCAGGATCAGCGGCGCGATCAGCGCCGTCTCGATCAGACGCGACCATTTCGAGCGCGAGGCGTGCAGACCGTAGGCGGCCATGACGCCGAGCGGCGTCGCCACCAGCATCGTCAGCACCGCCGCCTTGAGCGAGACCCAGGTCGCCTCGCGCCATTCGATCGAGCCGAGATAGGCCTGATACCAGCGCCAGGAAAGCTGCTCCGGTGGGAAGCGCAGGAAGCGCGTGCCGGTGAAGCTCATCGGGATGACGATGATGGTCGGCAGGACCAGGAACAGCAGGATCAGGAAACCCAGCGCGTAGAGCCAGAGGCGGCGGCCGCGACCGATCGGCACGCCCGAGACGGCGTCGGCCATCACCGGCCCCCGATCGCGCGGCCGACCCCGAAGAGCCGGTTCATGAGCCAGAGGATACCGAGCGTCACGACCAGCAGGACGACGCCGAGCGCGCTCGCCGCGCCCCAGTCGGAATAGACCGCGACCGAGCGCTCGATCGACATCGACCACATCAGCACGCGCCCGCCGCCGAGCACCGCCGGGGTGACGTAGAATCCGAGGCAGAGGACGAAGACCAGCACCACGCCGGCCAGCAGTCCGGGCAGCGTCAGGGGGAAGAACACCTGCCAAAAGGACTTGACGGGGGAGGCGCCGAGGCTCGCCGCCGCCTTGACGAAGTCGCGGTCGACGGACGTCATCGCGGCATAGAGCGGCAACACCATGAAGGGCAGCATGATCTGGGTCATGCCGATGGCGGTGCCGGTGAAGTTGTGGACGAGCCGCAGCGGCGCGTCGATGAGGCCGACATCCTGCAGCCAGGTGTTGACCATGCCGCGGCGCTGCAGCAGCACCAGCCACGCATAGGTCCGGACCAGCAGCGACGTCCAGAAGGGGAAGAGGACACAGACGAAGATGACCGCCCGCCAGCCCTTCGAGACCTGGCTCATCAGGTAGGCGAGCGGATAGCCGAGCAGGCAGCAGATGCCGGTGACGAGGAAGCTCAACTCCAGCGTCGTCTGGAAGCTGCGGGTGTAGGCCGGATGCAGCATCCGCGCATAGTGGCCGAGCGTGAAGGCGCCCTGCTCGTCGGTGAAGGAGAGGGTGAAGAGCCAGCCGATCGGCAGGAAGATGACGAACGCGATCAGCAGGACGGCCGGCGAGCACAGCAGGAACAGACCCTGCGCCTCCCGCCGTTCCGCGCGCGCCAGCGCCGCGGCATTCGCGCCTGCCCCATCGCTCATGGCGCGGGCTCGGCTGCGACCAGGATGGTGTCGTCGGGGTGGAGGGCGAGCGCCACCGGCTCGCCCGGCTGCGGCAACCGCCGCAGCGCCGCCCGCCGTGTCGGCTGGCGCATCGCGATGCGGTTCCCGTCCGACGTGCGGACCTGCAGCAGGAAGCTCTCCCCCTGGTAGACCGAGCCCTCGACGGTGCCCTCGATGCGGTTCAGCCCCTCTCCCGCTCCCTCGGCGAGATCGAGTTTCTCCGGACGCACGACCAGCAGCGCCGCACCGGACGGCGGGCGAACGCCATCGGCCAGGCGCAGGATCCGATCGCCGAGCCGGGCCGACCCGTCCGCGACGGTGACCGGCAGGAAGTGGGATTCGCCGACGAAATCGGCGACGAAGCGGTTGGCCGGGCGCTCGTAGAGGCGGTCGGGCGTGTCGATCTGAGCGAACCGCCCCTGGTCGATGACGGCGATCCGGTCCGACATGGTCAGCGCCTCGCGCTGGTCGTGCGTGACGTAGACCGTGGTGATGCCCAACCGCTCGTGAAGCTGCCGAATCTCGATCTGCATCTGCTCGCGCAGCTTCTTGTCGAGCGCCGACAGCGGCTCGTCCATCAGGAGGATGCGCGGCTCGAATACGATCGCGCGGGCGAGCGCGACGCGCTGCTTCTGGCCGCCCGAGAGCTGGTCGACGCGCCGCTCGCCATACCCCTGCAGCTGGACCAGCGCCAACGCCTCCTCCACGCGCCGCGCGATCTCGGACTTGCCGACGCGGCGCAGCCGCAGCGGATATCCGACATTGCCGGCCACCGTCATGTGCGGGAAGAGCGCGTAGTTCTGGAAGACGATGCCGATATCGCGCCGGTGCGGCGGCTCGAGGACCATCTCGGTCTCGCCGAAGCGGATCGAGCCCGAGTCCGGCCGCACGAAGCCGGCCAGCACCATCAGCAGCGTCGTCTTGCCCGAGCCCGACGGCCCGAGCAGGGTGACGAACTCGCCGGCGGCGATGTCGAGGCTGACCGCATCGAGCGCACGGAAGCGGCCGTAGGTTTTCGTCACCTCCCGGATGGTGACGGTCGGCGCCGAGCGGGAGACGGTCATGCCCGTCCCCCGTCCGGCGCGCCGGGACGCCTTGCCGTCACTCCTGGATGAACTGGTCGAAGCGCTTGGTCACGGCGTCGAGATTGTCCGCCCACCACTTCACGTCGAGCGTGAAGGAGTTCTTCAGGTTCTCCGGCGAGGACGGCAGCCCCTTCGCCATCTCGGGCGTGATGGTGCCGGTGTCGTACGCCTTGGCGTTCGCCGGGCCATAGTTGATATAGAGCGGCAGGCGCGCCTGGGCCTGGGGCGTCATCATGTGCGCCATCGCCTTCATCGCCATGGCCTTGTTGGGCGCGCCCTTGGGGATCGCCCAGCAGTCGGCGAGGATGATCTGCTGGTTGAAGGTGAGGTCGGCCGCCGCACCCTCCTTCATCACCGCCTGCACACGCCCGTTCCACAGGCCGATCATGTCGATCTCGCCGTCGTTGATGAGCTGTGCCGACGCCGCGCCCGACGGCCACCAGGAGACGATGTGCGGCTTCAGCTCGCGCATCTTCTTGAAGGCGCGGTCGACGTCGAGCGGATAGAGCTTCTGCGGATCCACCCCGTCGGCGATCAGCGCCGCCTCGAGATTGTACATCGGGCTGCGCCGCATCGACCGGCCGCCCGGGAAGTCCTTGAAGTTGTACATGTCGGCCCAGCCCTTGGGCTTCTTGTCCTTGTACGTCTTCGTGTTCCAGGCGAGCACCGTCGAATAGACGAGGTTCGCGACCCAGTAGTCGGACTTCATGTCGGCGGGAACGCCGTCCGTCTTGACCACCGCGGGGTCGAGCTTCTCCAGGTTGCCCTCCCGCTCCAGCAGGATGCAGCCGTTGGTGCCCTGCTGGACGAGGTCCCACGTCACCGTGCCCGACTTCACCTGGGCGCGGACGTCGGCGATGCCGGATGTCGTGTCCTCCTTGATGGTGATGCCGAGATCCTTGGCGGCGGGCTCGAACCACGCCTTGCGCTGCGCGTCCTGGTAGGCGCCGCCCCACGATGCCACGGTGATCGACTGCTGGGCACCCGCCGGCACCGCCAGCACGCCGACCGCCATCGCCACTACCACGCTGCCCTTGATGGACATGATGTTCTCCCCGGAAGCCCTGTTGTGTGCTGACGTTAGCCCCGCGCCCGACGGCCACGCAAGCGATGGCGAAGCGTCCCCGCCCGTGCCACCATCCCCTCTAATCGATCAATAAGAGGTCGCCCGATGGCGCTGCATTTCGACCGGGGAGAGTTCGCGGATCGCATCGCGAGAGCCCGCCGCAGGCTGGACGAGGAGAAGCTCGACGCGCTCGTCCTCTTCGCCCAGGAAAGCCTCTATTACCTCACCGGGTTCGACACGAGCGGCTACGTCTTCTTCCAGTGCGCGGTGCTGACGCGCGACGAGCGGCCGATCGTGCTGCTGACCCGCCGCCCGGACCTGGAACAGGCGCGCCGCACCTCGATCATCGACGACATCCGACTGTGGTACGACGCGGAGGGCGCCGACCCCTCGCGCGAGCTGCAGGCCATCCTGGAGGAACTCGGCCTGAAGGGGGCGCGCGTCGGCGTCGAGACGGCGACCTACGGCCTGACCGGCTTCAACTGGGAGCGGGTCCGAGTGCGACTCGACGGCTGGTGCCGGCTCGTCCCGGGCGCCGATACGATCCGCTGGCTGCGCCTCGTGAAGTCGCCGGCGGAGATCGCTCATGTCCGCCAGGCGGCCGAGCTCGCCGACCGCTCGCTGGAGGCGATGCTCGATGTCGCCGGTCCCGGCCGCTTCGAGGGCGAGATCGCGGCCGCCGGCGTCGCGGCGATCCTGGCGGGCGGCGGCGACATGCCGCCCTCGGGGCCGGTGCTCGGCTCCGGCGACCGGGCGCTTCTGGTGCGCAGCGCGACCGGCTATCGCCACCTCGACGCCGTCGATCAGCTCACCATGGAGTTCGCCGGCAGCTATCGCCACTATTGCGCCTGCCTGATGCGGACGATCGCCGTCGGCCGCGGCAACGACCGCCAGCGCCGCATGTTCGAGGTGACCGCCGAGGCGATGGCCGCCATGACGGAGGCCGCCCGGCCGGGCAACACCCTGGGGCAGATCGACGACGCCCACCGCCGGGTCTACGACGCCGCCGGCTATGGCGACTTCCGCATGTCGGCCTGCGGCTATTCGCTGGGCGGCAGCTTCCGGCCGACCTGGATGGACGTGCCGCCGATGCTCTACAGCGGCAACGTCATCCCGACCCAGCCCGGCATGGTGCTGTTCCTGCACGCGATCCTGATCGACGCGCCGGCGAACCTCGCCATGTCGCTCGGCCACACCATCGTCGTCGGCGAGACCGGCGCCGAGGTGCTGAGCCGGCTGACGCCCGAATACCATGTGGCGGGCTGAGCCATGACCGCCGCCGTGTCCAGCGACCGGGACCAGATCCTCCGCTGGATCGAGGAGGAGCGCGACGAGATCGTCCGCTTCCTCCAGCGCCTCGTGCGCGCCCGCAGTCCCAACCCGCCCGGCGACACGCGCGCGGCCGCCGCGGTGGTGCAGGAACGGCTCGATGCCGAGGGCCTGCCCTACCGCATCGTCGCCCCCAACCCGGAGATGCCGAACTTCGTCGGCACCTTCGAGGGCGGCGGCGGGCCCGGCAGGCACCTCGTGCTCAACGGGCATATCGACGTCTTCCCGGTCGCCGGCGACCATGGCTGGAGCCGCGATCCCTGGAGCGGCGACATCGTCGACGGCAAGCTCTACGGCCGCGGCGCCGCCGACATGAAACCGGGCACGACGGCCTCGATCGTCACCTACGCGCTGCTGCACCGGCTGCGCGACCGCCTGCCGGGCAAGCTGACGCTGACCGCCGTCTCGGACGAGGAGACGTTCGGCCCCTGGGGCGCCCGCTGGCTGATGGACCACGAGCCCGAGGTGCTGGGCGACTGCTGCCTCAACGGCGAACCGTCCGGCCCCAACACCATCCGCTTCGGCGAGAAGGGGCCGCTCTGGCTGCGCTTCACGGTGCGGGCCGACGGCGCGCACGGCGCCTACACCCACCTGACGAAGAGCGCGACGCTGGTCGCGACCCAGCTCATCGGGGCGCTCGGCCAGATCGAGGACCTGGCCGTAGAGCTGCCGCACAACGTCATGTCCGCCATGGACGAGGCGCGCGAGGCGTCCGACGCGGCGATGGGTGCCGGGGCCGGCGCCATCACCGACAAGGTCACGCTCAATGTCGGGCTGCTCGAGGGCGGGGTGAAGGTCAACATGATCCCGAGCGAGTGCCACTTCGAGGCCGACATCAGGATGCCGCCCGGCATGACGCGCGAGCGGGTGATGGCCGAGGTCGACCGCATCCTCGCCGACCATCCCGGCGTCGAGGTCGAGGAGACGGGCTGCAGCCCCCCCTCCTACTGCGACCCCTACGGCCCGATGGTCGAGATCCTGCAGCGCAACGTCCAGGCCCTGCGCGGCCACCGCCCGACACCGATCGTCGGCCTCGGTGGCACGGACGCCCGCCTGTGGCGCTATCGCGGCATTCCCGCCTACGTCTACGGCGTGTTCCCGCACGGCATGGGCTCGCACGACGAGCATGTCGACATCGAGGATTTCCTCCATGTCGTGCGCACCCATGCGCTCTCGGCCTACGACTACCTGACGGCGAAGTGAGCCCGGCCATGGCGCTTCATCCCGACCTCGTGCTGCGGCGGGGCCGCATCGTCACGCTCGATGCCGCGGGGACGGTCGTCGAGGCGCTGGCCGTCCTCGGCGGCCGCATCGTCGCGCGCGGCAGCGACGCCGAGATCGCGGCGCTTGCCGGCCCCGCCACCCGGACCGTCGATCTTGGCGGGCGCACGGTCATTCCGGGCATCGTCGATTCCCACTGCCACCCCGACAGCTACGCCGCGCGGCTCGCCCGCTGGCACGATGTCGGACCGGCCGCGATCCCAGACCGATCGGCACTGCTCGGCCAGATCGCGTCAGCCTGCCGCGACCTGCCGCCCGACGGCTGGTTCGCCGGCTACCGCTTCAACGACCACAAGAGCGGCGGCTTCCCGACCCGCGAGGAGCTGGACGCCGCCGCCGAGGGCCGGCGGGTCTTCATCCTGCGCACCGACGGCCATCTCGGCGTCGCCAACACCGCCGCCTTCGCCGCCTGCGGCATCTCCGACAATGCGGACGACCCGCCCTTCGGCCGCTTCGACCGCCACCCCGAGACGAACCGCTTCACCGGCCTGCTGCGCGAGACGGCCACCCACATCTTCCTGTCGGAGATCCATGCCGGCGACACCGAGGCGGAGATCGCGGGCGGCCTCCGCCAGGTCTTCGCCGACTGGAACCGCTACGGCATCACCTCGGTCTACAACTCGCTCGCCGGCCGCCGCTCGATCCGCGCCTACCAGATGCTGGAGGCCGCGGGCGGCATGACCATGCGGGCCGGCATCATCGTCAGCGGCCGCGAGGACGGACTGGTCGAGAGCTATGTCGCCGCCGGCATCCGCTCCGGCTTCGGCAGCGACTGGGTGCGCATCATCGGCGTCGAATGGTGCCCGGACTGCTCGACCTCCGGCCGCACCGCCGCCTACTACGAGCCCTATGTCGGCCGGAAGATCGCGGGCGAGCCCGAGAACAATTGCGGGATGCTGCTCTACGAGGCCGACGACCTGAAGCGCCGGGCGACGCTCGCCCACCAGGCCGGCCTGCAGGTGATGATCGAGGGCCTCGGCGACCGCGGCATCGACTTCGCGCTGGACGCGATCGAGGCGGCGCTGACGGCGCACCCGGCCGAGGACCACCGGATGCGGGTCGAGCATTGCTGCTACGTCACCCCGCCGATCCTGGAGCGGATCAAGCGCCTGGGCGTTGTCGATTCCTCGGCGACGGGGTTCATGTACGACCTCGGCGACGGCTACATCGCCAATCGCGGCCAGGAGGCGATGCGCTGGATGTGGCCGCATCGCAGCCTCATCGATGCCGGCATCCCCGCGCCCGGCCATTCCGACGCCATGGTCTGCCAGGCCAACCCCTTCGTCGCGATCTGGTCGATGGTGAACCGCCGGAGCGACAGCGGCGGCGACCTCGACATGCGCGAGGCGATCACCGTCGACGAGGCCCTGCGCGCCTACACCATCCTCGGCGCCTGGTCGGGCCGCGAGGAGGCGATCAAGGGCTCGCTGGAGGTCGGCAAGCTGGCGGACCTCGCCGTCCTCGACCGCGATCCCTACGCCATCGACCCGATGGAGCTGCGCGACGTGCGGGTGGACATGACGTTCGTCGACGGGAGGCTGGTCCATGGCGGATAGCGACCGCATCGTGCTGGCGGGCGCGGCTCCCCTGCCCCGCTCGCTCTGGGCCGCGACGGCGCGGCCACCCATCGTGGCGCCACCGCTGTCCGGTGCCGCCGAGGCGGACGCTGTCGTCATCGGCGGCGGCTTCACCGGCCTGTCCGCCGCCCTCCACCTCGCCGAGCGTGGGCTGTCGCCGGTCCTGCTGGAGGCGGCCGAGCCCGGCTGGGGCGCGTCGGGCCGCAACGGCGGCCAGATCATCGCCGGGCTCAAGGCCAACCCGGCCGAGATCATCGCCAAGTACGGCCGCGACCGTGGCAAGGCGATCGTCGACCTCGTCGGCGGGACGGCCGACTTCGCGTTCGACCTCATCCGCCGGCACGACATCCAATGCGAGGCCTCGCGGCCTGGATGGGTGCAGGCGGCGCATTCCGATGCCGCGCTGCGCGCCGTCGCGGACCGCTGCGCCGACTGGCAGTCCCACGGTGCGCCGGTGCGCATGGCCGACCGGGCGGAGATGGCGCGCATCCTCGGCACCGGCGACTATGTCGGCTGCATAATCGATGCCCGCGGCGGGGCCATCAATCCGCTCGGCTATGCCCGCGGCCTCGCCGACGCAGGGCAGCGCCTGGGCGCGCGCATCCATGGCGGCTCGCCCGTCATCGCCGTGGAGAAGCAGGGCGAGGGATGGCGGGTGCGGACGGCGGCCGGCCATGTCGACGCGCCCAGGGTCGTGATCGGGACCAACGCCTATACGACCGGTTTCTGGCCGGGCCTCGCCCAGTCCGTCGTGCCGGTCTCCAGCTTCCAGATCGCGACCCGCCCGATCGGCGACAATCTGCGCCGCACCATCCTGCCCGAGGGCCACGTCCTCTCCGATACCCGCCGCCTGCTGCGCTATTTCCGGCTCGACCCGCAGGGTCGGCTGGTGATGGGCGGCCGCGGTACCTTCAAGGACGATCCCGGCGCCGGCGACACCGGGCGCCTGCGCCGCTGGGTCGGCCAGCTCTTCCCGGCGCTGTCGGACATCGAGTACGAGCACCACTGGGCCGGCCGGGTGGCCGTCAACCTCGACCACTGGCCGCACCTGCACGCCCTTGCGCCCGGCGTCTGGGCCGGCCTCGGCTACAATGGCCGCGGCGTCGCCATGGCATCGCGCATGGGCGCGATCCTGGCCGATCTCGCGGCCGGCGTGCCGGCGGAGAAGATCGCCTTCCCGATCACGCCCCTGCGCTCGGTGCCGCTGCATGGCCTGCGCCGCGCGGTCCTGCCCGTGATGACCGCCTGGTACGGAGTTCTGGACCGCGTGCAGTGACGCTGCGGGAACTGCTGCTCGGCGCCGACAGCAAGCTAGCAGGGTTCTTCCACTCCGCCTTTGGATAAGATTCCGACCGGACGGGTGGTTGCTGCCGCTCGACGAACCAGCGCGCTCACAATTTATTGGTGGGTGCCATTGAACTGGAAACCTGTCAGCAACAAGTGTTGCTTGGAGCGCGTCCAGGCCGAAAGCCTTGACGCTAGTATGGCGGAAGCCAGTTGCCGATCCCGAACGGAGGCATAAATGAGAACGTACTCCCCATTCTTTGTGACACTGTATGATCAAGCCGATCCCGTCGGAAACTTCGGCCGAGGCCTGCACTACACCGTACTACAGGCCACGAGCTGGCATATCCCCCATGGCGGCGTATCTGAGCGTCCCCATCTTCATTCATTTGCCGTAATTTGGGACGAAGACCATGACGAGAGAGTCATCGCCCCTATTGAGGAGATTTATCTTTCCGGAAAACTATCCAGATTTATGTTCTTTTCGGAGCGAAAAGGAATGTTCACGGCAACGCTTGGGCCAAACATACTCATACCCAAGGACTCTCCTAAACTAATTGAAGAAATTGAGAACATCGTTCACAATTCAGCGCACGGTGATTGGTGGCACGTAGAGATCGACCAACACATCGATAAGCCTAGAACCCTAAGTCAAAGCTGGGTGTTTCTTGAGAATATCCGGATGGTCTGGCGACTAGGTGGGTGTCCAATTCCCGTTCGTGGCGCAACGCTACCAACCGAACCTGCAACATAGCATCAAGCACACCGCCAAGTTACGCCTTTATCTCTTCGGCGAATCATGCGGTGCTCGCCCAGCCTAAGCTAGAAGCGAGCGACAAAATGACCATGCGGACGCTCCTGGTCGACGTGGACGGCGTCGTCGCCCGGGGGCGCCCGTCGGACGGCCGCTACTGGTCGACCTCGATCGGTCAAGATCTCGCCCTCGAGTCACGGTCCTGCAGCGCGAGTTCTTCGCGGTGCATTGGGACGACGTGCTCACCGGGCGCGCCGCGCTCGAGGATTGGCTCGCTCTTGTCCTCGCACGGATCGCCCCGCAACTCGGGGTCGAGCAACTCGCCGCATACTGGTTCGCGCAGGATTCGCGGCTCGATCTCCGCCTCCTTGAGCGCATCGCCGGCCCGCGGCGTCACGGGCTCGCGGTCCATCTCGCGACGAACCAGGAGCGTCGCCGCGCCGGCTACCTGATGGAGCGGCTGGGCCTCGCCGCCCATGTCGACGGCATGTTCCACTCGGCGGCACTCGGCTGTCGCAAGCCGGAGCCCGCCTTCTTCACCGCCATCGCGTCGGCGCTCGGACGGTCGCCGGACGAAATCCTGCTGGTCGACGACCTGGCGGAGAACGTACACGCCGCCGCGGCCGGCTGGGACACCGTCCACTGGACCGATTGTCCCGCCGCCTGGGCGGCCCTCGACGCCCGCCTGGCGCCGTGGGACCGCCCGGCCTAACGGTCAGGCGAGTTCCGCCCGCACGATCGCCGCGCCGTCGGCCAGGGCCTTCAGCTTGCCGAAGGCGGTGGCGCGGGGGATGTATTTCATGCCGCAATCGGGGGCGGGCACGATGCGGTCGGCCGGCGCGAACTTCAGCGCGGCGCGGATGCGCGCGGCCACCGTCTCGGCCGTCTCGATCTCGGGATCGCTGAGGTCGAGGACGCCGACCAGCACCTTCTTCGGGGCGAGATCGGCCAGGATTCCGAGGTCGAGGTGCGGCTGGGCCGCCTCGATCGAGATCTGGTCGGCCCGACTGCCGGCGAGTTCGGCCAGGAAGGAATAGCCGGTCGGCTTCTCGCCGGGCACCACGGCGGCATAGCCGAAGCAGAGATGGACCACCGTCGGCACGCCGATGCCGTCCAGCGCGCGGTCGATCGCCTGGACCGCCCAGCGGCGGGCGAGTTCGGGATTGTTGCGCAGCCAGGGCTCGTCGAGCTGGATGAGGTCGGCGCCCGCTGCCTCCAGATCCTTCGCCTCCGCGTTCACCGCGGCGGCGAAGTCCATCACCATCTCCTCCTCGTCGCGGTAGAACTCGTTCTTCGCCTGCTGGCTCATGGTGAAGGGACCGGGCAGGGTGATCTTGGCCAGCCGGTCGGTGTTGGCGCGCAGGAACTGCATGTCGCGCAGCTCGACGGCGCGGGTGCGGCGGATGCGGCCGACGACGCGCGGCACCGGCGTGACGGAGCCCGAGCGGCTGACGATCTCGGCCGGGTTCTCGGCGTCGATCCCTTCGAGCGCCGTAGCGAGGCGGTTGGAATAGCTCTCCCGCCGGATCTCGCCGTCGGTCACGATGTCGATGCCAGCCCGCTCCATGTCGCGGATGGCGACGACGGTCGCGTCGTCCTGCGCCTGCTCCAGATGCTCCTCGGCGACCCGCCAGAGGTCGGTCAGCCGCACCCGCGGCACGATCTTGGACAGGAGCTTGCGGTTCGCGAGCCAGTCCGGCTGCGGGTAGCTGCCGACGACGGTGGTGGGAAGCAGGTGCATGGGTCTCGTCCTCGCCCCGTAGTTCAATGCCCCGTAGTTCGATCTCACGCCCGCGCCACGCCGCCGCCGCCGCGCGGGTCGGCGCCGCCGCGCCAGCGGCCGTCCTCGACGAGAATCGCATGGGCGCGCGACTGCTGCGGATCATAGCTGATCGCGCTGTGGCGCACGTCATGGCCCATGGCCGTCAGTTCGCGGACGGTCCGGCCCTCGATGCGCGCTTCGGCGAAGATCGGCCCGCCCTCGCAATGGATGCGCGGTGCCGACACCGCCTCGACCGGCGACATGGCGAAATCGACGATATTGAGGATGGTCTGCAGCACCGAGCTGATGATGACGCTGCCGCCGGGCGCGCCGACGACGAGCCACGGCCGGTCGCCGCGCAGCAGGATGGTCGGCACCATGCCGGTCGTCCGCGCCTTGCCGGGCGCCATCGCGTTCGGCCCGCCCGGCACCGGATCGGCCAGCTTCATGGAGTTGTTCCAGACGAAGCCCAGCCCGGGCGTGACGACGCCGGCGCCGGTACCGAGCGTGTGGGTGAGCGAGACGGCGTTGCCCGCCTCGTCGACCACCGAGAGGTGCGTCGTGCAGGAGGGCGGCTGCGCCGGCGCGATGCGGGGGAACTCGCCGGCGCGGATGCGATCCGCCCACTCCGCGGCGCGCTCGGGCGAGACCATGCGCTCGACCGGCACCGCGACGAAGTCGGGATCGCCCAGCCAAGCCTCGCGGTCGATATGGGCCGCCGCCATGGTCCGGGCGACGAGGTCGAGATGGGCGGCCGAGCCGTGCTCCAGGCTGCCGAGCGGAAAATGCTCGAGAATCTGCAGCATCTCGATCAGCGAGGCGCCGCTGCCGGGCGGCGGATTCGAGAGCACGCGAAAGCCGCGATATCGGCCCTCGACCGGCACCCCCTCGCGCACGCGGTAGCCGGCGAGGTCGTCCGCCGTCACGAAGGCGCCGTTCGCCGCGAAGTCGTCGGCGATGCGCCGGGCCATCTCGCCGCGGTAGAAGAGATCGGCGCCGCCCTCGGCCAGCGCCTCCAGGGTCGTCGCGAGGTCGGGATTGCGCAGCACCTCGCCCACCCGCCACAGCCGACCCTCGGGATGGAGGAAGATGCGCGCCGAGGCCGCGGTCGCACGGATGCGCCCGATCCCGTCGGCCACGCCCGGCATCGGCGGCCGGGCCCAGAAATCATGGACGAAGGGCGTGACCGCGAGGCCGTCCCGCGCCATCGCGGCGGCCGGGCGCAGCAGGTCCGCCCAGGGGCGGGAGCCGAGCTGGCGGTGGGTCTCCCACAGGCCGGCGACGGTGCCGGGCGTCATGATCGCGCGATAGCCGATGTCGCTGCGCAGGTCGTCGAAGATGCTGTAGGCGGAGATCTCGGTGCGGCCGCGGACGTCGCCGGCCCACATGTCGGGCCGCACCCCGGAGCCGGCACGGGTGTGGAAGTCGATCATGCCGGAGCGCGCATCCGCCGCGCGGAAGAACTGCAGCGTGCCCATGCCGCCCAGCCCGCACATGAAGGGGTCCGCCACCATCTGGGCGAAGGCCGTCGCCACCGCCGCGTCGAAGGCATTGCCGCCCGCCGCCAGCACGTCCGCCCCGACATCCGCCGCCCGCGGCTGCGGACACACCACCATTCCCCGCATCGCTGCCCCCTTCCCATGCGTCCGGGACCATCCTATGCCAGCGGGATGAAACCGCAGCCGGAATTGCGCACGCCGCGCCTGCGTCTCAGGACACGGACGCTGGTCGACGTCGAGCCGATCCTGGAGCTGGACGCCGACCCCGAGGTGCGGCGTTTTCTCGGCGGCCCGGTCGACCCAGCGGCCCATCGCGCGCTCGTCGCCGGGCGGATCGCCGACGGTGAGCCGGACGTCTGGGCGGTCGAGCGACTGGCAGCCCCTGGGCTGATCGGCCTCTGCTCGATCAGCCCGCGGCCGGACGGCCATGGCAACCAGATCAACTGGCGGCTCGCACGACACGCCTGGGGCCAGGGCTTCGCCGCCGAGGCGGCGGGCGCGGTGCTGCGCCACGCGCTGGCCCACCCCGCCATCTACGGGCCGCTCGTCGCCATCATCCGCCCCGACAATGCCACCTCGATCGGCGTCGCCCGGCGCATCGGCATGGCGCCGGTCGGCGAAGGGCACTTCTATGGCGGCCCCCGCATCCTCTACGGTTTCGGCCCCGTCAGGGATCCCTGGAGGCAGGGTTGTTCGAGGCCAGAAGATTGATCTCGCCGCCAGGGAGGGGGGACGCCGAGGCTTGGCGGTTCAACTCGGCTTCCTCCGACTTGAGGTCGCCCTCGCCCGACGATACGACCTCTGCCTCGGCCTGGGCTTCGGCCTTCGCACCGACCTGGCGAGCCGGCCGGTCTTCGGCCGTGCCTGCCTCGTCGGAGGCACGGCGCAACGGCACGCCTTCGGGGAAGATGACCTCACGGGCGGCGTCGGGCATCGAGACCCCCGCATCCTGCAGCGCGCGCTTGACCTGCCGCATGAGCGACGATCGCACCTTGAAGATCGAGTAGCTCGTGCCGTCGAACCAGAACTGCACCCGGATGTTCACCGTCGATGGCCCGAGTTCGTCGACAATGGCAGCAGGCTCCGGGGAACCGAGGACTGCGGGATGCGCGCGGAGCGCACCCAGGATCGCATCCTGCGCCTTCACGATCGAATCGGCGTAACCAATGCCGACGGAGAATTCGCCGCGCCGGCTGGGATTGGTCGAGAAGTTCGTGACGACGCTCTTGAAGACCAGGGAATTGGGAATCAGGACGTGATTGCCGTCCAGCGTCAACAGGATCGTCGTCCGCATGTTGAGGTTCTGTACGATCCCCTGGTACTGGCCGACCTGGATCCAGTCGCCGGTCCGGAACGGGTTGCGCACACTCAGGAGGATGCTGGCCAACGCGTTCTCCGCGATCTCGCGAAAGGCGAGGCCGACGACGATTCCGACAAGGCCGGTGCCGCCCAGAACCGTGATCGCCAGCCGCGTCAGGCCTGCGATCTGCAGCACGAGGTAGACACCGACGAGGATGATCGGAAACGCGACGACACGCGCCGCGATGGTCACCAGCAGCGGCGAGGAAAGTCGCCGTTGCAGCGCGTGACGCGCAAGCGCCGCCACGCCGCGCGACAACAGCCAGAAGACGATCAGTACGATCAGGGAAACGACGGTCAGCGGCGCGAACCATCGCGCGCGATCGACCAGTCGCCCCAGTTCTCGCCAGGTCGGGGTGAAGTCCCAGCTGATCGTGGGCTGCACCGCGATACGGTTCACCACAGCGACCACGTCCTGCGTGCGCAGCGCGAGTTGCCGTGCCCATTCGCGCCGATCCTCCGTCTCGGTCCGCCCGTCGACGAACACGAGCCCCTCGCGCACCGACACGGAGAGGGACGAGAACCAGCCGCTGGCCTCCAGAATGCGCTCGAGACGGTCGGCGATCTGCGCGTCGCGCGCATTGGGAGCGACCGCGATCTCCCTGGTCGATCCGGCGGCCGTCGCATCGCTGGCGGTCGGCGAGGTCTGCGCCAGCGCCGGTGCGCCGGCAAGCGCGCAAACGAGCGCCATCAGGACCGCGAACCGCCCGAAAGAATCCCTCAAGCGGTCGTGGGAGGGGGACAAGGGGGCGGCGTCACGTCAACTCATTGTCGCGGATGGACGGCCCTCCCTTGACGTCATGCAGCTTGCCGAAGTGGGTCTGCAGCAGGCTGCGCAGCTTCTTGGCCGCGCCGGCACAGGCCTCGTCCACCGTCGCCGCCTTGTGCGTGACGGCCACCGGCTTCTGGTGCTCCGGCCGCGCTTCCATCATGCACCGCTTGTCGTTCTGGCCGGACTTGCCGGCGTTCTCATCGCTGATGTGGACCTCGACCCGGGTCAGATGGTCGCGGAACTGCCCCAGCGTTGCCGTCACCGTAGCCTCCACGTCAGCCGTCAGTGCGTCGCGCCCCTCGATACTCTCGTCGGTGTTTACCTGGATTTGCATGGGCAGGCTCCTTGGCTGAGAGAACAGGCTGCTTCGGTGACCGGCATCCGCAATGCAACCAGGCCACCGATCTGCCGGGTGAGATTGGTGCCCCATGTCTCAGGATATCGCGCGTGGATGCACTCCTCACGCACAGACAGATCCGTTGCTACAACGCGTCCGCTCGCGTTTGGTTGCCCAGTTCTCTCCGGTTCACCAAATCGGACGAAGCCTCTCCCGCCATCCGCAAGCGCCGGTCCCTGGCAAGGTTTCGGAATTGCGCCCGCTAATCCTGGCCGGGCGGCTACGGGCCGCGCAGCAGCGGCGCCAGCGCGTCGTCGATCTCGATCTCGACGTCGAGCACGGCCGCGGCCAGCGTCTTGCCGTAGTTGTCGAGGCAGAGATTGCGCGACACGCCGCCGCCGAGCGCATCATGGGCGACGAAGTTCAGCGCGGCCAGCCCGTCGACGGCATAGCGGTCGACCCGGCCGCGGACGACCCCGGCATAGCGGGCGGCGAAGCGCTCGGCCGTGAGCTGCGCCTTGATCGCCGGGTAGAAGGCATCCTCATAGGCGAAGACGCCGACGTTGGAGATGTTGCCCTTGTCGCCCGAGCGGGCATGGGCGACGCGGCGCAGTTGGACCCGCATCTCAGCTCTCCCGGATGGTGACGGTGGGACGGACCGCCTCGCGCGGCACCAGTGCCGACCAGACGCCGATCACCTCGCGCACCCGGTCCTGGTGCGGCACCCGCTTGCCGGTCATGGCGACGCCCGAAACCGCCATGGCATCGACCTCGCGCCCGACCTTCGCCGCCTCCTCGCGGGTCCGGGTACGGGCGGCGACGCGGAGCGCCACCTCGTACGGCTCCGCCGCCGGCGGCGATGCCGGCCCGTGGATGGCGTTGACGCCGAGGAAGTCGATGCGCAGGTCGTCCGCCGCGAGCTGGACGTAGCGGAACCGCTCCTCGAGGATGCGCGCCGCCAGCCGGGCGCGATCGAGCGCGCCGGGGCCAGCATAGAAGAACATGTCCTCGCCGACGAAGCCCTCCTCGATGCCGATCGAGACCTTGAGCGTCGGCGTTCGCGCCCGCCCGCCGATGCCCTCGACCCTCACCCGGTCCGGCCCCTCCTCGACGATCCGTGTCGTGGTGAAGTCGACCACCACGTCCGGCGTGATGTAGGCGCCGGGGTCGTGGACCTCGTAGAAGAGTTGCTCCTTGACGGTGCGCCGGTCGATCCGGCCGCCGGTGCCGGCGAGCTTGCCGATGACGGCGCTGCCGTCCGCCGCGACCTCGGCGATCGGGAAGGCGAGGTTCCAGGGGTCCGGCACGTCCTTGTAGCCGGGGTCGGCGAAATAGCCGCCGGTGACCTGGGCGCCGCACTCGAGAAGATGGCCGATCCCGGCCCCCTGCCCCAGCCGCGCCCAGTCGTCGAGCGTCCAGCCGAAGGCATGGACCATCGGTGCCAGGAAGAGCGAGGGGTCGGCGACGCGGCTCGTCACGACGATCCGCGCGCCGTCGTCCAGCGCCGCCAGGATGGGCTCGATCCCGAGATAGGCTTCGGCCGAGACCATGCTGCCGGCGAGGTCCGACAAGGGCGCCCCCGTCTCCAGCACCCGGTCGGCCAGCGACGCGATCCGGTCGGTCAGCATGCCGCCGTCGACGGCGGCGACCCGCACGCCGCGGTGGCCCAGCTTGCGGCACCACCAGGCGATGCGGTCGGCCGCCCCTTCCGGATTGATCCAGCCCTGGTTGGAGACGATCCGCGTGCGGCCGGCCAGGCAGTGCGGCAGGACGGCGGCCATGCGGTCGTCGAGATAGGTGTCGTAGCCGGGAAAGGCCGGATCGCGCCGGCGGCGGACCTGGGCGGCCGAGACCGTCGCCTCGGCCATGGTTTCGAACACCAGCCAGTCGAGGTCGCCGCGCTCGGCGTTCCAGGCCGCGGGCTCGATCCGGTCGCCCCACCAGGCGGCGCCGGCGCCGATGCGAATGCTCCCCATGGTTTCCACCCCCAGTTCCCTTCTCGCGCCGTTTGACATCGGCTGGGCGCTTCGCCACCCTGAGCCGCAAACATACCAAGCGGTATGTGCGGGGCAACCGCACGGAAGGCCGCACCATACGCATCGCCATGCGAACGACCGGAGGAGCGCCATGACACGTCTCTCGATTCTCGCCACGGCGGCCATGATCGCGCTGGCCGGCACGGCCGGCGCGCAGGAGCCGCCGAAGGATCCGCCGGTCATCAAGATCGGCGCCATCTTCGCCATGAGCGGCCAGGCCAGCTGGTACGGCCAGGTGATGTCCCAGGGGATGCGCCAGGCGGTCGACGAGATCAATGCCAAGGGCGGCGTCGACGGGATCAAGCTGGAAGCGGTGATCGAGGATCACAAGGGCGCCGGCGGCGCGGAGGGCGTCGCCGCGATCAACCGCCTGATGTCGATCCATGGCACGAAGATCGTCCTCACCTCCTTCACCGGGCCGACGCTCGGCATCGCGCCCATCGCGGACCAGAACAACATCTTCCTCATCAACGGCGGCGGCGTCGGCGTGAAGATGGTCGGCGCCTCCAAGTACATCGTCCACAACCGCTCGCTCTCCTCGGACCTCGCGCTCGGCGCCCTGCAGGTGGCGCAGAACATGGGCCTGAAGAAGATGGGGCAGCTGCACTGGAAGAACGATGTCGGCGACTACATCGTCTCCAGCGTCGAGCCGGTGTGGAAGAAGGGCGGCGGGTCGATCGTCGCCACCGAAGCCGTTCCCCAGGGCGCGACCAACATGGACACCCAGGTCGCCAAGATCCGTGCCGCCAGCCCCGACGTCATCGGCATGTGGATGTTCACGCCCGAGGTCGGGCTGGCGATCAAGCGCGTCCGCGAGTTCGGCATGAAGCAGCCGGTGATCGGCGTCGAGTTCACCGCCAACGATGCCAAGGTGGCCGGCGCGACCGCCGAGGGCTTCCTCTACATCAACGACTACTTCAAGCCGTCGGACGACCAGCCCTGGTCGAAGCAGTTCGCCGCCGACTACGAGAAGCGCTGGGGCAAGGCGCCCGAGTTCTACGCCGCCAACTACTATGAGGGCGTCTACCTGGCGGCCGAGCTGGTGAAGCGGTCGCGCAAGAAGGGCGGCGACTACATCAACGGCGAGCGCCTCAAGGCCGCCCTCTACGAGAATCCCAAGGTCGACAGCGTCTATGGCGGCCAGATGACCTTCCAGCCGAACGGCGTCGCCCAGAAGCGCGTCGCGCTGTTCAAGGTCAAGGACGGCAAGGGCGAGTTCCAGGAGTTCGTGCAGATCAAGTAGCCCCGGGCGGCCAACCTGCCGGGCGGCCCGTCGCGGCCGCCCGGTTCCGCCCCGCCCCTGCTCTCGACACCCTCCTCTTCCGACCGGCGGCCGATGGACCTCGTTCTCCAGCTTTTCGTCAACGGCGTCATCAACGGCAGCCACTACGCGCTGCTCGGCGTCGGCTTCGGAATCATCTTCGGTCCGACGAAGATCACCCATTTCGCCTACGGCCCGATCTTCGCGATCGGCGCCTATGGCTGCTGGGCGACGGCGACCATGCTCGGCCTGCCGGTGGCGGCGGCGGCGGTGTGCGGCGTCCTCGCGGCGGTCCTGGCGGGCGTGCTCTCCTATCTCTGGCTCTACCGGCCGTTCGAACGCCGCGGCAGTTCGCACCTCGTCGTGCTGATCGCCTCGCTCGGGCTCTTCATCACGCTCGAGAACCTCATCGGCATCCTCTTCGGCACCGACACCAAGGTCATCCCCGACATCAGCCCCGGCATCTTCCTCTGGGGCCCGGTGGTCGTGACCTCGATCCAGCTCTGGCAGGTGGCCGCGCTCGCCATCGTCGCGCTGCTGCTCTTCGCCTTCCTGCGCTGGGCGCGGCACGGCAAGGCGCTGATGGCGATGACCGACAATGGCGAGATGGCCCAGATCATCGGCATCGACACGGTCCGGGTCTCGCTGATCGCCTTTGCCGTCGGCTCGGCCGTCGCGGCGGTGCCGGCCATCCTCATCCTCCTCAAGGAGGGCGCCACCCCGCACATGGGGTTCATCGCCGTCTTCATGGCCTTCGTCGCCGT
Organism: Allostella sp. ATCC 35155; assembly: GCA_006738865.1. Taxonomy (GTDB): domain Bacteria; phylum Pseudomonadota; class Alphaproteobacteria; order ATCC43930; family Allostellaceae; genus Allostella. The sequence goes on from AP019701.1 coordinate 2,866,005, forward strand.
CATCGTCGGCGGCATCGGCTCCTTCAAGGGGGCGATCATCGGCGGCTATGCCGTCGGCATCGTCGAGAATCTCGGCATGTGGAAGCTGCCGACGGAATGGCAGTCGACCATCGCGTTCGTCGTCCTCTTCCTCATCCTCCTCTTCCGTCCGAGCGGTCTCTTCGGCCGGCGGCTGCGCTGACGGGGGCGGGTCGATGGATTATCTGCTCCATATCCTGGTGATGGTCGCGCTCTATGCGATCCTCGCCGGCTCCTTCAACCTGCTGATCGGCTTCTCCGGCCTGTTCGCGCTGTCCCATGCCGCCTTCTTCGGGGTCGGCGCCTACACGACCGCGATCCTGGCGACGAGCTGGGGCCTGCCCTTCCCCTGGCCGCTCTTCGCCGGCATCGCCATCGCCGCCCTCGTCGGCCTCGCGATCGGCCTGCCGGCGCTGCGCGTCGGCGGCGAATACCTCGTCATCATCACGCTCGCCCTGCAGATCATCGCCGTCGCGGTCATGCTGAACTGGACCAGCCTGACCGGTGGCACCCAGGGCATCGGCAACGTGCCGCGCGTCTGGATCGGCGACCTGCCGCTCGACACCGCCGGCCGCTTCCTGCCCCTGGCGGTGGCGGTCGCGGCACTCAGCCTGTGGTGCGCCTGGCGCCTCGGCGCCTCCCCCTTCGGCCGGGCGCTGCGCGCCATGCGCGAGAACGAGGCGGCGGCCCAGGCGGTCGGCAAGAACGTCGTGGCGATGAAGCTGCTGGTCTTCGCCATCTCGGCCGGCATCGCCTCGGTGGCGGGCGGCCTCTATGCCCACTACATCGCCTTCGTCAGCGCCGTCTCCTTCACCATCGAGACGACGATCTACATCCTCGCCATGGTCATCCTGGGCGGCACCGGCAACCTCGCAGGGTCGGTGCTGGGCGCGGCGATCCTGGTCGTCCTGCCGGAATTGCTGAAGTTCGTCGACCTGCCGCCCGACATCGCCGATAAGCTGCGCCAGGTGATGTACGGCGTCATCCTGATCGTCATGCTTCGCCTCCGCCCCGAGGGCCTGCTGCCCGAACACGACGCCAAGCGCGCGCGGGTGCCGGCCGGGCTCGGCGAGGGTGGTCTCGGCCCGCTCGCCCCGCCGTCCGCCGCCGACGGCAGCGTCACGGTCGAGGGCCGCGACCTGATGAAGAGCTTCGGCGGCATCGTCGCGGTCCAGGACTTCTCGATCGACCTCCGGCGCGGCCGCATCGTCGGCCTGATCGGTCCGAACGGCGCCGGCAAGACCACCGCCTTCAACCTCCTGACCGGGTTCCTGCGGCCGAACGCCGGCGGCGTCCGCTTCCGCGGCGAGACCGTCTCGGGCCGGGCGCCGCACGCCATCGTGCGCGCTGGCATGGCGCGCTCGTTCCAGGATCTGAAGCTCTTCCGCAAGATGACGGTCCTCGACAATGTCCGCGTCGCGCTGCCCAACCAGCGCGGCGACCGGCTGTTCGACGTCTATTTCCGTCCCTGGGTGGTGAAGGCCGAGGAGCGCGAGAACCTCAACCGCGCCATGGCCGTGCTGCGCTTCGTCGGGCTGGAGGCGCAAGCGGGCGAGCTGGCGGAGAACCTCTCCTATGCCGAGGAGAAGCTGCTGGTCATCGCCCGGCTGCTGGCGACCGGGGCCGAGGTGCTGCTGTTCGACGAGCCGCTGTCGGGCCTCGACCCCGGCACCATGGAAGGCATCTTCCCGATCATCCGGCGGCTGGCCGAGCAGGGGAAAACCATCTGCATCATCGAGCACAATCTCGATGTGATCCGCGGCCTCTGCGACTGGGCTGTGTTCCTCGACGAGGGGCGCAAGATCGCCGAGGGCACGCCCGAGACGCTGATCGCCGACCCGGTGCTGGCCGAGCGGTACTTCAAATGACCGAGATCATGCTGGATGTCCGGGGCGTCGCCGCCGGCTATGGCCGCAAGCGCATCGTCCACGGCGTCGACCTCAACGTCGCCAAGGGCGAGATCCTGCTGATGCTGGGCCACAACGGCGCCGGCAAGACCACCCTGATGCGCGCCCTCTTCGGCCTGCTGCCGCCCGAGGAGGGCAGCATCCGCTACGAGGGGCGCGACATCACCGGGCGCGGCCCCGCCGGCAACGTCGCCGACGGCATCGCCTTCATCCCCCAGGGGCACGGCATCTTCCGCACGCTGACGGTGCGCGACAATCTCGACCTCGGCGCCTTCACCGTCCGGGACAAGGCGGTCCTGCCCGCACGGATCGAGGCGATCCACGCCATGTTCCCGATCCTGAAGCAGCGCGCCTCCCAGATCGGCGGCACCCTCTCGGGCGGCCAGCAGCAGATGCTGGCGATCGGCATGGCGCTCATGCACGCGCCCCGCCTCATCATCCTCGACGAGCCCTCGATCGGCCTCGCACCCAACCTCGTCGACAAGGTGATGGAGGCGATCGCCCATGTGAACCGCAGCATGGGAACGACCATCCTGATGGTCGAGCAGAACGTGAAATACAGCCTGCCGATCGCGTCCCGTGTCGCCGTTCTCAAAACCGGCCGCAAGATCTATGACGGCCCGCCCGACCCGCTGCACGACCGGGTCGAGCTGATGAAGCTGTTCTGATTTCCCGACATCACCGCTGGATTCGATCATGCCGACCAACCCGCGCTGGAAGAACCGCCCCGAGGGATCGACCTGGGGCGACTGGGGCCCCGACGACCAGCTCGGCCGCCTCAACCTGCTGACGCCGGAGCAGGTGAAGAAGGGTATGGCCGAGGTCCGGGAGGGCATTCCCTTCTGCCTCTCGCTGCCGCTCGACTATCCGGGCGAGGCCAAGCTCAACCCGCGCCGGCACCCGCCCAAGCTCCAGCCGACGGTGCGGGACGGCAAGCCCTACCTCAACTTCCCGCTCAGCCTGACCAACCGCCACCATCTCGACGTCATCAGCGACGACGCGGCGCTGATCCACCTGCAATATTCGACGCAGTGGGACAGCTTCGCCCATGTCGGCCAGCAGTTCGACGCCGACGGCGACGGCAAGGCCGAGATGGTCTACTACAACGGCTTCCGCGCCTGGGAGCACATCATCGGCCCGGTCGAGTACCGCGACGGGCAGGAGATCCCGCGCGCCCATGCACCGGGCGCGACCCGGCTCGGCATCGAGAACATGGCCGCCAAGTGCGTCCAGGGCCGCGCGGTCATGATCGACCTCCTGACCCATTGCGGCTGGGACCGGACCGTCGTCGGCTACGACCAGCTCATGCGCGCGATCGAGAAGGACAAGGTGACCGTCGAGCCGGGCGACATGGTCTGCCTGCGCACCGGCTTCGCCGACATGATCCTGTCGATGAACAAGAAGCCGGACGCGGAGAAGCTGGAGCGGTCCTGCGCGGCGCTCGACGGGCGCGACGAGCGGCTGCTGCAATGGATCACGGACAGCCAGCTGGTCGCGCTCATCTCCGACAACTACGCCGTCGAGCACTATCCGGCGCTGGAGGCGGCGGAGGATCCCTGCTGCGCCCTGCCGCTGCACGCCCACTGCCTCTTCAAGCTCGGCGTGCATCTGGGCGAGATCTGGCACCTCTCGCCGCTCGCCGACTGGCTGCGCGCCAACGGCCGCCACCGCTTCCTCCTCACCGCCCCGCCGCTGCGCCTGCCCGGGGCCGTCGGCTCGCCCGCCAACGCCATCGGGACGGTGTAGCCGCGCCGCCTTCCGCCCACTAGAATCGGGCGGTCTCGAGGAAGGCCGCCCGATTCCGTCCCGGCCCAGTCGCGCAGCGAGAAGGGCCTCCCGGTGCCGCCTCCCCCTCCATTGCTCTCGCCCGCCGCGGGCACGCTCGTCGGCATGGGCTGGATGGCGCTGTCCGGCGCGCTGTTTGCGGTCATGACCGGCATCGCGCGGCACGTCTCGATCGGTCTTGACCCGATGCAGGCGGCCTTCCTGCGCTATGCCTTCGGGCTGCTTTTCGTCGTCCCGTTCCTCTTCGGACGGCACGGCTTCGTCATGCCGCGGACGCGCCAGCCCTGGCGGCACGCAGCACGCGGCTTCGTCCACGGCTTCGGGGTGATGGCCTGGTTCTACGGCCTCACCCGCATCCCGCTGGCCGACGTGCAGGCGCTCAGCTTCCTCGCGCCGGTCTTCGTCACGATCGGCGCGATCCTCTTCCTCCGCGAACGGGCCGACCCGCGGCGCATCGCGGCGGTCCTGATCGCCTTCGTCGGCACCCTCGTCATCCTGCGGCCGACCGGACGGGCGATCGACCCCGGTGCCATCGCCCTGCTGCTGACCGCGCCGCTGGCCGCCACCTCGGAACTCATCGCCAAGACGCTGACGCGCACCGAATCGAGCGCCAACGTCGTCTTCTTCCAGTCGATCTTCGTCAGCCTGACCTGCCTGCCGATGGCGCTGGTCGTCTGGGCGCAGCCGACGCTGGAGCAAATCGGCTGGATCGTCGTCGTGGCCGGCCTCGCCACGCTCGGCCACATCGCCTGGATGAAGGCACTGATCGCGGCCGAGGTCTCGGTGACCCAACCGGTCAAGTTCCTGCAGCTGCCGATGGTCGCCCTCGTCGGCTTCCTCGCCTTCGCCGAGTTTCCCGACGCGATGACGCTGCTCGGCGGCGCCATCATCTTCCTCTCCGCCACCTATGTCGCGGGGCGGGAGGCCCGGCGCGGGACATAACCCCCGCGCCGGGATCCTCGCTTTCTAGGTCAGGCCGCCTTGGCCAGCCCCTCGGCCTTCAGCGTCGCATGGACGTCGTCGAGCGCCTTGCCGAAGCGCTTCACCATCTCGCCGATCTGCTCCTCGGAGATGATCAGCGGCGGGGTGAAGGCGATGCGGTCGCCGATGGCGCGGACGATGAGGCCGTGCTCGGCCGCCTTGTTCATGACCGCGATGCCGACCTTGCGCTCGGCCGGGAACGGCACGCGCTTGGCCCCGTCCTGCATCAGCTCGATGCCGGCGATGAGGCCGACGCCGCGCACGTCGCCGACCAGCGGGTGCCCGCGGAACGTCTCGAGGCCGCCGAGGAAGGCCGGGCTGACCGCCCGGACATGGCCGAAGATGTCCCGCTCCTCGTAGATCTTCTGCGTCTCCAGCGCGACGGCGCAGGCGACCGGATGGGCGCCATAGGTGAAGCCGTGGCCGAACGAGCCGTGCGTCTCGCTCTGCTTGACCATCGCCTCGTAGATCGGCTCGGAGATCATGAGGGCCGACAGCGGCTGGTAGGACGCGGTCAGCGCCTTGGCGCAGGACAGCATATCCGGCTTCATGCCGTAGGTCTCGGACCCCCAGCGGTTGCCGGTGCGCCCGAAGCCGCAGATCACCTCGTCGGCGACCAGCAGCACATCGTACTTCTTGAGGACGGCCTGGATCTTCTCCCAGTAGGTCGCCGGCGGGGTCAGTGCGCCGCCGCCGCCCTGCACCGGCTCGCCGAAGAAGGCGGCGACCGTCTCCGGGCCCTCGGCCAGGATCAGCTTCTCGAGGTTGGCCGCCATCCGGTCGGAGAACTGCTCCTCCGTCTCGCCCTCTTCATGGCCGCGGTAGTAGTTCGGATTGTCGGTGTGCTTGAAGCCCGGCAGCGGGATGTCGAAGCCGGCGCGCATGTGCGGCTGGCCCGAGATCGAGACCGAGGCGATGGTGTTGCCGTGATAGCCGCGCTCGCGGCCGATGATCTTCTTCTTCTCCGGCCGGCCCATGGCGTTGTTGTAGTACCAGATGAGCTTGACGGCGGCGTCGTTGCACTCCGAGCCGGAGCACTGGAACAGCACCTTCGACATCTTCACGGGCGCGATCGAGATCAGCTTCTCGGCGAGGTCGGTCGCCAGCGTGTGCCCGTTGCCGAAGAAGGTGTGATAGTAGGGCAGCTCCAGCAGCTGCTTGTAGGCGACATCGGCCAGACGCTTCTCGCTGAAGCCCAGCGAGGCGCACCACAGGCCGGCCATGCCCTCGATGTATTCCTTGCCGTTCTCGTCATAGACGAAGATGCCGTTGCCCTTGGTGAACAGCGTGCCGCCCTGCTCCTTGTGGGCCTTGAGATCGGTCTGCTGGTGGATGTGGAATGCGATGTCGCGGGCCATCGCCGAGTTCGGGCGGATCGCGTTCATGGTTGCGGGTCTCCTAGGGGGAACGAGGCAGTATCGAGCGCGGAGGCCAGAATAGCAAAGGCCGCACCAGATCAAAGACCCCGCTGATCGCTCGAACACGGTATTTTGCCGGTGACCCGGCGCTGGCGGATCGGACCCGCAGCGCCGGCGTTGTCGGAAAGGGCAGCTGCTACGCGGTCGACGCCGTGGCCGCGCGCTCGTCTGCCGCCTCGGCGAGCCAGCCGGGCCGCGCCCGCCTGGCCGGCGGCGTCTGGCCGTGATGGAACGCGATCCCGATTTCGAAGCTCTCGGCGATGCGGTGCGCGCGTTCGACGAAATGGGCGGCAGCCGGCGGCGGGCACTCGCGCCGCGCCGTCGCCTCGAAGAGAGCGAGCCAGCGGTCGAAATGGCCGCGCTCCAGCCCCATGCGCATGTGCGGCGGCATCGGGCGGCCGTGATAGCGACCGGTCATCAGCGCGACCGACGACCAGAAGTCGCACATCCGCGCCAGATGCCGATCCCAGTCGGCGATCCGCGCCCCGAAGATGGGGCCGAGCATCGCATCGGCGCGGATGGCGCCATAGAACGCATGGACGAGCCGGCGGATCATCGCCTCGTCGATGCCGGTCCGCTGCATCACGTCGAGCGTCAGCAATTGCCGTCGCTCGGGCCCGCCGTCTGGCTCCGCACCCATGTCGATCCCCCTTCCGCACCGATCCGCTGTGACTGCCATGGCAGGTCGGCGCTCGGGAGGCCGCCGCCAACGGGGTGCGACACAAGGCGCGCACCCGTCGCCGCGGCGACGGGTGCGGCAAGGTCAGGCGAAAGCGAAATCCCCCGCCGTGAAGCTGTCCTTGGTCACGTTGGCCACGAAGATGGTACTCCCGTCGATGGGTATGGCCGTCCCGGCGACCCCGAGATAGACGCCGTTGAACATGACCGCCTGAAGGTCGGTGAAATTGTTGATGGTCGCACCATTGATGGCGATGAACGCGTCATCGGCCAGGGAATAGTCGGCGATCACGTCGACCGCGCCGGGGTCCGACACGAAGTAGTAGAAGAAGAAGCGATCGGCTCCTTCACCGCCGTACATGGTGTCGGCGCCGAGTCCGCCTTCGAGCTCGTCGTTGCCGGCACCGCCGAAGAGCAGGTCGTTGTCCCGGTTTCCCACGACGAAGTCGTTCCCGTTGCCGCCGAACAGCACGTCGTCCCCGTCCGCGCCATAGAGGTCGTCGTCCCCGTTGCCACCATCCAGGACGTCGTTGAAGGCCCCCCCTCCAAGATCGTCGCCTTCGATGGTGTCCGCACCGTCCGAGCCGGACAGCGTGTCGGCCCCGGCATTGCCGACGATCCGGTCGTCGCCGCTGCCTCCATCGACGTCGTCGTTCCCGTCGTCGCCAGTCAGGAAATCGTTGCCGGCGCCGCCCAGCATCGTGTCGTCGCCGGCGCGGCCATTGGCGGTGTCCTGGCCGTCGGCCCCGATGATCAGGTCGTTGCCGGCACCGCCATCCATCACATCGTTGCCATCGTCGCCGATCACGACGTCCGCGCCGCCATCCCCGTTCAGGCGATCGTCGCCCTCGCCGCCGCTGAGTTCGTCGTTGTCGTCCCCGCCATCGACGGAATCATTGCCGATCCCCGCCAGGATGAAGTCGTTGCCCTCGTCGCCATGAAGCGTGTCGTCGCCGTTGCCGCCGGCGATCTGGTCGTTGCCCGTCCCGCCCAGGATGACGTCGAGATCGTCGCCGCCGCCGAGGAAGTCGGCGCCGGCGTCGCCGGCGATGCTGTTGAAGCCCGTGCCGCCATCGACCGTATCGGCACCTTCGCCCGCCAGGATCAGGTCGTTGCCGGCCGCGCCGACGATGCTGTCGTCGCCCGCGCCGCCGTCAAGGGAATCGGCACCCGCGCCGCCATTCAGGGTGTCGGCACCGTTGCCGCCACGCAGCGTGTCGACGCCGTCGACCCCGAACAGGATGTCCGCGCCTTCGCCGCCTTCGATCGAATCGTCTCCCTCCCCGCCGTCGAGGATATCGTCCCCCTCATCCCCGCTCAGGAAGTCGTCGCCCTCCTGGCCCTGCAGGATGTCGATACCGTCAAAACCGAAGATGTCGTCGTTGCCGGCCTCGCCCACCAGCACGTCGTCACCCTCGTCCCCGTCCAGGCGGTCGTTGCCTTCGCCGCCGAGCAGCACATCGTTGCCGGCGCCGCCGACGAGGCCGTCATCCCCGTCCCCACCCCGGAGCACGTCGTCACCGGCATCGCCGGCCACATAGTCGATGCCCGCTTCGCCGTTGAGGGTGTCCCCGCCCTCGCCGCCCTCGAGTTCGTCGTCGCCGTCGCCGCCGAGCAGCAGGTCCGAGCCGTCCGCTCCCAGCAGCGAGTCCCGGCCGCCGGCACCTTCGAGCGTGTCCGCCCCATCGCCGCCGACGGCGGTATCGTCGCCGTTTTCGCCGAAGAGGCGATCGTCGCCGAGGTCGCCGTAGAGCAGATCGTTGCCGTCGCCGCCGAAGACCTGGTCGTTGCCCTGGCCGCCGAAGGCGGTATCGTTGCCGGCCCCCGCGAAGACCGAATCCTCGCCGATGTTGCCGTTGACGTGCCAGTCGTCCCCGTCTTCCCCATAGACGGTGTCGATGCCCTGACCACCGCGGACGAAATCGCGGCCCGAGCCGCCATAGACGAGGTCGACGCCGGTATTGCCGTTGATCGCGTCGTCGCCGGCCTCGCCCAGGACGAGATCGTCGCCGTCGGCGCCCAGGATCAGATCGTCGCCGTCGCCGCCGGTGAGTTCGTCATTGCCGCTGCCTTCGTTGCCGATATTGGTGCCGCCGAACATGGAATCGGCGCCACTGCTGCCGCGGATGGTGTCGTCGCCGCTGCCGCCGATGAGGAAATCGTTCCCGTCGCCGCCGTCAGCGCTGTCCGCGCCCGGCCCAAGATCAAGGAAATCGTCGCCACCCAGTCCGGAAACGGTGTCGTCGCCGTCGAGCGCAAAATACTCGTCGGCTCCCGATGTCCCGATGAAAATGTCGTTGCCGATTGTTCCGTTCGCCATGACATGCACTCCCATTCCGATTTTGTCGGTCGGGAGTTCCGTGCACGATCCCCAGGCTGGAGCCGCTCTCCCGCCGCTTCTCTATGAGCGCCCCAGAATCGAGGCTGAATTTATGCAGGCACCATAGGGTTCGCTTGCGCTTCGCAACAAGCCAAAATGTTGAAAAGCGGCCCAGCCGCAATCGTGGATATCGATCCGGAGCGGGCCCGGCTGGCCGACCGCACATGCTCCCAGGGCCTCCGGCCGTCCCTGGCAGACGGAAGAGCCGCGTCGCCGCAGACAGGTCTGCGGCGACGCGGGGCAACCCGGCAGATCAGAGGAACGTGAAGTTCAAGGACGTGAGGTCCGTCGGCGCCACGCCCTGCAGGAACACGGCATTGTTCGCGCCGAGATCGATCAAGGTGCCGGCACCGGCCGCCGTCGCGAAGGCGATCGAAGCCGCCTGCACGTCGGCGAACGTGGTGATGCTCGTGCCGTTGATGTTCGGCGTGATGTTGATCAGCTCGTGTCCGAACTCGAAGTCCGACACCACGTCGATGCCCGAACCGTGATCGAAGAAGAAGTAGTCGGAACCGGTGTTGCCGTACATCACGTCGTCGCCGGCCTCGCCCTCCAGAAAGTCGCCGCCCTCACCGCCGTCCAGAATGTCGTCACCGCCCTCGCCCACAAGGACGTCGTCGCCGAGGTTGCCGAAGAGGACATCGTTGCCGTCGCCGCCGAACACCCAATCCGAACCCTGACCGCCGAACGCCGTATCGGCGCCGGTGCCGGAGAACACGAAATCGTCGCCGATATTGCCGTTGACGTGCCAGTCGTCGTCGCCCTCGCCATAGACGGTGTCGTCGCCCTGGCCGCCGCGGACGAAGTCGCGGCCGGACCCGCCATAGACGATGTCGATGCCGGTGTTGCCGTTGAGCGCATCGTCGCCGCCCTCGCCGAACACCAGATCGTCGCCGTCGCCGCCGAGGATCAGGTCGTTGCCGTCGCCGCCGGTGAGCTCGTCGTTGCCGCTGCTGTCGTTGCTGAGGTTGGAGCCGCCGAACATGGAGTCGGCGCCGCTGGAGCCGCGCAGCGTGTCGTCGCCGCTGCCGCCGACCATGAAGTCGTCACCTTCGCCGCCGTCCGCGGAGTCGGCGCCGCCGCCCAGATCCAGGAAGTCCGGCCCACCCAGGCCGGATACGGTGTCGTTGCCGTCGAGCGCGAAAAACTCGTCCGGGCCGTTCGTCCCGACGAACGTGTCGTTGCCGTTCGTGCCGTTTGCCATCGTCAGTCCCCCTTGTGGTTCGGCCGGATTCGAGAAAAGACTGCTACCGCCTGGACCATCGATGCGCCTGCCCCCCAAGCCAGCTTCCGGGGCAACGTGCAAACTCAACCAACAATTGGCAACAATTTATCGCACTCGACGATCACGCACTGCGCTTCGGCGTCAGTTCGCATGCGAGATACCGCACCGCCTTGCCGCGCTCCGCCAACCGCGCCCGGCCAACCTCGGCAAAGCCCAGCGCCGCATGGAAGGCATCGGACGCCGGATTGGGCGGGTCGCTGTTCACCTCGCAGACGATGTGCGCGTGGCCGGCCGCCCGGGCCGCCGCGAAGAGGTCGGCATAGAGCGCGCGCGCCAGGCCCCGGCCGCGGGCCATGGCGGCGACGACGATGCGGTCGACATAGACGAAGCGCGCATAGCGGCCGCGAAACCACAGGAAGTTCGGGCTGTCATAGTCGGCATCCTGGTCGAAGGCGACGAGGAGGGCCGCCCCCTCCCCTGCCACCCGCACCCGGAAGGCCGCCGCGAAGAGCCGCGCCAGGCCCTCGGCCGTCAGCTCCGACAGTTCGACGGCATGGGCGTTGTTGAGCGCCAGCAGGGCCGCCGCGTCGGCCGCCGTCGGGCTTCGCAGCGACGGCGTCATCCCGCGCCGTCCGCCCCGCGCTCGACCAGCGCATCGACGATCGCCGTCGGTTCGCCGGCCGCACCCACCATGACCGGGTTGAGATCGACGGACGCGATCGCCCCGCCGGCCGCCAGCATCATCGCGCCCAGGCGCACCGCGGCATCCGCATAGGTCGCGAGGTCGAGCGCCGGCTCGCCGCGCGTGCCGCGCAGGATGGGCGCGATGCGCAGGTCCATCAGCGCCTCGACCACGTCCTCTGCGGTGAAGGGCGGCACCAGCACGGCGACGTCGCCCAGCGCCTCGACATACTTGCCGCCGTCGCCGACGAGCACCGCCGGGCCGACCATCGGATCGCGCCGGGCGCCCAGCACCAGCTCGCGCCGCCCCTTGACCATGCGGGCGACGATGACGCCGTCCGCCTCTGCCCCCAATGCTTGAAGGCCCGCCATCTGCGCCTGGAAGGTGGCGGCGACCGCGTCGGCATCGGCGAGACCCAGGGCCACGAGGCCGTGCTCGGACTTGTGCGGCACGTCGGCCGAGCAGGCCTTGACCGCCACCGGCCCGCCCAGTTCGGCGAAGGCCGCCCGCGCCTCGGCCTCGGTCCGGCACAGGCGATGGGCGACGACCGGCATGCCCTGCGCCGCCAGCAGCGCGAGGCTGTCCGCCTCGCCGAGGAAAGGCTTGGTCCCGGCGGGAAGCGTCACCGGTGCCGCAGCCGGCATCGCCGGCAGGGACCGGCGCATCATCGCCGTATGCGCGGCCAGCTGCGCCAGCGCCCGCATCGCCGTCGTCTCGTTGGGATAGGTTGGAATGCCAGCCTCCGCGAATACCGCCGCAATGTTGGGCTGGGGCACGCCGAGCGCGACGGGCTTGCCCGTGTCCGCCATGAACTGCGCCGTGTCGCGCGCGAAGGCCGGCACGTCGTAGCCGGCGCCGGCGACCGGGATCGCGATGAAGAAGAGGTCGGCGGCGGGGTCGCGGCCGACGATCGGCAGCACGTCGCTGAAGAGGCGGCTGTTGGAGAGCAGCGCCGCCGTCACGTCGATCGGGTTGGTGGTGGTGGCAAAGCCCGGCAGCACGCCCTTCAGCGCCGTCACCGTCTCCGGCTGGAAGCGGCCGAGCGGCAGGTCGAGTTCGGTCGCCCGGTCGGCCGCCATGACGCAGCTCGCCCCGGAATTGCTGATGGCGACCAGCCGCCGCCCGCCCGGTCGCCAGCCCTTGAGATAGAGTTCGGCCGCCGCGCACCAGTCGTGCATGTCGCTGGCGCGCCAGATGCCGTGCCGCTTGAGAAAGGCATCGATGACCCGGTCCTCGCCGGCGAGCGAGCCGGTGTGCGAGCGGGCGGCCTGGGCACCGGCCGCGGTCCGCCCCGCCTTCAGCGCCACCACCGGCAGGTCGCGCTCGCGCGCGGCGGCGGCCAGGGACGCCAGCCGGGTCGCGTCGGTCATCCCCTCGAGATAGATCAGCAGCAGCCGGATCTCGGGATCGGCCACCATCGCCTCGGCCAGCTCGACCGCCGTCAGGTCGGCGTCGTTGCCGGTCGCGCAGACATAGCGCACGCCGATGCCGCGGCCGCGCAGCAGGGCATAGGGAACGAGGCTGGTGGCGCCGCTCTGGCTGACGATGCCGACCGGACCGTCGGCCGGCGGCGCCTCGATGAACATGGTGGCGAAGTTGGCGACCGCGCCGGTGCCGAAATTGGCGAGACCCTGGCTGTTCGGCCCGACGATGCGCATGCCCCGGGCGCGCGCCCGGGCGACCATCGCACGCTGCGCCGCCATACCCGCCTCGCCGGTTTCCCCGAAGCCGGACGCCATGACGATGCAGACCTTGACCCCGCGCTCGGCACAGGCGTCGACGGCCTGGATGCCGGCCTCGCCGGGGATCGCGACGACGACCAGCTCGGGCGCCTCCGGCAGGGCGGCGAGGTCGGGATAGGCTTTGTAGCCCTGGATCTCGGCCCGCGTCGGGTTGATCGGATAGACCTGCCCGCGGAAGCCGAACTTCGACAGGAAATGGATCGGCCGCCCGCCGACCTTGTTCGGATTGTCCGAGGCGCCGATGACGGCGACCGAGCGGGGATCGAGGGCAGCGCGAAGGGCATCGTCGAGCGGCATCGGAAGTCCTGGGCGAGACGGTGGAATCAGATCGCGACGAAGCGCGGCAGATGCCGGCCCTCATGCACGAAGAAGGTGACGGCGACGCGCTGGCCGATGGCGAGATCGGGCGCGCCGTGCGCCATCATGCGGATGCCCTCGTCGAGGTCGACCAGGACGATCGTGTAGGGGGCGAGCGCACGGAACGCGTCAGTGGGTGCGCGGGCGACGATGGTGACCGCGTGGACGATCCCGGTCCCGATGGCCGTCCGCCATTCCACTTCCGGCGAGCCGCAGGCCGGGCAGAAGTCGCGCGGGAAGGTCTGGCCCGTGCCGCATGCGGTGCAGCGGCGCCAGCGCAGTTCTCCCGCCGCGCAGCCCTCCCAGAAATGCCTCGCGAGCGGCCCCATCACGCCGCCCCCAGGATCAGGCTGACATGGGAGGACATGACGCCGCCGTCGCCATGGACGAAGGCCGTCCGGCGGTTCGCCACCTGCCGCGCGCCGGCCTTGCCCGCCAGCTGCCGGTAGGCCTCGGCGATGTGCGCCATGCCGCCGCCGACGCCGCAATGGCCGAAGGCGAGCAGCCCGCCATGGGTGTTGAGCGGCAGCCGCCCCGCCGGCCCGAAGTCGCCCGCGCGCGCCATCGCAGCGGCACCGCCGCGCGGGGCAAAGCCGATCTCCTCCAGCAGCATCGTCAGCGTGATCGTGAAGCTGTCATAGACGGCCAGGAAATCGACCGCCTCGCGGCCGATCCCCGCCTCGGCGAAGGCGCGGCCGGCCGCGACCGCAGCGCCGGTCGTCGTCAGGTCGGCGGCATGGCTGATGTGCTGGTGGCGGTGGGCCTGGCCCATGCCGAGGATGCGGGCGGCACCCGCTTCGCGCTGCACCACCAGCGCCACCCCGCCATCCGATATCGGACAGCAGTCGAGCAGCTTGAGCGGTGCTGCGATCGGCTTCGAGGCCAGCACGTCGGCGACCGTGATCGGCGCGGTCTGGTGGGCGCCGGGGCAGTTGGCGGCATGGCGGCGCATCAGCACCGCGAACTCGGCGAGGTCCGCCGCGTTCAATCCATGGACATGCAGATAGCGCGAGGCCAGCAACGCGTAATAGGCCGGGATCGTGGCACCGAACGGCACCTCGAAATCGGGATGGCCGACCTGCGCCAGGGTCTGGATCGCCGAATCGCGGCTCTGGCCGGTGGCCCGGTTCTCCGCCCCGACCACCAGGATGCGCCGGCACTGGCCGGCGTCGACCAGCCGCGCGGCCAGCATGGTCATCGCGCAGCCCGTCGCGCCGCCCGCCTGCACCGCATGGGCATAGGCGGGGTCGAGCCCGAAATGCTCGGCGAACACGGTCGCCAGCATCAGGTGCGGATGGGTGGTGGAATAGCCGCAGACGAGCCCGTCGATGTCGCCACGCGCGAGGCCGGCATCGGCCAGCGCCGCCGCCGCCGCCGCCGTCATCAGATCGATCGTCGAGCGGCCCTCGTGCCGTCCGAACCCGGTATCGCCGGCGCCAGCGATGTGCGCCAAACTCGTTCCCTCCCGAAGCGGGCGGCAGTGTGCGCGTATGCCCCGCCTTCGGGCAAGCCTCGGCACGGCAGTTCAGGACGGCTCCATGCGCCTCAGGATCGCGACCTACAATCTCGAGAACTTCGACGACACGGGCCCGCTGTCGCTCGAGGAGCGACTCCCGGTGCTGCGGCGGTATATCGACCGCCTCGACGCCGACATCCTCTGCCTCCAGGAAGTGAACGCCCAGGAACCGCCGAAGCGGCCGCGCACGCTGGCGGCGCTCGAACGGCTGGTTGCCGGCACGCCCTATGCCGGCTTCCACCGCGCCGGCACGTCCAGCGACGGCGGCGACTATCCCCGGGACATCCACAATCTCGTGGTACTCAGCCGACATCCTATCGGCGCCGTCGAGCAGGTGGCGCACAGCCTGGTGCCGCCGATCGCGTGGCGCTGGCTCGACGCCCAGCGCAGCGAGCCGGTGCGGTTCGAGCGGCCGGTCCTGTCGGTGGTGATCGATGTCGGCCGGCCGCTGCACCTTCTCAATCTCCATCTGCGCGCGCCGCTGGCCGTCGCGGTGCCCGGCGGCAAGGCCGGACCATTCGCGTGGAAGACGGTCCCGGCCTGGGCCGAAGGCTATTTCCTGGCGGGGCTGAAGCGGCAGGCGCAGGCGCTGGAGGCGCGCCTGCTGGTGGATGCGATCCAGGATCGCGACCCCGACGCCTGGATCGTCGTCGCCGGCGACCTCAACGCCGAGGAACGCGAGGTGCCGCTGACGATCCTCACCGCTCCGCTCGACGCGACGGGCAATCCGGCCCTGGCCGGGCGAACCCTCGCCCGCCTCGCCGACCGGATGCCGGCCGAACGGCGCTACACCGTCCGGCACGGCCGCGGGCTGCTGCTCGACCATTTGCTGGTGTCCCGCCCGCTGGCAGAGCGGTGCCTCTCGGTCGAAATCCTCAATGCCGGCCTCGCCGACGAGGTCGAGGCGGCCAATGCCGGATTCGACGACCCTGCCGGCTTCCATGCGCCGATGGTCGCCGCGTTCGACGCCCGCTAGAAGCAGGCGGCGATGGCCGCGCCGAGATCGAGGATGATCGCCGTCCCGCGGTCCCACCACAGCACGAGCGCGGCCAGGACCGCGCCAGCGGCGCCGATGGCGCCGATCACCGGGACCGGCATCACGCCGGCGATCCGGCCAGCGCCGGCCGCGCCGCGCGCCGCTCGTCGATCGGCCAGTGGAGCATGGCCGCGAGCAGGCCGAGCCCGGCGCAGATCCACCAGACGGCCGCGTAGGATCCGGTCCAGTCATAGGCGAGGCCGCCCAGCCACGGGCCGACGAAGCCGCCGAGCTGGTGGCTGAGGAACACGATCCCGAACAAGGTCGACAGGTAGGTCGGCCCGAAGATCTGGGCGACCAGCCCGTTGGTCAGCGGGATCGTCGGCAGCCAGGTCAGCCCCATGCCGGCGGCGAAGACCAGTACCGAGGCCTCGGTCAGCGGCGCCAGCATGAAGCCGGCGAGCAGCGCCGTGCGCATGAGATAGAGGCCGGTCAGCACCAGGCGCTTCTCGAACCGCTGCCCGAGCCAGCCGCAGGCCAGCGTCCCGGCGATGTTGAAGACGCCGACCAGGGTCAGCGCCGCCGCGCCGAGCCACGGCGCCATCCCCTGGTCGCCGAGATAGGGCGGCAGGTGGATCATGATGAAGGCGAGTTGGAAGCCGCAGACGAAGAAGCCGATCGTCAGCAGGACGAAGCTGCGGTCGCGGGCGGCGACGCCGAGCGCGGCTCCCAGACTGAGGCGGGCCCCGCCCCCCGGCGATTCGCCGGCTTCGACGCGGGGGCCGAGGCCCATCGCCAGCGGCACCGCCAGCAGCGAGGTCGCGCCGAGGATGACGAGCGCTGCCACCCAGCCGATCTCGGAGATCAGCACATGGGTGTAGGGCAAGGCGACGAACTGGCCGATCGAGCCGCCGAAGCTCGCCAGCGCCAGCGCCTTCGCACGCTGCGCGGCCGGAGCGGCCCGGCCGACGGCGCTCAGCACCACCGAGAAGCCGGCGCCGGACATGCCGATGCCGACCAGGAAGCCGCTGGCCAGCAGCTGACCGCCCCCCCAGTCGACCGCCATCACGACGATGCCGCCGACGTAGAACACGATTCCCGCCGCCGCGACGAGGCGCGGGCCATAGCGATCGGCGACGGCACCCGCGATCGGCGCGCCGAAGCCCCAGATCAGGTTCTGCAGGCCCATCGAGAAGGCGAACGCCTCCCGCGAGACGCCGCTGCCCGTGCTCATCGGCAGCAGGAACAGCCCGAACCCCTGGCGGATGCCGGCGACGATGCCGAGGATCAGGCCGGCCGAGACGATGATGATCCAGAGTGAGCGACCCATCCGTCTCCTGCCGCGCGGGAATGCAGTCTGCCATTATTCTAGGCGGTTTCCGGGAGGTTGGACAGACGAAGCAGCTTTGCCGCTAGGATCGCACCACGCGATTCCACCCGACGAGGTTCGGCCATGTCCCGTCTCTTCCGTCCGGCCCCGACATTCATGGACGCGCCGGCCGCGACCAGCGCCGCCGGTAGCCGTGCCGTCATCATCGGCATGCCCTTCGATTGCGGGACCCATCCCGTGCGCATCGGCTCGCGCCAGGGCCCGGCCGCGATCCGCGAGCAGTCGGCACTGCTGCGCCCCTGGGACCCGCTGACCGACCGCAACCCGCTGCTCGACCTCAACGTCGTCGATCTCGGCGACGCCGTGGTGACGCCGAGCGCGATCGAATCCTCCTTCGCGGGCATCGAGGCGGCGGTCTGGCATGCGGTCGATGCCGGCGCCGTGCCGGTCACCATGGGGGGCGACGGCGCGGTGACGCTGCCGCAGCTCCGCGCGCTGCACCGCAAGTTCCCGGACCTCTGCGTCGTCCATATCGACGCCCACACGGACGCCTATCCGATCGACGGCTACAACACGGCCACGACCTTCAGTCGCGCCGTCGAGGAAGGCGTGCTCGACCCGGCGCGATCCTTCCATGTCGGCGCCCGCGGCCCGACCATGGTGCCCGGCGTCTTCGCCCATGCCGAAGCCCTCGGCTACGGGCTCGTCACCATGGACCGGCTGATGGCGGACGGAGCGGAGGCCGTCTTCGCCCGGCTGCGCGAGCGCATCGGCGGCCGGCCCGTCTATCTCTGCTTCGACATGGATTTCTTCGATCCGGCCGCAGCGCCCGGCGTCTGCACGCCGACCTGGGGCGGCGCCAGCGCCCGCGAGGGACTGGACATCCTGCGGCGGTGCGCCGACTTCCGCCTCGTCGCCTGCGACATCAACACGGTCAGCCCGCCGCACGATGTCGGCGGGATGACCGCGTTCCTGGCCGCCACGGTGCTGTGGAACTGCCTGGCGATGATCGCCGAGCGGGAGCGCCGCCCGAACAGCCGCTGAGCCGACTCAACCCCGTCGGAAGTACGGCCGGCCGTAATAGCCGTAGTGATAGTAGTGCGGCGCGGGTGCGTAGTAGCCGCGATGATATCCCGGCCCCGGCGGCGGCCCGGGAACGTAGACGGCGCAGCCGCCCAGAACCCCGGCCAGCACGCCGGTAATCGCAATATTCCTGGCCAGAACGGCGAGATTCGGCATCGCTTCCTCCTCGAGCGGCCGGCCGGAGACGGGGAGCGTCTCCGGCCGATCGGTCCTCAACGCCAACGACCCTCGATATAGACCCACTCGCCGCGGCGGCGCACCCACCGGTCGGGCACCCACGCCGCGCGCGGGCGCGGCCGCTCCACATAGACGCCAGGACGCCAGACATAGCCGTTGCCCTGATAGACCCAGTACCCCTTGCGCCAGACATAGCGGTCGCGGGGACCGGGCGGACGGCGGCCGACCCGTTCGCGCCGGGGCGGCGGCGGTCCGCGGCGAAGATCCCGGTGATGGTCGCGGTACTGCACCTCCGTCGCCCGCATCGGCTCCGCCCCGTCCTTGCGGAGGTCCGGGGCGGCGGCGGGCGCCGCCGCCACCTGGGACAGGGGTACCGCCAGCATGGCTGCGGCAAACAGGCCGCGGAGGACGAAACGCCGATCATGATCCATGGATCGGTACCTTTCTCGATTGGTCTTGAAGCCGATGCGACGAGGATCGGCAGGCACGGCTCAGCGGTAGTAGCCGCCGCGATAGCCGCGGTGATATCCGCCATGGTAGGCGGGCCCGCCGCGCGGCCCGTGATAGCCGCCGTCGCGATACCCGTAGTGCCCGCCGTGATGATAGTGGTGGCAGGCGGACAGGACGCCAGCCAGGGCCGTCATGACCAGCAGCGGCTTCAGAACGCCGATGATTCGGGTCATTTCTGCTTCTCCTCCGTGGTGCGGAGCCTTGCTGCTCCCGTCCTTCCATGAACGGACGAGGCAGGGCTTCCAAGCGGTGGGGAAGGATTAACTCTCTGTAATCTTCGATCGTTCCGGCCCCGTGCTGGGGTCACGGCGCGCGCAGGGCCGCCCGCGTGCGCGACCGGAACTCCCGGCGATAGAGCACCGCCACGACCCAGATCGTGGCGAGCGCGAACAGGCCCGGATGCACGAACCAGCACAGCGCCGCGAGGCCGAAATAATACGCCCGCAGGCCGGAGTTGAAGTTGTCGCCGGCGAGGTTGGCGACCCGCGCGGCACGCCCGGCGCAGGCCGCCAGTTCCGCGGCGTCGCCATCGGGCGGCGGCGCCGCACCGAGCAGGATGCAGCAATAGTTGAACTGCCGGATCGACCAGGTGAGCTTGAAGAAGCCGTAGGTGAAGGTCGCCAGCAGCAGCAGGATCTTCATCTCCCAGAACAGCCGGCTGGTCGGCCGGACCAGCGGCAGTTCCCCCAGGATGTCCTGGGCCCGCTCGGCCGCCCCCAGGACCGCCAGCAGGCCGCCCAGGATGAAGATCGTGGTCGAGGTGAAGAAGGTGACGCTACGCATCAGGTTGCCCAGCAGGTTGGTGTCGCCGATGCGGTTCTCCCGCCGGAAGGCCTCCTCCATCCAGCGCCGGCGCAGCCCATGGACCGTCGTGATGAGGTTCTCGCGGCCCCACCGGCTGTGGTCGGCGACGTAGGCATAGCCGATCCAGGCGACGAGGAAGCAGGCCAGGGCCGCCACGTCGGCGAACGCGATCTCAAGCCTCGACACGTCCATGGTAGTGCGTCCTTCGTCCGCGACTTCGATCGCCCGCGGGGCGGGTGGCCGCTATGATGGCGCCACAGCCATGCCACACGACACCCCCTACCGGATCCTGGTCCGCGACCTCGTGGTCGCCGCCTCGATCGGCGCGTTTGCGCACGAGCATCATGCGCGGCAGCGCGTCCGTATCCAGGTGACGTTGGAGGCGCGCCCCGATCCGGACCAGCCGGAGGATGCCCTGCGCCGGGTCATCTCCTACGCCGATATCGTCGCGGCCATCCGGGACCTCGTCGCCGCGCGCCACTACAATCTCGCCGAGACGCTGGCGGAGCGGATCGCGGCCGTCGCCCTCTCCGACCCGCGCGCGATCCGCGTCACCGTGCGGGTCGAGAAGCCCGACGTCATCCACGGCGCCGTGGTCGGCGTCGAGATCGACCGTGCCCGCAGCGAGGAATAGAGCCATGCGTACCCCGCCGCCCCTTCTCTCCGAGGCCGAGATCGACCGTCGTCTCGCCGACATGCTGCCGCGCTGGCGCCGCGACGGCGCCGCGGTCGAGCGCACCTTCCGCACCGGCGGCTGGAAGGCGACGATGCTGGCGGCGGGCGCCGTGGCGCATCTCGCCGAGGCGGCGTGGCACCATCCGACCATGACCCTGTCCTGGGACCGGCTGACCGTTCGCCTCGACACCCACGAATCGGGCGGCGTCACCGAGCGCGACCTGCTGCTGGCCGCGGAGATCGAACGGGTC
This sequence comes from Allostella sp. ATCC 35155, assembly GCA_006738865.1. Classification (GTDB taxonomy): domain Bacteria; phylum Pseudomonadota; class Alphaproteobacteria; order ATCC43930; family Allostellaceae; genus Allostella. The sequence goes on from AP019701.1 coordinate 2,886,500, forward strand.
GTGGCGTGGCGGCCGCCCCATCCGCTCGAAGGCACGCCGGATGATCCCCGTTTCGCGCATGTCGTCGGAGAAACGACGCAGGCCGGTTGATCCGCGCGCGCCGCCGATGCTAGCCAGGACGTGAGCCGGCATGCCGTACGCCCAGAAGGCGGCAGCCGTTCCGAGGAAACAGCCGCCGGGGCATCGCGCCATGATCGCCGCCGGCCATGGGAGGACTGCAGCATGAAGACTTCCGCGACCCTCGTCGCGCTCGGCCTCGCGCTCGCCGCCGGTTCGGCCGCGGCCCAGGCACCCCGCTCCTACATCCTGACGACCGCCACCACGGGCGGCACCTATTATCCGGTCGGCGTCGCCCTGGCGACGCTCGCCAAGGTCAAGCTCCAGACCAGCCACAAGATCGACGTCTCGGCGATCAGCTCGGCCGGCTCGACCGAGAACGTGAAGCTGATGCGCGAGAACCAGGCGCAGATGGGCATCATCCTCGGCCTCGTCGCGCGCAACGCCTGGGACGGCAAGGCCGACTTCGCCCAGGCCGGCCCGCAGAAGCATCTGCGCGGCATCACCAGCCTCTGGTCCAACGTCGACCACCACCTCCAGCGCAAGTCCCTGACCAAGACGGGCACGCTGGAGGATCTCAAGCTGCTCTATGGCCGGAAATACTCGATCGGGGCCCGCAATTCCGGCCTCGAATCGCTGAACAAGTTCGTGTTCCCGAACCTCGGGATCGACTACACGAAGTTCGAGCTCGTCTATCAGGGCTACGGCCCCAGCGGCGACAGCTTCGTGAACGGGCAGATCGACGGCACCAACGCCTCGGCCGGCATCCCGGTCGCGTCCGTCACCCAGGTCTTCGCCAAGGCAGCCGCCGACACGGCCCTGCTCGAGGTCACCGACGAGGAACTGAAGAAGCTCGACGGCGGCACCAACCTCTTCTTCCACCACACCATCAAGGCCGGCACCTATCCGGGCCTCGAGAAGGACGTGAAGACCTCCGCCTACGCGAACTTCCTGGCGGTCAACCAGGCGCTGCCGGAAGAGGACGTGTACCTGTTCACCAAGACGATCTACGAGAACCTGCCCTTCCTGAACAACATCCACGCGGCGACGAAGGAGATGGGCCTGAACCGCGCCATGTCCGGCGTGCCGCTGCCGCTCCATGCCGGTGCGGCCCGCTACTACCGCGAGAAGGGCCTGACGATCCCGGCCAGCCTCTCGGCCAACTGAGGCAGCGGGCACAGCGGCGCTATTCCGATGTCCATGGCCGACACGGCCGGACCGGTTCCGAAGGACCGCGAGGGCGGCTCCGGCATGGCCACCAGAGGTCATGCCGGGCCGCTGCGCGTGGTCATTCAGGCGATCGCGATCTTCGTCGCCGTTGCCCACATCTATCTCAACGTCCTGGCGACGCCGTCGGAGCTGCATCTGGCGGCGTTCCATTTCGCCGCGTTCGGCCTGCTCTGCGCGCTGGTCTACCCGGCCTGGCATGCGCGCACGGAAGCGGGCCGGCGCGTCGTGCTGGCGCTCGACATCGCGCTCGGCCTGATCGCGGTCGGTTGCTTCTTCTACCTCGTGCTGGGCGAGATCAGCTTTTACGCCCGCAGCTCGGAGTTCCTGCCCATCGACTGGGTGATGACGGCCGCGGCCGCCATCCTCGCGGTCGAGTTCACCCGCCGCACCACCGGATGGACCATCCCCATCATCATCCTGGTGTTCTTCACCTACGTCACCGTCTGGGGCCGCTATGTCCCGGGCATGCTGACCTTTCCCGGCCTTTCCTTCGAGACGATGCTGTTCCGCGGCTTCTACACGGACGACGGCATGCTGGGGAACGTGGCCCAGATCGGCGCCCGCGACATCGTCATGTTCATCCTTTTCGGCGCCTTCCTGATGCGGTCGGGCGCCGGCGACTTCATCATCGACTTCGCCCGCGCCGTCGCCGGCCGCCTCGCCGGCGGCCCGGGCTTCGTCGCGGTCATCGGCTCGGCCCTGTTCGGCACGATCTCGGGCTCGGCCGTCGCCAACGTCGTCTCGACCGGCGTCGTCACCATCCCCCTGATGAAGCGCGCCGGCTATTCGGCCCGCTTCGCCGGCGCCGTCGAATCGACCGCCTCCACCGGCGGCCAGATCATGCCGCCCGTGATGGGCGCCGGCGCCTTCGTCATGGCGAGCTATCTGCAGGTCGACTACCTCTCGATCGCCGCCATCTCGATCCTGCCGGCGATGCTCTATTTCCTGTCCGTGGGCTTCTATGTGCGCATCGAGGCCAAGAAGCACGGGCTGACGCTGACCGACGAGAACCCGCCGGCGCTGACCAAGGTTCTGCGCGAGGGCGCGATCTCCTTCTTCGTCCCGATCGGCGTCCTCGTGGGCATGCTGGTTTCCGGCTATTCGCCGGCCTACGCGGCCGGGTTCGGCATCGTCGCCGTCATCGTCGCGTCCTGGGCCTCGCCGCGGCGCATCGGCCCGCTCGGCATCCTCGAGGCTTTGGCGACCGGCTCCAAGAACATGATCCTGACGGCGGTGCTGCTCGTCGCCATCGGCATCGTCATCAACGCCGTCACCACAACCGGGCTCGGAAACACCTTCTCGCTGATGATCAACCAGTGGGCCGGCAGCAACCTGCTGATCGCGCTCCTGCTGATCGCGGTCGCCTCGCTGGTGCTGGGCATGGGACTGCCGGTGACGGCCGCCTACATCGTCCTGGCGACCCTCTCCGCCCCGGCGCTGGCCGACCTCATCCTGCGCCAGGATCTCGTCGCCGCGATCGCCTCGGGCGAGATCGCGGACAGCGTCAAGGCGGTCCTGATGCTGGTGGCGCCGGACCAGATGGCGGCCATCGGCCAGCCCATGGACAGCGCCGCCGCGGGCGCGCTCCTCGACCGCGTACCGATCGAGATGAAGCGGATGGTCATCGACCAGACGGTGGCGCCGCAGGCCATCGCGGCCGCCATGATGGCCGCGCACATGATCATCTTCTGGCTGAGTCAGGATTCCAACGTCACGCCGCCTGTCTGCCTCGCCGCCTTCGCCGCCGCCGCCATCGCCAAGGGCCCGCCGATGGCGACCGGCTTCACCGCCTGGCGATTGGCCAAGGGCCTCTACATCGTGCCGCTGCTCTTCGCCTACACGCCCTTCATCGGCAACAGCATCTGGATCGACCTGGAGCTGTCGATCTACTGCGCCTTCGCGCTCTACGCCTTCGCCGTGGCGTGGGAGGGCTATGGCGAGGCGCCGGTCAACTGGCCGGTGCGGATCGTGCTGATCGGCTGCTTCCTCGCCCTGCTCTGGCCGGCCGACCGCAGCCTGCACCTCGCGGCCATGGCGGTGATGCTGCCGATCGTCGCCTGGAACATCCGCCGGAGCCTGCGCACGCCGCAGGCCGCATGACGGTTCCATCGCATGACGGTTCCATGGCCCCGCCGCCTTCACTAACCTTCGCGGATCGCCAACCAACAGCGGGAGCCCGCCCATGCTCGACCTGATCATCCGCGGGGCCGAGATCGTCGACGGCACCGGCACCCCCGCCATGCGGGCCGACCTCGGCGTTGCCGACGGACGCATCGCGGCGATCGGCCGCCTGACGGAGCCCGCGCAGCAGACGGTCGAAGCGGATGGGCTCGTGCTCGCGCCCGGCATCGTCGACATCCATACCCACTACGACGCCCAATTGACCTGGGATCCGACCGCATCGCCCTCGACGGCCCTCGGGGTGACCTCCGTCGTCATGGGCAATTGCGGCTTCTCGATCGCCCCCTGCCCGCCCGATCGGCGCGACCTCGTCGCCCGCAACCTGTCGGAGGTCGAGGGCATGTCGCTCGCCTCGCTGCGGACCGGCATCGACTGGCGCTTCGAGCGGTTCGGCGAGTATCTCGACCTCGTCCAGTCCAAGGGGCCGCACCTCAACGTCGCCGCCTTCGTCGGCCATTCCACCGTCCGCTCGGCCGTCATGGGCGAGGCCGCATCCGAGCGGCCGGCGACCGCCGACGAGATCGCGGCGATGCGTGGGCTCGTCGCCGAATCGCTCGCCGCCGGTGCCGTCGGCTTCGCCTCCTCGCACTCCGAGAACCACAACGGCTATGGCGGCGTGCCGATGCCCTCGCGGCTGGCGGACGAGGCCGAGATCCGCACGCTCGCGGGCACGCTGGGCGACGCCGGTCGCGGCGTCTACCAGATGACGGCCGGCCCGAACACGTCCGTCGCGTTCCTCGAGAGCCTGGGGCGGGAGATCGGCCGGCCGGTCATCTTCTCCTCGGTCTTCCAGAACGACACCTTCCCCGACCGCGGCCCGGGCCAGCTCCGCGACTGCGCGGCCGCAGCCGACCGCGGCGTCCAGGTTTATGGCCAGACGTCGTGCCAGCCGCTGACCATGGAATTCACCCTGGCCAACGCCTACCCCCTCTCCAGCCTCGACGTCTGGGACGACCTCCGGGGCGCCGATGCGGACAGGCTGGCCCGCAGCTTTGCCGACCCCACCTTCCGCGACCGCTTCCGCGCCACGCTCGGCGTGCCGAAGAAGGGCAAGCTCTTCTACGGCAACTGGTCGCGGGTGCAGGTCGGCCAGGCCGCGACGGACGCCAACCGCGCCGCCGAGGGCCGCTCCATCGCCGATCTCGCCGCGGCGGCCGGCAGCGATCCGGTCGACGTCTTCTTCGACCTGGCGCTCTCGGAGGATCTCGGCACCCTCTTCTCGGCCCAGCTCATCAATGCCGACGAGGACCAGCTCGAACCCATGCTGCAGCATCCGAACGGCGTCATCGCGCTATCGGATGCCGGCGCGCATCTGAGCTTCCTTTGCGACGCCGGCTATGGACTGCACCTGCTGGGACACTGGGTCCGCGACCGCAAGGCGTTCTCGCTCGAGGAGGCGGTGCGCCAGCTCACCTCCAAGCCGGCTGCGATCTATCGCATTCCCGACCGCGGCCGCATTGCGCCGGGCGCGCCCGCCGACCTGATGCTGTTCGATCCCGCTCGTGTTGCGCCCAGCCCGCGGCCGCGGCGCGTCGCCGATCTGCCCGGCGGCGACAGCCGCATGGTCCGCGATCCGATCGGGATGCATGGCGTCTGGGTCAACGGCGTCCAGGTCCATGACGGGCGCGACCATGTCCATTCCGGCGCCGGCCCCGGCCGCGTGCTGCGCCACTTCTCCGCCTGAACCGGAGCCGCGATGACCGCACTGCGTTTCGACCCGACGAACCTGCCGCCGGAAACGGCGGCGCTGCGCCAGGAGGTGCGGCGCTTCCTCGCCGAGGAACGGGCCAGGGGGTCCTGGTCGCCGCGTGGCGACTTCGGAACCCACCCCGACCCCGCCTTCAGCCGGCTGATCGGCGCCAGGGGCTGGATTGGCATGACCTGGCCCCGCGCCTATGGCGGCCACGAGCGCAGCGGCCTCGAACGCTACGTCGTGACGGAGGAACTGCTCGTCTCGGGCGCGCCGGTCACCGCCCACTGGATCGCCGACCGCCAGAGCGGGCCGCTCATCCTGCGCGTCGGCACGGAGGCGCAGAAGCAGCGCTTCCTGCCACGCATCGCCCGTGGCGAGATCTTCTTCTGCATCGGCATGAGCGAGCCCGACTCCGGCTCCGACCTCGTCTCGATCCGCACCCGCGGCACGAAGGTGGATGGCGGATGGCGGATCACCGGGCGCAAGGTCTGGACGTCCAACGCCCATATCTCCGACTACGCAATCACGCTGGTCCGCACCGGCCCGCCCGAGCCCGACCGCCATTCCGGCCTGTCGCAGTTCATCCTCGACCTGAAGGCCCCGGGGGTTTCGATCCGGCCGATCCGCAACCTTGCCGGCCATCACGATTTCAACGAGATGGTGCTCGACGACGTCTTCCTGGCGGACGATCTCCTGATCGGCCAACCGGGCGACGGCTGGAAGCAGGTGACCAGCGAACTTGCCTTCGAGCGCAGCGGGCCCGAGCGCTTCCTCTCCACCTACCGCCTGCTGGCGGCGCTGGTCGAGCAGGGCGGCTACGACCCGGACGACCGGATGGCCGAGCAGACCGGCCGCTTCGTCGCCCATCTCTGGGCGCTGCGCGGCATGTCGCTCTCGATCGCCGGGATGCTGCAGGCCGGCGAGGCGCCGAACCTGGAGGCGGCCTGCGTCAAGGATCTCGGCAACAGCTTCGAACGCGCCATTCCCGAGGTCGCCCGCCTCGTCGCGCCGACGGTTCCGCTGCCCGTGCCAGGGGCCAACGACGACTTCGCGGCCATCCAGGCCGAGGCCGTGCTCAACGCTCCTTCCATCACGCTGCGCGGCGGCACGCGGGAAATTCTCCGCGGCATCATCGCCCGGGGACTGGGCCTCCGATGACCGATCTCGTATTCGAAACCGCCGACCGCCTGTTCCGCGACGCGGTCGACAAGGACCTGCTCGACGCCGCAGAAGCGGGGACGTTTCCCCGCGAACTGTGGCGCGCCGTCGCCGAAACCGGCCTCGTCGAGGCCTTCGCCGACCCCGAGACGGGCATCGCCGATGCCGGCGCCGTGCTGCGCGCGGCCGGCCGCCACGCGGTGCCCCTGCCGATCGCCGAGACCCTGCTGGCCCGGCGCCTGCTGCAGCGCGCCGGCCTCGACGCGCCGGAAGGCCCGCTGGCGCTGGCGCCGGCCGACCCGCGCGACCGCGCCGCCTTCGTCGAGGGCCGCGCGATGGGCACCTATTACGGCGTGGCATGGGGCGGCGATGCCGCCGCCCTCGTCCTGCTGGCGGACGGCGAGGTGCTGGTCGCCGACCCGGTCCGGACCCGGATCGAGCCCGGGCGCAGCCTCGCCGGCGAACCGCGCGACACGATCACGATCGACGGGCCGGTGCTGGCCCATGCGCCGGCGCCGACCGACGTCGCCGGCCTCCGGCTCGAGGGCGCCTGGGCGCGCAGCCTGATGATGCTGGGGGCCATGGAGACCGTGCTCGACGTGGCCGTGACCTATGCCAACGACCGGGTGCAGTTCGGCCGCCCGATCGGCAAGCAGCAGTCGATCCAGCACCAGCTCGCCCTGATGGCCGAGGAGGTCGCGGCGTCCTCGGTCGCCGCCCGGCTGGCGACCGAGCGCCTCGACGGACCGGAGGCTTTCCTGGCCGTTGCCGCCGCCAAGATCCGCTGCGGCGAGGCCGCCGGAAAGGCCGCCGAGTACGCCCACCAGGTCATGGGTGCGATCGGCTTCACGCACGAGCACACGCTGCACCACTTCACCCGCCGGCTCTGGACCTGGCGCGACGAGTACGGTCGGGAGAGCGACTGGTCGATCGAGCTCGGCCGCTATGTCGCGTCGGTCGGCGCCGACGGGCTCTGGCCCTGGCTGACACGAGCCTGACGCGCCGACCTTGCCGCACCCCCTCGCCCCTTTCTTCGCGCCGCGGTCCGTCGCGGTCGTCGGAGCCTCCGACGACGCGACCCGCCTGCGCGGCCGCATCCTGGCCCAACTCGTCAAGGGCGCGTTCGCCGGCCCGATCTATCCCGTCCACCCGACGGCGGCCGCCATCCAGGGCCTGCCGGCCTATCCCCGCATCGCCGCCACCCCCGCCGCCCCGGACCTCGCGCTGATCGCCATCCCGTCGGACCGGGTGCCGGGCGTCCTCGAGGAATGTGCCGCAGCCGGCGTCCGCAGCGCGCTCGTCTATTCCGGCGGCTTCGCCGAGGAGGGCGCGGAGAAGCGTGGGTTGCAGGAGGAGGTCACCGCGATCGCGGCGCGCACCGGCATGCGGGTCGGCGGGCCCAACAGCGTCGGCTTTCTCAATGTCGCGGGTGCCGTCTGCGCCACCTTCAGTCCGGCCATCGACTTCGCGGCCCTGCCGGGCCAGCGTGCCGCCGCCACCCGGCGCATCGGCATCGTCTCGCAGTCGGGCGGGCTGGGGTTCGCGATCTTCAATCGCGGCCTGCGCCGACACCTCGCCTTCAGCCATGTCGTCAACACCGGCAACGAGGCCGACATCGACGCCAGCGACGTGCTGGATTTCCTGGTCGACGACCCGGCGACGCATGTCGTCTGCATGTTCCTGGAGTCGATCCGCCGCGGCGACCGTTTCCGCGCCGCGGCCGAGCGGGCGCTTGCGGCCGGCAAGCCGATCGTCGTCGCCAAGGTCGGGCGATCGGATGCCGGGCGGCGGGCCGCGCTGTCCCACACCGCCAGCCTGACGGGAGCCGATGCCGCCTACGATTCCGTCTTCCGCCGGCTCGGCATCGTCCGGGTCGACGACCAAGACGCGATGCTGGACGCCGCCCAGGCACTGGCGCTCTGCCCACCGCTGACGGGGCGGAGGGTCGGCATCGTCACCATTTCCGGCGGCGTCGGCGGCTGGATGGCCGACACGCTGGAGAGCCACGGCTTCCAGGTTCCGCCACTGGCGCCCGAAGTGCAGGCGAAGATCCGCGAATACCTGCCGCCCTTCGGCGCGGCCTTCAACCCGGTCGACATCACCGCCAATGCGATGGAGAACGACCATCGCGCGCGCAGCCTGGAGGTGCTGGCCGAGGCGGAGGGGATCGACGCCGTGGTCAACGTGTCATCGCTCGCCGCCGATCCGAGGCTGCCGGTCGAGCGCGAGCGACTGGCGGCGCTGGCCGCCGCGGGCAAGCGCCCGATCCTCTTCTACACCTATCCCCTGCCATCTGAGGCGGCGGCCGAAACGCTCGCTGCGATCGGCCTGCCGCTCTACACCAGCCTCTCGGGGGTCGCACGCGGCCTCGACGCGCTGGCGACCTGGCATGCGGCGCGGCAGCCGCTGCCGCCCGCCCCCGAAGGCGGCGACCGCGCCGCCGCGATCCGCGCCCTCGATGCCGCTGCCGAGACGCTCTGCGAGTACGAGGCGGCACCGCTGCTGGCCGCCTACGGCATCCCCGTGCCGGCCATGCGGCTGGCGCAAACGCCCGAAGAGGCCGCGCTGGCCGCGTCCGACATCGGCTTTCCGGTCGCGCTGAAGATCCAGTCGCCCGACATTCCGCACAAGACGGAGGCCGGCGGCGTGCGGCTCAGCCTTGGCGATGCCGGCGCGGTCGCAGCCGCCGCAGCTGCGATCCTGAACGAGGTGCGCGAGCGCCGGCCCGACGCCGGGATCCGCGGCATCCTCGTTCAGCCCATGGCCGCCAAGGGCACCGAGATGCTGGCCAGCGCTGTCGCCGACCCCGGCTTCGGGCCGCAGGTCAGCATCGGTTTCGGCGGCGTCCTGGTCGAGCTGCTCGGCGACCTGCAGATGGCACCTGCCCCGATCGCGGCCGCCGAGGCCGACGCGCTCGTCGGCGGTCTGCGCGGCGCGCGGCTGCTGGCCGGCTGGCGCGGCGGGCCTGCCGCCGACCGCGCGGCGCTGGCCGATCTGGTCGCCCGGCTCTCCCGCCTCGCCCACGACCTCGCCGACCGCATCGTCGAGATCGAACTCAACCCCGTGATCGTCCATCCCGCCGGGCAGGGCGTCACCGTCGTCGATGCCCTGGTCCGCCAGCGGCCGAAGGAACCGACATGACCGACCAGATCCTGTTCGCCGTCGAGGACGGCATCGCCACGCTGACGCTCAACCGCCCCGAGCGGATGAACGCCTTCACCTTCGAGATGATCGACGCCTGGGTCGAGCGCATCCAGGAGGTGCGGCGCGACGATGCGATCAAGGTGCTGGTGGTGACGGGCGCCGGCAAGGCGTTCTGCGCCGGCGGCGACATCGTCGAGATGAAGGACCGGCTGCAGCAGACGCCGCTGCAGCGCAAGAACGAGCTGTGGACCCGCATCCAGCGCATTCCCCTGTCGCTGGAGGACCTCGACAAGCCGGTGCTGATGGCGGTCAACGGTGCCGCGACGGGCGCCGGCATGGACCTCGCCCTGCAGGGCGACCTGCGCTACGCCGCCCTCTCCGCCCGGTTCGCCGAGACCTATGTCCGGGTCGGCCTCGTGCCCGGCGCGGGCGGGGCCTGGTACCTGCCGCGCGTGGTCGGGGTGGCGAAGGCGCTGGAGCTGTTCTGGACCGCCGACTTCGTCGAGGGCGAGGAGGCCGAGCGGATCGGGCTCGTCAACAAGGCGGTCCCGGACGCCGAGCTGCTGCCGCACGTCTACGGCGTCGCGCGCAAGATCGCCGGCAACGCGACGCTGGCCGGCCGGCTCATCAAGCGCGCGGTCTATCAGGGGATGCGCACGGACCTGCGCACCAGCCTCGACATGATCTCCTCCCACTATGCCGTCGTGACCGCCGGCGAGGACCATCGCGAGGCGGTCGACGCCTTCATCGAGAAGCGCAAGCCGACCTTCACCGGCCGCTGATGGCGCGCTTCCTCCTCGTCGCCAGCGCCCATATCGACCGGGTCTGGCACCTGGAGGGGCCGCTGGTGCCGGGCGGGCGGCAGCGGCATCGCCTCGTCGAGCGCCGCTATGGCGGCGGCGGCTTCCACACCGGCAGCGTCCTGCTGGCCCTCGGCCACCGGGTGGCGCTGGCGGCCGCGCTGTCCGACGACGCGGACGGCCGGCGGCATCATCGCGCGCTCGCCCGGCGCGGCTTCGCGATGGAGGCGGCCGAGACGGTGGCGCAACCGACCGAGCCGCTGGAGATCCTGCTCGACCCGGCGGGCGAGCGCACCATCCTGCTGCCGGCCCGGCCGCGCCGACTGACCCGGCCGATCGCCGCGGAAGGGATCGACCTCGTCTATCTCAACATCCGCCATCGCCCCGAATATCCCGAAGCGCTGGCGCCGCGGGTCGTCACGCAGATGCCGCTCGATCCCGACGAGCGCCGGCCCGCGGCCGTCGTCATCGCGTCGCGGTCGGATTTCGCCCTTCCCGAGGGGGCCATGCTGGATCGCGCCCGCCTCGTCGCCGGGCCCTCCTTCCGTCACCTCGTGGTGACCGCCGGCGCGCAGCCGGTGACGGTCCTGTCGGGCGGCGCCGCGGAGCGCATGCCGGTGCCACGCCTGCCGCCCAGGACGGACACGACCGGGGCCGGCGACTTCTTCGCCGCCGGCCTGCTCGACGGGCTGGCCCGCGGGATGCCGGCCGCCCGGGCCGCCGCCTACGGCGCCGCGACGGCGGCCCGGGTCCTGTCCGACCGCCGCGCCTTCCTCGACGACCGGATCGACCGGGATCAGTGCTGACCGATCAGCTTCCAGATGCCGCTCGACGTCAGGATCGTCCGATCCTCGACCGTCAGCGTGCCGCGCACGAAGACGACGGACCGGGTCACCCGCACCACCTCGGGCGTGCCCAGGATCCACTCGCCTTCCTTGGCCGCGGAGACGAACTCGTTGCTGAGGCTGATGGTGGCACAGCGCCGCCGGCCGGCCGCGAAATGAACGGTGATGCCCAGCATCTCGTCGGCGAACGACATCAGGCAGCCGCCATGGACGATCTGATTCGAGTTGAGATGGCGCGGCTCGGCGCGAAAGCCGAAGAGCCAGCGCCCGTCCTCCAGGGGCTTGCGGTAGAACGGTCCGAGGCCGGAAGCATAGCGGTCCTTGCCGGACGAAATCGCCTCGAACCCGGGCGGAACGTCGATCGCGCTCATTGTCTGGGAATCCTTGTCGCAGGCATGTCGGCCGACGGGGCGCTTGCGCGCGGGCGCCGGGCGTCGAATGATCGTCCTCGCCCCGTTCGGGGGCGCGACCTTAGCCCGGCCGCCCGGCCGGGTCATCCATGAGGGCATCCGCATGCCGCTGATCGCCGCCGGCGCCCACCGCGTTCATTTCCGCTTCGACGGGCCGGAAGACCGCCCGGTCATCCTGCTCGCCCACTCGCTCGCCGCCTCGATGGCGATGTGGGCGCCGCAGATGCCGTACCTGACGAGCCGCTTCCGCGTCCTGTCCGTCGACATGCGCGGGCATGGCGGCAGCGACGCGCCGGAGGGCCCCTATCACCTGGACGGGCTGGCCGACGATTTCCGCGCCGTGCTGGCCCATCTCGGGCTCGGCCCGGTCGACTTCATGGGCCTGTCCATGGGCGGCATGATCGGCATGACGCTGGCCGCCAAGCATCCGGGCCTGCTGCGCAGCGTCGTCCTGTGCGACACCATGTGCGAGGTGCCGGAAGCCTTCCGCACCGCCCTCGACGGCCGCATGGCGCTGGCCCGCAAGGACGGGATGGAGCCCCTGGTCGAGCCCACGGTCGAGCGCTGGTTCACGCCCCCCTTCGTCGCCCGCAACCCGCCGATCCTCGACCAGGTGCGGGCCGACATCCGCAACACGCCCGTCGCCGGCTATGTCGGCTGCTGCGGCGCCATCCAGACCCTGGACCTGCGCGACCACGTCGCGGGCATCGCCATCCCGACGCTCGTCATCGTCGGCCGGGACGATCCGGCGACGCCGGTGGCGGCATCGGTCGTGATCCATCGCGCCATCGCCGGCAGCACGCTCGCCGTCCTCGACGAGGCCTCGCACCTCTCGAACATCGAGCAGCCGGAGGCGTTCGACGCCGCGCTCGCCGCCTTCCATGACCGGCACGCGGCGGGCGAGGCGTCATGAAGATCACCGCCGTCGAGACCATCGCCGTCCGCCTGCCCTTTCGCCATGACGGGCCGCCGACCGGCTTCGGCGGCAAGGTCTGGACCACGCTCGACACGCTGCTGGTGCGGGTCGAGACCGATGCCGGAATCATCGGCTGGGGCGAGGCCTTCGGCTTCAACTGCATTCCCGCGACGCGGGCCGCGATCGAGACCCAGATCGCGCCGCTCGCCGTCGGCCGCGACGCCCGCGACATCGCCGGCATCGCCCGCGACCTGCAGCAGCAGCTGCACGTCTTCGGCCGCAACGGTCCGGTCACCTTCGGCTTGTCCGGCCTCGATATCGCCTTGTGGGACATCGCCGGCAAGGCCGCGGGCCTGCCGATCCATCGCCTGCTGGGCGGGTCCGGCGGCCGCGAGCTTCCGACCTACGCCAGCCTGCTGCGCTATACCGATCCCGAGATCGTGGGGCGCGTGACGGCGGCGGCGGTCGCGCGGGGCCACCGCCACGTCAAGCTGCACGAGATCACCGTCCCGGCCACCGCGGCGGCGCGCGAGGCCGCCGGCGCCGACGTCGCGATCATGCTCGACACCAACTGCCCGTGGACGCTGGGCGAAGCCCTGGCGATGGCGCGCGGGCTGGATCCGCTCGACCTCCACTGGCTGGAGGAGCCGATCTGGCCGCCGGAGAACCATCGCGGCCTCGCCGCCCTGCGCGCCCGCACCCGCATCCCGCTCGCCGCCGGAGAGAACGTGGCGAGCCCGATGGAGTTCGCCGCCCTCTTCCAGGCGGGCGCCGTCGACATCGCCCAGCCGAGCGTGACCAAGATCGGCGGCATCACCGCCATGCGCGAGGTGCTGGCGATCGCCGCCGCCCACGACGTCGCGGTGACGCCGCATGCGCCATATTTCGGGCCCGGCCTGATCGCGACCCTGCACATCATCGCGGCCTGCCCGCAGCCGCCACTCGTCGAGCGACTGCATGTCGAGCTGGAAGCCAGCCTCTTCGGGGCATGGACCGACGCGCCCGGCGGACGGATGCGCGTGCCGGACGGACCCGGCCTCGGCTGCGATCCCGACCCGGCGGTGATCGCCGCCTGCCGCGCCTGACACGAACGGACGAAGGATCCCGCCCCATGCAGATCGGCCTCTTCATCCTGCAGCAGATGCGCGAGCGCTCGGTCGCGCCCGTCCAGGTCGTCGGCGACGCGATGGGGCAGGCCGTCCTGGCGGAGGAACTCGGCTTCGACACCGTCTGGTTCGCCGAGCACCACTTCGCCAATCTCGGCATGTGCCCCTCGCCCCTGCTGGCCGCCGCCGGCGCGGCCGCCCGCACCAGCCGGATTCGCCTCGGCACGGGGGTCGTCGTCCTGCCCTTCTACAATCCGATGCGCCTCGTCGACGAGATCGCCTATGTCGACCAGCTGTCGGGCGGGCGCCTCGATCTCGGGATCGGCAGCGGCAGCCACCGGCACGAGTTCGCCGGCCTCGGCATCCCACTGGCGGAGGCGCGCGAGCGCTTCGGCGAGGTGCTCGACGTCATCGACATGGCATTCGAGCACGGGCGGGTAGCGTATAGCGGGCGACACTTCACGGTGCCGGAGAGCTGGCTGCCCCTGCGCCCGGCCCAGAGCCCGCCGCCGATCTATCTCGCCGGCCTCGCCAAGGATCCGGCGATGATCGCGCGCACCGTCGAGCGGCGGTACACGCCCTTCGTATCTGCCATGTGGATGCCGCCCGCGGCCGTCGCCGGCGTCCGCGCGCCCTTCGATGCCGCCCGCCGGGCAGCCGGCCGCGACCCAGCCCGCGAACCCTTTGCGATCCAGCGCCTGCTCTACGTCACCGACGATCGTGCCGATGCCGAGGATGCCGCCCGGCGCGCCATCTACACCCATCGCCTCGTCGCGGCGCTGAAGGCCGGTACCGGCCGCTTCGAGGAGGGCTATGTCGCCGAGGTCGCCGGCGAGCATGACCCGACGACCGAGGAGGTGCTGGAGAAGGCGATGATCGGGCCGCCGGACCGGCTGATCGCCATGCTGCGCCAGGACGTGGCCGAGGTCGCGCCGAGCCATCTCAGCCTCTTCATGAATTTCGGCGGCATGGACCACGCCCGCGTCGCCCGTTCGATGCAGCGCTTCATGACCGAGGTCCGCCCGCATCTCGGCGCGACGGCGAGCGGGGCGATGGCCGCGCAATGAATGCCGACGGCTGGACGCCCGGCGCCTATGTGCGCCATCCCGAGGAGCCCGACTGGGGCCTCGGGCAGGTCCAGTCGGCGATCGGCGACCGCGTGACGGTCAACTTCCAGCATCGCGGCAAGGTGCTGATCGACACCTCGGTCGTCCGCCTCGCCGCCGCCGACCCGGAGGAGCCCGAGGCATGAACGCGCCGGAACTGCACGCCGCCCTTGTCGCGGGCGTGCCGGACGTGCCCGCCCGCCGGGTCGTGGTCGGCGTCAACTGGGTGCTGGTCGAAGGCCCGGAGGGAACGGGCCTCGCACACGCGCCGCCGCGCAACGCCGCCGGCTGCCGGCCTCTGGGTCGAGCCGGCCAGCTCGCCGGCACCGCGCTGCGCGAACTGGCGGCCGGCATCGGCTCGGACAATCCCTTCGAGGTCGCGATCGCGGTCGCCGCCGCGAATGCCCATCACAACCGACCGGATCTGCCCGGCGAGGGCAGCAACGCGCTCGACGCAGCCGCGGCCGAGCCGGGCCGGGTCGTCGTCGTCGGCCGCTTTCCCGGGCTCGCCCAGAAGCTGCCCCGGGCGGCCGTGATCGAGCGCCAGCCCGGCCCCGACGACCACCCGGAATCGGAGGCGCCCGAGCTGATCGCGGCGGCAGACCTCGTCCTCATCACCGCCTCGACCCTCGGCAACGGATCGCTCGCCGGCCTGCTCGCGCTGGCGCGCGGCAAGCGGGTCATGCTGGTCGGTCCCGGCACGCCGCTCGCCCCCACGCTCTTCGCCTGCGGCATCGAACGGCTGGCGGGGCTGGTGATCGACGATCCCGACCTCGCGGCACGCGTGGTCATGGAGGGCGGCGCCGTACGCGGCCTGCGCCCCGCCGGCCGCAACCTCACGATCGCCCGGCCAGGCGCCGTTCCGCCGCCGCCAGATCCTCCGGCCGGTTGATGTTGAAGAAGGGATCGCTGCCGTCGGCCGCGCTGCATTCGACCGGCCGGGCACCGACCGCCGCCGCCCAGTCTTCGACCCGCCGCATGCCGTCCCGCACCAGCGCCTGCCGCAATGCCTGCCGGGCGGCGAGCGGCCAGAGACCGAACACCGGATGGAGTCGCCCGTCCGCGGCGGCGCAGGCCGGAGCGCCCACGGCGGCCAGCCGGCGGACGAGGTCGGCCGGAAACATCGGCGTGTCGCCGGCGAAGCTCGCGAGATACCGGGCGGCGGGATGGGCGGCGGCGGCCCAGTCGAGGCCGGCCAGGATGCCGGCCAGCGGGCCGGGGAAGCCGGGCAGATCGTCAGCCAGGACCGGCAGGCCGAAGCGGTCGAACCGCCGCGGATCGCCGTTCGCACTGATGGCCAGGGCCGACACCTGGGGCCTTGCCAGACCGATCACCCGGTCGAGCAGGGTCCGGCCGGCCAGCACGACCATCGCCTTGTCGGCCCCGCCCATGCGCCGTGCGCGTCCGCCAGCCAGCACGATTCCGACGATGTCCTCCATGGCCTCCGGCTATGCCGCGATCATCGGGCTGCGGGCAAGGCCGCAATTCGCTGGACGCCCCTTCCCTCCCGCCGGATAACCGCCGACGCATGGTCGCCCCCCGCCTCGCCTTCGTCGCTGCCGACACCGCCCCCGCCCAGGAGGCGCTGTGCGAGCTGGAGCGGCTCTACGCCCATGTCGCGCTCGACCGGGCCGACGTGATCGTCGCACTCGGCGGCGACGGTCTGCTGCTGGAGACGCTGCATCGCTGCATGGGTCGCCGGGTGCCGATTTTCGGCATGAACCGCGGCACCGTCGGCTTCCTGCTGAACCCCTACTCGACGCGCAACCTCGTGGAACGCGTCACCGAGGCCGACGCGGTCACCCTCCATCCGCTGCATATGATCGCCACGACCCTCGGCGGCGAGCGCCGAGAAGGCCGTGCCATCAACGAGGTGTCGCTGCTGCGCGAGACGCGGCAATCGGCCAAGATCCGCATCCGCATCGACGGCATCGTCCGGCTGGA
Source organism: Allostella sp. ATCC 35155 (assembly GCA_006738865.1). GTDB lineage: Bacteria > Pseudomonadota > Alphaproteobacteria > ATCC43930 > Allostellaceae > Allostella. The sequence continues at coordinate 2,903,090 of AP019701.1, forward strand.
AGAACTGGTCTGCGACGGCGTCCTGGTGGCGACGCCGGCCGGCAGCACCGCCTACAACCTCTCGGCCCACGGCCCGATCATTCCCCTGGGCTCCGAAGTCCTGGCGCTGACGCCGATCAGCGCGTTCCGCCCGCGGCGCTGGCGCGGCGCCCTGCTGCCGCACGGCGCCCATGTCCATTTCGAGATCATGGAGCCGGAGAAGCGCCCGGTCAGCGCGGTCGCCGATTTCACCGAGGTCCGCGACGTCGCCGCCGTCGAGGTGCGCGAGGACCGGGCCACGGCCATGACCCTGCTCTTCGACCGCGAGATGAACCTCGCGGAGCGCATCCTCAAGGAACAGTTCCAGCCCTGAACTCCGACTGCCGACCGGGGAACGGTCGGCAGTCGGGTTGCCGCGCTTCAGACCACCCGGAAGTTCTTGAACTGCCAGGGATCGTCCCGGTCGATATCCTCCGGGAACAGCACGCCCCGGTCCTGCAGCGGCGTCCAGTCGCCATATTGGCCGACGAGATTGCCGAGATAGGGCGTCATGATCTCGAAGATGCGCTCGTGATCGATCTCGTCGGCCTCGACGAGGCCGGCGCGCGGGTTCTCGATCGCCCAGATGATGCCGGCCAGCACGCCGATCGTGACCTGCAGGCTGGTGGCGTTGTTGTGCGGGACCAGCGCGCGCGTCTCGTCGATGGTGAGGCGCGAGCCGAACCAATAGGCCCTCTTCGCATGGCCGAGCAGCAGCACGCCGAGCTCGTCGATGCCGCTGACCACCTCGTCGACGATCAGGCGCTGGCGCTCCTGCTGCTGCCAGTTGCGGCCGGCCAGCTCATGCACCGACAGCACCGCATCGTCGCACGGGTGATAGGCGTAGTGCACCGTCGGCCGGTACTGCGCCGCGCCGTCGGCCCCCCGCACGGTGTAGTAGTCGGCAATCGAAATCGACTCGTTGTGGGTGATGAGGAAGCCGTGGATGGTGCCGGCGAGCGGCGTCCAGGTCCGCACCCGCGTCGAGGCGCCGGGGCGCATCAGGTAGATGGCCGCGCCGCAACCCTCCTCGTGGCGGGCGCCGTCGGCCGGGAAATGCCGCTCGTGCGTGCCCCAGCCGAGTTCGGCCGGCTGGCAGCCCTCACTGACGAAGCCGTCGATCGACCAGGTGTTGACGAACTCGCCCGGCCGCTTCGGCGTCAGCGAGACCTGTGTGTCGCGCTCGGCGATATGGATCACCTTGACGCCCAGGCTGTGGGCGAGCGTCGCCCAGCCGGCGCGGTCGGCGGGGGTTTCGACCGGCACGCCGGTGTCGCGCGCGATGTCGAGCAGCGCCCGCTTCACGAAGTAGGAGACGATGCCGGGATTGGCGCCGTGCGTGATCACGGCGGTCGCCCCGCCCTCGCAGCGCCGCTTCAGCTCCAGCGCCGTCTCGCGCAGGCCGTAGTTCGAGCGCTGCGAATAGCTGAGGTTGGGATCGGTGTAGCCACCCGGCCACGGCTCGATGCAGGTGTCGATGTAGAGCGCATCGATCTCCTGGCAGAGCTCGACCAGCGCAAGGCTCGACACCTCGACGGAGAGGTTCACGAGGAAGTCGCCGGCGCCGAGCAGCGGCCGCAGGACGTCGGCAAAATTGTCCCGCGTCAGGGGCCGCTCGATGAACTGCACGCCGTACTCGATCGCCACCTCGCGGCCGCGATTGTCGGCCGTGACGATGGTGATCTGATCCGGGGCGATGTCCATGTGCCGGAAGATGAGGGGCAGCACCCCCTGGCCGATGCTGCCCATGCCGACCATGACGATCTTCCCCGTGAACCGGACGTGCTTCATTCAAACCTCTCCTTGGCCGGCGCCCTGCCGGCATCCCTCTTCGTTGCGCAGCTGTCGTAAGCGGTAGCCGCGATCAGGCGGCGACGGCAACCAGGTCGTAGCCCGGCGTCTCCAGCAGCGGCCGGTCCCGCACCTCGACGAGGCGGGCCTGGTCGAAGCCGTTGAACGCGGTCCGCAGCGAGCTTCCATAGGCACCGAGCTGACCCAGTTCGATCCAGTCGCCCTCGCCGGCATCGGCGGGCAGCAGGAAGGGACCGGCCATGCGGTCGGCGCTGTCGCAGGTCGGCCCGAAGAAGCCGAAGGGAGCCTGCTCGGGGACCGCCGACCGGTCGAGCCGGATCAGCCGGGCCGGGAAGCGAAAGCCCGGCGCGCCCGCATCCGACAGGCTGCCATAGACGCCGTCATTGACGAACAGCATGTCGCCGCGGCGGTGCTGGACCTGCACGACCAGGGAGACGCCCGGCGCGACCAGCGCGCGGCCCGGCTCAGCCCACAGGCGGCAGCCGCCTGCCGCCAGTCGGGTCGCGGCGAAGGCGTCCGCGATCGCATCCATGAAGGCCGAGAGCGGCGGCGGCGTGATGTCCGGATAGCTGACGGGAAATCCGCCCCCGACATCCAGCACGTCGACCGCGACGCCGGCTTCCTCGGCAACGGCGTCGGCGAGGCGGATCGCCCGCGCATAGGCGTCCGGTTCCATGCACTGCGAACCGACATGGAAGCAGATGCCGACGCGGTCGGCGACCTGGCGCGCACGGCGCAGCAGCTCGACCGCAGCGGCCGGCGTCGCGCCGAACTTGCCGGACAGGTCGTAGAGCGTCTCGGCCTTGGGCGGCACCAGACGGACGAAGAGGCCGAGCCCCGGCGCGCCGTCGGTCTCCGCCACGATCTTCTCCAGCTCCTCGGCCGAATCCAGCGAGAAGTCGCGCACGCCATGGTCGAACCAGGCCGAACGGACCGCGGACCGCGCCTTCACCGGATGCATGTAGTGGATCTCGGCATCGGCGAAGAGCTGGCGCACGAGTCGGATCTCCGCCGGCGAGGCGCAGTCGAAATGGCGCACGCCGCCGGCATGGAGCGCGCGCAGCACGGTCGGCTCCGGATTGCACTTCACGGCATAGAGCACGTCGCCGGGAAAGGCACCGACGAACGAGCGCGCCGCCGCGGCCAGGACCGCAGGGCGCAGGCAGTGCATCGGCTCGTCCGGCGCGTGGGCGCGGACGACCTCGTCGATGAGCGGCAGACGCTGGGTGCCGCGGACACCGCGGCTCCCAGCCCAACGACCGGCGACAGGGCGGCGCAGCGGCGATACCGCGGAACGGTGACGCAGTTCAGTCATGGCATCCTCCCGAAGCCCCGCCGGCGGCGGGGTCGGTTCAACGGCCCTGTTCCAGGCCGATCGATTTCCGGAAACAGGCGACGATGGACAGTTGGCCGGCCCTATCGGGTCGACCGGCCATCGTCACCTGGAATCAAGACGGGATGCGTGCGCTCCCGCGCGGGTCGCAACCATGTCCACCTCCCTCTCGGGACCGGCCCACTGTTGACCGGTTCTGCCAAAAAGGACGCGTCCGTCGTTACTTACCCCGTGGGGCATTGGCACGTGCGTGTGCGTCAGTACGAGGGGGGGATATACGGATTTTCGCCGGGAATGCAAGGCCGCTTTCGCAAGGCGATCCGACGCTTCAGGCGGGCCGCCCGCGCATCAGGCCGGCAACGCCCGAACTGGGGGGATCGCCGCGCTCCTCGAGGCCGGCCGCGACCGCCTCGCGATCGGCCGGCGTGCGGTTCTGGCTGAGCTTCAGCTTGCCTTCGACCGACGCGATTTCGAGCCGCAGCCCGACGATTCCCTTGAGCTGGGCGCGAACGAACTCGGGCGGGGCGTCGTCGACCGTCCAGGGCGTCGCGAAGCCCGCCTCGTGGACGTTGGTCAGGCGGGTCACGATGTCGAGCACGGCATCGGGATCGTCGAGGACGGTGAGCCGCCCCGTGACATGCACGACGGCATAGTTCCAGGTCGGGACGACCCGGCCATGCTCGCGCTTGCCGGGATACCATTGCGGCGAGACGTAGGCGTGCGGTCCGCCGAACATCGCCAGCGCCGGCTTGTCGAGATCGCTCTGCCGCCACTGCGGGTTGGCGCGCGCGACATGGCCGATCAGCGCGCCGCCGGGCGCCGGATCGGGCAGGAGCAGCATCGGGAGATGGCTGACGATGGGACCGTCCGCACCGGCGGTCACCAGCGTCGCGAAGGCCATGCGACGGATATGATCGTCGAGGACCGCGCGATCCTGCTCGCGAAAGTGTGGCGGGTTGTAGAGCATCGTCCGACCTCCAGGGCGACGATCCTATACGTCCGCGGACGTCGCGCAACAGCCCGGCTTCAGCCGTGACGAACGATGCGGAATCCCTCCTCCGGGGCCGGCGGCTCGAAATGGCGATCGAAGAGCGCCAGAGTCGCATCGTCGACGGCGTACTCGTGCGCGCCCGAAGCGTTGCGCCGGGACAGCCGCCGCCGGCGCTCGCCGTCCTCGGGTTCCAGCAGGTGCAGTTCGTGGTCGGCATCGCTGGCGACGAGGATCGATCGCATCCAAGCCCGCACGCGAACGGTGTTCGCCGGCCAGTCCAGCACCACCGACACCCCGCTGCGCAGCATGTCGACCAGCAGCGGCTCTATCGCCGTGCGCAGGCGCGGCGCGACACGGGCATAGTCGTCCATCGTACCGATCTCGCCGGGATAGAGCGCCGCCATCAACCGGTCCTGGGACACGAGTAGGGTGGCCGGCCGGTCGGCGAGTTGTCGCGCCAAGGTCGACTTGCCCGCGGCGATCCGGCCGCAAATCAGGAACAGGATCGCCATATGCGCAGCCCTCAGTCGGGCCGGAAGAGGCTCAGATACTCGAACGCGAAGGTGGCAGCGGCAAGCGCCGTGATCTCGGCCGTGTCGTACGGCGGGCTGACCTCGACCACGTCCATGCCGCGCCAGTCGATGCCGCCCAGGCGCCGCAGGATCGCCTGCGCCTGCCAGGTCCAGAGGCCGCCGATCTCGGGCGTGCCGGTGCCGGGTGCCTGGGAGGGGTCGATCGCGTCGATGTCGAAGGTGAGATAGCTCGCACCGTCGCCGGCCACCCGGCGGATGCGATCGACGATGCCATCGACGCCGATCCGGTGGCACTCCTCGGCCGGCAGGATCGTCACGCCCTGCCCCACCGTCCAGTCCCAGACGTCGCGGCCGACGGGCGAGCGGATGCCAACCTGGATCATGCGCCGGGGGTCGACGATGCCCTCGCGGATGGCATGCCAGAAGACCGAGCCATGGCCCATCGGCTGGCCGAAGCTGTCGGGCCAGGTGTCGACATGGGCATCGAAATGGACGAGCCCCAGCGGCCCGGTGCGCCGTGCCAGGGCGCGCAGCAGCGGCAGGGTCACGGTATGGTCGCCGCCGAGCGCCACGAGATGCCCGGTCAGCGCCGCTGCCCGCGCCTCGATGCGGCGCAGGCTCTCCGCGATGTCGCCCAGCATGATCTCGAAATCGCCGATGTCGGCGAGGTCGAGCGCGGCCGGGCTCGCCCAGTTCGACGGGTTGACGCCGTCCACCAGCATCCGGCTGGCGGTGCGGATCGCCGCCGGCCCGAAGCGCGTCCCGGCGCGGTTGGTGGTGCCGATGTCGTAGGGCACGCCAGCGACGACGAAGCGCGACGCCGGATCGTGCCGCAGGGTGCCGAGAAAGGTCGGCGGCGTGGCGAAGGTCGGGTTCACGTCCGCTGCGCGACGAAGCCCACGATCTCGGCCGCAAGCCGCGTCAGGTCGGCCTGGAGCTGCTCGAAACGCGGGATCTTCCGGTGCGCCTCCTCGTCCATGTAGAGGGCGCGGTTGAGCTCGATCTGCAGGCTGTGGCGGCCGTCGGCCGGGCGGCCGAGGCGGCGCACGATCTCGACCCCCTTGTAGGGGTCGTTGACCTTGACCGAATAGCCCATGGCCGCGACCCGCTCGGCGACGAAGCCCGTGAATTCCGGCTCGCAGGTCGTACCGTCGCGGTCACCCAGCACAAAATCGGCCCGCGGCGTCCCGTCGCCATCGACGGAGCGCTTGTTGCCCGTCGACTGCATCGAGTGGCAGTCGATGTGCCAGACCTTGCCGAATCGCGCATGCGCCGCCTCGACCGCCGCGTCGAGGGCAGCCTGATAGGGCCGCCAGTAGCGGTCGATCCGCGCCTCGACCTCCGCGACCGACAGCTTGCGGTCGTAGATCGGAACCTCGCCCTTGATGAGGCGCCAGATCAGCCCGATGCCGCGGCCCGACTTGTCGCCGGGCGCCAGCGGGTGGGGCCAGGGCTCGTCGAGCAGGGCCGGGTCCATGTCCTCGAGCGCGCGGTTGGGGTCGATGTAGGCGCGCGGGAAGCCGGCCGCGACCATCGTCGCGCCGAGGCCCGCCGCCCCGGCCCACAGTTCGTCGACCCAGGCGTCCTCGGCCTGGCGCAGCAGCCCCCGGTCGCAGGCCGCCCGGAAATCATCCGGGTAGGCGTCGCCGCTGTGCGGGGAGTCGAGGACGAGCGGGACGGCCGCGACGCTGGGCGGCCGGACGAAGACGGGCTGGGGCATCGGGGTCAGCTCTGGTCGTTCAGATGGCAGGCGGAAAGATGGCCGGACGCCACCTCGCGCAGCGCCGGCGCCTCGGTGCGGCAGCGCGGCATGGCGAACGGGCAGCGCGGATGGAAATGGCAGCCGGGCGGCGGGTCGAGCGGCGACGGGATCTCGCCCTTGACCGGCTCGTACTGCTTGCGCCGCGTGTCGATGCGCGGCACCTCCTCGAGCAGGGCCCGCGTATAGGGATGGTTGGCCCGGACGAACAGCTCCTCCGTCGCCGCGCTCTCGACCACGCGGCCGAGATACATGATGACGACGCGGTCGGAGAGGTGCTCGACGACGCCGAGATCGTGGCTGATGAAGAGATAGGTCAGCCCGTATTCCTGGCGCAGCTGCATGAAGAGGTTCAGCACCTGCGCCTGGATCGAGACGTCGAGCGCCGCCACGGCCTCGTCGCAGACGATGAACTCGGGCTTCACGGCCAGCGCCCGGGCGATGCCGATGCGCTGGCGCTGGCCGCCGGAAAACTGGTGCGGATAGCGCCGGCGATAGGACGGGTCGAGCCCGACCCGCCGCATCACGTCGTCGACGTAGCGGTCGGCGTCCGCGCCGCTGACGATCCCGTGCACCCGCGGCGCCTCGCCGATGATCTCGGAGACGCGCATGCGCGGATTGAGCGAGGCGAACGGGTCCTGGAAGATCATCTGCACGGCCAGGGCCGCCTTGCGCGCCTCGGCCGCCGAGAGCGAATCGAGGTCGCGGCCGCGGTAGCGGACGGTTCCCTCGCTGGGCTGGTGGATCCCGGCGACCACCCGGCCAAGAGTCGACTTCCCGCAGCCGGACTCGCCGACGAGCCCGACGACCTCGCCCTCATGGACGGTGAGGTCGACCTTCTCGACCGCGCGCACGACCTCCTCGCGGAGCCCGGCGCCCAGCAGGTTGGCGACCTTGGCGGCCACGTCGAGCGGCTTGGAGAAGCGCTTCGAGACGCCGCGAAGCTCGATGATCGGCTGTCCGGTCATGCCGCGGCCGCCTCTTCCAGATGCGGGTGGATGCAGCGCGCATAGCGACCGGGTGCCAGCTCGGCCATCGGCGGCGGCACCTTGCAGCCCTCGTCGGCGCGCGGACAGCGGGGACGGAAGCTGCAGCCGGCCGGCAGGGCGAGCGGCGACGGCGCCATGCCGGGGATCTGGGTCAGCGGCTGGCCGCGCCGGTTGCGGCTCGGCACCGAGCCGATGAGGCCGCGGGTGTAGGGATGGAGCGGATGGTCCAGCACGCGATCGACCGCCCCCTGCTCCACCACCTTGCCCGCATACATCACGCAGATCTCGTCCGCGAGCCCCGCCACCACCGAGAGGTCGTGGGTGATCCAGATCAGCGCCGTGCCGACCTCGCGGCACAGCTTCTGCGCCTCGAACAGGATCTGCGCCTGGATGGTGACGTCGAGCGCGGTCGTCGGCTCGTCGGCGATGATGACGTCCGGCCGGTTCAGGAGCGCGATGGCGATGGCGACGCGCTGGCGCATGCCGCCGGAGAATTGGTGCGGATAGGACTTCAGCCGCTCGTCGGGCGAGGGAATGCCGACCTGGCCGAGCGCGTCGCGCGCGCGCGCCAGCGCCGTCGCGCGGTCCATCTTCTGGTGCGCCTGCAACGCCTCCACCATCTGCGTGTCGATCCGCAGCACGGGGTTCAGCGTCATCATCGGATCCTGGAAGATCATCGCGATGCGGTTGCCCCGGAGGTCGCGCAGGCGGCTTTCCGATGCCTGGGCAAGATCCTCGCCGTTGAAGAGGATGCGCCCTCCGACGACGCGACCGGGCGGATCGACGAGGCCGATGATCGAGAAGCCGGTGACCGACTTGCCCGAGCCCGATTCCCCCACCAGCCCGAGAATCCGCCCTTTCTCCACGGTGAACGACACCCCGTCGACCGCCTTCAGCAGGCCGGCGCGAGTGTGGAAATGCGTCTGCAGCCCGTCGACGACGAGCGTGGGTGCACCGTTCGCCGCCGTCACTTGCGCAGCCTCGGATTGAGCACGTCGCGCAGCTGGTCGCCCACGAGGTTGATGCTGACGATGGTGAGGAGGAGCGCGAGGCCCGGGAAGAAGCTGATCCAGTACTTGCCGCTCAGCATGTATTCGAAACCGTTGGCGATGAGGAGGCCGAGCGACGGCTCGGTGATCGGCAGGCCGATGCCGAGGAAGGACAGCGTCGCCTCCAGCGCGATGGCATGCGCGACCTGCACCGTGCCGACGACGATGAGCGGCGGCAGGCAGTTCGGCAGGAGGTGGCGGAAGACGACGCGGGCGTCGCCCAGCGCCAGGCAGCGCGCCGCCTCGATATACTCCTTGCGCCGCTCGACGAGCGCCGTGCCGCGGATCGTGCGGGCGTAGTAGGCCCACTGCACCGCGACCAGCGCGATGATGATCTTGTCGATCCCCTGCCCCAGCACGGCGACCATGATGAGGGCGAGCAGAATGGCCGGGAACGACAGCTGCAGGTCGACGATGCGCATGATCAGCGTGTCGACGCGGCCGCCGAAATAGGCGGCGAGCAGGCCCATCGACGCCCCCAGCATCATCGCCAGCACGCCCGAGGCGACACCGACGGCGAGGCTGATGCGGATGCCGTAGAGAATGCCGCTCAGCATGTCGCGGCCCTGGTCGTCGGTCCCGAGCCAGTAGGTCTGGCCGGCCATCCCCTGGGCCCCCGGCTCCAGCCGGCCGTCCATGATGTCGAGCTGCATCAGGTCGTAGGGATCCTGCGGCGAGATCAGCGGCGCCAGGATGGCGAGCGTCACGATGAGGATGCAGCCCGCCAGCCCCGCGACCGCGACCTTGTTCTCCCGGAACTCGATCCAGAAGCGGCGCAGCGGCGAGACGACGGCCGGCTCGGCGGCGGGCGCCGCCGGCTCGATGCGGTCGGGCGTGGTGACGGTCACGACTTCATCTCCTTGAGCCGCACCCGGGGATCGAGCACCGAGTAGAGAATGTCGACCACGAGATTGATGATGATGAACATGGATACGGTGATCAGCAGGTAGGCGACGATCACCGGCCGGTCGAGCTGGTTGATGGAATCGATGATCAGCTTGCCCATGCCGGGCCAGGCGAAGATCGTCTCGGTCACCACCGCGAAGGCGATTACGGAGCCGAGTTCCAGCCCGAGGATGGTGACGACCGGGATCATGATGTTCTTCATGACGTGGACGAAGATCACCCGGCCGGTCGACAGGCCCTTGGCACGCGCGAACTTGACATAGTCCATCAGCAGGTTCTCGCGCATGCCGGCCCGCGTCAGGCGGATGACCAGCGCCATCTTGAAGAGCGCGAGGTTGAAGGCCGGCAGGAGGAGATGCGACCACCCGTCCAGGGTGAAGATGCTGACCTGCAGCCCAAGGAACTCGACCGTCTCGCCGCGGCCGGTCGAGGGCAGCCAGCCCAGATGGACGGCGAACACCATGATCAGCATCAGCCCGACCCAGAAGGTCGGCAGGCTGAAGCCCAGGATCGACCCCGCCATGATGGCCCGACCGGCGAGCGATTCCGGCCGGAAGCCGGCCCACATGCCGAGCGGGATGCCGACCAGGATCGAGATGCCCATGGCCGCGATCGCGAGCTCCAGCGTCGCGGGCATGCGTTCGACGATCAGCTCGAGGGCGGGCGTGCTGAACGCGAAGGAACGGCCGAGGTCGCCCGTCACCGCGCGCTGCAGGAAGACGAGATATTGCTCCCACATCGGCAGGTGCAGGCCGAGCGCCTCGATCGCGCGCTCGCGCTCGATCTGGTCGGCCTCGGGGCTGATCAGGATGTCGATGGGATTGCCGATCGCATAGACGCCGATGAACACGATCAGCGACATGACGAACAGCACGACGACCGCCTGCATGAGGCGGCGGATCAGGAAGACGGTCATCGGATCACCACCATCGAGGCGGCGACCGGCACCGGCGCGAGGCCGATGCCGGTGCCGGGTTGCCTCGGACGATCAGCGCTTGGTGCGCTTCACGCCCATCGCCAGGGTCGACTCGTCGGTGCGCGCCACATAGCTGAAGCCGGCGCGCGTCGCCCAGTTGTTGATGTTGTAGTGCAGCGGGATGATGGCGACGTCGAAGATCGCCGCCTCGCTCGCCTGCGCCAGCAACTCGCCGCGCGCCTTGTCGTCCACCGTGCGCAGCGCCGCCTCGAGGATCTCGTCGACCTTCGGGTTGCTGTAGCGGCCGCGGTTCGAGGGACCGAAGCCCTTGTCGCGGTTGTAGGTCGCGACGAGCGAACGCAGCGGCGAGGAGACCTCACCCGTGCCCGAGCCCCAGCCCCACAGCATGAAGCTGAACTCCAGCTTCGAGGCCCGCGGCGCATAGGTGGCGAAGGGCAGTGCCTCGACCTTGGTCTGGATGCCGATGCGGGTGAGCATCTGCGCCACGGCCTGGGCGACTTTCTCGTCGTTGAGGTAGCGGTCGTTCGGCGAGTGCAGGGTCAGCGAGAAGCCATCGGCATATCCCGCCTCGGCCAGCAGCTTCTTGGCGCCGTTGGCGTCGTACTTCTCGACCTTGAGGTTCTTGCTGGTGCCGAAGAAGGTCTCGGGCAGGAACTGCGCGGCGGCGATCGCCTGCCCCTCCATCACCCGCTCGACGATGGCTGGCCGATTGATCGCCATCGACATCGCCTTGCGGACGCGCACGTCCTTCAGCGGATTCTTGGCCAGCGCCGATCCGTCCTTGGCCTTCACGAAGGGGCTGCTGTCGCGGTTCGCGTCCATCGACAGGTAGATGACCCGGTTCGAGACGACGCTCGAAATGCCGATGTTCTTGTCTTTCTTGAGGCGGGCGAAGTCTGCCGTCGGCACCTGGTCGATGATCTGCACGTCGCCCGACAGGAGGGCGGCGACGCGCGCGGCAGAGTTGGTGATCTGCTTGACGCTGACGGTCTCCCAATCCGGCTTGGTGCCGTGATAGGCGTCGTTGCGCACCAGTTCGATGCGGTCACCGCGGACGAACTGCTTCAGCTTGTAGGCGCCGGTGCCGATCGCGGCCTTGCCGGAATTGAAGTCCTCGGTCGGCGCGCGCTCGAACTCGTCGGAGATGATGGCGAAGCCGGCCATGAACACCGGCATCAGCGGAAACGGCGTCGCCGTCTTCAGATGGATGGTGTGGGAATCGATCGCCTTCGCCTCGGTGATCTGGCCCGTGAAGATGCGGAAGGACGACGGCGCATTGGGCACCCACGGGATGCGGCTCAGGGTCGCCATGACGTCCTTGGCATCGAAGTCCGAGCCGTCATGGAACTTCACGCCCTTGCGGAGCTTGAACTCCCAGGTCGTGTCGTCGATCGTCTTCCAGGATTCCGCGAGGTCCGGCACCAGCTTCTGCTGCGCGTCCTGGTCGATGAGCCGGCCGAAGATGTGCCGGTTGATCATGTTGTTGGTGGCGACGTTGTGATAGTGCGGATCGATCGACGAGACGGCTCCACCGAGTCCCATCGTCAGATCCGCCGCGGCCGCCGAGCCAAGGCCGGTCACGGCCAGGGCCGCCGCCAGCACTCCATGGGCAACAATCCGCATCCCCAGGTCTCCCCTTGTTCGGCCCCGCCACATATCCGGGCGGGATATTCCTCTTCGCACCATCGCCGAAATCGCGTCGCAAGGCAACGCGGGCGACCCGCGGGAAGCCCGCCGGAAGAAGCCACTTCTTCGCCGGTCCCCGCATCCTCTACGGTCTTCGACCCATCAGCGACCAGGATCAGGCAATGACCACCCGCGCCCGCCTCCGCGACCTCGGCGTCATCGTCGGCCGGCTGCCGACCGGCCGCCACAACGCCATCACCGACGTTCCCGGCGTCCGCGTCGGCCACGCGACCCTCGTCACGGACGCGCCCGCATCCGCCCGCAGCGGCGTCACCGTCGTGCTGCCGACCGCGAGCGAGCCATACCGCGAACAGGTATTCGCCGGCTTCCACCGCTTCAACGGCTTCGGCGAGATGACCGGCGTCCACTGGGTCGCGGAATCGGGCATTCTCGCCTCGCCCATCGCCGTCACCTCGACCTACTCGGTCGGCGTCATGCGCGATGCCCTGATCCAGGACCGCTTCCGCCATGCGCCCTGGGCGGCGGGCGTGCAGCCGCTGGTGGCCGAGACGAGCGACGCCTGGCTCAGCGACGGCTCGCGGCCGCTGGTGACGGCCGAGCACCTGCACGCGGCCATGGCCGCGGCGGCGGCCGGGCCGGTGGCGGAGGGCAATGTCGGCGGCGGCACCGGCATGATCTGCCACGAGTTCAAGGGCGGCATCGGCACCGCCTCGCGCCGGGTGGAAACGCCGTCGGGCGCCTTCACGGTGGGCGCGCTGGTGCAGGCGAACTACGGCAAGCGGGTCGAACTGACGGTTGCGGGCGTGCCGGTCGGCCGCACGCTGACGCGCCGCATCGTGCCGCTGCCGCGCGAGGAGGACGGCTCGATCATCATCATCGTCGCCACCGACGCACCGCTGCTGCCGCCGCAATGCACCCGCCTCGCCCAGCGCGCGACGGTCGGCCTCGGCCGGGTCGGCGGCACCGGCGCCAACGGCAGCGGCGACCTCTTCCTCGCCTTCTCCACCGGCAACATCGTGCCGTCCCAGCCCGAGCGTCCGGTCGAGGGCCTGCGCATGCTGCCCAACGGCCAGATGAGCCCGCTCTTCACCGGCGTCGCCGAGGCGGTCGAGGAGGCGATCGTCAACGCCATGTGCATGGCCGAGACGATGACGGGCCAGCAGGGCCGCGTCGTCCACGCCCTGCCGCTCGACCGGCTGGTCGAACTGTGCCGCCCGGCCTGAAGATCCGCGACGGCGGCCCGGCCGATGCCGGCAGCCTGACCGCGATCTTTCTCGGCGCGCGAGCCGGCATGCCCTACCTGCCGTGCCTCCACACCGATGCCGAGACGCGCTGGTGGATGGCGAACGTCGTCCTCGCCGGCCACGCCGTCCGCGTCGCGGAGGCGGCCGGCCGCGTGGTGGGCTTCTCCGCCCGATCCGGCGAGCTGCTGGCGCATCTCTATGTCGATCCCGCCGCCCAGGGCGCCGGCATCGGCAGCGCCCTCCTCGCCGACGCCCAGATGGCGGCACCCGCCCTCCGACTGTTCGTCTTCGCCGCCAACGCGGGCGCCGTCAGCCTCTACCGCCGCCACGGCTTCGCCGTCATCGGGCGCAGCGACGGATCGCGCAACGAGGAGGGACTGCCGGACGTCGAGATGGAGTGGGCTGCGAGCGGCCACGAGCCATAGAGGATGCCGGCCGCACGAGGCGCGCGCCCGGCCGATGCGCCGTCGGCCATCCCCATTCCATTCCTGTCGAACGCGATGCGGATGACGTAACCCGCGCTCGGCCCCGGCCCGCGCCGTGCCACAAATCCCGGATGCGGAGGTCGCGATTCACAACCTTGTCACCGGCCGTTGCTAACAGGACCGTCGCATCGTCTGGAGGGGCACGAATGGCACATGCGCAATCGCTGGAGCGGGCGCCGGCATCGGAAAACCGGCTACCGCAATGGCTCGGCGTCATTGCCCTCATCTATGTGCTGATCAGCGCGGTCAGCCTGATCGGCACGGGCTTCAAGGTGGCCACGGGCGGCCAGGCGCGGGAACTGTTCGGCTTTGCGACGAACCCCTATGTGGGACTGGTCATCGGCATCGTCGCCACGGCCCTGATCCAGTCGTCGTCCACCGTCACCTCGCTGATCGTCGGCATGGTCGCAGGCGGGCTTCCGGTCGGCATCGCGGTGCCGATGATCATGGGCTCGAACATCGGCACGACCGTGACCAACACCCTGGTCAGCCTCGGGCATGTGCGCAACAAGGACGAGTTTCGTCGCGCCTTCGCAGCCGCGACCGTGCATGACTTCTTCAATCTGCTGGCCGTCGTCGTCTTCCTGCCGCTGGAGATCATGTTCGGTCTGCTCGAGCGCAGCGCGGCCGCCGTCACCGGCGTCTTCGTCGGCGACGCCAATCTCTCGATGTCCGGCATGAACTTCATGAAGACGCTGACCGAACCCCTGGTCGGCAGTCTGACGAGCGTGTCGCGACTGCTGCCCGGCATGTTCGCCGGCCTCGCCATGGTGGTGATCGGACTGGTCCTGATCTTCGCGGCCATCACCTTCATCGGCCGGCTGCTGAAGGTATTGATGGTCGGACGGGCCAAGGAGGTCATGCACAGGGCGATCGGCAAGGGACCGATCACCGGCATCTTCTCCGGCACGCTCGTCACGGTGTTCGTGCAGTCTTCGTCGACCACAACCAGCCTCATGGTGCCGCTGGCAGGCGCCGGGACGTTCACCCTGCGGCAGATCTACCCCTTCATGCTGGGGGCCAACATCGGCACCACGATCACCGCGCTTCTGGCGGCGACGGCGGTCGGCGGGGCTGTTGCGGTGCCGGCGATGCAGATCGCGCTCGTGCATTCGCTGTTCAACATCTTCGCGGTGGCGCTGATCTTCGGACTGCCCTTCCTGCGAAACGCGCCGATCCTGGGTGCCGAGACGCTGGCCGCGCTGGCCGCGGACAGGAAGATCTACGCGGCGGCCTGGATCCTGGGCGTGTTCCTGGTGCTGCCCTTGCTCCTCATCGCGATCACCACGAGCTTCTGAGGATGGCCATGAACAGCGAACTGAGCCGGATGTCGAAGGGCGAGCTGAAGAGCATCCTCGACGAGGCCGAGGAGCAGATTGCCGAGATCCGGGCCGAGCTCGAGCGCCGTCAGGAGGCGGAGCAGCATGAAGCCGTCGACGGACTGGAATTCTCGGTCAAGCGCACGGCGGTCGACTGGACGCAGGTGAAGACCTTCTTCCAGCAGGTTCTCGCCGAGTTGCGGAGCACCACCCGATGATCGCCGCCCCCGAAGCCCGCGGCCGAGGGCATCGCCTCATGGCACGCACGGCAATGGTCCTGGCCGCCGCCTTGTCGGTCGCCGTCGCCACGCTCGCGGACGCCCGCGCGCAGTCCGTCACGGCCGACGGTTCGAGCACCGTCCATCCGATCACGGCCGAAGCGGCGCGGCGCACCCGCGCCCGGGTCGACAACAAGTTCTCGGGTACCACGGCGGGCTTCCGTCGCTTCTGTGCCGGCGAGACCGACATCAGCAACGCCTCGCGGCCGATCAACAGCGCGGAGATCGAGACCTGCGCGGCCGCCGGCGTCGCGTATGTCGAGCTGCCCATCGCCTTCGACGCCCTGGCCGTCGTGGTCAATGCGGCCAACAACTGGGCGACATCGATCACCACCGACGAATTGCGCAAGCTCTGGGCGCCGGAAGCGGAAGGCAAGGTGACGCGTTGGCGGCAGGTGCGTGCCTCGTGGCCCGACCGCCCCATCACCCTCTACGGGCGCGGCGAGGATTCCGGCACCTACGACTATTTCACCAGCGTGATCGTGGGAACGACGGACGCCAGCCGCAAGGACTACACGGCCAGCGAAGCCGAGGAGTACCTCGCCGCAGGCATCGCGGCCGATCCGAACGCCCTCGGTTTCTTCGGTGTCGGCGCCTTCTTCCGGCACTGGGAAGAACTGAAGGACCTCGCGGTCGATTCTGGGTCCGGGCCGGTGCACCCGTCCATGCGCGAGGTGCTCGCAGGCCGCTACCAGCCGCTCGCCCGGCCCCTGTTTCTCTACGTCAACGCCGGATCGCTGAAGACAAAGCCGCATGTGCGGTCCTTCGTTCGGGCCTACGTCGCCGGCATGCGGAACTGGGTACATTTCACCGGCTACATGCCGCTGTCGAAACAGGCCTACGACAAGGCCATCGCCCGGCTGGAGGCCGGGACGACCGGGACGCGCTTCGGCGGCAAGATCCAGGTCGGAATCGGCATCGACGAACTCTACGACTGAAGTCACCCCGAAGGCGCCGCCGCATGAATGAAGACAAGGACTTGTCCGCCGCAGCCGAATGGCTGCGGACGGAGCTGGAAGACACCCTCGACGAGGACCAGGAACTCGAGCTGTCCGACGAGACGCTGACGCTGGAGCTGGCGAAGATCTACCGGAAGGCGCATCCGGACGCGCTCGATCGCCACGTCTATTTCCAGGCGCTGATGCGCCTGCAGTCGGAACTGATCAAGCTGCAGGACTGGGTCGCGCACCGGAAGGAGAAGGTGGTCGTCCTCTTCGAGGGGCGCGACTCCGCCGGCAAGGGCGGCGTCATCAAGCGCATCACCCAGCGGCTGAACCCGCGCATCGTGCGCGTCGTCGCATTGCCGGCGCCGAGCGACCGCGAAAAGACGCAGTGGTACTTCCAGCGCTATGTCCCGCACCTGCCCGCCGGCGGCGAGATCGTGCTGTTCGACCGCTCCTGGTACAATCGCGCCGGCGTCGAGCGGGTCATGGGCTTCGCCTCGGCGGACGAGGTCGAGCAGTTCTTCGACGACGTGCCCGAGTTCGAGCGCATGCTGCTGCGGTCGGGAATCCGGCTGGTCAAGTACTGGTTCTCGATCACCGACGAGGAGCAGCAGCTGCGCTTCATGATGCGCATCCGCGATCCGATGAAGCAGTGGAAGCTCTCGCCGATGGACCTGCAATCGCGCGTGCGCTGGGAGCAGTACACCAAGGCCAAGGAAGAGATGTTCGCGCGCACCAGCATTCCCGAGGCGCCGTGGTACATCGTCGAAGGCAACGACAAGCGGCGCGCGCGCCTCAACTGCATCGACCACCTGCTGCAGCAGATCCCCTACGAGCCGGTCCCGCACGAGGAAATCGCGCTTCCCGACCGGGTCTTCAATCCGGAATACGAGCGGGCCACGCTCCCGAGCGAACTCTACGTGCCGCGGAAATACTGAACGGGCCGCGCAGCGGCGGTCGCCCGAGAGCCGTCGCAGCCATCGGCCGCGCGCGGTCAAACCTCCGGCTGTGAGAACGCAATCGCCAGGGAACCGTTTCCGGAGTGTTGGCCGCCCGCCCGGGGATGAACCGCGGACGTTCTGCGCATGGGTGGGCAAGTTGCTCGCGACGAACACGGAAGACCGTGATGGCGTCCGGCCGAACCCGGCAGAGTACGGGTTCGATCCCCGGGCATGCTGGCCGGCAGAGGCGCGGTGCGCGGAAGCCCCCGTGGCGGCACGGGCGACCTGTCACGGCAGACTCCCGGCGCGGCAGGCGACGGTCCTGTCGACGGCTTCGACGGTCGCGTTCCGGCCGCGGCCGAGTTCTCGTCGCCGGGTTGCTGCGGGGTTGCCGGAGAAATCGGAACTCTCCGGGCCGCCGGTCCGGCGGCCGCGAATTCCTAGCGATTTCAAGGGAATGGATGGTGGGCGCGACAGGGATTGAACCTGTGACCCCTACGATGTCAAGAAAGTGGACCACACGCTAAGTCGCTGAATATGCGCGACATTGCCTCACGGCAATTGCGTGAACGCGACGAGAACGTCGACGTTCTGCGCGCAAGTTGCGCGCAAGCTGTGCCCCCGCCCCGCTTGTTCTCATTCCGTTCCCGTTTCACGATGCGGCCATGCCCCGGCCGAACCCCTGGGACGCCCGAACGATCGGCGGCGTCCCTTCCTCCATGGTCCACGTCGCCTGCTCGCGCTGCCCGCGTCGCGGCCGATACCAGCGCGCGCGGCTGATCGAGCGGTATGGGGACGCGGTCGACCTAGACCTGCTGCTATCCGCGATCGTCGGCGACTGCCCGCAGCAGCGTGATTGCGGGGCCCACTATGTCGACGTCCCGGCATGGGACCCGTCGCGGCCGACGATGACGGTCGGGCGCCTGGCCCGCGAGCTGCGGCAGTACGATCCGACCCTGCCGGTGATCGTGACGGGCCGGAACCTGGGCAATGTCCGCGTGCTGCGGGTCGCCTGCGTCGGCGAGCGCCCACGGCGCCTCTACGGCTACGGCCGGCCGCACCTGCTGATCTCGGCCGACGACTAGGGTCAGCCTCCCTCGCCGTCCTTCTTCGTTCCGCGCGCGACGATCTTGAGGCTGCCGTCCGGCAGCGGGCGCTGCAGCTTGGCCGCCTCCTCCCATGGCGCGGTCATCCAGGTCTCGCGCTCAGCCTCGCTGGTAAGGATCACCGGCATGGCCTTCGGGTGGATGGGAGCGACGTCCGCATTCGGCTCGGTCGTGAGGAACGCGTAGAGGTCGAGCGTCTCGACCCCCGTCTTCATCTTCCGCACCGACGTGTGGCCGGCCGTCCAGATCCCGCCGAAGAACGCCAGCGGCCGGTCCTCGGCGAGCGCGAACCAGATGTCGCCGCCGGCCTCCCGGTTGAACTCGGAGAACGAAGTGAAGGGCACCAGGCACCGGCTCTCGGGCGCCAGCCACCGCTTCCAATGCCGGCTCGCCGTGTTCCGGACGTTGGTCGTGCCGCTGTCGGGCTCGAGGCGCAGCAGCTCGTCGAAGTCGAACGCCTTGCCCTTCGACCTCAGCTTGTCCGCCCGCTTCGTCGCCGCGTCGAACTGGGCCTTGGCCGACGACGGCATGCCCCAGCGCACCATCGCGAGCTCCCGGCCAGCGGCGGTGTTGCGCACGATCGGCGCCTCATAGTCCGGGAAGATGCCGAACATGGGCAGCCGGTTGCTGAGGTCGCCCGGCACCATCGCCCGGGTCAGAGCGACGATCGCGGCCTGGTGCTTCGCGAGGCTGTAGAGGTTGCACACTGGACGGCTCCCGCGCTTGCGCTCGTCTGTGGCACCCTGCCGGGCGCGGCAGATGGCGTCCAGTGCCAGACGATTTCAGGCGAGGAAGCATGACGAGGATCCTGGTGCTGGCGGTGACCGCGATGCTCGGCTGGACAGGCCCGGCCGCGGCCTGGGGCGAGGACGGCCATCGCGTGATCGCGGGCGTGGCCGAACGCCTGCTGACGCCCCGCGCCGCCGGCGAGGTCGCCCGGCTGCTGCGCGACGAGCCCGGCGGCGGGGCGACGCTGGTCACTGTCTCAACCTGGGCCGACGAGATCCGCCGCGAGCGGCGCGAGACCGGGCCCTTCCACTATGTCAACGTCCAGGTCTGGGAGGCAGGCTATGTCGCCGAGCGGGACTGCCCGGACGGGCGATGCTCGGTCGCGGCACTCGATCGCTTCGTCGGCATCCTGAAGGATCGGCAGTCCCTGCCGGCCGCCCGCGCCGAAGCCTTGAAGTGGGTCATCCACATCGTCGCCGACATGCACCAGCCGCTGCACGCGGGCGATGCGCAGGACCGCGGGGGCAACGACGTGAAGCTCGTGCTGGCCGGCCGACCGACCAACCTGCACGCCGTCTGGGACGTCGATGTCGTGGCGCCGCTGATGCGCGAGCCGGGTGCCCCGCTGGTCGACCGGCTGCTGCAGTCCCTCACCCCGATCGAGGAACAGGCTTGGCAGCAAGGCGGGTCGGAGCGCTGGACGGCGGAGGCGCACGCCATCGCGCGCGACGTCGTCTATCCCGCGGTCGGCAACCTCCGCGGCGGCACGCAGCAGCCGATCGTGCTGCCGCCAACCTACCCGGCCGATCAGGCGCCCGTCGTGCGCCAGCAGCTGCTGCGCGCCGGCGTCCGGCTGGCGACGGTGCTCAACGCGGTGCTGAGATAGCACGCCACGACAGTGGGAATGAATGCCCCGGTCATTGCCAGGGCCACGCGCGAAGAGCAGCTTCCAGCACCGTCCAAGCGAACTTCCCGGTGCAGAGCGCGGTCCATCCGAGACTGCCGAGAGCTAGAAGACGCCGAAGTCGCCGCGACCGCAGAAAGTGACGCATAGCCGGGTCCCGCGTCGTGACGGTGACGCCCGGCCGCATCCAACGCGTCCGACCGAATGGCCAGTGCGGTGCGAATGTAGTTGAGCCATGGAAATCGTGCGCGCGCCCGCCAGAGTCAAGCCCTGCCCCTGCGCCGTCTCGACCGCCCAGCCTCCCCGATGCGCTCGATCTGCCGCTCCTGCAGATTGGGATGGCCGAGCAACACGCCTGCACCCTACGGGCCTTGAAAACGTGGCGGCCGCCACCAACTCTCCTGCTCCTCGATTTGAGCTTCGGGGGTTGAGGTGGGTTCGAATCCCACGGCCGTTCTGGCCCTTGTTGCCCTTCTAACTATCTTCCGCATCAGCGGAACGAAACTGAAGGAGGGGATCATGGAGAAAGTTGTTAAGAAGACAGCTCGCAAGGCACGAAAGGTCAATCCGACAAGGCATCTACTGGCATCACTTGTTTCTCATACTGTTGAAACTGTTTGGGCGACAGGGTGCAGTGCGGCCGCGGTCTTGGTTCTCACCTCCACCCACACGAACCTGCGTGCACGGCCTTGATTGCACGCAGGTTCGCTCCTCCTACCGCCCGCAAGCCCTCCCCGCCTGCCGCTCCCGGATGCAGCGGAGCGCATAACGGCAGTCCTGGCCGGCCGCGCGCATGCGGGCGATCCAGTCGGTCCCGGTGCTACCGATCCACGGGCGCGGCGGAACTGCCGGCTCGTCTTCGCACGTCAGCAGGGCGGGCGGGTGCTTCTTCTCGACCTCCCGGATCTCCACCGCCACCCGGGGCGGGGGCGGCTCCTCCTTCGTCCCGCACGCGCTCAAGAAAGCGATCGAGCAGAGGGCACACGTCGCCCAGCGGACGGTTCGCGTCGGGATCACGGGCGTTCTCCTGCTGGACGAGGTAGAGGGTGCGGCCGGCCTTCTCCGCCCGGGCCAGCTTCGCGTCGAGGTCGGCGAGGTCGCGGTCGTGGTCGGCCTGGAGGCGCGCCAGCGTCTCGACGTTTCGGGCGTTGAGCGCCTGCAGCTGGTCGAGCTGCCCGGTCAGGGTCGCGTTGCGCGCAGACAGCGTCTGGCCGGCCGCGACGGCGGCGTCGAGGGCCTTCTGGCGGTTGTGCAGCACAACTTGCGTCGTCGCCACATAGCCAGCCGCCGCGAGCACGAGCCCGCCGAGCAGCCAGCCGGGGATGCCGATGCCGCCCAGGAGGCGGCCTATCCTGGACAGCATGGGCCTTCCAATCTGGAGCTTGGTCGGCGCGACTTGATCTCGGAATCATCGCGCCGTAGGATATTGGGGTGCAGGTAGATCCTGCTTGCTCAGGGTGTAGCTCAAGGGTAGAGCACTCGATTTAGGATCGAGTGGTTGAGGGTTCGAATCCCTCCTCCCTTGGGCTACACGCACCACCACACTCCACGCCGCTGCGCATACTCCCGGGCCTGCTCCTCGGTCGCGAACTCGGGACTGAGCGGCTCGCCGTAGCGGTCGAAGGGGCGGACGATCTCCCAGCGCTACGGCAAGGCGGCGCCGACGGCGAGGCCGGCTAGGGTCACAAACATCCAGTTCGTCGACCCGCGCTGAGCCCCGCAGCGACGTCGCACGATAGCCAACGACGGCCTGCCGGCGGTTCTGGTCGTAGGCGGCGCCGATGACGTAGGCCATGACGCGATCCGCCAGATCGTGCAGACGTTCCTGCGGCCGCCGGACTGACTCGACTCTTGCGTGCAGAACTGCTTCGTTGGGCGCCCGCTATCCGAAGAGATGCGCGGACAGGGAGGCCATCGGGATGACGAGGCAACAACCAGAGCCGATCGACGCACTGCTTGAGGGCCTCGCCGTCTATCAGGTCATCGTTCGCGCGCTACTGCACGAGTTCGTGCGACGGTCGGCAGAGGGGGCCGAGGACTATGAAGCCGCAATCCGCCGCGCCGTCGATGACCTGCACCTAGCCGTCGATCGCCTCGCCATGCCGTCCTTCAACCCTGCGATCTCCGAAGAGTTGAAGGAGAAGGCGCGGCGGAACATCGATCAGACGATTGCGCTTGCTAGGCAGCGGCCTCCTGCGTGACGCACAGGCACGCCACCCCAGCCATCCGGCTAATGCAGTTGGCCGCCGCACCCTACGGAGAGGCAGGCGAGGGTCGCGATCACGGCCGCCCCCAGAATCGCTCGATGCCGGCCTGGTATTCCGGGATCACCTCGACGTAGTGCCGTGTCTCCCGCGAGTTCGCCGGGCCGGTGACCTGCTGCAGGCAGGGCGCGATGTTGCGCCAGTGGACGGCGCCGTTGCATCGGGCCTGCGCCCGGATGATCGATCCGGGCCCGGCGTTGTAGGAGGCGAGCGCCAGCAGGTGCCGCTCCCGCGCGGTGCGGCCGGCTGGGCGCCAGATGCGGGTCAGGTCGGCCATGTACATCGCGCCGAGGTCGATCGCCTCGATGTCGTGCGGGCTCCTGGCCGCGCTGTCCGCCTTGCGGACGAGGTCGCGGAAGGTGCCCGGCATGATCTGGGCGAGGCCCCTCGCCCCGGCCGGCGACACGGCCTTCGGGTTGAGACGCGATTCCTGCCAGAGCTGCGCCTTCCACCAGCTCGGATATGGGAAGCCGGGCCACCAGCGGCGGACCGACTCCTCGATGCGCTCGTCGTAGATGCGCGACTGGAGGCCGCGCGGGATCTGCTGGGCGGCGGCCGGCACCGCGACCAGCAGGACGGCGAGTGCCGCCAGCAGGCCCCTCAATACCGCCACACCTGGCCGAGGAAGAGACCGAGCGCGACGATGCGCAGGCCGTAATACTCCATGATGCCGCGGAGGCCCTCGGCGCTCGTTCGTGCCGCCGTGAAGTTCGCGTCGAAGCTGTTGCCCGAGATCGAGTTCATCAGCCGGACCGCGACGACGAAGAACGCCATGGCGAGGACGGCCACGTTCAGCTGGACGAACCGCACCCACACGGCCGCCAGGTCGAGACCGCCGAGGAACGTCGCGACGAGGATGACCGCCAGCGAGCAGGCGACCGCGTAGACGGCCCAGCGCGGCGCGCGGGCCCACAGATCCTTGAGCATGGTGGTGATCTCCATGACGAAGAGCCCGCGCGGCGGGTGCCGGCGGGGTGGGTGAATTGACGCGCAGGATGCTCGGCGCTACTTCCAGAGGCGCGGGGCCCGGTCCTTTTGCAGGCCAGCGATGGCTTGCTAGACACTGCGGTGCCCTTTGGCAGCTTCGGCCGGCAACTGGAAGGCTGGTGGGGGAGCGGCCCACTGCCGGGCTTCGCACCCTGTCGTCATCGACGCTGCGCGCCAGCCGGCCGTGCCACCGCCCCTGCTAGGGCCGGTCGGCCTTCCGCTCGATCTTGTCGACCAGGCGGTCCAGCGCCGCCCGGGTCTGCTCGCCCTGGGTGCGGATCTCCGCGCGCACGACCTCGAACAGCCGGTCGTCGTTCCGGCGGTCGCGCTCGACCTGCGCCTCGAGCCGGGTCCGCAGGTCGCTCTCGTGGTTGACGCGGCTCTCCAGGCGGGCGCCCCAGATCACCAGGCCGACGACCATCGGCAGTGCGATGAGGACGTTTCCGGCGGTCACCGTGCCGTCCCAGCGGAGATGCAGGCGGCCGCCGTGGTGCGGCGGATCGGTGCGGTCGGACATGGATCAGCCTCCTACGATTTCCTCGAGGTTCCAGGCGCCGCGCCGGCGGTCGATCACGTAGGGGTGCTCGAGCGCGGTCAGTTCCCGCATCCGGGCGAGAAAGGCGTGCCGCAGGATGTCGCCCGGCTCGTCCGGGGTCGGATCCGGTAGCCAGAACACCGGCTGGTGCAGATCGCGGTCGGCGACGATGTCCTCGACGAGACGGGCTTCCGCCGGCGGCAGGCCATCGGTCACGAACCGCGCGACGCGACGGCTGGCCCGCGGGTCGAAATGGGCGACCAGGCCAATCGTCTCCTGCCGCGTCGTCCCGGTCTCCGGCGCCAGCGCGGCGTCGGGTGCGAGCCCCATCGAGAACTGTATAGCCTGCCAGAGCTGCAGGTAGCCGATCTTGACGTAGCCATCCGGATTGCCGCTGTCCGCGATGTCGACCCGCCACCAGCGATAGTTCTGGTCGGCCGAGAGGACGACGAGCGCGCATGGCATCCGAAGACGCGTCCCGCGCCGGGTCGTGTTCGTCGCCGGCGTGTTGGCGCCGAGCCAAGCGTTCTGCGTCACATCGACCGCGGGGCCGCTCGTCAGGCCTGCCTCGCTGCTGGCGGCGCGGACGCGAACCGTGGCGGCGGCGCTGAGGTTGTGGCTGGTGATCGCGACGAGCCGGATGGATCGTGCCGCGCCGAGATCGAACACCCGGATCGTCGACGAGGTCGATGCGTTCGTGGTCCGGGCGACCACGCCGAGTTCGATGGTCTGCATGTTGGCGGCCGGGCGGGACGTCGTATAGGAGCCGCCGGAGGCGGTCGCGCCCTCGGCCCAGTTCTCATAGCCGAGGATCGGCGGCGTGTAGGCCATGGCGTCAGGCCGGCCAGTCGACGGCGACCTCGGAGACGGCGCGCGGGGTCTCGGCGGCGGCGATCGCCGCCAGGGCGGCGCGGCCGGCCTCGCGGAGGTCGGAGGCGTCATCGCGCTCCAGCAGCCGGTCGGCGATCCGGGCCGACAGCTCGGCCTTCACCTCCGCCGTCCGCTCGGTCTGCAGCTCCTCCAGCGGCCGGTCCTCGACGGTCCAGTAGCGCGTGATCCTCTCCGGCTCGATCCGGTAGAGCGGGCCGACCAGCCGCTCCCAGGGCTGGACCGGCGGCCGCGGCGCGGTCTCGATCGGGCGCACCACGGGGCGGCCGTCGGCACCCGTCTTGATCTCGGCCGGCAGGACCAGCGCGTCGACGAAGAGCTTGCCGACGATCGTGCCGCTGCGGCTGCCGTCTTCCGCGATCCAGCCGCCGCGGTACTCCCGCGTCTCGGCCGGGGCCACCTCGACGGCGCGCACCCGCAGGCGCTGGCCCTTCCACTCCGTCTTGACGACGGCGGGCTCGCCCGTCGCCGGGTCGGGCTCGACCCAGCCGTACTCGATCCTGTTGTCCATCGGTCTCTCCTAGCTCGGCCAGACGGCGCTGAAGCCGCTGGGCGGGGCGTAGCTGTGGTCGGCGGGGGAACTGCGCCACGTCCAGGAGAACGTGCCGCCGACGCTGTCGAAGGTGCCGACGATCAGCCTGAGGTCGGCAATCATGTCCGCGTCCTCGAAGGCCGCGCCGGTGCCGGCCGCCGGGTCGCCGGACACCTGCCAGCTGTTGTTCAGCGCGAACCACACCTTGCCGGCATCGCGGTCCACGGCGAGCCCGACAACGTCGCTGGACGACCACCCGTCGCCGTAGCTGACGCTGCCGCTGTCGTCCGGCCCCTTCTTGTCGCCGCGAGCGAAATAGACCCACGACAGCGACCCCGTATCGGCAGGCGGCAGGGTCCAGTCGAAATCCGCGCGCGCGATCCCGAGCCGCTGCCGGATCGTGGTCGAGCCGAGCCCGTTGATCCGGACTTCGGTGTAGAATTTCCCGCCGGTCACGATCCCGGTCGACAGCGTCGAGCCCGGCCCGGACGTTGCCGAGCCCGACAGATTGCCGCCCGAGAGCGTGATCTGGGCATCCGTGCGGGTCGGGTCGAAGGTCGGCGGCGGCGACGCCCCGCCCGCGCCGAAGCCCGCGAGCTGCGTCACGGCCAGCACGGAGCAGAGCCCGCCCCGGTGCCGCGGCAGGATCAGGCCGGAGCGCCCGCGCTCCCAGGCGGTCACGCGTCGCTCCGGTAGCGGGTGTTGTAGTAGAGCTGGAGGCCGAGGAACCTGGCGTCGCCGGTCTTCGTGTCGCCGCCGTCGGCGACCGCGCGCGACAGCTCGAAGGTGACGAGGTCGAATTCCGCCGCCGAGCCCGCCGCCGTCAGGGCACCGCTTTCCGATGTCAGGTGCAGGTCGTTGTCGGCGAGCCGCGTGTCGGCGACCAGCACGGCCGTGCCCATCGCCTGGTCGAGCGCGTCGTCGTCGCTGTCCGCCCGCGCCGCCAGCGACCAGGTGACGCCGCCCGTCCCCGTCGCCGTGGTCCAGGCGACGCGGTAGGCGAGCGTCGACAGGTCCCACGACTTCGGCAGCCAGACCGGGAACTGGGCGTATTCCTGGGTCGAGGCGTCGAAGTCGAGGCTCTTGACCATCCGCTTGTTGGTCGAGAGCTCGGCCGAGCCGGCGGCCGGGCCGTTGGTCGTCCGCGGCGTCCAGGCGGCGGCCGGGATGAACACCGACTGCCGCACCTGGAACAGCTGGTCCGGCGTCAGCTTGCGCATCGCCGACGCCGAGTTGTCCCAGAGGGCGACGAGGTCGGCGGCGCCGTCGATCGTCGAGGCGAAGGCCGTCAGCTGCGGCACGATCGCCGCGAGGTTGGCGAGCGAGATCGCCTTCGTCACCCCGGCCGAGAGGTCGTGGACGACGGCGAGATCGCCCGTCTGCGGGTCGCTGAAGGTCGCGAGCAGGGCGGCCAGGTCGTAGATCTGCTGCAGCGAGCGCTTGCGGGCGGCGCTGCTGTTCTGCTGGTAGAGCCCCAGCTCGTCGGCCAGCGCAAACGTCCCCGTCTCCTGCAGGCCGTTGATGATCCCGAACAGGCCCACGCCACGGAAATAGCGCGACGCCCCGGACGCGTTGAGCACGGCCGGGAAGTAGTCGAGCCGGCCGGCCGTCCCGCCGTCGGTCAGCGACGGGATGCCGTCGAAGATCTTGCTCAGCGTGACCGACTTCGAGGTCGGCGTGCCGGCCGGGTCGTCGACTGCCTCGAAGAGGATCGTCTGCGCCGGCGTGCCGGTCAGCGACGGCAGGTCGGTGATTTTCTGGTTGGCCATCGGCGGCCCTCCCAATCGGGTGGCGGGACGGGTGGCGAGGCGAGGAGCGGGCTCAGGCGAGCGTCAGGATGCCGCTGGCGTTCCACTCGATCGTGATGTCGCCGCCGTTGGGCGTGACGGGCAGGCCGGTCGCGTCGTCGATGTGGAGGAGCAGCGGCGAGGTGCCGGCGGTTCCGGTGTCCTTGAATATGACGATCAGTTCGGCCTCGTCGCCGGCGACCGTCGTGAAGGTCGGGTTGGCGGCATCGAGCACGCCGTTCGTGCGGGTGATCGAGGCGAGCGGCACGATGTCGATGACGCCGGCCAGGTCGTCGAAGAAATCGTGGGCCGAGTTGTAGGTGTAGTCGTCGGTGTCGACCAGGGCCGCCATGATCGAGTCGGCGCCGAAGTTGATCTGGCCGTTGAGGACCGCCTCGGCACCCTTCGGGTAGAAGAAATTGGCCATCGGTGCTGTCTCCTATTCGAGCTCGCGGGCGTCGCCCGCTTCGGTGATGCGGGTGTCCCCC
Source organism: Allostella sp. ATCC 35155 (assembly GCA_006738865.1). GTDB lineage: Bacteria > Pseudomonadota > Alphaproteobacteria > ATCC43930 > Allostellaceae > Allostella. Next base: position 2,930,495 of record AP019701.1, read on the forward strand.
GCCTCCGTGAGCCGCAGGTCGCCGATCAGGACCGCCGGCTCGTGGATGGTGATGCGGTTGCCGAGCGCCGGGACCTGGATGCGGTAGGTCGCGGCGACGGTCGGCGCGTGGAGGGTCGCGCGGCTGCCGAGGAAGGGCACGGCGACGAACTGGTCGGGCACCACCGTCGGCGCGTGGACGGAGACGCGGCTGCCGAGGAACGGCACCTGGACGCTGTAGCTCGCGGTCACCGTGGGGGCGTGCAGCGTCGCGCGGCCGCCGAGGAACGGCACCTGGACGGCGTAGCGCGCGGTCACCGCCGGGGCGTGCAGCGTCACCCGGTTGCCCAGCGCCGGCACCTGGACGGTGTAGCCGGCGGTCACCGCCGGGGCGTGGATCGTCACCCGTTTGCCGAGGTAGGGCACGACGACGAAGGTGTTGCCCGACTGTACGACCGGCGAATGCACCGTCACCCGGCTGCCGAGGAAGGGCACCTGCACCGCCTGGTCGTAGACCAGCGTCGGCGCGTGGACGGTCACCCGGTTGCCCAGCGCCGGGACCTGGACGCGGTAGGCGGCCGACACGGTCGGGCCGTGCAAGGTCGCCCGCAGGCCGAGGAACGGCACCTCGACCGCGACGCCGCCCGGCAGCACGGTCGGCGCGTGGATCGTCGCCCGGTTGCCCAGCGCCGGCACCTCGACCGCCACCCCGCCCCGCAGCACCGAAGGCGCGTGCACCGTCGACCGGCTGCCCAGGAATGGCACCGCGATCCCGTAGCTGGTCGAGACCGTCGGCGCGTGGATCGCAACGCGGCTGCCGAGGAAGGGCGGCCGCAGGTAGAGCCCGATCCGCGGCGCGTGGATCGTCACCCGGTTGCCGAGGTAGGGCACCGTGATCGTCGCCGCCGAGCCGATCACGGTCGGCGGGTGGATCGTCACCCGGTTGCCGAGGAAGGGGACGCTGATCGGGCCGTCGACTCCGCCCCAGAGCTGAAACTCGACCCAGTTCGGACGCGGCGCGGCGGCGACGCCGATGACCCGGAAGAGCTTGCCGGCGACCAGCCCGAAACGGGGCAGCCGCAGCATGACGACGTCGAAGAGGTCGATCGCGGCCGTCTCGGCCGTGATCGGTGCGCGGACGCGCCACAGCGGCCGGATGGTCGAGCGCAGGGCAAGCTCGGCGTCGGCATAGGCCTGGGCATCGTCGGCGTCGGTGATCAGCGTCCGGATCACCAGTTCCGTCGCCAGGAGGTGCTTGGCCTTGACGGTGTTGTCGCTGGCCGAGGCGCGCCGATACTCGCGCTCGAGGTAGGCCCGGCGCGCCGCGTCGACGCTGTCGGCCAGGCTGTTCGGCGTCGCGACCTGGTAGATCCGGGAATGCTCGACGACGACGCTGTAGACCGGGACGCCGAAGCCGCTGTCCGCCGTCGGCGTGCGCTCCAGCTCGAGGACGTTGGCCGTCGTGAAGACATGCACCGGCGAGCCGGACGGCAGCTGGAACCGGCCGATGGCGAACCGCCCGTCCTGCCGGAACCAGTAGGCGATGCCGTGGGCGGAGACGAGGTCGAGGATGTCGCGAACCGACGCCTCCTCGCCGACCCAGAGCCCGATCTCCTCGGGTGCCGCGATGGTGGCCGCATCGAAGGCATCGTCGTCGATCTGGTCGTCGCCGAGCCCGACGCGGCTGGTGATGATGTCGCGGATGATCTCGGCCGCGACGACGGTCGACGGCGTCGCGGGGGGCGGCGCATAGGGCGTCGAATCGGCCAGCGTCGGCGTGCCGCTCGCGGTGAGGTCGCCGCCGACGCCGAGGTTCGTGCCGAAGGCCGCAGGTCCGCCGCGGAGGTAGAAGGCCGGCGAGTAGCCGGTCGGCCTGGCGCCGCTCGGGCCGAGGTCGGTCGGGTAGCCCGTCAGCGTGCGCAGGCGCTCCAGCCCGTCGCTGATCGTGATGTCGAGAAACTGGTTCCAGGCGACCCAGAGCTCGGCGAGCGCGCCGGGAAAGTGCTGGGTCTGCGAGGTGCGGCCGAAGGCGCCGACGCGGATCGCCGTCAGCGGGTCGAAGGGGCCGGTGCCGGTGATCGTCGGGTTCGTCTGGTTGGCGCCGTCGACCCACAGCGCGAGGTAGGGCGAGCCGGTCGCGGGGAAGATCCACGCGAGCGCGAGGTGGCGCCAGTCCGCCGCGGCCGCGAAGGCCGAGGTGCTGACGACGGACGCGACCGCGCCGCCGCCGGCCCCGACCCAGGCCGCGTGCAGCTTGTCGTCGGTGCCGAGCCACAGCTCGAGCGCGACCGACGACGGGCCGGTGGCCAGCTCCAGGAGCGTGCGCTCTGTGCCGTCGCCGCCGTCGACCCGGAACCACGCCGAGACGACGCCTCGGTCGGTCGTCGGAGCCCCGGTGACGCCGCTCGCCTTGGCGAAGAACTCGGTCGACCCGTCGAGCTGGACCGCGTCGCCCGACGGCAGCGGCGTCGCGACCGTGCTGGTGTTGGCGGTGACGGCGCCGTCCGGCGGCGCGCCCGGCATCGCCATTCCGAACGCCAGCGCCGTGGCATAGTCGCCAGGGTCGACCGATGCCGCACCGAGCAGGGCGGGCGTCGCATAGTCGTCCGCCAGGGTCAGCTCGAGGCCCTTGTCCCAGGTCGGCTCGATCTCGGCGAGCGCCCCGTCCGCGAACTGGTAGAGCAGCAGCGAGGTATTGACCGGGCGCCCGGGCACCTCGTAGCAGCGGCCCCAGGACACCGGCTTCGGCAGGCCCTTGATGTCCAGCTCGGTGCCTTCGACGCCGTCGGGCCCGACGTTGCTGCCGTCGTACTTGGCCGGCTGGAGGGGCCGATCGAGCTGCGACAGGGGATCCTTGAGCCGGACGACCAGGTGATCGGTGCCGGAGCCGGCGGCGATCCGGTACTCCGGCAGCAGCTGCTCGAGGACGCCGTAGAGGACGAGCACGGCATCCGCCCTGCCCTGTCCCTCGTCGATCCGGTAGAGCCAGCCCCGCCGGCCGTCCCACCCCCAGTCCGCCAGGTGATCCCAGCGCCCGGTCCCGGTCTCCGCATCCGGCCGGTTGATGATCCGGATGTTGTCGGAGATCTCGATCTCGGCACCGCCGCCGGTGCGTCCATCGGCAAAGAGCGAGCGGCCGAAGACGATGTCGTCGGGCAGGACCAGGGCCGAGAAGTATCGCGCGTCCGGCGGATCGTCGTCGGGCTCGGTGATCCAGTCCGGACCGTCCGTGAAGCGGACGATCTCCACCGCCTGCGTCGCCGGGTTGAACCCCTCGAGCTCGAGCAGGAAGTACCGCTTGGCCGTCGCCATCAGCCCGCCCGCTTGAAGATGCCGGGATCGGTCTGCCGTGGCCGCGCCCGCCGGACCGCTTCCGTCGTCTCCTCGACCTTGGAGCCGACGTGCCGCGCGGCCGCCTCGTTCTGGCGGATCTGCGCGTCCTGCCGCTCGATGATGCGGGCGGCGAGGTCGACCAGCTTGCCCAGCCGGTCGACGACCTCGTTCTCGTTTCCGTGGCCGGACCGCATCGCCTCGAGCTGGGGCAGGCCGAGCCGGCGGACCGCGGCGGGCGGCAGGACATACTCGCCCGGCGTCAGCATGGCGCGCACGCTGTCCATTCCGCGAATGCCGCCGGTGACGAGCCCGCCGGTCGCGTAGGCATAGCCGCCGAAGTAGCCGCTCGGCACCGAGGTACGGGTGCGCAGCTCGTCGATGAACGCCCGGGTCCGCTCGTCATTCCAGACGCCGCCGGGACGCAGAAAGGTGGTGTGGGCCCCTTCCGAGAACGGGCCGGTGAACTCGCCCTTCGAGGCCTTGATCGCCGACGCGTAGTAGGCCGCGTTGGTCAGGCCCGGCAGATAGGTCGGATCGCGCAGGCGCTGCGCCCAGGCATAGCCCTCCTGGTCGGAGACGACGTTGTCGCTGCCGGCGACCGGGGGCGCGATGGTCGGGAACATGCGGCGCATGAACGCGTCGGCGCTCTCCCCCTGGCGCCGGCCGAGATTGGCGTACCCGAAATCGTAGCTGGGCGGCGTGGCGGGATCCGCAGGCGTCCCGGGCGAGCCGGGGCTGCCCGGCGAGCCCGACGTGCCGCCGAGGGCCTTGATCGAGCTCTCGAGGCCGCCGATCGCGGTCTCGATCTCGCCAGCCTGGCGGTTGAGGGCGACCAACTCGGCGACCGCCTCGGCGGCATAGTCGCGGGCCTTGCCCTCGACCTGCAGCAGGACAGCCTGGACGCGCGAGAAGTCCTCCTGGTAGCGCGTCGACTTGTCGAGCTGGCCGCTGGTCGACGCGTAATAGGCCCGGCTCCGTTCCAGCAGCGCGGTCGACACGCCCTCCAGGTCGCGGATCGCATCCTGGTCGCCGGTCATCGCCTTGGCGGCCGTCACCTCGAACTGGCGGCGCGCCTCGGCCAGGGCCAAGGTCGGGTCGAGGGGCGTCAGCGCGGTGTTGAGGAGCAGGCTCTCGCGGAACCTGCGCGTCCGCTCGGCGAGATCGAGATAGCTGTCGCGATCGCGCTCGCGGACCGAGATCGATTCCTTGATGACCCGCAGCTCGTCGCGCCGCAGGTCGAGGCTCTCCTGGAGCTGCTCGCGCTGGCCGTCCGAGGCGCTCCCGCCGCCGGCACTCGACGTGCCGGAATCGAAGTTGTCGTTGGCCGGCGACCAGGACTGCTGCAGGGCGAGCGACGCCTGCAGCGCGCCCTGGACGGACGAATAGAGCCCATTCAGCTGCTGGTCGGTCAGGATGTCGTATCCGGCCTGGTTCTGGAAGTTCGTCTCCAGCGATCCGAAGTCCGCCTGCGTCGCCTGGCCCGCCCCCGCCCGCAGGAAGAACGAATTGAGGGTGTCGAAGAAGACCGGCGTCGCGTCGCGGGTGGCGCCGACCGAGGCGAAGGCCTGGGCGGCCGTCGGCACCGCGCCCGGGTTGAAGCGCTGGTTCCAGGAGAACTGCTCGGCCACCGCCGCCAGCGCGAAGTTGGCGCGGATATCCGCCTCGGCGCGGGCCAGCGCAGCCGGGATGAGGAGGGCGATTTCCTCGGCCGTGACGCCGGCCGCCTCGAGCGCAGGCACGAGGCTCTGGATGCCCTGGCGCGATTCCTCGAGCGCCAGGTCGAGGCCGGTCAGCGCCGGCTCGACCGCGAAGAGGCCCTGCTTGAGGACGTCGACGCCATCCTCATGGACGAAGCGGAAGGCGTCGTTGAGGCCGAGGACGCCGAGCGCGAAGTTCTTCGCCGCGGTCGCGCCGGCGACCGATTCCGCGCTCATCTCGGTGATGGTGGTCGCGACGCTGTCGCCGAGCGCCGTGACGCTGGTCGCCAGCTCGTAAACGCCGGTCGACGCGTCATAGGTCGCGGTCACCACCTCGCCCGAGGCCGAGGTCAGTTCCAGGGTCGCGTCGCCGATCTGGCCGGCGAACGTGTAGTAGTTGCCGGCCGCGTCCCGGATCGCGGCGCCGGCCTGCTCGGCCTCGGTGTTGGCCTGGCCGTATTCGACGACCAGCGCCTGCATGACGGTCTGCGCCCCGGCGACCAGCTCGTTCCCCGCCGCGTCGAAGCTGCGGGTGACCGACGGCCACAGCTCGTTCGTCTTGTCCAGGAAGTCGGTGATCGTCTTCGCGATCGCCTTGCCCCCCTCCTCGGCCGTCTTCTTGATCTGCGCCATCTGGCTGGTGACCGGATCCCAGCCCTTGTTGAGGAAGTCGACCGTGGTCTCGAAGCCCTTGGCGAAGTCGACGTCGGCTAGGAAGCCCACCAGGTCGGTGGCCGCGCTGTTCTTCACGGCCGTCGCCACCGTCTTGCCGAGACCATCCCAGTCGGCGTTGCGCAGGGCGGCGAGCGACAGATCCGCGAAGGCCTGGGCGGCCTCTTCGTCGTTCTCGGGGTCGAAGTTGAAGACGCTGCGCTGGTCGACGGACGTGATGTCCGGCGCGCCGTACCAGATCGACGTCCCTTCCTTGCGGCCATAATTCGCGCCGAAGGTGCCGCCGAAGCGCACGTCGCCGTACTGCCCCGCCAGCTCCGAAAGAGTGTCCTGCAGGGCGGCCGACAGGCTGTCCGTCGTTCGCAGGCTGTTCGGGTGCTTGTCGCCGCGGAACAGCGTCTGGAAGTCCAGTTCGGCGCCCGCTGCCAGCTGGTCGAAGCTGAAGCTGGATTCCGCCCCGATGTTGCTGGGTTTCCGCTTGAAGATGGTGTTGCCGAGGATCGACAGGATCGCGCCGGCGATCATGCCGTAGGGGCCGAGCGCGGCCAGCGACCCGAACATGGCCGGGAACATCGTCGCCGCAGCTCCCGCCGTCGTCAGGGCCGCGCCGGAGATCGTGCCGATGTTCGGATTGGTGGCCGCGTTGTAGATCGAGAGCGCGGCGCCGACACCGGGAAGAGCCTGGCCGACCGTGAAAGGCGCTGCCGCAGCGCCGGACCCGGTCGCAAAGCCCGAGCCGGTCAGGGCCGCCTCGGATGTGAACGCGCCAAGATTGCCGGCCGAGGTGATCCCCGCAGCGGAACCGGTCGCCGCAGAAACGCCGGCAGGCAGGACCGCCGACCCGGCCGCGGTGCCCCACAGTGGAGTGTCGAGGATCCCCTGGAACCACGACCCGCCGAACGACCCGCCGCCGAGGGAGCTGGTGCCCGGCAGATTGCTCAGGCTGAAGCTGCCATCGCCGTTGGGCGTCAGCGTCAGCGCGCCTCCGGCCGTCTGCGGGGCAACGACCCCAAAAGCACCGGCATTGCTGCCGATCACGCTGGTCAGGATCGGCATGACGAAGCGCTGCTTTGCCAGCTCGAGCGCGAAGTTGATGAGGAACCGCTTCCCTCCTTCGAGCGCGGCGTCCCACATGTCGCGGAAGATGGACTTGCCGCTGTTGGTGGCGCCGGTCAGGCCGTCGAGCAGGTACCCCTTGACGTCGTCGGCATAGCCCTCGGCCATCTGCCGGCTGTCGTTCCAGAAGCGCTCCTGCTCGCGGTATGCCTGGGTCTCGTCGAAGAGGTCGAGCAGCGCCTTGCCCTGCCCGGAGGCGACCGTCTTGTACTTGTCGGTCAGGTCGATGACCCGCTCCAGCCGCTCGATCTCCAGCTCGCCGGCGCGCCGGGACGCGGGGTCGGAGATGCTGGCGACATAGGCCGAGGCCTGCGCCACCAGCTTATCGCGCGACGCCTTCAGCTTGTCCTGTTCGGCGGCCAGCTGCTTGTTCGCGGCCACCTCGGCCTCGATGGCGCGGACCAGCTCGGGATGCAGCTGGCGCAGCTTCTCGATCGCGCCCGCCTGGTCGTCGAGGTTGCCGATCTGGAGCTTCGTCGCCTCGGCCAGGAGGCGGTTCTTGACCTCCGCCTCCTCGACCGCGGCCGAGCCGAAGCGGGTCGCCTCGGCAAGGCGCATGGTCGCGTCGGCCTGGGCCTGGATCCGGGCCGCCTCGGTGTTGGCCTGTTCGGAGAGCTTGGCCGCGCGGTCGGCGTCGTAGGCCTTCATGACCTGGGCCAGCTCGGTCGTGCGGTCGGCGCCGAGCTTGAGCGCCATCGACCGCTCGTACTGGGCGCGGGTCTCCGCGGCCATGGCCTCGGCGCCCAGGAGCGCGGCGGCCGCCATGCCCTGGCTGGCCTGCGTCGACCGCTCGAGTTCGCGCGTCGTCTCGTTGGTGATCTTGAGGACCGCGGCCTCTTCGAGGGCACGCTGCTTGAAGGCCTCGGCGCCCTTGTTGTTCTGCTCGGCCAGGATGGCGGCCTGGGCGGCGGCGGCGCGCTCGGCCGCCTCGCCCTTCCCGGCGGCATCTGCGACGAGGAAGGCGCCGGCCGCCGCGGCGCGTGCGGCGACCGCGAAATCCGCCGATGCGGCGCTGTGCTGGCGGGTCGCCTCGGCGACGCGCACCTTGACCAGCCGCGCGCGCTCGTCGCCGTGGATGTTCCGTTCGTTCGCTTCGCGTTCGGCGTTGGCCTGCGCTATGGCGATGTCGCGGGCGCGGCCGGTCCGAGTGTAGGCGTCAGCCAGGCCTTTCTGGCCCCGCTCCAGCGCCTGGACGTAGCGCTCGGCAACCTCGCGGTCGGCCGAGCTATTGTAGGGGCCGTCGGCCACTGTCATCTGGCCGATGCCAACACCGGACCTGGCGGCGTCCCGTGCCATGCCGTCGATCTGCGCCTTGATCCGGGCGCGGCCGGCTTCGACCTGCTGGATCTGGCGCTCGATGCCGGCTGCAAGACCTGGGCTGGCCTGCCGCTGGAGATCGTAGCTCTGCCGCAGGTTCGCCAGCATCGTCTCGCTCTCGGCGAGCCTGGCGTTCAGCGTGGCAACCGTCGCGGTGCCCGAGCTGTTGGCGAACCGCTCGACGGCGTCGGCGACCCAGCCGAGAGCACCCGCCACGCCTTCAAGAGTCGCCTTCACGGCCGGGTTCTGCAACACCATGTCGACGATGCCGCGATAGATCCGGCCGAGGTCGGTCATCGCCCGCGACATCGGCGAGACGCCCTCGCGAGCGGCACCCGTCGTCCGCTCCCTGAGGAGGTCCATCGCCTGCGCCACGGCGCCGACCTTGTTCCCCTCCTCCGCCATCGTGCGGATGGACTCGAGCTGGGTGCTGCTCAGGAAGTCGAAGGCCTCGTCCAACCGGACGATCCCGGCATATCCATCGGCCGCAGCCTGCGTGAGCTCGCGCATCGCCTCAGGCACGGCCTTGCCCATCGCCGCCGCATAGTTCGGCGCGATCGGCGCGATCTGGACGATCTGCTGGGCGTTGACGCGCGGGTTCCGGAGGGCGGCCTCGAGCGATGCGATCGCGTCGTTGCGGCTGGTGCCGAGGGCGCGCATCTGCTCGACCAGGCCGCGAACCTGCGCCGTCGTCAGTTCCGCCTCGCGACGCGTCGTCCGCAGCGTCGCTCCGAACAGGCGATCCTGCTCGGCGATCGATTCGTAGCGCAGGGTCAGCGCCGCCAGCCCGAGCGAGAGCGCGCCGATGCCGACGGTGAAGGGCGTGATGACGCTGAGCGCGACCTTCAGCAGGTTGCTGAAGCCACCGACCGCGAACGCCGCCTGCGGCGCCTGCTGGACGAAGACGGTGAATGGGTTCATCCCGCCCTGCAGCGAAACGCCGACGTCCAGGATCTGCTGTCCGAGGTTGCTGTACTGGTGCGCCGCGAGCCGCACCGTGCCGATGTGCTTCACCCCTTCCTGGTCGACCTGCCGCAGCGCGGTCACCTGCTGGACGAACGCGTCCTTGGTGCGCTGGACCGCCGCCGACCGCTGCTGCTCGGAGAGCAGCCCGGACCGTGCGGTCTGGTTGATCTGGTCGAGCTCCGCCCGGTACGCGCGCTGCAGCGGCAGTAGCGGATTGAGGGCGTCCTTGTAGCGCTGGGCCGCCGCCGTCAGGCGCTCCTGCTGGCGGAACGCCTCCTCGAAGGCCGCGGCCGACTGGGCGGCGGCACCGGACGCCGGCGCGCGCACGCCGAGCACCGAGTTGAACTGCGCCTGGGCCGCGGCGGCGCGATTGCGCTCCTGCTCGGCGGCCGCCGCGGCCCGGTTGGCGTCCGCCAGCTTCCAGGCGTTGGCAATGGCCGCATCTTCGGCCGCGGCGCGCTGCCGGAGCGCGGTCTCGACGCGGCCGATCGCCGCCGCCTCCTTCTGGGCGGCGAGGTCGTGCTGGGCGGCCACTGCCGCCAGGATGCGGGCGCGGTCGCTCTCGGCGACCTTGTTCGCGTCGAGGATCCCGGTGACGCGCGCCAGCTCGGCCGCATAGTTCCGGGCCGCCGCCCGCGTGCGGTCGTACTGCTGGACGACCTGCTCGAGCTCGGCCGAATGGTCCGGCCCCTTCTGCCGGCGGCTCGCCGCCAGCGCCTCCTCGGCCTCCCTGAGCCGGCGGGTTGCGGCGGTGAGCAGGTCTGCCGCGCGCACCGCGTTCTCGCCGCTGCCGCCCGCGATCCCCTGCAGCCGGTTCAGTTCGGTCTGCGCCTTGCGAACCTCCTGGGCGAAGGGGTCGAGGCGCCGCGCCATGGAATCCAGGAAGCGCGTCTGGCTCGACAGCGATTCGAGCTTGCGCTTCGTCGCCTTGTCGATCGCATCGGCGCCGGCGGCGATCGCCGCCGCCTCCTCGGCAGCGGCGGCCTTCGCCGAGGCCGTGCCCTGGCGACGCGCGGTCGCCTTGCGGTTCTCCGCCTCCGCGACGGTCGAGGCGCCCTTGGCTTCGGCCGCCTCGACCGCGCGGTTCGCGTCGATGACCTGCTGGGAGGCCTGCGCGAAGTCCTGCGCGCCCTTCTTGGCCTGCGTCGCGTCGTAGACGAGGGCTGTCCTGGCTACCTCATCGACCATGGCGCCTCCCTGGCATCGGGATGGCCCGATGCCGCCAAGCGGGTGCTGCTATTCCGGACGGGCCTTCGCCTTGTGCCGGCCGGCCATGGCCTGCCGCTGGGCGAAGAAGGCCTTGATCTGCTCGGCGGCCAGCGCGGGGGCCGGCACCTGCTCGGCCAGTTTCCTGGCCTCTTCGTCTTCCTCGGAGCTGCCCCAGGGGCTGGTCGACTTCACGAACTCGACCTTGCCTTCCAGGGCCAGCTCGAGCTGCCCGATCGGACAGGCGAGGATGACGTCGGGTGGCCAGCCCAGCCACCCGGCGGCGAGCTTGAAGAGCCCGTCCGCCCAGGCGTCGAGCGTCAGAGGTTTCCCGCCGCCTCCCCCTCGCCCGCGCCGTCGGCTCCGCCGCCGTCCGCCGGATCTTCCTCGACCGGCTTGCCGCCGTTGCCGAGGATGGCGACGAAGCGCATCAGCGGCAGGATCAGGTCCGCGGTCAGGCCCTGCCGGTAGACCTGGGCGTCGAGGTTCCGGGCCTCCGCGTCGTTGAGCCCGAGGCCGTAGCGGATGACATTGGTCGTGACCTCGAGGTTCTGGGTCGCCAGCTTGTTCCGGCAGCTGTCGAGGCCGTCATAGATCCGGCTGAGCGCCCGGACGGCGTTGATGGTCGGGCGCAGGACGCGGGTCTGACCGCCGAGGACGATCTCGACCTCGCCCTGGTTGAGCTTGGACATGGGGTGGTTCTCCGTCGGGGTATCGGGAAGGTGGGCGGGAGGCGCCCCGATGCTTCGCCTCCCGCCCCGCCCGCGCGGGCGTCGCTGTCCGCTCGACGAGCGGCTGTATTTCTGAGAGGGTTGTGACCCCACTGCGGATCGGGAGTGGCTATGCAGATACGGGGGTTCGCCAATCCGACCAGCGGCTACACCGAGACGGTCGGACTCGGTTCGTATCTGCTGACGTTGTGCCTGGGGCCGTTCTTCCTGGCCTTCCGCCGGGCGTGGCTGGCGGCGCTCGTGACCCTTGTCCTGGGGCCGATCGCGATCGGCGCAGGCATCGCGATCGCAGGACATCTGACGACCAGCGAGGCCGCGTTTCACGCGTCGGGTGGATGGGCCGGGCTTGCGGCCTGGGCGCTCTGGTGCGCGCTGATGCAGCCGCTGCTCGCGACGGCCTACCTCAAGCGGGGTTGGCGCGAAGTCGGATAGGCGCCGGGGCGGGCTCGCCGCCCCGGGCGCCGGATCAGCTCGCAGCGCCGATGAAGGCGTCGCTGTCGATCTCCAGCATGACGCTGGCCTTCACCACGCTGTTGGCGGCCCCCATCTGGGTCCGGAAGCTCATGACCCGGGCCGCGAAGAAGATGGTGTCGTAGCTGGAATCCGCCCCGACCAGCGTGATCTTGAACGGGTAGGCGTTCTGGTTCGCGGCATCGGCATAGGCCTTGAGCGCGGCCTGCCCCGCGTCGGTCAGGTCCTGGCCCATGGTCAGCTGGATCTGGCCGGAATTGTAGCCGCCCTTGAACTTCCGCGTCCGGCCGTCCTTGACCGGCTGGAAGGTCACCAGGTCGAACTGCTTGCCGAACTCCCCGAAGTTGTCGATGAGGCCGACCTCCGTCGTGATGGTCAGGCCCTGGAAGTCCCCGATCGAATCCGCCGCCGCGTCGACGTTCGTCATGGGCGTGGCCGAGGTGTAGAGGACTGCGCCGAGAGTGCCGGTAGCGGACATGGTTCTGGCTCCTTTCGTCCTGCCGCCGGATCAGTCCTGGCGGGCGTAGAGGTAGTCGACGGTGATGGTGCGGCTCGCCGTGTCGCGGGCCGCGGCGACGATGGTCGGGTAGAGCGTCGCGCCGGTCGCCAAGGCGGTCGCCATCGCGGTCCCGACCTGGACCCCGTTCCGGTAGAACCGGGCGTCCCCGTCGGCCTCGACCTCGACGCGCAGCGTGACGTAGGTGTCGCCGGCCAGGGCCACGCCCGCGTTCTGCGCGGTCTCGTCCACGTCGTTGTTGACGCCGACCAGCCAGAGGTTGTCGGTCGCCATGTCGGTGTCGAACATCCAGCCGACGGCGTCGGTCGCGTTCGAGGTCAGCGTGTCGGCGGAGGCGGCGGATTCGATCGGCGCTTCCAGCGCGGCCTTCTGGTCGGTCAGGCCGACGAACAGCGCGATCTCCGTCACGGCGGACGCCTTGAGCCGGGCCTCGACCACGATGGCGCCGGCCGAGGGCACGAAGCCCGCGTCGGCGATGATCTGCGTGCCGTCGGCGGCATAGCCGGTGCCGGCGTCGCCGGTGACCATGACAAGGGTGTCGGCGCTGATCTCGGGATCGGCCGCCTGGGCGTCCGAGCCGTTGAAGAGCTCGTATGCCGCCAGCGAGCCGCCGGTCAGGAACCGGTCGTAGATCGCCGCCGGCAGCGTCTGGACGATGTCGGAATTGACCTCGACCATCGCCGTCGCCTTCACCACCGAGTTCGCGGCGCCCATCTGGGTCCGGAACGACATGGCGAGGCCGCGGAAGAAGAACGTCGTCGGGCCGCCGGACAGCGAGGGCGGGTCGTTCAGCTCGATCCGGAAGCCGTAATTGTCCTGGGTGGCGGCATCGGCCGCGGCCTTCATCGCCGCCTGACCGGCGTCGGTCAGGTCCTGCCCCATGGTGAATTGGGTCGAGCCGTCGTTGAACCCGCCCTTGAACTTGCGGGTGCGGCCGTCCTTCACGGGCTGGAAGGTGACGAGGTCGAACTGGCGCCCGAACTCGCCGAAATTGTCGATGAGGCCGACCTCGGTCCAGCCCAGCGCGCTGTAGCCGGCCTCGCTGTCGACGCTCTCCGCCACCGGCGTGGTGCTGATCAGCAGCTTGGAGCCGAGGGTTCCATTGACGGACATGGTGCTGACTCCTGTTCAGCGGTTGCCGATGACGATGAAGGGAACGCTGCCGGAGCAGCGGTAATAGGCCCCGCCCGGCTGCTGGGCGGCGACCTCCGGACCTTCCGCGACGGGCGAAGGCGGGGCGCCGCCTTCGAGGCGGATCGCGCCCTGGATCGCCCGCAGCTCGAGGATGCGGGTCATGGCGACGACGGGCGCCAGCGCGGCGGCCTTGCCCCGGCCAGGCTCGACGAAGCAGTGGAAGAAGACGATCCCGGCCTCGACGGACAGGCGCTTGCCGGAAGAGCCGTAGATGCTCTTGTCGGCGTAGGTGCCCTCGACGACGAGCGTGATGAAGTCGTTCTGGTAGCCGGAGAATTCGTTCTCCCAGGCCAGCGGCATCGCCGCGAACTGCGAGAGCGGCCATTGCGCCTCGACGTGCGCTCGGATCGCCGCCTCGGCGTCGTGCCAGTCCATGGCCGGCTCCTCAGAACTTCGACTTGAGCGCGATCGCCGGGTAGCGCAGATCCGAGCCGGCCAGCGCATCCCGCCGGGCGGAGCCGTAGCGCTCGCCGCGCTTGTTCCGGCGGAACAGGTCGCGCTTCAGCCGGTAGGCGCCCTCGAGCGTCAGGTACTCGATCTCGGGAGCGACGATGGTGCCGTAGCGCCGGCGGACGAGCTGGCGGACCCGCTCGACGATCCCGGGGTTGGCGTACTTCTCGAAGCCCTTGGCGCCGACGTTGATCTTGCGGCTGTACGGCTGGTCGTTGGTGATGAGGACGAGGCCGGCGTCCTGCCGGATCGCGTCGACATCGACCTCCGCGCCGTCGACCATCGCGAACCAGGACCGCTTGTAGCGCCCGCTGCGGTGCGGCGAGAGGCGGATCGCCTCGGCGAGCGCGAATGCCGCCACCTCGCGCATCCGCCGGAAGCGATAGGTGATGATGCCGTAGGGCTGCACCGAGAGTTCGGACGCGGCCGGGCGCCCGTCCGTCTCGATGGAGTAGTCGGGGCGCGCGTCCTGGCGCGCCAGATAGTCGGCCAGGCCCCGCCGGGCGACGGCGATGTGGTGGCGCTTCGCTGCGTCCGGCCCGTACTTCGCGACCTGCACCTGGATCACGGACTCGAACGCCGACCGTGCCATGGCCGCTATCCCGCCTGGCCGCGGACCTGGAGCTCGATCCGCACCAGGACGCCGCCGACATATTTCGGCGCCGCGGCGAAGACATGGCGCGGCGTGCCCTGCACCAGGACGACGTCGCCGCGCCGCGGAACCCGGCGGTCGCCGGTGACGGGAGCGGCCGTCGCGCCGGGCCATCCCGCCTGCTCGATCTGGGTCGGCGACAGGATCACCCGGCTGTCGCCCTGGATCACGGCGGCGGTCAGCTCGGCCGGCTCGTAGCCGCGGACCTGGGCCCGCACCGTGGCATCGAAGGGGATCTGCACGCCGCCCGGTCCCAGCGTGTTCCGCCGCAGCACGACGTCCTCGCCCACCCGCGCGAGCGAGCCGTCGAGGCGGGCGATCATGCCGGCGGGGGAGGTATCCATGGTAGTTTCCTCAGACTCGCTACAAGGAGAACAGCTGATGGACGAACATTCGGGACACGTTGAGGCGATATCGGCCGCTATCCAGCAGCCTGGGAAAACTCAGACCTGTGCCGAAGAGCCCGAGAGCTACGGGAACGTCAGAAGAATCATTGAGGAAGCGAAAGCTGGGCACCCGACGATGGAGATCCAGATCCAGGGAACAGCCGCTGCACTGCAGAGTGTTGGACTGAAAGCCGGGGAACTCGACGGCGCCCGTATTGTGGAAGGCGCTGGACCGCCTCGGCTTGTTGGCGGAGTCATCTACAAGTTCTTGTTCAACGGGTAGCCGCCCGCACGCTGAGTACCGTCGAGCCGGCATAGGTGCCGGTCGAGATCGCCTTGACCCGCAGCTGGTCGCCGAGGATGCCGTCGAAGCTGGTGTCGTCGGCGAGGCTGCCGTCGGTCGGCGCGGCGGGCGTGGTGCGCGGGGTGAGGCCACTCAAGTTGACGACCTTGGCCGCGGACGTCGTGCCGAAGAGGATGCAGGCGACGTCGATCCAGGTGGTGCCCTGGTCGAGTGAAGTCTGGACGTAGGCGCGGACGGTCGTGCCCCCGCTGCCATAGATCAGGCGGGCCAGGATGCTGACGGCCGTCATGCCGGCGAGGCCGGTCACCGGCGTCGTCACCTGCGTGCCGGCGGCGCCGATCGCGATGTCGCCGAGGGACTTGGGGCCGGGCGCGAGCATGGGTCACCCCACCTGGTGATAGACGTAGCGGGCGAGCCGGTCGGCGACGTCGGACGGGATCGCCTGGCCGTCGACGGGACCGACCCAGAAGTCGGTCTGGATCTCCTCGACCCCCTCGGTCCGGACGCGCTCGGAGCGCGCCAGCGGATCGCGGGATGCCTGGGAGCGCTGCAGGCGGACCAGCTGCTCGGCGGCGCCGATCACGGCCGTCGGCGCCTCGGCGAAGCCGGCCTGATAGGTGACGACCACCTTGCCGGCCGCCCAGGCGGTGCGGCGGTCGTCCTGCAGCCGGTAGAGCAGCCCCGCCGGAGCGTCCGCCTCGAGGTCCGCAGCGTCGACCGCAACGCCGTCGACCGTCACCGAGACGTCGCCGAGCCAGCGGCGGGCGAGGATCAGCGGCTGGGTCCAGCAGGTCAGCCGGATGGTCTCGACCAGCGTCTCGCGCAGCAGGGTCGGTGGATGGACGCCGTCGGACGGCACGCGGCAATGGTCGGCGATCTCGTCGGCGATGCGCAGGCCGAGCGCCAGCAGGACCGCGTCCTGGTCGGTGCCGGTGACGCCGGCCGCCGCGCGCAGCTGCTCGATGGTGAGCAGCTGGCGGCTCTCGGCGGGCGTCGAGACGGTGAACATGGCTCAGGCGACAGGCGCAGCGGCGCGGCGCTCGATCTCGGCCTTGACGATCGCCTCGGCCTCGGCGCGGGTGCGCGGCGCCTCCGCGCCGGTGATCGCGGCGGCCAGCGCCTTGACGGCATCGGCGTTGCCGGACGCCCAGTCGTCGGGGATGGCGACGGGCGGGATCGGCGGAGGCGGAGGCGGTTCGGTCGGACGCGGCTCGCAATAGCCGGCGGCGATGAGGCTGGGCGCGAGATGCTCGGGGACCTGGTCGTCGGTGCCGGCCACGATCTCCCGGCCATAGACGGTGCCGGCGACCGCGACACGGACGGTGCGCAGGACGCGCACGGGGACGCTGTTGGGCATGGATGGCTCCCTCGGCTGGACTCGAAGGAAGGGACGGCAGCGCCGCCCCTTCCCTCGCCCCGATCATCACTGCGGCGGGTTGGCCGGCGGCGCGTGCCGCGGGTGGCCGAGCAGCGCGATGCCGGCCAGGAAGATGTTGCCGCTGTCGTTGCCGGACGGCGTCACCGTCATGCGGACATACCGCTTGCCGCCGGCATAGCCGATCTTCCGGCACTCGACGTCGTCGGCATAGGTGAAGCCGGCCTCCGCCTCGGTGCCGAGGAGGAAGGTGTCGGCCACGGCCGCGTTGTCGCCGAGGGCGGGATCGTTCCCATCCTCGACCAGGACCGCGAAGGTCGCGTTGGCGTCGGTGTTGGTGCCGGTGACGAGGACCAGCTCGCAGCTCTCGTAGCCGGCCGTGTCGATGATCGCCGAGACGATCGCGGTGTTGTCGGTCCGCGCCGCCACCGGGGCGATCAGCGGCACGGGGTGGATGTGGTTGTGCAGGTCGCGGGAGGCCATCGGCTCTCTCCAGTCGCTGGGGATGTGTGAGAGGGGCGGCCAGTCGCCGGCCGCCCCGGGGTCGCCGCTCGCGGACGCGCCGTCAGGCCGTCAGGTCGAGCACTTCAGCTTGCGGATCGCCTCCGGCAGGACGACCTGGCCGCCGGTGCGGCGGCGGAAGATGAAGCGGATGTTGCCGCTCGTCGCCTGCGTGTAGGGGTCGCGCAGCATCTCCATCGAGATGCGGTCGACCATCGTGTAGGCGCGCCGGAAGTCGCCGAAGGCGATCGGGAAGAGGTCCGCGCCCTCGCTCGGCATGTCCGGCATCTCGACGTAGGGCGCGCCGAGGATGCTGTTCGGGATGCCCTGCGCCAGGCCCGGCATCCAGACATAGTTCTTGTCGCCGTCCTTCAGCTTGCGGACCGAGCCGAGCGTGGTGCGGTTCAGCGTCCAGATGGCGTTCCGGGCATAGGCCGTCTTCAGCGCGTGGAACAGCGTGATGAGGCCGTTCGCCTGGCCGTCGGCGTCGGCGACGGTCGCCGCCGTGCCGGAGACGGTCGAGAGGACCGAGGCGTTCGTCATCCAACCTTCCGGCTTGCCGACGCCGCTGCCGGAGACGACGGCCGCGCCCTCGGCCACCGCGAACTGCTCGGTCGCCTCGCCGCGGATCTCGGCCTCCATGTCGAAGGCCGAGTCCTCGAGCATCTGGTTCGAGATATCGATCAGCGCGTACATCTCGTGCGCCGGCAGCTCCTCGAGGCCGTAGGTGAGGCCCGTCGTCTCCGACCGGGTGCCCTGGTCGGCCACCCACTGGGCGGCGAACTGGCCGGTGCGCTTGGGGATCTGGATCGACTTCGCCGCCGTCGAGCGCACGCGGACGATCGAGCGGGCCGGGCTGATCTCGGTCACGCCCTTGATGATCTCGCGGACGTACTCGGTCGGCGCCAGGAATCCCGCGGCGGTGTCGGGCGTAATGCCGAGCGCCTTGGCCTCGGCCGCGACGTCAGCGAGCGCCTTCCGCTCGTCCTCGCCCAGGTTGACGATGCCGAGGGTGTGGGCATGCACGACCGCGCGCGCCCAGGCATTGGCGAAGGACTTGGCCTCTTCGGTGCCCTTGCGCGCCCGTGCGTCGGCCGGCAGGCGGCCGAGCGCCACCTCGACCCGCTCGGCCGCTTCCTTGGCCGCCTTGGTCTGCTGCTCGGCCAGGGTGAGGCGCTGGTTGATGCCCTCGTACTGGCTGAGGGTACCCTCGATCTTGCCGAGCTTCTCGACGACGAGGACGTCGGCCGAGCCCTTCTTCTCGATCTCGGCCAGGCGCGCGTCGTTGGTCTTCTTGAACTCCTCGAACGCCGTCATGACCGGGCCGACGGCGGCGTCGAGGGCGGCATTCACTTCGGTGGGCTCCATCTGGGGCTCCTACTTTCGGATGAGGGTGGCGAGCGCGTCGAGGCGCGCCCGGATCTGGTCGCCTATCCCGTCCTCATCCCGAGGGTCCGGCTTGGCCTTGAAGCCGCCGGCGGCGATCGCCTTGGCGGCCTGACGCGAGTAACCGCCTGCGTCCCGCAGGAAGTCCTCGAATTCGCGGATGGTCTTGATCTCGTCGGCCGGCGCCTCGGCGAAGCGGCTCTTGAGACCGTAATGCAGGGCTCGGGCGTTCGACGGGTCGTCGACGAGCGACACCTCGGTCAGGGTCGCGCTCTTGATGGTGCGCCGCGGTTCGCCGGGGCGGCCGGAGCCCATCTTGGCGCCATGCGGGTTGACCCGGTAGCCGATGGAGAGGCCCTTGAGGGCGCCCTCCTTCATCTGGGCATAGGTCCACTTGCCGGTCTCGGTATCGAGCCCGACCAGCCGGCCCTTGACGTGCAGGCCGTTGGCGTCCTCGCTCATCGCATCCCAGACGCCGATCGGCTCGTGCCGATTGCCGAGGAGCTTGCCGTGCATCTTGTA
This sequence comes from Allostella sp. ATCC 35155, assembly GCA_006738865.1. Lineage (GTDB taxonomy): Bacteria > Pseudomonadota > Alphaproteobacteria > ATCC43930 > Allostellaceae > Allostella. The sequence continues at coordinate 2,949,269 of AP019701.1, forward strand.
CATCGGCGGCAGCCCGGCGCCGGACCGCTCGCGGTCCAGCAGCGCCTTGGTGAAGGTGCCGGGCTCAATGAGGTCGCCGTGCCCGTCGATATTGCCGAAGACGGCGCCGTAGCCCTCGAACGAGCCGGGCCGCGCCTCTTCGCCGGCGAACTTCACCTCGAACGGCGTGCCGACGCAGCCGAAGTCCATGGCAGGGCTCCCTGATGAGACGCGGCTTGCGCCGCTCGAATTGCAGTCCGGGACAGGCGCGCCTATATTCGAGGCGCTGTCGGCGACGCCCGGAAAGTCGCTTTACCGACGTGCCGTTCGCGAGATCGGCAGATGGGGACGTGGCGCCACCCCCGCCGACAGCAATCAACCCTTCAGCGGGATGTAGGCCCTCGGGTTCTTGGTCACCGACTCCTCGGGGACCAGGATGACCGTGCGCACCGCCCTGCCGAGGTCCGGGGTATCCAGCCGGATCGCGATCTTCCCGATCAATCCATCGGCCGCGCGCGCGGGCCTGAACGTGCTCACCAGGGTTCGGTTGTTGACGTCCCAGAACCGGCCGGCCGGCGCCGCGAGGTGCTCCTTCAGCGACTGCATGTCCTGCACTGACGGCGGTCGTCGCTTGCCGGCCGTGCGCATCGCTTTGAGCACGGTGTTGTCGGTGACACGAACGGGGCCGCGGGCCGGCACCACACCCTGGTTCCGGACGAACGCATCGACCTCCTTGGGCAACGAACCGAGGCTCATGGCCTTGCCCTGCGGCTTGATCCGGCCCGACAGCAGATGTCCGATCCACTCACCGACGGTCTTGAGGAAGCGCCCGTCGGGCCCGCGCGGCTGGTCGGGGCGATACTTCGCCTCGAAAGGGAGGCCGGCGTTCGGCCCACCCCCCTTGGTCTCGTCGACCTCCGAGAAGAGTTCCGGCCCGAACCGCAGCTCGCCGCGGAAAGGCTCGACCTTGGCGAGATCGACGCCGTCGGCGTCATAGGTGATCGTCACGTGCGGCTGGTAGTCGGGATGGTCCCAGGTCGCGCCCGCCTCCCGGATGTCCCGATGCCGCGCCGAAAGGTCATATGAGGCGAAGAGCAGCGCGACCGCGCCCTCCGAACCGATCCGCTCTACGACGCGCGGGCCTCCCGCCTTCACCGTCAGCCCGCCGTCCCGGTCCTCGAGCCACGCGACGCCAGCCGACATCCAGTCGACCCGGCCACGACTGAAGGCGATCGTGACGTGCAGGTCCTCGGCCGGCAGCGTCACCCGGAAGCCCTGCTTGCGCGCCCAGGCCAGCACCTCGTCGGCGTTCCGCAGCCGGCGGCAGACATAGAGGGTGCGCGGCGTCGCGGCCTTGGACTCATCCGTCGCCGGTGCGGCCGGTGCCGCCGGGCGGCCGTCGGGCGACATCGTCGCCGGCTGCCAGACGCGATCCATCGACGGCTCGTCGTCGGGATTCCAGCCGTCATCCTCGCGGACCTCGTTCGGCCGCAGCCAGCCGGGCGAGGAGTTCGTGCCAAGCGCCGCCTTGTAGTAGTCGGCCCGGTCCTTCAGCGAGCCGCGCATCAGCTCGGATGCGTCGATGCGGCAGTGGTAGCCGTCGGCCCGCTCCTCCTTCGTCAGCAGCTGCGTCTCGACCGCCGAGCGCACCGCCTTCATCCAGGGCTGCAGCGTGTAGCGGACATGGGCGGCGAAGAACTCTGCCGCCGACGCGAAGGTCGGCGACTGGTCGCCGGCATGGCCCAGCATGATGGGGAACATGCCCATCAGCCGGGCGATCTCCTCGATCTGGTGCTTGCGGGTCTCGATGTGCTGGGAATCGACCCCGGTCATGGCGATCGAGTTCCAGGTCAGCCCGCCGCCGAGCACCGCCGTCTTGCTGCTGTTCTGGGTGCCCCGGTAGATCTGCTCCCACTGCGCCCGGAGCGCATTCACCGCCGCCTCGTCGAGCCGCTGCTCGGTCGAGAGCACGCCGCTCGGCCGGGCGCTGTTGGCATGCAGGCGCGCGTGCGTCTCCTCTGTCGCCTGGGCGAGGCCGAGCGCCTCGCGACCGACGATCGACGGGTCGAGCGGGCGCCGCATCACCCAGGTCGGGCCCGAGATGTCGAAGACCTGGTCCTGGCGCACCGTCACGCCGCCGCCGGTCTCGAAGGTGAGGTCGTAGACCCGGGTGTAGAGGACATGGTCGAGGCGAACCGAGATGCCGCTGGGCGGGATCGGGATCAGCTCGCGGACCTGCCCGGCGACGATGTTCTTGTAGCTGACGCCGTGGCCGGCGCCGGCGGCGTGCATCAGGGTCGTGCGCCAGAACTGGAAGGCGTCCTGGATCGCGCTCGGCTGGTTCAGCAGCAGGTCGTAGAGCGGATGGTCGACCGCCGGCTCGGCGCCGCGGCCGCCCGAATGGCGCCGGTAGATCTCGATCGGCAGCTGGGCGATGCCCTCGGCGATCACCACCATGGCGCGGTAGAAGGCCGTCACCTGCATGGCGGAATCGGTCGAGACCGATGCACCGGACCGGGTCGGCATGCCGAAGCCGCCGTTGATCGCGGCCCACATCGCGGCGTCGAAGCCGACCGCCTTGGCCTCCTCCGGCGCGACCGACTTCGCTTCCGCGCGCCCCAGCAGGCGGCCGAACCAGCCCATATCGACCGCCTTTCAGAGTGCGAAGATTACGGGGGCCGACGCGGCCGAGGGGTTCATCGCCATCAGTGCCGACGCGTTCAGGAGCGCCATGAACGGGTCGATCTTGGCGGTGCCGGCGGTCTGCTTGGTGATCGCGATCGCGTTGCCGCGGGGCTCGACCTTGGCGTTGCCGACGCACCAGGCCATGAGCGGCTGGCCGGCATGGACGAGGTCGCCCTTGGCGAGGCCGCGGGCCGTCGACTGGATGGTGTTCGAGAGGGTCCAGCCCTGGCGGATGCCGGTGATGCGACCGGTCTCGGGGTTGGTGTCGAAGCCGCGGAGCGTCAGCTCGTCGACGATCTCATTGATGCCGACCGGGTCGACGCCGATCGCGTGCTTCGGCGGCAGAAGCCCGGCCGCCTCGACCTGTTCGACGATGTCGGCCACGCCCTGCACGTCCTCGTCGCTGTCGTCGGCGATCACCCAGAGGTCGCCTTGCTGCTTGAAGTCCAGCAGGCGAGGCGCGATCTCCTTGCGCCGCGCCAGCGCGCATTCGTGGACCCAGGCCCTTGCCCAGCACAGCCAGCGCCGGGTCTCGCGCTCGCGGCCCAGGACGACGAGGCCCAGCAGGTCGTCCATGCCGCCGCCGTCGATGCCGACCACCGCGACCTCGCTCCGCCGCAGCAGCGATTCGAGCGTCAGGTCCGGGTCGGCGCGGCGCTCCCAGTAGAGGGCGCCCGCCCAGCGGTCCGACATCAGGCCGAGGCCGATCTCGATGTTGAGGTGCTGGCTCGCCCAGCGCCGGACTTCCTCCTCGCCCGTCGCCTTGGCCCGGTCGAACTCCTGCGCCAGGCGCTGGATGGTGATGGACCGGCCGGCGTTCGGCGTGACCATCCGCCAGTGCGCCGGGTCCTGCCACTGCTCCGGGTCGGTCGCGATCTCCGGCGGGAACTCGTAGAGCACCGGCAGCGAGGCGACCCCCTTCAGCGTCCCGTCCCGGACCGCCCGCGCATTCATCAGCTCGGCGCGGAAGACGCCCGCCGGCTGGCGCTCGGACTGGGTCGTGATGAACACGAGGAAGCCCTCGGGGTTGGGCAGCAGGCCGCCGCGGATCTGGCCGATGACCCGGTCGGCGTCGGCCATCGTCGACATGACGTGGAGCTCGTCGATCAGCACGCCGGCGGGCTTGACCCCGGTCAGGATCGAGGGGTCGAAGGTCTTGATCTTGAGGACCGCGCGGGTCTTGCGGTTGGTGATCTCCTTCAGGTGCTCGCGGACGTGCATCCGCTTCTGGAGGAAACCGTCGGGGTCGGCATCGATCATGCCGACCGCCTGGCCGAAGGCGAGCTTCGAGACGTCCTGGGTCGGCCCGATCAGCAGGAACTCTGCGCGAGGGCGCCGGTTCATCAGCAGGGCGGTCAGCATCATGGCGGCGCCGCCGGTCGTCTTCGAGTTCTTCTTCGGCACCAGCACGAAGATCTCGCGGAGCATGCGCTCGAACGTCTTGGCGTCGAGCGAGCCGAAGAGCGCGGCCACGATGTCCCGGAACCAGTCGCCGGCGGCCTCGGCGAACGAGGGCTGGCCGATCACGTCCGGCACGCGCAGGCGGTTGAAGATCGCGACCGCGCGGGCTGCCTCCGCCTTGTCGAGCGGCAGCGGCGGGATCAGCGGCCGGCCCTGGCGGATGCGGTCGGCCCAGTCGGGGCACGCCAGATCCCACATCAGTGGACGAGGCCGTTCCAGCCGGTGTCATCGGCCGCCGTCTCGGCCAGCCGCTCGGCGATCTCCTTCTTGCCCGGCTTGGGAACCCTCTCGGCCGTGCGCGCGCCGGGCGGCGCGAGATCGGTCAGCTGGACGTAGGCCTTCTGGGCAGAGACGTTGCCGCCGGTCGCCGCGCGGAACATGGCCTCGATGACGGCCCCGCGCCGCCTGGCCCGGCCGTTCAGCAGCTCCTCGCGGAAGTGCTTGCGCAGCGTGTTTGGCGCGATGCCGATGACGCGGGCGATCTCCTCCTCGGCCATGCCGGTCGCGACGAGGATCTCCACCCGCTCCCGCTTCTCCGCCGTCGCCCGGTAGGCCGGCCGTCCGCGCTTGGCGCCTTCAGCCATCGCTCGCCCCTCGGAAATCCGGATCGACTGCAAATATTCGGCGCCGACCCCCAGGATTCCGGCGCCGGAAAAAATTCTGCGCATGCCACCGGGGCGGTTGGGGCCCTAGGCCGCTCAGAGATCGACACCCCCCGCCCCCTGGGCCGACCGGCCGGCGCCCCGTCGTCACCCGACGGGCGCCGCCATCCGCTCGGCGCGAGCGCGCGCCGTCTTCAGCGTGTGGTGCCGTCCGCAGAGGCACTGGCCATTCGCTGGATCGAGCCCCGCGCCGCCGTCTCGGCGCTCGCGGATGTGGTCGGCGAAGAGCCGCGCCGGCGCCCGGACCTCGCAGCGTCGACCGCCCTCGATCGCCTCGCATCGATGCCCCGCCCGCTGCAGGACGGCCTCGCGCCAGGCGCGATGCTCGGGCGTCAGCAGTTCGGCGTCGGCACGCTTGGGCGGTGGCAGGACGCGCCTGGTGTCGGCGGCGGCGATGCGGGGCGGGGCGCAGCGGATGCGGGCCATGGCGTCCCCCGGATACGACAAAGCCCCCAGGGCGACCCGGGGGCTAGCATGGCTCCGCCATCATGGTGAAACGCGGGTTCCGCGGATCACCCTGGATGCTGATCGACATCGTCTTCGACGGCGACCACTGGCACCTCCCGGCCCAGCACGTCGAGCCATATGCGAATCGCGTCGCGCTTGTCAAGTTGGGCCACCACGCCGGCGAGGCCCTCGAACGGGCCGCGCGCCATCCGCACCCGCTGGCCGACACGCAGCCGGTGCTCGTACTTGCCCGGCAGCGCCAGCCCGAGCCGCCGCAGCTCGTCCATGGTCAGCCGCCCGTTCTCGTCGGTCCGCTCGACCTCGGCCTGCATCACCTCGGTCGGCACCTCGATCGGCTGCGGGCCGCGACAGACGACCGTGGCGACGCCGATGGTGTGGTTGACGTCGTAGACCGCCTGGCCCGGCCGCAGGGCTGCGAACAGGTACCGCGGGTAGAGCGGCGCCATCCGCTCGACCGTGCGCCGCCCGTGCCGCCGGCGAACCTCGTAGTGCGGGTAGTGGACCGTGATCCCGGCCTCCATCAGCAGCTCGGCCGCCAGCCGCTCGGCGTTGGCGTTGGTGTGCACGATGTGCCAGCGCCCGGCGACCTCCGGCGTTCGGCACGAGGCGCCCTCGATCGGTCGGTTCGTGTTCCTCACCGGCCTCGCCCTCCCGTCCGCCGTGGCCCGTATTCGCGGTCCGCCGCCTCGATCACCGCACGCCGCAGATCGGGATCCTCGATCCGCTCGGGCCGCAGGAACGCGATTCCACGATCGCGCCAGCACCGTCCGGCCGCCCGGGCGAAGGCGCCATCGTCGAGCGGCTGGTCGGCGAGGAACGGGGCCAGCTGCGAGCGCATCAGGTTGCCGCCGCCGATGCCCGGTGGCGCCGGACATAGGCGCCGACGACCTCCGAGACCCGGGCCTTCTCCGCCTCGCTCGGCTCCCGCCGGTGCGGTCCCGGCGACCGGCATCGGCCACGCGATGCGACCGCCAGGATCGCCCTCGCCTTGAGCAGCGCCCGCTTGCGCGGCCCCAGCAGCTCGTCGACCGCCTCGCGGATCTCGGCCGGCCGGGGGAAGAACCGGCAGCGCTGGCGCAGCCGCTTGAGGGCGCCGAGCACGATGTCGAACGGCACGTCCTCGAGCGCCTCCATCCCGAACACCATCGCCTCGCCCGGGTGCTCGGCCGCCGGCCACAGGCGGCTGGTGTGCTCCCACTCCCGGCCGATCCGCTCCCGGTCGCCGGGCACAAGCGCCGTCTCGAGTTCGGCCACCATCGCCTGCGCCTCGTCGAGGCTCACCGGCAGCGGCCCGTCAGCCGCCAGGTCCACCCCCGCGACGAACGTAATCAGCGAGGGCAGATTCGCCGCGACTGCGACGGTCTGCGGCCTGAGTGGCGCGAGCAGATCGGGCATCGGGTCGGCCTCCTGTCGGCGGAAGGATCTCGGGGTCGGGCAGCGGGCGGAGGCGACGTTCCATCGCCTCGATGACGGCGCGGTCGAAGTAGGCCGGGCCGTGCGGTGGGCCCTGCGACTGCCGCCCGACCATCACCGCGCGGATCGCCGGCACGACGTCGAGATCGAGGTCGCAGCCCCGCTCGAGCCATTTCGAGACGTGGGCCGCGCAGGTCATCCACCCGGCCTGCTTCGATGGGTCGGCGCCCGCTGCGGCGATCACCGCCTCGGTCGCGTCGTCGAACGGCAGCCGGTCGGTCGCGCGCGCGCCACCACCCACACCATTCTTTCCTTTCCCTCCTTCCTCCTTCCTCTGCGGAGGAATTCGCCGACCGGTCGCCGACGCGTCGTCGTCGCGCCCCGGATCGCTCGGCAACTCGGGTTCTTCCGAGGCGCCCTCGTCGACGAGCCCGATGTAGGCCCGGAGGCCGCGGGGCAGCGGGAATGTGGCTTTCGGCTTCTCGGGTCGCTGCCACCTCCGGAAGGCTCGGATGGCGCCGTAGGCCTTTCCGTCGACCTCGAAGCGCTGGATCTGCCGGGCATCGACCAGCTCGTCCAGCAGCGCCGAGACGTCGACGTTGTCGGCCGCGAAAAGCTTCATCTTGATGGTGATGGGCTTCCACTCGAAGACACCGTGATCGTCCGCCTCGTTGCGCAGGCCGATCGCGAGAAGCCGGGCGGCGAAGGAGAGCGACACGAACTCCTCGTCGGTCCACTGGCCGGGATGGATGGAGCGGATGCGCGCCACGGCATACCTCCCTAGCCGCGCTCGGCGGGCGTGGGCCCGCTGGCGGCTGCTCCCCGGTTGATCGCCCGGCACCCCATCCAGGCCTCTTGCAACGCCCTGACCAGCCCGATCTCGTCGTCCGGCCCCAACCCCATGACCGCCCGCATCTCCTCGCGGGAGAGGCCTTGGTGGCGCCAGTAGGCGATCTGCTCGATGGCGACGGCCTGGGCGATCGACATGGTTCAGCCCTCCGCCACCCATGCCGCCGTCGACCCGGTGAGGCTCTGGGCCCCGCCGACGGACGGCAGGCGGCAGAACACGAGCTGGTCCGCGGCGGCGGCCGCGTCGTCGTCGAATCGGGCCCCGGCCGGCCAGCCGCCGCTGTCCCGGAGCGGCGCCTCATCACCGACGGGCTCTGGCGCGACAACGAACTTCCGGCGCGGGGTCCAGGACAGCCGCTCGGCTACATGGGTCACGAGGCACCGCCGGCCATTCCCGTGGCCGGAGCGCCGGATGCGGACGTCGCCGCAGCACTCGAGGTCCGAGAGCGCGCTGCGCGTCTGCTCCTCCGAAATGCCGAGCAGGTCGCTCAGCGCACGATTGCTCGGCATGGGCCGGCCGGCCCGCAGCCAGCGGCGAAGCTCGTCCGCCAGCAGCTGGCGCGCCTCCATGGGATCGATCATCGGCCCCTCGCCAGCAGCTGGTCGACCTCGGCCGGGCTCAGCGTCTCCCCACGCCGGTGCACCCAGGCCCGCGCCAGGATCTGCGCGTCGGCGGCCTCGATCGTCATGCCGGGCGCGAGATGCGCCACGGCGATGGCGGAGCCAGGGATGCCGAGGACGTGCACGCCCGTCGGCTCCGCAACGAGGGCGAGCTGGATCGAGACATGGAAGCGCATCCTCATCGGCATCTCGGCGGCTGGGGATGGACTTCGTAGATCGGCTGGCCGCCCGCTTGCGCCGCCGGCTGCGGCTCCGCGCCTGTCGACGAGAGGGCCGGAACGGCAGCGACGGCATGCCGCCCGGGCGGCTTCGGAGGCATGCCTTCGGCAGAAGGTGCGGACTCGCCTCGATACTCGACCTTGGCCAGTTTCCCTCGCTGCTCAACAGACGGAACAGGCCCGGCAGCGGGTCGAAGTCCGCCGCCATCCCCAGCAAGCCCACGCGCATGCAGCCCCTCCATCACGATGTTGAGAAGCGGGACGATCTCGATGGTCATGACAGCCACCCAAGCTGCGGCGGGCCGCGCCAGCCATGCTCGAAGACGATCCAGGCGAATGCGACGGCCCCGCCCTTGGCCTCGACGTCGAGGTCGCCGGGCGGCATGGAGATCCGGCGCGAGTAGACCCAGACGCGGGCGAGCGGCAGCCGATCGAAGATGCGCTCGCGCCGCCCCTGCCCCTCGAGGAAGGCCAGCCGGACGAGGAAGGCGGCCTTCTGGCGCGCGACCTTGAGCCCCCGCTCGATGAACAGCTCGGCGCAGTTGAAGGGCGGGTTCGTGACGACGAACTCGACCTCTGGGTCGGCATAGCCGGTGTCGAGGAAGTCGCGGACCGGGAACCGGCCGGCCGCCCGGTCGACGATGTCCGACCCGATGACGTCGAGCTCGAACTGATAGCCGACGGTCGGGATGGTGCCGCTGCCGCAGGCCGGGTCCCAGCCGCGGCCGGCGAAGCGTTCGGCGCTGAACAGCGCCTGCACCGCCCAGACGGGCTCGCGGTAGTAGTCGTGCGCGGCGCGCTCGTGCTTGCGCGGGACGCCGCTGCTGGAGGCGAGGGCCGTCATGGCGCGGCTCCGAAGAGGGGGCCGGAACCGCGAGCCTCGATGCACGCGGGGTTGAGCCAGAGGCATTCCCTCCGCGGCCGCGCACCGTCGGCGAAGGCGGCGATCTCGTGCCGCTCCCAGCAGGGCAAAAGGCGGTCGTAGAGGTCGGACGGGTAGCCGGAGAGGACGACCATCCCCTGTAGCGTGCCGAGGAACTCCAGCAGCGCCTGGTGCTGCTCGGCCGAACCCATTTCGTGCCGGTACATCCGGTACTTGAGGTCGTACCGGTTGGCCGGTGATCGTGTCTCGGCGAGGTAGGGCGGGTCGACGTAGTGCAACACCGCCGGCCCGTCGTTGGCCGCCATCACCGCCACGGCGTCGCGCTGTTCGATCACCACTCCGCGCAGCCGCTCGACCAGCGCCGGCAGCGCGTCCGGGTAGCCGCGCCAGTCGTGCGCCGGTGTCGTGCCGCTGCGGTTGGAGGACGCCCGGAAGCCTGTCGTCCGCCCCAGGACGTCCGTCCCGCCGAGCGCGTGCGCGTTCGAGCCGAAGCCCATGTAGGAGAGCACGACGAGGCGACGGGCTCGCTCGACCGGCTCGTCCGCCGGGGCGTAGGCGGCGACGAACTCCGCCCGGGCGAAGGGCGTCAGGCGCAGGGCCTCGATCAGCTGCGGCGCCAGCTCGGGGTCGCGCAGCACCCGGAAGAGGTTGACCACCTCGTCGTCGAGGTCGTTGTAGATCTCCGCATAGGATCTCGGCTTGCGCAACAGGACCGACGCCGCCCCGCCGAACGGCTCGACATAGACGCGGTGCGGCGGGAAGAACCCGAGGATCCACGGCGCCAGCCGCCACTTCCCGCCGTGCCAGCGCAGCGCCGGCCGCTTGATGGCGCGCGACGCCGTCACCGCCCCACCCCCGCCCACCGCAGCGCACCGAACACGACGGCGATCGCGACCGCCCACCACACGCCGCCCCTCGCCGCCCGCTCCATCGCGGCGAAGCGCCCGTCGCGCCGGCGGGTGGCTTCGACGCGGGCGAGGTCCGCGAGGCGGCGGTCGGTGCAGTTCATGCCGCCGTTCCCGTGAAGAGGCGGCCGTGGTCGCGGCGGATGCCGAGCTGGTGCTCGGCGAGGCAGAGCATGCCGAGCGCGTCGGCCTCATTGTCGTCGGAGGGGTTCCAGCCGCGCGCGTGGCAGGCGCGGATCATGTCGACGTCCTTCGCGCGGCCGGTGCCGGCGAAGAAGCGCTTCACGGTCTGGTTGTTCATGCGCTCGACGGGGATGCCGCGGATCTCGGCGATCGTCTCGACGAGGCAGGCGAGGCCGTAGAGCTTGAGCGCCGTGTCGGCGTTGTCGTGGCCGCCGAGGATCGGCACCTCGTAGTAGATCTTGGCGACCGGCGTGACGGCGAGGAAGTCGCTCAGCCACTCGTTCGCCTTGAGGCCGAACCGGCCGAGGCGGGCGCCGATCTCTGCGATGCGCACTACCCCGGATCGCGGCTCGACCGTCTCCTGGCGCCGCAGCGCCCAGCCGAGCCGCGTCGCCCCGTCGATGCACAGGAACGGCAGCATGCCCCCCTCCCCCTCGCCGGCCGCCGGTCAGGCGTTGCCGGCGACGGCGGCCTGCCCGATGCCGCGCGGCGCCGGGCGCGAGGCGGCGGTGAACTCGCCCTCGCACGCCTTGTCCCAGCCGTTCCGCCATGCCTGGTGCTGCTCGCTTCCGGGCTCGAACGGATTGCCGTTGTTCGGCACGCCCGCCTTGCAGTCGATCCGGCCTCGCTGCTCGGCCATCTCCGGCGTCGTGGGCCCGTCGCCCTCCATCGCCTGCACCGTCGCGTCGCCCTCGAAGAGGTTGAGCTGCGTGCCGAGCGGCACGCCGAGCAGCCGCAGCGACCGGCCGAAGTCCCGGAAGTACATCTTCCGCTCGACCTGGTCCTTGTCCCGCTCGGCGAAGGCGGCCGCGATGGCGTCGGGGTTGCAGCCGTCCTGCTTGGCGACCTTGAGGGCGGCGCGGTAGGAGCCGCGGGCCGCGTTCAGCGCCTCCTGCGCCTTCTTCATGTCGCCGCGCAGCGCGCCGATCTTGTCGAGGTGCAATTTGTAGGTGGCATCCGGCACCGTGCCGGCCAGCGCCTGCACCGCGACGCTGGGCGGCGTCTTCCGCGGCCGGCCGCGCTTCTTCGGGCCGTCGGTCGGCGAAGTGCCCTTGGCCTTTCTGGTGGGACCGCGTGCCATGGTGATCCTTTCAGGGAAAAGGGACGGCCCGGCACGGCGCGCTACTGCCGGTCGGGCCGTCCGAGTTCGGGGAGGAAACGCCCAGGAGACGCGGCCGATCTGGGGAACGGCCGCCTTGCGCCGCGGGCCGCGGCGAAGCTCGGGAAGTCGTGCGGGCGGCGGGCTGGGCCCCGCGACGGCCCATGCCGTCGACCGCTACCGGCGCCGGGGGCCTTGCGAGCCGTACCGGACCGCCCTCTGGGGTATGGATTCGGGCAGAAGCGTCAGCGATCATCGCGCCGCTCCCGCTCTTCGATCTTCCGGACCCGCCGCCATGCGGCGATGGCGCGCTTCTCCCACCACTCGGTGACCGCCTCGACGAGGCGTGCCCACCATCGGGCGAGGTCGAGCCGCCGGCTCATTCGTCCTCCGCGGCCTTGATGCGGCGATAGACGCGGGCGGCGGCGAGAAACGCCTGCTCGAACTCGGCCGGCATCGTCGTCTCGATCGCGGTGAGGCGGAGCATCTCGGCCTGCAGCTCGGGCACCGTCGCCATCAGGCGCATCAGGTGGAGGCCCTGCGGCGTGGTCGGGATGTCCGCCTTCAACCAGTTCTTCGCCGTCTCGACCGTGACGCCGGCGGCCTCGGACAGGCGCTTCGCAGCATGGCGCTCGGCCCCGAACACCTGCCGAATGATCGACGTGACGACGCGCTGGAACTGGTTGCCATCCATGTCCTGGATCGGCGCCCGCTCCGATGTGATGCTTGCATTCACGAGACCTTGCCCCTTTTCGAGGTAGGTTTCCTGCCCCTTTTCCTGCCAAGACATTCGATCACTCCATGACGCACCTTCGGGTCATGGAGTTCGGATGCTTCATAGACCGTAGCGACGACTTCGACATGCCGGCGCCCTGGCAGGCGATCGGCAGCATCGCGCGGCGTCTCCTGGCAGAGATCGCCGCGCCGAGATTCGCGTGCGCGACACGAGGGGCCGGGGAAGAGAGCGGCCCCTCGCGCGCCCAGCCCGCGGCGGAGGACCGGGATGAAGCCGCGGGCGAGAGGATGGAGGCGGCGGACGCCCCTGCCGACGTCCGCCGCCTGTCCGCCGGCAACGGGTGGGCGCGGCCGTCCGAGATGGGCAGCGCGCGGGCCGGCGGAACGAGAAGCCGTGCGCCGGGGCTCGGGGGGTACTGGAAGCCCCGGCGCGCCCGCCAGCCGTGGGAGGTCGACCCGGCCGACGAGGGGGTGGATTGAAGGGGTGCGGCTCACGGCAGCCGCCGCATCACGCGAATGGCGACGAGGATGGCGCCGCCGATCCCGGCCGCCATCGGCGCCAGCATCAGCAACGCCGCGGCCGTCACCGCGCCCCGGCCTCGGCCATGCGGCCGGCGAGGATGTCGAGGTCGATCGCCTGGGCGAGGGTGGCGCCATCCGCCGCGGCCTTCGTCTCGATCTGGCAGCGCACGTCCGCCAGCTCGCCGCCGAGGCGGCGCAGCGACTCCTCGATCGCCGAGAGGCGGAGGTCGAGGGCGGGGTCGGTCATCAGGCTGCTTCCTTGCCAGCAGCGGGGTCGAAATCGAGACCGCGATCGGCCGCCAGTCGAGCGGCCCGTAGATGCAGACGGTCAGGCAGCCGCCCCCAAGCTTTCCAATTGGAGACGGCTGATGGGCCGACACCGAAGATCTCCGCGACCTTCGCCGTGCCCCCGAGTGCGTCGATGAACTCCGACAACGTCATACGACGCAATATTCATGCTGCTTGAAGTTTCGTCAAGCAGCATGAACCTGAATGGCGGGCGGCTGTGCGGCTCGCTACGAATCCGTATGCCTGTCGCAACCAGCGAAACGCCGACATCGAACCGCAGCGCATCGCACATCGCGGGGCGCCTTCGTGCGCTGCGGCTGTCGCTTGGGCTGAGCCAGGCGGAACTGTGTCGCCGCGCCGGCCTGGCACCGAACACCTGGAACCAGTGGGAAAAGGCTAGCTCGCAGCCGGATCTCCAGTATGGGATCAGACTCGTCGACGCCTTCCGCGTGACCCTGGATTGGATCTACCTTGGGGACGCGAGCGGACTGCCGCACGCGCTCGCCGTCTATCTACAGGACAATCCAGCTGTTCCCGTTAGCGTCGGGGCAGGCACTCGCCCAGCGCGCAAGGGGAAGACGTCGGCGGTCGCACCGGACTGACGCGACAGAATTCTATGCCCCGCGCGCCCGATGAGCAGGTCGTCGCCTTCATCGAGGCGCCACAGCAACGCGCGGATGGCTCGTCCGGCGACGCAGCATTGAACGATAGACGCCCGTTGCCTTCCGTCCTCGGATACCCATGCCCTGCGCGTGATCAGCAAGTCCGCAACGTGCCGCTCGTGCACGAAATTCCAGTGGCATCCAAGGTCGAATCGGCACCGAACCAATCGCTCGCCGAGGCGGATCAGGCGCCCCTTCCAAGGAAAAACCTCGACCACTCCTCGGGGAACCGCTCCTGCGTCGCCTCCGCCCATATGTCTTCCCCCTCGCCTTTCACAGCGCCTACCCTCGCCGGCCCTGCGCAGGGCAGACGGGTGGGGAGGCGCGCAGGTGCACGTGCGTCGCTTCTAGGCTCGGGGAGTCAGACCCGGGTCGCGGGGCTTACCAGGCTCCGCCCCCCGCTGCGGCGGGGGCGCTTGGACCGAATGCGATGATAAGCAGATGCTATGGGCGCACGCAATGCGCGGGGGTAGTAACAAATGCACTACCTGACACTCTTGGGAGACGTCGATGTGCCCGGACAAGCCCAGCAACCCGCTCGAGCACTCGGCTGGCGATTTCGCACATGCTGGTGCGCGGGCCCTCATATCGCTGGTTCCCGTGGTTGGCGGCTCAGCCGCCGAACTGTTTTCGCTTCTCGTTGCTGAGCCGCTGTCGAAGCGGCGCGACGCCTGGATCGTCGAGATTGCCGAGCGGCTGAAGGGGCTTGAGAACGCCGTTCAGGGCTTTTCGGTTGAGGGCTTGGCAGAAGACCCAGGCTTCACCACGGTGCTATTGTCCGCGACGCAGATCGCCATCCGAACGCACCGGGCGGAAAAGCACGAGGCGCTCCGCAACGCCGTCTTGAACGCCGCGCTGGGTGACACGCCAGATGACGATCTTCGGGCAATCTTCCTTGGGTTCGTGGATCGTCTGACCGCCCTCCACCTGACGGTTCTCGCCGCAGTTCAACGCCCGTCGGAGAACGAGATGCTGGTCGCACGGTTTCAAAATGTCTCCAGGGGCGCGCTGTTGCCGGTGCTCACAGCAGCCGTGCCCCGCTTGCACTCGCCTCCATCGCTCGCCACAACCATCTGGGGCGACCTTCGAAGCGCGCTCCTCGTTGAAGCGGTCGACTTGAACATGATGATGACGGGCAGCGGGCTTCTGCAGAAACGGACAACCGCGCTGGGCGATCAGCTTCTCCGGTTTATCTCGGAGCCGGCTTAGGGATCGTCCTTTGCGGAATCGCGTTGGCGAGGCTTTAGATCGGGCCACCGCCAATGCGGAAGCACCTCGTGCCGTAGGAAAAGGAAAGGTGCGAACCGCTCTGGCAGAGCCTTCAAATGTCGCCGCAGCTCCTTCTTGATGTGCATGCCCTCTTCCGCCTCGCCACGCTCGTCTGAGAGGCGCGGCCTACTTGCGTGCGTTTCGAGCGCGACCATCAGCTTGTAGATTGTGGCGAGATGATCGGTCATGCCGCGATCAAATAGAAACGCCGCATCTCTAGTTTCCTTGAGAAATTGCTCTACCTGACCACGCTCGACACCGCCCGTCTGGGCGATGCGCGAAAGATGCTCGCCGACCGCCCGAAACACTGCATGTCGCCGATCAAACAGATCCAGCTTCAACTTGTTCTGGGCGAGCCGCCACTGAAGGAAGGAGAAGAAGGCAGCAGTAGCCGCCGCCGTTGCCGCCACCAGGATCTGCACCCATGCTGACATCGTCACTTCCGTTCCGAAATAGTCGCGCGAAGTTCCAAACCCGGCACGGCTACCGCCTTATTGCCGCTGTTGCGGGATGGGGGACGTGGCAGGCAATGCAGGCGCCATATGCGCCCAAAAGACGTTGATCGGAGGAGACCGCCAACTAGATATTTCTGCAGGCCTTCAGCAACTCGAACTGGACATGATAAAGGTCTCCCGGCTCACTAAACTGGCGAACATTTACTATATCGCGATCCGAAAACGATTCCAGCATCGCGATCTCGCCGGATCTAGTAAAGTAGGCCACGTAGGGTTGCCTCCCCGTATACCCGCCGTAGGAGTTCTTGGCATTGATTGTCCCACAAGACACGCTGCCATGCGGATTTCCGCCGTACTCAACGCGCCGAGAGTCCGGATCTTTGAGGATTTCAACGAATCGCGCTTCGATCCGCTTCTTATAGTCCGCAGGCAGCCGCGCCTCACGCGCCTCGGCGAGCAGCACCTTCTGATCCCGGAATTTTGCCGTGAGCCGGGCTTGGCGCCTCATTTCCATGTCGTGGATTGAGTTGTCTATTCGAGCAAGCGCCCTTTCCTGAGGCGTTGGTCCGCAGCCGACCAGCACCCCGAACGCAATGCCTAGGAGAACCCAACACAAGTATCGACGCATTCCCGCCTCTCCCGAGATCAGTAGGTCGCCCTAGTTTCGTCGTTTCCGGCTTCCTCACTTTATGCGACGTAGCCGACTTCTCGCTCCCTCAGCACCACGGGCTCTTCCTCCCGCAATACGTCCTCTAGCCGTGGCGGATGATATAGAAGCCGCCGCCGCGGGGGCCCATCCGGACGGTCTTCGAGGTCGAACGCGCGAGTTCGCTCCGCGCGGCCGGAGCGCCCGGTTGCGGGCCAGCGTCAGCCTGGCGCTGCGCCGGCGGCGGATGATCCCTGCATTAGGTCGGCCGCCGTCCGGGCACCCGACGCTACTATGTGAAGTCGAAGAAATCGGCGTAGATCAGCCCGTTTGCCGTTCTATGACGCGCATCGACCACGATCGTCTCCGTCCGCGGAATGGTGCGGAGGCTCGTAACCAGGGCATCGATTCGGGCCTGCGCCAACCAGTTGCCGTGCCGGTCGGGCGATAGAATCACCGCCCTTATCCGCTCTGGAGAGAAGGTCGCTTCGAACGCTGCAATCACAGTCTCCGGAGCAGACAGGTGCGCCGTCGGGGTCAACTGAAGGGGACCGGCAAAATTCCAGCGGCGCGCCGGCGTCTCGTTTGGACTTGTGCGGCGACGGATCTTGTCAAAGAATTTCTGCTCGTCCTCCTCATTTTCATGAGGTGATGTCAATCTCAAATATAGCCACCGCTCATTGCTTATAGCATACGTATCGGATATATTCCTTCCAGGTGGAACCTGACCATCTTTATGAAGTCTATAGTCTAAAAATATACTCCTGAGTTGAGTGCTCTTCCCCGTGTTCTGATCTCCTATTATGAATAGAGCGCGCTCGAAATACACCATTTGAACTCCCCTTCACTTCTTGTCGTCGCTATGGCCATTCGGGACCGTCGTACTCGTTCGGCGGCGTCACCCGGTCCCAGCGAGAGGCGATCTCTCCGCAGGATGATCGAATGTGATGACGCAGACGATCGACCGATGATGACGCCTTTGTCACCTCGCCGCCGTAGATGTCGACGCTGAGGCATAGACGGGGTAGCGGCTCGACATTCGCAGCAGACACTTCAAGAGCCCAGTGGATGATTGCGGCCACCTTCCGGCTGCGCTCCGGCACTTCGCGCCGCGCCGCAGCCGAACCGACGAACAGCAGCACGCAGGCGCCCGCGTGCCGCTCGCCGGACCTGTGCTCCTCCTCGATCGTCAGATCCACGCCGACATTGATCCGAACGCCCTCGACGTCGATGGGAAGGTCGCACCGCCCACCCGCGAAGTGACGAAGCCGCAGCGGGCTGGTGGGGAAACTCGCCCGGAACGCGGCGAGTGCCGCATGATTCCGGCCGAGTTCGTCCTTCTTCCAGCCGTCGGCCTCACGCCGATGGTCGTTCTCGATGCGAGCGATCGTGGCATCGAGGCGCGCCATGTCCGGCTCTGCCGCCAGCAGGAACTCGGAGATGAACCGGCGCGCTTGGGAATATGCTGCTACCGCGGGCTTGCGCGGGAACTTGGCGGCTCGGATGATGTTCTCGCGCTGGGCGGCATTGGTCGTCCCCAGGTAATCGGTGAGGTGATTGACCGAGAACCGCGGGTGCTTTTGGTACCGAAAGTTGGGGGTGTCAGCCATGGAAGACCTCGTCCTGAGGGCGAAGCTCGACGACGGGAGCTGGCTCTACGTCTCCCCGATTGGGCGGGACACCTACGAGGAGCACGTCGAGGGCGACAATCTCGGCGGTGACGACGGCTACTTCCTGCTGCAGTCGCGCGACTTCGGCCAGCCGCGGCTTGAGGTGCTCGCCAAAGCCACGACATTCTATGCGGCCATGCATCTCTTCGACCTGTTCATGGCGGGTCGGAGGGAGCCGAAGCGCGAGCGGCAGCGCTGGTAGTTGGTGCATCATCACCCGAATTCCACAACGCCCGACCAGATGGCGTCCTTCGGCGTGCCGGCGAAGAAGACGTTGTTGCCGTTGCCAAGGTCGAGGCGGGTGCCGCCGCCTTCCTGGACGATCCGGTCGACCACGCCCGCAAAGTCGGTGATCGCCGTCCCGTTGATGTTCTTGGTGATGAGGATACGGTCGCCCTGGCCGCCGTCGAAGCCATAGACCGTGTCGTGGCCGCTGGCATTGCCGAAGCGATATAGATCGGCCCCCGGCCCACCGGTCAGGCTGTCATTGCCGAGATCGCCCGAAAGCGTGTCGTTGCCCCATTCGCCAATCAGATGGTCGAAACCCGGCCCACCGTGAAGCACGTCGTTCCCGTCCCCGCCATAGACGACATCGTTCCCCATGTTCCCGTTGACGTGCCAGTCGTCCCCGGCATCGCCATAGACCCAGTCGTCGTCCTGTCCGCCGCGGACGAAGTCGCGTCCGAGGCCGCCATAGATCTTGTCGTTGCCGAGGTTGCCGTTGAGATCGTCGTCGCCAGCGTCGCCCCGGATGGTGTCCCGGCCGCCCATGCCGATGATCGTGTCGTTGCCGGCATCGGCCAGATAGTTGTCGTGCCGGTCGGTCAGCGTGACCGCGTCGTGCCCGGGCGCGCCCGTGCCGAACAGCGGTGCGTTTGGGTCCGGAGGTGGGGGTGGAGGCGGTCACCTACATGTTCTGTTTTTTTTTTAATGATACGGCGACCACCGAGATCTACACAGAGTAGATCGTCGGCAGCGTCAGAGGTGTATAAAGGACAGTCTACGAGGATCGCGAGACCGAAACGGACGTGTAGTAGATGCCCTGATCCCAGGCTGCATCGACGTAGAAGGTCCCGGTATAGGGAGCGATGAAATCCCAGATAACATCGGTGCCGTAGTCGTAGTCCTCATCCTCGTATGCCAGGGCACGGCCGCTGGAGTCGTGGACGCTGACGAGGAACGGCTCATACCAACTGTGCGAGAAGATGTCGTACTTCGCGCCCTGAATGCCCTGGAAAGAGAAGAGGTCGCGTGACCAAGCGCCGCTCGCGGATGTGCCGTAATAGGCTCTGTAGTCCCAACCGATGTACTCCGACATCGGATCGAACGGCTGAAACGTGAGCGAGATCGCACCGGACATTTGGGCCGGCGTGAGGGTGCCATAGGCCATTGGATCAAGCCCGTCTCAGTTCGGTGGCTGCGAGTGTCATTTGAGGGCGATTGCCTTCTTGATCGGCTCGATGCTTTCGATGGCTGAGACCACCTTGTCGAGCGCAGAGCTCCGCAGTTCATCGGACGAGATTTGCGTACCGCTCCCGCTGCAGGTGCTCACCTGGTGGTCGTTGGCGACGAAGCTGGCCGGCTGAACACCACCAAACACGTTCTGGATGCGGGCGTTTGCACACTGGCTCCAGCCGCGGCTTTCGCGCTCCCGGATCAGGCGGTCGAATGGAGCGATGCGTTCACCATGCGCCTTGATCTCGAAGGCGTACGATAGGTCGACGCCGCCCGTCGTCACTTCATAGAGATACGACGCGTTCCGCGGCATCAGCAGGACGGCGCCCAACAGGTTCACCTGATGCTGGGCGTACATGATGGTCTGCGACGAGGGCGCCTTGCGCTGCTCGTCCCACTGGAGGCGGGATACGGTCACGCGCACCTGCGCCTTGTCGGAATCTACGATCGAGATGTTGGCGGACTTCTTCCGCAGCTTGTCCCGCAGGTCCTCTGTTAGGAGGCGATCCGGTGGCGACGTCTCAAGATGCACGCGCACCTCGCGCTGTTCCAGCGCTCGCCGAGCCTCTTCCGGATAGACGGCCGCGCCATGCTCGCGCCATACCTCCGTCGTGATGCTCATGTCCGGCAGTGCCTTCCTCAAGCTCTCCCATTCATACGAGCCCGGCCCTCGCTTACTGGCCTCCTTGAAAAGGGCTCTCCCGACGGACGTCACGCCGTACTTGTACTCTCCCTTCACGTAGTCGATCGACCTGTCGAATATCCGACGGCGATGCTCCGGTTGCTCAAGCACCGGGAACTCAGAGAGGTCGTCGCTGAGGTCGAAGCGGTACCGGTCGTTCAGGTTGCCTTCGGCCGCAACTGAGTTGCCCTTCTGCACCAGAGCAGCAACTTCCTCTGCGCTAAGTGCGCCGGCCTGCTGCATCGCGCGAATGTCCCGAAGGCGTCGCCCTAGGCTGATGTAGGAGTTCTCCTCCTCAAGCTGCTTCGCGATCAATGCCGTGAATTGCGTTCGAAACCCTGCGTTGCTCGCCAGGATCGCGCGCGCCCGGGCGCCATCCGGGTTCTGATCGGCCAGGTAAGCCGACAGAATGCGAGCGGCCTCCGGTTGATTGTTGGCCCGAATTGCTGCCTCGGCACTGTCCAACTGCGTCTCTTGGAAGCGCGTCTGAGCGCAAGCCGTCAGGGCGAGCGCCCACAATAAGGCGCCGGCCAGCCTGGCAAAGCTCCGCATTCCCCCCTCCTGAAACCGCGAGATCGACGCGGGTTCTTCGCGCCCGTTTTCGATGAGGAAGTTCACTACTGGCGCTCGCTGTTGTCGATAGGTTTTTCCGGGGTTCCGCACGGGCAAGCAATCCAGATATTCAAGCTACATGAAGTTTCTTGTTGCATACTTCATGCTGCATGAATACGCTCGGATCATGTCAACCGGGAGGACCCGATGCCTCCAAAGCCCGCGGCCTCCCTCAAGGCCGCCGTCCGCCGCACCTGCCAGAAGCACGTCGAGTAGGCGGCCGTGTCGACCGACCCTGTTCTCCTCGCCCGCGGCCTCGCCATGGCCGCAGCCGCCGTCATCCACGGCCCGCGCGCCCCGCTCTCGCAGCTGGTGGGCGAGGCGACCCTCCTGGCGCCGCGGATCGAGGCGTTCATGGCGGCCGACTGGCAACGGCTCCAGTCGACGGGCCGCGACGAGCCGGAGCCGATCGGCTGGCTTGCAGACACGACAGTCCAGGTCGAGCGGGACGGCAGCAGTCAGCTGGAGCAGCTCTCCGAGGTGCTGGCGGACCCGGCCCTGGCGCTCTTCGCGGGCGAGATCCGCAGGCGGCTCGCCGATGGCGAGGCTTGGGAGACGCCGGCCGGTGTCGCTCCCGCCATCCGCATCCTGAAGATCTGAGATGCCCCACACCCTCGTCATCACCCGCCCGCTGTCGCCGGCCGAGCGCGCTGCGCTGCCGGACGCGTGGCGCGCGCTGACGACGTCGACCGTGCCGCAGTTCGACTTCCGCGACCCGCCCGAGCCGCCGCGCCGGCGGGCGACGGATCACCCCCAGGACGGAGCCGAGACCATGACCGGGAGCCTCGAGCGGGCCGCCGTGCCGCCCTTCGTCGACGACTGCTATCCGCACCGCTATCGGACGCCCCTGCTGCCGCGGGTCTACCCGCCCAGCATGGCCGTCACCCGCCGCCCCCGGCGCGACAATGCGGACGTCGCCTGGAGCGACCAGGCGCGGCGCTTCGCCGGCCGCGTCGCCGGCCCGGTCGCGGTCGCCGTCCTCACCATCATCATCACGGTGGCGCTGATCACGCCGCGGGCGGTGGCGCTGTGACGGCGACTCTGGCGGTTGCGCCCGTCGCGGCGCCGTCAAACGCCGACCTGGTCCGGGCCAGCGACCGGCTGCAGGAGGCCGAGACGGTCCTGCGGACGATCTGGAGCGGCCGTCCAATCGACGCCCTGATGGTGCTGGCGGCCTGCGCCGGGCACGTCCTGGCGCTGTCGGCCGATCCGGACCAGCTGCGCCGCCAGTTCGGCCGCATGGTCGACGAGGCGTGGTTGGACCTGTCGAGGACCGGCCGGTGAGCGGCGTCCGCCCGATAGCCGACCCGTTCGCGCTCGAGCGCGCGCTGCAGGAGACCGAGCGCAAGTTGTCTGCCCTGCAGGCGGCCGCCCGCGAGGTCTGCTCCGTCTGGGGTGCGGACCAGCCGGGTGCTGACGGTCGGTCGCCCTGGGGCTCGCTGATCGAGCTGAGGAGGGTGCTTGAGGACCAGGGCGGAGTGGCTGCCGCGGTCGTGAAGGGGGACGGCGAGTGAGCACCCGCCTCGGCGACGGCCCGATCCAGCCCGAATTCCTGGCGGAGATGAACGCGGTTGCCAGCGCGATCGACGTCACTTTCAACGGAACGACGCGCGGCCCCGATCGCAAGGTCGGGTTCGTCCTGCTCTGCTTCCCGTTCGGAGCGACGGACGGACGGTGCAACTTCATCTCGAATGGCGCCGACCGGCGCGACCTCATCGCCCTGTTCAAGGAGATGATCGCCCGGTTCGAGGGGCAACCTGAGATGAAGGGGCGCGCATGACCACCCGCCTGCGCCCCGGCGACCGGGTGCGGCACATGCTCGACGACCTCGAGGGGATCGTCGAACGGGTCAGCAACCGCGGCCGCATCCCGACCGCCGTGGTGCGCCTCGAGGCCGGCGGAACGGCCGAGCTGCCGCAGGGCGAATGGGAGCGGCTGCCGGCGATCGGGAGCCTGTCGGCATGACGCCAAGCGATTTCAATCGGAGAAGGAAGCGCTTCGCCGCATGGCTGGTCGAGCGCGGCGCGACGATGCTGGCGCCGATCGACAAGAAGCGCGACCTGCTGCGCTGGGCCGGCGGCGGCAAGGTCTCGTACGTCCACCGCGGCAAGGGCGACCGGCTCTATTTCATGGGGCTGGCCGAGGCGGCCTGGACCGCCTTCCTGGCGAAAGCGGCCTGGGCGTTCCCGCCGGTCGCCGGCGAGGCGGCCGAGCTGCCGGCCGGCGAGACGCCGGCGCCGAAGGCTGAGCCCCGCAAGCGCAAGCCGTCCCGGCCGCGCCCGCCCTACCCGCTGCAGAAGACGGCGCGCGACGGCGTCGTGCGCGTCGCCGGCATCTATCGCATGCCCGCCGAGGCCTATCACGCCGACCCCTGCCCCGAGCCGTCCCTGTCGAACAGCGGCGCCCGGCTGCTGCACCAGATGTGCCCCGCCATCTTCTGGCACCGCCGGCTCGACCCGCCGGTGCCGAGCCGGGCGCAGAGCCTCGGCACCGCGGCTCATACCTGGATCCTCGAGGGCGAGGCCTTCGAGCGGCGCTACGTCACCCTGTCGCCGCACCACAGCAACCGGTCGGCGATCGGCCGGGCGACGGTCGAGCGCATCGAGGCGGAGGGCAGGACGGCGATCGCGGCGGCCGACTGGCACACCATCCGCGCCATGCGCGAAGCGATCGAGGCCCACCCCTTCGCCGCCAACGCCTTCCGCGGCGGCCGGCCGGAGATGAGCCTCTTCTGGCAGGACGCCTATCTCGGCGTCTGGTGCCGCGCCCGGCCCGACTACCTGCCCGACCGCGGGCCGATCATCGTCGACTACATGACGGCCCGCAGCGTCCATCCGGAGGATCTGCGCAAGGCGCTCGTCACCTATGGCTACGACCAGAAGGGCGACTGGCTGATCCGCGGCGCCCGCGCGCTCGGCCTGATCGAGCGCCCGTCGGTCGCCTACGTCATCCAGCAGTCGGACCCGCCCTACCCCGTCGTCGTCGCCCGCCTGACGCCGGCGACGCTGACCGGCGGGCGGATGAAGAACGACCGCGCCCTCGCCCTCTTCGCCCGCTGCCTGCGGACGGGCACCTGGCCCGGCTACGGCGACGAGGACGTCGTCGAACTCGACCTGCCGGAGTGGGAGCACCGCCGCCTGCAGGCCGACAGCGAAGCCGGGCATTTCGACGTCGCCCGCATCCTCCGCGGCGTCCGCCTCACCCCGCCCGCCACCGACACGACGGCCGCCGACCAGCGCGCGGCCGAAGTCGCCGCCACGCCCTGAGGAGCCCCATGCCCATCCTGCAGATCGCCCCCGTCACCCGCCGCGGCATGAAGCTGATGGTCAGCCTCTACGGCCTGTCGGAGACGGGGAAGACCATGTCGGCCCTGCGGCTGGCCGCCGGGATCGAGCCGGACCCACAGAAGCGCATGCTGCTCGATACCGAGGGCGGGCAGCGCGGCCGCGCCTACACCGACCATATCGACGGCGGCTACCTCTACGCGCAGCTGAGCCGTCCCTTCACGCCCGAGCGCTACATCCAGGCGCTCGACGAGATCGAGCAGGCCGGCGTCAACGTCCTCGTCATCGACAGCATCAGCCACGCCTGGTTCGGCGAGGGCGGCATCCTCGACATGGTCGACGAGATTCCGGGCGACAACTTCGCCAAGTGGAAGAAGCCCAAGCGCCGCCTCGCGAAGATGACCCAGCGGCTGATGGGCTCGGACATGCACATCATCCTCTGCGCCCGGGCGAAGGAGCCGCTGATCGACGGCCGCGACGCCAACGGCAAGCCGATCAAGGTGCGCGGGCCCGTCGTGCCGATCCAGGAGCGGACGCTCTGGTACGACCTGACGATCGTGGCCCAGATGCTGGGCGACGGCGAGTTCGACATCACCCGGCCGCAGGGCAAGTGCCCGGGCATGCTTCGCCCGTTCTTCGCCGAGGGCAAGGTGATGGACGAGGCCCTGGGGCGGAAGCTCGCGGCCTGGGCCATGGCCGAGGGCGGCAAGAGCCCGGAGCATCGCCGCCTCGAGCTGGACGCCATGTCGGCCGCCGAGGCCGGGGTCGAGGCCTTCCGCAGGTTCTGGGGCGAGATCAGCATCGAACAGCGCGGGCTGATCAACGCCAACCGCGGCAACTATCAGTCGATCGCGACGGCCGCCGACCGCGAGCGCGAGGAGCAGCAGGCGAACGGCGAGGCGCCCGACGACGAGGCCACCGTGACGGCGGAGGCGCTGAAGATCCAGGCGGCGGGCGCGAAGGCCGGGAAGCCGGCCGCCGCAGCGGCAGCGCCGGAGAAGACACCCCCGCCGACAGCCGACACCAAGGCGACCGCCGCCGACGAGCCGCCCGCCGTCGACCTCGCCCCCTACCAGATCGCCATGCCGCGCCGGCAGGACGGCACGCCCCACTACACCGCCTGGCGCGGCCAGATCGCCGATCGGCTGGCCGAGGCCCAGGACATCGCCACGGTCGACCGCCTGCGCGAGGCGAACGCCGACTGGATCGACGCCGCGGCCGGCTCGGACGTCGAGGCCGAGCGCCAGGAGGCCAAGGCGATCGAGGCCCGCTTCGCCGACGCCCGCCAGCGCATCACCGCCACCACCGCCTGAGGAGGACAGCAGCCATGACCCACCGGATCGATGTCGACGTCCGCATCTCGCTGCCGGTGCCGCGCCGCGCAACGCACACGACCAAGATGGCCGTCACGGCCCACGCGCTGGCCGCCGCCGAGCGCGTCGCGGCCAAGGCCCGGGAGGCGCTGGCCGACCTGGAGGGCGTGACCATCACCGTCCAGCCGTCCCAGCCGCGCCGCTATCCCGACCCCGCGCCGGAATCCGCCGACAGCCCCGCTGCCGAACCCGACCCGGCCGATCATCTGCCGGGCGCGGCCGACGGCGCCGCCGGCTCGCCGCGCGACCGGCTGGACGCCGACACGCAGCGGAGCGCAGCATGAGCCAGGACGCGCAGGCCGCCCCGGCGGCGGAGGCAGACGCCCCGGCCGACGAGTACGCCATCGTCGAGATCATGGGCCACCGCAAGCACGTCGGCCGCATCCGCGAGGTAGAGCGGTTCGGCTCGACGATGCTGCAGGTCGACGTGCCAACCGACGGCAATTTCGCGAAAGGCTTCGTCAGCCACTTCTACGCCGGCGGCGCGATCTTCGGCGTCACCTACACCGATCTCGCGACGGTCGAGAAGGCGAACAAGCCGTACGAGCGCTACCGCCCATACCTCCCGCCGCCGGACGAAGACGAGGACGAGGACGGCGACGAGAGCGGCAACGGACCGGCGGAGCAGCAGGACGTCGGCGAGGTCGTGTTCTGATGGGCACCGAATCCACCCCGGCACCCGACCGCCCGCTCCCGCCCGAGCTGCGCCGCAACCCCCTCGAAATGACGGACGCCGAGCTGGCCGCCGCCATGCGCGAGCGCCTCGACGAGTTCAACGAGCTGTGGGCGATGGCCCGGGCCCGGAACATCGAGGTCGTGCCCGGGCTGCAATCGCCACTCTTCGGCCAGCCGCGGCTCGCGCTCGCCAGCATCGCGAAGAAGGTGCCCCTGTGACGACGGCCTATCCGCTGGCGTGGCCGCTCGGCTGGCCGCGCACTGGCGCGCGCACGACGAGCCGGTTTCGCACCGGCACATCGGCGGCGGCGAAGAACGTCATGGAAGAGCTGCGCCGCTTCAGCTCCGACACGGGGCGAAAGGTCGAGAGCGTCATCATCTCGTCCAACGTCTCGCTGATGGACGAGAAGCCGCGGGATCCTGGCGTCGCCTGCTACTTCCGCTGGGACGGGATCGACGGCTGCATTGCGGTCGACCGCTATCCGACGCCGGCCGAGAACCTGCAGGCGATCTCGCTGGTGATCGAGGCGGAGCGGACGAAGCTGCGCCACGGCGGTCTGCACATCGTCCGGGCAGCCTTCCGCGGCTATGCTGCCCTGCCGCCACCGAAGGACGCGAGCGGGCAGCTGGCGCGTCCCTGGCGCGACGTGCTGGGCGTGACGGCGGCGGCAACGCTCCCGGACGCCGAAGCCGCCTATCGCCAGGCCGTGAAGCTCCACCACCCGGATCGCGGCGGCGACCCCGCGGTGTTCAACGGCTACACGGACGCCATCCGGCAGGCTCGCGAGGAGCTCGGCCGGTGACCGCCCCCTCCGCCATCCTCTACTTCGATTCAGAGACAGGCGGCCTGCCCCGGCACGACCTGCCGCTCGACCACGCCAACCAGCCGCAGATCGTCCAGCTCGCCGCCATCCTCGAGGTCGACGCCGTCGAGCGCGGCAGCTTCTCCGTCATCGTCGACCAGGAGGGGCGCGCGATTCCGCCGGAGGTCGCGCGGGTCCACGGCATCGACGACACGATCGCCGCGCGCTGCGGCATCGCCATCGAGGCCGCGCTCGGCATGTGGCTGCGCCTCGCGCGCCGGGCCGAGCTCCTGGTCGGGCACAACGTCGCCTTCGACGTCGAGATCATCCGATTGGCCTTCGCCGCGCTGGGCAAGCCGGCTGTCCTGGCCGAGATCGCCGCTATGCCGGCCGCCTGCACGAAGGACATGGCCGAGCCGATCCTCCGCCTCCCACCGACCGAGCGCATGCGGGCGACCGGCTTCGGCCACAAGTTCAAGGCGCCGAACCTCCGCGAGTGCATCGCCCACTTCTTCGGCGAGGAACTCGACGGCGCCCACAACGCCCTCGTCGACGTCCGCGCCTGCCGGCGGGTCTACCGCCACATCATCAGCCTGCCCGCCATGGAGCCTGCGGCATGAAGCGCCCAGTGCTGGTCGCTGACCTGCTCTGCGGCGCCGGCGGCTCGTCCACCGGCTGCACCCAGGCGCTGCTGGCGCTCGGCCATGCGCCCGAGGACATCGTCCTCGCCTGCGTCAACCACTGGCCGGTGGCGATCGACACGCACCGCCGCAACCACCCGACGGCCCGGCACTACGTCCAGGACATCGCGACCGTCCGCCCGCACCTGATCGTGCCGGAGGGCTACCTCGACCTGCTGATGGCGTCGCCGACCTGCACCCATCACAGCGTGGCGCGCGGCGGCAAGCCGACCTCGGACCAGCAGCGCTCCGACCCCTGGCACATCATCACTTGGCTGACCGAGTTGCGGGTGAAGCGGATCATCATCGAGAACGTCTGGGAGTTCACCGGCTGGGGGCCGGTCGACCACGAGACCGGGCGGCCGATCGCGAGCCGTAAGGGCGAATACTTCCACGCCTGGATCGAGACGATCCGGCGGCTCGGCTTCGACCCGGAGTGGCGCAAGCTGAACGCCGCAGACTATGGCGACGCGACCACCCGCCAGCGCTTCATCCTGATGGCGCGGAACGACGGGCGGTCGGTGTCGTGGCCGACGCCGACGCACGCGAAGCGGCCCGGCGAGGGTCTGGCGCTGTTCCCCGGCATCAAGCCGTGGCGGCCGGCCCGCGACATCATCGACTGGTCGATCAGGGGGCGCTCGATCTTCCGACGCCGGAAGCCGCTGGCGGCGAAGACGCTGGCCAGGATCTACGCCGGGGCGCTCAAGTTCGGCTGGCCGGAACCATACCTCGTCATCCTGCGCCAGCACATGGCCGGCCGCAGCGTCGATGCGCCCCTGCCGACGATCGCGGCGAACGGGATGCACATCGGACTCGCGCAGCCCATCCTGCTCTCCCAGCACAGCAGCGGCGTCGCGCGCTCGCCGGACGACCCGCTGCCGACGATCACCACCGGCGGGGCCGGCACCGGGAAGCGCCCGGGATGCGCCCGGCCGATGGTCGTCGAGCCGTTCATCCTCTCGCAGGCTTCCGGCGGCGCGCCACGCTCGGTCGCCGAGCCGGTGCCCACCCAGACCACCGGCGGCAACGGCTCCTCGCACGCGCTGATCTCGCCCTATTACGGCTCGGGATCGGGCGAGACCTGCAGCTCGGCCAGGGAGCCTCTGCCGACCGTCACGGCGAAAGGTCGCTTCGGCATGGTCGTGCCGGTCACGCACACCAAGGGCGGCAACGGCGCACGATCGACCGAAGAGCCCGTGCCGACGATGACGACGGCCAAGGGCGGCGAGTTCGCGATCGTCATGCCCGTCACGCACCGGGACCAGAGCGACCGGACGCGAGACGCCGGCGAACCCCTTCCGACCGTCACCGGCGCCAATCGCGGCGAGCTGGCCTTCATCACCGCCCAGCACGGCGAGCGCGCCGGCCAGGCGCCGCGGGTGCACAGCGTCGACGATCCGGCACCGACCGTCGCTGCCACCGGCCACGTCGACCTGATCGAGGGCGTGGAGGGCTACGACATCTTCTTCCGCATGCTCGAGCCACACGAGCTCGCAGCCGCCATGGGCTTCGCCGACGAAGACCAAGCCTACGAATTCGCAGGCACGAAGACCGACCAGATCAAGCAGATCGGGAACGCGGTCTCGGTCCGGAAGATGCGGGCTTGCGTCGCCGCAATCATGGCCGACAACGCGCCAGCACTCGCATGCGAGATCGACGAGGCGGCGGCATGAGTCCCTCGTCATCGCCCCCGGAGAACACCCGGCCCCGCCGCGTGATCCTCGAATCCCCCTACGCCGGCCACCGCGAGCGCAACCTCGCCTACGCCCGCCGCTGCCTGCGCGACAGCCTGCGCCGCGGCGAGGCGCCGATCGCGTCGCACCTCCTCTACACGCAGCAGGGCGTGCTCGACGACGACCGGTCGGACGAACGGCTGCTCGGCATCGAGGCCGGGCTCGCCTGGGGCTCGGTCGCGGACGCCACCGTCGTCTACGCCGATCTCGGGATCTCCGCCGGCATGCGGCGCGGGATAGAGCGCGCGGCCACGGAAGGCCGGCCGGTCGAGGTGCGGATGCTGGGTGGGGACTTCGACCAGATCGGCTCGGACTGCTGAGGAGGGAACGGTGACGGTCTCGAAGATCGAATGGACCGACCGGTCCGACTGGAACCCCATCCGGGGATGCACGCGCGTGTCCCCCGGCTGCGGCGGGCCAGGGAAGCACGGCGGCTGCTATGCCGAGGCGATCGCCGCCCGGTTCTCAGATCCCGGCCAGCCCTTCCACGGCTTTGCCGAGCGCACGAGCTCGGGTCCGCGCTGGACCGGCAAGGTCGAGGTGCAATGGGATCGGCTGACGGCGCCGCTCGGCTGGCGCAAGCCGGCGCGGATCTTCGCCAGCAGCATGGCCGACTGGTTCCACGAGGCGCTGCCCGCGGCCGAGATCGCGAGCCTCTTTGCCGTCGCGGTCGCCGCTGTTCACCTCCGCGGCCACACGATCCAGATCCTGACGAAGCGCGCTGATCGGATGCGCGAGATCCTCGAAAGCGAGGCGTTCTGGGGGCAGGTCAACGCGGAAGCTGGGATGCACGTCATGGAGCGGACCGACCCGCTCGATCGGCGGTGGGGCGACGCGCGGGCCACGCTCGAGGAATACGGGCCCGGGAAGCCGCCGCCTGGCATCTGGCTCGGCGTCTCGGCCGAGGATCAACGGCGGTACGACGAGCGGCGACCGCAACTTGAGGCCACTCCTGCGGCAGTGCGCTTCTGGAGCCTGGAACCACTGCTCGGCGGGCTTGATCTCGGTCTCGCCGACGATGACGAATGTTACTGCGACTTTGCTGGCCGCGGGTTCTTCGGCTCGTTCGACCGCCGCCACGCCGCGCCATGTCCCAAAGCGGGGCAACCCGACTGGGTCATCGCCGGCGGCGAGAGCGGCCCGCGCGCGCGCCCGGTGCACCCGGACTGGGCGCGCTCGATCCGCGACCAGTGCGCCGCAGCCGGGGTGCCCTTCTTCTTCAAGCAGTGGGGCGAGTGGGCGCCCGGCGAGGCGTGCGGCGCCCCTCCGACGCGCACCGAGCAGACCACCACCTGGTGGAACGAAGGCTGGCACTTCGGCACCCAGACGCCCGCGGACGGCCGCAACGGCCACGGCGACGACGAGCCCGACCTCTACCGCGTCGGCAAGCGCCGCGCCGGCCGCACGCTCGACGGCCGCACCCATGACGGGATGCCGGGAGGGGCAGCATGACTGTAAGTGGCGGGGAGCTGCTAGGCCGCCGTCCGCTTCAGCCAGCGGTCGTGCTCTCGCCAGAACGACCGCACCTCACCGAAAACCTGGAGGAAATCTGCCTCACCAGAGGTGCCTCGGATCTTGTGAGCCACCCGGAAGCCGCTCTCGTTATAGACATTGCCCGTTCCAGAAAATCCGCCGTCTCCAATCGAGATATGAGAAACCGTGGTGCTGGCAATGCACTCGAACTCGGAAGGATCTCGCAGCGTCATTCTGCGGTGCTTGTAGACATCACCAATATCTCGAAGAATCGCGTAGCGAGGCGCTTTGGCACAGACATACGAGAAGTAGGCCCCCTTGTTTGCGAACTGACCCGCAAAGGCGTACTCGCGTTCTACCCAAACCCATTCGACCACGCTCCACGCAGTCACTGCCGCATTGAAGATGTGATCGTCCCGCTCAAGTTCGTCGGGCAATTCTGGCGCTGTGAAACGCCGCACCTCCCGCTCGAACTTGTTGAGCAGATCTCCGGATGTCATCTCGCGAAACAGCAGCGAGCTGGCTACTGCGTACGGAAGGCCAACCTTCATCGCGCCATTGTATCAGGCGCCGAGGCGATCGCGGCATGATCGATGCGCCCTCGCCCACCCGACACCGATCCCGTCGAGGCCGTGCGGCTGCTCCGCCGCGGCGACGTCATCTTCCTGACCTTCGTGGACGAGTTTCCGGGCCGGCTCTGGAAGCTGGTCCACGCGCGCCGGGAAGTGCCGGAAACGCTGGTGCGCCAGCTGCAGGCGGGTGGACGATTCGGCCGCCGAACTGGACGGCTGGTCCATCAATCGGACGCGCTGCTGCCGGTGGACGAGATTTCGCAGATGTGGCGATGGGTTGAACCATGACCATGATTACGAAGCTGCCCAGCCTCATGACCGAGAAGGCGGTTGCCGACTACCTCGGGCTCACGACCGCGACGGTTGCCCGGCTGCGCCGGTCGGGTAGGCTCGGCTGCGTCATGGTCGGCGGTCGGGCCCGCTATACCGAGGCCATCCTGGCCGACTACCTGGAGAAGAACACGCGATGCGGAAGCACCCAGGACAGATCGGCCGATACTGGCTCGGCCGGGTCGCAGGATCGTCCGTCTGGTACGCCTGCTGGTATGACCCCGGAGACCGCCGCGTCCGTCGGAAGTCGCTGCGCACGGGAGACGATCGCGAGGCTCAAGAGCGGCTCGCCGCCCTCGCCCTCAAGCAGTCCCGCCCGCGGCAGGCCGACCCTGGTGACGTCGCGGTAAGCATCATCCTCGACGACTACCTCGCCAACCATATCGCGGGGAAGCCCGGCGCGGTCACGGCGGCGCACAATGCCGAGAAGATCCTGGAGCACTTCGGCACGATGATGGTGTCGGGCATCACGCCGGCGAGCGTCGAGGCCTACATCGCACAGCGCCGGCGAGCGCGAGCCCACGCGAATCGCTCCGGTGCGAAGCCGGGCGCCAAGTCCCGCCCGATCTCCGACGCGACGATCAGCCGGGAGCTGTCGGTCCTGCGCGCGGCCCTACGGCGGGCCCACAAGCGCGGCGAGCTGCAGTCGGTGCCGCATGTCGGCGACCTTCCCAAGCCGGGCCCGCGCGAGCGGTGGTTGACCCGGCCGGAGGCGCAGCGGCTGATAGATGCTGCCAAGTCCGACCACTTCCGGCTCTTTCTGATCCTGGCGCTGCACACGGCAGCGCGGCCGGGCGCGCTACTCGAGCTGACTTGGTTCCAGGTCGACCTCGAGCACCGGAACATCGACCTCAACCCCGCCGGCCGGGTCCAGACGAAGAAGCGCCGGCCGCCGATCCGCATGAGCATGACGCTGCATGCGGCGTTCTGCGAGGCAGAGCGCGCGGCGAAGGAGGCGGTCGAGCGAGCAGCAGCGGAGGGAAAGCACCGGCCACGAAGCGAGTTCGTGATCGCCTACCACGGGCAGCCGATAGCCTCGATTAAGAAGGCCTTTCGCGATGCCTGCACGACCGCCGGGCTGACCGGGGTAACACCGGGCACGCTTCGGCATACCGCCGCCACCTGGATGGCGCAGGCGGGCGTGCCGATGTGGGAGATCGCCGGGCGCCTGGGGCACTCGACGACCAGGACGACCGAGCTCTATGCCAAGCACAGCCCGGACTTCCAGCAGGCTTCGGTGGATGCGATGGACCGGGCGTTTGCTCCCAAGTTTCGCGCAAGTCGCGGTGGGAAGCCGGTCGCCGGTGGACCTAAGTCCTTGAAAGGAATGGTGGGCGCGACAGGGATTGAACCTGTGACCCCTACGATGTCAACGTAGTGCTCTCCCGCTGAGCTACGCGCCCACGCTATCCGTGGGGCCGGTCCCAGTCTGGTTCCGGCCGCGGGACCGGCGATGTAGCATCGGCCGGCCGGGTTGGCAACGCATCTTTCATGGCGCATCGCAAACTTGGCCGGGCGCGGCCGGCGCGCCCATCTGCCGCGTGACAGCGGCGCGCGGGGTTTGCCATCATCGCCCGCTCATGGACTCCTCAGGCGATATCGCCGTGGCCGGCGAACTCGGGCATGTCATCGACCAGCCGGACGGCCCCACCGGCGCGCTCGTGCTCGCCTCGCCCCATTCCGGGCGGCGCTATCCCGACGACCTCCTCCGCGCCAGCCGGCTCGACGCGCTGACCCTGCGACGATCGGAGGATTCCTTCGTCGACGAACTCTTCGCGCCGGCCATGCAGGTCGGCGCGCCGATGATCCGGGCGCACTTCCCCCGTGCCTATGTCGACCTCAACCGCGAGCCGTGGGAACTCGACCCCGGCATGTTCGACGGTCCCCTGCCCGACTATTGCAACACCCGCTCGCCGCGGGTCCAGGCGGGGCTCGGCACGATCGCCCGCATTGTCGCGAGCGGCGCCGACATCTATGCCCGCCGGCTGACGGTCGCCGAAGGGCTGGAGCGCATCCGCCGCCTCTACCAGCCCTATCACCGCGACCTCGCGGCGCTGATCGAGGACCGGCGGCGGCGCTTCGGCCACGCCATCCTCATCGACTGCCATTCCATGCCCTCGATCGGCGGCCCGCTCGACTTCGACCCCGGTCGGCGGCGGGCGGACTTCATCCTGGGCGACGTGCACGGCAATGCCTGCGCCGCCGCCCTGGTCGACACCGTCGCCGGCGCGCTGCGCCGCTTCGGCTATCGCGTCACCCTCAACGCGCCCTATGCCGGCGGCTTCACCACCGCCCATTACGGCCGCCCGGCCGACGGCGTCCACGCGCTGCAGATCGAGGTCAACCGCGACCTCTACATGGACGAGCGCCGCTATGCGCGAAAGCCCGCCCTGTCGCGGATCGCCGGCGAGCTGCGCCAGGTGATGGCCGAGGTGGCGGCGATCACGACGCAGCGGCTCGCCCAATGACCGACATCCGCATCCGCGACGCGGCGGCGGCCGACCTCCCGGCCATCGCCGCCATCTATGGCCACCATGTCCGCCATGGCCTCGCCTCGTTCGAGGAGGAGGCGCCCACGGTCGCGGAGATGGCCCGGCGCCATGCCGAGATCGCCGGCCGCGGCTACCCCTACATCGTCGCCGAGTGCGACGGGGCGGTCGCCGGCTATGCCTATGCCGGGCCCTACCGGACGCGGCCCGCCTATCGCCATTCGGTGGAGAACTCGGTCTATCTGGCACCCGACCGCCAGCGCCAGGGGATCGGCGCGCGGCTGCTGGCGGAACTGATCCGGCGCTGCGAGGCGGCCGGATTCCGCCAGATGGTCGCCATCATCGGCGACAGCGCCAACGCCGCCTCGATCGCGCTCCACGCCCGCCTGGGATTCCGCCGTGCGGGCGTCCTCACCGCCATCGGCTACAAGCACGGCCGCTGGGTCGACAGCGTGCTGATGCAGCGCGCGCTCGGCCCCGGCGACACCACCGATCCAGCCTGACATCCGCCAGGCCGCCCGAAGAGCGGCCGGCCAACCACCGGGAGAAACGATCCATGCCTGCCATCCAGCCGATGCCGCTGCCGGCCGAAACGGTCCGCCTGCTGCTCTCCGCCAGCACCGCCACCATCACCATGCAGCTGCTGAAGCGCGGCTTCCGCGGCCTCGCCATCAACGGCGTGCGGCCGATGAACCCGGCCGCCGCGCGCTTTGCCGGCCCGGCCGTGACCCTGCGCTACATCCCCGGCCGCGAGGATATCTGCCAGCCGCCCAAGCCGACCGACCCCGAGAGCGCGCAGCGCCTCGCGATCGAGAACACGCCCGAGGGCCATGTCCTGGTGATCTCGACCGAGCGGGAGACGCGCGCGGGCACCCTGGGCGACATCCTCGCCTGGCGGCTCAAGGTGCGCGGGCTCGCCGCCGTCGTGACCGACGGGGCGATGCGCGATGCGCCGGTGCTGTCCGAGCTGGATTTTCCGATCTTCGCCGCCGCGGCGGCCGCCCCCGCCAGCATGACCAACCTGCACCCGGTCGAGGTGCAGACGCCGGTCGGTTGCGGCGGGGTGCCGGTCTTTCCGGGCGACGCCATCGTCGGCGACCTGGACGGGGTGGTGGTCATCCCGCGCCATCTGGTCGAGGAGGTCGCGCGCGACTCCGCCGAACAGGAGCGGATGGAGCGCTTCGTGCAGCGCGAGGTGCGCCGCGGCCGCGCGATCCCGGGCCTCTATCCGCCGAACGACGAGACCCGGGCGCAGTATCGCGCGTGGCTCGAGGCCGGCGAGCCGGAGGACTGAGCCTCCGGCCCGGCCCCGCGCCGGTTCAGTAGCGGCGGCGCGGCGGCGGCCGCCGCCGGTCGTTGTAGCCGCGATAATAGGCGTCGGCCTCCGCCTGCTTGTGCTGGTCCCAGAGATAGCCGCCGGCGAGGCCGGCCGCGCCGCCCAGGACCGCGCCGAGGCCGGCATTGCCACCCATCGCGCCCAGCACGGCACCGCCGCCGGCGCCGATGGCGCCGCCGCTCAGCACCCGCTGTTCGGTCGGCGACATGCCGGCACAGCCGGCGAGCAGCAGCCCGGCCACCGCGATCGGCCCGAGAGCCCGGATCGAAACCGTCATCCTTCGTCCTCCTTCCGAGGTCATCGCTGGCAGGGCCAGGTCGTGCGGGCGAAGCGGAACAGGCTGTCGACCGCGTCCGCCCGCGCCTCGCCGGGATTGGCCTTGACCCAGGCGACGAACATCTCGATCGCCTGGACCCGCGTCGGGCGCGGCTCCGGCAGGCAATAGGGCGGCGGCTCGCCCGGCCGCGGCGAACCCATCGCCTGATACTGGTCGGCGACCCCGGCGATGTAGCCGTGGCAGAAGTGCAGGGCCTGGACCGCCATC
This sequence comes from Allostella sp. ATCC 35155, assembly GCA_006738865.1. Classification (GTDB taxonomy): domain Bacteria; phylum Pseudomonadota; class Alphaproteobacteria; order ATCC43930; family Allostellaceae; genus Allostella. Next base: position 2,984,983 of record AP019701.1, read on the forward strand.
GGATCCTGTGCGGTGACGCTGCACAGCGACACCAGGCTGCCGGTGTTGCGGACCAGGAAATCCTCCTGGGTGACGGCCGCGCCGGCCGGTGCGGCCGACGCCAGCGCCGCAGCGGCAACGGCGGCCGCGGCTGCAGTGACGAATCTCATCTGTCGTTCCACCTTCCCGATAATCCAGCGAGCATCCACCGGCACGACGGCTGCCATGACAACCGCTCCCGGCGCGATCGGAGCCTGCGATTACCGCGCCGACGGGCTCCGTGCGCCGCGACGAGAACGCGCGGCGGGCGCATCCGGTTCCCGAGAACGCGCGGCGGGCGCATCCGGTTCCATCGCGGACCGCTCGCCCGCGCGCTTCCCTGGTCTATAGTGGCCGCCATGGAGATCGATCTCGATCGCGCCCGGCGCGAGACGCCCGGCGTCGCCCGCGTCAACCACCTGAACAATGCCGGCGCTGCGCTGATGCCGGAGCCGGTGCTCCGCGCCGTCGTCGATCATCTGCAGCGCGAGGCGGAGATCGGCGGCTACGAGGCGGCCGACCACGCCACCGACGATCTGGAGCACGGCATCTACCACGCCATCGCGCGGCTGCTGGGCGCCGAGCCGGACGAGATCGCCGTGATCGAGAATGCGACCCGCGCCTGGGACATGGCCTTCTACGGGCTGGCGCTGCGGTCCGGCGACCGCATCCTGACCGCCGAGGCGGAGTATTCCTCGAACGTCATCGCCTTCCTGCATCAGGCGCAGCGGCGCGGGACGGTGGTCGAGACGGTCCCTTCGGACGAATATGGCCAGATCGACCTGCGCGCGCTGGGCCGCGCGCTCGATCCGCGCCGGGGCCGCGGCCGGGTCGGCCTCGTCGCCGTCACCCATGTCCCGACCAATGGCGGGCTCGTCAATCCCGCCGCCGAGATCGGCCGGCTGACTCGGGCGGCGGGCGTGCCCTATCTCCTCGACGCCTGCCAGTCGGTCGGGCAGTTGCCGGTCGACGTGCGCCAGATCGGCTGCGACATGCTCTCGGCCACCGGCCGCAAGTTCCTGCGCGGGCCGCGCGGCACCGGCTTCCTCTATGTCCGGCGCGACTTCCTCGAGCGGATCGATCCGCCCTTCCTCGACAACCACGCGGCGGAATGGGTGTCGGCGCACCGCTTTGCCCTGCGGCCGGACGCGCGCCGTTTCGAGAACTGGGAGAGCTTCGCCGCCGGCAAGCTCGGCCTCAAGGCCGCGGTGGACTATGCGCTGCAGTGGGGGATCGAGCCGATCCATCGGCGCGCGACGGCGCTGGCCGGGCGGCTGCGCGCGGGCCTGCAAGCCGTCCCCGGCGTGCGCGTCCTCGACCTCGGGCGGGAACGCTGCGCGATCGTGACCTTCTCCGTCGCCGGCCAGGACGCCGGCGCCGTACAGGCGGCGCTGGCGCAGCGGCGGATCAACACCACCATCTCCACCGTCGCCGGCACCCGCTGGGACATGGAGCGGCGCGGGATCGACCGCCTCGTCCGCGCATCGCCGCACTATTACAACAGCGAGGCGGAGGTGGATCAGCTGGTGGAGGCGGTCGCCGGGCTGTCCGATCGGCGATCGGCCGCGGCTTCGACCAGCGAAGCGGTGTCGAATATCTCCTGATAGGCACGCACCCGCCCGCCCTCGACCGACCAGAAGTCCGCCTTCTCCAGTTCCACCCGGCGGCCGGTGGTGTGGTTGCGGGCCCGCACCCGCGTCCGCACCGCGATGCGGCCCCCCTGCTGGATGAACTCCAGCGGCGTGTGCTCCTCGATGGCCCAGTTCTCCGACAGCCGTCCGAGATAGGCGCGCAGCCCTTCGGCGCCGCACCAGGTGCCGGCGGTCGCGAACAGCGACGCCGGCCCGCAGGAGGTCAGCGTGAAGGCCGGGTCGATGACGGCGAAGAACTCGTCGATCGAGCCCTCGCTGTAGCGATGATAGAGGCGCTGGACCAGCGCAAGCGCGGCATCGGACATCGGCCTCTCCCCATGCGGGTAAAAGCGGACGATATCACAGTTGCGATCATCTGATCAGTGTGCAGGCGCCGGGTCTGCGGGTCGCGGCGGATCTCCACGCACCCGCGAATAGACGCGGCAGTCGCGCGGCCGCAGCGGGTCGACGTTGGGATGCAGCGCCCAGCGGCGCAGGACGCCCTCGAACTGCATCCCGGCCTTCTCCATGACGCGCGCCGAGGCGGGATTGGCGACATCGCAGTAGGCCCAGGCGCGCCAGACGCCGGGCACGGCCAGCGCCGCATCGAGGCCGGCGCTGAGCGCCTCGGTCATCAGGCCCTGCCCCCAACGATCCCGGCGCAGGACATAGCCGAAGGCGACGCCGCGCCCGTCGTCCGTCATGCGCAGGTCGATGCCACCGACACAGGGCGCGTCGGCAGCGTCGATGACATAGGAGCGCCGGTCCGGCATGTCCCACAGCTGCATGAAGAAGGCGATGGCGGCCCGCGTCTCGCCGAGGCTGCGATGCGGCCGCCAGCTGAGATAGCGCGAGACCTCGGGGTCGCGCGCATAGCCCGCATGGACCGCCTCGGCATCCTCCGGCGCCGGCCGCCGCAGCCGCAGGCGGGCGGTGCGGATTTCCGCCGGGAACGGCACGGCAGACTCCCCGCTCGCGTCAGTAGGACCGGGGCAGGCCGAGGACGTGCTCGCGTCAGTAGGACCGGGGCAGGCCGAGGACGTGCTCGCCGAGATAGGCCAGGACGAGGTTGGTCGAGATCGGCGCCACCTGATAGAGCCGCGCCTCCCGGAACTTGCGCTCGACGTCGTACTCCTCGGCGAAGCCGTAGCCGCCATGGGTCTGCACGCACATGTCGGCGGCCTGCCAGGAGGCATCGGCGGCCAACATCTTGGCCATGTTGGCTTCCGGTCCGCAGGGGCGCCCCGCCTCGAACATGCCTGCCGCCTTGTCGACCATCAGGGCGGCCGCCTCGCTGGCCGCGTAGGCGCGGGCGATGGGGAACTGGATGCCCTGGTTCTGCCCGATCGGCCGCCCGAAGACGACGCGCTGGTTGGCATAGTCGCGCGCCTTGGCGATGAACCAGCGTGCGTCGCCGATGCATTCGGCCGAGATCAGGATGCGCTCGGCGTTCATGCCGTCGAGGATGTAGCGAAAGCCCTTGCCCTCCTCGCCCAGCAGGTTCTCGGCCGGAACCTCCATGTCGTCGAAGAAGATCTCCGTCGTGCCGTGGTTGAACATCGTGCGGATCGGCCGGATCGTCAGGCTGCGCCCGCGCACCTCCCGCATGTCGACGACCATGACGGACAGGCCGTCGGTGCGCTTGGCGACCTGGTCGCGCGGCGTCGTCCGCGCCAGCAGCAGCAGCAGGTCGGAATGCTCGGCCCGCGACGTCCAGACCTTCTGGCCGTTGACGATGTAGCGGTCGCCGCGGCGGACGGCCGTGGTGCGCAGGCTGAGCGTGTCGGTGCCGCTGGTCGGCTCGCTCACCCCGAAAGCCTGGAGGCGCAGTTCGCCCGCCGCGATCCCCGGCAGCCAGCGGGCCTTCTGCTCCGCGCTGCCGTGACGCAGGATGGTGCCCATCGTGTACATCTGCGCGTGGCACGCGGCGCCGTTGCAGCCCGAGCGGTGGATCTCCTCCAGGATGGCCGCGGCGGCGGAGATGCCGAGGCCGCTGCCGCCATACTCCTCCGGAATGAGCGCCGACAGCATCCCGGCCTCGGTCAGGGCCTGGACGAACTCCGTCGGATAGGCCCGCTCGCGATCCCGCTCCCGCCAGTATTCGCCGGGGAACCGGGCACAGAGGGCACGGACGGCCGCGCGGATCTCGGCGTGGTTCTCGTCCTGTTGCATGTCGCGGCTCATCTCGGCTCCTCGTCGCTCCGGCGGTCGGCGCGGCGCAGTCTAGGCAGTCGCTTCGGCTGAGGAAAGCAGTCAAGGCGGCGCAATCGGGCCGGGGTCCGGCGGCAAACCGGTTGATCCGGCGCGCAGATCTCGGCTATACGACGACTCTGGATAGTCCTGCATTGGGGGGTTTTTGCCATGGCCGTGATCAGCTGGAACGGGGCGAGCAATCTCGACCTGAAGAGCCTGGGTCAGACGTTCGATTTCCGTACGGACGTGCTGCAGATTTCCGATCCGTCGCTGCAGGCGAACCAGTTCGACCTGGTCGAGAGCGGCACGGACCTGGCGATCGTCAAGTCGCGCGACGCGACGGGCGCGCCGCTGCCGGCGGCGGACGTCACCTACGCCTATATCCCGAACATGCTCGTGCGCCAGGTCGGCGGCACGGATGCGTCGCCGGTTTCCTCGAACATCGTGCTGTCGAACGGCGGCCAGCTGTGGGTCGGCGACCGTCTGACGGACACGCTGCTGGACGACGCCGGCAACGACGCGACGGCGCTGTCGACGCAGCTGCAGTCGGTGCAGGTGTGGGGCCTGGGCGGCGCGGACACCATCACCACCGGTGACGGCAACGACCGCGTCTACGGCAACACGGGTGCGGACAACGTCTCGGGCGGCGCCGGCAACGACTCGCTCTATGGCGGCCAGGAGAACGACACGGTCTCCGGCGGCGGCGGCAACGACAATGTCGCGGGCGATCTCGGCAACGACATGGTCAATGGCGGGTCGGGCAACGACATCCTCTATGGCGGTGCCGGCAACGACATCCTCGATCCGGACACCGGCAACGACACGCTGTTCGCCGGCAACGGCAACGACACGGTCACGATCGGCGACAGCGACACCGGCGACAAGCTTGTCTACATGGACAAGATGCAGGACGAGGTGAACATCCTGTCCACGACCGGCGACCATGTCGTCTATCTCGGAGAGAACAACGACGAGGCCTATCTTGAGGCCAACTCGGGCGACATCCAGGTCTTCGGTGAGTCGGGCAACGATGAGATCATTGCGCAGAACTCGGGCTCCGACACGCTCGACGGCGGCAACGACGACGACTACATCGCCATCATGGGCGGTTCGGTCGGCCAGAAGGTGCTGATCGGCGGCTTCGGCGACGACGAGATCGACGTCGGCGACAGCTCCGGCTTCGCCAGCTCGCAGATCCTGCCGAACACGCAGGTGACGACCTCGGGCGGCGAAGGCGACGACGACGTCTACTACAACCGTGGCCTGTTCATCACCGACGCCAACGACGGTGGCTCGGACAGGGACTACATCGAGTTCGACCGCCAGACGATGCTGGTGCTGCGCGACAAGTCGATCGAAAATTTCGAAACGGTTTCGTTCAGCGACTACAGCGACAGCGTCGTCTTCGCCGACGGCAACGTCGCCTCCGGCTCCAACCTCGTGGTCTACGCCAACGACGGCGAGGACTACATCGACGGCAGCCGTGAGACGAACGGCACCTTCGAGATGTTCGGCGGCGAGGGCGAGGACACGCTGATCGGCGGCGCCAAGGACGACACCATCGACGGCGGCCAGGGCGAAGACCTGCTGACCGGCGGCGCCGGTGCCGACCAGTTCGTGCACGACCTGAACTGGAACGGAAGCTTCAACTACTCCGACGTGATCCAGGACTTCACGGGCAACGTCGACCAGCTGATCTTCAACGGCAACGCCTTCTCCGACGTCTCTGCGATCGACGGCTACAAGGGCACGGCCGGCGACAGCGCGACGGCCAATGACAACCTGCTGATCGCGACGGGAGACAGCTATTCGATCACTTCGTTCGACACCTTCCTCTCGGTGGGTGCGGCCGATACCGACAAGCCCGGCTTCTACATCTTCTTCAATGCCAGCACGAACCGCGGCGAGATCTGGTTCGACACCTCGATGGTGTCGACCGACGGCGCGGTGCTGATCGCCACCTTCAACAACATCACGGCGATCAACCAGCTGTCCCAGTTCGACGAAGGCCCGAACGGCAACAACTCGGGCGACTTCGTCATCATCTGAGACGACGTCGATCCGGGAACGGCCAAACGGGGCCGGGGGAGAAATCCCCCGGCCCCTTCCCTTTCCGGGGTCGGCCTTCCCGTGCCAGGATGCAGCTCGCCTTCCCTATCCCTACAGCGAGAACAATCCCGTGGAACTCCGCAACCTCGGAACGTCGGGCCTGCTGGTCTCGGCGGTCGGCCTCGGCTGCAACAATTTCGGTGGCCGCATCGACCTCGAAGCGTCCCGCAAGGTCGTCGACAAGGCGATCGACCTCGGCATCACCCTCTTCGACACGGCCGACATCTACGGGAACCGGGGCGGCTCGGAGACCTGCCTCGGCGAAATTCTCGGCTCCCGCCGCAAGGACATCGTGCTCGCCACCAAGTTCGGCATGGCGATGTCCGACGACGGCGTGCTGATCGGCGGGGCTCGCCGCTACATCATGCGGGCGGTCGAGGACAGCCTGCGCCGCCTCCGAACCGACTGGATCGACCTCTACCAGCTCCACCAGCCGGACCCGCGGACGCCGATCGAGGAGACGCTGCGCGCCCTCGACGATCTCGTGCGCCAGGGCAAGGTCCGCTACATCGGCTGCTCGAACCTGCCAGGCTGGCAGGTCGCCGACGCCCAGTGGACCGCGCGCCACCACAACCTCGCGGCCTTCGTCTCCTGCCAGGACGAGTACAGCCTCGTCGTCCGCGGCATCGAGAAGGAACTGATGCCCGCCGCCCGCCATTTCGGGATGGGCCTGCTACCCTTCTTCCCGTTGGCCAGCGGCCTTCTCACCGGCAAGTACAAGCGCAACGCCGAGATGCCGGCCGGCGCCCGCCTGACCACCACCCAGCGCCTCGCCGACCGCTACATGACCGAGGCGAACTGGACCATTGCCGAGCAGCTGGCGGACTTCGCCCAGGCGCGCGGCCATACCATGCTGGAACTGGCCTTCAGCTGGCTCGCGCGCCGTCCGCCCGTCTCCAGCGTCATCGCCGGCGCCACCAAGCCGGAGCAACTCGAGCAGAACGTGAAGGCCATCGGTTGGGATCTGACGGCGGACGAGACGGCCGAGATCGATCGCATCACCGGCCAGGCCTGAGCCGCGAAGGGAGGAACCGCCGATGACCGACAAGAGCCCCGAAGGGCCGAAGCCGGCCCACCTGCCGAAGCCGACGGACCTGCCGCCGCCACCCGACCTGTCGGGGGCGCGGTGGGAGCCCGAGCGCCGCTATCCCGACCCGCTCGTCCAGCAGCTCCACCCGAGCTTTGCCCGCTACCGGCTGCCGCTCGCCGGCGTCGAGCGGCTTTATACCGGCTGCCGCTGGGCCGAGGGGCCGGTCTGGTTCGGCGACGGCCGCTTCCTGCTGTGGAGCGACGTCCCCGGCGACCGCATGTACAAATGGGAGGAAGAGACGGGCGCGGTCTCCCTCTTCCGCTCCCCGTCCAACAACGCCAACGGCAACACCCGTGACCGCCAGGGCCGGCTCGTTACCTGCGAGCATCGCGGCCGCCGGGTCGTCCGGACGGAGATCGACGGCAGCATCACGGTGCTGGCGGACACCTATGACGGAAAGCGGCTCAACTCGCCGAACGACGTCGTCGTCAAGTCCGACGGCTCGATCTGGTTCACCGATCCGCCCTTCGGCATCGTCAGCGACTATGAGGGCGACCGCGCCGAGCCCGAACTGCCGACCAACGTCTACCGGGTCGACGGCCAGACCGGGCAGCTGACGGTGGTCGCCGAGGGCATCCTCGGCCCCAACGGACTCTGCTTCTCGCCCGACGAAGGCATCCTCTATGTCGTCGGCTCGCGCGAGGTGCCGCGCAACATCCAGGCGTTCGACGTCGTCGACGACGGCACCCGGCTGACGCGGCGCCGGGTCCATATCGATGCCGGCCCCGGCACCCCCGACGGGATGCGCTGCGACGTCGACGGCAACCTGTGGTGCGGCTGGGGAATGGGCGAGGCCGGGCTCGACGGCGTCGTCTGCTTCGACCCGGGCGGGCAGCCGATCGGGCGCATCATGCTGCCGGAACGCTGCGCCAACGTCGCCTTCGGCGGCGCCAAGCGCAACCGCCTCTTCATGACCGCGAGCAAGTCGCTCTACGCGCTCTACCTCAACGTCCAGGGTGTCCGGGGCGGCTGAGAAGCCGCCCCGTTCCCTTCAGCCCCAGAGCGCGGCCTCGGCCGGGTGGACGATGCTGCCGTCGTAGTGCAGCCCGTTCGCCCGGTCCTCGGCCAGCAGCAGCGGCGCGTCGAGGTCGACGAACTCCGCCCCCTGGGCGACCAGCACGGCCGGCGCCATGGCGAGCGACGTCCCGATCATGCAGCCGACCATGATGCCGTAGCCGGCTGCACGCGCGGCCCGCGCCAATTCCAGCGCCTCGGTCAGGCCGCCCGTCTTGTCGAGCTTGATGTTCACCAGATCGTACTTGCCCACGAGATGGGGCAGCGAGTGCCGGTCGTGACAGGCCTCGTCGGCGCAGACCGGGATCGGCCGTTCGATGCGGGCCAGCGGCCCGTCGCGGTCGGCGTGGAGCGGCTGCTCGATCATGACGACGCCGAGCGCGGCCAGCTTCGGGGCGTACTCCGGGAAGTGCGCCTCGCTCCAGCCCTCGTTGGCATCGACGATGAGCCGGCTCGCCGGCGCGTTCGCGCGAATCGCCTCGACGCGCGCGAGATCACCCTCGCCGGTCAGCTTGATCTTCAGCAGCGGGCGGTGGCTGTTCGCCGCCGCCGCCTCGCCCATCTTCTCCGGCGTGTCGAGGCTCAGCGTATAAGCGGTGGTCAACGGGCCCGGCGCCTTCTCCAGACCCGCCAGCTTCCACACCGGCTGGCCGGCGCGCTTGGCCTCGAGATCCCAGAAGGCGCAGTCGACGGCGTTGCGCGCGGCGCCGGCCGGCAGCAGCGACTGGATCGCCATGCGGTCGGCGCCGCCCGCGACGGCGGCCGCCACCCCCTCGATCTGCGCCACGACGCTGTCGACGCTCTCGCCATAGCGGGCATAGGGCACGCACTCGCCACGGCCGCGATGGCCGCCGTCGGCAAGCTCGACGACGACGACCTCGGCATGGGTGCGGCTGCCGCGCGAGATGGTGAAGACCTGCGCCAGCCGGAACTGCTCGCGGCGGATCGAAAGGGTAGCCATTGCCGTCCGCCCGCTCAGCCGATGGTGTCGACGATGGCCGCGACGCCGGTCCGCACCGGGTCGACCGCCGGCAGGCCGAACTTGTCCTGCTGCTCCTTCAGATAGCGCTCGGCCGCGTCGGCATCGAGTGCGGCGGTGTTGATCGCCAGGCCGACCACCTTGCAGTTCGGGTTGGTCAGGCGGCCCATCTCCTCGTTGACGCGAATGCACTCTTCCAGGCTGGGCAGCGGATAGGTCGGCAGGCCGCGCATGTGCTTGCGCGTCGGCTCGTGGCACATCACCAGCGCGTCCGCGGCCGAACCGTGCAGCAGGCCGAGGCTGACGCCGGCATAGGAGGCGTGGAACAGCGAGCCCTGGCCCTCGACGATGTCCCAATGGTCCTCGTCGTTCGCGGGGCACAGCCACTCGGTCGCGCCCGAGATGAAGTCGGAGACGACCGCGTCGACCGCGACGCCCGAGCCGGCGATGAAGATGCCGGTCTGGCCGGTGGCGCGGAACGACGCCTTCTTCCCGCGCGCCTTCATTTCCTTCTCGATGGCGAGCGCGGTGAACATCTTGCCGATCGAGCAGTCCGTCCCGACCGCGAGCAGGCGCTTGCCCGACCGCTTCTTGCCGTCGGCGACGTCGAAATTCTGCGTCGGATGGCGGACGTCGAGCAGGATGCGCCCGTTGCGCTTGGCCGCCTCGGCCAGTTCGGGAATGTCGGCCAGGCGCTTGTGCAGCCCGCTCGCCACATCCATGCCGAGGTCGAGCGCCTTGGTCAGGCTCGCGACCCAGCTGTCGGGGATCTTGCCGCCGCGGTTGGCGACGCCGACGATGACCGTGCCGACGCCGGCCTTGGCGGCGTCCTCGATCGACATGTCGGGGATCTTCAGGTCGGCGTTGCAGCCCGGCAGCCGGAACTGGCCGACGCACCAGTCCGGGCGCCAGTAGACGACGCCGTCCGCGACCTTGGCGGCGAGCTGGTCGTGCGAGTCGCCGATGAACATGAGGTAGGGCGTGCGAAGGGCGGTCACGGTCGGATTGTCCTTTCGACGATCGGGAGGGTTCAGGGGCGTATGCCGCCCGCTGGGAAGACGGTTCGCGGGAAGCCGCGCGAAGCGCCCGAATGTAGGTCCGCCGCCGCCGCCACTGCAAGCCCGGCCCGCCCCTCCGGTCCGCGACCAATCGCCGGTCGCCGTCGGCGAATGGACCGGGCCGCGCGCTTCCGCTAACACAGCGCCAACAAGAGGGGGAGCAGGACGATGACGGCAGGCACGGAGCTGCGGGTGGCGGTGGCGGGGCTGGGCGCCATCGGGTTCGAGATCGCCAAGCGGCTCGATGCCGGCATGCCCGGCCTGTGGCTGACGGCCGTTTCGGCCCGCGACCGCGAGGGCGCGGCGCGGCGCATGTCCGGCTTCTCCCAGCCGATCCCGGTCCTGCCGGTCGAGGAACTGCCGGAGGTCGCCGACGTCGTGGTCGAGTGCGCGCCCAAGGCGGTCTTCGCCCAGATCCTGGAGCCGGCGATCGCCGCCGGCCGCATCGTCATGCCGCTGTCGGTCGGCGCGTTGCTCGACCGCATGGACCTCGTCGACCGCGCACGGGAAACGGGCGCGCGGATCATCGTGCCCACCGGCGCGCTGCTCGGCCTCGACGCCGTCCGCGCCGCCGCGGAGGGCACCATCGAGAGCGCGCGCATCGTCACCCGCAAGCCGCCCAAGGGCCTCGCCGGCGCGCCCTACCTCGACCAGCACGGCATCGACGTCGCCGCCATCACCGAGCCGACCCGCATCTTCGACGGTTCGGCCCGCGACGGTGCCCGCGGCTTCCCCGCCAACGTCAACGTCGCCGCCGCCCTGTCGCTGGCCGGCATCGGGCCCGACCGCACGCGCCTGGAAATCTGGGCCGACCCGACCGTCACCCGCAACACGCACACCATCGTCGTCGAGTCCGACAGTGCGCGCCTCACCATGACGATCGAGAACATCCCGTCGGAGAACCCGCGCACCGGCCGCATCACGCCGCTCAGCGTCATCGCCGCCCTGCGCGGCCTCGTCTCCCCGCTCAAGATCGGGACGTGACCGCCGGGCGCTCCGCGCCCAGCAGGCGGCGCAGCCCGTCGACGATGATGCGGATGCCGCCGGCGAGCGCGATGATCGGCACGAGGTCGTCGGGATTGCCCTGCACGAACAGCGATGCCGCCGCCATCCCGACGATGATCTCGGTCGCGCCGTAGTAGCTCTCGCGCCAGCGCCGCAGGGCGAACAGTGCGATCCCCGCCGCCAGCGCCGCGACGGCCACCGCCAGCCGCAGATGGATGATGCTGCCGGCCGGCGGATCATCGGTCGCATGCAACAGCACGTCGATCGCGACGATCGCCGCCGCCGATCCGGCACCGACATAGCCGGCGATCCAGGTCCAGTGCCCGATCCGGTAGATGTCGGGCCGGCCCGGCCGGGGTTCCCGCATTCCTTCGCCTCCCTGCTTTGCCGAGGCGAAGGATAGACGGCGATCGGGGCGCCGTATCGACCGGACGGCAGCGGCGGCGCTAGAGTGGCCTCATCTCCGTCGCACGAGGCGCCCCTCATGGCACAGACCCCCTTCCCCTTCACCACCCGTCCCGAGATCCTCGGCACGTTCGGCGTCGTCGCCTCGACCCACTGGCTGGCGACCGCCGCCGGCATGGCGGTGCTGGAGAAGGGCGGCAACGCCTTCGACGCCGCGGTCGCGACCGGCTTCGCGCTGCAGGTGGTCGAGCCGCACCTCAACGGCCCGGCCGGCGACGTGCCGATCCTCTTCCATTCGGTGCACGAGGGCGGGGTGCGCGTCATCTGCGGCCAGGGCACCGCCCCCGCCGCCGCGACGATCGAGCATTACCGCGGTCTCGGGCTCGACATGGTACCGGGCACCGGCCACCTGCCGGCCGTCGTCCCCGGCTCCTTCGACGCCTGGATGCTGATGCTGCGCGACCACGGCACGATGCGCCTCGCCGACGTGCTGGAATACGCCATCGGCTATGCCGTGGACGGCTATGCCATGGTGCCGCGCGTCGCCGACGCCATCGCCAACGTCGCCGACCTCTTCCGCGACGAGTGGCACAGCTCGGCCGCGATCTACCTCAAGAACGGCCAGCCGCCCGCCCACTTCACCCGCTTCCGCAACCCGGTTCTGGCCGAGACCTACCGCCGCATCCTGCGCGAGGCCGAGGCGGCCGGTGGCGACCGCGAGGCCCAAATCGAGGCCGCCCGGCGCGCCTGGTACAAGGGCTTCGTCGCCGAGGCGATCGACCGCTTCTTCCGCGAGCCGGTCCAGGACACGACCGGCGAGCGCCATGCCGGCGTACTGACGGCCGACGACATGGCGCGCTGGCAGGCCACCTACGAGACGCCCGCGACCTACGACTATCACGGCTATACGGTGTGCAAGACCGGCCCCTGGGGCCAGGGTCCGGTCTTCCTGCAGCAGCTGGCCCTGCTGCGCGACGTCGACCTCGCGACGATGCCCTTCGACGGGCCGGACTTCGTCCATTGGGTGGTCGAGGCGGCCAAGCTCGCCTTCGCGGACCGGGAATCCTTCTATGGCGACCCGGACTTCGTGCAGGTGCCGATGGACCACCTCCTGTCCGACACCTACAACGCCGCCCGGCGCCGCCTCATCGGCGACACCGCGTCGCTCGAACTGCGGCCCGGCACCATCCCCGGCTATGGCGGCAAGGTCGACCACGACGCGGCCCGGCGCGGGCGGCTCGGCTTCGACACCATTCGCCAGGGCGTCGGCGAACCGACCTCGCAGCGATCGGTCGCGCGCGCCGCGCCGGGCGAACCGGTGATCGGCCCGGACGGGCGCATGGCCGGCGACACCTGCCACATCGACGTCATCGACCGCTGGGGCAACATGGTCTCGGCCACGCCCTCGGGCGGATGGCTGCAGAGCTCGCCCGCGGTGCCGGAACTGGGCTTCTCCGTCACCACCCGCGGCCAGATGTTCTGGCTCGATCCCGAGCATCCCGCCGCCCTGGCGCCGGGCCGGCGGCCGCGCACGACCCTGACGCCGTCCTTCGCGCTGCGCGACGGCGAGCCCTACATGGCCTTCGGCACCCCCGGCGGCGACCAGCAGGACCAGTGGTCGGTCACCTTCTTCCTGCGCCACGTCCATCACAGGCTGAACCTGCAGGAAGCGATCGACGCGCCGATGTTCCACTCCGAGGGCTTCCCGTCGAGCTTCTATCCGCGCGGCATGAAGCCGGGCGGCCTGCCGATGGAAGACCGCTTCCCCAAGGAGACGGTGGAGGAACTGAAGCGCCGCGGCCACGCCGTCGAACTGACCGGCGACTGGTCGATCAGCCGCCTCTCGGCCGCGGCCAAGGACGGCGACTACCTCAAGGTCGCCGCCAACGCGCGCTTCATGCAGGGCTACGCGGCGGGGCGCTGATCAGGCGAACATCGCCCGCAGCGCCGCGTGGTCGATCCCTTCGGCCCTGTTGCCGTCGCGGCCGATCATGGTGTCGGCCGCTACGATGGCGTTGAGGATCGCCTCCTCCACCGCGTCGGCGGCACCCGTGAAGACCGGGTTCAACTGCTCGTTCGGAAGGTGGTCGAGCGGCGTCACTCCGCGCTCCGCATCGAGCGGCAGGGCGTTGGCGGTGGAGAAGGCGAGGAAGATGTCGCCCGAGCCGTTGTTGCCCGAGGTGCCCGTGCGCGCCATGCCGACGGCCGCCCGGCGGGCGAGCCGTTGCAGTTGGTGCGGCAGCAGCGGCGCGTCGGTCGCAAGGATGCCGATGATCGACCCCTCGCCCGGCTTCTCTTCCCGGGCCGTCGCGCCAGCGGCGTTCCACGGCCGGCCGAACGGTCGGAACTCCTCCCGGCGGCCGAAATTCGCCTGCACCAGCGCGCCCACCGTCCACTGGCCGGCGGCCGCGACGCGGCGTGAGGCGGTGCCGATGCCGGCCTTGAACTGATAGCAGGACATGCCGGTGCCGCCGCCGACCGCGCCCTCGGCGACCGGTCCCGGCCGGGCGCCGTCGAGCGCGTCCCGGACATGCTCCGGCTTCAGGTGGCCGCCGTGGGAATCGTTGAGGAAGCCGTCCCAGGTCTCGCCGACGATCGGCAGGTGCCAGAAGCCCGGCCCCATCGCCGCCCCGTGCCGTGCCAGGAACCAGTCGAGCGAGGCCTTGTGGACGACGCCGACATTGTGCGTTCCGGTCAGGCAGACGGGCCCGAGGAACCAGCCATACTCGGCGACGAAATGCGAGCCGGTCAGTTCGCCGGCGCCGTTGAACGAATGCATCCCGGCCCAGACCGGCGCCGGCCGCCCCGTCTCCTGCCGCGGCAGGATCGCCGTGACGCCCGTCCGCACCGGCCCCTCTCCGATCCGCAGCGCGCCCTCGCCATGGATCAGGGTCGTGTGGCCGACCGCGACGCCGGGAACGTCGGTGATGGCATTCTCCGGCCCGGTCGGCCCCGAGAAGGGCAGCCCGAAATCGCGCCCGCGCATCCTGGTCATCCAGTCTCTCCCGTTCCGCGCCTCGGCTCTCCCCCGGCGGCCTCAGCCAGCCAAGACGGGTCTGTGCCCGTGAAGTCGGGCAGCCGCTCCGGAGCGGCGGCGGCGAACGCCTCGACCCGGCGGCAGGCTGCGTCGGCCGCCACCAGCCGCGGATAGGGCGAGAGGTCGCAGGCGAAGCGGCGGCAGTTGTAGAGCTGGGGCACGAGATGGAGGTCGGCCAGGGTCGGCCGCGCCCCGAAGCAGAAGGGGCCGCCCACGTCCGAGCGCCGCAGCGTCTCCTCCAGCGGGCCGAGCCCCACGGCAACCCAGTGGCGGTACCAGCCGTCGATCTCCGCCGGCGAGCGGCCGAGCGGGCCGGCGAGATACTTACGGACCCGGTTGTTGTTGAGGGGGTGCAGGTCGGCGGCGATCGCCTGCGCGAAGGCCCGCACCTCGGCCCGCGCCAGCGGATCGGGCGGCAGCAGCGGGGGATCGGGGTGGAGTTCCTCGATCAGCTCCAGGATGGCGCCCGACTGCGCGACGATGCGGCCGCCGATCTCCAGCGCCGGCATCAGCCCCTGCGGATTGATGTCCCGCCAGGCGCCGGGTGGCAGGCCCGGCACCGGGACATACTCGAATGGAATGCCTTTGAGGTGGAGGGCGATGCGCACCCGCCAGCCAGCCGAATTGCGGGCCTGGCTGTAGAGGCGCATCGCCCGGCCATCGGTCACGCCGCGAGCGCGGCCTCGACCGCCTGTCCGACCGCGAGCAGGCGGTGGTCGCCGCCATGCGGCCCGACGAGGCAGAAGCCGACCGGCGGACCGCCCGCCGGCGTCGCCGGGATCGAGACCGAGCAGCGGTCGAGGAAATTGCCGAAGGACGTGTTGCGCAGGATCAGGAGGTTGGTGCGGCCGTAATAGCCGTCGTCCGCGAAATTCGCGATCGGCGGCGGCAACAGCACGCAGGTCGGCATGACGACGGCGTCGAATCGTGCCGTCCGCGCCTCCGCCCGGCGGTTGATGTCGGCGCGGATATGCAGGAGGTCGATATAGTCGGCCGCGTCCATGCCGGCGCCGCGTTCGATCCGCACCCGCACTCTGGGGTCGAAGCGGTCGCCGCGGTCGGCGATGCGGGCGCGGTGCAGGGCCCAGGCCTCCGCCACCGCGAAGCCGCCCTTGGCGTTGGCGACGGGGATCTCGTTCAGCTCGTCGAAGTCGAACTCCTCGATCCGCGCGCCGCCTTTCGACAGGCGCTGCAGCGCCGCGTCGAAGATGTCGGCCACCACCGGCTCGATGCCCTCGCGCACGATGTTGCGCGGCAGGCCGAAGCGCAGGCCGGCGAGCGGCACGGCCTCAGGAACCGTCGGATCGAGACCCGCCATCACCGCATCAGTGACCGCGCAGCAGGCGAGCGTCGGCGCCAGCGGCCCGATCGAATCGAGCGTCGTCGACAAGGGGAAGGCACCGGCCGTCGGCACCCGGCTCGCGGTCGGCTTCAGGCCGGCGAGGCCGCAGAAGGCGGACGGGATGCGCACCGAGCCGCCGGTGTCGGAGCCGATGGCGACGGCGGCCATCCCGTCCGTCACCGAGACGGCGGCGCCGGAGGAGGAACCGCCCGGCACGCGCCGGTTGGCGGCGCGCTCGAACGGCGCGGCCGGGGTGCCGTAATGCGGATTGAGGCCGACGCCGGAGAAGGCGAACTCAACCATGTTGGTGCGGCCGACGATGACGGCGCCCGCCGCACGCAGGCGGGCGACGATCGGCGCGTCGGTCGCGGCCGGCGGGGCATCGGCCAATGCGACCGAACCCGCCCGCGTCACCTGCCCCTGCTCGTCGAAGAGGTCCTTGATCGAGACCGGGATGCCGCCCAGCGGCGACGGCACGACGCCATGGCCGCGCAGCCGGTCGGAGGCGTCGGCGGCCGCGCGCGCGGCCTCGGCATGGACGGTCATGAAGGCGGCCGCCCCCTCGCCCGCGGGGTCGGCGATGCGGGCGAGGGCCGCCTCGGTCAATTCGCGGCTGGTGGTGCGGCCGGCGGCGAGGTCGGCCGCCAGTTCGGCAATCGGACGCATGATGGTCATGGGCTCAGTCGATCCGCGACAGGGCTTCGATGTCGTAATAGTGGCCGATGCGCCGACCGAGCACCGGATCCTCGATCTCCATCTCGAAGCGCTCGGAATGGGCGAGCGGGCCCATCGCCCCGATCGTGCCGCAGAACAGCACGGTGCCGGCCGCGAGCGCCCCGTCGCCGCCGAGATAGCGGCGCGTCAGGTCGTCCGGGTGGCGCATCGAGGCCAGCGGCCCCTCCTGGTAGAGCGCGCGAACGCCGCCGGTCGTGGTCCAGGACCGGATGACGAGGCGGTCCCAATGGCCCGAAACCTCCTCGAAGCGCCAGGCCCGGCGGCCGATCGCCTTGGGGCACATCTGCTTGGACACGTTGATCGAATAGGCCTCGACCTTGCGGTCGGTATGGTCGGAGCCGACCGTCAGCCAGCGCCCGTCGTCGAGCGACACGACCACCGCCTCGACCTCGCCCGAGCTGTCGGTGCCCAGCACCTGAACCTTGTTGGCCTGGGTCAGGAACCCGGCCGAGACCCGGAAGAAGAACGGGAAGGTCTCCGGCATCTTGACGCCGATCGCCTTCATTTCCTCCAGGTGATGGTGGATCGCCGCCTCGTCGAGCGCCGTCATGCCGCCGATGACGATGTCGTCGATCTCGGCCTCCGCGACGCCCGCACCTTCCCGCTCCAGCCGCACCATGCGCGCCCTCCATTCCGCTCGCCGTTCAACGAGCCGCGATAGAAGCACTCCCGGGCGGCCCTTGGCGAGCCTCCACTTCGCCCGCCGGCTGGCACCGATCTTGAACGCATGCTCCGATGCGGGTTGCGGTCCCGCGCCCGCCGCCCGACAATGTCCTATAGACCGATCCGCTCTCCAGCCCCACCCAGGAGCTGCCCCCCGACATGGCCGAATCCCGCGATCCGATCGCGTTCGAACTGTTCAAGAACGCGATTTTCTCCATCGCCGACGAGATGGCGCTGACCGTCTTCCGCACGACCTATTCCGGCGTGCTGAAGGACAATATGGACTATTCGACCGGCTTCGCCGACGCCAACGGCAAGCTGGTGGCGCAGGGCCTGACCCTGCCCGGCCATCTCGGCTCCATCCCGACGGCGATGGAATCGATCATGCGCCACTTCGGCGACAGCATGCAGGAAGGGGACGTGTTCATCATGAACGACCCCTTTGACGGCGGCATGCACCTGCCGGACATCTTCATCTTCAAGCCGCTCTATCACGAAGGCCGGCGGCTGGCCTTCGCCGCCACCGTCTGCCACCACACCGACGTCGGCGGTCGCGTCGCGGGGTCCAACGCCTCGGACTCGACCGAGATCTATGCCGAGGGGCTGCGCATCCCGCCGCTCAAGTTCTACGAGGCGGGCAAGCGCAACGAGACGGTCGTCGCCTTCATCGAGAAGAACGTGCGCCTGCCGGTGCAGGTCTTCGGCGACCTGCGCGCCCAGCTCGCCGCATGCCATATCGCCGAAAAGCAGTTCGCCGAGCTCGTCGCCCGCTATGGCGCCGAGCAGGTCCAGGCCTACATGGTCGAGACGGTCGACTATGCCGAGCGACTGACCCGGGCTGCGCTCTCCAAGCTGCCGGACGGCGAATGGACGTTCGAGGACTGGATCGACGATGACGGCGTCGACTACGGCAAGCCGATCCGCCTCTTCGTAACGCTCCGCAAGAAGGGCGACCACATGGTGGTCGACTGGACCGGGACCAGCCCGCAGGTGAAGGGTGCCATCAACAACACCCTCTCCTTCACCAAGGCGGCCGCCTATACCGGCGTGCGCTCGGTGCTGCCGGCCGGCATCCCCAACAACGAGGGCGTCTTCCGGGCGATCGAGGTCATCTGCCCGCCCGGCACCGTCGGCAACGGCGTGCTGCCGGCCGCCTGCGCCGCGCGCGGCCTGACCGGCTTCCGCATGACCGACTGCGTCTTCGGCGCGCTCGCCATGATGCTGCCGGACAAGGTCTTCGCGGCCGGCGACGGCGGCAACACCGGCATCTCGATCGGCGGCTACTATGCCAGCCGCAAGCCCTTCATCTATGTCGACTTCACCTGCGGCGCCTGGGGTGCGCGGCCCTGGGCGGACGGGCTCGACGGCAACAGCCACATGTTCGCCAACATGGCCTCGCACTCGATCGAGGTGACCGAGGCCGAGCACCCGATCCAGCTCCTCGCCTACGAGTTCGTGGCCGACAAGGCCGGCGCCGGCAAGTTCCGCGGCGGCGTCCCCTTCCGCCGCGACTACAAGTTCCTCGAGGAGGAAGGGGTGCTGCAGGTGCGCTCGGATCGGCGCACGCACCGCCCGTTCGGGCTCTATGGCGGCAGCCCGGGCCAGCCGTCCGAGAACTACCTCAACCCCGACGGTGCCAACGAGGTTCTGCCGTCCAAGCTGACCCAGACGATCCGCAAGGGCGACGTCTTCCGCCATGTCCTGGCGGGCGCCGGCGGCTGGGGCGACCCGCTGGAGCGCGATCCGGCGAAGGTGCTGAAGGACGTGCGCAACGAGCTGCTGTCGCCGGCCAAGGCGCGCGCCGACTACGGCGTCGTCGTCGACACCGAGAACTGGACGGTGGACGCCGCGGCGACCGAGGCCGCCCGCGCCGAAATCCGCCGCAGCCGCGGCTGGACCACCACCCCCACCGTGCAATGGACCGATGCGGCGCCCGCGGCGCAGGCGGCGGAGTGAGATCATGAGCGTCAAGTATCGCGTCGGCGTCGATATCGGCGGGACCTTCACCGACATCGTCCTGCTCGGCACCGACGGCTCGATCCACACGAAGAAGGTCTCCTCGAGCGTCGACAACTACGCCCGCGCCATCGTCGAGGGGCTGGTCGAGGTGTTCGACGAGACCGGCCTGTCCGGCGAGGTCATCGAGGAGATCCGCCACGGCACGACCGTCGCCTCGAACGCCATCCTGGAGCACAAGGGTGCGCGCACCGGCCTCATCACCACCAAGGGCTTCCGCGACGTGCTCGAGATCCGCACGCTGCGCATGCCGCGCCTCTACGACATCGCCTGGGAAAAGCCGGAGCCGCTGGTCGAGCGTCGCCTGCGTCGCGTCGTCGACGAGCGCATCGCCGCCTCGGGCGCAGTCGAGCGGGCGCTCGACCCGGCCGATGCCGAGGCCCAGGTCGACGCGCTGCTGGCCGAGAAGGTGGAGGCGATCGCGATCTGCCTGCTGCACTCCTATGCCAACCCGGCCCACGAGCGGATGATCGCCGACATCGTGCGTCGCAAGGCGCCCGACCTCCCCGTCTCCGTCTCCTTCGAGGTCCTGCCGGAGATCAAGGAGTATGAACGCACCTCGACCACGGTCATCAACGCCTATGTCATGCCGATCGTCGCGCGCTACCTCCGGGCGCTGCGCGGCGGGCTCGACCGGGCCGACGTGCCGGCGCGCCTCCTGCTGATGCAGTCCAACGGCGGGCTGATGACCTCGGAAGCGGCGACCGAGAAGCCGATGAACATCATCGAGTCCGGGCCCGCCGGCGGCGTCGTCGGCGCCCAGGCGCTCGCCCGCTCGAAGAACCTCGCCGGCATCATCACCTTCGACATGGGCGGCACGACAGCGAAGGCGGCGACGGTCGAGAATGGCCAGGTCACCCGCGCGTCGGAATACTCGGTCGGCGGCGGGATCATGATCGGCTCGCGCCTGCTGACCGGCGCCGGCTACCTCCTCAAGGTGCCGGCGATCGACCTCGCCGAGGTCGGCGCCGGCGGCGGCTCGCTGGTCTGGATCGATGCCGGCGGCTCGCTCCAGATCGGGCCGGAGAGCGCGGGCTCGACCCCGGGCCCGGTGTGTTACGACAAGGGCGGCGAGGCGCCGACCGTCACCGACGCCAACATCGTGCTCGGCTACATCAATCCGGGCTATCTCGTCGGCGGGGCCGTCCAGCTGAACGCCGGCAAGGCGCGCTCAGCGTTCGAGGAGAAGGTGGCCCGGCCGCTCGGCATCGAGGTGGCGCGCGCCGCCCACGGCGCCCATCTGATCGCCGCCTCGAACATGATCCGCGCCATCCGCTCGGTCTCGACCGAGCGCGGGCGCGATCCGCGCGACTTCTCGCTCTTCGCCTTCGGCGGCAACGGCCCGCTCTTCGCCTGCGGCATGGCGGACTCTCTCGGCATGACGCGGGTGGTGATCCCGCCCTCGCCCGGCCTCTTCTCGGCCTTCGGGCTGCTCTACGCGGATGTCGAGCATCACTATTCCCGGACGTTCCGGCGCCTCACCCGGACCATGGACCTGGACGAGGTGAACCGGGCCTGGGACGCGCTCGCGAAGCAGGCAGCCGACCAGCTCGTGGTGGAAGGCTTCACCGGGGCGGACGCGAAGATCGTGCGCGCGGCCTCGCTCCACTATCACGGCCAGACATTCGACCTGACCGTGCCGGTGCCGGAAGGACCGGTCGACGCGGCGATGCTGCGGCATCTCGAGGAGGCTTACGGCCAGGAGCACGAGCGCACCTACGGCCATCGCGCCGGGGCCGACGAGCCGGTCGAGCTGGTGTCGATCCAGGTGGTCGGCCTCGGCATTCGGCTCGGCGGCGGCGTCCCCGAACAGGTGCGCCCCTCGCGCGCCGAACCCGACGCCCCGCCGCCGCGACCGGCCTATTTCGGCCCGGACCAGGGCTGGATCGAAACCCGCGTGGTGCGCCGCTCGGACCTCGCCCAGCCGACCGACGGACCGCTGATCGTCGAGGAGTACGATGCCACCTGCGTCGTGCTGCCGGGCTGGCGCGCCAGCCTCGACGCGGCCCGGAACATCGTCATCGAGAAGCGGTAGGGAGCGCTAGGCCGCGGGCGGGTCTTTCCACCCGCGGCCCGCATTCCCATTTCTACCGGGCCCGTTTCATCGCCGAGGCAGAGCCGATGGCCAATCCGGATACTCCCGAGCGCTCCTACTGGGTCGACGCCGAGGGGCGGCCGATCAGTTGCCTGGAGAAGATCAAGGTGCTCGACCAGAACCTCGAGGAGATTCGGGGCGCCTGCCAGGATGCGCTCGAGGACGCGATTCTGATGGGCTGCGACGAGGTGCAGATCCGCGACGTCCTCCACAAGGTGGTGGACACGCTGGTCAATCCCTACCGCAAGGACTGACCCCACGGATCATCCGGCCGCCACCCTGGGCAGCCACAGGGCCAGGCCCGGGAACAGCGCGATGATGAGGATCATCAGCATCAGCGTGATGACGAACGGCGCCGTGCCGATGATCACGTCGTCGATCCGTCCGCGCTTGCGCAGCCCCTGCACGACATAGAGGTTGATGCCGACCGGCGGCGTGATCATCGCCGTCTCCAGCAGCAGCACCATGAGGACGCCGAACCAGACAGGGTCGTAGCCCGCCTTGAAGATGATCGGCGCGATGATGGGCACGGTGGCGACCATCATCGACAGCGTCTCCATGAACATGCCCAGCACGAGATAGAACAGGACGACGACGAGCAGCAGCTCGGCCGGCGTCAGCTGCAGGGCGGTGATGAAGCGGTTGACCTGCATCGTCAGGCCGGTGGAGGTGATGACGAAATTAAGGAAATAGGCGGCGATGAGAATGGCCATGATCATGGCCGTCGTCCGCATCGTGCCCTCGAAGGCGAGGACCAGCACGCGCCAGGTCAGGCGCCGGTGCCATGCGGCGACCGCGAGCGCCGCCAGCACGCCGAGCGCGGCCGATTCCGTCGCCGTCGCCCAGCCGGCATAGATCGAGCCGATCACCGCGACGAAGATCACCAGTGGCGGCAGCAGGTCGGGCAGGCTGCGGACGCGCGCCGCCCAGGTCGTCGGCACCCGGGTTCCGCCCCATTGCGGCCGCAGGAGGCAGAGGGTCAGCACCGTCAGCCCGAAGAGACCGGCCAGCAGCAGCCCCGGCACGACGCCGGCGAGGTAGAGCTTGGGGATCGAGGACTCGGTCAGCACGCCGTAGACGATCATGTTGATCGATGGCGGGATCAGGATCCCCAGCGTGCCGCCGGCGGCGATCGTGCCGAGGAACAGCCGCTCGTTGTAGCCGCGCTTCTCGACCTCAGCCAGCGCGACGGTGCCGATCGTGGCCGCCGTCGCCACGCTCGATCCGGAGGTTGCCGCGAACATGGCGCAGGCGGCGATGTTCGAGTGCATCAGCCCGCCCGGCAGCCAGGGCATCCATTGCACGAGGGCGTTGTACATGCGCTCGGCCATACCCGAGCGCAGCAGGATCTCGCCCAGCAGCACGAAGAACGGGATGGCGACCAGCAGGAAGTTGTTCGAGGTCGCCCAGGCCATCTCGCCCATCGCGAGCGACAGCGGCATGCGCGAATAGAGTTCGGTCAGGGCCAGCCCGAGCACGCCGAGGCTGGCGGCGACCGGAACGGCGATCGCCAGCAGGCCGATGAGGATGGCGAGCGTGGTCCAGATCATCGTGCCGCTCCACCGTCGCGGATCGCCGCCTGCGCCGCCATCTCCAGCCGGACCTCTTCCTCGGCCGACCGCGTCCCGACCAGCTGGACCGCGGCCTGCACGTCCCCGCGCAGCAGGCGCCGCAACGCCTCGATCAGCAGCACGATGCCGACCGCGAAGAACAGCAGCAGGCCGCCGAACCACAGCAGCTGCGGCAGGATGACCGGCGTCTCGATCGCCGACTGGCTGCGCGAGCCGGAGGCCCAGGACTGGTCGAGGACGAGACGCGCATGCCACGTCACCATCGCGAAGAAGCCGACGAACAGCACCAGCCCCGCAATGTCGAGGACGACCCGCAGCGCGTTCGGAAACAGGACATAGAGGGAATCGATGCGGATATGAGCCCGCTCGATCAGCGCGGCGCCGAGGCCCCAGGACGTGCCGATGGCAAGCGCGTAGCCCGCCAGTTCGTCGGCGCCGCCGATCGAGAGGCTGAAGAGCTTGCGGATGACGACGTCGACGCCGATGAGGACTGCGGCCAGCAGGACGAGCGCGCCGCCGAACCACAGGCCGAAACGAGAGATCCGGCGGGTGACCGCCAGCACGGAGTTCATGCCGTCGCCTCGCAGATGAAACCGGAATGCCGAACGGGCCGGGCGTTGCGCCCGGCCCGTCGGGATCTGCTCTAGACGTGCGTCAGGTGGTCGGCGCCTTCATGCCGATCGCCTTGCCGACGGTCTCGTTCCACTCCTTCACGCACTCCGCGCCGCAGCGCTTGGCCCAGTTGGCGAGCACCGCGCCCTCGACCAGCTTCTTGTGCGTCTCGGCCTCGGCCGGCTTGACCGGCACGATCGTGATGTTGGCCGGCTTGCCGAGGGTGCAGGGCTGCTTGCCGGTGTTGCAGTTGTCGGCCTGGTTCATGCCCTCCTTCAAGGTCGCCCACATCTTGTCCTCGTAGGTGGCGACCTGGGAGGTCAGGAACTGCTGCACCTTCGGGTCCATGCGGTTCCAGCTCGTCAGGTTGACCGCCAGGACGTTGATGCTCCAGCCGAGCGACATCGGGTAGAGCGACTTCGTCACCTCGGGCCAGCCGGCCGTGTTGCCCGACAGGCTGCCGGTGACGGCGCAGTCGACGACGCCGTTGTTGAGCGCCGGCACGACCTCGGCAAAGGCCATGCTGACCGCGGTCGACCCGACGCCGCCGAGGAAGTCGCGCATGGTGTTGTTGAAGACGCGGACCTTCTTGCCCTTGAGGTCGGCGAGGCCGCCGAGCATGGTGCGGCACCAGAAGACCTGCGGCGGGTTGCCGCCGAACGCCAGCAGCTTGGCGTTCCAGTTCTTCTGCATCTGCCGGTCGATGACCGGCGCCCACGCCTTGCACGCCGCCCGCGCCTTGTCGGGATCGAGCGTCAGTCCGGCGAGGTCACAGCCCTCGAAACGCGGGTCGTCGCCCGCCATCTTCGAGATGTCCATGCCGGCGAAGTCCATGACGCCCAGCTTCAGCAGGCGGAGCATCGTCTTGTCGTCGATGCCCATCTGGTCGAGCGGCGTGATGTCGACGGTGATGGCGCCCTTGGACGCCTGCGGAATCGTCTTCGTCCAGAACGGAACCTCGTCGACGCTGGACGCGACGGTCGGGCTGTTCAGGCCGATCGCCTTGAACTGCGCCTTCGGCAGGTCCTGCGCCATGGCGGCCCCCGCGACCGTGGCGAACACCCCTGCCAGCACGATGTGCTTCATCATCAACCCTCTCCCCAAAATTGCCGGGCTTGCGCGAACCGACGACCATGGCCGGGCGACGGCGACGCCGCACGACCGCGATGCTGGCATCGATCGGGACCGGCACGCAAGCCGGCCCACCCTCGATCGCCGGTTGCCCCAGGATCCGGGGGCGTGCCATTCAATCGTCATGCCACCGGACCGCTGCCATATCCTCCTCAGCGCTTCGCTGCCCGCGCCGGCCATGCGCCACCTCGACGCCGCGGGCGTCCCGGTCGCCATCCTGCCGGAGCCGACCCGGCCGGCGCTGCTGGCCGCGGCCGGAAATGCGGCGGCCGTAGTCCTCGTCGACGAAGCGCCGGCGCTCGATGCCGGCATCGTCGCCGCCGCGCCGCACCTGCGCCTCGCCTGCCGCAACGGTGCCGGGTTCGACAATTTCGACGTCGCGGCGCTGACCGCCCGCGGCATCCCGCTGGTGACGACCGGCGATGCCAACGCCGACGCCGTGGCCGAGCATGCGATCCACCTGCTGCTGTCGCTGGCCAAGCGCGGGCCGGCGCACGATCGCGACGTCCGCGCCGGCCGCTGGTCGCGCGCACGCGGCGCCAGCGAGTTGCGCGACAAGGTGATGGTCGTGGTCGGCTGGGGGCGGATCGGGCGCCGGATCGGGCATCTCGGCGCGGCGTTCGGCATGCGCGTCCTGCCGGTCGACCCCACGGCGGCGGACGGGGTTCCGCTCGACGAGGCCCTGCCGGCGGCCGACGCGCTGATCCTGGCCGTGCCGCTGACGCCCGGCACCCGCCACCTCGTGGACGCCGGCCGGCTGGCCCGCATGAAGCCCTCTGCGTTTCTGGTCAACGTCGCGCGCGGGCCGGTGGTCGACCAGGCGGCCCTGGTGCGCGCGCTCGCAGCCGGCCGTCTCGCCGGCGCCGGGCTCGACGTGCTGGAGCAGGAGCCGCCCGACCCGGCAGACCCGCTGCTGGCGCTGGACACCGTGGTCCTGTCGCCGCACGTCGCCGCGTCCTGCCCGGAAGCGGTCGAGCGCGTGGCGATGGCCTGTGCCGACGCAGTCGTCCGCGGGCTCGCCGGCGACTTTGCCGGCCTTGCGGTGATCAATCCCGAGGTGCTGGCCCGGCGAGGCTAGCGAAAGGTGGCGGAGACCGTGCCGAGGAGCCCGTAGTCCGCCACCACGAAGTCGCCGGGGCGGACCTCCAGCGGCGCCATGCAGGTGCCGGTCGTGACGAACTGTCCGGCGCGCAGCGGGACGCCGATGCCCGACAGTTCGTTGGCGATCCAGACCAGTGCGTCGCGCGGATCGCCCAGCACGTTGGCGCCCAGCCCCTCCCGCTCGTAACGGCCGCCTACGGTCGCGCACGGGCGCTCGGCCGCAAGGTCGAGGTCGCGCCATGCCTCCGGACAGGGTGGGCCTGGCACGAAGAAATGGGCGCAGGCATTGTCTGCGATGAGCTGCGGCGCGCCGACCCGCGCATACTCGGACAATCGGGAGTCCGGCACCTCGATCCCGGTGTGCAGCGCGCCGACGGCGGCCAGCACCTCGTGCCGGTCATAGGGGTCCGCGCGCGGCAGCAGCGTCCCGGCCATGCGGAAGACGAACTCCACCTCCGCGACGCGCATGAGGTTGCCGTCGAGCGGGATCTCCGCGCCCGGCGCCAGCACCCGGTCGGCCGGGATGCGCCCGGCCATGGGGCCTTCGACGCCGATATGGACCTGTCCGGCGCGGCTGGTGGCGGCGATCTTCCAGCCGGCGATCGGCGACCTCCCCGGCCCTTCCAACTCGGCCTGGATGGCATAGCCCTCCGCGCGGTCGCCGGGCTGGAGGTCGCGTGGCAGGCACGGCAGCTTGGTGCCCGCCGCCCAATGCTGACGCAGCAGCGCCGAGGCGGCGCCGGTGTCGGGGCGGGTCGCGAGGGCGCTCACAGCGCCGCCACGGCTGCGTTGCGGATGTCGCTCACGACCATGTGGCCGGGCGTATGGGTGATTGCGAAGGGCGGCCGGGCGACGCGGATGGCCGCCTGCGGCGTCACCCCGCATGCCCAGAAGACGGGCAGTTCGTCCGCCATGACCTCGGTGCGCGGTCCCTCCCAGGGCGTGTCGATGTCCTCGATGCCGATGAGGTGCGGCAAGCCGATATGGACCGGGGCCCCGTGCACGTTCGGGAAGCGGCTGGTCACCTGGACGGCACGGATCGCGTCGGCCGGCTTGAAGGGCCGCATCGAGACCACGAGGTTGCCGCGGAAGCGGCCGGCCGGCGCCGTCGGCACGTTGGTCAGGTACATCGGCACGCCCGACCCGCAGGCGATATGGCGCAGCGGCACGCCGGCATCGAGCAGCGCCGCCTCGAACGAGAGCGAGCAGCCGAGCACGAAGGCGACGAGGTCGTCGCGCCACAGGTCCGCGATGTCGGTGACGTCGCCGACCGGCTCGCCGTCGCGGAAGACGCGATAGCTCGGCACGTCGTGGCGGATGTCGAGATCCTGGCCCAGCATCGGCAGGAACGGATCGCCCGGCTCGGGCGACATGCCGATGATCGGACAGGGCTTGGGGTTGAGCTGGCAGAACCGCAGGAACTCGGAGGCCCAGTCGGCCGGCAGGATCGCGAGGTTGCCCTGGACGAAGCCGGGCGCGACGTTGGTCGTCCAGCCGGTATGCCGCCCTTCGCGGATGGCGCGGCGTGCATCCCGGGGATCGGCCCAGAGCGCCGGCGGCGCGTTGCTCATCAGGGAATCCGGCATGACGGCACCTCCATGGTGGGCTGTTCCACACGATCCTAGTCGAACCCGGCGCCGCGGGCACGGCCTCATGCGGCGATGCGCACCGGCTGCCGCTTCGAGCCCCAGCGACCGGGCGGTCCGTCGAAGATGCCTGCGACGGGCGTGCCGCAGGCGCGGCAGGCCCCCTGCCCGTCGAGCCGCCAGCGATCGAGGCGATACCAGTCGCGCCCGATCACCTTCTCGCCGCAGGCGTGGCACCAGGTCGAATCCCGTGCCGGGTCATGGACGTTGCCGATATAGGCGTAGCGCAACCCCGCCTCGACGGCGATCCGCCGTGCCATCATGAGGGTCGCATGCGGGGTCCGCGGCTTGTCGCGCATCCGGTAGTCGGGATGGAACGCGCTGAAATGGACCGGCACGTCCGGGCCGAGGCGCTCGGCGATCCAGGCGCACATCCGCTCCAGTTCCCCCTGGCTGTCGTTCTCGCCCGGGATCAGCAGCGTCGTGATCTCGAGCCAGCAGCGCGTCTCGCGGCGGATGTATTCGAGGGTCTCCAGCACCGGGGCGAGCTGGCTCTTGGTGACGCGGCGGTAGAACGCCTCGGTGAACGCCTTGAGGTCGACGTTGGCGGCGTCCATGTGGCGATAGATCTCCGCCCGCGCCGGCGGCGTCATGTAGCCGGCCGTGACGGCGACCGAGCGCACGCCGCGCGCCCGGCAGGCGTCCGCCGCGTCGACGGCATATTCCAGGAACACGACCGGGTCGTTGTAGGTGAAGGCGACGCTGCGGCAGCCGGCCTCGGCCGCCGCCCGCGCGATCGCGTCGGGCGAGGCCGCGTGCGCCAGCGTGTCGGTCGCCCGCGACTTCGAGATGTCCCAGTTCTGGCAGAAGCTGCAGGCGAGGTTGCAGCCGGCCGTGCCGAAGGACAGGACCGGCGTGCCGGGCAGGAAATGGTAGAGCGGCTTCTTCTCGATGGGGTCGATGCAGAAGCCGCTGGAGCGGCCATAGGTCGTCAGGACCATGCGGCCGCCCTGGTTGGCGCGTACGAAGCAGAGCCCGCGCTGCCCGTCGGCCAGCCGGCAGAAGCGCGGACAGACGTCGCACTGCAGCCGCCCGTCGTCGAGCCGCTGCCAGTGGCGGGCCGGCACCACCGACGGGTCGACGGCGGCGGGAATGGCGTCCTCTGCGGTCATGGTTCCGGCACTCTACGGCAAGCGGTCCGGCCGGTGCTATGATGCCCACCGCCATGGAACGCGTCGTCAAGCCGCCGGCCGTCGCCGGCATGTTCTATCCGGCCGAGCGCAATGCGCTGGCCGCCGAGGTCGTGCGGCTGCTGAACGCGGCGCGAACCGACATTTCCGACCCGAAGGCGGTGGTGGCACCCCATGCCGGCCTCGTCTATTCCGGCGCCGTCGCGGCCACCGCCTACCGGTCGCTCGCCGGCGGGCGCGGCCGCATCCGCCGGGTCGTGCTGATGGGCCCCGCGCACCGCGTCGCGGTCCGTGGCGTCGTCCTGCCGCGTGCCGACGCGTTCGCGACGCCGATCGGCGAGCTGGAGGTGGACCGGCCAGCGATGGCGCCGCTCCTCGCCATGCCGGACGTCAGCGTCGACGACGCCCCCTTCCAGCGCGAGCACAGCCTCGAGGTCCACCTGCCCTTCATCCAGGCGGCCCTCGGCCGGGTCACGCTGGTGCCGATGCTGGTCGGTGCGATGGCGCCCGAGCGGGTCGAGGCGGTGCTGGAGGCCGTATGGGGCGGTCCCGAAACCGCCGTCATCGTCAGTTCCGACCTGTCGCACTACCACGACTACGACACGGCCACCGGCTTCGACCGCGCCTGCTCCCGGGCCATCGAGCTGCTGAAGCTCGAGGACATCGCCGACCACCAGGCCTGCGGCCGGGTCGGCATCAAGGGGCTGATCCGCATGGCGCGAAAGCTCGACATGCGGGCGACGACGATCGACCTGCGCAGCTCGGGCGACACGGCCGGGACGAAGGACCGGGTCGTGGGCTACGGCTCCTATGCCTTCGAATATGCGGCCACGGCGCGATTGCCGGATGGCCAGCGCCGCTTCCTCATCGACGTCGCCCAGCGGTCGATCCGCCGCGGCATCCGCAAGGGGGAACCGATCGAAGTGCGGATCGGACGGGAGGCGCCGGCGGCGCTCGCCGCCCATCGCGCCACCTTCGTGACGCTGGAACAGGACGGACGGCTGCGCGGCTGCATCGGCTCGGTCATCGCCCACCAGCCGCTCGCCAGCGACATCGCCGTCAACGCCTTCAAGGCCGCCTTCTCCGACCCGCGATTCCCCAAGCTGACCGAGGCGGAACTCACCCGCTGCACCCTGTCGATCTCGATCCTGTCGACGCCGCGCCCGATCGCCTTCCGCGACGAGGCCGGGCTGGTCGCCGCCCTGCAGCCGGACCGCGACGGGGTGATCCTGCGGGACCAGGGCAAGCGCGGCCTCTTCCTGCCGCACGTCTGGTCGAGCCTGCCCGAACCCGCCCAGTTCGTGCGCCATCTCAAGGCGAAGGCCGGGCTGCCGCGCGACCATTGGTCGCCCGGCTTGCGCGCATGGCGCTTCGGGGTGGAGAAATTCGACGGCGATCTGGTCCCGGCCGCCTGATCGGGTGCGGCGCGGGCACGAAATTCGCTGTCGACGGTTCGCCGGACGAAGAAGGAGAAGCCCATGGCGAAACCCGGACGGTGGCGGCTCGCGGCCGTCGTCGCCCTCGTTGCGGCCGCAGTCGGCTATTTCGCCTGGCTGCAATTCGGCCAGTCCGGCCTAGCGGCGGGCATCGCGTCGGGCAACGGCCGCATCGAGGCCGTCGAGATCGACATCGCGACCCGCGTGCCCGGTCGCATCCGCGACATTCTCGTCAACGAGGGCGACTTCGTGACGGCCGGCACGCCGCTGGCGCGGATGGACACCGACCAGCTCGAAGCCCAGCGGCGCCAGGCCGCAGCCCAGGTCGAGCGGGCGAAGATCGGCATCGAGACCGCGCGCAGCGTCGTCGTCCAGCGCGAGGCGGAGCGTGCGGCGGCCGTCGCCGTCGTCGCGCAGCGCGAGGCGCAGCTCGATGCGGCCGAGCGCAAGCTCGGACGCACCGAGCAGCTCGTCCGGTCGAACAACGTCTCCCAGCAGGTCGCCGACGACGATCGTGCCGCCGCCCAGGGCGCCCGCGCAGCCGTCAGCGCCGCCCGCGCGCAGGTCGCCGCCGCCGAGGCCGCGATCGGGGCGGCGCGCGCCCAGGTGATCGACGCCGGCGCCGCGGCCGACGCGGCGCGTGCCGCGCTCTCCAGCATCGAGGCCGACCTCGCCGACGCGGTGCTGAAGTCGCCCCGCGACGGCCGGGTGCAGTACCGTATCGCCCAGCCGGGCGAGGTTCTGGCCGCCGGCGGACGCGTGCTCAACCTCGTCGACCTCGGCGACGTCTACATGACCTTCTTCCTGCCGACCGCCGAGGCCGGGCGCGTCGCGCTCGGGGCCGAGGTGCGCATCGTGCTCGACGCGGTCCCGCAATACGTCGTTCCCGCGAATGTCAGCTTCGTCGCGGACGTGGCGCAGTTCACGCCGAAGACGGTCGAGACGGAAGAGGAACGGCTGAAGCTGATGTTCCGGGTGAAGGCACGGATCGCGCCCGACCTGCTGCGCCGCCACATCACGCAGGTGAAGACCGGGCTGCCGGGCATGGCCTATCTGCGCCTCGATCCGCAGGCCGAATGGCCGCAGCACCTGCGCAATCCCCTGCCGCGATGACGACGCCCGCGGCCGCGCTCCGCGGCGTCGGGCTGTCCTATTCGCGCGGCCGCGGCCGGTCGCGGTCGAAGGCGCTCGACGGCATCGACCTCGACGTCGACGCCGGCCGGATGACCGGCATCATCGGCCCGGACGGCGTCGGCAAGTCGACCCTGCTGTCGCTGGTGGCGGGGGCCCGCACCATCCAGGAGGGGCGGATCGACGTGCTCGGCGGCGACATCGCCGACACGGCCCACCGCAACCGCATCTTCCCGCAGATCGCCTACATGCCCCAGGGCCTCGGCCGCAATCTCTACGCCACGCTCTCCGTCTTCGAGAATGTCGACTTCTTCGGACGCCTCTTCGGCCATGCCAAGCGGGAGCGGGAACGGCGCATTGGCGAACTGCTGCACGGCACCGGGCTCGCCCCCTTCGCCGATCGCCCTGCCGGAAAGCTGTCGGGGGGCATGAAGCAGAAGCTCGGCCTCTGCTGCGCGCTGATCCACGACCCCGAGCTGCTGATCCTCGACGAGCCGACCACCGGCGTCGACCCGCTGTCCCGGCGGCAGTTCTGGGAGCTGATCGACCACATCCGCAGCGAACATCCGGGCATGTCCGTGCTGGTCGCGACCGCCTACATGGAGGAGGCTGCGCGCTTCGACCGCCTGGTGGCGATGCATGACGGCCACGTCCTGGCGACGGGTACGCCGGCCGAGATCCTGGAGCGAACGGGAGCCGAGGATCTCGACGCCGCCTTCGTCGCGCTGCTGCCGGAGACTGCGCGGCAGGGCCACCGGCGCGTCGCGATCCCGTCGCGTCCGGCCGGTTCCGACGGCGAGATCGCGATCGAGGCCGAGCACCTGACCGTGCGCTTCGGCGATTTCACCGCGGTTGACGACGTCAGCTTCCGCATCCGGCGGGGCGAGATCTTCGGGTTCCTCGGCTCGAACGGATGCGGCAAGACGACGACGATGAAGACGCTGACCGGACTCCTGCCGGCGAGCGAGGGCACGGCCCGCCTCTTCGGCCAGGAGGTCGACCCGCGCGACATGGCGATCCGCCGGCGCGTCGGCTACATGTCGCAGGCCTTCTCGCTCTATTCCGAACTCACCGTCCGCCAGAACCTGGAACTGCACGGTCGCCTCTTCGGCGTCGCACCGGCCGAGCGCGCCGAGCGCATCGCCGCGATCTCCCGGCGCTTCGGGCTCGACCCGTCGCTGGATGCCCTGCCCGACGACCTGCCGCTCGGGATGCGCCAGCGGCTGTCGCTCGCGGCTGCGCTCATCCATTCGCCCGACATCCTGATCCTCGACGAGCCGACCTCGGGCGTCGACCCGGTGGCGCGCGACGCCTTCTGGCAGATCCTGGCCGACCTCTCGCGCCGCGACGGGGTCACGATCTTCGTCTCGACGCACTTCATGAACGAGGCCGCCCTCTGCGACCGCATCTCGCTGATGCATGCGGGCCGGGTCCTCGTCAGCGACCGGCCGGCGGCGATCCTCGAAGCCCGCGGCGCGGCGACGCTGGAGCAAGCCTTCGTCGACTATCTGGAGGAAGCGAGCGATGCCGACGGCGCGCCCGACGCCGTGCCCGTGGCGGCGGCGGGCGAACCGGCCCCGCCCTCGCGCAGCATCCAGAGCCGCTGGCCGGCGCTGCGACGAATATATGCCTATGCCCGGCGCGAGGCGCTGGAACTGCGCCGCGACCCGATCCGGGCGACGCTCGCGCTGCTCGGCAGCATCATCCTCATGTTCGTCCTCGGCTACGGCATCAACATGGATGTCGAGCGGCTGACCTTCGCCGTCCTCGACCGCGACGACACCACCGTCAGCCGCGACTATGTCGACCAGATCCGCGGCTCGCCCTACTTCGTGGAGAAGGCGCCGATCACCGACTACGAGGATCTCGACCGGCGCATGCGCCGCGGCGAGATCGCGGTCGCGATCGAGATCCCGCCCGGCTTCGCGCGGCAGGCGGCGCGCGAGCGCGCCGTCGAGGTCGGCGTCTGGCTCGATGCCGCGCTCCCCGCGCGCGCCGAGACGGCGAGCGGCTACATCCAGGGCATGCACGCGGCATGGCTGGCGCAGAAGGCGCGGGAGGCGTCGCAGGGGCCGACCACGCCCGACGCCTACGCCATCGCGCTGCGCTACCGCTACAATCCCGACGTCCAGAGCCTCGTCGCCATGGTCCCGGCGGTCATCCCGATGCTGCTGATGATGATCCCGGCGATCCTCACCGCGCTCAGCGTCGTGCGCGAGAAGGAGCTGGGCTCGATCGTCAACTTCTACGTCACGCCGGTGTCGCGGCTCGAGTTCCTGACCGGCAAGCAGGTGCCCTACATCCTGCTCGGCATGCTCAACTTCCTGATGCTGGCGGCCGCGGCCGTCCTGGTCCTCGGCGTGCCGCTGACCGGCAGCTTCGCCGCCCTCGCCCTGGCGGCGTTCCTCTACGTCATCGCCTCGACCGCGCTCGGACTGGTCGTCTCGGCCTTCATGCGCAGCCAGATCGCCGCCATCTTCGCCACGGTGCTGCTGACCATCATTCCCGCCGTCCAGTTCTCGGGCATGGTCGATCCCGTCTCCTCGCTGCAGGGCGCCGGGCGCCTGATCGGCGAGATCTACCCGACGACGCACTTCGTCACGATCGCCCGCGGCACCTTCTCGAAGGGCCTGGGCTTCGCCGACCTCGGCAGCCAGCTGCTGGCGCTGGCAGCCTCGATCCCGGTGCTGCTGACGCTCGGTACCCTCCTGCTGCGCAAGCAGGCGAAGTGATGCGTCCGGCCCACATCCTCCATCTCGGGATCAAGGAACTGCGCGGCCTCTGGCGCGACCCCGCCCTCCTGATCCTGATCGTCTACGCCTTCACGCTCTCGGTCTATACGGCCGCCCACGCCATTCCCGAGACCCTGAACCGGGCCCCCATCGCCATCGTCGACGAGGATCGCTCGCCCCTCTCGCAGCGCATCGTCGGCGCATTCCAGCCGCCCTACTTCGCGCCGCCCCGCCTCATCGGCCAGGCCGAGATGGACCGGCGCATGGATGCCGGCCTCGACACCTTCGCGCTCGACATCCCGCCCGGCTTCCAGCGCGACGTGCTGGCCGGGCGCACGCCGGTGATCCAGCTCAACGTCGATGCCACCAGGATGACCCAGGCCTTCGCCGGCACCGGCTACGTCCAGGCGATCGTCGACGCCGAGGTACGCGCCTTCGTCGCCCGCCACCGCACGGTGCAGGCGCCGCCCGTCGCGCTGAACCTCCGGGCGCGCTTCAATCCGGAGCTCAACAAGGGCTGGTTCGGCTCGGTCAGCGAGGTCATCGACACGATCACCATGCTGTCGATCATCCTGACGGGCGCCGCCCTCATCCGCGAGCGCGAGCACGGCACGATCGAGCACCTGCTCGTCATGCCGGTGACGCCCTTCGAGATCATGGCGAGCAAGATCTGGTCGATGGGCCTGGTGGTGCTGATCGCGTCGGCCGTCTCCATCACCCTCGTCGTGCAGGGGCTGCTCGCGGTGCCGATCCAGGGATCGCTGCTGCTCTTCCTCGCGGCGACGGCGCTGCAGCTCTTCGCCACCACCGCGATGGGCATCTTCCTCGCCACCGTCGCCGGCTCGATGCCGCAGTTCGGCCTGTTGCTCATGCTGGTGCTGCTGCCGCTGCAGATCCTGTCGGGCACGGTGACGCCGCGCGAGAGCATGCCGGAGGCGATCCAGGCGATCATGTCGATCGCGCCCAACACCCATTTCGTCGCCCTGGCGCAGGCGGTGCTGTTCCGCGGCGCCGGGCTCGACGTCGTCTGGCCGCAGATCCTGGCGCTGGTCGCGATCGGCTCGGTGCTCTTCTGGGCCTCGCTCGTCCGCTTTCGCAAGTCGCTCAGGTAGCGCGGGCAGTCGCCAGCATTTGGGCGACCGCATCCTGGACCAGCCGGTCGCCTGCTGTGGGACGGGCGAGGAAGTCGGCCCAGGCATAGAGATCGGCGATGGCGGCGAGCCGGCGCCAGTCGGCCGGCAGGACACCGCCGGCGTCGCGGTATCCCGCCTCCAACCCGTCGACGAATGCCGCGTGCCGGCCGGCCGGCGGCCGCAGCAGGTTCGCGAAATCGAAGGCCGGCGAACCGGCAAAGGCGAACTCCCAGTCGAGCAGCGCCGTCACGCGGTCGCCCTGCACCAGCACGTTCGATCCGTTGCAGTCGCCATGGACCAGCACGGCGCGCTCGTCCCATGCCGCGAGCCGGTCACCAGCCGCAGCCGCGAAGGCGAGGATCTCGGCCGCGTCCGCGGCCGCGATGCGGTCGGCGCCAGGCGGCGCGCCCAGGCTCCGTTCGAGGAACGCGACGAGCCCGGCCGCGCCGCCCGGCAGCGCCTCGCCCGGCCGCAGGTCGGCATCGAAGAAGCCGCCATGGGGAAAGGTGACGCCGTGGACGGCGGCGAGCACCGTGCCCAGCGAGCGCCCCAGCGCACCCTGCCCCGCCGCGCCCAGCGCCGGCACCGCCCGCTCCAGCCGTGCGCCCGGCATCCACTCCAGCAGCGCATAGGTCAGGCCGCTCTCCGCGTCGCGGCGCGGGCCGGCGAGAAAGCGCGGCACCGGAACCGCGGCCGGCATCTGCTCCCGGATGCGGCGCTCCTTCGGCGCCTGCGCCGGATCGCGACGGTAGATGCGCAGGAGCACGACGTCCCCGCTGCCGGCACGTTCGATGCGCAGATTGGTGTTGGCGAGCCCGCCCGAGATCACCTCCGCCAGGGCCACCGGTCCGCCGACCATGCGGCGCACGAGGCGCGGGTCGGGCATCCCGGGATCGCCATTCGCCAGCCAGCCGTCGCGCATATCTCCCCGCCTCCGATTGTCGACAAAACGGCCCGGCCGCGCGTTGACCCGTCCGGAGGCGAGGCTTAGGCTGCCGGTCCTTCCCTGCCCCGCCCCCCTGCCGAGCATCGCCCCGAATGACCCGGAAGAAGCCCGAAGAACTGCGCAGCCATCGCTGGTTCGGCGTCGACGACCTGCGATCGTTCGGCCACCGCTCCCGCGCCGCCCAGATGGGCTTCGGACGCGAGGATTATCGCGGCAAGCCGCTCATCGCCATCATCAATACCTGGAGCGAGATCAATCCCTGCCACTTCCACTTCCGCGAACGGGCGGAGGCGGTGAAGCGGGGCGTGCTGCAGGCGGGCGGCTTCCCGGTCGAGATGCCGGCAATCAGCCTGTCGGAGCCGTTCCAGAAGCCGACGACGATGATGTACCGCAACCTGCTCGCGATGGAGACGGAGGAGCTGTTGCGCTCCTATCCGTGCGACGGGGCGGTGCTGCTGGGCGGTTGCGACAAGACCACCCCCGCGCTCCTGATGGGCGCCATGAGCATGAACATCCCGACGGTGTTCGTGCCGGCGGGGCCGATGCTGAAGGGCAACTGGCGCAACACCCCGCTCGGCAGCGGCAGCGACACCTGGAAGTACTGGGCCGAGCTGCGCGCCGGCAAGATCGACGAGAAGGCCTGGCAGGAGATCGAGGAGGGCATCGCCCGCTCGCCCGGCCACTGCATGACCATGGGCACCGCCTCGACGCTGACCAGCGTCGCCGAGGTGCTGGGGTTCACCCTGCCCGGCGCCGCCTCGATCCCGGCGACCGACAGCATGCACCCGCGCATGGCCGCCGAGAGCGGCCGGCGCATCGTCGAGATGGTGTGGGACGACCTCAAGCCGTCCGACTTCCTGACCGCCGGCAGCTTCGACAACGCGGTGACGACGGCGATGGCGGTCGGCGGCTCGACCAACGTCATCATCCACGTCATCGCCATGGCCGGCCGGGCCGGGGTGCCGCTCGACCTCGCGCGCTTCGACGCGATTTCGCGCACGACGCCGATGATCGCCAACCTGCGGCCGTCGGGCGCCTACCTGATGGAGGATTTCTACCTCGCCGGGGGCCTGCGGGCGCTCCTCAAGCAGCTCGGCGACCGGCTCGACCTCGGCTGCCGCACCATCAACGGGCGGACGCTGGGCGAGAACATCGCCGACGCCGAGATCTTCAACGCCGACGTCATCCGCACGCCCGAGACCGCGCTGTCGCGCGAGGGCGGGCTGGCCGTCATCTCCGGCACGCTGGCGCCGGACGGGGCCGTCATCAAGCCAACCGCGGCCGACCCCAAGCTGCTGGTCCATCGCGGCCCGGCCATGGTCTTCGACGACTACAACGACATGGCCGCGCGCATCGACGACCCGGACCTCGACGTCACCGCCGATTCCGTCCTCGTCCTGCGCAACTCCGGCCCGCTGGGTGGGCCGGGCATGCCGGAATGGGGCATGCTGCCGATCCCGCGCAAGCTGCTGCAGGAAGGGGTGCGCGACATGGTCCGCATCTCGGACGCGCGCATGAGCGGCACCAGCTACGGCACCTGCGTCCTCCATGTCGCGCCGGAATCCTTCGTCGGCGGGCCGCTGGCGCTGGTGCGCACCGGCGACATGATCTCGCTCGACGTGCCGAACCGGCGCATCGACCTCGAGGTCGATGCCGACGAACTGGCGCGCCGCCGCGCCGAGTGGCAGCAGCCGCCACACAAGTTCGGCCGCGGCTACGGCGTCATCATGTCCCGCCACATTACCCAGGCCGACAAGGGCTGTGACTTCGACTTCCTCGCCGGCACGGCGCCGACGCCCGAGCCGGAAATCCACTGAACCACAAGAAACCTTCAGGAACCGCCATGAAGCCCGACATCGTGCTGATCGCCCAGTACCCCCCGCAGATCATGGCGGTGCTGGAGGAGAACTTCACCTGCCACAAGATGTACGAGGCGCCGGACCGGGCGGCCTTCCTCGCCTCGGTGGCCGGCAAGGCGCGCGGCCTCGCCTCGACCGGCGTCCACGGCGCGCCGCGCGACCTCATCCTCGCCCTGCCCAAGCTCGAAATCATCTCGGGCTTCGGCGTCGGCTATGACGCCGTCGACCTGCCGACGGTGAAGGAAAAGAACATCGTCCTCACCAACACGCCCAACGTGCTGACGGACTGCGTCGCCGACCTCGGCATGACGCTGATGCTGGACGCGGCGCGGCGCGTGCCCCAGGCCGAGCGCTTCCTGCGCGACGGGCAATGGCTGAAGGGCAACTACCCGGCGGGCGTCAAGGTGACGGGCAAGCGGGCCGGCATCTGCGGCCTCGGTCGGATCGGAACCGCGCTCGCCAAGCGCCTCTCCGGCTTCGACATGGAGATCATGTATTACGACATCGAGCCGAAGACGAACCTGCCCTACCGGCTGATGCCGTCGCTGCTCGACCTCGCCCGCAACTCCGACTTCTTCTTCGTCGCCTGCTATGGCGGCCCGACGACCCGCAAGCTGATCGGCGAGGAGGTGCTGCGCGCCATCGGCACCAAGGGCATCCTCGTCAACATCGCGCGCGGCAGCATCGTGGACGAGGCGGCGCTGGTGCGGGTGCTGGAGGACAAGGCGCTGGGCGGCGCCGGCCTCGACGTCTTCGAGGACGAGCCCAACGTGCCGGCCAAGCTGCTGACCTTCGACAATGTCGTGGTGACGCCGCACATCGCCAGCAACACGCACGAGACGCGCGCCGCCATGGGCAAGCTGATGTGCGACAACCTCATCGCCTACTTCTCCGGCAAGCCGCCGATCACCCGGGTCGAGGTCTGATGGCCGCTCCCACGACCCGCGTCCCGGCCGAACGGCTGCGCCGCCAGATCGCGCTCGTCCTCGACGCCTGGGGCATGCCGGCGGACCAGGCCCGGGCGGTCATCGACGTCATGGTCGAGACCGACCTGCGCGGGGTCGATTCCCACGGCATCTCGATGCTGCCGCTCTATGACCGGCTGCGCCGCGAGGGCAAGGTGGTGGCCGATCCCGACGTCAAGGTGGCGCGCGAGGCGCCCGTGACGGCGCTGGTCGATGCCGGGCACGGCCTCGGCCACTATCCGTCGGTCAAGGCGATGTCGATCGCGATCGAGAAGGCGAAGGCGAGCGGCATGGCCGCCGTCGGCGTCTTCAACTCGAACCACTACGGCCCGGCCGGCTATTACGCGCTGATGGCGGCGGCGGCCGGCCTCATCGGCATGTCCTTCACCAACGTCTGGAACTCGGCCGTCGTGCCGACGCGCAGCCGGGTGCCGATGTTCGGCACCAACCCGATC
This sequence comes from Allostella sp. ATCC 35155, assembly GCA_006738865.1. Lineage (GTDB taxonomy): Bacteria > Pseudomonadota > Alphaproteobacteria > ATCC43930 > Allostellaceae > Allostella. The sequence continues at coordinate 3,024,221 of AP019701.1, forward strand.
GCCTTTGCCGCGCCGGCCGGGCGCAACCCGCCCTTCTGCCTCGACATGGCGACCAGCACCGTCGCCATCGGCAAGATCCGCGTCCACCAGCTGAACGAGAAGCCGATCCCGGCCGGCTGGGCGACCGATGCCGACGGCAACCCGCTGACCGATGCCGGCGCCGCCTTCGACGCCCGCCTGCTGACGCCGGTCGGCGGCCTGCCCGAGATGTCGAGCCACAAGGGCTATGGCCTCGGCGCCATGGTGGAGGTGCTCTGCGCCATGCTGACCGGCGCCTGGTACGCGCCCATCAAGGCGAAGACGGCACCGGACGACCCGATGTTCAACATCGGCCATTTCTTCATGGCGATCGACCCGACCGCCTTCCGCGACCCGGGCGATTTCGAGCGCGACCTCGACGGCATGCTGGACGCGCTGCACGCGGCCGACCCGGTCGACCCGGACAAGCCCGTGCTGGTCCATGGCGACCCCGAGCGGGCGAACCATGCCGAGCGCTCGAAGAACGGCGTGCCGATGCCGCCGGCCCTGCTCGCCGAGCTGGCCGATGTCGCCCGCCTCAACAACGTCCCCTTCGTCCTCGACGGCACTGCCTGAGAGACATCGTCAGCCCCCAAGGAGGAAAATCCCCGATGAAACAGAACAACGTGATCAAGATCTGGAAGGAAGGCGGCTGCGTCGTCAACGGCTGGCTCGCGATCCCCAGCGGCTTCTCGGCCGAAGTCATGGCCCAGGGCGTCGCCGGCCTGACCTGGGATTCGATCACCGTCGACATGCAGCACGGCGTGCAGGACTATTCGAGCGCCGTCCCCTGCATCCAGGCGATCAACACGACGTCGGTCACCCCCTTCGTGCGCGTCCCCTGGCTCGACGAGGGGATCATCATGAAGTCCCTCGACGCCGGCGCGCTCGGCGTCATCTGCCCGATGATCAACACCGCCGACCAGGCCAAGCGCCTCGTCGAGGCCTGCCGCTATCCCCCGCTCGGCCAGCGCTCCTTCGGCCCGATCCGCGCCGGCTTCTACGGCAACGACTACCAGCCGGAGGCGAACGCCTCGATCGCGGTCATGGCGATGATCGAGACCCAGCAGGCGCTCGACAATCTCGAGGCGATCCTCTCGACCCCCGGCCTCGACGGCGTCTATGTCGGCCCGGCCGACCTGTCGCTGTCGCTGACCGGCAAGGTCGGCTTCGACCATGCCGAGGGCACCGTCCAGTACGACGCCATCATGGGCATCCTGGCCGCCTGCAAGAAGCACAAGGTCCATGCCGGCATCCACACCGGCTCCGGCGACTATGCCGCCAAGATGGCCCAGAAGGGCTTCCAGTTCACCACGATCGGCTCCGACAGCCGCCTGCTCCAGGTCGGCATGCAGTCCGAACTGACCAAGGTGCGCAGCGCCTCGGGCGGGCTGAAGGCCGGTCCGTACTGATCGGCTGACGCCCTCTTCGAACGAGCCCCCCGGAAAGTCGACCTTTCCGGGGGCTTTCGTTTCAGGAGGCCGGCGCCATCGCCGTCTTGGCCGCTTCCATGTCCATCCAGAACATCTCCCAGATGTGGCCGTCCGGGTCCTCGAAGCTGCGGCCGTACATGAAGCCGTGATCCTGGACGGGGCCAGGGTCGGCCTTGCCGCCGGCGGCGACGGCCTTGGCCACCATCTCGTCGACCTCTGCCCTGGTGTCGGCGGAGAGGGCGATCAGCACCTCGGTCGTGGCGCGCGAGTCGGCAATCGCCTTGGACGTGAAGGTGCGGAACTTGTCGTGCGTCAGCAGCATGATGTGGATGGTCTCGGACAGGACCATGCAGGAGGCCGTCTGGTCGGAGAACTGCGGATTCTTCGTCGCCCCGACCGCCTGATAGAAGGCATCGGCGCGGGCGAGATCGGCGACGGGCAGATTCACGAAGATCAACTTGGGCATGGATGCTCCTTCGAGGTCGGAGCCGCACCCATATCCCGTCCGGCGCATATACTCAACTTACCTGTTTAGTAATTGCAGCACCCTCCCCCGCGCCGATCATCGGGAGGCGTATCGTCAGACTTGCACCGCCACCCGGGTTCGATCCGACCGCGATCGTCCCGCCGAGGCTGCCGACGATCTGGGCGGCGATGGTGAGGCCGAGGCCGGCGCCGCCGAGTTCGCGGTTGCGCGATTGCTCCAGGCGCCGGAACGGCTCGAAGACGGCGGCCCTGGCCGCCTCGGGGATGCCGGGGCCGGCATCGTCGACCCGGAGTTCGGCCCAGCCGTCGGCGGCGGTCAGCACGAGGTCGGCCCGGTCGCCATACTTCACGGCATTGTCGACGAGGTTGGCGACGACGCGGCGCAGGGCCGGCGCCGTGCCGGGCACCTGCGCCTGACCGGCCCGCTCATCGAGCGTCACCGGCTCGCCCAGCGCCTCGCGCTCCTCGCACTCGCGGCGCACCACCCGGAGGAGATCGCAGGCGCCGCCCTCCTCGGCGAAGGTCGCGCGGGCGAAGGCCAGCGAATCCTCCAGCAGCGCCTCCATGTCCTCGACGTCGCGCAGCATCGCCGCGCGCGTCGTCGGTTCGGCGACCGTGTCGGCGCGCAGCCGCAGCCGGGTCAGCGAAGTGCGCAGGTCGTGCGACACCGCCCCCAGCACCAGGGCGCGGCCGCGCATGAGGTCGAGGATGCGGCCCTGCATCGCGTTGAATGCGCGGATGAGGATACGGACGTCGGGCGCGCCCTTCTCGGCCAGCGGCGGCGCCGCCTCCGGGCTGTGGCCGAACCGCTCCAGGCGCAGGGCGAGTGCCACCAGCGGCCGCGTCTCGCGCACCACGGCGAACAGCGCAAGCGCCGCCACCGCCAACCCGATCAGCCCCGCGAAGACGCCGACCGGGATGCCGAGGATGCGCAGCGTCAGGTCGCCATGGGCGTCGACCCGCAGCGTGGCGCCGCCGGCGATGGCGATCTCGATGCGCACGATGCCGCCGATGAGGAGGCGCAGCCGGGGAAACGTGTCCGGGCCCGGGACCCAGGCGGCCACCGCGCGCTCGTCGCCGGGCACGAGCTGGCTACGGATCGCCTGCTCCAGGCGCGGCAGCCGCACCCCCTCGGGATCGGCTGCCGGCATGCCCGCGCCCACCGCCGCTGCCATGCCCGGGCCGCCGAAGGCGCCCAGCGCCAGCCTGCGCGCGTCGGGATCGAGCCGGTCGAGCAACCGCGCCAACGTCGCGACCTGGGCGGCCAGCGGTTGGCCGGTCGCCATGTCCGCCTGCCGGCTGCGCTGCAGATGATAGAGGCCGAGGGCAAGGAACTGGACGACGAGCAGTGCCGCCATGACGATCAGCGCCAGCCGCCAGACGAAGCGCAGACGGCCCATATGCCCTAGCCTTCCACGACCTCGGCCGCCAGCAGGTAGCCGCCGTTGCGCACCGTCTCGACGAGCTCGGCGCCGCCCGGAACGGCCTGGTCCAGCTTGCGGCGCAGGCGGCTGACGGTGACGTCGATCGTGCGGTCGAAGGGGTCGGCCATGCGGCCGCGCGTCCAGTCGAGGAGCTGGTCGCGGCTCAACACCCGCTGCGGCCGCTCGACGAGGCAGGCGAGCAGGTCGAATTCGGCCGAAGTCAGCGCCACGCGCTCCCCGTCCGCGGTCGCCAGTCGGCGGGCGTCCATGTCCATCTCCAGCCCGGCGAAGGCGAAGCGGCGGCGCCGCGGCTCGCTCGGCAGCCCGGCGGCGCGGCGCAGCAGCGCCCGGACGCGCGCCAGCAGTTCGCGCGGGTCGAAGGGCTTCACCAGATAGTCGTCGGCGCCGATCTCGAGCCCCACCACCCGGTCGACGGGATCGCCCTTGGCCGTCACCATGAGGATCGGCACCGGGCCGGCGGCGCGCAGGCGGCGGCAGATCGAGAGCCCGTCCTCGCCCGGCAGCATGAGGTCGAGCAGCACCAGGGCGGGCTGCTCCTGGTCGGCGAGCCGGGTCGCCTGCCGGCCGTCCGCGGCCTCGATCACCCGGTAGCCCTCGCGCCGCAGCAGGTCGCCGACCAGCTGCCGGATCTCGCGATCGTCCTCGACCAACAGGATGGATGCCGCGCCCATGGCGGCAAGGTGCAACGTCCGCCGGGCCGGCCGCAATCGCCGGCCGCCGGCCGTTACAAATCGTTACACGGGACCGGCCATCCGCAAACCGCCGGCAAACTGCGCCCGCCATCCTCCGCCTCGTCCGGACGTTCCGGCATCAACCGAACCGCAAGAGGACGCAGACGATGCAAAAGACCCTTCTCGCCTCGGCCGTGGCCGCCCTCACCATGCTCGGCGCCGTCCAGGAGGCCGCCGCCTGGCAGCGCAGCAAGAGCGTCACGACCTGGCGCGGCACCTACTCCGCGCAGGGCTCGGGCGGCTGCGCCTATGGCAGCTGCCAGCGCTCCTACAACGCCACCGGCCCCTATGGCGGTAGCGTCAGCCGCCAGGGCAGTGTCACGCGCACGCCCTACGGCTATGACTATTCCCGCACCACCACCGGCCCCTACGGCAACAGCGCGACCCGCAGCGGGTCCGTCCACCGCTACTGAGGGAGGGAAGCGTGACGCATCCGATCATCCGGACCGCGGTCGTGGTGCTCCTGGCGACCGTCGCCGGCACCGCCCCGGCCGCAGCGCAGGAGAAGATGCGCGAGGCACGGGCCGCCTGCGGCGCCGACGCCAAGCGGTTCTGCGACGGCATCCGGCCGGGCGGCGGCCGCCTGATGCAATGCCTGAAGGCGAACGAACCGGCACTCTCGGCCGGCTGCCGCGCCTTCCTGCAGTCGCGGGGCGAGCAGAAATGATCGGGTTCGAGCCGGGCCTCGCCGATCTCGGCGGGGCCCGCTCGGCCTTGCCGCTGGCGGCGGCGGGGCTGGCGCTGCTCGAGTACGCCGTCTGCCGGATCGTCGGGCACGGGGACGCCTACGATCTGGGCGAGACCGCGGCCTCCTTCGCGATCCAGGTCGTCCAGCGCCTGATGCAGGTCGCGACCGCCGGCCTCGTCCTGCTGCCGCTCGGCTGGGCCTACCAGTTCCGCCTCTCTGAGATCGCGATGGACGGTGCCCTGCCCTGGCTGGCGCTGCTGCTCGGGGTCGAGGCCGCCTACTACCTGCACCACCGGGCGATGCACCGGGTGCGCCTCTTCTGGGCGGTGCACAGCGTCCACCATTCCGCGACCCGCCTCAACCTCAGCGCCGCCATCCGCATCGGCTGGTTCGGGCCGGTGACGGGCGGCGTGCTCTTCTACCTGCCGCTCGTACTGATCGGCTTCCCACCGATCGCCGTGCTGGCGATGCTGGGCCTCAACCTCTTCTACCAGCTCTTCCTGCACACCGCCTGGACGCCCAGCCTCGGGCCGCTCGAATGGGTGCTGAACACGCCGCGGCACCACCATGTCCACCACGCCGCCAACCCGTCCTGCGTCGACCGCAACTTCGGCGGCATGCTGATCCTGTTCGACCGGCTGCTCGGCACCTTCGCCCCGACGCCGCGGGACGAGCCGCTGCGCTTCGGCAGCGACGGCACCGGCCGCCCCGCCCGCAACCCGCTCGCGATCAACCTCCGGGAGTGGGCCGGCATCCTGGGCGACCTGCGGCGCGCGCCCGGCATGCGGCGCCGGCTGGCGATCCTCTTCGGGCCGCCCTGACCAGACCCGCCCCGACATGGAAAGGGGCCCGGCCTTCCGGCCGGGCCCCTGCCGCCCCCACCCGGGTGGCGGCGCTCAGTTCTTCGTCTTGTCGACCAGCTTGTTGGCGGCGATCCACGGCATCATGGCCCGCAGCTTGGCGCCCACTTCCTCGACGCCGTGCTCGGCGTTCATGCGGCGCATCGCCTTGAAGCCGGGCTGCCCGGCGGCGCACTCCAGCACCCACTCGCGGGCGAACTGGCCGGACTGGATCTCCTTCAGGATGACCTTCATCCGCTCCTTCACCTCCGGCCCGATGACGCGGGGGCCGCGGGTGTAGTCGCCATACTCGGCGGTGTTGGAGATCGAGTAGCGCATGTTGGCGATGCCGCCCTCGTACATGAGGTCGACGATCAGCTTCACCTCGTGCAGGCACTCGAAATAGGCCATCTCGGGCGCATAGCCGGCCTCGACCAGCGTCTCGTAGCCGGCCGTGATGAGGGCGGTGAGGCCGCCGCAGAGCACGGTCTGCTCACCGAACAGGTCGGTCTCGCACTCTTCCTTGAAGGTCGTCTCGATGATGCCGGCGCGGCCGCCGCCGACCGCCGAGGCATAGGAGAGCGCGATCTCGAGCGCGTTGCCCGACGGGTTCTGGTGCACCGCGACGAGGCAGGGCACGCCGCCGCCCTTCTGGTACTCCGACCGGACCGTGTGGCCGGGGCCCTTCGGCGCGATCATGAAGACGTCGATGTCGGACCGCGGCTCGATCAGGTTGAAATGGATGTTGAGGCCGTGGGCGAAGGCGATCGCCGCGCCTTCGCGCATGTTGGCGGCGAGGTCGTCGCGCCACAGGGCCGCCTGCAGCTCGTCCGGCGTCAGCACCATGACGACGTCGGCCCACTTGGCGGCCTCGTCCGGGGTCATCACCTTGAAGCCGGCCGCCTCGGCCTTCTTTGCGGTCGCCGAGCCCTTGCGCAGCGCGACCACGACGTCCTTCACGCCGCTGTCGCGCAGATTCATGGCATGGGCATGCCCCTGGCTGCCGTAGCCGACGATGACGACCTTCTTGCCCTTGATCAGATTGACGTCGGAATCCCGATCGTAATAGACGCGCATGGTGCTGGTCCTCCGGGTGGGGGGTTCGAGCGACGGGGCATCCCCGTCAGAGATTGCAGCCCAGGGATGCAAGGCGCTCGCGGGCGGCGATGTCGAGCGTCTCGTTGAGCTTCCGCGCGACGAAATCGCGATCGTCGTCGGAAAGAAGTGCGGCCGAGGCGCCGATGCGCCCCTCGCGCATGCGGCGGCCCTGCGGGTCGGCGGGATCGGCGCTGTTGCCGGGAAAGCCCTGCTCGTTCTCCAGCGCAGCCATCCGGTCGAACTGCGCCGCCGCGATGGCTCGCGCCATCGCCGCCGGCTCGCGGCGGATGCCGAAACGGTCGAGCACGCGGGCGAACGTCGCCTCCGGATCGTGGGTCAGCTGCTCGTAGCTGACCCAGGTGACGTCAGGACCGCCGCGCTGGGCGACCAGCAGGTTGTGGTAGGAGATCCAGCGCGCGATCCCGCGCTTCGTCCGCAGATAGTCCCCGAGCGGTACGTCGAGCCGGCCGGTCTGCCGCGTCTCCATGAAATAGGCCGAGACGATGGTGTCCACCGGCTGGCGCACCATGACGACGGTCGGATTGACCGCCGGGTCGAAGGGCGACCAGAACTGGTGCTCGCACAGCACGCGCGGCACGTCCGGACGGTCGGCATGGGCATAGACCGCGCGGCCGCGGACGGGGTCGTCGTCGTTGTTCGGTACGATGGCGAACAGGCTATGGAGGTCGACCGGCCCCAGCCCATGCCGGTCGGCCAGGTACTGCGCCAACATGAAGCGCAGCCAGGTCCGGCCCGACTTGATGAAGCTGGCGATGATGCCGGCGCCGGGCGGCGGCGGCAGCAGCGACTTGCCGGCCATGGCTCAGAGTGCCTTCGGCCCGCGCGAGATCGCGACCACCCCGGTCCGGGAAATGTCCACCAGGCCGAGCGGCCGCATCAGGTCGATGAAGGCGTCGAGCTTCTCGGTCGAGCCCGTCATCTCGAAGACGAAGGACTCCGTGGTGCTGTCGATGACGCGGGCGCGGAAGATGTCGGCGAGCCGCAGGGATTCGATCCGCTTGTCGCCGGTTCCGGCGACCTTGATCAGGGCCAGCTCGCGCTCGACCGACTTGCCCCCCAGCGTCAGGTCGCGGACGGCATGGACGGGCACGAGGCGGTCGAGCTGCGCCTTGATCTGCTCGATGATCATCGGCGTTCCCGACGTGACCACGGTGATGCGCGAGACGCGCTCCTGCGCATCGACCTCGGCTACCGTCAGGCTCTCGATGTTGTAGCCGCGGCCGGAAAAGAGGCCGATGACGCGGGCGAGGACACCGGGCTCGTTGTCGACGAGCACGGCGATGGTGTGGCGGCGGATGTCGCTCAAGGGACGAAACTCCGGAAGACGGGACGACGACGCAACGAAGGGGGCGTGCTGCCCCCTTATACGAGCACCATTCCCTCGTCCGAGACCGTCGCCTCGCGGCGATCCTCCGGCCCCATCAGCATCTCGTTGTGCGCGGCCCCCGACGGGATCATCGGGAAGCAGTTCTCCTTCTGGTCGACGCACATGTCGAGGATGAAGGGGCGTGGCGTCTCGATCATCTCCAGGATCGCGGCATCGACGTCCGCCACGTCCGTCACCCGGCGCCCGACCGCCCCGAAGGCGTCGGCGAGCTTCACGAAGTCCGGCAGGGAGTCCGAATAGCTCTCCGAGTAGCGCGCGCCGTGCAGCAGTTCCTGCCACTGCCGCACCATCCCCATCCACTGGTTGTTGAGGATGAAGATCTTCACCGGCAGCCGGTACTGCGCCAGCGTCGACATTTCCTGGATGTTCATCAGGATCGACGCCTCGCCGGCGACGTCGATGACGAGCGCGTCGGGATGGGCAATCTGCACCCCCATCGCCGCCGGCAGTCCGTAGCCCATGGTGCCGAGCCCGCCCGAGGTCATCCACTGGTTCGGACCCTCGAAGCGCAGGAACTGGGCCGCCCACATCTGGTGCTGGCCGACCTCCGTCGTGATGAACGTCTTGCGGCCGCGGGTCAGCTCGCGCAGGCGCTCCAGCGCGTATTGCGGCTTGATCACCTGGTCGGTCTTCTCGTAGGCGAAGCAGTTGCGCGCCCGCCACTCCTCGATCTGCTTCCACCAGGCCTTGAGCGCGCCGCGATCGGCCTTGGCCTTGCGCCGCTTCCACTCGGCCAGGATGGCCGCCGCCGTGCGCCCGGCGTCGCCGATGATCGGCAGGTCGACGCGCACGTTCTTGTTGATCGACGAGGGGTCGATGTCGACGTGGATCTTGCGCGAGCCCGGCGAGAACTTCGTGAGGTTGCCGGTCACCCGGTCGTCGAACCGGGCGCCGAGCGCGACCATCACGTCGCAGCCATGCATGGCGAGGTTGGCCTCGTAGCTGCCATGCATCCCCAGCATTCCCAGCGACTGCGGGTCCGACGACGGAAAGGCGCCGAGGCCCATCAGCGTCATGGTGCAGGGGAAACCGGTCGTGCGGACGAGTTCCGTCACCGTCCGGGACGCCTCGGCGCCCGCGTTGATGACGCCGCCGCCGACATAGAAGATCGGCCGCTTCGCCGTCTCCAGCATGTCGACCGCGGCCGCGACCGCCTTCGGGTCGGGTTCGACTTGCGGCCGGTAGGTGCGATGCGTCACCGTCTCGGGCGAGATGTATGTGCCCGGCGCGAACTGCACGTCCTTCGGCAGGTCGATGACGACCGGGCCCGGCCGGCCGCTGCGCGCGACGTGGAAGGCCTCGTGGATCGTCCGCGCGAGCTGGTCGACGTCCTTCACGAGGTAATTGTGCTTGGTGCAGGGGCGCGTGATGCCGGTCGTGTCCGCCTCCTGGAAGGCGTCGTTGCCGATCAGATGGGTCGGCACCTGCCCCGTGAAGCAGATGATCGGGATCGAATCCATGAGCGCGTCGGTCAGCCCCGTGACGGCGTTGGTCGCCCCCGGACCCGACGTGACGAGCACGACGCCGACCTTGCCGGTCGAGCGGGCATAGCCCTCGGCGGCATGCACCGCCGCCTGCTCGTGGCGCACGAGAATATGACGCACATGGTTCTGCTTGAAGAGGGCGTCATAGATCGGAAGTACCGCGCCGCCCGGATACCCGAAGATTACGTCGACGCCCTGGTCCGCGAGCGCCTTCATGACGATTTCGGCTCCGGTCGGCTGCTGGTCCGTCATTTCTCCCGTTCCTTCCGATCGGGGCGCAGGACGCCCCTCCGACGGGCCATCCCGTCGGCAAGGCGCGCAACCTAGTGCCGACGGTTCAGGTGGTCAACCGAAACTGACGAAGAAATGCAAAGATTTCTGGCAGAACCCTTTCCGAATATTGCTCACGGAGGATGCGGTGCGTCGGCATGTCGCGCGGGGCCTGATGTCGGAACCAGGTCAGCTGGCGCTTGGCATACTGCTCGGTCGACCGGATTCCGGCCACCATCGCCTCCTCCAGCGACGCGCAATCGGCGAGGTGCGCGGCGAGTTCCGGCACGCCCACCGCCTTCATGATCGGCAGGTCGTCGGGCAGGCCCAGCGCCAGGAGGCGGCGGACCTCGTCGAGCGCCCCGCCCGCGACCATCGCGCGGAAGCGCTCCGCCAGGACCGGCTGCAGCGCGAGGCGCGCCGGCATCACCAGGATCGCCGCGACCCGCGGCGCATCGGCCGGCGCGGCGGTGGCACGCTGCCATTCGCCGAGCGTGCGCCCCGTCGCGGTCACCACCTCCCAGGCCCGGACCAGGCGCTGGCTGTCGCCGGGCGCCAGCCGGTCCGCTGCCTCCGGGTCGAGCCTGGCCAGCAGGTCATGGAAGGCCGGCCCGCCCATGCGGCGATGCAGCGCCCGCCCCTCCTCGCGCACGGCTTCGGGAATGTCGGGCACCGCCGCCAGGCCCTGCACCAGGGCGCGCAGATAGAGGCCGGTTCCGCCCACCAGGATCGGAATGCTGTCCCGCGACCGGGCGGCCTGGATCTCCGCCACCGCCATCTGCCGCCAGCGCTCGGCCGATCCGACCTCGCGCGCCGCCAGCGCGCCATAGAGCCGGTGCGGCGCGGCCGCCTCGTCCTCCGGCGACGGCCGCGCGGTCAGGATTCGGAGATCGCCGTAGAGCTGCTGGCTGTCCGCATTGACGATGGTGCCGCCGAGCCGGAGTGCCAGCGCCAGGGCCAGGGCGGACTTGCCGCCTGCGGTCGGCCCGGCGACGACGAGGGCGTCCACGCCCGTCTCCTCCCCGGTTGTCGCAGTCATGTTGCGGTGCGGCAGGGACGGCTCCTATACAGCGGCATGACCCATGTCCTTACCCTCGTGGCCGGCCCGGCGGAAGGTCGCCTCGGCGCTGCGGCGATCGCGACCGCCGAGCGGGCGCTCCGGTCGGCCGGCGCCCGCACGGGGGAGCCCGAGTGGCTGGCGGCGGGTGCCGCCTGCGACGTGCCTTTCGCCGCGACCGCGCCGGGCGCGGCCCATGCGGCGGCGATGGCCGCACTCTCGGCCACCGCCATCGACGTCCTGGCGGCTACGTCGGCCGGCCGGCGACGGCCGCTGCTGGTCTGCGACATGGAGGCCACGGTGATCGAGAACGAGCTGCTGGACGACATGGCCGCCCTCGTCGGCCTGCAGCAGGAGGTCCATGCGGTGACCCGCCGGGCGATGAATGGCGAGATGGACTTCGCCCTGTCTCTGCGCGAGCGCGTCCGCCTCTTCGCGGGTCGCGAGCGCCGGCTGCTCGACCGGGCGATGGACGGGATCCGGCCGGTGCCGGGCGCGCACGTCCTGGTCGGCACGATGCGCCGCGCGGGTGCCCTCACCGCCCTCGTCTCGGGCGGATTCTCGATCTTCGTCGACCGTGTGCAGAGCGAGATCGGCTTCGACCTCGGCTTCGGCAACCAGCTGGCATGGGACGGCGACAGGCTGACCGGAGCGGTCGCCGACCTGCCGATCACCGGCGAGGGCAAGCGCGCCACCCTGGAGCGGCTGGCCGGGGAGCGCGGGCTCGCCCCGACCGACGCCCTCGCCATCGGCGACGGCGCCAACGACCTGCCGATGCTGCGGGCGGCGGGGCTGGCGGTCGGCTACCGCCCCAAGCCGCCGGTCGCCGCCGCCATCGTCAACCGGATCGCCCATGGCGACCTGACGGCGGCGCTGTTTCTCCAGGGCTTCCGCCCGGCGGAGTTCGCCGCCGTCTGAGTGGGGCGCCCTCAGGTCCGGTCGATGCGCAGGGCGACGAAGCGCAGGTCGCCCTGGCGGTCGATCAGCAGCAGCAGCGACTTGCGGTTCGCCTTGCGCGCCTCCTCGACCTTGCTGGCGATCTCGCCGGGGCTGCGCACTTCCTCCTGGCCGACCTCGAGGATGACGTCGCCGATGCGCACGCCCTTCTCGGCCGCCGGGCTGTTCGGCGTCACCGCGGTCACCACGACGCCGTTGGTCTCCTCGCCGATGCTGAACTTCTGGCGCAGGTCGGCGGACAGCCCCGACAGCGACAGCCCGAGCGCTTCCGCGGTCACCGGCTTCTGGTCCCCGCCCTTCGGCACGGCCGCGACCTGCTCGGGCTCCTCGTTCTCGTCGAGTTCGCCCACCTTGACGTCGAAGGTGAGTTCGCGCCCCTTGCGCCATACGACCACCTTCGCCCGCTTGTTGATGGGCGTCTCGGCCACCACCCGCGGCAGGCGCCGCATGTCGGGGATCTCGCGGCCGTCGAAGGTCAGGACGATGTCGCCCGGCTGGATACCCGCTTCGGCCGCAGGCCCCTTCTCGTTCGTGCTGGCGACCAGGGCGCCGCGCGCCTTGCCCAGACCCAGCGTGTCGGCGATCTCGTCGGTGACGCCCTGGATGCGGACCCCGAGCCAACCGCGCCGGGTCCGGCCGAATTCCTTGAGCTGCTGGATGACCGGACGCGCCAGGGCCGAGGGGATGGCGAAGCCGATGCCGATCGATCCGCCAGACGGCGAGAAGATCGCGGTGTTCACGCCGATCACGTCCCCCGCCATGTTGAACAGCGGGCCGCCGGAATTGCCGCGGTTGATCGACGCGTCGGTCTGGATGAAGTCGTCGTAGGGGCCGGCATTGATGTCGCGCTGGCGCGCCGAGAGGATTCCGGCCGTGACCGTTCCGCCGAGGCCGAAGGGATTGCCGATCGCGAGCACCCAGTCGCCCACCCTGGCCCCATCCGAGTCGCCGAACTTCACGGCGACGAGCGGCTTGGCCGGCTTGACGCGCAGCAGCGCGAGGTCCGTCTTGCTGTCGCGCCCGACGACCTCGGCCTTGAGGCTGGTGTCGTCGTGCAGGATGACGGTGATCTCGTCGGCGTCGGCGACGACATGGTTGTTCGTCACGATCAGCCCGCTCGCGTCGATGACGAAGCCGGACCCGAGCGAGGTCGCCCGGCGCGCCGGCGCGTCGGGGCGGTTGTTGCGATCGAAGAACTCCCGGAAGAAATCCTCGAACGGCGATCCGGGCGGGAACTGCGGCATCTCGGGCAGGCGCCGCTGCTGCGCCGTCGCGCCGCGCGACTGCTGCGCCGTCGATACGTTCACGACCGACGGGAGAAGGCGTTCGGCAAGGTCGGCGAAGCTCTCCGGCACCGGCCGCGCATTCGCCGGCTGAATCCAGGCGACCGCGAGGGCCAGGGCGAACAGGAACCCCGCCCGCCGGAGAAATCGATCGGTCTGTCGGCCGGGCACGCCGCCGGCGGCCATCGTCATCAAGCGAGCCACGCTCCGCTCCATCGGTGAGACGCCGGCGCAACGGGCAGCCGGCAAGCGCGCCCGGAGGCACGAGTCCGAAACGCATTATGCGAGAAACGAGCCGGGGCCGGAAATCGCGATTGCGTCATCGAGTCAGCCGCGGATCAGCCAGACCAGCGCCACCCCGACAATCGCGGCGAGCAGGCCGCCCATCCGCAGGGTTCCTGCGGGCAGTTCCAGCGCCTGCCGCATCATGCGCCGCATGTGCTCGGGAAAGGCGGCGTAGGCCAGGCCCTCGATCACGAGGACCAGGCCACACGCCATCCACAGCGCCTCCATTCGGCACGCGAATGCCGATGGATGCGCCTACTGGGCCGCCGGCGGAGCGACCGGCGTTGCTGCCGGCGCGGCTACCGGCGCCCTGCCGGGCGCCGGAGTGGCGGCAGGCGCCCGAACGCCCTCCCGATTCGCGAAGTACCGGAAGAAGTCGCTGTCCGGCGACAGGACCATCGTCGTGTCGCCGGGATTGATCGCCTCCCGGTAGGCCTGCATGGAACGGTAGAACGCGAAGAAGGACGGGTCGCGACCGAACGCTTCGGCGTAGATGCGAACCGATTCCCCTTCGCCCTCACCGCGCAGGATCTGGGCCTGCCGCTGCGCCTCGGCGATGATCACCGTGCGCTCGCGTTCCGCGCGGGACCGGATGCGCTGTGCCAGCTCGGCGCCCTGGGCACGGAACTCCCGCGCCTCGCGCTCGCGCTCGGATTGCATCCGCGCGAAGATCGCCTGGCTGTTCTCTTCCGGAAGGTCGGCGCGCCGCAGTCGCACATCGACCACGTCGAGGCCGAAATTGGCGGCGGCCTTGTTCACGTCCAACCGGATCTCTTCCATGATCCGCGACCGTTCGTCGGACAGGATCTGCGCGAGCGTCACGTTGCCGATGACGCGTCGCAGGCTGCCGCTGATGGTTGCGCCCAGCCGGGTCTGGGCCAGGGCTTCGGACCCGATCGACTGGTAGAACCGCAGCGGATCGACGATCCGATACCGAGCGTATGCGTCGATCACGAGCCGCTTCTGGTCCGATGCAATGACCTCTTCCGACGGCGGGGCGAAATCGAGCAGGCGCTTGTCGTAGTAGACGACGTTCTGGACGAACGGCAGCTTCACCTTCAGGCCGGGGTCCTGGATCACCCGCTTGGGGTCGCCGAACTGCAGGACGATCGCCTGCTCCGCCTGATTGACGATGAAGAGCGAAGACGTCGCCAGGATGACAGCCGCGACGACCGCCACCCCGAGACCGACTAGGAACTTGCGGTTCATTGCTGCGTGCCCCCGGTCGGCGTGCGCGAGGAGGTGGTGGGCGGAGCCACCTGGCCGGAGCGGCGGGCGGCCACCTCCGGCAGCGGCAGGTAGGGCACGACCCCCGAACCGCCGGCGTTCTTGTCGATCATCACCTTGTTCACGCTGCGCAGCACCCCCTCCATCGTCTCCAGATAGATGCGCTGGGTCGTCACGTCGGGTGCCACCCGATAGGCGTCATAGACCGAAATGAAGCGCTGCGCGTCACCCTCGGATCGGGCGACCACCTCCTGCTTGTAGGCTTCGGCCTCCTGGACCAGCCGCTCGGCTTCGCCGCGGGAACGCGGGATGATGTCGTTGCGGTAGGCTTCGGCCTCGTTGCGCAGGCGCTCCTGGTCGGCGCGGGCGCGCTGCACGTCGCGGAACGCGTCGATGACCGGCCCCGGCGGATCGACCTTCTGCAGCTGGACCTGGGTGACCAGGATGCCGGCCTTGTAGTTGTCCAGAACCTCCTGCAGCAGGCGCAGCGTGTTCTCTTCGATTTCCCGCCGCCCCTCCGCCAGCGCCAGCGCGATCGGGATCTGACCGATCGATTCGCGGATGGCACTCTCCGAGGCAGCCTTCACCGTCTGCTCGGGCGCACGGATGTTGAAGAGGAACTCCCCGGCGTTCCGGATGACCCAGAAGACGGTGAAG
Source organism: Allostella sp. ATCC 35155 (assembly GCA_006738865.1). Classification (GTDB taxonomy): domain Bacteria; phylum Pseudomonadota; class Alphaproteobacteria; order ATCC43930; family Allostellaceae; genus Allostella. The sequence continues at coordinate 3,039,587 of AP019701.1, forward strand.
TTGATGTCGACGATGTTCTCGTCGCCCGTCAGCATCAGCCCTTCTTCCGGCACCTGGCGCACGGCACCGGCGCGACCCGATTCGGCCGCCCGGAAGCCGATCTCGACGCGGTTCACGCGCGTGACCTTGGGCGTCAGGACCGATTCGATGGGCGTCGGCAGGTGATAGTTGAGGCCGGGCTGCGTCGTCTTGACGAACTCGCCGAAGCGCAGCACGACGCCCTGCTCGTCGGGCAGCACGCGATAGAAGCCGCTGGCCAGCCAGATCAGCGCGAGCACCACGACGATGACGGCGATGCCGCGGCCGCCGCCGAAGCCGCTCGGCATCAGGCGACGGAAGCGATCCTGACCCTGGCGAATGATATCCTCGAGGTTCGGTGGCTGCGAGCCGCCGCCGGAAGGCCCACGCCCCCATGGGCCCTGCCCGCCGCCGCCTCCGCCCCAAGGTCCACCGCCCCCCTGATTGTTCCACGGCATTCGCCGTTCTCCCTTCTCCCCGGACGACAACGACCCGCCGCTTGGCAAACTCCTCGCGACGGGCCCATATCACATGACTGGCCGCGCCGACGCGGCAGGTCAACGCGATATTTGCCGGAAGGCGGGAGTTTTCAAGGATGAGCGCCATTACCGAGGAAGCGATCCTGGCTGCGCTTCGCACCATTCGCGATGGCGAGCGCGGCGACCTGGTCGCTCTCGGCATGATTTCCGGGCTGCAGCTCAAGGACGGCCACGTCGCCTTCGCCATCGAGGTCGACCCCGCCCGCGGCCCGGCCCTGGAGCCGCTGCGCCGCGCCGCCGAGAAGGCGGTCGACGCCCTGCCCGGCGTCCTGTCGGTGACGGCGGTCCTGACCGCCCACCGCGCCGCGGCGCCGCCCGCGCGCAGCAGCCGCGGCCATAGCCACGCGCCGGGCCCGGGCCATGCCCCCGCCGCGCCCGCCGGACGGGGAGCGATCGACGGCGTCGGCGCCATCGTCGCCGTCGCATCGGGCAAGGGCGGCGTTGGCAAGTCGACCGTCGCCGTCAACCTCGCGCTCGGCCTGGCGGCCAACGGTCTCAAGGTCGGCATCCTCGACGCCGACATCTACGGCCCCTCGATGCCGCGCATGACCGGCATCTCCGGCCGCCCGACCTCCCATGACGGGCGGGTGCTGGAGCCGATGCAGCATCACGGGCTGAAGGTCATGTCGATCGGCTTCCTCGTCGCGGAGGACACGCCGATGATCTGGCGCGGTCCCATGGTGATGAGCGCCCTGCAGCAGATGCTCCGCGACGTGAACTGGGCGCCGCTCGACATCCTCGTCGTCGACATGCCGCCCGGCACCGGCGACGCACAGCTGACCATGGCCCAGCAGGTGCCGCTGGCCGGGGCGGTGATCGTCTCGACGCCCCAGGACATCGCCCTGCTCGACGCGCGCAAGGGCCTCAACATGTTCCGCAAGGTCGACGTCCCGGTGCTGGGCATCGTCGAGAACATGAGCTTCTTCTGCTGCCCGAACTGCGGCCACCGCAGCGAGATCTTCGGCCATGGCGGCGCCCGCCGCGAAGCCGAACGGCTCGGGACCGAGTTCCTGGGCGAGATTCCGCTCGACATCGCCATCCGCGAGACCTCGGACGGCGGCACGCCGATCACGGTCGCCGATCCGACCGGCCCGCACGCCGCCGCCTTCCGCGCCCTCGCCGCCCGGGTCTGGGAGATGGTGGGCACCGGCGACGCCCGCCGCGCCCCGCCGCGCATCGTCGTGCGGTAGGGGCGTGTCAGAGCTTGCCGCCGCCGGGCAGGCCGTCGGGATTGGGAGCAGGCGAGATTGCAGCCCCGGTGGCGGGGTCGAAGCAGCCGCTGGCAGCAGTGCCCTGGAATGCCTCTATGAGCCGCAGCTTCATGTCCGCGTCCGCCACGAACACGGTCATCCAGATGCTGGAATAGCCCTGCGTCTGCGCCGTTCGAACAACGAACCCGCGGAGCTGGTCGTTGGCGGGGGCCGACGCGAGAAGCGCCTGCGCGTGGCGCGCCATCAGCCACGCCTCCCGCCGCTGCCCCACGCGATCAAGGGCGACGGCCAGGGCGTTGGGATCGGTCGCCGCGAGGACGGACCGATCGAGGCCGGTCAGCTTCAGGGTATCGAGGGCAATTCCGCCCTTCCCAGCCGCTTCCGCTGCCGCCGACACTTCCACCATTCCATCCTCGGTGTAGGTGAACGCTGCGGACGTGTTGTCCCGATCGGGCAGGAGAAAGCGCTCGGGCCGGACATCCTGCTTGCCTTTCGTCGAGTTGCAATTCACGCATGCCAAGAGGAAGTTCTCCCACCGCGTCTCGAGATGGGCGTAGTGCGGCAGTGCCTTGGCCTGGATATGCTCGACCGCCAGCATGGTTGCGATCTGGCGCTCGCAGTAACTGCAATACCGACCCGTGCGGGCGACGAGAGCACCGAGCGCTCCAGAATAAGGATCGAACGGGCCGCTTTGGGGAGACGGGCCGCGGCGCACGGGGCGCATCGCCTGCCTACTCCCCGAGCTTGGCGACGCGGTTCATCTCCAGGAACGCCTGGAAGGCCGGATTGTCCGCAAACGGCGCGATCTCGTCGGCCAGGCGCTCCTTGTAGGTCGCGAGTTGTGCCGCCGGCGCCCGCGCCGCCTCGTCCACGGTGGTGAGATACCGGCGGGCGACCTGTCGCATCTCGTCGTAGCGCGCACTGACCTCCGGCCGGGCCACACCCATGATGCCGTGGGCGATCTCGTCGAGGCTCTTGTCCGCCAGTTGCGCGGTGGGCTGGCCGTCGAGCATCAGCAGTTCCTCACCCGACCGCAGCGACTGGATCAGGAACGGCGAATGCGTCGTGCAGATGAACTGCATCGCGCAGAACGTCGTGCGCAGCGCCTCGATCAGCCGGCGCTGCCAGCGGGGATGCAGATGCAGGTCCAGTTCATCGACCAGCACCACTCCGGGCGTCTTCGTGACGGCATCCGTGCCGAACTGCGGATTGAGTGTGACGGCCTTGAACGCGATGTCGCCGACCATGGCGAGCATCGTCCGCTGCCCGTCGCTGAGGTTCGTGAATGGCTGTTGAGTCCCGTCGTGCAGACGGACTACCACCTCGCCCAAGCCGGCATCGAAGCCAATGTCGGAGACGCCCTCGAGGCAGCCCAGGATTGCAGTTCGCACCCCATCCAGCGCCACGGGCTCGCGGCCGTTCTGCTGGAATGTGATCCAAGCCTGTCGTCCGAACCAGCGCACAAGCTCTGCCACCGACAGTCGCGGATCCAGACTGTTGCGGTATCCGGTCAGCCGGGACGTGTCCGCCTTGCCGCCGATGTCATCGGCGCCCGTCACCCGCGCCTGATCGCGCGGCACATTCCACAGCCTACCGGTCCCGTAGTAGCTGACCAGCGGCAGGACGACCGGGCGCCCGCCCCGTACGGATTCGGCGGCTTGGCCCGCCATCAGACGAATGAGCCGGGATTCCGCGTTCGTCGTCCGGCCGCCCGGGCTGCGGATCGAACGTGACCACTCGACGGGCTGCCGGTCGACCTGACCCTCGACCGCGACCGTGCAGGGATACTGACCCTCCCAGGAAGCCGCGGTCGAACCCGGATTTTCCGAGGAGGCGGCAATGGCGGCCAAACGCACTTCATGGCTACCGATGGCCCTGGCCGCCTGCCCCGGCATCCCAGACAGCCACCCCCCCAGCGCGATGGCAAGAGCGTCCAGGATGGACGTTTTGCCTGTCCCGTTCACACCCACCAGAAGATTGAACTCGGGATGGAAGCGGAACGCCCGCTGCTCGAAGCCCTTGAAGTTCGTCACCTCCAGCCGCGTGATGCGCATCGCCCACCCCTCCCCGGCGTCTCTCGGCGTCAGAACCGGTTCTCGTCCATCCAGCGGGCGAGTGCGCAGGTCGCCTCGTCGCCGTCGGGATAGCCCATCACCTGGACGCCGAGCGGCAGGCCGTCGAGCGCCAGCAGCGGCACCGTGAAGACTGGCGCGCCCAGCGTCGAGGAGGGCACGTTCATGATCGGATTGCCGGTCGAGGCCAGTCCCCGCGGCGCCACGCCCGGCGCCGGCAGGCCGAGGAATCCGTCGATCGCCGGCCGCAGCACGGCGTGCCGCCGCCGCATCTCGTTGCGGATCTCGACCGCCCGCCGGTACTGCTCGACGGTGATCGTCTCCCACTCGGCGAGGCGGTCGGCGATCGCCGGGCTCAGCAGCCCCTCGCCCTTCTCGCGATAGGCCGCGAGCGGCCATTTCAGCTCCCAGCCGATGATCGTCATGGAGTTCGTCGAGCACGGCCGGATCGCTTCCTCGAGCGCGGCGACGCCGGGATGGTCCGCGCCGGACAGCACCGTCACGCCGGCCGCGCGAAGGCAGCCGACATAGGCCTCGAAGGCCGCCTTGGCCGCATCGTCGGCCACGTCCCATCCCGGTCCGTCGAGCCGGGCCAGCACCCGCGGCGGCCGCGCCGGCGGCAGGCCCGCTCCGGCGCCGTAGATGCCGGGATAGCCCGGATCGCCGCCGGCGAGGCGCGAGGTTTCGAACGCGACCGCCCAGGCGTCGGCCAGGGAGCCCGCATGGAGCCCGAGATGGCTCTGGCTCAGGCTGGAATGGCCGCCGCCGCGGTTGAGGCCGCCATAGGTCGGCTTGTAGCCATAGTTCGCGCAGTAGCTGGCCGGGCGGATGATCGAGCCCATCAGCTGGCTGCCGAATGCCGCCGGCACCATCCGTGCCCCGACGGCAGCCGCCGATCCGGAGGACGATCCGCCCGGCGTGCGGGCCGGGTCGAACGGATTGGTCGTCGGCCCCGGATGGCTGAATCCGAACTCGGTCGTGGTCGTCTTGCCGAGCACCACGACCCCGGCCTGGCGCCGCAGGGCATAGACCGAAGCGGCATCGCGATGGGATTCCCAGCCTTCGTAGATCGGGCTGCCCATGCCGGTCGGCATGTCCTCGGTCTCGTAGAGATCCTTGACGCCGAGCGGCATGCCGTCGAGCGGCCCCAGCGACCGTCCGGCCTTCCAGCGCGCTGCGGCGGCGTCGGCGGCCTTGCGTGCACCCTCGGGGTTGGTGGCGACGAAGGCTCGGATCTCGGATTCGCGGGCTGCGATCGTCTCCAGGCACCGCTCGAGATAGGCGCGCGGGCTGTCCGAGCCGTCCGCGAAGCCGGTCAGCGCGGCCTGGAAGGACAGAAGTCTCGTGCTCCGGGGATCGTAGCCGCCGCCGCTCGCATCCATGTCTGTTCTCTCCCGTCTGCCAGGCGATTATCCTACTCGCAAGCGACCGGCGTCGCGAGGGTCCGGCGACGCCGGCCGAGCTTTGCGATGCCGGCGGTGCGCCCGGCCACATCATGCTATTGGTGTCCAGGATGACCGAAGCCGACGGCACGCACGTCATGTCGCCGGAGCCGCCGCGAGTGGCACCACCGGTCGTCGATGCCTTGCCGGCGCCGGACTTCCGGATCGTCCGCGTCGGTGGTTTTGCCGGCCCGAACCGTATCCGCCTGGGCCCGATCGCCGCCCTGCTCGCGGATTTCGGCGGCTGGGCCGACACGCGCGTCGGCGCGCGAGCGAGCACCTTCTTCGAGCGCTTGCACAGCCTGATGCCGGCGGCGGCGGCCGTCGCGGAACGGCATGCCCAGACCCCATTGCCGCAGTTCACGGCGGCGCTGGCCATGGAAGCGCAGCGCGCCGAGGACGTCGCCGTCGGCTGGTGTCTCGCGAGCACCGGCGACAAGCCGGGCGAGGTCGAGCTGATGACCGATTTCGAAGAGCCGTCGGTCGCGATCGCGGCGCTTCGCTGGGCGGTCGCCGCCGTCGCCGCAGCGATCGCAGCGGAGCACGCGCAGGAGGCGGCGCGCGATCCAGAGACGGCAAGGAGCCGCTTCGTCGCCGCGCTCGAAACCTTCCAGCCGGTGCACACGACGCGCATGCAGATCCGCGAAGCGCGCCGGCGCGGCATTCCCAGCCACCGCCTCTTTCCCGCGGCCCCGGCCGTGCAGCTGGGCCATGGCGCCCGCCAACAACGCATCGTCGCCGCCAGCACCAGCCGCACCTCGCACATCGGACAGGCGATCGCCGCCGACAAGATCTACACCAGCCAGCTGCTGGCCGAGGTCGGGTTGCCGGTGCCCGATCAGCGCGCCGTGGGGAACCTCGCCGAAGCGGTCGCTGCCGCCGATGCCATCGGCTACCCCGTGGTGGTCAAGGCGGGCCGCGTCGACAAGGGCGAGGCGGTCGCCGCCGGCCTCGCCAACCGGGGGGAGGTCGAGGCCGCCTATCGCCGGCTGTCCGGACACGGACGCATGCTGGTCGAGAAGCATGTTCCCGGGGACGACCATCGCTGCCTCGTCGTCGGCGGCCGGCTGGTGGCCGCGGCACGCCGGATCCCGGCGCATGTCGTGGGCGACGGGCACAGCACGGTGGAGGCCCTGATCGCGGCGGTGAACCGGAATCCGCGGCGCGCCGTCGGCGACCGGGCGCCGGACCTCGTCGTGATCGAGGTCGACGCCGCGGTGCGCCAGGAACTCGCCCGCCAGGGCCTGGAGCTGACTTCGATCCCGGCGGGCGGCCAGACGGTGCCGCTCCGGGGAACCGCGAACATCTCCACGGGCGGGACAGCGGTCGACGTCACCCCGATCGTCCATCCGGAGACGCGCCGGATCGTCGAGGCGGCGGCCCGCATCGTCGATCTCGACGTGGCCGGCATCGACGTCATAACGACCGACATCACGCGCCCGCTCGCCGAAACGGGCGGCGCCATCTGCGAGGTCAACCAGACGCCCGGCCTGCGCCCGCACGTCGCCGACCCGGCCTCGCCCGACGTCGCCGCCGCGCTGGTCGATCACCTCTTTCCCGGCGGCAGCGACGGCCGCATTCCCCTGGCCGCGGTCACGGGCACCAACGGCAAGACCACGACGGTGCGCATGGCGGCCCGCATCCTGCGCGCCATGGGCCCGAATGTCGGGCAGGCCACCACCGAGTCCGTGGAAATCGACGGCCGCGTGCTGGCACGCGGAGACCTGGCGGGCCCGCCCGGCGTGCGGATGCTGCTGCGCGATCCCCTCGTCGAAGCCGCCGTGGTCGAGGCGGCGCGGGGCGGCATGCGGCGGCTGGGCCTCGGCTTCGACCGGTGCCATGTCGGCGCCGTCCTCAATGTCGGCGACGATCACGTCGGCACGGACGGCATCGCCACGCGCGGCGAGCTGGCCGACCTGAAATCCCTGGTCGTGCAGGTGGCCAGCGACCTCGCGGTGCTCAACGCCCGCGATCCGCTGACGGTCGCCATGCGCGCCCGCACGCCGGCGAAGCAGGCCTGCTTCGTCTCGCTCGACCCCGCCGATCCGCTGGTCGGCAGCGCCCTGCCGCCCGGCGACATGGCGGCGACGCTGGCGGGCGAAGGTGCCGATGCGACGCTGCTGCTCCGCATCGACGGTTGCGACATCCCGCTCGCGCGGGTCGGCGCGCTGCCGGCGGCCGACGGCGGCCGGGCCATGCACAATGTCGAGAATGCACTGTTCGCGGCGGCGATCGCCTGGGGCCTCGGCGCCGGGCCGGTGCAGATCGGTGAGGGACTGAGAGCCTTCGGTCTCGACTGGGAGGACTCGCTGGGTCGCCTGTCCCTGATGGACGGGCTCCCCTTTCGCCTCGCGGTCGACTACGGCCACAATGCGCCGGCCATCGCCGCCATACGCGACTGGGCGGCGGCGACACCGACGGGCGGGCGGCGCATCTGCATGCTGAATGCCCCCGGCAACCGGCAGGACGCCCATTATCCGGCACTCGCCGCTGCCGCAGCCGGCGGCTTCGACTACTATGTCTGCACCGGTCCCGACACACGGCGGGGGCGCCGGCCGGGCGAGGTGGCCCAGCGCCTGGGGTCGGGCCTGCTCGCCGCCGGGGTCGCGCGCGATCGGATCACGCTGATTCCCGACGAGGCCGACGCCGTCGCCCGCATCCTGCGCAGCGCGCGTGCCGGCGACCTCGTCGTGCTGTTCTGCCACAACCCGGAGCGCGCCTGGCGGCTGGCGGAAGGCGCGCGAGATCGGGCCCGGTGACCGCGATCGTATCCAGTACGAACGGCGCGCGATCGATGTCCGCCCCGCCCGGCATTCCCCGGATCCTCCACTTCACCTGGAAGACGCGGGAGGTGCCCGCCCGCTACCGTCCGCTCGTCGAGGGCTGGGCGCGCCGCCATCCCGGATGGAAACGGCGCATCTGGACCGACCATGACCTGCGGGCATTCGTCGAACGTCACGACCCCGACTTCCTGCCCGTCTTCGACGGCTACGAGAACCCGATCGCGCGCGTCGATGCCGGTCGCTACCTCGTCCTGGCGCATCTGGGCGGCGTCTTCGTCGACCTCGATCTCGAATGCTTCCGACCGATCGATCCGCTCCTCGCCGGCGAACGACTGGTGGTCGGGCTGGAGCCGGATACGCACGGGCAGGCCCTCAAGGCGGCCGAACGCGGCATCGCGCGGATCCTATGCCCCAGCTTCCTCGCATCGGCCCCGGGCCATGCGTTCTGGGCGGCGGTCCGGCAGGCGCTCGTCGAATGCCGCCATGAGCCCGACCCGCTCGACGCGACCGGCCCCTTCCTGCTCAGCCGCGTCCATGCGCGCTACCGCGAGGCCGATCCGGTCCGCCTGCTCCCGCCCGAGATGCTCTATCCGGTCGACCGGGATTCCGCCTGGCGCGGGCTGCTGTTCGACATCGAGACCTGGAGCCGCACCGCCCGCCAAGCATATGCCCACCACCATTGGGACGGCACCTGGTTCCGGACGTCCGACGAGGCCCGTATCGGCGCGCCGCGGGAGGTCGACTGCACGATCCGCCGGCCCGGCGCGCCTTCCCGCCAGACGACGCTGCAATTCGGCCCGACACCGCCGCCCGCCGAGCCCGATCGTCACCTCGTGTCCTGCCTGATGGTGACGCGGGAACGGGCGCCCATGGCTGCCGTGGCGATCGAGTGCTTCCAGCGCCAGACTTGGCCGGCGCGCGAACTGGTCATCGTCGACGACGATGCCGATCCGGCCCTCGCCGAGCATGTCCAAAGACTGTCCGATCCGCGCATCCGCCACATCCGGGTGCCGGCCGAAGACCGCACGTTGGGCGAACTGCGCAATCTGTCCCTGGATGCGGCCCGCGGGCAGTTGGTCTGCCAGTGGGACGACGACGACCTCTACGACCCGCTGCGCATCGAGTTCCAGCTGCGGGCGCTGGCCAGCACCCGCACGGATGCCTGCTTCCTGTCGCGGTGGCTGCAATGGATGCCCGCGGAGCGCGCGGTGTCGGTGTCGACCAGCCGCGTCTGGGAGGGCTCGATGCTCGCCCGCCGGTCCGCGGTCGGACGCTATCCGGACCTTCGCCGCGGCGAGGACACGCCGGTCACCAGCGCCATCCTGTCCGATCTGCCGACCGTCCATCTCGACCTGCCGCGCCTCTATCTCTATGTCGGGCATCGGCGCAATACGCATGGCGCGGCCCATCACCGGCACCTGCTGCGGGTGGCGACCGCCAGCTTCACCGGCGAGCATGGGGACAGCGTCCTGCGGGAGCTGGCTCGACGGCTGCCGATCGCCCGATATGAGCAGGCCATGCGCGCGGTGGCCGCATCCAGGCCAGCGCCCAAGCCCCCCCCGCCCGCCCGCCCGCTCGAACGCATCGCCGAAGAGGCCCGCCAGGCAGCCGCCGAAGGCCGGCACGGCGATGCGCTGGCCAGTTGGGAAGAAGTCCTCCGCCACCGCCAGGATCTGCCGACAGCAATCGGCCGCGCCCAGGCGCTCGCGGAACTGCGCCGGATCGAGGCGGCGATCGAGCAGTATCGCGATGCCGCCCGCCGGTACCGGACGGCGGTCGACGGACCGCTGGGCGCCGGGCGCCTGCTGCGCCGCCTCGGCCGGACAGCGGCAGCCCGCGAGGTGCTGGCCGAGGCGCTGCGCCGCGACGGTGACCACATCGCCAGCCTGCTCGAGCTGGCGATCGTCGAAATGGAGGCCGGGCGGCTGGACGAAGCCGAGGCGCTCTTCGTGCGCGTGCGCGACATCGCCCCCGCCGAGCGACAGGCCTGGATGGGAGCAGCGGCCATCGCCGCGCGCCGGTACGACTGGCCCAGCGCACTGGCCCGCTGGCAGGCCGTCTGGGAGCGCTTCGGCGAGCCGAGTGCGCCGCAGGAGATCACCGGCGCCCTGCTGGCCCTCGACCGGCTGGACGAGGCCAGGGCGTTCCTCGAAACCATCCCGCCCGACGCGTGGTCGGCGCGCGAGCGTCTGTTCACCCACGCCTTTCTCGCCAAGCTCGCCCACGATCCCGCCCACCTGCTCGCCACGCTCACCGCCGAACAGTCGACCGTGATCGCCGACGAAGTTCTGCGTCGCATGCTGGTCGAGGCGCTGACCGTGAACGGACGGCCGCAGGAAGCCGCGGAGATCGTAGCTCGTGGCGGGATCGGGCGAACGCCGACCGGACAGATGGTCGCGCTCCACGCGCTCGTCCTCGGCGGCCGGCACCGCGTCGCCGAGCGCCACCTCCAGCGTCTGTCCCAGCCGCCGGCGCTTCACGCCACGTCGCCGCGGCTGCTGCCCGACATCGCCGTCCACATCCGGCGCAGCCGCGGCCCAGCGGCCGTGCGGGAAGCGCTGGCGGGGCTGGAGCAATCTTCCACGGCGGCGCGCGACCTGCGGCTTGCGGCCGGTTTCGAACGGGAATGCGCCGACAGCCTCGACGCCCTGCTGGAAGCTCGGACGCTGCCGACCGCACCGGCGATCCGCCCGCTGGCGATTCCGGCCAGGCCGCGGGACGTGGAAGCCGACTGGCCGTTCGATCCGCTGAAGCGCGCCTGGACCGCCGTCGAGCGCATCCGCGCGGGGCACGGCGCGGTCGCGCTCGACCTGCGCACGACCCTCCGCGACGCGCTCTCCGTCGCCGATCGCATTGCCGGCGCAATCCGCGGCGGCACGCCCCTTTCGGTCATCCGCCTCGGTGACGGCGAGGGCAACTTTCTCCCCTATGCCGATGATCTGGCGCCGAACCGGGCCCAGGACCAGCGGGCCATCCAGCGCCTGTGGTGGAGCGACCGGACGCTCGACACGGCCGCCGTCGCGCACATCGGCGGAACCCTCGCCGACGCGGTGCGGAGCGCGGACATCGTCGGCATTCCCGACCAGTACCGGCTGGCGACCTCGCTCGGCCGCGTGATGCGCCCGAGCCAGACCAGCCGCGGCCTGATCGCGGTCGTCGAGCAGATCGCCGGGCTGACGGCGGCGCCCGGGGGGCAGCCCCTCGTCGGTCCGGACCAGATGGTCACGTCCTGCCACCTGCATGCCGGGCTCGCCTGGTGGGATCTCTGGCCTCCCCTCTTCGCGCACGCCGGCGAGGTCGCCCTCGTCACCGGACGCACGGACCTCGACGCTGCGCTGCACCGGCGGTTCGGGCTGGCGGTGCGGCGCACCCACCGCGTTCCGCCGGAGCGCAAGTACCGGCGCGACGCGGCGGAAGCGGCGCGTCCGCACTATCCCGACGGCTTCGCAGAGGTCACCCGCGCGCTGGCGGTGGAAGTCCGGCCGGGCGAGGTCGTGCTGGTCGCCGCCGGGATTCTCGGCAAGGCCTATTGCGCCACCGTGCGGGCCGCCGGCGGCATCGCCCTCGACATCGGCAGCGCCGCCGACCACTGGTGCGGCCACGCCACCCGGACGCGCGACGAGGCGGCCCTGTACGACACGCCGCCCGAACTCGCGGCAGCCTATGCGGCGCGGCCGGAGCTGGACGCCCTCTATCCGGCGCTGGCGGCGTCCGCCTTCTTCCAGGGGAGAGGCTGACCCGGCGCCGGCGACAGCCGGCCGCCGGACATCGGTCGCGGCACGCCGGTGGTGCCCGGCAGGCTGAGCGGCAGGCCGCGCACCGCGCGCACCGCGAGATAGGCAAAGGCCTCGGCCTCGAGCGCGTCGCCGTCCCAGCCGACGGCTTCGACCGGCTCCACCGGCACGCCGAGGCGCCGCCGCAGCCCGGCCAGAAGGGCATCGTTGCGGCGACCGCCGCCGCCGACCAGCCAGCGCCGCGGCACCGCGGGACAGCAGCCGATCGCGGCGGCGACGGCCTCGACGGTGAAGGCGGCGAGGGTGGCCGCGCCGTCCTCGGGCGACAGGTCGCGCCAGAGGAGACGGCCTTCCGCGTCGCGGCCCAGTTCGTCGCGGTCGAGCGATTTCGGAGCCGGGCGGGCGAAGTACGGATCGGCCATGAGCGCCGCCAGGACGCCGGCATCGACCCGTCCCGCGGCGGCGAGCGTTCCTCCCTCGTCGAAGGGGCGGCCGGTCCGCGCCCGGACCCAGTCGTCCAGGAGCGCATTGCCGGGGCCCGTGTCGAACGCGACGAGTTCTCCCCCCTCGCCGATCCAGGTCACGTTGGCGACGCCGCCGATGTTGAGAACCGCCAGCGGCCATTCCAGCCCGGCGGCCAGCGCGCGGTGATAGACCGGCACCAGCGGCGCGCCCTCCCCGCCCGCCAGCACGTCGGCCGAGCGGAAGTCGTCGACCACGGCGATGCCGGTCAGCCGGGCCAGCAATGCGCCGTCGCCGATCTGCCGGGTCAGCCGGTCCGCCGGGCGGTGAAGGACGGTCTGTCCGTGAAACCCGACGACCCCGACGGCACTGGGCGGCAGGCCCGCCGCCGCCAGCAGGGCCGACACCGCCTCGGCATGGCGCTCCGTCAGCTCCCGGGCCGCGCCGGCGATATCTCCGCGGTCGCCCAGCACGCCCCGCAACCGCTCCCGGAACGCGTCCGGATAGGGCAGCGTCACGGCCCGGCCGAGCCGGCGGACGCTTTCGCCGTCCGTCTCGATCAGCGCGGCGTCGACGCCGTCGAGGGAGGTCCCGCTCATCATTCCGATGGCGAGGATGGGGGCGAATCGCGATGCGGGGGTCGTTTGCGGCACGGCGCGAGTGTGCTAAACGGCGGCGCCTCCGGCAAGCCGCACGCCCGCCGCGGATGCCGGGCTCCCTCCCCGGAAAGTGCCCGATGACCCGACCCGCCTCCGACTTCATCGCCACCATGCAGGACCGCGGCTTCATCCATCAGATGACCGACGGCCCGGCGCTCGACGAGCGCTGCAGCAAGGGCGTCGTCGTGGCCTATATCGGGTTCGACTGCACCGCCGACAGCCTGCATGTCGGCCATCTGATGCAGATCATGAGCCTGCGCTGGTTCCAGCGCACCGGCCACAAGCCGATCGTGCTCATGGGCGGCGGCACCACCAAGGTCGGCGACCCGTCCGGCCGCGACGAGACCCGCCGCCTCCTCTCCGATGCGGACATCGAGCAGAACAAGGCGAGCATCCGCAAGACCTTCGCCAACTACCTCGCGTTCGGCGACGGGCCGACCGACGCGATCATGGCGGACAACGCCGAGTGGCTCGACCGGCTCGGCTACATCCAGGTGCTGCGCGACATCGGCCGGCACTTCTCGGTCAACCGGATGCTGACGATGGACAGCGTGCGGCTGCGCCTGGAGCGCGACCAGCCGCTGACCTTCCTCGAGTTCAACTACATGATCCTCCAGGCGTACGACTTCCTGGAGCTGTCGCGCCGCTACGACTGCGTGCTGCAGATGGGCGGGTCGGACCAGTGGGGCAACATCGTCAACGGCATCGACCTGACGCGCCGCATCGACGAGCGCCAGCTCTACGGGCTGACGACGCCGCTGATCGCGACCGCCTCGGGCGCCAAGATGGGCAAGACCGCCTCGGGCGCCGTCTGGCTCAACCCCGACCGCCTGTCGCCCTACGACTTCTGGCAGTTCTGGCGCAACACCGAGGATGCCGATGTCGGGCGCTTCCTGCGCCTCTTCACCGACATGCCGCTCGACGAGGTGGCGCGGCTGGAAGCCCTGGGCGGAGCGGAGATCAACGAGGCCAAGAAGATCCTGGCGACGGCCGCGACGGCCCTCTGCCACGGCCCGGAAGCGGCCGATGCGGCGGCCGAGACCGCGCGCCGGACCTTCGAGGAAGGCGTCGCCGGCGGCGACCTGCCGACCATCGCGATCGAGCGCGCCCGCCTGGAAGCCGGCGTTCCGGCCTACGAGCTCTTCCGCCAGGCCGGTCTCGCCGCGTCCAACGGCGAGGCCCGCCGGCTGGTCAAGGGCGGCGGCGCCCGCCTCAACGACGCGGCGATCGACGACGAGCAGCGGGTCGTCACGCTGGCCGATGTCGACGCCGACGGACAGGTCAAGCTGTCCGCCGGGCGCAAGCGCCACGCGCTCGTCCGCGTGGCGTGACGACGGGTCTTGCACACATGCCGTTCCTTGCCTACCTCTCGGGAATGAGACCGCAGAGGGCCTGAGCCGCCCCTTCTCCCACCGGCACGCACCCGACAGTCGAGGTGCGTCCTGGAGAAGGAGTTGGCATGAACGAGCGGTCCGCGAAGACTTCCCCCGAGCGCAAGCGCGTCGATGCCGCCGTGGAGCGGTGGAGCGGCGCGCATCCCGGCTCGGTCCGGCTGTGGTCGGAACTTTCCGAAATGGACAAGGAACGCCTGGCAATGCGGCGGCTGCGCAGCGTCGCCGCCACCCTGGGCTGGGACGAGGTCCTGCACCGCATCGGCATCCGCCGGCGGGTGCAGGACTGATCCGTCAGGCCATGCGGCCGATCGACTGGTAGAGTTCGGGGCGGCGCTGATCCATCAGGGGATAGCGCCGCTTCACCTCGGCGATGTAGTCGAGGTCGATCACCGCCGTCAGGCAGCACTCCGTATCCGGCGCCTGGGCGACGACGACGCCCCAGGGGTCGACCACCATGCTGCGCCCGACGAAGGCGAGCCCGGACGTCGGCTCCTGGCCGACCTGGCCGGAGGCGATCACCCAGCACTGGTTCTCGGTCGCCCGCGCGCGCAGGAAGAACTCCCAATGGTCGAAGCGCGGCGACAGAAAGGCCGAGGCGCAGACGATGACCTCGGCGCCCTTCAGCGCCATCTCGCGATAGACCTCGGGAAAGCGCAGGTCCGAGCAGACGGATACGCCGACCGGGCCGAAGGCGGTCGGAAAGACCGGCAGTTCGGTGCCGGCCGCGACCTTCTTCGATTCGACGTAGCCCGGCGGGATGTCCGGGCGGTTCGGCGCATCGAAGAGGTGCGTCTTCCAGTACTTGCCGACCACTTCGCCGTCCGGCCCGATGACCGGCGCGGAGTTGTAGTGGAGGTTGCCGTGCCGCTCGTACATCGAGCCGACGATCGTCATCCCCCAGGTCCGCGCCCGCTCCGACAGGCGGAGCGTCGTCGGGCCGGGGATTTCCTCGGCGATCCGGACATGGCCATCCTCGCCGCCGAAGCCGATCCCGGTCCAGAGCTCGGGGAGCACGACCAGCGTCGAGCCCCGCCGCCCGGCCTCGTCGATGAGGTCGAGCGTCCGGGCGACGGTTCCTTCCTTGTCGGCGTCGTTGGTGGTGACCTGGATCGCCGAGACGGTGCGCTGTCGAGCCATCGCGCTCCTCCTTGACTCAGTGAGCCGCGGCGAGCGACCGCATCGCCGCCTCGACCCCGCCCTTGCCGTGGGGAATCCCGGCGAGGCCGAGCCCCATCTCGATTCCGGTCAGCGCCCCCAGCAGCATCGGCTCGTTGAGATCGCCCATGTGGCCGATGCGGAAGACACGGCCGTTGAGGCGCGACAGGCCGCCGCCCAGCGACACGTTGAAGCGATCGGCGCAGACCTCGCGCAGGCGGTTCGCGTCCGAGCCTTCCGGCACCTGGATCGCGGTGACGGAGTTCGAGACGAGATCGGGATTGGTGCAGAAGAGTTCCGGGCCACCACCCTGGCTCCAGGCCGCGACACAGGCGCGGGTGGCGGTCGCGAGGCGGGCATGGCGCGCGAAGACCCCGTCCAGCGTCTCCTCGTCGATCATCCGCAGCGATTCCTGCAGGCCGAAGATGAGATGCACCGGAGCCGTGCCGGCGAATCGGGCCTGCCGCTCGCCGTCGAGCATCCGCCGCCAGTCCCAATATTCCCGTGGCAGGGTCGCCGACTGGCTGGCTGCCAGCGCCTTGCGGCTGACGCCGGTGAAGCACATGCCGGGCGGCAGCATCAGCCCCTTCTGGGAGCCGCCGACGGCGACGTCGACGCCCCATTCGTCCATGCGGAAGTCGAACGAGCCGAGCGAGGAGATCGTGTCGACGAGGAACAGCGCCGGATGGCCGGCCGCGTCGATCGCCTTGCGGACGCCGGCGACGGGATGGGCGACGCCGGTCGAGGTCTCGTTATGGACCTGCAGGACGGCGCGGATGCGGTGGTCGCTGTCCGCACGTAGCCGCTCCTCGACCGCGGCCGGATCGACGCCCGACCGCCAGTCGAAGGGCACGGTCTCGATCTGGAGCCCGTAATGGGTCGCCATCTGGGTCCAGGAGGCAGAGAAGTGACCCGTCTCCGGCACCAGCACCACGTCGCCGGGCGAGCAGAGATTGACCACCGCGGACTCCCAGGCGCCGTGCCCGGAGGCCGCGTAGGTCAGCATGATCTGCTCGGTCTTGAAGACCTTCTTCAACCCGATCGCGCATTCCTCGTAGATCGCCTTGAACTCCTTCTGTGCGAAGTCCAGGGCGGGGCGGTGCATCGCCCGCAGCACGCGGTCGGGAATGTTCGTCGGGCCGGGGTTCATGAAGAACATGCGGCCGCGCTGCACGGGCATGACGGGTCGTCCTCTCGAAGTCCAATGGTGGGGGTTCAGAAGGAGAGGCCCCGAAGCTAGCACGGCCGCAGCAGTCAGGCGAGCCAGCGGTCGAGCCGGTCGCGGAAGCGGTACCACTCGCCGACGATCGGCAGGAACCAGGGATTGCCGGTGTAGAAGGGACGCGTCGGGAAGGCCACGCCGTCGAAGGCCGACGGCCGGTTCTGGGTGCGCGCGATCTTGCGGCCGAGCTGGGTTCCGAGCCAGGTCATCGTCACGACGCCCGAGCCGTTGCAGCCCATGGCGTAGTGGATGCCGTCATGCTGGCCGAAATGCGGCAGGGCGTCGAAGGTGAAGGCGACATAGCCCGTCCAGCCGTGGGTGATCCTTGCCGATCCCAGTTCGGGGAAGACCTCCGTCATCATGCCGTGGAGGATGCGCGCGGTGTTCTCCGGCGTGTCGCCGGCGAAGCTGGCGCGGCCGCCGTAGAGGATGCGGCGGCGGTCCTGCGACTGGCCGAAATAGGACAGCACGCGCTTGGTGTCGGCGATCGTCCGGCCGTTGGGGATGAGGGCGCGGACCTGATCCTCCGACAGCTCCTCGGTGGCGATGATGTAGCTGCGCACGGGCACCAGGCGGCGGCGGAACCAGCCGAGTTCCGGACCGGTGTAGCCGTTGGTCGTCGCCACGACTTCCTTCGCGCGCACGTCGCCCGCCGCCGTGCGGACGATGAAGCCGGCGCCCTGGCGCTCGACGGCGGTGACCTTGGCGTTGACCGACATGGTGGCGCCGGCGCGCCGGGCGGCGTCCCGGATGCCCTTGTGCAGCAGCGCCGGATGCAGACGCCCCGAGCGCTCGACCAGCATGCCGCCATGGAAGCGGTCGGACTTGATCTGCTCGTGCTGGCGCTCGCGCGGCAGCATCGAGACGCCGGCGTTGGTGCCGCTCTGCAGCTTGCCGACCGACTTCGCGAGGCGGTCGTAGTGGCGCGGCACCGCCGCGCCGACGAAGCGGCCCGTCGGCCAGTAGTGGCAGTCGATGTTCTCGCGGCGGATCAGTTCCTCGAGGTGCCCGAAGGACTCCGCCGCCTCCGCCAGCATCGCCTTGGCATGCTCGGGCCCGAGGCGGGCCTCGAGCGTGCTCTTGCCGTACCCGGCGCGACCCTTGCCGAGATTGGTCCCGGGCGACACGCCGCCGCCGTTGCGGGTGCTGGCGCCGGTCCCGAACACGGCATCGGCCTCGAACACATGGGCCTGGACGCCGGAGCGGGCCAGTTCGAGCGCGCAGGACAGGCCACCATAACCCGAGCCGATGATCGCGACCTCGGTCTCCTTCGGCACCGGGACCGCGCCCTCGGCCGTGGGCGGTGCCCATTCCCACCACCAGGGCGTGGTCTTGAAGCCGTCGGCGAAGATCGAGGCGCTGGTCATCGTGCGGGACTCCGGCTGCGGGGCGGACGGAGGATCCCGCCCGCCACTGGAACATGGTCGCCGATCATAACCCCTATTGCTTATGAACTGCGACCGAATCGGTGCACCGAGCCCGCCGTTGGGCGAGGTAGGCGTCGCGGGTCGCGTCGTAGTCCCTGGTTCCCAGCGCCTTGGCCTGGGGGTCGATCTGGCGGGTCGCGACGATGTCGGCGACGATTTCGATCGCCTCGGCGACGAGGATGGTCTGCAGGCTGGCGCCCGAACCGGCGAGGATGCCGACGGTGCTCCACAGGATGGCATTCACCACCGCGACATCGGCGGCCGCGTCCCGGATGGTGCGCGGGCCGATGAAGGGCAGCACCATGTATCCGCCCTCACCCACCCCGTACCGGCACAGCGCCAGCCCGACATCGGCATGGACCGGCGCCAGCCCGCGCCGGGTCGCGCGGTCGTACCAGCCGAGCAGCCCGGCGCTGCTGTTGATGGCGAAGCGGCGGCTGGCGATCCAGGCGGTGTCGACATCCCCGACCGCGAGGCTGGTGAGCACGGTCAGCGGCTCGTTGACGAGGTTCGACAGCATGTTGCCGAGGCTGCCGCGCTGCCTTGCGCCGGCCGGCGGCTCCGGCCGGTTGTCGAAGGGGGCGGAGACCCAGGCGGCGCCGTCCGCGACCGCGCCGTTGAAGGAGAAGACCCAGCGGTTGTAGCGGTCGAACCAGCCGGCATCGGCGGCAGGTTCCTGCGATCGCGCGGCGGTCGCAACGGCGAGCATCGCCGCCAGGATCGCCCAGAATGGCCAGCGCGAATTCATGCATCGACCTGCCGATTGCCAAGCCGTGAAGCTCGCCCTAGCCTCACTGGCGACATGCAATGCGACGCCCCATGCGCCGCAATATCAGGATCCCTGCCGATGGCCGCCCGACGACGGACGCGCCCGAACGTCCGCGACAATAGCACCAGGGCATCGACGGATCGCCGGTGAGACGCTTCCGCGACGCGCTCCGTCTGCCGATCGGCCGCATCGCCGGCGCCGCCTGGATCATCGCGACGGCGGCGCTGGCGGCATTGGCCGTCACGCTTCAGCACCGCGACCGCACCGGAACACTGGATACCTATGCCGACCTGCGTGCGTACAGCGCCAACGCGGCGGCGGACACCATCAACCGCATCTTTGCCACCATGGACATCCTGTTCGGGCAGGCGATGGACGATTGGCGCGCCTCGTCCGGCTCGCTCGATCAGCTCTACGATTCGTTGGCGGCATCGGGCGAGCGGATCGGCCGCACGATGCTCGCCCTGGAGAACGTGACCATCATCGATTCCGACGGGCGGGTCCGCTTCAGTGCCAATCCCGCGACGATCGGATTCCACCTCGGCGACCGGGAGTATTTCACGGTGCACCGCGACGGCACCCGACGCGGGATGTGGATCGGCGAGCCCATCATGTCGCGGATCACACCCGGCCGGCGCCTGCTGCCGGTCAGCTGGTCGATCGTGGATGCCGACGGCCGGTTCCTCGGCATCCTCTGGGCCAGCGTCTCCCCGGAAGTGCTGTCGCAGGTTCTGGTCAATTATCGCGACACCCAGGACAGTTTCGTCGGCCTCGTGTCCTCCGCCGGAGCCACGCTGGCGACCGACCGGCAGGAACGTCTGATCGAGATACCGGCGCAGGCAATCCGCGGCGTTCGTCCCGACCGAACCTCCACCATCGTGCCGGACATGCGGATCGACGGACTTCACGGCACCTGGCATGTCACGGGACGTGCGGTCGGGAACACCGGCATGATCGTGGTCCTCGGGTCCACCGAGGAGCAGATGCTGTCCACCTGGTATGTCCGCACGACGACCGTGGCGGCCCTCATCCTGCTGGTGACCCTGTTCCTAGGCGCCTTCACGATCGCCATCCTGCGCCTCGCCGGCGACGAGAACCGCGCACGGCGGCAGGCCGAGGAAGCCGCCCGCAAGGCGACCCTCGCGGATCTCAGCAAGACCGAGTTCCTGGCGGTGATCTCGCACGAGATCCGCACGCCGTTGACCGCCATCATCGGGATGGCCGAGCTTCTCGCATCCGCCAACCTGCGCGCGGCCGAGCATCGGCGCGTCCAGGCGATCCGGGCTGGCGGGCGCCAGATGCTGACGATCGTCAACGATGTCCTGGACTTCACCCGCCTCGGCGCGGGCGGCATCGAGCTCGAGCGCATCGCCTTCTCCCTGCCGGCCCTGGTCGAGGAGGTGCGGTCGACCATGGAACCGGCGGCCCAGGAGCGCGGCCTCGGCATGACGGTCGAGATCGAGCGGGCGCCGGCGCACTGGTTCTTCGGTGATCCCAACCGCCTGCGCCAGATCCTCCTCAATCTCGTCGGCAACGCCGTGAAATTCACCGAACGGGGCAGCGTCCGGATTTCGATCGAGCGGGATCCGTCACGCGCCCAGGCCGATCCGTTCGCGCCGCGATGGCTGCGCTTCGAGGTCACCGACACCGGCATCGGCATTCCGCCAGAGCAGCGGGAGCGCCTCTTCCAACCCTTCGCGCAAGGCGACAGTTCGATGGCCCGGCGCTACGGCGGCTCGGGGTTGGGACTGGCGATCTGCAAGCGGCTGGTCGAGGCCATGGGAGGCTCCATCGGCATGACCAGCGCGCCCGGCAGCGGCAGCCGGTTCCACTTCACCATTCCTCTCGAACCGGCCCCGGCCCCGATCCCGGATGGCGAGCGCCCGGCCGCCCCCCCCCGGCCGCCCAGCCGCTGTCGCTGCTGGTCGCCGAGGATGTCGAGATCAACCGGGAACTGGTACGCGCCGTCCTGACCGCCCGAGGCCATCGGATCACCCTGGTGCCGGACGGAGCAGCCGCGGTCGCAGCCGTCACGGCGGATCGCTACGACGCGGTGCTGATGGACATCCAGATGCCGGTCATGGACGGGGTCGAGGCGACGCGCCGGATTCGCAGCCTTCCGGGCCCGGAGCGGACCATCCCGATCGTGGCGCTCACCGCCAATGTCCTGACTGGTGCGCGCCAGACTTATCTCGAGGTCGGCATGACCGCCTGCATCGACAAGCCGATTTCCTGGACGGAGCTGGAAGAGACATTGACGCGTGTCACGCGCAAGGATGACCCGGCCCGGCAAGGGGCCTGATCGGCAAAAAACCGGGGAACGACCAACTTGTGCGTGCCAGCGGCGGTATTCGGGATATCATCGCCGACGTCGGGCGCAAGCGCGACGGTGAGCACGGGGTCCAGGATGCGATGCGTCGAATCCGAGCGAATCCGGGAAGTGGTGCACGAGCGCAATCGCGTGCTTCTCTCATTCCCGAGCGCGTTCACCTTCGAGAAGGTTCTGCACGGCTGCGGCGCCCAGAACCTCGTCATCGCGACCGACGTCGGACCGCGCTGCCTCTCCTTCGAAGCGACCCCGACGGAACTCCGCGCGATCTGCAGCCGACTGAACCTGGAACTCAGTTCGGAGGAGCGGACGCATTCGCGTGCGCTCGTGCTGCCGGCCGGTGACGAACCGACGCTGAGCGAGTATCTCGCGACCCTGTCGATCGCGCAGCTCGTCGCGGTGGTGGACGGGCTGCGGCTCGTCGAGCTGATCGAGAATGATCGGCTGTTCTCCGCGCTGCAGCCGATCTACCGACCCGATCGCACCCTCTACGGGCATGAGGCATTGCTGCGCGGCCGCGAACTCGACGGCACCGTGATCCCGGCAGCCCCCCTCCTCGCGGCCGCCGCCGAGACCCAGCTTCTCTCCGCGGTCGACATGGCCGCCCGGCGCCTGGCCCTGGAGACCCATGCCCGGGCCGGCGCCGGCGCGATCTTCGTCAACTTCGATCCGTCCGGCATCGACGACCCCGCCGATTGCCTGCGCGACACGGTGGCCTGTGTCGGCGAACTCGGGCTGCGGCCCGACGACGTCGTCTTCGAGGTCACCGAAAGCGGCGCGGTGCGCGACCGCGACCATCTGCGCGGCATCCTGCGCTACTACCGCGACGCCGGATTCCGGGTGGCACTCGACGATGTCGGCGCCGGCTTCGCCGGGCTCAGCATGCTGCTGGAAGTGCAGCCGGACGTGATCAAGATCGACATGGCGCTGATCCGCGGGATCGACCGCGACCGCTATCGCCAGAGCGTGGTCGGTCACCTGATCGGGATCGCCCGCGACGTCGGCGCGCTGTCGGTCGCCGAAGGCATCGAGACCGAGGCGGAGATGGATTGGGTGGTCGGCGCGGGCATCGACCTGCTGCAGGGCTTTCTGCTGGGCCGCCCCTTCCTCCCGGACGGTGGCGCCCGCGCCTGACGGTCCGTGGGTCAGCCCCCGGGCACGATCACGATCCGCGCGGCCGATGCGGCTTCGATCGCCGCGCGGTCCAGTTCCACCGTGTGATAGAGGCCGTGGCACCAGGGGCCGAACTGGTCCCGGTAGTGCGGGCTGCCCGGCACGCCGGAATTGCCGATGTTCTGGACCGCGAGAAAGCGCCGCGGATCGGCGAAATCGACGACGATGCGGTATTCGGCCCCCGACGAGGCGGCGTGCGGCGGCAGCTCCCCACCTGTGTTGGCGACGGTGTGCGATCCGCCGGCGACCGGCGCCGGTCCCACGTCGAACGCCTCGGCCGTGGCGGCGGTCGCGATCGGATGGGACCAGTGCGCCAGATGCACCCGGCCCCAGCTCCACCCGGCCGGGTCGTCGCCGAGACGATCGCGCAGTGCGGCCATGGCGTCGCGCGCGGCCGCTGCCGCCGCGGCCCCCGTCCCTTCCGGGAAGTAGGGCATGGCGGGATCGGCGAGGAGGGCGACGCAAAGGCCGCTCTGCTGGATGGTGAGATCGACCAGCCGCTGCGGCAGGTGCCGCGCGAGCACGCGCCGCTGCCAGTGGTACATGAAGGTCTCGAACACGGTCGGCGCGACCGCGTCGACGCCGTATCGGTAATCCCAGCCGGCCAGCAGGCCCGACAGCGCCGCCGCGTCGGCATCGCCGCTGCCGGCCAGGACCGACCGGATCGACGGGCAGAGCCGCTCGGCCCGCACGTTCTTGACGTCGTTCTGCAGTGCGATCGTCGCATCGCGCCCGCCCGTGCCGCCCGCGAAGGCCTGATCGATGCGGATGCCGCGATGGGCCTGCGAATAGGCGCCGTAGATCGGGTGCGGATAGTCCGCCGCGACGATGCGCTGGTTGGCGCTGGCGACATAGCCGCGTCGGGGATTGTAGCTGTGCGGCAGGCCGTCGAAGGGGATGTAGCCGGTCCAGCGGTCCTCCGCGCGGCCGGTATCGCGCAGGCCGTAGGCGATGCGCCCGCGCACGGGCACGCGCCCCGCCATCTGGTAGCCGACATTGCCGGCGACATCGGCATAGACGAAGTTGAAGACCGCCACCGACCAGTCGCGCAGGGCGTCGCGGAAGCCGGCCCAGTCGCCCGCATGGGCGATCGCCATGCTCGCGCGAACATCGTCCATCGCCTCGTGCCCGACCCAGCGCAGCGACAGCGGCGGGTCGCCATCCTCGCCCAGCGCCGGCACCAGCCCGTTCACGATCGGGCCGCGCACCGTCGAGCGGATGGTCGCGACGTGCGGCGCAGCGCCCTTCACGGCGATCTCGACCGTGCGCTCGTCGAACCGCCGCCAGACGTCGCCGTCGCGATAGCGCCCGGCGTCGGCCGGATCGACCTCCTCGCGATAGAGGTCGCGGGTGGAGGCCATGTTGTTCGTGATGGCCCAGGCGACCGTGCCGTTGCTGCCCCACCACAGGCCGGGCAAGCCCGGATGGCCACTGCCGGCGGCGTCAAAGCCCGGCAGGTGGAGGCCGTATTCGTACCAGGAGGACGGGACCCAGAAGGGCTGGTGCGGGTCGCCCGCCAGCAACGCCTTGCCGCCCGACGCGGCGCCGGCGGCGATCGCCCAGTTGTTGCTGCCGGTCTGGTCGTCGCTGCCGGCCGCCAGCGAGCCGCCGTCCGGCAGCACCAGATGCTCCGATCCCTCCGGCGTCAGGTATGCCTCGCGCAGCTCCTCCGGCAGGAAGCGCGCGGCCTCGGCCGCCATGAGCCGGTCGATCCGGCCGTTGAGCGACCACCAGATGCCGCGCGCGATCGCCACGACGCAGCCGACCGTGAAGGGCTCCGGCCGGTAGTCGAGCAGCCGGAACTCGACCGGCAGTTCCTCGCCGAAGCGCGCGATCTGGCGGTTGATGCCGGCGACGAAGGCGGCCGTCGCGGCGTAGGTCTCGCCGTCCATGCGCGCCGGCTGCCATTGGGCGATCTGGTCGATTCCCACCGTCCGGTGTGCAATGTCGCTGGCCAGGTATTTCGGTCCCAGGACCTCCGCCTGCCGGCCGAGCGCCCGGCGGCGCAACCGGTCCATCTGCCACAGCCGATCCTGCGCCATGGCGACGCCGACGCCGTACCAGAGATCGACCCGGTTGCCGGCGAAGACGTGCGGAACGCCCGCCGGATCGCGCAGGATCTCGACGGTGCCGCCGACGGCGCCCTCGAAGCGCCCATCCGCGATAGCCGCCGTGCGCGCGAGGAAGGCGTCGCGTGCCGCAATCAGATCGGCGTCGAGCGGCTGCCCCCCACCCAGGCGGGCAAGGAGATCGGCATCGGCAATGGTCATGGTACTTCCCCGAGGACGGCGTGGCGCCGACACCAGCACAATCGCCGGGCGGCCACAGCCCTCACAGCAAAGCCCGTCTGGCCACCAGGATCAAGCGATCGCCGTGCTCGCTCGTGCTTCCTGCTGCTCTCGCAATTCCGCGAGTCGCGACACCACGCCCAGGAGGTGCCGGATAGTCCCCGACGAGATTTCAACTTCGACGCCTCCATGGGCCAGACTGTTGCGAGCGTGACCAATGCGCCGCAGTTCGTCCGCCTCCTCCTGCGGCAAGTGGCCTTGCCCCACAAGCAGTTCCACAATCGATCCGGCCGTCAGCATTGGCGTCGCAAGATTCGGTTCAAGCGCTCGCGCGGCAGCTTCGAGGGCCGAGCAGCAGCGCGGCACGCGTATCCACCGCCGCCAGCGCCGCGACCTGCACGACCGCCTTGCGGATCGACGCCACGGTCACGGGGCTCGGACCTGTATCCGCAAGGCCGGCGTGAACCACCTCGAGCCGCCAGTCTCCATGCGGATCGTCGGTGACCCTAATGTAGACGACCGACTCTTCCGTTGTATGGCAGCGAGAAGTACGGGGCTCGGGTCGGAGAACTGGAAGACGTTGTTCCGCTCGAACCTCTGAACCACCACCCTTTCGACCTGACGATCGTCGCAATAGATCGACCCGCTCAGACCGTCCAGTATCGGCTTCACGATATTGTCGATATCGCCGCCCTGCCGGGAAGTAATAGATGGTCACCGCCACCCTGTCAGGCAGCGCCCATGCATCGGGCGGTACGGCTGCGCGTCCAGCAGTTCCCACCCGCACCTTCCAAGTGACTCTTGAGGCGGCCGCCGCTTGAAGGCCCAATGCGACCCCGTGTTCGAGGAACTCGATAGGGGTATCTGGGATACATGCCCTTGCGAAGCTGGAGCTTCGGGAGATGGCTTTCCACCCCTGACAGGCACAGAACAGGCGCAGAAAATGGTGCCCAGGGGCGGATTTGAACCACCGACACGCGGATTTTCAGTCCGCTGCTCTACCAACTGAGCTACCTGGGCACCGGGGCCGGACGGTCGTCCGGCGCGAGACGCGGCTTATAAGAAAGTTCGTCCGGCATGTCCAGCGCCGGCTATGACATTTTGCGGGCGTCCAGGGCGGCCTGAATGTTGCTTTTCCCTGGCCTGCGGATGCCCTTCGGCGGGCGGCCGCAGCCCTTCGAAGGAGGTATCGATGCTGACGCGACGCAAGACCCTGGGCCTCCTGGCGGCAGGGGCCACCGCACCGCTGCTGAGCCGCGGCGCCCGGGCCCAGGCCGCCACCAAGATCGTCGTCGGGATGAGCGGCTGGACCGGCTTCGCCCCGATCACGCTGGGGGAGAAGACCGGCCTCTTCAAGAAGCACGGCATCACGGTCGAGACCAAGTTCATCCCCCAGAAGGACCGCCACCTCGCCTTCGCCTCCGGCGACATCCAGGCGATCACCACGGTCGTCAACAGCCAGATCAGCTATGTCGCAGCCGGCATCGACCTGACGCAGGTGCTGATCCTCGACATCTCGAAGGGCGGGGACGGGCTGGCGGTGCGCAGTTCGATCAACGGGTTCGCCGACCTCAAGGGCAAGACCATCGCCTGCGACGGCGCCGGGTCCGCCCCCTATTTCATGCTGGTCTGGATGCTGAAGAAGAACGGCATGACCGTGAAGGACATGCGCCTGACCACGCTGTCGCCGAAGGACGCGGCCAACGCCTTCGTCGCCGGCCAGTACGACGGCGCCGCCAGCTACGAGCCCTATCTGTCGGTCATCCGCAACGAACCCAAGGCCGGCAAGATCCTGGCGACCACGATCGACTATCCCTGCATCGTCGATTCGCTGTCCTTCAGTCCCGACTTCATCCAGAAGAACCGTGGCGCGGTCCGTGCCTTCATCGCCGGGTGGAACGACGCGCTGGCGATGATCAAGGACCAGCCGGAGGAGAGCAACCGGATCATGGGCGCCCGCGTGAACCAGACGCCGGAGCAGTTCAAGGCCTCGGCCCAGTTCGTCGCCTGGCAGACCAAGGCCGAGAACAAGGCCTATTTCGAGAAGGAGCTGATGCCCTTCATGGAGACGGCGACCGACATCCAGATGGAGTCCGGCATCATCCGCCAGCGCCCCGACCTGAAGCGGCTGATGGACGCGAGCTTCCTGTCGTGACGGGAACGGTGGGCCGGCGGCGCCGGCCCTCCACCTTCGCGCCGCTGACGCCGATCTCCCCGCGGGCGCGGGTCACGTTCGGGATCGCCTTCTTCGTGCTGTTCTTCGCGGCCTGGAGCGTCGCGACCTGGGGCGGCTTCGTGAAGCCGCTGTTCCTCGCCGATCCACTGAAGACCTTCGCCGCGGGCTGGCGCCTCTTCGTCGAGTTCGGCTTCGCGGGCGATGTCGCGGTGACGATCTCGCGCGTCGTCGGCGGCTTCGTCATCGCCGCCCTCCTCGCCGTGCCACTCGGCATCGCCATGGGCGCCTTCAAGCCGATCGAGGCCTTCTTCGAGCCGTTCGTCTCGTTCGCGCGATACCTGCCGGCATCCGCCTTCATTCCGCTGCTGATCCTGTGGCTCGGGGTCGACGAGGCGCAGAAGCTGGCGGTGATCTTCATCGGCGCCTTCTTCCAGATCGTGCTGATGATCGCCGTCCTGATCGGCGAGACGCGCCGCGACCTGGTCGAGGCGGCCTATACGCTGGGCGCCGGCAGTCGCGGCATCGTCCTGCGGGTGATGCTGCCCTACGCGGCCCCGCAGATCGCCGAGACGCTGCGCCTCGTGCTGGGCTGGGCCTGGACCTACGTCATCGTCGCCGAGCTGATCGGCGCGGACTCCGGCATCGGCCACATGATCATGGACAGCCAGCGCTTTCTGGATACCGGACAGATGATCTTCGGCATCTTCCTCATCGGCGCCATCGGGCTGGTCACCGACCTCGGCT
Organism: Allostella sp. ATCC 35155; assembly: GCA_006738865.1. Taxonomy (GTDB): domain Bacteria; phylum Pseudomonadota; class Alphaproteobacteria; order ATCC43930; family Allostellaceae; genus Allostella. The sequence continues at coordinate 3,067,184 of AP019701.1, forward strand.
TCCGCGCCGTGAACCGCCTCCTCTTCCCCTGGCAGCTGGGGCGCTAGGCGATGGCCGCCGTATCCATCGAGGGCGTGGGGCGCGAGTTTCCCGGCGTCCGGGGCGGTCCGCCGACCCGCGCGGTCGAGCCGCTCGACCTCACCATCGCCGACACCGATTTCGTCGCCCTGCTGGGCCCGTCCGGCTGCGGCAAGTCGACCCTGCTGCGCATCGTCGCCGGCCTCGACCAGGCGACCGAGGGGCGCGTCCTCGTCGACGGCCGCGAGGTCGAGGGGCCGGGTGCCGACCGCGGCATGGTGTTCCAGTCCTACACCCTCTTCCCCTGGCTCACCGTGTGCGAGAACATCGGCTTCGGCCCGCGCGAGCGTGGCGTGCCGCCGGCCGAGCGCCGGACGATCGCCGACCGGCTGATGGCCCAGGTCGGGCTGACCGGCTTTGCCGACCACTATCCGCGGATGCTGTCGGGCGGCATGCAGCAGCGCACGGCGCTGGCCCGCGCACTGGCCAACGATCCGGCCATGCTGCTGCTCGACGAGCCGTTCGGCGCACTCGACCACCAGACCCGTTCGCTGATGCAGGAGCTGCTGCTGCAGGTGTGGGAAGCGGACCGCAAGACCGTCCTCTTCGTCACCCACGACATCCAGGAGGCGGTGTTCATGGCCAACCGCGTGCTGGTGATGACGGCGCGGCCGGGCCGCATCAAGACCGAGGTGCGGGTGCCCCTGCCCCATCCGCGCCACTGGCGGATGAAGACGACGCCCGAGTTCGCCCGGATCGAGGAGGAGCTGACGGAGTCGATCCGCGAGGAGGCGCTGCGTGCGGCGGCAATGAACGCGTGACGGCTCAGCACGAGCTGTCGCGCCCGTCCTCGTCCTCGGTCTCCGGTCCATCCTCGTCCGTCTCGTCGGTCTCGACGGCGGGAATGCGATAGGCCTCGCCGAGCCAGCGGCCGAGATCGACCTGGCGGCAGCGGGCCGAACAGAAGGGCCGGTGCTCGGCCGCCGTGGGACGGCTGCAGATCGGACAGGACGGGCGCCTGGGCTCGCGCATCGGGCCATCCCCCATCAGGGCCGGCCGGGGCCGGCATGGAACTCGAACGGGCCAAGATCCGCGCGACTTTCGACGCGCACCGCGATCCCGGCCTCGGCCGCCAGCTTGGCGACGTCGGGGGCCAGGGGGCCACGCAGCACGGACTCCACGACGCGGCCCGCCGTAATGACGATGGCCGCGACCGCGGGGCCGGCCGCCGCGCGGGCCGCGGCCCGGATCGCGTCATAGCCGCGGGCGGTGGCGGACGGCTCGGGCCGCGCCGGACCCGACAGCAGACTGGCGAGCGACGGGCGCGAGCGGCGCCGGGTCATCTCCAGCAGGCCGAGGCGCGACCAGCCGGCGATCTCGATCGGATCGGGGTCGCCGGCCGCGGCCTCGCGCAGGGCGGCCGCCAGGGCTTCGCGCGACTTGGCGCCCCCTTCCCGCACGAAATCGACCAGGATCTGGCCGCCGATCGCGCGCAGGCGCAGCTGTGCCGCCAGGACCGGGACCGCCTTGCGATTCAGCGCCCCGGGGGCGGCGCGCGACGACCCCGCGTCGATATCGACCAGCGTCGCCGCCTCGACCTCGTCGATCACCAGTTCGCCGCCCCCCGGCAGCGGCACCCGCCGCACCAGCGCGGCGGCGATCTGCTCCTCGACGCCGGCTTCGTCGAACAGCCGCCAGCCGGCGGGATCGAGGACGAGACGCGGCGCGAAATCGGGCAGGCGCGCCCGCGCCGTCGCCGCTGCCGCCTGCCACGCACCCCGTTCGGCGAAGGCGACCTCGGCGTCGGGCGACGCCAGGAGCGGTGCCATCCAGGGCTCGGGCGGCGCCGCCAGCAGGGCCGGCGGGATCACATCCTTCGCGCGCCGCAGCAGCCCGGCCCATTCGGCGCGCAGCCCGGCGATCTCGTCGGCCAGGCGGTCCGTGGCGGCTGCAGCCTTGATTTCGGCGCCCTCGCCCTCACCGAGCGCGATGTCCGCGGGCAGCGGAATGCCGCGCCCGGCGCGCAGTCCGGGGCGGCCGGGCGTCCAGTCGACGAGGCGGCCCACAAGGCGCGGCCGCGCGGTCACGCCCAGCCCCTTCTCGCCGCCGGCCGCCCGCACGACCTGGACGACCAGCGCATCGCCCGGCACGGGCGGCGCGGCGACGTCGGAGAGCCGCAGGAAGGCCGCCTGCTCGAGCCCGATATCGACGAACGCGCCGTCGAAGCCGGCGACGACCTGCGCCACCCGGCCGAGATGGATCGATCCCGGCGCATGGCTGCCGTCGCCGCGCCGGATATGGAGGTCGACCAGCCGACCGGCCGCCATGACCGCGACCCGGAGTTCGCCCGGCACGCGATCGACCAGGATGCGGTCGACCAGGATACGGTCGGCGGGGTTGTGGTCCGCGGCCGGCGTCACGGCAGCCCCGGGAAGCCGCGGCCGCGCAGCAGCGCCGCGGTCTCGAAGAGGGCGAGGCCGACGACGTTCGAGTAGGAGCCGACGATCCCCCGCACGAAGAGCGCGGCGCAGCCCTGGATGGCGTAGGCGCCGGCCTTGCCGCGCCATTCGCCGCCGGCGAGGTACCAGGCGACCTCCGCCTCGGTCAGCCGCTTGAACAGCACCGCCGTCTCGACGTGGCGCGCCGTCAGCCGGCCGTCAGGCCCCATCAGCGCGACACCGCCATGCACCCGGTGACGCCGCCCCGAAAGCAGCCGCAGGCACTCCCGCGCCTCGGCCTCGCTCTCGGCCTTGGGCAGGATGCGGCGCCCGCAGGCGACGACGGTGTCGGCCGCCAGCACCCAGCTGCCGGGATGGCGCACCGCGACCCGTTCCGCCTTGGCCTGCGCCAGCCGCATGGCATGGACGGCCGGCAATTCATCGCGCAGCGGGGTCTCGTCGAGGTCGGCGGGCTCGACCCCGGCAGGCTCGATGCCGACCTGCCGCAGAAGATCCAGCCGTCTGGGCGAAGCGGAGGCGAGGATGAGGGGCGCGTGGCCGGCCCCGAAATGCTCTGGCACGAAGTTCCTGGCGGAATGGGTGGGAATTGGGACGGCCCATCTCTGCCAGCACGGCCTCGCCATTGTCGAGCCCCGATGCGGCGCGCACCCACCGTCGGCCTATCGTTCCTCGCCATGGAGGCGGGGCAGCATCGCGAGGAGGCGCGTCAGATCGGACTGGCGAACGGCGCCGGTCTTGGCGAGGATCGCGCGAATCTGCGTCCGAAGGGTCGGCATCGTGACGCCGCGGCGGCTTGCGATCTCCTCGGTGCGCTCTCCCGCTGCCAGCGCGAGCGCAACGGCCGCCTCCGCGGCCGTCAGGCCGAAGAGCGCGCCGAGCCGGGCGGCCGGGGGCGTCGGGCGATCGTCGGGGTCGGCGACCAGGACGACGAGGGCCGCCATGCCGACATGCGCGCGCTGTCGCGGCAGGGGTGCCACCAGGATCTGGAACGACCGGCCGTCCGGTCGCGGCAGCGCCATCGCCTCCGCCCGTCCGGACTGTCCGACGCGGGCGAACAGGCCGCGCAGGCGCGCGTCGTCGGCCGACCGCGCGGCGCCGAGCCTGGCATCGACCACGAAACCGAGCCCGCGCGCATGCAGTGCCCGCGCGGCCCGATTGGCCAGGACCACCCTACCCTGCGACGTCACCAGCGCCACCGCCCCCGGCAGTGCATCGAGTGCGGCGGCAAGGTCGGAGCGTTCCGCGCGCAGGATCCGGAGGCGTTCGGACAGCCCGACGGCCCGTGCCAGGTGCGGCAGAAGACGCTGCATCGCCGCCCGGTCCGCGAGGTCGTAGGCCGGAAGCCCGGCCGCGCGATGAATGCCGATCGGCGTGACCATCGTTCCGCCGGCCGCCCCGATCCCGCCGATCACGTCCTCGGCCCCCAGCACCGGGCGCAGATACTCGGCATGAAAGGGCGTGCGGCGGAGCTGATCGAGCGCCACCAGCTCGCTGCCGATCGAGGCCCGCCCGACCGGTCGCCGTGCACCCTCGCGCGTCCACGGGTCGAGCGCGAACCAGTGGGCGGCATAGGGCGCCATGACGTCGTCGGAGAGCTGCGTGCGGCCGATCACGGCATAGATGCCGGCCGCCGCATCGACCCGGTGGATGATCGCGGACATGCCGCCGAAGGCGACGCGGATCGCCTCGACGACCTCGCTCCACGCAACCTCCTCCTCCTGTCCTGCTTCGTACAGCAGGCCAATCAGGCGATCGAGTTCATCCCCGTCCGGAGCCGGCATCCCGCATGGCCCTCCATCACCCCGAACGGCACGGTCGCCGACCGTCGCGGCCGCGCCATCATCCATATGGACGAAGAATTATCTCATGATTCTCCCAGAAGGTGTGACGATGACGCCATGCGGCGTGCACGCTACCCAGCCGCCGGTCGCGAAGGGCGTGATGCAGACGCTCGAGCGCGAAGAGCCATTGGGCGGCATCTATGATGCCGAGATCGATCCAGACGGCTGGGGCCGGCGGCTGGAGCAGGGCTCCCTCAGCGGGATCGGAACAGGGTGCTCAATGTGCCGTCGCTCTCCAGGATTAGACCGTCGACATCCTCGATTCCGCTGCCGCCGGCGGCGCGGATGGCGCTCAGGGCCTCGTCGCGGGTGATCCGCTCGCGCCGCATCGCCGCCTCGCAGAATTCGCCATTGCGCACCAGCAGCGCCGGCTCGGAGCGGATCCACTTGGCGAGCATGACCGAGCGCACCGAGAGGAAGGTCACGACGTACTGCATCAGGATGAGGAGTCCGAGCGCGGTCGCCCCCTCCGCCAGCGCGATGGATTCCTGGAGAAGCACCGCGGAAAGCGTCGAGCCGAGCGCGACCGTGACCACGAGGTCGAAGGCGTTCAGCTTCGCCAGGGTCCGCTTGCCCGAAACGCGCAGGAACAGGATCAGGGCCGCATAGGCCAGCGTCCCCACCACGGCGGTGCGGGCCAGCCCTTCCCAGTTCTGGAAGACCATCTCCGACCAGTCCATCCGCCCTCCCGGACGCGCGCGAGGAGCCATACTGCCGATGCCTTCGACGCCGAAAACGGCCGCCGGTTCCGGCGGGCAACCGGATTTCTGCCCTTTCGGGCATACCCGTTCGTTATCACCCCTCCCGATGAGAACGAATCCGAGGTAGAAATCACCAACGGCCCGGTGCAGGGTCGGCCCCCTTCCCAACTGCCGGAGAGCGTCGAGGACCGATGTCGATCCTCTACATCCACCACAGCGTTCCCGGCCAGTTCCTCAACCTGATCCAGCATCTGGCGCCCCGCGTGCGCCCGCGCAGCACCTTCCTCGCGGTGCAGGACAATTCCGCCTTCACCGTCGTCGACAAGCAGTTCTATCGCCCGGACACGGTCGGCACGCCCGGCGACCGGGCGCTGCAGCCGGTCGCCAACCTCCTCGGCCATGCCCGGGCCGCCGGCCGCAAGCTGCGCCAGCTCGCCGATTCGGGGCTGGAGCCGCGCCTGGTGATCGCCCATGCCGGCTGGGGCGGCGCCCTGCCGCTGCGGGAGGTGTTTCCCGACGTGCCGCTGATCACCTATTGCGAGTTCTTCCGCGGCGGCGGCACCACGGCGGACGCGATGCAGACCTGGCATCTCCAGGCGGCGCTCGACCAGTCGGCGGCCGGAGTCTCGCCGACCCACTGGCAGCGTTCGACCTTTCCCGCCGCCCATCAGCCGATGATCCGGGTCATCCATGACGGCGTCGACACGCGCCGCCTGCACCCCGACCCGCTGGCGCGCTTCGAGCTGCCGGACCTGACGATGCTGTCGGCGCGCGACAAGATCGTCACCTACGTCGCGCGCGGGCTGGAGCCGATCCGCGGCTTCCCCGAGTTCCTCTACGCCGTGCCGCGCATCCTCGGGCAGGTGCCCGACGCCAAGGTCGTGATCGTCGGCGGGGATCGGGCCCAGTACGGGCCGGAGCCCGAGGGCGGCGGCAGTCACCGCGCCGCCCTGCTGCGCGACATGGGCCTGAGCGATCCGCGCGTCCATTTCCTCGGCCGCGTCCGCTATGCCGACTTCATCCGGCTGATGCAGATCACCACCGCGCACGTCTATTCCTCCCGCCCGTTCGTCCTGTCCTGGTCGCTGATCGAGGCGATGTCGCTGGGCGCGGTCATCGTCGGGGCGCGCAATGCCGCCGTCGAGGAGGTCATCGAGCACGGCTACAACGGCCTGCTGGCCAATGCCGCCGATCCCAACGATCTGGCGGCCCGCGTCGTCGACGTGCTGCGCGATCCGCCCGCCTTCGCCTATCTGTCGCAGGCCGCGCGCGAGACCGCGATCGCCCGCTTCGACCTGTCGCGCTGCATGCCGGCCTGGCTCGACCTCATGCGCGAGGTCGCCCCCCGCATCGTCTAGGCCGGCGCGGCGCCCTCGACCCCACAGGCCAGCTCCGCCGCGCGCTCGCCCGAGCGGATCGCCGCCTCGATGGTCGCTGGCAGCGGTCCCTGGAGCCAGTCGCCGGCGAGGAACAGGTTGGGCCAGGCGGTCCAGGCCGGCGGACGGCGCGCCGCCTCGGCCGGCGTGTGGGCGATCGTCGCGCGCCGCTCCTTGATCACCCGCCAAGGTGGCAGGTCCGGCGGCAGGCCGAGCGCGAAAGCCGCATCCGACCATAGCCGCGCCGCCAGCGCGCCGGCCTCCAGTTCCATCCCGGCATCGGCGGCGCTGGTGGTGGTCGAGACGACGTCGCCGCGCACGAAGACCCATTCTGCCAGCCCGCCGACGATGCCGAGCGGAGCGGGCGGTGCGCCCTCCAGCCCCCCCTCCAGTCCAGCGACCCGGAAATGGGCGTTGAGAATGGCCCGGGTCTCCGTCGGGACCGTCAGTCCCGGCACCAGCTCGGCCGCGGCCCAGGCCGGAACCGCCAGCACCACCGCATCCTCCGGCCCGACCGGGATGCCGGCTTCGGCGAAGCGCAGCATGGAGACGCGCCCGCGGGCGAACTCCAGCCCGCGCAGCCGGTGGTGCAGCCACGGCCGGACGCCGCGCCCAGCCAGCCAGTCGAGGGCCGGGCCTGCGAAGGCCGCATCGAGATGGCGGCGCGCCAGGACGGGGCGGCAGGTCCGCCCCCCGGCGACCAGCGCCTCCCGCAGGACCCGGCCGAGCAGCGCGGCCGAGCCCTCGGTCGGCGCCGTGTTCAGCACCGCGATCGCCAGGGGGACGATCAGCGGCTCGTAGAGGAGATGGTCCTCGCCGACGATGGCGGTGACCGTCGTGCCCTCGCCCGCCAGCATCAGGCGCACCAGTGCCAGATAGTCGCGCGCGATCGTGCCCGGGACGCGGCGCGCGGCCGAGAACAGCCAGCCGGGAACGAGGCCACGGCCAAGGTCGAGGCACCATCGTCGTCCGCTGCGGCGATCGACGAAGTCGAAGCGCGCGTCGGGAGCGACCGCGAGTTCGCCGGCGCTGCCGATGCGTTCGGCGAAGCGCCGCACCGCGCGGTTGCCGCTCAGCATCAGGTGATTGCCGTTGTCGATCGTCCGTCCGAGCGAGGGGTCGAAGAAGCTGCGGCAGCGGCCGCCTGCGATGCCGGTCGCTTCGTAGAGACGCACCGTGCGGCCGCGTGCGACCGCCTCGACGGCGGTCGCAAGCCCGGCCAGCCCGGCGCCGACGATGTGCAGCGTCATGTCGCCCCGGTCGCCCGCCGCCCGTCAGAACCAGCTGTGGCGCAGGGCGATCCACAGCCGTTCGCGGCCGGACAGGCGCATCCGCGGCTCCAGCTGCGCGAAGCCGCGCCGGATCATGCGGTCGAGCAGCCGGCGGTAGACGGCCAGCATGATGCGGGCCGGCCGGGCCGGCTGCCGCGGCAGGCCGCGCAGCATCGCGGCGGCGGCGGCGAACCGCGCCTCGGCGACCGAAGCGACCGCCGCGCAGGCGACCGCGAGCCGCGGATCGCCCAGGACCATCAGTGGCGGGCCGGGCGGCAACCCCGCGCGCTCCAACTCCTCCCGCGGCAGGTAGAGGCGCCCGTCGCGCGCATCCTCCGCCACGTCGCGCAGGATATTGGTCAGCTGCACCGCCTCGCCCAGCGCCGCCGACAACGGTCTCGCAGCCGCTTCCGGCATCCCGAAGATGCGCACCGACAGCAGCCCGACTGCGCCGGCCACCCTCGCGCAATATTCGCGCAGTTCGCTCCAGCCCGGCGCCACCACCGGGGCCGCCGCATCGGTCTCCATGCCGTCGATGACGGCCAGGAAGTCGCCGCGCGCCAGCCCGAAGCGCATGATCGGGCCGGCAAGCGCCCGCGCCACCGGCTCATCGGGCGGGGCGCCCGCCGGGGCGTAGAGGCGCTCGATCTGGCGCCGCCAATGGGCGAGACCGGCCTGCTTGTCCGCCGCCGGCAGCGGTCCGTCGGCGATGTCGTCGACGATACGGCAATAGGCATAGACCGCGTACATGGCCAGCCGTCGCTCGCGCGGCAGCATCCGCATCGCCCAGTAGAAGGAACTGCGCGACCGGCGGACGACGGCGAAGACGGCGGCGTCGCTCATCGGCCGGCGGCGCGGGCCGTCATGCCGGGCTCGCCGCGGAGGCGGTCGCCGACGACCCGGCAGAGCCCGGTCGCAGCCGCGGCCGCCTGCCCGGCGCGCCCCAGACGCACCCGCGTCGCCAGCGGGTCCCCGCGTCGCAGGCAGCGCGCCAGCCGCTCGGCAATCGCCTGGATCACCGCCGCCTCGGCCGCCAGCCGGCGACTGCCGAGGCCGGCCGCCAGGGGGCGTGAGCGAAGGAGCAGCGCATTGACGCCATCGAGGCAACGGTTGACGACGCGACGCAGCGCGGGCGAGGATTCCTTGCGGTCGAGGTCGCCGTCCGCTGCGCCTTCGGCCGCCAGCCAGTCCTGCGGCAGGTAGACCCGGTCCAGCCGCCGCCGGTCCTCCCCCAGGTCCTGGAGGTGGTTCAGAACCTGGAGCGCGGCGCAGAGCGGATCGGAAGCCGGCCAGAGGGCGCGATCCTCGCGGTGCAGGTCGAGGAGGAAGCGGCCGATCGGTGCCGCCGAGCGTTCGCAATAGGCCATGAGCGAGGCCCAGTCCGGATAGCGCGGCTGGCGCGCATCCTGGCGGAAGGCGTCGAGCACATCGAATGCGTGGATCGCCGGCACGCCGGCCGCGGCAAGGCTGCGCCGCAAACGGTGGGCGACACCGGCGCCTTCGTCCTCGGCGAGCGCCGCCGCCAGCCGGTCGAGCCGGTCGAGCTTCTCCGCCGCCGGCAGGTCGGGATCGTCGGCGATGTCGTCGGCGGTGCGGGCAAACGCATAGAAGGCCGCGACATGCGGTCGATGACGGGCCGCCAGCAGCCACGATCCGACGGGGAAATTCTCGTCCCCCGGCCCCTTCGATGCACCCGCCCCCTTCGACACGCCTGCCATGATCCGTCCTAGCTGCGGAACGACGGATCCTTGCGGTCCATCAGGCGCACCAGGGCATCGAACTCCAACTCGCCGAAGGTCGCGACCCCGCCCGTCGCGAGGAACTGCCGGGTGTTCTCGACACTGGCGCGGCGTACCGCGTCCGGCGGCACGATCAGCGGCGCACCGCCGGCCTGGGCGGCGAGTTGGATCTCGCAGGCACGCTGCAGGCGGTACATGTAGACGAAGGCCTCGGGAATGCTGCGCCCGCAGGTCAGCAGGCCGTGCGTGCGCAGGACGAGCAGGTTGCGGTCGCCGAGGTTGGCGGCCAGCCGCTCGCGCTCGCCGAGTTCGAGGCTGGGGCCCTCGAAGTCGTGATAGGCGACCTCGCCGTCGAACCCCAGCGCATACATGCTGACCGGCAGCAAGCCCTGCGCCTGGGCCGCCACCGCCATGCCGGCGACGGTATGGGTGTGCATGACGCAGCGCGCGTCCTCGCGGGCGCGATGGATGGCGCTGTGGATGACGAATCCGGCCGGGTTGACGAGATGGGCGGTCGGGCCGACCGGATTGCCGTCGAGGTCGATCTTGACGAGGTTCGAGGCGTTCACCTCGTCGTAGCGCAGGCCATAGGGGTTGATGAGGAAATGGTGCTCCGGCCCCGGCACCCGCACCGTCGTGTGGCTCCAGATCAGCTCGGTCCAGCCGAGATGGTCGATGATGCGGTAGCAGGCCGCCAGCTGCACCCGCAGCGCCCATTCCGCCTCGCCGATCCGTTCGCGTAGCGCAGGCCCGACCTCACGCACCCCGTCCATGACCGTCCTCCCGATGCCGCGATCGGGCAGCATCCTATCACAGGACGACAGTGGCGCGGGCGGTGTCGAGTTGCGGCTGCCCGGCCCGCCGGGATTCTGCGCCTAGAGATTGGCGCGAAGGAACCGGACGATCGCGGCTTCGACATCCGAATGGACACTCGTCCGATCGACGCCGGCTGCGTCCCGACAAAGTTCCGGGGCCTCCGCGCTCAGAGCCGCCGGGCATATGTCCACGAAGATGAAATGGCCGCCTGGCACGCGCTCCAGCTGGGGCGGCCGCGGAAGACCATCGGCCAGCGAGCGGACATTGTCCTCCCCGAGCGAACTGTCGCGCGGACGCACCAGCAGCACCGGGGTCCGCACCCCGGCGAGGCCGTCCTTCCCGAACAGCACCGCAAAGGGGTCCAGCAGGACCAGCGCCCGCAACGGCAGAACTGGCGGCACGGGCCGGGGCGTCCGTGGCATGGCCGGCGAGGCTCCCGCACCTCCATCCGCAGAGGGTCCGCCGCCGCAGGAACGGGCGTCCTCAGGATGGGCCGCACAGTAGGTGTCGAGCAGCGCGAAGTCCGGGATTGCCCCGGCCAGAACCAGCGCGACCGCGCCACCCAGGGAGAAACCCAGAGTCGCCACGCGATCGGCTGCGATGTGGGGCCCCAGGCGGGAGTCGCTCTGTGCGGCTTCGAACGACCGGACCATCTGGTGTGTCCGCTGCACGAAGCGTGTCCGGCCGTGGAACGGCGCGATCACGATGAACCCCTCCCGTGCCAGGCGCGCCGAGAGCTGACCCAGCAGCATGGGGCTCCCGCCTGTCCTGCCGCCGCCGTGAGACAGCAACACGACGGGAAATCGACCGGGTGCGATCGGAGCGTCCCGTCCGGCCCGAACGATGAAGGGGCCGGCTTGCCACGGCGCTGCTTCGACCGGCGTCGGATACCAGACGAGCATGTCGAACGGCTCCGCTCCGGCGACCGTGAGGCGCGCAACTCCGGCGTTCGAAGGTGTCGCCGACGCCAGACCGGCCGCGCCGAGGCAGAGACTCACCAGTGCCGCAATGAAGAGGCTGGCACGCATGACCGTTCCCCGTCGCCATCCATGGGCGAGCAAGTTAGCAGGTCGATACCGTCGGTCTCATGACGCTCTTGCGACGCCGACGGCGTGCGCGGGCGGGGTCCAGTTGCGGCCAGGAACCGATGCGAGCAGCGTCTGCGTGTATTCGTGCCGGGGATGGGCGAAGAGTTCCGCCGTCGGCCCGCTCTCGACGATCTCGCCATGGCGCATCACCGCAATGCGGTCGCAGACCTGGGCCGCGACGCGCAGGTCGTGGGTGATGAAGAGCATGGTCAGGTCGAAGCGGCGGCGGATGTCGGCCAGCAGCTCCAGCACCTGCGCCTGGACCGAGACGTCGAGCGCGGAGACCGGCTCGTCCGCGACCAGGATCTCGGGCTCCATGGCCAGCGCGCGGGCGATGCCGATGCGCTGGCGCTGGCCGCCCGAGAATTCGTGCGGGAACCGGTCGGCGGCACGTGGATCGAGCCCGACCAGCGACAGCAGCTCGCGGGCGCGCGCCAGCGCCGCCGCGGGCGCCGTTCCCGTGGTGATTGGGCCGTCGGCGATCTGCCGGCCCACCGTGCGGCGCGGATTGAGCGAGGCGAAGGGATCCTGGAAGACCATCTGGACGCGGCGCCGCCACGGCCGCAGGGCGCGGCGGCCGAGACGGGCGATGTCCTCGCCGCCGATCAGCACGTCGCCGCCGTCCGGGTCGACGAGGCGCACGACGCAGCGCGCGACGGTCGACTTTCCCGAGCCGGACTCGCCGACCAGCCCCAGGGTTTCGCCGCGCACCAGGCGGAAGGACACGTCGCGGGCCGCATGGACCACCCGCCCGCGGGAGAACAGCCCGCCACCGGAGCGGAACGCCTTCTGCAGGTTGCGCACCTCGACGAAGGGCGTCGCCGGCGCCGCCGGCTGCATGCGCACCGGCGGCTGCAGCCGCGGCACCGCGCCGATCAGGGCCTGCGTGTAGGGATGGCGCGGCCGGTTCAGGACGTCCGCCGCCGCCCCCTGCTCGACGATGCGGCCATGCTGCATCACCGCGACCCGGTCGGCGATCTCGGCGACGACGCCGAAATCATGGGTGATGAAGAGGACGCCGGTGCGCCGCAACCCCTGCATCTCCTTGATCAGCGCCAGCACCTGGGCCTGGGTGGTGACGTCGAGCGCCGTCGTCGGCTCGTCGGCGATGACGACCGGCGGACCGAGGACGAGCGCCATCGCGATCATCGCCCGCTGCCGCTGGCCGCCGGACAGCTGGTGCGGGAAAGCGTGCCGGATGCGCTCGGGATCGGGCAGGCGGACGGCGGCGAAGAGGTCCAGGATGCGCGCCCGCCGCTCGCGCTCGGGCAGCGGCAGGTGCGTCGCGATCACCTCGTCGATCTGGTCGCCGATGGTCATGACCGGATTGAGCGCGGTCATTGGCTCCTGGAACACCATCGAGATGCGGCTGCCGCGCACGGCCCGCAAGCGCTGGGGCGGCGCCGCCAGGAGATCCTCGCCCTCGAGCAGGATGCTGCCCGCCACCGGGCGCACCCGCGGCACCGGCAACAGGCCGAGGACGGCGCGCGCCATCACCGACTTGCCGGACCCGGACTCGCCCACCACGCAGACGATCTCGTCCGGGAAGAGCTGCAGCGACACGTCCTCGACCGCATGCGGCCGGTCGGCGTTGGCCGGCAGGGCGACGGTCAGGCCGCGGATGTCGAGGACCGGCTCCGGTGCGGCCATCTCAGCGCTCCCGCAGGCGCGGATTGAGGGCGTCGTTCAGCCCCTCGCCGACGAGGTTGATCGCCAGCACCGTCAGCAGGATGGCCAGCCCCGGAATGGCACAGAGCCACCAGGCGGTGCGCAGCACGCCGCGGCCGGCGCCGATCATGAAGCCCCAGCTCATGACGTTGGGATCGCCCAGCCCGAGGAAGGAGAGGCCCGATTCGATGAGGATCGCGGTCGCCACCATCAGCGAGCCGGTGACGATGATCGGCGACAGGCAGTTGGGCAGGATCTGCACCAGGATGATCTTGCCGTCGCCCATGCCCTGGGCGACCGAGGCCTGCACGAATTCGCGCCCGCGCAGCGCCATGAACTCCCCGCGCACGAGGCGCGCCATTGCCGGCCAGGAGACGACGGCGATGGCGATGACGACGCTCTCGATCGACGGGCTGAGCACGGCGACCAGGACGATCGCGAAGATGAAGGACGGGATGGTCTGGAACAGCTCGGTCGTGCGCATCAGCAGGTCGTCGATCCAGCCGCCGTAATAGCCGGCCAACCCGCCCATGAAGACGCCGAAGGTGACGGCGGCGACCGTCGCCACCAGCCCGATCAGCAGCGAGGTCCGCGCCCCGTGGACGAGGCCCGCCAGCACGTCGCGCCCCAGCATGTCGGTGCCGAGCAGCCATTCCCCGAAGGGCGGCTGGAACGGCTTGCCGACCAGAGAGAATGCCGAATCCGGATAGGCGAGCGGGCCGGCCGCCGCCATCGCCAGGACCAGTCCCAGCACCGCCAGCCCCAGGACCGCGGCGCGATTGCGCCGGAACAGACGCCAGAAGCTCATCGCACCTCGATCCTGGGATCGAGCAGGGCATAGATCAGGTCGACGGCGAGATTGACCGCGACGACGAGGCAGGAGGACAAGAAGAAGATCCCGAGCAGCAGGTTGAGGTCGCGCGCGAAGAGGCTCTCGAAGGCCAGCAGCCCGAGGCCGGGCCAGCCGAAGACCGATTCCACGATGACGGAGCCGCCGAGCATGCCGGCGACCTGGATGCCGGCCATCGTGACGATCGGCAGCAGGGCGTTGCGCAGGATGTGGCGGACGACGATGCGGCGCTCGGTCAGCCCCTTGGCGCGGGCGGTCACGACATAGTCCATGCCCGCCTGCTCCAGCATCGAGGCGCGCATCAGCCGCGTGTAGAGCGCGAGGTAGAAGAGCGAGAGGGTCGTGGCCGGCAGGACGAGATGCCGGGCGATGTCGAGAACCCGCTCCCAGCCTTCGTAGAAGGCGGCCACGGTCTCCATCCCGCTCGTCGGCAGGAGGTCGAGCTGGATCGAGAAGACGACGATCATCATCAGCCCGATCCAGAAGAGCGGCGTCGCGTAGGAGACGAGCGCGAAGATCGAGATCAGCGTGTCCCGCCAGCCGTTGAGGTCGAGCGCGGCGAGGACGCCGAGGAAGACGCCGACCACGATCGCGACGATCGCGGCCGTGCCCATCAGCAGCAGGGTCGGCCCGAGCCGGTCGAGCACGAGGTCGAGCACCGGCCGCGAATGGCGGAACGAATAGCCAAGATCGAACGCCAGCATGTTGCGCAGATACTGGAAGAGCTGGACGTGGAAGGGCTGGTCCAGCCCGAAGCGCTGGCGCAGCTCGGCCATGTATTCCGGCGTCGCCGACCCCGCCTCCCCGGCGAGCACCGATGCGGCGTCGCCGGGCGCGAGGTTGAGGAGCAGGAAGTTGCAGATGACGATCGCGACGATGATCGGCACCGCCTGCAGCGCCCGCCGCGCGACGTAGCGCAGCCTCTGGACGGCGAGGGACATGGCTGCCGCCCCCTATTCCATCCAGACCCCGGCGAAGTTGGAGTAGACGCCGAACGCGTCCTCGAACGCGCCCTTCACCTTCTTGTTGTAGACGGTGACGAACTCCATCTCGGTCAGGAAGATCAGCGGCACGTCCTCGGCGACGATCTTCTGGAACTCCGAATACTGGGCCTGCCGCTTGGCCGCGTCGGTCTCGACGGTGGCCGCCTCCAGCAGCTGGTCGACCTTCGGGTTCGAATAGCCCGAGCCGTTCACGAAGACCGTGCCCTTGCGGATCATGCTGCTGTGGTACTGGCGATGCACGCCCATCACCGGGTCGGCGAGGTTGTAGTAGAAGGTCGAGGTGATGTCGTACTCGTAGTCGGTGAAGACCCGCTTCAGCCAGGTGGGAACATCCTCGTAGCGCAGCTGGACGTCGATGCCGACGCCGCCGAGCGCCTGCTTGATGTACTCGCCGAGCCGGCGCCACTCGTCGCCGTAGGGCAGCATGTCGTGGGTGATCTTGAAGCGGGTGCCGTCGGCGCCGCGCGGATAGCCGGCCTCGTCGAGCAGCCGGTTGGCGATCTCCACCCGGTCCTTGACGGTATAGTCGCGGACGTTGCCCTCGTAGAGCCCGCTCGCCTTGAAGTTCGAGTTCATCGGGCCGGTCGAAGGCCGGCCGAACCCGAACCAGATGTTGTCGATCATGAACTTGCGGTCGAGGGCATAGCTCACCGCCTGGCGCACCTTGACCTTGTCGAAGGGCGGCTTGCGGTTGTTGACCTCGAGTTGCATCACCGGCGCGATCATGCCGTAGCCGTCCGTCGAGACGGCGATGTGCGGCAGGGTGCGGATGCGCGGCACGTCGTTGTAGGGCACCGCGCCGAAGGCACCGTACTGCACTTCGCCCTTCTCCATGGCGGCGGTGCGCGTGCCGGGATCGGCGATGAAGCGCGCGACGATGCGGTCGAGATAGGGCTGGCCCTTGCGCCAATAGGTCGGGTTGCGGTCGAGGCGGATGTACTGGCCGCGCTCCCAGCTGACGAACTTGAATGGGCCCGTGCCGACCGGCTTGTTGGCGTTGGGGTTGGTGCGGATGTCCGAGCCCTCGTAGAGGTGCTTCGGCACCATCGGCGACTCGTAGCCGGACAGCGCCGACATCAGGTAGGGCGCCGGCTTGTCCAGCTTCAGGACCGCGGTCTTGGGGTCCGGCGTGTCGACCGCGACCAGCGCCTGGAAGCTGATGCCGCCGCGCGGATGGACCTTCTTCAGGACCTCGAGCAGCGAAAACTTGACGTCGGCCGAGGTGAAGGGCTTGCCGTCGTGCCAGGTGACGCCGTCCTGCAGCCGGAAGGTGATGGTCCGACCGTCGGGCGACACCTCCCAGGACTTGGCGAGGCCCGGCTTGGGCTTCTGGTCCGGCCCGTACTCCAGCAGGCCCTCGTAGACCTTGGCCGCCACCTGCCCGATCGGGCCCGAGGTCGAGAGGTAGGAGGCCAGCGTCGGCGGCTCCGGCAGAACCACCATGACCAGCGTGCCGCCCCGCTTCTGGGCGGCGGCGGGGAGTGCGGCCGTCGCCAGGATCAATGCCCCTGCGACGGCCCGGACCAGACGCTTCATGCTGCTCTCCACGGACAACCGGAACGATCGCCGCAGGACAGCAAGAAGCGTGCCGGCTACCTCATTGCTTGTAGCGGGCTCATCGCTTGAAGTCGGGGGCGATCCGCTCGACCAGCCGCAGCATGGCCGGCCATTCCCGCGAACCGACCGGGTGGCGGTTGTTGTTCGCGAACTTGCGGCCCTGCTCGATCGTCTTCTCGACGACCGCGTCGGGCAGCGGATAGGCCGGCACGCCGGCACCCTGGAAGGCGAGCTGCATGCGGCAGGCGCGTTCGGCCCGGTACATCCAGATGAAGGCCTCGCCGACGCTGCCGCCGACGGTCAGCAGGCCGTGGTTGCGCAGGATGAGGACGCGCTTGTCGCCAAGGTCGGCGACGATCCGCTCGCGCTCCTCGAGCTCGGTCGCCGCCCCCTCGAAGTCGTGGTAGGCGACGGCGTCGTAGATCAGCAGGCTGTGCTGGGTGTTGGGCAGCAGGCCGTCGCGCTGCGTCGCCACCGCACAGCCGGCAGCGGTGTGCGTGTGCAGGACGCAGGCGAACTCCGGAACCGCCATGTGGATGGCGGAATGGATGACGAAGCCGGCCGGGATGACCTCGGCGCCAGGCGGGTCGATCACCCGGCCCTCCAGGTCGACCTTGACCAGGGACGAGGCGGTGATCTCCTCGAACAGCGAGCCGTAGGGATTGAGCAGGAAATGATGGTCCGGCCCGGGCACGCGGACCGAGATGTGGGTGGCGGTCAGGTCCGACCAGCCGAAATGGTGGACCAGCCGATAGCAGGCGGCCAGCTCGACGCGCGCCTGCCACTCCGCCTCCGTCATCCGATCGGACGTGCGGGACACCTCAGCCAACGCCATGGGAACGGCCTCCAGGGGAAAGGGGTTCGCCGACTATCCCGCCGCGCCATGGCGGCGGCAAAGCATTTCCTCGGCCAGCCGGGCGGACATGGGGCGTTGTGTTCCGGCGCCGGTCGCTTTATTCGCTCAGGCGTCAGCCCCCGCCCCAGAAGGTGAAGCCGCGATGACCATACCCGGCCGTTCCTGGATCGTCCCCGCCTCCCTCGCCCTGCTGCTCGTCTCCGGCTGCAGCACGGTGGAACAGGTGGCGGGCGTGTTTGGGGGTTCGGACAAGCCGGAAGCCCCGCCGGCCGGGGCACAGCGCAGCTTCGTCGGCGAGCGCGCCGAGGCCCTCCAGGGCGATCTCGCGCGCCTGCAGCAGACGCGCTCCGAACGGGCGGAGGCCGCCCAGCGCCTGAAGGGGCAGGCCACGGCCGAGAGCGCTGCCTACAACGGCACGGTGCAGGACATCGCCGAGCGCCTGCAGGACGGCGCGGGTGCGCTCGACCCCAAGCTGCTCGGCCAGTGGACCGAGGCGCGCAGCCACTTGGCACGCGTCGACGAGGTGGTGGCGCGGATGCGCGCGCTCGAGGCCGACCTCGCGGCCGACCGCGCCCGCGGTCGCTTCCTGGCCGATACCGCGCGCAACCTCGCCACGGTCGGCGGCGCCGGCGAGGCCGACGCCGCCAGGGCCCGCCAGGTCCAGGCCGGTCTCGCCGAGTCGGCCGCCGGCCTCGATGCCGTCGGCACCGACCTCGCCGCCGAAATCCGCCGCCATACCGAATGGCTGACGACCGAGCGGCAGCGTTCGGACACGCTGCTGGCGGCGGTGCGGTCCGGCACCACGTCACGCGGCGCGCCGGCCGCCGGCCGGGCGGCGCCCCTCGCCTTCGCCGGCCCGGCGCCCGATGCCCGGCCAGCGCCCGGCGTGCGGGCGGCACCCGAGGCCGCCCCGCCGGCCCGTGCCACTCCTGCCCGGGCCGCGCCCGAGCCGGCACCGGCCAGGGCGGCGGCCGCCGGCTTCACGCCGAAGACGGTCGACGGCCGCAAGCCCTTCGTGGCCGTCCGCTTCGCCGACAAGAACCCCCAGTACGAACCGGCGCTCTACGAGGCGCTCAAGGTCGCGGTCGACCGCAACCCGGCCATCCGCTTCGATGTCGTCGCCGTCACGCCCAAGGGCGGCAAGGTCAATTCCCGCACCACCATGGCCTATGCCGAGCAGGTGGCGGGATCGATGCGCAAGATGGGCCTCTCCAAGGCCCAGGCCCGCACCTACGGACGCAGCCAGGACGGCCTCGACGCGCCGCAGGTCCATGTCTATGTCCGCCGGCGATAGCGGCACGGCGGCGGGCCGGGGCGCTTGGTGAAGTGAGCCCGACAGCCATGATCGGCCGCCGGGCCGGCGCCTAGACGACCACGAGTTCGAACATGTCCGGAGACAGGCTGCTCCGGATCTGACCCATCAGGGTGACCGCATTTCCGTCGCCGAGATCGACGCGGAAGCCATGCAGGCTGTCCGCGGACCGGGCCCAGAGATCGGTGACACTCGTGATCGCCACGCCGTTGATCATCCCGTCCTCGACCTCGACGACGATGCGGTCATTGTCCGAGGCGCCCGTCGTCCAGCGAAAGTCGAGCACGGTGTCGTTGCCGGATATATCCCCGAAGACGAAGCGGTCGGCACCGTCGCCGCCCTCAAGCTGATCGTCGTCCCGGTCGCCGCGCAGGGTGTCCGCACCATCCCAGCCTTCCAGCGTATCGGCGCCGGCACCGCCGGTGATGCTGTCGTCGCCGTCATTGCCGGTCAGCAGGTCGTCGTGGCTGCCGCCGTTGATGCGGTCGTCGCCGGCGCCGCCGTCGATCACGTCGTCATGGCGGTCGCCGTTCAGGATGTCGTCACCGTTACCACCCTGGATGCTGTCGTCACCCTGGCCGCCCCAGACCGTGTTCTGCCCGTCGCCGGTGTCGGCCACGTCGTTGCCGCGACCCATGGCGAGGAAGTCGTCGCCGCCATGCCCGTGCATCACGTCGTTGCCGAGATAGCCGACCAGGATGTTGTTCCCGTCGTTGCCGATCAGGAAGTTGGCCATGTCGTTGGCGTCGGCGTTCAGGTCCGCGGTGCCGGCCATGGTGAGGTTCGGGATGAAGGGCAGCAGCGCCAGGCTGTCCGACGTGACGAGGGTATCGATGCCGTCGTCTCGGTCGATGGCGAGCTGATCCTGCCAGGTTTCGACAACGGCAACCGTGCCGCCGGGGGTGGCGGTGCGGGACGGCTCATGGTCGAAGACCTGTGCCAAGATCGTGTTGTCTGTCGCCAGCCACGGCATGACAGCGTCGTCATCGTAGGCATAGCTGACGACAAAGCGGCCATCGTCGAGCGTATCGACATCGAAATCTAGTGAGGTCTCGATACCACGATTATCAATCGTCGCCTCATCCGTCAGCGCCGTGCCATCTGCGTCGAAGATGCGATATACGAGATTTCCGGTTTGGAATTGCGCCCAGACGGCGACGAAGCCGCCATTCTGAAGCGGCGCGACCACGGGGTCAGTCTCGATGCGCTGCGGTGTACTTACCTCGACAACCGCGCCGATGGGCTCCCCCGCGCCATCAATGCGTTGGACTAGGAGCCGATCGGGATAGGCATGAGCTGCCCTATCGGTGCGGTCCACCATGGCAACGCTAAAGTCCCCGTTGGCCAGACGATCGAAGTCGGCCGCAGCAAAGCGCTCCCCGTCGCTGGTCTCGATGAGCTTCGGTTCTGCCAGGGACTCGCCATCTCGAGAGAAGCGAAACAAGGCCGAATACCGCGTGCCTTCTCCAATGGCCGCGATGACCTTGATCTCGTCATCGGCGACGACGAGCGCCTGAGCCGTCGAGCGAGCTTCCTCCCCAAGGTCAACTGCTGTCGGCTCAGCCATGCCGTCGGGACCGATGATGCGAAGCTGCGACGCCGGAGGGCCCAAGTCCTCCGTCCATCGCCATATGGCGGTGTAGCCGCCGTCGGGAATAGCCGCCAGATCGATCGTGCGTGAGTAGATCGCGCTCGATCCCTCCCCGAAAATCGTCTGCTCGGCGGCGATCGGCACGCCCTCGAAGTCAAAGACCTGGACAGCGATGGTGCCGGCGCCGCCTCCTCCCATCAACGCGATGGTGCCGGCGGTCGACGTGGCGATGTGACCGGCGGGAAAATCGATCGGCAAGGTCGCCGTCTCGTCGCCATCGCTGTCGTAGAGGCGGAGGAATGTCTCGCTTTCGCCGGACTGGCCGCCAACCGGTTGATGGTAGAGGCTCCAGGCGACGGCGAAACCGTCTCCGGGCAGCGCCGTCAGGATCGGCGCGGACAGGCTGTATGGCGGCGTGTTCGGTTCCGTCTCCGGCGCGGTGGCGACGACGATGGGGTCGCTTGCAATGACGGCCATACCAAGAATCCTTCCCAGAAAATCGTGAAGAAGCGGGCAGGGTAACGACCGGCTGCCCCCATGCACCTAAACCAACAGGAACATGTCCGCGCCGAGGTCCGCCTTCTCCCAGCCGGCGAGCAGGATCGAGTGGCCCTCGCCCAGCCCGATCAGCACGCCGTCGTCGGTGTCCTCGGCCGCGTCGAACAGGGCGGCCGCATTGGGGATTTCGAGCCCGTTCAAGGTGCCATTGCCGGCCACGTCGACCACGATGCGGTCGCCCGTCACGCCGTACTCGAAGTCGATGATGATGTCGTGGCCGGAGCCCGCGCCGAACCGGAACTGATCCGCGTCGGCTCCGCCTTCGAGGGTGTCGGCGCCACGATCGCCGCTCACCACGTCGTCCCCGGCGCTGCCGTTCAGCCAGTCGTCGTCGTTGCCGCCATAGAGCGTGTCGGCCCCGTCGTCGCCGGTGACCAGATCGCGACCGGCCGCCCCATGCACGATGTCGTCGCCGTCATGGCCGTTCACGGCATCGTCGCCCTGGTCGCCGGCTACCGTGTCGGCTCCGGCGCCGCCGGCGAGGCTGTCGTTGCCGAGCCCGCCCACCAGAACGTCGTCGCCGTCGCCCGCGTCGATCAGGTCGTTGCCGCCGTCGCCGAAGCCCCAGTCGTCACCGCCCAGCAGGTACAGCTTGTCGTTGCCGCCGCCGGCCTTGAAGACGTTGGTCCCGTCGCCGCCCAGGAGGTGGTTGGCCATGTCGTTGGCGGTGGCGTTGATGCCGTCCCCGTCCGACGCCGCCTCGAAATTGACGATCCACGGCTTCATGTGGACCCCGGCGTCCGACACCAGGAAGTCGATGCCGTCGTCCCGCGTCAGAAGCTCCTGCTCCTGCCATGTCGCGATGTAGGTCGAGGTACCGCCCCACTGCGCATCGTGGGAGGGTGGGTAGTCGAAGATGTAGCCGCCTTCGCCGCCCGTGATCGCAACGCGACCGTCGGCCATCGCGACGAGGCTGCCATGGATGCCGGTTGCCGGCAGCGGCTCGCCGACGGGTTGATCGTCGCGATCGAAAACGTGCAGGAACTGTTCGCCGGGATCGACGGGCGGTTCCGTCCGGGGGCTCACCGGAAAGGTGTAGGCGGTGTCCTGGAACACGACGAAGCCCCCGTCCTGAAGGGCCGCCGCGTCGGCGGCGCGTTCCGTGACGATCGCCTCTCCGATCGCCTGGCCGTCCATGTCGAACCGCTGGAACGTCGTCGATTCCGGCCGATCGGTCGTGCTGGTGGGATAGTTGTCCCAGGACACCAGCAGGTCGCCGTTCGCCAGCATCGTCGCATCGGCGAGCGTCGCACGGACAATGCCGTCCGGCAGCGCAGGCACCAGCGTGACGGGTTCCGCCAGGGGCGCGCCCCATTCGCTCAATCGCCACAGCGCAACGGCGCCGTCGCGGTCGTAGCTGTCTATCGTGGAGACGAGGAAGAATTGGCCATCACAGGCCAGCAGCTCAGCGTGGCTGGTGATGGAATGGCCGACCTCTACCGGGTCGCCGACCTGCTCACCCGCGGCCGACAGCTTGGTGACGAACAAGAGCGCCTCGGCGCGCCCTGCGTATCGCTGTATTCCGAGGATGAGGAAGCCACCGTCCGGGGTCGGCTCCACGTCATAGCCCTCGTTGTAGGGATTGAGACCGGCATCCGGCGTGGTGAGCGGCGAGAGCGTGCCACCGGATTGCCCATCCCATGCGGGCGTCGCAGCTTCCAGATCACCGAAGCGATCACCACCCGGCCAGAAGAGGACCACCGTGAAGCGGTCACCTTCGACCGAAGCGCCAAAGGTACCGAGGACCGCGCCCTCCGGCACATCGGGCACAGCGACGATCGGCTGGCCGCTGGCACCGCCCTCGCTGTCGTACGTCTGGATGACGATATCGTAGGCAGGAACGGTGCCGCCTTCGACTGGCACCTCACGCATGACGGTCGACGCGGTGGCGAGGCCGCCTCCTGGCAACGATACGGTCTGACTGTGGAACGCGGCGCCCACGGGGTCATTGGTGCGAGTCAGGGTGCCGACCATGGCGCAATCGCTCCAGAACCGAGTCCTCGTCCGGCAAGATACGTCACATCAAGTTGCTGTTTCAATCTTCGGACAGCAATATTCCCCAATATCGCTCCAATTGCGAGTGCACGTGCCCGCCCCTCACCGCCCCAGCCCCGGCCAGCGCAGGCGGATGAGGACGAGCGCGGCGGCGCCGGTGAGCGCCATGGCGAGCATCGCGTTCGACGCGCCGATATGGTCGGAAAGGGCGCCGACCGCGATCACGCCGAGCGGGCCCGTGCCGATGCAGACGGTGACGATGCCCATCAGGCGCGACCGCATCTCGGGCGGGGCCTCGGTCAGGATCAGGGTGCTCTGCATGGCGGCGAAGCTGGCGGTGCCGAAGCCGCCGGCGAGCAGCAGCGCGAAGGCCAGGACGTACCAGGGCGCCAGCGCGGCCAGCGCGACCGCCGTCATCAGGCCGAAGGCGCCGGCCAGGAAGAGGCGCCCGCGATCGGGCCGGAGCCGGCCGCTGGCGATCAGGAGGCCGCCCAGCAGGCTGCCGCCCGCCTCGGCCGAGGCCAGCACCCCGACCAGCGTCGCCGAGACGCCGAACTCGTGGCGCCCGATCGGCGGGATCATCGCCGTATAGGAAAAGCCGAAGGCGTTCATCACCACCGTCACGGCCAGCACGGCCATGATGGTGTCGCTGCGGCGGGCCGCGGCGAATCCGGCGGCGATCTCGCCCGGGATCCGGCCGATGCGCAGCGGCCGCGTCTCCTGGGTCCAGCGCAGGCCGAAAACCAGCGCAAAGCCGGAGAGATAGAGCGCGGCCGAGAGGATGTAGACGCCGACGAGACCGACCGTTTCCAGCAGGAAGCCGCCGAGGGCCGGCCCGATCATCCGCGTCATGCCGTTGGTCACCGTGTCGAGGGCGATGGCGGACGCGATGCGCGTCGGCCCCGCCACCTCGCCCACCATGCGGCGGCGCACCGCCATCTCGCTGGCCCAGACGATGCCGGACACCGTCCCGGCCGCCGCGATGTGCCACAGCGTCAGGAGATCGGCCAGGGCGAGCACGGCGACCACCGATGCCGCCAGGCCGGTCGCCCCCTGCCCCGCCAGCAGCAGCGTGCGCCGGTTCAACGTATCGGCGACGGCCCCGGCGAGTGCGCCGATCAGCAGCATCGGCAGCATGCGCGCGGCCGTCATCGCCGCCACCACGAGGCCGGAGCCGGTCTGGTCGTAGGCGAAGACGCCGGCGGCCAGCAGTTCCAGCCAGCGCACCGCGTTGGCGAAGCCGCCCACCAGCCACAGGCGCAGATAGTCCCTGTCGGCGAGCAGCGCGCGCGGCCCGCCGGGGCGTTCCCCCAATTCGGTCATTGCCGCCGAGCCTAGCCTGCCGGCGGTCCCTGCACAAATCTTCGGCAGCGATCGGCGACCGATGCAATCCGTCAGGCCGCGTCCGTGATGGCACCAGTCCGGTGCAGTCGGCATCGCCGGATATCCGGGGCATCGCCGTGAGAGCCTAACGAGGGGGGCCTCACGACGGACTGGAGATCCGCCATGCGCGGCGTCGCACTTTCGACCGTTCTCCTCCTGCTGCTGCCGGGTCTCGCCCAGGCGCTGCCGCCGGACGACGTTCGGCACCTGATGGCGCGGGCGGGCTTCGGTCCGTCGCCGGCCGATTTCGCGGCGTTCGAACGCGACGACCGGCGAACCGCCGTGCGCCGCATGCTCGAAGCCGCCCACACCGAACCGGTGACGCCGCTGCCGGAATTCGTCTTCGCCATGCCGCGACCGGAACCGCCCGGCACCGCCGCCTCCGTTGAGGAGCGGCAGGCACGCCGGACCGCGATCCGACGCCAGGCGCGGACAATGAAGGGCTGGTGGTTGCAGGAGATGGCGGAGACACCCTCGCCGCTGACCGAGCGGATGGTGCTCTTCTGGCACAACCACTTCGTGTCGAGCTTCGCCAAGGTCCGCGATCCGGACCTGATGATGCGCCAGAACCTGACGCTTCGCCGGCACGCCCTCGGCAACTTCCGCGACCTGCTGCACGCCGTCGCCGCCGACCCGGCGATGATGCGCTACCTCGACACCGTCACCAATCGCCGCCTCGGCCCCAACGAGAACTTCGCCCGCGAGCTTCTGGAGCTGTTCACGCTCGGCGAAGGGCACTATTCCGAGCGCGACGTCCGGGAGGCGGCCCGCGCCTTCACCGGATGGGGAATCGACCGGCACACCGGCACCTTTCGGCTGGCGGCGGCCCGCGCCGATACCGGACCCAAGACCATCTTCGGGCGGACGGACCGGTTCGACGGCCATGCGGTCCTCGATCTGGTGCTCGCACGACCCGAGGTTGCGCCCCTGGTCCTGGGCAAGCTCTGGCGCGAACTGGTGTCCGGGGAGCCCGACGAACGCGCGCTGGCACCGATCGCTGCCCGCTTCGCCCGCGACTGGAACATCGCCGAGGCGGTCCGTGCGATGCTGGATACGCCGGCCTTCTGGGAACCCGGGAACCGCGCCAGGCTGATCAAGTCGCCGGCCGATCTGGTGGTCGGCACGGTTCGTCTGGTCGGCCGGTCCGGCGCGGAATGGGAGGCGCTCGCCATGCGGCTGCGTCGCCTTGGCCAGGATCTGTTCCAGCCGCCAAACGTCCGCGGCTGGCCAGGCGGCGCGACCTGGATCGACACGGATTCGCTGGTGATGCGGCGGGAACTGCTCGACCGCATGGCCCGCGGTCAGGGCTTGGTTGCGGCCGCTTCGGCATTGTCCGGCATCACGCCCGACGGGAACATCGAGCCACTGGTCCTCGCCACCGCCGCCGTCGACCCGCTGCCGGGGCCGCCGGACTCGCGCCTGGCCGCGATGCTGCGCGACCCCGCATTCCAGCTGAAGTGAAACCGGCCGGCCAAGGAGCACGACGATGCGCACCCTTCCCCCCGATCCTCTGGGCCGCCGCAGCCTGCTCGGCATGCTTTCGGCCGCGGCTGTCCTCCCGCTCGCGGCCCCCCTTGCCGGCGCCATGCCGGCACCGCGCCGCAGGCTGCTGGTCCTGGTCGAGCTGCAGGGCGGCAATGACGGCCTCAACACGGTCGTTCCCATCGGGCAGCCCGCCTACCACGCGCTGCGCCCGACGATCGCGCTGGCACCCGACAGCCTCCTGAAGCTCAATGCCGAGACCGGCTTGCACCCGGCCCTGGCACCGCTGCTGCCGACGTGGGACGCCGGCGAGGCGGCGATCGTCCAGGGCGTCGGCTATCCTGGGCCCAATCGCTCCCATTTCCGGTCGATCGAGATCTGGGACGGTGCGGCCACCGACGGTCGCTTCGAGGAAGGCTGGGTCGCCGGCCTCCTGCGCCGCCACCCGCCGGCGGCCGCCGCGACCGCGGAAGGCGTGGTCCTCGGCCGCCCCTATCTCGGCCCCCTCTCCGGCCGCGGCCGACGGATCGCCGTCATGGATGGCGTCGAAGCCTTCGCCGAGCGCAGCGGCGCCCCGGGGGAATCCTCGGGCGGAACCGGTAACCCTGCCCTGGCGCACATTCTCGATACCCGCGCCGAGGCGGCCGAGACCGCGGCCCGGGTCGCCCGGGATCTGCGGCGCGTCCGCGGCGACGCGACGTTGGCCGCTCGGCTGGACCGCTTTCCCGCCGACCCGTTCGGCCGTCAGTGCCGCGAAGTGGCTCTGCTGCTCGCTGCCGGCAGCGACATCCCGGTGATCAAGACCAGCATCGGCAGCTTCGACACCCATGTCCGGCAGGCGCCGACCCACGAGCGGCTGCTGGCCCAACTGGCCGGCGGGCTCGGCGAACTGCGCCGATTTGCCCGCGAAGATGGATCGTGGAGCGAAGTGCTCGTGCTCACCTATTCGGAGTTCGGTCGCCGTGCGGCGGAGAACCGCGCCGCCGGCACCGACCACGGGGCCGCCGCACCGCACTTCGTACTGGGCGGCCGCGTCCGCGGCGGTCTGATCGGCCATTCGCCGGATCTTGAGCGGCTGGAGGATGGCGACGTCCGCGCGACCACTGATTTTCGTCGCCTTCTCGCCACCGTCGCCAAGCGCTGGTGGCCCGCGCCGGCCGGCGCCGCGACGCACGACGAATGGGCGCCGCTCGGCATCCTCTGACCGGTGATCGGCAAAGCGGTGGGAACGCTCGGGACGATTCCCTTCCGATTGGACGCATAGAGCGTGGCCCGGCCCCCGGTCGCATGGTAGCCACGGACCCGCAGAACATCCGGGTCCAACGCCATGCTCCTGCTCGCCGCCGTCGTCTGCAGCGCCATCGTCTCGGCCGTGCTCGGCTTCACCCTGTGGCACCGGAGTTCCGATGGCGGGGAACGCCTGCTCGCCGTCGGGTTGCTGCTTCTGGGCGGGGTCTTCGCCTGGATCGCGACGACCCCGCAGGTCGGCGGCCTCGAAGCGCACATCGCGGCGACCGCGCCCGCCGCGGCCGGTCCGCCCGCTCGCTGAACCCCGCTACTTCGTGCCGAAATAGCGGTCGCCGGCGTCACCGAGGCCGGGCCGGATATAGCCGTGATCGTCGAGGCCACGGTCGAGCGCAGCGGTGAAGATCGTCACCTCCGGATGCTGGGCCCGCATCGTCGCCACCCCCTCGGGCGCGGCGATGACGCTGAGCAGGCGGATGCGCCGCCCGCCATGCTGCTTCACCCGGTCGACGGCGGCGGCGGCCGAACTGCCCGTCGCCAGCATCGGGTCGACGACCAGCACCAGACCGCGATCCAATCCCGGCGGCATATGTTCGTAATAGTGGACCGGCTTCAGACTGGCGGGATCGCGATAGAGGCCGACATGGCCGATCCGCGCCTCGGGAACCAGCGCGCGCAGCCCCTCGAGCAGCCCCTCGCCCGCCCGCAGCACCGAGACGAGGAAGAGCGTGTCCGCCATCAGGCGGCCGGCCTCCATCGTCTCCAGCGGCGTATCGACGGGGCGCCGCACCAGCGGCAGGTCGCGCGTCGCCTCGGCGCCCAGGATCAGCGACAGCCCCCGCATCGCGGAGCGGAAGGCCGGCATGTCGGTCGTGCGGTCGCGCAGCGTGGTCAGGTAATGGGCTGCCAGCGCATGCTCGACGACGGTGACGCCCTGGGTCTGCTCGGCCAAACGATTCCTCCCGGCTGATCGGTCCCTGCCAGTGCTAGCGGAAATCGTGCCGCCGCGCCTCAGCGCCGGCCGGCCGTCGCCTTCGCCGGCACCTTGGGGGCGGGCTTCGGAGCCGGCTTCGGCGTGTCGCCGGTCGCCAGCTTCACCAGCGACTTCAGCAGGTTCTGGAGCCCCTGCAGGCGCTGCTTCGACTCGTCCCAGACACGGGTGATGACCAGCTTGTGGTCCGGCCGCACGCGGGCCGTGCCGGCATTGCGCGTGATGAAATCGACGAGCCCGGCCGGGTTGGGGAAGGAGTTGCCGTGGAAGGTGATGACGCAGCCCTTCGGCCCGGCCTCGATGCGCTCGATGCGCGCCTCGCGGCACAGCTGCTTGATGGCGATGATGTCGAGCAGGTTCTCGACCTCCGCCGGCAGCGGCCCGAAGCGGTCGCCGAGCTCGGCGGCGAAGGCGTCGATCTCCCGCCGGTCGACCAGCGTCGAGATGCGCCGGTAGAGGCCGAGCCGGACTCCGAGGTCGGCGACATAGTCCTCCGGGATGAGGACGGCGGTGCCGAGCGCGATCTGCGGCGTCCAGCCCTCACCGGCCGATTCCTCGGCCAGCCCGCGCGCCTCGGAGACCGCCTCCTCCAGGAGCTGCTGGTAGAGTTCGACGCCGACCTCCCGCACATGCCCCGACTGCTCCTCGCCCAGGAGGTTGCCGGCGCCGCGGATGTCGAGATCGTGGCTCGCCAGCGTGAAGCCGGCGCCCAGCGTGTCCAGCGTCTGCATCACCTCGAGCCGGCGCTGCGCCGTCTCGGTCAGCATCTTGCCCGGCGGCAGGGTCAGGTAGGCATAGGCGCGCTGCTTCGAGCGCCCGATGCGGCCGCGGAGCTGATAGAGCTGGGCCAGCCCGAACATGTCGGCGCGATGCACGATCATCGTGTTGGCGGTCGGGATGTCGAGGCCGGATTCGATGATCGTGGTCGACAGCAGGATGTCGTAGCCGCCATCGCAGAACTCGGACATCACGGTTTCGATCGCGGTCGGCGGCATCCGCCCGTGCGCCACCGCCACCTTGGCCTCGGGCACCAGTTCGCGCAGCTGCTTCTGGACCTCCGCCAAATCCTCGATCCGCGGGCAGACATAGAAGACCTGGCCGGAGCGGAAGCGCTCGCGCAGGATCGCCTCGCGGATGACGACCGGATCGAACGGCAGCACGAAGGTGCGCACCGCCAGCCGGTCGACCGGCGGGGTCGCGATGATGCTCATCTGCCGCACGCCGGACAGCGCCATCTGCAGCGTGCGCGGAATGGGGGTCGCGGTCAGGGTCAGGATGTGGACCTCGGCGCGGAGGTGCTTCAGCTTCTCCTTCTGGGCGACGCCGAAATGCTGCTCCTCGTCGACGACGAGGAGGCCGAGATGGCGGAACTTCACGTCCTTCGCGAGGACGGCGTGGGTTCCGACCACGATGTCGACCGACCCCTCCGCCAGCATCGTCTTGACCGCCTTGGCGTTCTTCGGCGTGACGAGGCGCGAGAGCTGCTCGATGCGCACCGGCAGGCCGGCGAAGCGCTGCTGGAAGGTGCGGAAATGCTGGCGGGCGAGCAGGGTCGTCGGCACGACGACCGCGACCTGGGCGCCGCCCATGGCCGCGATGAAGGCCGCCCGCAGCGCGACCTCGGTCTTGCCGAACCCGACATCGCCGCAGACGAGGCGGTCCATCGGCCGACCCGAGCCCAGATCCTCGACCACGTCGGAGATGGCGCGCAGCTGGTCCTCGGTCTCGGGGAACGGGAAGCGCGCGCAGAACTCGTCGAACAGGCCTTCCGGCGGCGGCATCACCTCGCCCGCCCGCACCTCGCGGGTGGCGGCCAGCCGCACCAGCTCGTCGGCGATGGCGCGGATGCGCTGCTTGACCCGCGCCTTGCGCGACTGCCAGCCGGCCCCGCCCAGCTTGTCGAGCGCGACATCGCCCTCGCCGCTGCCGTAGCGCGACAGGACCTCGATGTTCTCGACCGGCACGAACAGCTTGTCGCCGCCGTCATAGATGACGCGCAGGCAGTCGTGCGCCGCGCCGCCGACATCGATCGCGACCAGCCCGTCATAGCGGCCGATGCCGTGGTCGACATGGACGACGTAGTCGCCGACGGTGAGCGCCGCGACCTCGGCGACGAACTGGTCGAAATTGCGCCGGCGCCGCGTCGTGCGGGCGAGCCGGTCGCCCAGCACGTCCTGCTCGGTGACGACGGCCAGCTGGTCGTCGGTGAAACCCGATTCGATCGGCAGCACGACCAGCGCGGTGCGGCCGGGGGCGATCGACATCGCCTGCTGCCAGCGCTCGACCGGTTCGGCGCCGGGGATGCCGTGCTCGGCCAGCACCGTGCGTAGCCGCTCGCGCGAGCCGGCGCTGTAGGCGGCGACGATGGTGCGCCGGCCGGCCGAGCGCTCGACGGCGAGGTGCTCGCGCAGCGCCTCGTAGACATTGGCGCCGGCGGCCCGGACGTCGCCGAACTCGCGCCCGCGGCGTCCGCCGGCATCGACCGAACGGCCGGCCGTGCCCGGCTCCAGGAACGGCGTCACCTGCGCCATCGTCCGCTCGGCGAGGCGCTCGAACCACTCGTCCTCGCTCGGATAGAGCATGTCCGGCGGCAGCGGCCGGTAGGGAGCCCCCGCCGTCGCCGCACCCATCATGCTGCGCCGCGTCTCGTAATAATCCTCGATCGTGCCGAAGCGCGCCATCACCACCTCCCGACCCTGATGGTCGAGGGTGACCGGAGTCGCGTCTGGCAGATGGTCGAACAGCGTCTCCAGCCGGTCGTGGAACAGCGGCAGCCAGTGCTCCATGCCGGCGTAGGGCCGCCCCTCGCTGATCGCGGCATAGAGCAGGTCGTCGTCGGAGACGGCGCCGAAGCGGTCGCGATAGCCGGTGCGGAAGCGCTCCACCGTTTCCGCATCCAGGCGCACCTCGCTGACCGGCATCAGGGAGATCGCGGAGATGTCGCCGGTGCTGCGCTGGGTCAGCGGGTCGAAGGCGCGCATCGCCTCGATCTGGTCGCCGAAGCGGTCGATGCGGATCGGCAGCTCGGCGCCGGGCGGGAAGAGGTCGAGGATGCCGCCGCGGACCGCATATTCGCCCGCCTCGCGCACCGTCCCCACGCGGCGATAGCCGTTGCGGGTGAGGAACCCCATGACCCGCCCGTCCGGCAGGTCGCCGCCGACCACCGCCTCCAGCAGGGCGTCGGCGAAGAAGCTGCGCGGCGGCACCCGCTGGATCAGCGCATTGACGGTGGTGATCACCAGGCGCCGCCCCTCGGGCGGCTGGCCCAGGCGGATCAGGGTCTCGATGCGCCGGCTGACGGCGCGGACGTTTGGCGAAGAGCGGTCGTAGGGCAGGCAGTCCCAGGCCGGGAACGGCAGCACCTCCAGCCCCGGCGCCAGGAAGCGCACCGCCTCGACCAGGGTCATCATCCTGGGCTCGTCGCGGGCGACGTGCAGGATGGGCGGCCCCTTCTCGGTCGCCAGCCGCGCCAGCAGCAGCGCGTCATAGCCCTCGGGCACGCCCGAGACGGTGATCGGGCCGGGCGAGGCGAAGATGTCGGCGCGGCGGATCATGGCTGCCCCCGCACATGGCGATGGCTGCGGATCATCGCCAGCACGTCGGTGTCGAACTCCGGCGGCGGCGGCGCGAGGCCGGCCAGCCAGTCGTACAGGTTCGGGTCCTGCGTCTCGATCAACGCCTCGAACCGGTCGAGCTGTTCGGGCGACAGGAATTCGAGCCGATCGGCGGCAAAGCCGCCGAGGATCAGGTCGATTTCCTTGGTGCCGCGGTGGGCGCTGCGGAAAAGCAGCTTCTTGAGCCGCACGTCCATGGCGGGAGAACTGGGTGTTTGCTGGGGGACAGGGTGTACGGTATAGGCCGCCGCCCCTGCCCTGTCACCCGCTTTGCCCCGAGAGCGCGAAGGTTCCAAGTGCGTCCCGAAGCCCTGTTCCCGCTGTTCGCGCCGGTCACCAGCCTGCCCGGCGTCGGAAGCCGCCTCGGCACGCTGGTCGAGCGGGTGGCGGGGCCGCGCGTGGTCGACCTGCTGTGGCACCTGCCGGTCGGCATCGTCGACCGCCGCTATGCGCCGCCGGTCGCCGAGGCCGAGGCGGGCCGCGTGGCGACGCTGACGGTCCGGGTCGACCAGCATCTGCCCGGCGAAGGGCGCCGACCCTATCGCATCCGCTGCTCGGACGAGAGCGGCGCCATCACCCTCGTCTTCTTCCATGCGCGCCGCGAGCGGATGGAGCGCGCCTATCCCGTCGGCGCGCGCCGGGTCGTCAGCGGCCGCGTGGAGCGGTTCGGCGAGGAGCTGCAGATGGCCCATCCCGACCGCGTCGGCCCGCCCGACGAACTGGCCCGCATCCAGGCGGTCGAGCCGGTCCATGGCCTGACCGCCGGCCTGCCGCCGGCGATCCTGCGCCGCGCGATCCAGGCCGCGGTCGAGCGGGCGCCGCGGCTGCCGGAATGGCTCGATCCCGCCTACAAGGCCCGGCAGGGCTGGCCCGACTGGCACGTCGCCCTCGCCCGCTGCCACGCCCCCGAGGACGAAGGCGACATCCTGCCGACCTTCGCCCCGCACGCCCGCCTCGCCTTCGACGAGCTGCTCGCCAGCCAGCTCGCGCTCAACCTGCTGCGGCGTCGCCAGCGGCGGGCCTCCGGGCGTCCCCGGCTCGGCGACGGCCGCCTGCGGGCGGCCGTCCTGGCCGCCCTGCCCTTCCGGCTCACGCCCTCGCAGCAGCGCTCGGTCGACGAGATCCTGGCCGACATGGCCGCGCCGACCCGCATGCTGCGCCTGCTCCAGGGCGATGTCGGCAGCGGCAAGACGGTGGTCGCGCTGATGGCGATGCTGGCCGCCGTCGAGGCCGGCGAGCAGGCGGCGCTGATGGCGCCGACCGATCTGCTCGCGCGCCAGCACCTTGCGCGCCTGGCGCCGCTCGCCGCCGCCGCGGGGCTCGAGGTCGGCTACCTCTCCGGCCGCGACAAGGGCAAGGCGCGGGAGGCGACGCTGGCGAAGCTGGCGTCGGGCGCGCTGCGGCTGGTCGTCGGCACCCATGCGCTCTTCCAGGAGGAGGTGCAGTTCGAAGCGCTGGGCCTTGCCGTCATCGACGAGCAGCATCGCTTCGGCGTTCATCAGCGCCTGATGCTGGCGCGCAAGGGCGACGCCGTCGACGTGCTGGTGACGACCGCGACCCCCATCCCCCGCACCCTGCTGATGACCGCCTATGGCGACATCGACGTCTCGCGCATCGACGGCAAGCCGCCCGGCCGCAAGCCGGTGACGACGGTCGCCATCCCGTCCGAACGCCTCGACGAGGTGACGGGCGCCGTCGCACGAGCGCTGGAGGGCGGCGCCCGCGTCTACTGGGTCTGCCCGCTCATTGAGGAGAGCGAGACGCTGGACCTTGCGGCGGCCGGCGAGCGGCACGCCGACCTCGAACGCCTCTTCCCCGGCCGGGTCGCCCTCATCCATGGCCGCCTGAAGGGGTCCGAGCGCGACACCGCGATGGCCCGCTTCGCCGGCGGCGAGGCCGGCATCCTGGTCGCGACCACCGTCATCGAGGTCGGCGTCGACGTGCCCGAGGCGACCGTCATGGTGATCGAGCATGCCGAGCGCTTCGGCCTCGCCCAGCTGCACCAACTGCGCGGCCGCATCGGCCGCGGCGACCGGCCCTCGACCTGCCTCCTGCTCTACGCCCAGCCGCTCGGCGAGACGGCGAAGGCGCGCCTGCGCATCCTGCGCGAGACGGAGGACGGCTTCGTCATCGCCGAAGAGGATCTGCGCCTGCGCGGCGGCGGCGAGATGCTGGGCACCCGCCAGAGCGGCCTGCCCGACTTCCGCCTCGCCGACCCCGCCGCCCATGCCGACCTGATGCAGGCCGCCCGCGACGACGCCCGCCTCATCGTCGACCGCGACCCCGAACTGCGCGGCCCGCGCGGCGAGGCGCTCCGCACCCTGCTCTACCTCTTCGAGCGGGACGCGGCGATCCGGCTGGCGCGGGCGGGGTGACGCCTCAGCCCGGAACCCGCGGCGGCGGCACCACGAGACCGCCCGAGAGGACGATCTTCAACCCCTCGTCGACGGTCATGTCGAGGCGCACGACCTGGCTCTCCGGGACATAGACGAGGTAGCCGGAGGTCGGGATCGGCGTCGTCGGCACGTAGAGGCCGATCAGTTCGCCGGACGGCGTGTTCTGGACCGCGTCGAGGCGGGCGCCGGTGACGAAGGCGATGCTCCACATGTCGGGTCGCGGGAACTCGACCAGCACGACCTCGCGGAAGGCGTTCGACTTCTGCGCCAGCACCGTCTCCAGCAGCTGCTTTGTCGCGCCATAGATGCCGCGCAGGAAGGGCGTGCGCTGGAAGAAGACCTCGCTGACCCGGACCAGGATGCGGCCGAGATAGCCGGCGGCCAGCGCGCCGATCAGGGTCACCAGGATGAAGGCGACGACCAGCCCCAGGCCCGGAACGGCGAACGGCAGGTAGCTTTCCGGGTTGTAGCGTTCGGGCAGCAGGCGGGCCACGACGTCGTCGACATAGTCGACGACCAGCCAGGCGAGATAGATCGTCAGGCCGATCGGCGCGGTGACCAGGACGCCCGCGAGGAAATAGGCGCGGATGCGCGCGGCGAGGCCGATGCGCCACCGGGTCAGGACCGCAGGCCGTGCTTGCTCCTCCATCTGCCGCTCCCGCGATTGCCGCCCCCAGCCTTGCAAGAGCGACACCGCCCGGCAAGCCCGGAGGGGGCTGGCGCCATGCGGCCGGCGCGGTCATGCTCCGGCCATGAGACGGATATGGCTGAGGGCGGCGGTCCTGGCGGCGCTGCTCCCGGGCGGGTCCGCCGCTGCACAGGACGGAGCCCCCGTCGCGGTCGACCTCGCCCTCGTGCTCGCCGTCGACGTGTCGAGCAGCGTCGACGAGCGGGAGTTCCGCCTGCAGATGCGCGGCTATGCCGACGCCTTCCGCAATCCGCGCGTCATCCAGGCCGCGACCACCGGCCTGCAGAAACGGATCGCGGTGACGCTGGTCCAATGGTCCAACCTGCACGACCAGCGGCAGGTCGTGCCCTGGACCGTCCTGGGCAACGCGGCGGAGGCCGACACCCTGGCCGATGCGATCGAGCGGGCGCCGCGGGCGGTGCCGCCCGGCAGCACCTCGATTTCCGGCGCAATCGACTACTCCGCCCGGCTGCTCGCCGACAGCGGCTATCGCGCGGCCCGCCGCGTGATCGACGTGTCCGGCGACGGCCTCAACAACCAGGGCCGCCCGCCGGCGGCGGCGCGCGACGCCGCGACCGCCGCCGGCATCACCGTCAACGGCCTCGCGATCACCTCCGAGGTGCTCGCCCTCGACATTTATTTCGAGGACAACGTCATCGGCGGGCCGGGCGCCTTCTCGGTCGCCACCGACTCCTTCGACCGATTTCCCGAGGCGATCCTGAAGAAGCTGCTGCGCGAGATCGTCGAGGCCGCACCCGGCCCGCAGCTGGCCGAGGCCGGCGCCGAGTAGCGCCGGCCCCGGGCCGCGCTCAGGCCGGGATGCGGCGCAGGTACTGGCCGAGAAAGTCGAAATCGACGAACTGGCAATAGGCGTCGATCAGCCGCTTCGTCACCGGCCCCGGCACCGCGCCGTCGGCGACCTTGGCGCCGTTGACCGAGCGCACCGGGCAGATGCAGAGGCTGGTCGAGGTCAGGAAGATCTCGTCGGCGATGTAGGCGTCGAAGAGGTCGATGTCTGCCTCCTCCATCGGGAAGCCTTCGGCCTTGGCGAGGTCGATGGCGGTCTGCCGGCTGACGCCCGGCAGCACGAACTTCGCCCGCGGCGTGCGGATGGCGCCGTCCTTGACGATGAAGATGTTGCTGCCGATGCCCTCGGCGAGATTGCCCGTGGTGTCGAGAAGCACCGCCCAGACGTCCGGATCGTCCGACTTGGCCTCGAGCTCACCGACGATCATGTTGAGGTAGTTGTGGGTCTTGGCCCGCGGGCTGAGCGATTCCGGCGGCGTGCGCCGGGTCGGCGGCACGACCACGTCGATGCCGTCGCGATAGAGCCGTGCCCGCCCCTTCAGCGGCAGCGGCGAGCATTCGATGATGACCGTCGCGCCCTCGCGCTCCTTCGTCTCGCCGGGCGCGGCGTCGACCCCGCGGGAGACGCGCTGGCCCAGCCAGTAGTCGTCGTCGGGGCCGAGCAGGTGCATGTTGCGCTCCAGCACCTCCTCCGACAGGCGGATCATCTCGCCGGGGCCCATGCCCGGGTCGATGCGGACGTAGCGCAGCGAGTTGTAGAAGCGGTCGATATGCTCCTTCAGCTTGAAGACGCGGTGGCCGAAGGTGCGCGTCATGTCGAAGACGGCATCGCCGTACTTGAAGCCGCGGTCGCGGAACGACACGCGCACCTCGGACTCGGGCACGATGCTGCCGTTGAAATAGGCGACGCGCTGGTTGGAGAGGTTGGACATCGGAGGGGGTTCCCGTCGGGGGATGGCGACGGGCGGAAAGGCTATCAGAGCGGTCCCGGCCGAGGGAATGGCCGACCGAGCCGGCTGCGACGATCAGCGCGGCTTGCGGCCCCGCCAGTTCCAGTGGCGGCGGTCCATCACCGTCCCCAGCGCCAGGGTCTTGATCGAGGCCTCCTCGCCGCGCCGGCGCAGGCGCGCATAGAGGATGCCGTCGGCGCCCTGGTAGACGTCGGCGATGCGCCAGCGGCTGGGAAAGACCGCCACGCTCTCGACCTCCTGGCCGATCAGTTCATCGGTGTTCATGTCGGACGCTCGTCCTCCGGGGGCAACGGAAACGGCCCCCGGAGTTGGGAACGCCCGAGAAGGCGATCAAGCTCCGCGACCGGTCGTCACAGGGGGCGGCGGGCGGCCTCCAGGCGGGCGAGGTCGGGCTCGACGCCGATGCCCGGCGCATCCGTGAGCCGGAAGAAGCCGTCGGCAAGCGCCGGAAACGGCTGCGCCAGAAAGGTCCGGAGCTGGTTCTCGTTGCCGTCGACCTCCAGCATTCCGGGCCCGCCGACCGCCGCCAGGATGTGGGCCGACGCCATCAGCCCGATCCCGCCCGAGAGGAAGTGCGGGCAGTAGTCGAGGCCGGCCGCCACGATCTCCCGCCCGACCGCGGCGCAGCCGGTGACGCCGCCCCACTTGATCGCGTCGGGCTGCACGACGCCGAAGGCGCCACTGGCGATGGCGGCAGAGAACTCGGATCGCGAGCGCATGTTCTCGCCCGCCGCCAGTCGCATCGGCGCCGCGGCGCCGAGGGTCCGCCACGCTTCGAGCGGCGTGTCGGCCATGACCGGCTCCTCCAGCCAATGGAGGGCGAAGCGGGCCAGTTCCGGCAGCATGGCGCGGGTCTCTTCCAGGCTCCAGGCCTGGTTGGCGTCCGCCATCAGGCGGGCATCGGGCCCGAGCTCGGCCCGCATCGCCGCGAGATTGTCGACGTCGCGGTCGCGGCCGAACCCGACCTTGAGCTTGAAGCCGCCGTAACCTTCCGCGCGCTTGGCCGCCGCCATGCGCTCCGGCCGGTCGGGGTTGATGCCGCTGGCATAGGCCGGCACCGGCCGCACCGCGCCGCCGAGCGCGACCGCGAGCGGCAGGCCGGCGCGGCGCGCCGCCAGGTCCCAGCAGGCGCCGTCGATGCCCGCGATCGCCTGGGCGAAGGGCCCCGGCTCGTCGCATTGCAGCACCAGGACCCGCGTCCGCTGCTCCAGCCAGGCGCCCGGCTGGGACGGATGGTCGAAGTCGCGGCCCGTGGCCAGCGGCGCCAGCACGTCGCGGACG
Source organism: Allostella sp. ATCC 35155 (assembly GCA_006738865.1). GTDB lineage: Bacteria > Pseudomonadota > Alphaproteobacteria > ATCC43930 > Allostellaceae > Allostella. The sequence continues at coordinate 3,104,742 of AP019701.1, forward strand.
AGGCGCGCGCGATGCTCGGCGCCGGGCGGCGGCCAGTTGCAGAAGATCTCACCCCAGCCGTGATTGCCCTCGCCGTCCTCGACCCGGACGACGACACCCGGCCGGTCGTGCATGGTGCCGAAGGCTGTGCGCACCGGCGGGTCCGCCGGCACGCGATAGGCCGCCGCCTCGATGCGGGCGATGCGGAAGCCGCCGACGCCGGTTCCCTCCGATCCGCCCATCTCAGCCCCGCAACGCGGCGTGGACGCGGCCGATCAGCCCGTCGACCGCCTCCTTGGCGATCCAGCGCGTGACCACCACCACGTCCGACGCAGGATCGACCCAGACGACGTTGCTGCCCGCGCCGACGGCGGCGAAGCCGGTCGCCGGCGCGCTGGGATAGAGGCCGCGATCGGTGTTGAGCCACCACATGTAGCCATAGGTCGGCTTCAGCGCGCAGGGCGTCAGCGAGCGCCGCACCCATTCCGCCGAGACGAGCTGCCGCCCGCCCCAGGCGCCGCCGCGCTGCATCAGCAGGCCGACGCGGGCATGGTCGAAGCTGTCGACGAAGAGGCCGCCGCCCCAATGGCCACCGCCCGAGACGGACTGCACCTGCTTGCCGTCGATCTTGATCCAGGAGTTGCGGTAGCCGTGCCACTCCCACCCGTCGGAGGCGCCGATCGGGTTCATGATGCGCTCGCGCACGAGGTCCGGCAGGCCGCGCTTCCACAGCCGCAGCAGGGCCAGCGCCAGCCGGTTGACGCGCACGTCGTTGTATTCCCAGTGGGTGCCGGGCGCGAGCAGCGGCCGCGCCTCGCCCTTCTTGGTGTTCTGGCCCTCGCTGGCGAGGTCGCGGTTGCGGTCGACGAGGTCGGGCTTGCCCCACATCTCGCCCTCCCACTCGCTGGTCAGCTGCAGCAGGTGCTCCCAGGTGACGGTGTCGTTCTGCGGCGCCTCGAAGCCGCCGTCGTCGACCAGTTCGCGCACCGGCCGGGTCGGATCGGGCAGCAGGCCGGAATCGAAGGCGAGGCCGGCGCAGAGCGAGATGTAGCTCTTGCTGGCGCTGAAGGTCATGTCGACGCGGCCGGGATCGCCCCAGGAGGCCACGATCCGGCCGCCGCGCAGCACGAGGCCCGAGGGTCCGCCGCGTGGCTTGGTCGGCCCGATGATCTCGTTCCAGGGCGGCGGCTCGAAATGGCCCTTGCCGATCTGCACCGCCAGGTCGCGCTCCCACGGCGTCTCGTTCTTCTCCGCGAAGGCGACGGCCTCGGCCAGCGCGCCCGGGTCGAAGCCGGCGTCGGCTGGCGCCAGGCGTGCCCATTCGCCGCCGGCGGGCGGTTCGTACTCGGCGGTCTTCGTCATGGATGATCTCCCGGACGCGTCTGGAATAGGATGGATCGCCGTTCTAGCGCGGTCGCGGCCCGAAAGTCGCATGGAACCGGCAGCGACCGGCGCCCGTACGAGACGGGACGATGCCCGGGAGGAGATGGACGATGCGGGTGCGCATATGGGTCCGACGGCTCTTCTGGCTGGCGCTGGCCGCGCTCGCCGGCCCGGCGCCGGCCTTCGCCAGCTGCGGCGTCATCGCCGGCCTGCCGGCGACCCGCCAGCTGGCGGCTCTGGAAACGGCGGCGGTCGAGCCGGACCGGGTGCGGCTGACCTTCATCGGCCATGCCAGCTTCCTGATCGAGACGGCCGGCGGCGCCACCGCGATCACCGACTACAACGGCTACAACCGGCCGCCCAGCCTCGTGCCGGACATCGTGACCATGAACAACGCGCATTCGACGCACTATACGGACGACATCCCGCCCGGCGTGCGCCATGTCCTGCGCGGCTGGAATCCCGCCGGCGGCATGGCGGTGCACGACGTGACCTGGCGCGACCTGCGCGTCTTCAACGTGCCGACCAACGTGCGACAATGGGGCGGCGACGGCACCCGGCAGAACGGCAACTCGATCTTCGTCTTCGCCGCCGCCGACCTCTGCATCGCCCATCTCAGCCACATCCACCACACGCTGACCGAGACGCACCTGCGCGAGTTGGGCCCGATCGACGTCCTGCTGGCGCCCGTCGACGGCGCCTGGACGATGAGCCAGGAGGACGTGCTGACGGTGATCGGCCAGATCAAGCCGCGCCTCGTCGTGCCGATGCACTACATCGTCGCCGACGTCGTGCAGCGGTTCGTCGCCAAGGCCGCCCCCCTCTACCCCGCCCGCTTCCAGGACCAGCCGGCAGTGCTGCTTTCCCGCCGGATGCTGCCCCGGCAGACCGAGATCCTCGTCCTGCCGGGGCGGTGACCGTCACCGCGCGAGGCCGACCGCGTTGGCGACGATGCGGTGGCCCGCCCGCTCGCCGAGCGACATGATCGATTCGGGGTGGAACTGCACGCCTGCCAGCGGCAGGCGCGCATGTTCCATCGCCATCGGCACGCCGTCGGCGGAGACGGCCGTCACGCGGAAGCCGTCCGGCACCCGCGCCGGGTCGACATAGAGCGAGTGGTAGCGGCCGACCGTCACCTCCTCCGGCAACCCGTCGAAGAGCCGCCCGCCCTCCAGCCGGATGCGGCTCGGACGGCCATGGGCCGGCGTCTCGAGCTGGGCCAGCCGGCCGCCGAAATGCTCGCCCAGCGCCTGCAGGCCGAGGCAGACGCCGAAGATCGGCACCCCCGCCGCCAATGCCCGCTCGATCGTCCGGCCGACGGCGAAGTCGGACGGGCGGCCGGGGCCTGGCGACAGGACCAGCAGGTCCGGCGCGCCCTCCTCCAGCGCCGCCAGCGCCCGGCCGTGGCGGACCACCGCCACCTCCGCGCCGGTCTGGCGGAAGAAGTCGGCGAGCGTGTGGACGAAGCTGTCGTCATGGTCGACCAGCAGCAACCGCTTGCCCGCCCCGGTCTGCGGCACCGCCGGCTGGGCGGCCGGCGCGGCGGCGGGCCGGCGGATCGCCTGGAACAGGGCGGCGGCCTTGATCCGGCATTCCGCGTCCTCGGCCTCGGGATCACTGTCCCACAGCAGGGTCGCGCCGACGCGGATCTCGGCCAGCCCGTCCTTCATGCGGATGGTGCGGATGGTGAGGCCGGTGTTCATCGCCCCGTCGAAGGTGACGCAGCCGATGGCGCCGCCGTACCAGCGCCGCGGCGTGCGCTCATGGTCCTCGCAGAACTGCATCGCCCACAGCTTGGGCGCGCCCGTCACCGTCACCGCCCAGGCATGGCTGAGGAAGGCGTCGAGCGCGTCGTAGCCGGGACGGAGTTCCCCCTCGACATGGTCGACCGTGTGGATGAGGCGGGAATAGAGCTCGATCTGCCGGCGGCCCAGAACCTTGACCGACCCCGGCACGCAGACCCGTGCCTTGTCGTTGCGATCGACGTCGGTGCACATGTTGAGCTCGTACTCGTCCTTGGCCGAGTTGAGCAGGAGCCGGATCTGCTCGGCATCGCCGATCGGATCATGGCCGCGCGCGATGGTCCCGGAGATGGGGCAGGTCTCGACCCGCCGCCCGTCCGAGCGCACGAACATCTCGGGCGAGGCCGAGACGAGGAATTCGCCCAGGCCGAGGTTGATCAGCGCGGCATAGGGCGCGGGATTGCTACGGCAGAGCGTGCGGAATACTTGCCCCGGCGTCTGCTCGCAGGGCTCGCGGAAGAGCTGGCCCGGCACCGCCTCGAAGAGATCGCCGCGGGCGAAGTGCGCGCGCGCGGTCTCGACCAGCGCCGGATAGGCGCCGGGCTCATGGTCGGCCGACGGCTGCTGCGGCTGGATGCGGTAGGGGGCGGCGATCGGCGGCCGCGCGAGGCCCGCCGTGGCGCGCCCCCCGAAGGCGAAATCATAGGCGATCTCGGCCGCGCGCTCCGTTCGCCGGTCGACCATCACCAGTCGGTCGGGCAGGTAGAGCACGAGGTCGCGCTGGTCGGCCTCGCGCGGGCGGCGGCGCACCAGATCCTCGAGCTGGAACACGAGGTCGTAGCCGAAGGCGCCGTAGAGGCCGAGATGTCCGTCCTCGGGCGCGCCGAAGGCGTCGATCAGCGCACGCAGCACGCCGAAGACCGACGGCCGGCGCGTCCGCTCCTCCTCGAAGGCGACCGCCCCGTCCCCGGTGACCTCGGCCGTGGCGCGGTCAGGCGTCCGCTCCAGGATCCGCACCGGCGCCTTGCCGAGCGCGGCCGCTGCGGCGTCGAGCAGCGGCAACCCGCGTTCGGACAACGCTTCGAGCCGCACGGCCGTCCCGACCGTCTCCAGCAGCAGCGGCGGGTCGACGAAGCCGAAATCGAAGCGGCTATAGCGGCCGGGATACTCGATCCCGGACGAGAACAGCGCGCCGCGCCGCTCGTCGAGGGCGGCCGTCAGCTCGGCCAGCGCCGGCTCGGCCGCGATCGGCCGGGTGGTGCGCACCACCTCGAGCCCGCAGCGGGTGCGGTAGCGGATTTCGGCGGCTCGGTCGGACAGGTTCCACTGCATGTCTGCGATACCCCTGGATAAGAGGCCATGACGCAGACATGAAACGGGGCCGCCTGCACCATGGCCGGCAGCCCCTCGTTCTCGTCGTGATCGCGCGTCGGGGACCGCCTAGAAGGCGGGCCACCAAAGTCCGGTGCGGGAGACGCGGTTCGACATCGGGACGGATGTAAGGCGCTCGTCCGGCCCTTTGTCAAGCTGGACGGCACCCCCCATGTCCAATGCAGCAACCGGGAGGATCGACCATGACCATCCGCTCCGCCGCAATGATGGCCGGCACGCTGATGCTGGCACTGACGGCATGCGTGACGACCGATGACGCAGCACCCAGCCTGGCCGGATCGTCCTGGCAGGCGACCCGCCTCGGCGACGGCACCGCCGTCCGCGATCCCGCCCGCCTCGCCCTCGCCTTCGCCACCGACGGCACGGTCGCCGTCCGGGCGGACTGCAACCGCGGCAGCGGCACCTGACGGTCGCCCGCCCCCGGAGAGATCACCTTCGGCGCGATCGCCACGACCCGGATGGCCTGTCTGGAGTCGACCCAGGGCGACCGGTTCCTCGCCGACCTGACCAAGGCGAAGCGGTACCGGGTGGAGGATGGGCACCTGCTCCTGGAGCCGACCGCAGGCGCCGGCCCGCTCGTCCTGCGGGCGGCCCCGCGGTAGCCGCTACGCCAGCAGCCGGCGCAACTCGGCGCAGACCACCCGCTGCGCGTCGACCGCGTCGTCGATCATCGGCGTCATGCCGAAGAAGCCGTGGATCATGCCGGAATAGAATCGCCAGTCGACCGGCACGCCGGCCGCGCGCAGGGCGTCGGCATAGCGGACGCTGTCGTCGTGCAGGACGTCGCAGCCGGCGACGACGAAGAGCGCCGGCGGCAGGCCCGCCAGCGACGCGGCGCGGATCGGCGAGGCGCGCCAGTCCTCGGCGTCGGCCGGCGTGCGCAGGTAGTGGCCGCGGAACCATTCCATGGCCGCCCGCGTCAGCGGACCGAACCCCTGGTCGAACTGCGCGAAACTGTCGCCGACGAGGCCGTAGTCGGCGACCGGATAGATCAGGAGCTGCGCGCGCAGGGCGGGCCCGCCGGCATCGCGCGCCATCACCGCCATGACCGCGGCGAGATTGCCACCCGCGCTGTCGCCGGCGACGACCATCCGCGATGGGTCGCCGCCGAGCGCGGCCGCCTCCCCGGCGATCCATTGCAGCGCCGCCCAGGAATCCTCGACCGCGGCGGGGAAGCGATGCTCCGGCCCCATGCGGTAGTCGACCGCCATCACCAGCGCGCCGGCCCCGGCGGCGAGGTTGCGGCAGATGACGTCGTGGGTGTCGAGGTCGCCGATCACATGGCCGCCGCCATGGTAGTAGACGAGCACCGGCAGCGGTGCCTCGGCCTCGGGCCAGTAGAGGCGCACCGGGATTGCGCCCGCCGGTCCCGAGATCGCCCGATCCTCCGCCCGGCGGATCGGCTCCGGCACGCTGCCGCGCGCCTGGATCACGGCCCGCATCTGCTCGCGCCCCTCCTCCGGGGTCAGCGCATGGATCGGCGGCAGGTTGGCGGCGGCGAGCTTCTGCAGCGCCTCGGCGATCTGGGGATGCAGCGTCATCGGATCATGCTCCGGCTGTTTGCGGACCAGATGCGGGGCTGCACCGCCGGGACGATCATGCCAAGCTTCGGCCGCACGAGAATCAATGGAGCGGCAGGATGGGCCAGCCCGGCAGCGAACGGAACCCGGAACTCGGGGTCGTCATCGTAGGAGCCGGCCTGGGCGGCCTCTATGCGCTGCACCGGATGCGCGGGATCGGCATGACCGCGCGGGTCTACGAGGCGGGCAGCGGGATCGGCGGCACCTGGTTCTGGAACCGCTATCCGGGCGCGCGCTGCGACATCGAGAGCTTGGAGTATTCCTATGCCTTCGACGACGACCTGCAGCAGGAATGGAAGTGGCCGGAGCGCTATGGCGCGCAGCCGGCGATCCTGCGCTACATCGAGCATGTGGCGGACCGCTTCGACCTGCGCCGCGACGTCCGGCTGAACGCCCGCATCGCCGAGGCGGTCTATGACGGCGCGGCCAACCTCTGGACGCTGCGCACCACCGAGGGCGAAACCGTCACCGCGCGCTATTGCATCATGGCGACCGGCAACCTGTCGACGCCCCGGGTGCCGGACTTCCCGGGCCTCGAGCGGTTCCGCGGCCGCTGGTACCACAGCGGCCTGTGGCCGGCCGAGGGCGTCGATTTCACCGGGCTCCGGGTCGGCGTCGTCGGCACCGGTTCGACCGGCATCCAGATGATCCCGCTGATCGCCCAGCAGGCGCAGCACCTCCACGTCTTCCAGCGCACCGCCAACTTCAGCCTGCCCGCGCGCAACCGCCCGATGGACCCGGAGTTCGAGCGCGCATTCAAGGCCGACTATCGCCGTAGGCGGGAAGAGGCGAAGGACACGCCCGTCGGCGTCTCCGGCTTCCTGGCGCCGACCGAATCCGCACTTACCGTGCCCGAGGCCGAGCGCCGCCGACGCTACGAGGAGTTGTGGCAGCAGGGCGGCACGATCGGGTTCCTGACCTCGTTCAACGACTTCCTCGTCGACGAGGCCGCGAACGAGACGGCGGCCGAATTCGTGCGCGAGAAGATCCGCGCGATCGTCCGCGACCCCGCGGTCGCCGAATTGCTGGCACCGAAGGACCACCCGATCGGCAGCAAGCGCCTCTGCCTCGATACCGGCTACTACGAGACCTACAACCGCGACAACGTCACGCTGGTCGACGTCCGGCGCGCGCCGATCGTCGAGATCACCGAGGCCGGCATCCGCACGACCGAGGCCGAATACCCGCTCGACGCCATCGCCTTCGCCACCGGCTTCGACGCCATGACCGGCGCTCTGCGGGAGATCGACGTGCGCGTCGCCGGCGGGCCGGCGCTGGCGGACGTCTGGAAGGACGGCCCGCGCACCTATCTCGGCCTCAGCGTGCCGGGATTTCCCAACTTCTTCGTCATCACCGGCCCCGGCAGCCCCGGCGTGAAGAGCCAGATGATCCATGCGATCGAGCAGCACACCGACTGGATCGCCGACTGCCTCGTCCATCTGCGTGCGCAGCAATTGTCGCGCATCGAGGCGCGCGAGCAGGCGTCCGAGGCCTGGGTCGCGCATGTCAACGCGGTTGCCGACGGCACTCTCTATCCACGGGCCGATTCCTGGTACATGGGGGCCAACATCCCGGGCAAGCCGCGTGTCTTCATGCCCTATGTCGGCGGCGTCGGCCGCTACCGCCGCACCTGCGACGAAGTCGCCGCCGAGGGCTATCGCGGCTTCGTGCTGTCGCGCTGAGCCTCCTCGGCGCGTGCGGCCAGGTAGTCGAAGGCGCCGGCGATGTCGAGCTCCATAGAACGCCGGGCCGCGGGGCCGTCCCGCGCCTCCAGCGCCGCCAGCGTCACCTGGCGGTGCCGGCCGCGGTCGCGGGAGGCGAATTCGGGATAGAGCGGATGCGTGTTGGGCGCCGAGCGCAGCCACAGTCCTTCGATCAGCCGCAGCAGATGCGGCATGCCGGCCGCGGCATAGATCGCGAAGTGCCAGTGGTTGATGCGGGTGATCATGCCCTTGACGTCGCCGCGGCCGCGCCAGGCGACGATGTCCTCCTCCAGCCGCCACTGCGCCGCCATGAACTCGGGCGTCGCGCGCTCGGCCGCGCGCTCGGCCGCGAAGCCCTCGAGCATGAGGCGGATCGTCTTCAGCTCGCGCAGTTCCTCCGGCGAGAGGTTGGGCACGCGGATCCAGCGGTTTGGCGCGACCTCCAGCGCCCCTTCCGCGGCCAGCCGGCGAACGGCCTCGCGGATCGGCGTCCAGCTCATGCCGAGCCCGGCCGCCAGCCCGCGGATCGTCACCTTCTCGCCGGCCGCCAGCGCGCCGGTCATCAGCACGCCGCGGATCTGGCGATAGGCGGCCTCCTGCAGCGTCTCGCGATCGACCGCCTCGAACAGCCGCGCCATCCCTATCCCCGTCCCGCCCCCAGCCGGCGTTCCAGCCGCTGGCTGTAGGCCGACATCAGGGCACAGAAGACGAGATAGATGGTGGCGACGAAGAGATAGGCCTCGACATAGAGCCCCCACCAGGCGGAGTCGCTCTTGGCGGCATTGGCCGATCCCAGCAGGTCGAACATCGCGATGATGAGGACGAGCGAGGTGTCCTTGAAGGCGCCGATGAAGATGTTGACCAGGGACGGAATGACGATGCGCAGCGCCTGCGGCAGCACGATCATCCCCATCGTCCGCCAGTAGCCGAGGCCGAGCGAGGCGGCCGCCTCGTACTGGCCGGCGGGGATCGCCTGCAGGCCGCCGCGGATCGCCTCGGCCATGTAGGCCGCGAAGAACAGGATGAAGGCGATCTGCGCGCGCGCCAGCTTGTCGACGTCGACCCCGGGCGGCACGATCAGCGGAAACAGCACCACCGCCATGAAGAGCAGGCCGATCAGCGGCACGCCGCGGATCAGCTCGATATAGCCGATCGACACCGCACGCACGATCGGCATGGCCGAGCGCCGGCCGAGCGCCAGCAGGATCGCCAGCCAGAAGGCCGAGAAGGCGCCGACCACCGACAGGATCAGGGTCAGCGGCAGGCCGCCCCACAGCCGCGTCTCGACCGGCGCAAGCCCGCCGCCGCCACCGAGCAGCCAGGCGATCGCCGCCACCGCCGCCGCCCAGATGGCGAGCAGGAGCCGGATGCGGCCGGCCAGCCGGAACGTCCGCGGAAAGCAGCTCGCGACCACCATGGCGAAGAACAGCGCCATCGCCAGCGCCGGCCGCCACTGTTCGTCATAGGGGTACGGCCCGAAGAGGATCAGCCGCCACTTGGCCTGGAGGAAGGCCCAGCAGGCCCCGTCCCCTTGCAGGCACTGCTCGGAGGTCGCGGGCGCCCACAGCGCGTCGAGCGCGAGCCAGCGGACCACCCCCGGGAGAAGGGAGACGAGCAGCCACAGGATCGCCAGGGTGATGACGCTGTTGGCGACCGTGCCGAAGAGGTTGCGCCACACCCACCGGCCCGCCCGCATCGGCAGGCTCGGCCGGACGGCGCCGGGATATGCGAGTTCGGCCGCCATCCGTCAGCGCTCCACCAGCGCGATACGCCGGTTGTAGAGGTTCATGGCGAGCGCCGTCAGCAGGCTGAGGGTGAGATAGACCGCGACCACGACGGCGATGCACTCGATCGGCCGACCGGTGTCGGCGGTCACGACCGTGTAGACCCGCATCAGGTCCGGATAGCCGACGGCGACCGCCAGCGAGCTGCTCTTGGTCAGGCTGAGATACTGGCTGGTCAGCGGCGGCACGATGATGCGCATCGCCTGCGGCAGCACGACGAGGCGCAGCGTCAGCAGCCGGCCCAGGCCGAGGGACTGGGCGGCGTCGATCTGGCCGCGGCGGATGCCGAGGATGCCGGCGCGGATCGTCTCGGCCATGAAGGCGGCCGAATAGAAGACGAGGCCGAACAGGATCGCCGCGAATTCCGGGCTCATCGCGTGGCCGCCGCGGAAGTTGAAGCCGCGCAGGGCCGGCAGTTCGAGCGCGAAGGGCGCGCCGCCGGCGAGGAAGACGGCGAGCGGCAGGCCGACGACGAGCAGCAGCGTCGCCCAGCCCGTGCGCGGCCGGATACCGGTCGCCGCCTGCCGCCCGGCGGCCCAGCGTTGCAGCAGCCAAGCCCCGGCGAGGCCCGCGGCGAGCCCGCCGGCGACCCAGACATGGATCGGGTCGGCAAGGACCGCCGGCAGCAGCAGCCCGCGATTGCTGAGGAAGACCCCCGGCAGCGGCGACCAGGCCAGGCGCGGCGCCGGCAGCACCTGGGCGAAGGTGATGTGCAGGAAGAGCAGCTGCAGCAGCAGGGGCGTGTTGCGGAAGAGCTCGATATAGCCCCAGGCGAGCTTCGACAGCAGCCAGTTGGGCGACAGCCGGGCGAGCGCCAGCACCAGCGCCAGCATCGTCGCCAGGACGATGCCGAGCGCGGCGACGTGGATCGTGTTCACCATCCCCGCGAGGTATGCGCGGAAGATGGTCTGGCCCGGCTGGTAGCCGATCAGGTTCTCGCCGATCTCGAAGCCGGCCGGCTGCCCCAGGAAGTCGAAGCCGAACTCGATGCCCATGCGCGGCAGGTTCTGCCGCACGTTGCCGACGAGCCAGGCGAGCGCCGCCGCCAGCGCCAGCGCCAGCATGGCCTGCCAGAAGAGCCGGCGGACACCGCGCCGGTTCCACCAGCGGGAGCCGTCATCGGGAGGATGGGGTGCGGCAGGAAGGGGTTCGGCGATCATGGTCATGGCGATGCGCGCCGGGGCCGCCCTCGCAGGCGGCCCCGGTCGAGCTCAGCCTCTGTTCAGCGCCAGTTGGGTGCCCATTGCAGGCCGCCGTCGCGCTCCAGGGCGTTGATGCCGCGCGGCAGCTTGAGCGGCGAGCCCATGCCGAAGTTGCGCTCCCAGATCTCGCCGTAGTTGCCGACGGCCCGGATGATCTTGACCGTGAAATCGTCGGTCAGCCCCATCTTGGAGCCGAGGTTGCCCTCGACGCCGAGGAAGCGGCGCACCGCCGGATCCTTCGACTTCAGCATCTCGTCGACGTTGGCCTTGGTGATGCCCATCTCCTCGGCCGTGACGAGGGCGTACTGCGTCCAGCGGGCGATGCCGCTGAACTGGGGATCGTTGTCGCGCACCACCGGCCCCATGTGCGACTTGTAGAACAGTTCCTTGAGGATGACGTGCTCGCCCGGGTTGCGCAGGCGGCTGCGGCGGGCGGCGAGGAACGGCGGCTCGGACGTCACGACGTCGCAGCGGCCGGCCTCGTACTGGGCGTACATGTTGGTGACGTTGTCGACGACCACCGGCGTGAAGGTCATGCCGCGCGGCCGGAAATAGTCGGCGATCTGGCTGTCGATCACGGTTCCCGCGAGGACGCAGATCGCCGCTCCGTCGAGGCCCTTCAGGTCGGTCACGCCGGCGCGCTTGTGGACCATGAAGCCATAACCCGAATAGAGCGTCGGGCCCACGAAGTCGAAACCGAGCTCGGTATCGCGGCTCATCGTCCAGGTGATGGCGCGCGCGGCGACCTCGGCCTCGCCCGAGCGGACCGCCGGCATCGACTGGGCGAAGCCCATCGGCACGAACTCGACCGCGTCGCCGGACCCGACGGTGGCCGCGGCCAGCGCCCGGCAATAGTCGACGTCGAAGCCTTCCCACTGCCCCTTGTCGTTGAGCTGGGCGATGGCGACCGAGCCCTCGGCCACGACGCATTTCAGCTTGCCGCGCTGCTTGATCGTCTCCAGCGTCGAGGCGGCGTCCGCCGGCGCGGCGAAGCCCGCAGCGACCATGACGGCCGTCGCCGCCATCAACATCTTCCTCATCATCCCCGATTCTCCCTCAGCTTGGTTGTTGCGTGTCCAAACCTGCGGCGGCCGGCTTCTAGTAGGTCCGTTCCGCCGCTGCCGCCGCCTCCGGGGCGACGCCGCGCGCCTCCTCCACCGATGCCCGGAGGTCGGCGAGGTAGGGTTCGACGATGCGATCATGGTTGGGGTTGAGCGCCAGGTGGATGCCCGGCGGCTCGCTCTGGCGCCCGACCAGCCAGCCGCGCCGCCCCATGGCGTCGGCGACGGCGCCGATTGCGAGGTTCGGGTCGACCGAGTGGTAGACGAAGATGCAGAGTTCGTGCGGCTCGACCACGGCGAGGCCCGGAATGGCGGTGATGCCCGCCACCAACTGCTCCTTCGTCGTCATGATCTGCCGCGCCACCCGCAGATAGCCGTCGGCGCCGAGATAGTTCATGACGGCCCAGGCGGCGGCGACCGCGCCGCCGGGGCGCGAGCCCTGGGTGGTCATGGCGGCATACTTGCCACGCTCCCAGTTGTCGAACTCGAACGAGTGGTACTTCTGCCAGGCCTTGTCGCGGACCAGCATCAGCGACGCGCCCTTGGCGGTCATGCCGTACTTGTGCAGGTCGGCCGACATGCTGCTGACGCCGGGTACGTCGAACTCGAAGGGCGGAATGTCGTAGCCGAGCTTGCGCACCCAGGGCGCGAGGAAACCGCCGACGCAGGCATCGACGTGCAGCCAGAGCCCGTGGCGCTCGGCCAGCCGGCCCAGCTCGGCGATCGGGTCGAAGACGCCGAACGGGTAGTTGGGGGCCGACCCCACGATCATGACCGTGTCGGGCGTCAGGGCGCGCTCGATCGCGCCGACATCGGCCCGCAGGTCGTTGCGGGTGGTCGGCACGCGCACGACGCGCACCCCGAGATAGTGGGCGGCGCGGTCGAAAGTGGGATGGGCGGTGCGCGGCAGCACGATGGTCGGCCGCTCGATCCCGCGCTCGGCGCGCGCCTTGTTCCGCGCCGCGAGCACGGCGAGGAAGATGCTCTCCGATCCGCCCGAGGTGAACGCCGCTCCCGCGGAGGGCGGCGCCTTGAGGAGGTCGAGCGCCATCGCGACGACCTCGTCCTCGAGCTTCTTCAGGCTCGGGAATGCGCGCTGGCCGAGATTGTTCTCCGTCCAGAAGGCGGTATAGGCCTCCTGCTGCACCCGCATCAGCTCGTCGTCGAGGAAGTAGTAGTAGACGGCCATCCGACCGTCGCGCCAGGAGTAGTCGTCGGCCTTGGAGGCCTCGAGTTCGCCCTTCAGCTCGGCCCAGGGCCGGCCCTTCTCCGGAATGCTGCTCACCCTCGCCCCTCCCCATCCGTGTGATGTGTGATCACATGGCGGTGGATCGTGCGCCGGCCTCCCGCCGGCCGCAAGCAGCGAAATGCCCGCGAAGATACAATTTCGACGGGCGGCATTGGGCCTTCATAAATCTGTCAACTAATGGTTATCGTAGCGTCACCGCTCCGAACCACTGTCGCGGCCGATCCACCCCCGAACGGAGACGACGATGATCGCAAGGCGAACGCTGCTCGGTGCCGCCGGCGCCGCGCTTCTGGCGAGCACCCTCACCCTGGCAGCCGGTTCGGCGGCCGCCGCTCCGCGCGAGGTCCATTTCTGGTACCCGCTCGGCGGCGCCATCGGCGACCTCATCGTCAAGATGACGAACGATTTCAACGCCTCGCAGAGCGACTACAAGGTCGTGCCGCAGTACAAGGGCTCCTACGACGAGACCTTCAACGCGGCCGTCGCCGCCTACCGGGCGAAGAAGCATCCCCATCTCCTCGTCGGCATCGGGGCCAGCAGCCTCAACCTGATGCTGTCCGGCGCGATCTACCCGGTCGAGGACCTGATGAAGGACCACGGCCAGAAGGTCGACTGGTCGAGCTACGTGCAGCCGGTGCTCAACTACTACCGCACGCCCGACGGCAAGCTCCTCTCGCTGCCCTTCAACTCCTCGACCCCGATCTTCTGGTACAACAAGGACGCCTTCGCGAAGGCCGGCCTGAGTGGGCCGCCCAAGACCTGGGACGAGGTCGGCGAGTATGCCGGCAAGCTGCGCCAGGCGGGCTTCGACTGCGGCTACACGACCGCCTGGCAGGTCTGGGTCAACATCGACAACTACAGCTTCCTACAGAACGTGCCCGTCGCGACGCAGCAGAACGGCATGGCCGGGCTCGACACGGAGTTCCTGTTCAACAAGACCCGCGTCGTCCAGCACATCCAGCGCCTGCAGGACTGGGGCAAGGACGGCCGCTTCCTCTACACCGGCCGCACCTGGCAGGGCGCGCACGGCGCGTTCTCCGGCGGCAAGTGCGCCATGATGACGGAGAGTTCGGCCGGCTTCGCGGGCATCCAGAAGGCCGCGAAGTTCCAGTTCGCCGCCAGCTACCTGCCGCATGAGACGGGCGTGACGCCGAAGAACAGCCTGATCGGCGGCGGCTCGATCTGGGCGATGGCCGGCCACCCGAAGGAGGACTATGCCGCCGTCGCGGCCTATCTCGCCTTCCTGACCTCCACCGACCGGCAGATCGAGTGGCACAAGGGTACGGGCTACATCCCGATCACCAAGGCCGCCTACGAGAAGGCCAAGGCCGAGGGCTACTACAAGGAGGCCCCGCACCAGGAGGTCGCCATCCTCCAGCTGATGCGCGAGGGCGCGACCGAGAACACCCGGGCCGTGCGCCTCGGCAACTACGTCCAGTACGTCGCCGCCATCGAGGACGAGCTGGAGAACATCTGGGCCAACAAGAAGACGGCCCAGCAGGGTCTCGACGACGCGGTCCGCCGCGGCAACGAGATCCTGGCGCGCTTCGCGCAGCAGAACCGCAAGCGCTGACGCGGCCGGACGGGAGGGGCCGCCCCTCCCGTCCCCGCCCGGACCCGCACCCATGATCGGCAAGAAGGTCGTCTTCCGCAGCCGCGGTCTGCCATTGCTGCTGCTGGCGCCGCAGCTGCTGGTGATCCTGGTCTTCTTCTTCTGGCCGGCCGGACAGGCCGTCTTCCAGGCCTTCCACCTCGCCGATCCGTTCGGGCAGCATTTCGAGTATGTCGGGCTCGAGAACTTCACCCGGCTCTTCAACAGCCCCGAATATTACGACTCGCTCTGGGCGACCGCCGTCTTCAGCTCCGGGGTGGCCTTCCTGTCGCTCGGGGCGGGCCTCGTGCTCGCCGCCTTCGTCGACCATATCCGCCGCGGCCGCATGGTCTACAAGAGCCTGGTCATCTGGCCCTATGCGGTGGCGCCGGTGCTGGCCGGCGTCCTCTGGCTCTTCCTCTTCCACCCGATCTACGGCGTCGTCGCCTTCGCGCTGGAGCGGGCCGGCATCGGCTGGAACCCGCTGCTCGATTCCAACCAGGCGATGGCGCTCGTCGTCATGGCCGCCGCCTGGAAGCAGGTGAGCTACAATTTCGTCTTCTTCCTCGCCGGGCTGCAGGCCATTCCGCGCTCGGTGATCGAGGCCGCCGCGATCGACGGCGCCGGCCCGCTGCGCCGGTTCCTGACGATCGTGCTGCCGCTGCTGACCCCGACCACCTTCTTCCTGCTGGTCATCAACCTCGTCTACGCCTTCTTCGACACCTTCGGCATCATCCACGCCGTCACCCATGGCGGCCCCGGCGGCGCCACCAACATCCTCGTCTACAAGGTCTTCGCCGACGGCTTCATCGGCCAGGATCTGGGCTCGTCGGCGGCGCAGTCCATCGTGCTGATGGTGATCGTCGTCACGCTGACGGTGATGCAGTTCCGCTTCCTCGAGCGGAAGGTGCACTACGCATGATCGAGAACAACCGGGCGCTGGCGATCTTCGCCCACATCATCCTGGTGCTCGGCGTCGCGACCATCGCCTTTCCGCTCTACTACGCCTTCGTCGGCGCCAGCCTGCCGATCGAGGAGGTGCTGCAGGTCCCGATGCCGCTGGTGCCGGGCGACCGGCTGATCGAGAACATGGCGGCGGCCTGGGACAAGGGCTCGTTCGGCCGCCAGCTCGTCAACTCGGCGATCATGGCGTCCGTCATCGCCGGCGGGAAGATCGCGATCTCGCTGCTCTCGGCCTTCGCCATCACCTATTTCCGCTTCCCCTTCCGCACCGCCGCCTTCTGGGCGATCTTCGTCACCCTGATGCTGCCGATCGAGGTCCGCATCGTGCCGACCTACGAGGTGGCGGCCAACGCGCTGGCGCCCCTCGCTTGGCTGCTGCAGGTGACGGGGATCGACGGGCTGCTCGGCGGGCGGCTGACGGCGAACCTGCAATGGAGCCTGCTCGACAGCTATGTCGGGCTCACCCTGCCGCTGATCGCGTCCGCGACCGCGACCTTCCTCTTCCGCCAGTTCTATCTCACCATCCCCGACGACCTCGCCGAGGCGGCCAAGATCGACGGCGCCGGCCCGATGCGCTTCTTCCGCGACGTCGTGCTGCCGCTGTCGACGACCAACATCGCAGCACTCGCCGTCATCCTCTTCGTCTTCGGCTGGAACCAGTATCTCTGGCCGCTGCTCATCACCACCGACCCGTCGATGACGACGGTCGTCGTCGGCGTCGCCCGCCTCATCCCCGGCCCCGAGCCGCAGCCGGCCTGGAACGTCGCCATGGCCGGCGGCCTCGTCGCCCTCCTGCCGCCGGTCCTCGTCGTGCTGGTGATGCAGCACTGGTTCGTGAAGGGGCTGGTGGATACGGAGAAGTGAGCCGGTCGGACCCGCGCGCCTTGATGTCGCCCCATCACCGGCTATATTGCCGGTGATGACGAACCCCTCCCAGCGCCGCGCGTCCCAGGAGTATCGCGACCGACTGTCGCGCCGGGGGATGGCGCGTTTCGAAGTCATCGGCCGGGATCGGGATCGGGAACTCATCCGGGAACTGGCCAGACGTCTTGCCCAGGATGGGCCGGAGGCAACCGAACTGCGCGCATCCGTCGCCCGAACGATCGGGACGGGCGAGTCGCCGAGAGGCGGCATCCTCCGGGCGCTCCGCCGCTCACCCCTGGTCGGCGCCGAACTGGATCTTGAGCGCGAGCGGACGGCGGGACGCGACGTCGATCTGTGACGCGCTACCTGCTTGACACGAATATTGTCAGCCATGCGACCAAGGCGGTTCCGTCGCGGCCCCTCGTAGACTGGCTGGAAGCGCAGGCCGACGAAGACCTTCATATTGCGACGATGACTGTTGCCGAAATCCAGCGCGGCATCCTGCTCATGCCGACAGGACGTCGGCGACGCTTGCTGGAAGACTGGTTCGGGGGCCGCGAGGGTATTCTCACGCTGTTCTCCGGCCGAATTCTCGCATTCGATGGACGCGCGGCCCTCGTCTGGGCGCGATTGATGGCGGAAGGAACATCGACCGACCGTCCCCGAAGCGCGATCGACATGATCATTGCGGCCGTTGCCGAAGTGAACGAATGCGTGGTCGTCACGGCCAACGAACGGGACTTCGCCGGCATACCCTTCGTGAATCCGGTACGGGCGGGCGCATAGCAATATCGGGCAGGATCACCGATGAG
Organism: Allostella sp. ATCC 35155; assembly: GCA_006738865.1. Classification (GTDB taxonomy): domain Bacteria; phylum Pseudomonadota; class Alphaproteobacteria; order ATCC43930; family Allostellaceae; genus Allostella. The sequence continues at coordinate 3,122,047 of AP019701.1, forward strand.
GCTGCGCCGTTCCGGCAGACCGCCTTCACCCTTCACCGCCTACGCCATCGATCGCCTCTTTCCGGCGTCGTCGACGATCCGGGCGACCGCCGTCAGGAGAGAGGTCGAACCGCGCCGCTCTTCCTTTCCGCCTTCCCGGGCGACACGGCCACGGGCGATGCCGTCATACATGCCAATCAGAGCCTCCGCGACCGGCCCCGGCACGCCGGCCCGAGCGTAGACCGGAAGCCGATCGGCTTCGGGCACGAAGACTGGATCGACAGGCCGACCGAGGACCGTCGCGAACGCCTTGGCGACGTCGCGCGCACTCCAGTCGTGTGGCCCGCCAAGCTCGACGACCCGCTGGCCCGCCCAGTCCTCGCGCAGAAGGGCCGCTGCGGTGCTGCCGACATCGATGGTGCTGACCATCGGCATCTTCCGGTCGGGCTCGACAAAGGTCGGAAGCAGGCCATCGCCCAGGACGGCCTCCAGAACCTCGCTCCAGGTTTCGACGAAATAGCCCGGACGCAGGAACGCCGTTGCCGGGGCGATGCCGGTCAACAGGGCTTCCATCTGGTGCAGCGTCGCGATCACGCCGGTCCCGGAGGCATGCTGCGCCCCGACCGAGGACAGGACGACCGCCTTGCGCAGTCCGGCGCGCCGCACCCCCTCCGCCAGGGCGGTGCCGATCACCTCGGTGCTGCGGAACAGGTCGCCGGACACCGGTGGCGGGTTGAGGAAGAACGCGCCCGCTGCCCCTTGCAGCGCTGCGGCGATCGCGTCGGGATCGGTCATGTCGGCAAGGGCGACATCGGCGCCGCTGGCCTGCCACGCCTCCGCCTGATCGGCCCGGCGCAGTACGACGCGCACGGGCGCCCCCATTGCCAGCAGGGCCTTTGCCGTCTCGCCACCCGCGCGGCCGCTCGCTCCGAAGACTACATGCATGATCGGAACTCCGTTGGATGCTCTGATCCCGAAGCGTTAGCGGCCCCGATTGCATGTTTGAAATGCATGATCGATATAGAAACCATGCATCCGGTGAATTTCCGCGGGGTCGACCTCAATCTTCTGACCGTGCTCGAGGCACTCCTCGGCGAGCGGAATGTCACGCGTGCCGCCCAGCGCCTCGGCATGAGCCAGCCTGCCGTGAGCCGCGCGCTTGCCCGCCTGCGGGCAATGTTCGACGACGAGCTGCTGGTCGACGGGGCAGGCGGCTATCGGCTGAGCGCGCGCGCCGAAGAGCTCGCGCCGGTGCTGCGCCGCACCCTGGCCGGGATCGGCGACATGCTGGAAGCCCGGACATTCGATCCGGCCAAAGCCACCGGCCGCCTGCGCCTGGTGACTCCCGATCTCTATGCGGCGGTCGTCGCTCCGCCTTTGCTCGCGTTCATCGACCGGGAGGGGCCGGGCCTGGACATCGAGTTCGTCGCGCCAGATCCGACAGTCTTCGACAGGCTGGACAGCGACGGGATCGACGCGATCCTGGGTGTCGCAGACAGCGCACCGCCGGGCATCAAGCGCCGCAAGCTCTTCGACGACACCTATGTGACCCTTCTGCGCAGCGGCCACCCTGCGACGGAGGGCCCGTTGACGCTCGAGCGCTTCCTGGAGCTCCAGCACATCGCGATCAGCATTACGGGTGCCGGATTGGCTCCGATCGACAGCCTGCTTGCGGCCATGGGCCACGCGCGGCGCGTAAGGGTCCGCGTGCCGAACTTCCTTGCCGCGGTCGAGATCGCCGCTCGGTCAGACCTGGTGATGACCCTGCCCGAAAGCCTCGCCCGCACCGCGGCCGGCATGCACCGCTTCGTCATGCGAACACCGCCGGCCGACCCCGGCCGCTTTGCACTCAGCATGTTCTGGCACGCTCGTCATCATGGTTCGTCGGCACATATCTGGCTGCGCAATGCCATCGTCCGTTCTGTAGCCGATATCGACAAAGGTGGCCGGCTAACGGCCTAGGTTCGGAACCTGTTCCTCGCCCGCCTACGCCACCGTCCGCCGCGGCTGGTAGAAGTGGGCGTAGGCGCCGACGGCGGCCTGCCAGCGGCGCTCGGCGTCGGATGCCGCCATCTGGAAGGCGTCGAAGCCGACGCGGGCCATCAGCAGGAGCTGGTCCTGCAGGACGTTGCCGGTCGCGCGCAGCTCGCCGCGATAGCCGGCGCGGCGCAGGCGGCGGGCCTGGCTGTAGGCGCGGCCGTCGGAGAACTTCGGAAAATGCAGCGCGATCAGGCCGAGGCGCGGCAGGTCGGCCGCCAGCGGCTCGACCGGCGCGCCGTTCCCGAGGCGCACTCCGACCGGGGCCGCCCGCGCCAGCAACACCGCGCGCTCGCGCTCCCAGCGCTCGCCGCTGACGGTCACCGCGACGCCGTCGGGCGGCAGCGGCTCGGCGTCGTCGAGATGCACCCAGGCATCGGCGACGGCGTGCCCGCCCTTAAGCAGCGGCATAGATGCTCTCCTTGAAGGGGCCGTTGCCGACCCGGCGGCAGGTCTCGAGGAACGTCTCGCCCTCTTCCCGGATCGCCACATAGGTCTCGACCAGCCGCTCGATCGCGTCGACCACCTCGGCGGAGGAGACGGCCGGGCCGACGATGCGGCCGATCGCCGTGTCGTTATCCGAATTGCCGCCCAGCGTGATCTGGTAGAATTCCTCGCCGTTCTTGTCGACGCCGAGCAAGCCGACATGGCCGACATGGTGATGGCCGCAGGCGTTGATGCAGCCCGAGATGTTGATGCGGAACGGGCCGATGGCATGCAGCCGGTCGAGGTCGCGGAAGCGGTCCGCCAGGCGCTCGGCAACGGGGATCGAGCGAGCGGTCGCCAGCGCGCAATAGTCGAGGCCGGGGCAGGCGATGATGTCGGTGAGGAGGCCGATGTTCGGCGTCGCGAAGCCGATCTCCTGCGCCGCCCGCCAGACCGCCGGCAGGTCGGCGCGCCGGACATGCGGCAGCACCAGGTTCTGTTCGTGCGCGACGCGGATCTCGCCGAGCGACCAGCGCTCCGCCATGTCGGCCACCGCCCGCATCTCCGCCGCGGTCGCATCGCCTGGCGGCCGGCCGTGCGGCTTGAGGGACAGATTGACGATGGCATGGCCGGGCTCGCGATGGGCGGCCGTGTTGGTCGCGACCCAGCGCGCGAAGGCGGGATCGGCGCGTTCGAGCGCGCGCACCGCGTCCGGATCGGCCGGCGCCGACGCATAGGCCGGCGGGGCGAAATGGTCCTGGATGCGCCGCACGAGATCGGGATCGAGTGCGACGCCGCCGTCGGCCTGGATCGCCCGGAACTCGGCATCCACCAGCCGGCCCATCTCTTCGGCGCCGACATCGTGGACGAGGATCTTGATGCGCGACTTGTAGAGATTGTCGCGCCGACCGAGCGCGTTGTAGACGCGCATCACCGCCTCGAGATAGCCGAGCAGGTCGTCCTTGGGCAGGAAGTCGCGGATGGTCCTGCCGACCAGCGGCGTGCGGCCGAGGCCGCCGCCCACCACCACCTCGAAGCCGGCCGCCCCACCCGGATCGCGGCGCATGCGCAGGCCGATGTCGTGGACGCGGATGGCGGCGCGGTCGAACTCGGCCCCCGTAACCGCGATCTTGAACTTGCGCGGCAGGAACGAGAACTCGGGATGGTTGGTCGACCATTGCCGCAGGATCTCGGCCCAGATGCGGGGGTCCTCGATCTCGTCGGCGGCGACGCCCGCATACTGGTCGGCGGTGACGTTGCGGATGCAGTTGCCGGAGGTCTGGATGCCGTGCATCTCGACCTCGGCCAGCGCCGCCATGATGTCGGGCGCATCCTCCAGCCGGATCCAGTTGAGCTGGATGTTCTGGCGCGTCGTGAAGTGGCCGTAGCCCCGGTCCCAGCGCTCGGCGACATCGGCCAGCCGGCGCATCTGCACTGAAGACAGGGTGCCGTAGGGCACCGCGATGCGCAGCATGTAGGCGTGGAGCTGGAGGTAGAGGCCGTTCATCAGCCGCAGCGGCTTGAACTCGTCCTCCGACAGGTCGCCGGCAAGGCGGCGGGCGACCTGGTCACGGAACTGCGCGGTGCGCTCGGCCAGGAAGGCGCGGTCGAACTCGTCATAGCGGTACATGGATCGGCTCCCGGCCGCGTCAGTCCTGAATGGCGCCCGGCAGGCCGACGGTCGGCCCCCGGGCGCGGATGCGTTCGCGAAACTCGACCGGCACGGGTCCGTCCGGCCCGGCGGCCGCATTGGCGAGATAGGGGCCGACGACGATCTGCCGGCTCGCATCGGCCTGTGCCACCTCGAGCGCAGCCGCGGCAGCGCCCGCGTCGAGCAGCGCGGCGTCGGTCACCCGGGTCGACCAGCCGCCGGCGCCGGTGCGGAACACCACCGCCCCGTCGGTCAGGCGGTTCGCCGTCACGATCTGTCCCGTCATGCGCAGGCCACCTGTCGCTCGGTCTCGTGCATCTCCGTCGGCGCCCCGCGTGCCAGCGCCACCGTCTTGCCGATGACGATGAGCACAGGCCCCTCGCCGCGCTCGGCGGCGACCAGCCGGCCCAGCCCGTCGAGCGTGCCGAACGCGACGCGCTGGTCCGGGCGCGTTCCGTTCTCGATCACCGCGACGGGGGTGCCGGGGTCCCTGCCCTCCGCGATCAGGCCCTCCGCGACGCGGCCCGCGGCCCGCGTCCCCATGTAGAGCGCCAGCGTGTGCCCCGCCTCGGCCGGCAGCGGCGGCGTCCGCCCGACACGGTCATGGCCGGTCGCCAGCGTCACGGCGGAGGCGTGGTCGCGATGGGTCAGCGGCAGGTCGAGGGCGGCCGCGCAGCCGAGCGCAGCGGTGATCCCCGGTACGACCGTGAAGGGAATGCCGGCGGCGCGCAGTGCCTCGATCTCTTCGCCGCCGCGACCGAAGACGAAGGGATCGCCGCCCTTCAGGCGGACGACGCGGCGGCCAGCCATGGCGTGGCGGACCAGCAGGTCCTCGATCTCCGCCTGCGGCGTCGACGGTCGGCCCTGGCGCTTGCCGACGGGAATGCGCAGGGCATCCACCCGCGCATGGGCGAGGATTTCGGCCGAGACGAGGTCGTCATGCACGACGACTTCTGCCTCCTCGATCAGGCGCAGCGCCCGCACCGTCAGCAGTTCGGGATCGCCCGGCCCGGCACCGACGAGGTGGACGATGCCGGCCGGCGGCGCCTCCCGCCGGTTGATCGCCTCCAGCATGGCCGCCTGCGCCTCCGCCTCACGGCCCTGGAGGACCAGTTCGGCGATCGGGCCGGCGAGCACGCGCTCCCACAGGTGGCGACGGGCATCGAAGTCCGCGATGGACCGACGCACCGTGCCGCGGAACCGCGCGGCAAAGGCCGCGAGGCTGCCCAGCCGCTCGGGCAGCAACTGCTGGATGCGTGCGCGGATGCGGCGAGCCATCACCGGCGCCGCCCCGCCGGTTCCGACCGCGACCACGACGTCGCCGCGATCGACGATCGCCGGCATGACGAAGGTCGAGATGTCCGGCCGGTCGACGACATTGACCGGCACGCGCTCCGCCGCGGCGCGTTCGGCGACTGCCGCCGCAAGGTCCGGATCCTCGGCGCAGACGAAGACGACGGCCGCCGCGCGCAGGCGATCGGCCCCGGGAACCCCGGTTCCGACGTGCCGCTCGATGGTCGCACCCGCCGCGGTCAGGGCCGCGATCTTGGCCTCGGCGCGTTCGCCGCTGCCGACCACCAGGGCCGTGCGGCCGCGCAGGTCGAGGAAGATGGGGAAATGCCGCATGGCTCAGCCGAACGCCATATGCGCCGACGGCCACAGGCCGCCATCCGCGGCCGCGTCGGCGGGCCCGGCCTTCGGCCAGCGCGCCACCGCGCCGGCGGCCACATAGACGACGCGGAAGCTGTCGCCCCTCGCCTCCTGCCCGGCCGGCTCCCCGCCCGGCTCACCGGCCGACTTGTCCGACAATCGGCGGACGGCGACCGTGCCGAACCGGCCATATGCTGCGCCGGGCAGAGAGGGCGACGGGCGGCGGTCGAGCCAGACGGTCGCCAGCACCGCATCGGGCACGAGGAAGCCGGCCGGAAGGCCGACGCCGAAGCAGAGGAGGCTGGTCACCACGATCGCATCGCCGCCGAGCAGCCGGCATGCCGGCCCGGCCAGCCGGCGGTCGCGGGCCAGCCGCAGCAGCGGCTCGGCATCGCGATGGGCATCGGCGACGACGACGCCCCCGGCCGAAAGGGCCAGCCGGTCGGCACCCCGGCGCAGCGCGATCGCGATCGCGAGATCGCCGATCCAGCCGATCTCCTCGAAGGTGAAGACCGGCGACGACGGCAGTGCCACCTGGGCATCTTCGTGCGGTGCGAGATCGAGTGGGGGCATGGCCGGCGGATCCTCGTTCGGACGCCACTGGAACTAGACCCGCACCCCGGCTCGCCCAAACGAGACATTCTTTAGAGCCGCGATACGGAAATTTGATTCCCGCCCCGCGCCCCACCATGTAAGGCCGCGCCATGGACGACGAGACCAATCCGCCGGGCGGGCGACCGCCGCGCATGCCGCAGAGCCGCTGGCGTCGGCTGCCGCCGCTCAACGCGCTGCGCGCCTTCGAGGCATCGGCGCGCCACGGCAGCTTCACGCGGGCGGCAGGCGAACTCTTCGTGACGCCGGCCGCCGTCAGCCACCAGGTGAAGGCGCTGGAGGAGTTCCTCGGGCTGGAGCTGTTCCGGCGGGAGCGCAACGGGCTGCAGCTGACGGACAATGGCCGCGCCTACCTGCCCGGCGTGCGCGAGGCGTTCGACCGGCTGATCGAGGCGATGGACGAGCTGGCCGCGGTCGGGCAGCAGGGTGTGCTGACGGTCAGCGTCGCGCCGTCCTTCGCCGCCAAATGGCTGGTGCCGCGGCTCGACGGCTTCCAGTCGGCCCATCCCGACATCGATGTCCGCATCTCGGCCTCGATGGGGCTCGCCGATTTCTCGCTGGGCGATGTCGACCTCGCGATCCGCTACGGGGCCGGCAACTATCCCGATCTCGAGGCCGAGCTGCTGATCCGCGACACCGTCTATCCCGTCTGCAGCCCGGCGCTGGTCGATTGCGAGAACCCGCTGACAGTGCCGGAGATGCTGCGCGCCCACACGCTGCTGCACGACGACAGCCCGGACGGCGACGAGACCTGCCCGACCTGGCCGATGTGGGTGAAGGCGGCGGGCCTCGCGGGCATCGACGCCCATCGCGGGCCGCGCTTCAACCAGGCGAGCCTGGTGCTCGAAGCCGCCATCCTCGGCCGCGGAGTGGCCCTCGCCAAGTCGACGCTGGCCGATGCCGACATCGCCAGCGGCCGGCTGGTCAAGCCCTTCGACCTGACCCTGCCGGTGCGCTTCGCCTATTACACGGTCCATCCGCGCGCCAAGGGGCTGCTGCCGAAGGTGCGGCTCTTCAAGGAATGGCTGCGCACCCAGGTGCCGGCGGCCGTATAGCGGCCTATTCCAGCAGGAACCGCTCCAGGCGCTCGAAGAGACGCGGCCAGTCCTTCTCCTGCGGCAGGACGACATGGTTCCGGCTGTCGAGCAGCAGGAACTCGGCGCCTGGAATCCGGGCCGCGACCTGGCGACCCTGGTCGAGCGGCTGGACGGCGTCATGCTGCGAATGGATGACCAGTGTCGGGGCCTGGACGTGCTCGACCCGGTCGCTGACGTCGAACTGGTCGACGGCGACGCGCAGCGCGACGGCGTTCTCGGGCGAGGTCGTGCGATGCTGGAGGTCGACCAGGGATTCGATCTGCTCGCGGTTCCCGTCGGGGATGAACATGGTCGCGAAGGCGTCGATGAAGGCGTTGCCGGGACGCCCCCAGCCAAGGCGCATCAGCGTCAGGATCGCCTCCGCCTGGGCGCGCTCGCTCTCGGCCATGCGGAGCAGCCGGCCCTTCTCGAAGCCGCCATGGAGGACGAGACGGCTGACCCGGTCCGGGTGGCGGCAGGCAAACGCGATGGCGATCGGAACCCCTTGCGACGTGCCATACAGCGCGAAGCGACCGAGCCCGGCGGCATCGACGACGGCTTCCAGGTCGTCGACGAAGCGATCGAGCGACAGCGGGCCGATGTCCCAGTCGGAGAGGCCGTTGCCCCGCTGGTCGTAGCGCACGAGGCGGAACCGCTGTCCGAGACGGTCGAGGATCGGCGCCCAGATCGGACTCTGCCAGTCATGATCCAGATGGGTCAGCCAATGGCCCGCCTTGACCAGCGGCGGCCCGTTCCCGCTGACGGCAAAGGCGATTCGTGTCCCGTCGCGCGAGCGGCAGAACGCGACGCGTTGCCGGCGCTGGCCCGCATCGGCGTCGAGGGCGGCCGCATCGCTCCCCTCGCTGGTCGTGGTGACGTCTCCGACGAAGCGGAAGCCGCGGCGCGGTATCGTCCGGATCCATCGCTGGCGCCGGCCGTCATCGTCGATCGCGGTGCGGGCGGCACTGATCCGCGCGCTGATCGCGGCGTCGGACACGATGCGGCGGTTCCACACGGCATCGATCAGGTCGTCCTGGCTCACCACCCGGTCGCGGGCCTGGATCAGGAAACGCAGCAGGTCGAAAACCTGTGGCTCGACCGCACGCGGCTGGCCGTCAGCGCGCAGCTCCCGCGTCTCCTCCGCCAGTTCGAAGGGCCCGAACCGATAGCGCATCGCGCCAGCCTATCACTGTTCCGGCCGCAGTCTGCGGCATCGGCGAAAGGTCAGCGAAAGACAAGGCTTCGACAAGGGTCCGCTCAAGCGGGCCGGCCGACGTCGCCGCACACTCGGTTCAGTGAAGTCACGAACCGGGGAACCAGGACCATGAGCGAGCAGATTCGGCGGCGCCCGGACGGAACCATCGACATCGCCAGCTACCATCGCGAGATCGGGACCATGCGGGTGGACTATTTCGCGGAGGTTGCCCGCATCCTGAAGACGGCGCCGGCTTGGCGATGGCCGATGCTGCGGGGCGCGCGGCCCTCCGCGACGACACCCCTCAAGAAAATCTAGGCACCGGCCCGAGAATTCCTCGCTTGGGCCAGGGACGGCGCCGCACCCAACTTGCCGTCATGTTCGGGCAAGCGGGAAGCCGGCGATGAGTGAGATTTTCGTCATCCACGAGAACGACGCCTGGGTCGAGCCGCTGCGCGCGGCCTTCGCGGAGATCGGTGCCCCCTACCGCGAATGGTTCGTCGACCGAGGCGCGCTCGATCTGCGCCGGGCGCCGCCCGAAGGCGTCTTCTACAACCGCATGAGCGCCTCCTCGCACACGCGCGGGCATCGCCATGCGCCCGAGCATGCCGGCGCCATCCTCGCCTGGCTGGAGCGGCACGGGCGGACGGTCGTGAACGGCGGCCGCGCCCTGGCCTTGGAGATCAGCAAGGTCGCGCAGTACCAGGCCCTGGCCCGCTTCGGCGTCGAGACGCCGGACACGATCGCCGTCATCGGCCGCGAGAACGTCGCGGCGGCGGCCGACGCGATCGGCTATCCGATCATCCTCAAGCACAACCGGGCCGGCAAGGGCCTCGGCGTCCGCCTGCTCCTGTCGCGCGCGGCGGTCGACGAACACCTCGCCTCCGGCGACTTCGAGGAGCCGATCGACGGCATCACCCTGGTCCAGCGCTACATCGAGGCGCCGGAGCCGTTCATCACGCGCGTGGAGTTCGTCGGCGGCCGCTTCCTCTATGCGGTGCGCGTCGACACCAGCGAGGGCTTCGAACTCTGCCCGGCCGACCAGTGCCGCATCGAAGCCGACGCGCCGGCCGCCGGCGGCATCGCGAGCTGCCCGGCCGTCGCGCCCTCCGACAAGTTCCGCATCGTCGACGATTTCCGGCACCCCCTCATCCCCGCCTGGGAGCGGTTCCTCGCCGCCAACGACATCGGCGTCGCCGGGATCGAGTTCATCGTCGACCGCCAGGGCAAGGCCTGGACCTACGACGTCAACACCAACACCAACTACAACCCCGATGCCGAGGCCCGGGCCGGCCGCTACGGCATGCGCGCGATTGCCCGCCATCTCGCAGGGCTGCTCGCGCAGGACACCCCGCGCCGTGCCGCCTGAGGTCGGGCCGACCGGGATCGGGGCGCTGCTCGGCGCCGCGATCCTGCTGGTCGCCGCGTCGCTCGGATCGCCGGATCCGGTCGCGGCTTCGCCGGAGGAACTGGCCGAGATTGCCGCCTACGCCTCGCTCGCCTGAATCAGCCCGGCGACGGGTCGCGCAGCCAGCCGAGCACGGCTGCGACCTGCTTCGGCCGCCGCAGCCAGGGACGGTGGCCGCAATCCGGCACCGTCATCAGTTGCGTGCCCGGCCGGCTCGCCAGCATCCGGGCCGCCACCGAGGTCGGCAGCATCTCCGATGTCTTGCCGCGGATGAGGAGGGTGGCGGAGTCGAGCGCGCTCCACGCCTCCCACTGCGCCTGATCCTGGACGGCTGCGGACCGCAGCTTCTCGACCATCCGCGGATCGTACCGCAACGTCCAGCCACCATCGGCGGGCGCGAGCGACCATTCGAGGACGCGGCGCCAGTCGTCCGGCGCCAGCCGGTCACAATCGGCACGATATTCGGCAACCGCCGCCGCCGCCGCGGCCCGGTCAGCGAACCAGGTGGAGGGCGGGACGCGCGCCAGGACGGCGGCCAGCGCCGCCGCCGAAGCGAAGGCGCCGCCGTCGTTCAGCACCAGCCGCCGCACGAGCCTCGGATGCTCTGCCGCGAACCGCAGCGCGAGCGCGGCACCCATCGAGGCGCCGACGAGGTCGATCTGGGCGAACCCGGACAACGCGATCAGCCGGCGCGCCAGCCTGCGGTAGAGCGTGCCGCCATAGTCCGCCAGTTCGGGCAGCCAGTCGCTGTCGCCATAGCCGGGCAGGTCCGGGCAGAGGACGAGCCAGCCTTCGGCTGCCATCGCCGCCGCAAGGCGCTCGAATTCCAGCCCGCAGCCGAGAAACCCGTGAACATAGAGCGCGCATCGGCGCGGCGCGGCCGGCCGCCATCCGTGCACGGCCATGCGATAGTCGGCGTCGCCCAGCCGATAGCGCAGCCAGCCCCGCTGGTACTCCGGTGGCGGCTCGCCCGTCATAGAAGGATGAAGTCGTCCGTGCTCAGGGCGGCCGGTGCGATCCCCGCGATCTCGATCCGGCCGCTGCCGACCGGCAAGTGGGTGTCCAGCCCGTCCGCGACGGCGGCCGCCAGCAGGTCGGCAACCGCGCCGACGGGCAGCCCGTCGATCGTGCCGTCCGCATCCCGCACCAGCACGATCTTGTCGCTGCCGGATGCGAAGTCCTCAACCCGGTCGACGCCCCCGCCCGAACGGTAGAGGAAGCGGTCGGCGCCTGCCCCGCCGACGAGGAGATCGTCTCCGAGATCGCCGGACAGCGTGTCCGCCCCATCCTCGCCGTGGAGCGTGTCGTCGTCCGCACCGCCGAACACGGCATCGTCGCCGCTGCCGCCATGGACCAGGTCCCGGCCGCGATTGCCGTTGACGTGCCAGTCCGCACCCGAGCCGCCCATCACGGTATCGTCGCCCTGGCCGCCCCGCACCAGATCGGCACCGGGTCCGCCGCGGACGAGGTCGTTGCCGCGATTGCCGTTGAGCTCGTCGTCGCCGGAATCCCCGTCGATCGTGTCCGCCCCGTCGAAGCCGAGGACGGTATCGTCGCCGCCCAGCACGAGCCAGTGATCCCCCAGCGGCCCGCCCTCGATCCAGTCGGACGCGGCGGTCGCGTCGTTCGTCGCGGCCCAGTGCAGGATGGTCGCGAGATACTCGTCCGTGATCCGCAGGACCCCGTTGGCGAAGGGCGGCAGGTCATAGTCGAAGGAGATCAGCCCGACGACCGCGCCGTCCGCGAGCACGGGCGAGCCGCTCTGCCCCGGCGAGAGGTCGAGGTCGTCCTCGAAGAACAGCGTGTCGATATCCGCCGAATCGACCGTTCCGGTCGTGCGGTAGGGGTAGAGATAGCCGAGATCGGCGGGATAGCCGGCCGCCTCGACGGCGACGCCGACGGGATCGGCGAGCACCGCGACCGGCAGCGCGCCGGTGTCGCTCCCGACCGTCCGGTCGAGCGTGACGACGGCATAGTCGAACGAGAAGGCGTCGACCGGCCCCGGCCCGCCATCATTCTCGACCCAGCGCGGATCGACGCGGAACGACATCGCGGCGGCCGAGCCGAACGGCTCGGATGCCCCGACCGCGCCCGGATAGGCCAGGATCTGCGTCGCATAGCCGCCGAACTCGGCGGAATAGACCGCATGCCCGACGGTCAGTAGGTCGTTGGGGCCGATCATGACGCCAGTCGCGACGGCGCCGCCCTGGGGGAACTCGATCTCGAGCCGCACCACGGCGCTCCAGGGCAGCGCCGTCGCGACGGCGATCGCCGTCCGGTCGTCGACGCCGAAGATCATCGCGGTTCAGCGCGCGGACGCGTCCATGAGGTGCGGGTGACGCTCGACATCCGCCCGCACCGCCGCCTCGAAGGCGACGAACGCGGCTTCCAGCCGCCACTGCGCCCGGGCCTTGTCGCTGGCGGCGAGGAAGGACGCGCAGGCGCCGGCCGGCGCCTCGCCGGGATCGGCGTCGGCACAGGGCGCGGCCATGGTCATCGGCTGGTCGCCCTGCCACAGGCTTTCGCCATCGAGGAAGGAATGGGTGAGGCTGTCGCGCGAGAGGGTCTTGAGGTCGCGATAGTCGAGCCCGAAATCGCGCACGGCCCGCAGATACTCCTGGGTGATGTCGCTGCGCGAGACGCCCTCGTCGTCGGTCGAGATCGCGACCGGAACCCCGAAGCGCCGGTAGACCGGGAACGGATGGGCCGGTCCGGCGATGCCGAGGATGCCTTCGTTGCTGGCGAGGTTGATCTCGACCAGCACCTGCCGGCGCGCCATCTCCTCCAGCAGGCCGATCGGATCGTCCTCGTGCATGACGGCGACGCCGTGGCCGATCCGCCGCGCGCCCGCGACCTCCACGGCCTCGCGGATATGGAAGCGCAGGTCTTCCGGCGGCACCAGCCCCGGCGCCAGTTCGCCGGCATGCAGCGCGATCGCGACCTTGGGAAAGCGGCGCGCCTGGTGCGCGATCATCCGCATGTGCAGGCGATAGTCGCGGAGCGCGACGCCGTCGTCCTCCGGCGCCACGAAGTTGAGGCCGACGATCCGCGGATCGCCCGCGGCCATGCGGAAGGCAGCCATCGTCTGCGCGAACACCTGCTCGGGCGGCAGGACGCGGATGACCTGGAAGATGTAGCGCACCGTGACGGCGCAGGCCGGCTGCGGCTGCGGCCGCTCGCAGCCGAGGATCGCGCGCTGGGCCGCCTCGGCGCGATCGAGTTCGGCACTCGCCGACGCCGGGATGCCGGCGAGCCGCGGCTCGGCCAGCGCCGCGAAACCGTCGAAATCGCCGGTCCAGGCCGATGCCAGCGCGCGCCCGACGGCGCGGGAGCGGCCGCCATCGGGCGAGACCATCAGTTCCAGATGCAGGACGCCATTGTCGGCGGCGCGGCGCATCGCCTCGGCCAGCATCCAGCCCTTGTCGCCGCCGGCGGCGCCGAAGCGCCCGAAGGTCGCGAAGAACTGGTCACGCCCGGACGCCGCCGATTCGCCGGGAACGAAGTTCCGCATCGACAGGGCATCGATGATGACGGCCCGCAGGTCGCCGTCGGCACCGGCGACCGCCGGCCGCCCCTTCGCCGCGTCGCATGGCGGCTTCGGCGGCGCCAGGCTGCGGCTGTTGCGATCGAAGCACAGCCCCAGCCGCGCCGCCTCGTTCATGTAGTTCTCGGCATAGACGACGCCGGAGAGGTGGCTGTGGAGGTCCGCGCCCTTGGGCAGTCGCCGCAGATAGGCCTCCAGCAGCGGCGGCTGGTCGGCGATGGCGGCGAAGAGATGCTCCGTGACGATGGCGTCGCCCGCCGGAGCGGCGACCTCCGTCTGCGGCGGCAGGGAGCGGCCGGGCGCGCAGGCGGCGACGGCCAGGAGAAGCCCGAAAGCGGCAATGCGGCGGAACGTCATGCCGCCCATTCTGCCGCGGGCACGCGTGGAATGCGAGCCGGTCGCCCTATCCCGCCATCACGTCGAAGGCGATCGAGATGCGCCGGGCGTCGCCCGCGAAGGGGAAGGTGCGGTGATAGAGCCAGGAGGGGAACAGCACGACCGCTCCCTCCTCCGGCCGGACGACGCGGACGGGCGCGGCATCCGGCGGGTGGAACAGCTCGGGCGGACGGCCGAATTCGATCCAGCCGTCGGTTCCGACCGCGTTCACCGTGGGTGGCACCGCGACATAATAGACCCCGCTGACCACCGCCGAGGGATGGATATGAGCGAGCTGCCGCCCGCCGGCCTGCAGCACCGTCGCCCAGGCATAGACCGACACGCGCTGCGGAAAGCGCGCCAGCCAGGGATGGTCGCGGCGCCCCGCGACGTAGCGCTCGACCGCGCGCAGGATGAGCTGGCGCAGGGCGAGGAACTCCGGCGAGCGGTGGCGCAGCAGGTTGCGGGTCTGGAAGCCCATCCGCGTCGTCGTCGCCGGCGGCTCCCAGACCAGCGAGCGGTCGGCATCGATGCCGGCCACGAGAGCGCGATGGAAGGCGGCGCGGTCGTCGTAGCCTTCGGGCACGGGGGCCTGCATCGGATGGACCATGCGCTCCATCGCGAGATGCCCGGCGGCATCCTCCAGGCGTCCGGTCCGGGCGAGCGCCACGCCCGCCAGCGCGACGGCGCGCGCCGCGCCCGGCTGCAGGCGCAGCGCCCCTTCGCAGCAAGCGAGCGCCTCGGCCGCGTCGCCCGGTCGCGCCAGCAGGATGCTCGCCAGGGTCGTCCGGGGCAGCGGGTCCTGCGGCGCCAGCTGCATGGCCGCCCGTGCCTCGCGCTCGGCCGCGTCGAGATCGCCGAGTTCGGCGAGGCTGGCCGCCAGTTGCGCGCGCAACCGACCCTGCCCCGGCTCCGCGGCGATCGCCGCCCGCCACTCGGGCACCGCCTCGGCATACTGCAGCAACTCGGCCTGCGCCTCGGCCAGGAGCGCCCGCCACGGCCCGTGCTGCGGCTCCAGCGCCACCGCCCGCCGCAGCGGCGCCACCGCCTCGTCCGTGCGCTCGGCCCGCCGCAGGACGCGGCCAAGGACAGCCTGCGCAGCCGCCAGGTCCGGCGCCAGTTCCGCCGCCCGCTCGGCATCGGCAAGACCGGCGGCGAGGTCGCCGCGCGCGGCATGGGCCTGGGCCCGGGCGAGCAACGCTTCGACCCGGTCGGGATCGCGCGCGAGCGCCGCCCCGGCGGCGGCGACGGCGTCGTCCAGCCGGCCCTGCACCAGCCGCAAGGTCGCCCGCGCTGCGGTCAGGGCGGGATCGCCGTCCGCGGCGGGGTCGGCGAGCAGCCGGTCGGCCTCGTCGAGCCGGCGCAACTGGATCAGGGCCAGCGCCTCGACCCGGCGGTCGCCGTCCGTGCGCGCCGCCGCCAGCGCCTCGGGATAGCGCCGTGCCGCCAGCGCCGCCTCGGCCGCGCCGGTCATCGGCCGGAGAGGCGCTCGTGGAGGACGCGGTCGCCGGCGCGGATACCGAGGCGGGCGGCCGTGCCGCCCGGCAGTTCGAGCGCCGCGCGCGCCGGCCCTTCGGACGGCCGGCTGTCCAGCGTCTCCGGCGGCACGTTCTCGATGATGTTGATGATGCGGCCGTCGGCGCGGAGGAAGAGCATGTCGAGCGGGATGTAGGTGTTCTTCATCCACATCGCGATCGGCTGGTCCGAGGCGTAGAGGAAGAGCATCCCGCGGTCGGGCGCCAGCGAGCGGCGGAACATCAGCCCCTGCATCTGCTGCCGGTCGCTCAGCGCCAGCTCGACGGTGAAGGCGTGGCGCCGGCCGTCGGCGGTCTCGATCGTGAGCGGCGAGGTGGCGAAGCCGACGAGCTGGGCGGCGGCCGGCAGCGCCGCGCCCAGAGCGATGGCCGTCAGGAGGCCGCGACGGGTCCAGGTCTTCATCCGGCCCATCTTCTAGCCGATGGGCAGGTCGCTTGCGAGGGTGGCTGCGATGGCATGCCGCACCTCGGCCCGCACGGGACCGCCGCGGTGCGGATCGGCGAGCGTCGTGAACCAGTGCTCGGGCGGATTGCGGCCCCGGCTGTGGTTCCATTCGAGATCGCGCAACACCGCCTCGGCCGCCGGCGGCAGCCGCTCGGGCACCGGATGGCCGTTGACCGTCGCCCAGATGCCGGCCCAGCAGCGCGCGACCGACCACGGATTGTAGCCCCCGCCGCCCAGCACCAGCACCCGCGGCGCGAGGGGCCGCAGGACGTCGACCGCTCGCCAGAGCGCGCGGTTGCCGAGCGCAAGCCGGCTCTGGGGATCCTCCTCCAGCCCGTCCGCCCCGCATTGCAGCACCAGCGCCTGGGGCCGGAAGGCATGCCCGAGCGGCAGGATCGCCTCCTCGACGATGGCCGCCAACTCGTCGTCGTGCAAACCCGGCGGAACCGGCAGGTTGCGCGCCATGCCGCCGGCCCGGTCGGTGAGGAGGCCGGTCCCTGGCCAGCGTCCCGCCTCGTGGACCGATATGGTGAACACCCGGTCGTCGGCGGCGAAGGCGTCCTCGACGCCGTCGCCATGGTGGGCGTCGAGGTCAACATAGAGGATGCGGTCCAGCCCCTGGTCCTGGAAGGCGAGGATCGCCAGCACCGGGTCGTTGAAGAAGCAGAAGCCGCTCGCGCGGTCGCGCCGGCCGTGATGCGTGCCGCCGGCCGGATTGTGGACGATGCCGCCCTCCGCCAGCAGCCGCACCGCCGCGAGGCTGGCACCGACCGAGGTGGCGGGGCGCCGGAAGACCTCGGCGAAGACCGGGTTGCCGGCGCAGCCGATGCCGTGGCGGCGGCAGAGTTCGGCGTCGGCGCGCTGGGTGCGCTCGGCCTCGATCAGGGCCGCCACATAGTCGGGATCGTGAAAGCGCGTCAGCTGGGCGACCGTCGCCTGCGGGCTCTCGACATAGGCGTCGTCCGGCAGCCAGCCGAGCGCGCGCGCAAGATCGATCGTCGGCGACACCCGCGCGATCGAGAGGGGATGGCGCCGGCCGTAACGCGACCGGCGGTAGATGTCGCTGCCGATCAGGAGTGGGCGCCCCGCGGCCGTCTCCGGGCTCGGCCCGGGAAGGCGCGAAGGCGCGTCGGGCGGCAGCACTGCGCCCATCGTCCGGGCGCTATCCGCTCCGTACTGCACGGCCTGGCGGGCGGGCGGGCCTGCCCAGCAGGTATCCCTGGCCGCGCGTGAAGCCCAACCGGCGCAGCATCGCCAACTCCGCCTCCGTCTCGATCCCTTCGGCCAGCAGGATCGAGCCGGTCTCGCGGCCATAGAAGATCATGGCGCTGGCCAGCGCCCGGCGCGCCGGGTCGCGATCGATGCCGCGCGTCAGGCTCATGTCCATCTTGATCACGTCGGGCGCGATGCGGACGAGGTGCTGGAGGCCGGAATAGCCGGCCCCGGCATCGTCCACCGCCAACCGCAACCCGGCGCTGCGCAGCATCGCCAGGTTGCTCTGCAGCAGCCCATAGTCCTCCACGCGGTCATGCTCGGTCAGTTCCAGGATGATCCGGTTGAGGGACCGGGTTCCGAGCGCCGCCGCGAGACCGCCGCTGACCGCCGTGGCTGCCGAGACGTTGATCGACAGCGACATGCCGTCCGGCAGCACCGCGAGGTCGGCCACGGCCGCCTCCACCACCAGCAACTCCAGTTCGACGCCGAGGCCGACGATCGTCGCATCCTGGAACCATTGGTCGGGCGAGCGGTAGGGCTGCGGCGCGAAGCGACACAGGGCCTCGTAGGCGACGGTCTCCATTCCGACCAGATCGACGATCGGCTGGTAGACCATCTCGAAGCGACGATCTTGGATCACCTCCTCGATCACGGCGCGGCGCTCGCGCAGCAGACGCCGCTGGTCGAGATCGGCGTTGACCTGGCGCGCCACCAGGTCGGCGAAGACCCGCATGGTGTCTAGGTCGCGCTGGTTCAGGCTGGGGTTGGCGCGCGGGCTGAGGCAGCAGAACATGCCGAACGGAGTGCCGTCGCGCAGGCGGATCGGCAGGCTGGCATGCGACCCGATGGGGACCGCGTCGGTGATGGGCAGCGCGCATGCCAGCGGCTCGCGGGCCGTGTCGGGGATCAGTTCCGGCAGCCGGCCCTCAAGGATGTGCGTGCAGTAGACGTCGTCGAGCGACCGCGAGTCGCCCGGCTTGATCAGATGTTCCAGCCCGGGCGCATCGACCCGGCGGAACACGGACATGCCGCCGACGAATTCCGAAAAGTACGCCACCTCCATGCCGAGATGCTTGCGGATTGCGACCAGCGCGCCCTGGATGACATCCTGCTCGTCCCAATTGCCCTCCAGCATCCCTGCGATGGCATTCGCGAACTCCGGCATCTATTCCTCCGCACGTGGCCGCCCGGGCTTTCCACTGGCCGGCGGTCAGCTTGTACACGTGCGAGCGATCCTCAGATCACCAGTTTTGCCCTGGCATGGCTGCACCCCGCATGGCGGATCGCATCGTCGGCGCCTTGCGGGAGCGGGCCGAGGCCATCGCCGCCATGATGCAGCGTCAGAGCAGCGGGACGCGTTCGCGCGGACGATGGCGCGCCGGCGCGGTCCGGCGCGGCAACGAGGCGCCCGGCAGCGACCTCAGTGCGCGCGGCCGGCGAAGCGGCCGATGAAGGCGGCGAGCCGCTCCGACTTCGGCTGCGTGAAGAGTTCCTCCGGCGGTCCCTGCTCGGCGATCCGTCCCTGCTCCATGAAGACGACCCGGGTCGACACCGCGCGCACGAAGCTCATCTCGTGGCTGACGATGAGCATGGTCATGCCGCTCTTCGCCAGGTCCTGCACGACCGCCAGCACCTCGGCCACCAGTTCGGGGTCGAGCGCCGAGGTGACCTCGTCGAACAGCACCAGCTTGGGCTCCATGGCGACGGCGCGGGCGATCGCGACGCGCTGCTGCTGGCCGCCGGAGAGCTGGTAGGGATAGTGGTCGCGCCGCTCGGTGAGGCCGACGCGGTCGAGCCAGCGCCGGGCGATCTCGACCGCCTCCTCCTTCTTCCGGCCCTGCACCTTGACCAGGCCCAAGGTCACGTTCTGCTCGGCCGTCATGTGCGGGAAGAGGTTGAAGCTCTGGAACACCATGCCGATGCGGGCACGCTGGGCGGCGATCGCCGCCTCGCCCAGGCGCTTGTGGGTTCCGGCGGTGTAGCCGATGCGCTCGCCGTCGACCTGGATCTCCCCCTGGTGGAACTCTTCCAGCAGGTTGATGCAGCGCAGGAACGTGGTCTTGCCGGACCCGGACGAGCCGATGATCGCCAGCACCTCGCCCTTGTGCACGTCGATGTCGATGCCCTTCAGAACCTCGACGTCGCCGAACTTCTTGTGAACGTCGATCGCGCGCAGGAGCGGCTCGGCTTGGGCCATGGCTTTCCTCAATAGCGGAGATGGGCGGTCCGCCGCTCCAGCAGCGCGCCCAGTTGGGAGATCGTGAAATTGACCAGCACATAGAGCATGCCGGCCGCGAAATAGAACTGCAGGATCAGATAGTTGCGGGCGATCGTCTGCTGCGTCGCGAGCAGCAGCTCGACGACGCCGATGATCGACAGCAGCGTCGTGCCCTTGACCATCTCGACCGCGGTGTTGACCCAGGGCGGCAGCAGGCGGCGGATCGCCTGCGGCAGCAGGACGTAGCGCAGGCGCTGACCGAACCGCAGGCCGATGGCCTTGGCGGCCTCCGTCTGCCCGGCCGGGATCGATTCCAGCGATCCGCGGACCGTCTCCGACATGTGGGCGGCGCAGAACCCGCCGAGCGCCACCACGCCGGCGGTGAAGGCCGAGATCTGGATGCCGAACAGCGCCAGCCCGTAATAGCTGAAGAGGATCAGCACCAGCACCGGGATGCCGCGGACGGCATCGACATAGACACGCAGCAGGAAGCGGATCGGCCAGGGCCCATAGGTCAGGCCGATGCCGCCGATCATCCCGGCGATGCTGCCGGACACGATCGTCAGCACCGACAGCTGCGCCGTCACCGCCAGCCCGGCCATCAGCTGGTAGCGCGCATCCCAGGCCTCGAAGAGGAAGGTGCCCGGCTCGAAGGAGAACATCGGTCCGGCCTCCCTTAGCGGATGACCGCGTAGCGGCGCTCGACCCGGCGCAGGAACCAGGCGATGCCGTAGCAGGTCACGAGATAGAGCACGCTCGCCGTCAGCCAGCTCTCCATGACGCGGAAGGTGTTCGCATTGATCTGCCGGGTCATGAAGGTCAGTTCCGGGATCGCGATGGCCGCCGCCAGCGAGGTGTCCTTGAAGAGCGAGATGAGGTTGTTCGAGAGCGCCGGCAGGGTGATCCGGAACATCACCGGCAGCACGACGTAGCGCTGACGCTGCCACGGCCGCAGTCCGATCGCCTTCGCCGCCTCGACATAGCGCACCGGGATCGACGTCAGGCCGGACCGGAACACCTCCGACAGATAGGCCCCGGCATAGATCGACAGCGTCAGGATGAAGCTCTCGGTCTTGTCGAGGAAATAGATCCCCATCTCCGGCAGGCCGAAATAGACGAAGAAGATCAGCAGCAGGATGGGGCAGTTGCGGATCGTCTCGACATAGACCCAGAGCGCCCAGCGCAGGGGCGTGATGCGGGACTGCCGGCCATAGGCCACGAGCAGCCCGATGACGCAGCCGATCAGAAGCCCGATCGCGGCGAGGTAGAGCCCGAGGCCGAGGCCCCAGAGCATCTTGTCGAAGTCGCGGAAGACCGGGTCGAAATTGAACTGGTAGGTCATGCGCCGATCACACAGTCAGCGGTCCCGGGATGGGCCGGCCGGCACGGCCGGAACGACGGCCGGCCCGTCCTTGGCGGAACGGGCCGGCCGCGCAAGCCTGCTGGCTGGGAGGGATCAGGCGAATTCCTGCGGGAACCCGACCTTCGGCGTCGGCAGCTCGATGCCGAACCACTTCTTGTAGGAGGCGGCGAAGTAGTCGAAATCGACCCCCATCATCGCTTCCTTGTAGACCGTGTTGACCCAGTTCAGCCAGATCGGGTCGCCCGGACGCACGGCCGAGGCGTAGGAGTTCGGCATCCAGCCATAGCCCGCGTCGGTGTAGCGGTTGGGGAACTGCTGCATCAGCCAGCGCATGGCCGACTGGTCGGCGAGGTAGCCGTCGATGCGCCGGGCGTTGAGGGCCTGCAGCACCGAGTCCGGGCTGTCGAACTGGTCGACGGAAGCCTCGGGCAGGCCCTTCTTGACCCACTCCTCGATGAAGACGTTCTGCATGGCGCCGATCTTGATGCCCTTGCCGGCGGCCTTCAGCTCCGAGAACTGCTTGTACTTGCCGTTGGCCATCAGCATGACGCCGACGCCCTCACGGTAGTACGGGATGGTGAACTCGACCTGCTGGGCGCGGCCCGGCGTGATCGTCATCCACTGCACGACCACGTCGACCTTGTTGGTCACGAGGCTGGGGATGCGGGCGTCCGAGCCCTGGATCACGAACTCGACCTTGTCGTAGTCGTCGAAGAGGCTCTTCGCGATCAGGCGGGCAAGGTCGATGTCCATGCCGACCAGCTTGCCGCTGCGATCCTCGAAGTGCCAGGGCGGGTTGGTGCTGCCGGTGCCGACGATCAGCTTGCCGCGCTTCAGAACCTCGTAGAGCTTGCTCTTGGAGTTGTCCTGCGTCTGGGCCATTGCCGCCTTGGGACCGAGCGCCGCACCGCCGACGAGGCCGGCCGCGGCCGCAACCCCCGCCGCCCCGGCGGACAGCTGGAATACGCTTCGCCGGCTCACCGTCGAGCCGGTCGCCTTGTCCTCGTCGCGAATGCTCATGTCGCTCTCCCTGCGCCCGTGATGCGGTCGGACCCGCGCGGGGATCAGGATGCACGAAGTGCGCCGTGGATCCTTCCCGCGTCGTGTGAACTCGAGGTCCGCCTCTGCGCGCGAGGATTGGAGCTAGCTCCCGGGCTTGTCAACCCGTCGCCCACCCCCTGTCGACCGCGGCCCGCTCACCGCGCCCGCCGCGCGGCGAGCGTCACGCCGGCAACGATCGCCGCGAAGCCGGCGACATGATAGGCCCGCAACCGCTCGTCGAGGAACAGGCTCGCCAGAACCGCGCTGTAGAGGGGGATGATGTAGAGAAAGACTCCCGCCCGGCTGGAGCCGATCAGGGAGACGCCGCGATTCCAGGCGGCATAGCCGACGACGCTGGGAAAGATCGCGACGTACAGCACCGCGAGCACCGTCTCGAGATTGCCCTGGAGCCGATAGCCGCCGGCATGTTCCCAGATCATCGCGGGCAGCGTCCCCAGGGCCGCGACGAGCGCGATGACGAAGGCGAAGCTGAGCCAGTGGATGCGCGGCGCGAGCCGCAGGCAGACCGAGTAGACGGCCCACAGCATCATGTTACCGAAGATGATGAGGTCGCCGATGTCGAAGGACAGCGTGGCCAGCGTTCCGAGGTCGGCCTTGGTCACGATCGCCAGCACGCCCGCCAGGGAGAGCGCGATTCCCGCACCCTGGCGCCCCGTCAGCCCTTCGCGGAACAGCACCGCGCCGGCCGCCACGATCATGACCGGCGCCAGCGAGTTCAGCACCGAAACGTTGAGGGCGGTCGTGTATTGCAGGCCGACATACTGCATCGCGCTGAAGACGGCGCCGCCGCCGAAGCCCAGACCCAGCAATATCTTC
Source organism: Allostella sp. ATCC 35155 (assembly GCA_006738865.1). GTDB lineage: Bacteria > Pseudomonadota > Alphaproteobacteria > ATCC43930 > Allostellaceae > Allostella. The sequence continues at coordinate 3,144,654 of AP019701.1, forward strand.
CAGTGGCTGCGAATCGCCGGCCACTCCCCGGCAAGATGCGGCCGGGCCAGCAGCCAGAGGATGGGCACCGGGATCGCCCAGCGCAGCGTCGACAGCGCATAGGGCGGCACCTCGCCCGCGATCGCCCGTCCGACGACATGGTTGCCGGACCAGGTGAGCGCCGCCAGCGCCAGCAGGAAATACGGATGGGAGAGCACCCGGACGACCGGGGATCGGGGAGCATCCATGGGGACGGCCACCATCGCCCGGATGGGGCCGGGATGGAAGCGATCCCTATCGGCGCACCAGGGGCGCCCAGGGCAGCCGTTCGTCCGCGAAAGCGTCGGCGGTCGGGATGAGACCGGACGGGTCGTCGAAGGTTCCGATGAGGAGATGCGTCTCGGCCGCCCATTGCCGGCCGGAATAGGACAGCGGTGTCCCGCAGAGCGCGCAGAAGCCGCGGCGCACGGCGTCCGGTGTTTCATGGACAGCCCGGTCGCCGGTCCAGGAGACCAGGCCGGACTCGTAGCCGACCCAGGTCGAAAAGGCGGCGCCGGTTGCCCGGCGACAGTCGCGGCAATGGCAGTTGGCGACGAATTTCGGGGCGCCCTGCGCGGCAAAGCGCACTGCGCCGCAGCGGCAGCCACCGGTGCGGATCTCCGTCATCGCAACCTCCCGTGCCGGCTTTCCCGGTGCATCGTCGCGCAGACGGCGGGCAATCGGAAGCCCGGCGCCGGCCGGCTTGCCGGCGAAGGCGCGAACCGTCATAGTGCCGTCATCACCCCGGGGGAGCCGGCCGGGGCCGGCTGAGAGGTTTCCACCAGCGGGAAACGACCCCTCGAACCTGATCCGGATCATGCCGGCGAAGGGAGAGGCGTTCCGACCTTGCGCGACTCCGCACCCGATATCCGTCTCGAGCGAGCCGGCGTGGCCTTCGACGGCCAGACGCTGTTTCGCGGCCTCGACCTCGTGCTCGAGGGCGGCCGCTGGACCTGCCTGCTCGGCCCCAGCGGCGTCGGCAAGTCGACCCTGCTGCGGCTCGTCGCCGACCTGGTTCCGGGCGCGCCCGACGGCCGCGTGACGGCCGGCGACGGCGGTCCGGTCGCCGGCCGCGTCGCCTTCATGGCGCAGCAGGATCTGCTGCTGCCCTGGCTCGATGCGCGCGGCAACGTGCTTCTCGGCCAGCGCCTGCGCGGCGAGAAGCCGGACACGGCGCGGGCGGAGACCCTGCTCGCCGACCTCGGCCTCGCCCAGGCGACCCAGCTGCGGCCGGCTGCCATGTCCGGCGGGATGCGGCAGCGCGTGGCCCTGGCCCGCACCCTGATGGAGGATCGCCCGATCGTGCTGATGGACGAGCCGTTCGCCGCGGTCGACGCGGTGACGCGTCTGCGGCTCCAGGCGCTGGCGGCCGAGCGACTCGCCGGCCGCACCGTGCTGCTGGTCACCCACGATCCGCTGGAGGCGCTGCGACTGGGACACGTCGTGCATGTCATGACCGGCCGGCCGGCGCGGCTGTCCGATCCGATCCGCCCGCCCGGCACGCCGCTGCGCCCGGTCGACGACCCTGCCCTCCTGGCGCTGCAGGGCGAACTGTTGCGGCGTCTCGCCGAGGACGCGGAGTAGCGCCATGGGTCGCGGCCTCGTCACTGCCATCGGGCTGATCCTGCTGTGGGAAGCGGCGACGCACCTGCTCGGCCTGCCGCCCTATATCCTGCCGGCGCCGAGCCAGGTCGCGACCGCGCTCTGGCTGCGCGGCGAGGTGCTGGCGCACCACGCCCTCATCACCGCCACGGAGATCGCCATCGGCCTCGTCGTCGGCGTCGCGCTCGGGACCGGCACCGCGCTGCTGGTGGTGCGCTCGCCGCTCGCGCGGCGGTGGCTGATGCCGGTCGTCATCGCCAGCCAGGCGATCCCCGTCTTCGCGCTGGCACCGCTGCTGGTGCTGTGGTTCGGCTACGGCCTCGCCTCCAAGATCGTGATGGCGGCCCTCGTCATCTATTTTCCGGTCGCCGCCGCCTTCTTCGACGGCCTGCGCACGACTCCGCCGGCCTGGATCGAGCTGGCGCGCACGATGGGCGCCTCCGACGGGGCCATCCTGTGGCGCCTGCGCCTGCCCGCGGCGCTGCCGGCACTCGCCCAGGGCCTGCGCATCGCCGCCGCCGTCGCGCCGATCGGCGCCGTCATCGGCGAATGGGTCGGCAGCGGCGCCGGCCTCGGCTTCCTCATGCTGCACGCCAACGGGCGCATGCAGATCGACCTGCTGTTCGCGGCGCTGGTGGTCCTCGCGGCCATGGCGATCACCCTCTATTACGGGCTCGACGCGATCCTGCGCCGGCTCGTGCAATGGCAACCCGAAACCCTGGGAAGGTCCCGATGACCCGCCTTGCCGCCCTCCTCGCCCTGATCGTCGCGGCGATCGCCCCTCTGGCCCAGGCGCAGACGACACCACCGCCGGAGAAGCTCGACGTCCTGCTCGACTGGTACGTCAATCCCGACCATGCGCCCCTCGTCGTGGCGCTCGAGCGCGGCTATTTTCGCCAGGCCGGGCTGGATGTCCGCCTGATCGCGCCGAGCGATCCCAACGATCCGCCCAAGCTGGTCGCCGCCGGCAAGGCCGAGATCGCCGTCAGCTACCAGCCGCATCTCCACATCCAGACCAGCCGGGGCCTGCCGCTGACGCGCATCGGCACCCTGGTCGCGACGCCCCTCAACACGCTGATGGTCCTCGATTCGAGCCCTGTCCGCTCGATCGCCGACCTCAAGGGCCGGACGGTGGGGTTCGCGGTCGCCGGCACCGAGGAGGCCACCATGGGCGCGATGCTGGCCCGGCACGGCCTGTCGGTCGCCGACATCAAGCTCATCAATGTCGGCTTCGGCCTCACCGCCGCGCTCGCCACGGGCCGGGTCGATGCGATCATCGGCGCCTACCGCAACTTCGAGCTGACCCAGCTCGACCTCATCGGCAAGAAGGGCCGCCCCTTCTATGTCGAGGAGGAGGGCGTTCCGCCGTACGACGAACTGATCCTGGTCGCCCAGCGCGCCCGCCTCGGCAAGCTGCCGCTGCGCGCCTTTCTCGATGCCGTCGAGCGCGGCACGCAGTACCTGATCAATCACCCGGACGAGAGCTGGAAGCTCTTCCTCGCCCGCCACAAGGAACTCGACGACGAGCTGAACCGGCGTGCGTGGCGGGATACGCTGCCCCGCTTCGCGCTGCGTCCGGCCGCGCTCGACCGCGCCCGCTATCACCGCTTCGCCGAGTTCCTCCACGAGCGCGGCGTCATCAAGTCGATCCTGCCGCTCGACGAGTACGCCATCGAGCTGCCCTATCGCCGCTGAACCGGGGAACGGACCGGCGCAGCGGACGATTGTCAGCGCGGGCGGCCCCGACTAGCTTCGGGGCCACCCAGGGAGAGGGGCCGCGGCAAGCGGCCCGCCCGACCGGAGGAAGGCCCCGCGCATGACCGTCAAGACGATCCTCGTCCACCTCGCCAACGACGGCCAGGCCGAGAACAGAATGGGCACGGCCATCGCCCTGGGGCGGCGGCTGGGCGCGCATATCACGGCGCTCTATGTGACGGCTCCGGCGCAGATGCCGGCGGCAGTGACCGGCCGCGGCGCGTCGGCCGCCTATATCGCCGAGGCGGTCGCCATCGCGCGGGAGAAGGCGGACGAGTTGCGCAAGCTCGTCGCCGAAACCTGCCGACGCGAGGGCGTCGCGATCGAACTCCATGTCGTCGACGGTGAGCCCATCGAGGCCATCAAGCTCGAGAGCCGCTTCGCGGACATCGCGCTGGTCGGCCAGAACCCCGCAATGACGCTGGACGACATCGTGTCCCTCCACCCGATGGAGGAACTGCCGCTGATGACGGCCTGCCCCTGCCTGGTGCTGCCGCACGGGCGGCCACCCGCCCCGTCCATCGGCCGGCGCGCGCTCATCGGCTGGAAGAATTCGCACACCACGGCGCGCGCGCTCCACGCAGCGGTGCCGCTGCTGGAATCGGCCGACTCGGCGGTGCTGATGGCGGTCAATCCGGACGGTGCGCCCGATCCGTCGGCCGAGGCGGCCGCGGCTTTCCTGCGCCGCCACGGCATCACGGTCGAGGTCCGCATCCAGCGCGGCGACGACGCCGACGCCGGCTCGACGCTGCTGGCGACCGCGGCGGCGATCGAGGCGGACCTGCTCGTGATGGGTGCCTACGGCCACACGCGCTGGCGCGAGATGGTGTTCGGCGGCGCGACCGCGCATGTCTGCCGGCACATGACCCTGCCGGTCCTCCAGGCGCATTGAGGCGGCGGGGCGTTCGCCCCGCCCCCACGGCCCTTTTGGCTGCCTAGAGGAAGAAGACCAGCGTCGACAGCGCGAACAGCGGCAGCAGGAAGATGCAGGCCCAGGCCATGTAGCCGAAGAAGCTCGGCATCCGCACGCCGCGCTCCTCGGCGATCGCCTTGACCATGAAGTTCGGCGCGTTGCCGATATAGGTGTTGGCACCCATGAACACGGCGCCGGCCGAGATCGCCATCAGCGTCGTCGCGAGACTGCCGGTGAGCTGCACCGCGTCGCCGCCCGCCAGATTGTAGAAGACGAGGTAGGTCGGCGCGTTGTCGAGGAAGCTCGACAGGATGCCGGTCAGCCAGAAGTACCAGGCATCGATCGGCCGGCCGTCCGGCGTCGTCACCATCGCGACGAGCCCGGCCAGGGCGCCGTCGCGACCGGCCCGCAGGATGGCGATCATCGGCACGATGGTGATGAAGATGCCGGCGAACAGCTTCGCCACCTCCACGATCGGCCCCCACGAGAAGGCATTGCCGGCGCGGGTGTCCTGGGTCGTCAGGCGCAGCGACAGCATCCCGATCGCGACGAGGAGGAGATTGGAGGCGATGCTCTCCAGCGGCACCGGCACATGATAGACGATGATGTCGACGCCGGAGTGCCAGATGCCGCGCAGCAGCACGGCGCCGACGATCGCCCCGAGCAGCAGGATGTTCACCCCGCCCTCGACCCCCAGCCGCTCGCCCGTCCGATCGTCGGGCGGACCGCTCGGCTCGCGCGAGAACAGGTAGGTGTCGAGCGCGAAGAAGATCACCAGCAGCATGGCCGCGATCAGCAGCATCGGCACGAGCAGGGCCGTCGTCGGCCAGAAGAAGGGCACGCCCTTGAGGAAGCCGAGGAACAGCGGCGGATCGCCGATCGGCGTCAGGGCGCCACCGATGTTGGCCACCAGGAAGATCAGGAAGACCATCACATGGGCTTGGTTCTTGCGCCAGGCGTTGGCCCGGATCAGCGGCCGGATCATCAGCATCGCCGCGCCGGTGGTGCCCATCCAGCTCGCCAGGACGGTGCCGATGGCGAGCATCGCCGTGTTGGTCGCTGGCGACGAGCGCAGGTCGCCGACGAGCCGGATGCCACCCGCGACGGTGAACAGCGCCCACAGCAGCACGATGAAGGGGACGTACTCCAGCAGCAGCGTGTGCAGGAGTTCGTAGGCCGCTACCGGGAGGCCGAAGATGATGACGGCCGGCACGATGAAGGCGACCGCCCAGGCGGCGGAAACCTTGCCGAAATGATGATGCCAGAAGGCCGGCGCCACCAGGGGCATGATCGCGATCGACAGCAGGATCCCGGCGAAGGGGACGGCCCACCACAGGCCGAGCACCGCACCGTCGATATGCGGGGCATCGACGGCCGCCGCCGCCGGGAACGCCGCCACCACAGAAACCCCCGAGGCAACCGCCCCGAGAACCCGCCGCGCCACCGTCATCCGCATTTCCCCCCGAAGAAGCTCGACCCGCCGCCACGCCCGGACGCCCCGGGCGCCCGGCGCCGCGCCGTCAGGCCGGCGGATTGGACACGTTGGGCGACACCGGGACGGCCTGCGCGCGCCGCCGGTTCCGGCGTGCCCGCAATACCATGAGGACGGCAAACAACACGAGGCAGGTCAGCAGCACAAGCCCGATGCCATGGACCCATTCGCCGGCGACGGCCTCGAACGCCTCGCCGAAGACATAGCCCGAGCCGGCAAAGGCCAGCGCCCAGACGAAGGCGGCGACGAAGTTGAGGGCGGCGAAGCGCAGCGGCTGGACCCGGGCCATCCCCAGCGAGAAGGAGGCGAAGTTGCGCACGCCGTAGATGAACCGGAAGCTCAGGATGAACCAGGTGCTGTTGCGCTGCACCTGGGCCAGCGCCCCTTCGACGCCGGACCGCCAACGCGGGAACTTCGCCAGAACCCGCGGCCCGTAGAGTCGGCCGATCCAGAAGTAGGTCTGATCGCCGCAGAAGCTGCCGAACCAGGCGCAGAAGAACAAAGTCCACCAGTCGAGCAGACCCTTCTGTGCCGCGACACCGGCAATGATGACGAACGTCTCTCCTTCGAGAAACGTCCACAGGAAGGTGACGACGTAGAACCAAGCCCCATAGTCGACGATCAGCTGCTCGACATTCACATCCTGTCCTCGACCTTGATGGCGTCGGGAACTTGTCCGTTCCGGCCCCTGCCCGTTGCCCCGGCGGTCGATTGTTACGAATGCTTGACAATGCGCTCAAGCACGCCGCCGGAAGCGTCGCAAAGTTGCGCACAAGCATGTCGCCGTGCAAGCGCATTGTCGTGAAACCCCGGTAACCTCGCAGTGCCATGAGGTTGCCGCGCGCCGGGCCCGGCGATAGGTTCCGCCCTATCTGGGCCCAGCGCAGGAGCGATGCAACATGGACATGTCAGGGGAATACCGGATCGCCGCCCCGCGTGAGGCGGTGTGGGCCGCTCTCAACGACCCGGACCTGCTGCGTCAGTGCATTCCCGGCTGCGAGGAGATCGAGAAGACCTCGCCGACCGAGTTCACCGCCAAGGTGACGGCCAAGGTCGGGCCGGTGAAGGCCCGGTTCGGCGGCAAGGTCACCATGAGCGACCTCGATCCGCCCAACGGCTATCGCATCAGCGGCGAGGGCCAGGGCGGAGCGGCCGGCTTCGCCAAGGGCGGGGCCGAGGTCAAGCTGGAGCCGGACGGGGACGGCACGATCCTGCGCTATACGGTCAATGCCAATGTCGGCGGCAAGCTGGCGCAGATCGGTTCGCGCCTGATCGACGCCACCGCCCGCAAGATGGCGGAGGAGTTCTTCGGACGCTTCGCCGAACTGGTGGCCGCGAACGCGGCAGCTGCACCGGCCGCCGAGACGGTGGCCGCAGAGACCGTGGCGGATGAGCCCGTCGCTTCGCCGCCCCCGGCCGAGGCGACGGCCGCGACGCCATCGCCCGAGCCGCCCCAGCCACGGCCGGCGGAACCGTCCCAGCCGGAGCCGCAGCCGGCCGAGCCGCCCGCCGCCCGCCCCGCTCCGCCGCCACCGCCGGCCGCGACGCCGATCCGGCCGAAGATCAGCCCGTCGGTCTGGATCATCGGGCTGATCGCGCTCGCCGTGCTCATCCTGCTCGTGTTCGCGACGCCGCGCTGAGACTTGCGATACGGAGGCGGGCGGCGGCTTGACCTGACACCCCGTCCGGTCGACATTTGGCCGGTCACGGGGGTTTCGTGGACGCAAGGCGGCGGGCGCTGGGCAGCACCGCCGCCGCCCGCGTCGCGCATCGTTTGGACTTCGTACCTGAGGGAGGAATCATGGCCAGCACCGTCACGATGACGGTGAACGGCAAATCGGTGACCGGGGCCGTCGAGGCTCGCACCCTGCTCGTTCACTTCCTGCGCGAAACCCTGGGCCTCACCGGCACCCATGTCGGCTGCGACACCAGCCAGTGCGGCGCCTGCGTCGTCCATGTCGACGGCAAGTCGGTCAAGAGCTGCACGATCCTTGCCGTGCAGTGCGCCGGCAGCGAGGTCACCACGATCGAGGGTCTGGCAACCGAGGACGCGCTTCACCCGATGCAGGAAGCGTTCCGCGAGCATCACGGCCTACAGTGCGGCTTCTGCACCCCCGGCATGGTGATGAGTGCGGTCGACCTCGCGAAGACCAATCCCGACCCGTCCGAGCACGAGGTTCGCGAGTGGCTGGAAGGCAATCTCTGCCGCTGCACCGGCTACCACAACATCGTCAAGTCGGTCGTGGCCGGCGCCAAAGCCATGCGGGGATAGCGCCATGAACGCCCAGCCGGAGACCGGGATCGGCGCCTCAGTGCGCCGTCGCGAGGATTTCCGCTTCCTCACGGGCCGCGGAAACTACACCGACGACATCAACCGCCCAGGCCAGCTGCATGCCTGGATCGTGCGCTCGCCCCATGCGCATGCGACGATCGAGGCGATCGACAAGGCGCCTGCCCTGGCGGTGCCGGGCGTGGTCGCCGTCTTCACCGGCGCCGACATGGTGAAGGCCGGTGTCGGCAGCCTGCCCTGCGGCTGGCTGATCAACAGCCGCGACGGCTCGCCGATGATCGAGCCGCCGCACATCCCGCTCTCGCCCGAGCGGGTTCGCCACGTCGGCGACCAGGTGGCGGTGGTCATCGCGGAAACGCGCGAGCAGGCCCGCGACGGGGCCGAACAGCTCGTCGTGACCTACGGCGAGCTTCCGGCCATCATCTCGATGACCGAGGCGATCAAGCCGGGCGCGCCGCTGATCTGGGACCAGGCCCCGCAGAACTCCTGCTACGACTGGGAGTTCGGCGACCGTGCCGGCGTCGAGGCGGCCTTCAAGGGCGCCCACCACGTCGCCCGGCTGGAGCTGGTGAACAACCGCCTCGTGCCCAACGCCATGGAGCCGCGCGCGGCAATCGGCGACTTCGACCGCGGCACGGGCGAGTACACGCTCTACACCACCAGCCAGAACCCGCACGTCATCCGCCTGCTGATGGGCGCCTATGTGCTGAACATCCCGGAATCGAAGCTCCGGGTGGTGGCGCCGGACGTCGGCGGCGGCTTCGGCTCCAAGATCTTCCACTATGCCGAGGAGGCGATCGTCACCTGGGCGGCGGGCAAGCTGCACAAGCCCGTGAAGTGGACGGCCGACCGCTCGGAATCCTTCATGTCCGACGCCCACGGCCGCGACCACGTGACGGTGGTGGAGCTGGCGCTCGACAAGGACGGGAAGTTCCTCGCCCTGCACGAGAAGACGCTCGCCAACATGGGCGCCTATCTCTCGACCTTCTCGACCTGCATCCCGACCATCCTGCATTCGACCCTGCTGGCCGGCGTCTACACCACGCCCGTCATCTATGCCGAGGTCCGGGCGGTCTTCACCAACACGGTGCCGGTCGACGCCTATCGCGGCGCCGGACGGCCGGAGACGACGTTCCTCCTGGAGCGGATCGTCGATATCGCCGCCGACGAGATGGGGATCGATCCGGTCGAGTTGCGCCGGCGCAACTTCATCCCGAAGGACGCCTTCCCGTACCAGACCCCGGTCGCCCTGCAATACGACAGCGGCGACTACTTCACGACGCTGGAGATGGCGACCAAGGCCGCCGACTATGCCGGGTTCGAGGCGCGGCGGGCGGAAGCGGCCCGGCGCGGCAAGTACCGCGGCATCGGCGTGTCGAGCTACATCGAGGCCTGCGGCATCGCCCCCAGCCAGGTCGTGGGCGCGCTCGGCGGCCGGGCCGGCCTTTATGAATCGGCCGAGGTCCGGGTCCATCCCACCGGTTCGGTGACGGTCTTCACCGGTACCCACAGCCACGGCCAGGGCCACGAGACGACGTTCGCGCAGCTCGTGTCGGACCTGCTCCAGGTGCCGATGGAAAGCGTCGAGATCGTCCATGGCGACACCAACAAGGTCGCCTTCGGCATGGGCACCTACGGCTCGCGCTCGCTCGCGGTCGGCGGCATGGCCATCATGAAGGCCGTCGAGAAGGTGGTGAACAAGGGCAAGAAGATCGCCGCCCACCTGCTAGAGGCGTCCGAGGCCGACATCGAGTATAAGGACGGGAAGTTCCAGGTCGCCGGCACCGACAAGGCGAAGGCGTTCGGCGAGATCGCCCTCACCGCCTATGTCCCGCACAACTACCCGATGGAGACCCTGGAGCCCGGCCTCGACGAGTCCGCATTCTACGACCCGAAGAACTTCACCTTCCCGTCGGGCACGCACATCTGCGAGGTCGAGGTCGATCCCGACACCGGCGTCACCGAGATCGTCAACTTCGTCGCGGCCGACGATTTCGGGCGGATCATCAACCCGATGATCGTCGACGGCCAGGTCCATGGCGGCATCGCCCAGGGCATCGGCCAGGCGCTTCTGGAAGGCTGCATCTACGACCAGCAGTCCGGCCAGCTCCTGACCGGATCCTACATGGACTACTGCATGCCGCGGGCGGACGACTTGGTCAGCTTCAAGGTCGAGACGCACAACGTGCCGGCGGTCGACAACGCGCTGGGCGTGAAGGGTTGCGGCGAAGCCGGTGCCATCGGCTCGCCGCCGGCGGTGATCAACGCGATCGTCGACGCCCTGTCGTCGCTGGGCGTGCGCCATGTCGAGATGCCCGCCACGCCGCACCGGCTGTGGCAGATCATCAACGAAAAGCGTGCGGCCAAGGCGGCCTGACCGGCGCCAGGGAGAACGGATCCATGTACAATTTCGAGTATCACAAGCCCGCTTCCGTCGCCGACGCCGCCGCCCTCATCGGCAAGGCGGAGGACGGCAAGCTGATGGCCGGCGGCATGACCCTGCTGCCGACCCTCAAGCAGCGCCTGGCCCAGCCCTCGGACCTGATCGACCTGGGCGGCCTCGCCGACCTCGTCGGCATCAAGCGGGAAGGCAATGCCGTCGTCATCGGCGCGATGACGACGCATGGCGCCGTCGCCGCCTCGGCCGAGGTGAAGCAGGCCATTCCCGGCCTCGCCCAGCTTGCCAGCTGGATCGGCGACCCGGCGGTCCGCAACCGCGGCACGCTCGGCGGCTCGATCTGCAACAACGACCCGGCGGCCGACTATCCGGGCGCCGTGGTCGCGCTCGGCGCCACCGTCACCACCAACCAGCGCACGATCGCGGGCGAGGATTTCTTCACCGGCATGTTCGAGACCGCCCTCGAGGAGGGCGAGATCGTGCAATCGGTGAGCTTCCCGATCCCCGAGAAGGCGACCTACGAGAAGTTCCGCAACCCGGCCTCGCGCTATGCCATCGTCGGCGCCTTCGTGGCGAAGGGGCCGAACGGCGTCCGCGTCGCCATCACCGGCGCCGGTCCGACGGTGTTCCGCTGGAAGGAAGCCGAAGCCGCGCTGGCCGCCAACTTCTCGCCGTCCGCGATCGAGGGGCTGAAGCATCCGGCGGACGGCCTCAACGGCGACATCCACGCCTCGGCCGAATATCGCGCCCACCTCGTCGGCGTCATGACCAAGCGCGCGGTCGCCGCCGCAGGCTGATCGCCTAGCATTCGACAGGATGAGGCCGGCCGCAGCGATGTGGCCGGCCTTTTTTCTTCTGCGACAGAACACGCCGATATGGCGGTCCAGCCACGCCGTCGGAGGGGCGCCGTCGGCGCCTGGCGCTTCCGGCAATCAACGTGGCTTACGGGCCGCGTGACGGAACCGCTGCACAACGATTTCGATAGGGGTCACGCGATAGAAGATGACATAGGGATACGGTGTCACCACCACGCGCCGCACCCCTTGGCGGCTCGTCGCCTGTCCGGCCTGCGGATGATCGAGGAGAACGGCAAGGACCGTTTCCGTGCGCTGCGCGACACGCCCTGCTCCCAGTGGCGATCGAGCGTCGATGTAGGAAAGCGCCTGTTCGATCTGGCGCAGCGCAGTCTGCGTGAATCGCAGCTTCACCTGCGATATTTCGCAAACACCGATTCGACTTCGCCAGCCGTCGCCAGTTCGCCCCGCGCCATCTCGGCGTCGGCCTCGATCAGGTCGGCTTCTTCTTCGGAGGTGAGTTCGTAGACCGTCTCGCTGTGGCCGGCGAGGCGCAGCATCATGCGTGCGAAATCGTCCTGCGCTTCGGGGGGCAGGGCGCGCATACGCTCGATTGCCTGCTCGAGAAGGGCCGTCATGGCATTCATTCTCGCACGAGCCCGCGCCGGTCACAACGCCATCGCGCCGCGCCCATGGTCGTCACCCGCGCCACGCGCGTGACCGATCGCACGGGGGCGGCCGGCTTCGGCACGGGACAGACGCACCGGGGGCTTCTTTCCAGAAACGGCACCGCTCCGCCTCTCGCAGTGAAATAACTTTCACTGCGCCCGCGCCCGGGTCTAACCTTCGCATCTGCGAAGCGGCCATGGCCGCTGACACCTTCCGTGACGATGGCCGGACCGACCGGGCGCGCCCGCGATCTCCGAACGCGCGCCCACGGCCGGAGCGATGGAGACGCAAGAGGATGCATCGAGTAGGGGTCGAGATCGGCGGTACCTTCACTGATCTCGTGGCGTTCGGGCCGGACGGGGTGTCGATCCGCAAGGTGCCGAGCGTGCCGGCGCGGCCGGACGAAGGGGCCTTCGCGGCGCTCGCCGCCTTGGGCATGCCGATCGCCGGCATCGGCGAGTTCATCCATGGCTCGACCGTGGCGACCAACGCCGTCCTGGAGCGCAAGGGCGGGCGGCTCGCCTTCCTGGTCACCAAGGGGTTCCGCGACATCCTGCTGCTGCAGCGGCACGACCGGACGCGCATCTTCGACCTCTTCTACAAGAAGCCGGAGCCGCTGGCCGCCCGCGCGGACACCTTCGAAGTGCCCGAGCGCATCGCCGGCGACGGCTCGGTGCTGGAGCCGCTCGACCTCGCCGCCGTCGGCCCGATCCTCCGGGCGCGCCTCGCCGGCCGCTACGACGCCGTCGCCATCTGCCTCATCAACGGCTTCCTCAACCCCGCGCACGAAGAGGCGCTGGCCGCCTGGATCGCGGCCGAGCTGCCGGAACTGCGCGTCACCTGCTCCCATCGCGTCACCGGCGAGTTCCGCGAGTACGAGCGGGCCACCGCGACGACCATGTCGGCCTTCGTCCAGCCGGTCGTCGACGGCTATCTCGGCCGCATCGAGGACGGGCTCGCCCGCGGCGGCTTCAACGGCCACTGCACGATGATGCAGTCGAACGGCGGCCGCGTTCCCTTCCGCGCGATCCGCGACAATCCGATCACCGCGCTGCTGTCCGGCCCGGCCGCCGGCGTCACCGGCGCGGTACGGCAGGCCGGCCTCTCCGGCTTCCGCGACATCATCACCCTCGACATCGGCGGCACCAGCGCCGACGTCGCGCTCGTCCGCGACGGCAAGCCCGACTGGGCGCGCGAGACCAAGATCGACGGCCTGCCGATCCGCATGCCGATGGTCGACATCGTCACCATCGGCGCCGGCGGCGGCAGCATCGTCTGGTCCGACGATGGCGGCATGTTGCGGGTCGGACCCGAGAGTGCGGGCGCCCTGCCCGGCCCCGCCTGCTACGGCAAGGGCGGCACCCGGCCGACGCTGACCGACGCGCACGTCCTCTGCGGCCGGCTGCCGCGCGACGCGCGTCTCGCCGGCTCGATGGCGCTCGACGGCGACGCCGCGGCAGCCGCCTTCGGTCCCGTCGCCGATGCCTTCGGGCGCCCCCCGGTGGCGCTGGCGGAGGATGCGGCCCGCCTCGCCGACGGCAACATCGTCGCCGCCATCCGCCTCGTCTCGACCGAGCGCGGCCGCGACCCGCGCGAGTTTGCCCTCGTCCCCTATGGCGGGGCCGGCCCGCTGCACGCCGCCCGCGTCGCCGACGCGCTGGGCATCCAGACGGTGGTGGTGCCGCCCGATCCCGGCGTCGTCTCCGCCTACGGGCTGCTGGTCGCCGACCAGATGCTGGACGAGACCCGCACCCGGCGCACGCCGCTCGACGAGAAGGCACCGGACACCGTGCGCGAGATCGCCGGCCAGCTCACGGCGGGCCTGAAGGCCCGCGCCGCCGCGCTCGGCCTCGAAGGCACGCCCGAGTTCGAGATGTCGCTCGACATGCGCTATGTCGGCCAGGCCTACGAGATCGACGTGCCGGTCGACCTCGCTGCCCTCGACGGGCTCGACGCGGCGACGCTCGCGGCCGGCTTCGCCGTCGCCCACAAGCGCATCTACGAGCATGGCGCGGTCAAGGGGAAGGCGGTCGAGATCGTCTCCTTCCGCGCCCGCCTGCGCCTGCCCCAGGGCGAGGTGCCGGCGCTTCGCCTCGGCAGCCGCACCGCCGCCCGGCCGGCCCAGCCGATCCGGATCTTCGAGGGCGAGGCCTGGGTCGACGCGGTCGAGGTCGGCCGCGGTGCGGTCGCCACGGGCAGCAGCATCGCCGGCCCCGCGATCGTCACCGACACCACCGCCACCACCTATGTCCCGACGGGCTGGACGGCCGAGGCCGACGCCCACGACAACCTCATCCTGCGGAGGTCCGCATGAGCACCTCGGAAGCGATGTCGGCGAACACCATCTCGGCCCTCGACCAGGCGGTCATCGGCCAGAGCCTGCTGGCGGCCGCCCGCGAGATGGGGGCGAAGCTCTATCGCTCGGCCTACTCGACCATCGTGCGCGAGGCCAAGGACGCCTCGACCGGCATCCTCGATGCGACCGGCCAGGCAGTGGCCCAGTCGGACGAGCTGATCCCGGTGCTGGTCGGCTCGCTGTCCCTGACCTTCGCCGGCTGCGCCGAGCGCTACCCGATCGAGACCCTGCAGGAAGACGATTTCTACATCTCCAACCACCCCTATCACGGCGGCCAGCACCTGCAGGACGTCTTCATCTTCATGCCGATCTTCTGGCAGGGCGAGCTGATCGGCTTCTCGTCCGCCGTCGCCCACCATCTCGACATCGGCGGCGGCGCGCCCGGCCTCAACGTCATGGCGACCGACGTCTACCAGGAAGGGCTGATCCTGCCGCCGTCGAAGTACAACCTGCACCGCGACTGGTCGGGCGGGCCGTTCGAGCAGCTGGTCGCCAACAACATCCGCGTCCCGGACCAGACCATCGGCGACTTCAACGCCCAGTTCGCCGCCTGCCGCGTCGGCATCGCGCGGGTCCAGGAACTGTGCGCGCGCCACGGCGCGGCCACCGTCAAGGCCGCCATGGCCGGCATGATCGACTATTGCGAGCGCCGCGTGCGCGCCGCCATCGCCGCCCTGCCCGACGGCGAATATGTCGGCGAGGACGCGGTCGACGATGACGGCATCGGCGAGACGCCGCTGGTCGTCCGCGCCACGGTGCGGATCAAGGGCGACCAGATGGAGGTCGACTACACCGGCACCGCGTCGCAGGTGGCGACGGCGATGAACGCGCCGTTCGCCTCGACCATCTCCTCGACGCTGGGCTGCCTCAAGGGCGTGCTGACCGGGCCGGACGTGCCTTTCAACGAGGGCGCGCGGCGGGCGGTCAAGATCACCGCCCCGCTCGGCTCGCTGCTCAACCCGCGCTTCCCGGCACCGGTGCGGGCGCGCATGGAGGCGATCTACCGCGCCTATGACGCCGTCGTCCGGGCGCTGGGCCAGGCGGTGCCGGACCGGGTGATCGCCCCCGGCTTCGATTCCACGGTCGCGACCTGCCTCTCCTTCCTCGACCAGGGGCGCTACCGCGTCTATCTGGAGATCCACAACGGGGGCTATGGCGCCTCGGCCCATGGCGACGGCTGCGACGCGGTCGCGGGGCCGCTCTCCAACTGCACCAACGTGCCGGTCGAGTCGCTCGACATGGACTTCGACTTCTTCCGCATCGAGCATTATTCGCTGCGGCCCGGCACCGGCGGCGCCGGCATCCATCGCGGCGGCAACGGGTCGGAGCGGTCCTATCGCATCCTGAAGTCGGGCGTGCGCTTCTCGATCTATGCCGACCGCTTCCGCATCGCCGCCGGCGGCCTGGCCGACGGCATGCCGGGCACGACCGGCAGCTGCACCGTGTATCGCGGCACCCAGGTCTTCCGCCTGAAGTCGAAGGACAATTTCCCGCTCGAGGCGGGCGACCTGCTGGTGCTGCAGACCGGCGGCGGCGGCGGCTGGGGCGATCCGGCCACCCGCGATCCGGCGGGCGCCGCCCGCGACCTGCGGCACGCGCTGGTCGAGCAGATGGCCGCGGAGTAGCCGCCGCACCACCGCCGCCCGCCCCCGGGCAGGCGGCGGCGTAGTCCGGGGATTGATCCAGCGCAATGCGCGCCGGCCGCGACGCGAAGAGGCTTCGTTCCGGCGCCCGTTTCCGCGGGGAGTCCGGCCGGCCGGCGCGATCGTGGTACGATCCGCATCGACGCCGGCCAGCGGGGGCGGCGCAGCGCGATCGAGGCCCGCAATGAAGCTCGTCCTCTTCCTGGTAGCCGCGACGGCGACGGCCGGCCTCGTCGGCCTCGGCTTCGTCTCGGCCCGGATGGCGGTCGAGAACCCGCGCGAGCCGGCCGCCGTCGCGACCGCGGCGGCAATTCCGCCCACCTCCGACATTGCGGCCCGCCTCGCGGCCATCGAGGGCCGGCTGCTGGCGCTGGAGACGACCGGGCCCGCGAACGAACCGAGCGACGAGCGCTATCTCGTCGCCCTCCTGCATCTGCAGGATGTCGCACGATCGGCCCGGCCCTGGCAGCGCGAACTCCAGTTCGTGCTGCAGCTGGCCGGTCCGGACCGGTTGAACGGGACGCTGGTCGCGGTTCTGCGCAGCCACGCCGCCCAGGGCATTCCCACGCGGCCCGAGCTGCGCCGGGGTTTCATCGCCGCGGGCCGGGCGATCCTGTCCGAAACCTCCTTCGAGACCGGGGTGATCCAGGGCCTCCTCAACGGCGGGCAGTCCGCGGCGGCGGGGCTCGGCCTCGCCCCCCCACCGCCGCCGGGCCGGACGCAGAGCACGCTGAACGCGATCGGCCTGCGCCTCGATCGCGGCGACCTCGCCGGAGCCCTGCACGACGCCGCCCTTCTCGACAGCCAGTTTCAGCCCCGGATCGCCGAATGGACGGCCGAGGTCCGCGCCCGCCTCGCCGTCGAGCAGGCGATCCAGGAATTGCTGGCCCAGTCGCTGTCCAACCGGAGGGGGCGCCCATGACCCGGTCCGCGACACGGGATCCCGATCGCTGCCGAGGGAGGGGGGCTGCCGTGATCCGCCCGCTTCTCGCAGTTGCCGCCGCCATCGCCTCGATCTGCGCCGGGCTTGCCGCCCCCGCCCGTGCCGAGGGCATGCTCACCCTGCGTGACCGACTGCTGGTCGTCAGCTCGAACACGACGATCACGGTCGCCACCCAGCTCGTCGGAGCGTTCGCCGACCGCCATCCGGGCGTGCCGCGCCCCGAGTTGCGGCTGGCCGACACGCAGCCGGCGCTGGAGTTCTTCTGTGCCGGGATCGGCCCCGAGACGCCGGACATCGCGATCCTGGCCCGCCGGATGCCCGGAACGATGTACGAGGCCTGCCAGGAGAACGACGTCCGGGACATCGTCGAGATCCGGATCGGACTGGGGGCGATCGCGCTGGCCGTCAATCGCGGCGATCCGACGCCGGACCTCGCGGCGCGCCATGTCTACGAGGCCCTGGCCGCCGAACGGGTCAGCGAGGACGGCTTCGTGCCGAACCGGACGGCGACCTGGGCGGAGCTTGCGCCCCACCTGCCCGACCTGCCGATCCGGGTCGTCGTTCCGGAAGCCGACAGCGGCACCCGCCAGCTGTTCGAGGATCTCGTGCTGGAAGGCGGCTGCCGCTATGTGAAGGGGATCCGCCTCATCTTCGAGGCCGCCTACCGCCGCAGCAAGTGCATCACCCTGCGCGACGACGGCGTCGTGATCGCCGCCCCCCTGCTCGATGTCGCGGCGGTGGTCCTCGCTTCCCCACGGGGCACGATCGGCGTCATGCCGCTGACCGACGTGACCGGCAGCGGCGGCAATCTCGTCGCGCTGTCGATCGACGGCGTGCATCCCGATCCCGCATCGGTGTCGGCCCTCGACTACGAGCCGACGCGGGTCGTCTATCTCTATGCCAAGCGGCAGCATTCCCGGAACCGGAACGGCATCGGCGTCGTGCGGGGCATCCACGAGATGCTGGCGGAGGCGACGCGGGAGGGCGCGATCGGGCCCGGCGGCTATCTCGTCAATGCCGGCCTGATCCCGCTGTCTCCGGCCGGGCGCCTCGCCCAACGCCAGCTGGCCGAACGGATGACGCCGATGTCGGCCCGATGAACGGCGCGATGCGGGGGAGGTTCGCCATGCGCACCCGGATTCTGCTGGCCGCGATGGGGCTGGCCGCGGTCTGGCTGGCCGCACTGGCGCCGCAGCACGCGGGCGCGCAGACGGCAGCGACGTTGCCCGCCGCAGCGCCAGCCGACCCGGCACAACCGACGAACGGCGTGGCCATCGTGCCCCTGCGGGAGCTTCCCGACGCCGATTCCCTCGGCGAACGCGCCGACCGTCTGTGGAACGGCTTCGTCGACTTCTTCCGCTTCGGCTGGCGGCACTCGCTCCATGCACGGCGACAGACCGAGCGCGATCACAGCCACTTCCGGACGCGCGACGATTTTGCGGTCCTGATGGATGCGGCGGGCTACAAGCTGAAGGAGATCGAGAGCCATATCGGGCTGACGCCCGGCCTGCAGATGAGCTTCGCCCAGGTGCGCGAGCTGACCGAGGCGGACCGGGAATATGTCGAGCGCCGGCTTCACCGCCACGCCATGCGCAATCCCGGGCCGCTGTCGGCGATCCAACGCATGATCGTCCGCACCGTCGTCGAAGCGTCCGACATTGCCGGGTTCGCGGTCGAAAAGGTCGTGATCGAGCTCTTTCCCCTGCCCGAGGTGAAGTTCGTCGTCGCGGCCGTCGATGCGCCGCTCGGCATGGACGCATCGCGGATCATGCGGGCGATCGAAGATCTCAACCGTCAGATGCGCCGGGCCGCACCGGCGTCGGACGACCTGCGCCCGCGTGCCGGCGACGATCCGGCCCAGCGGCGGTCGGAGCGGACGGCGGCACGCTGACCGGCCTGCCCGCCGAACCACGCCGGCCCGCCGTGCACGAGCCGCCAACAAGGATGCCGACCATGCGAATCCTCCTGTCGGGCCTTCTCGCAACCGCTCTTGCCGCAGCCGCGGCGCTGCCGGCCGCAGCTGCGGACACGGTCGCGGCCATCCGGGCCCGCGGCGAGCTTCTCTGCGGCATCTCGCCCGATGCCGCCGGCTTCGCGGTCCGCAGTTCCGGCGGCACCTGGACGGGCTTCGAGGTCGACTATTGCCGCGCCATCGCCTCGGCCGTGCTGGGCGACGCGGACAAGGTGCGGCTGGTGCCGCTCTCGACCGAGCGACGCCTCGTAGCGCTGGAGGATGGCGAGGTCGACGTCCTGACCCGCAACACGACCTGGACCCTGGAGCGGGATGTCGGGCGTGGGATCGCCTTCGCCGCCGTCAACTACTATGACGGGCAGGGCTTCATGCTGCGCGGCGATCTCGGCATTCGCCGCTTCCAGCAGATGGAGGGGCTGAAGATCTGCGTCGAGGAAGCGACGACGACCGAGCAGAATGTCGCCGACCAGGCCCGCGCCATGCGCATGCGCCTGACGATCGTGCCGGTGCCCGACGCGGCCAAGGCCCAGGCGGCGTTCCTGGCCGGGTTCTGCGACGCGCTGACGAGCGACCTCAGCGTGCTCGCCGGGTTTCGCAAGTCGCTCGGCGGACGGGCCGACGAGTTCGCCCTGCTGGGCGACGTGATCTCCAAGGAGCCGCTGAGCATTGCGGTGCGGCAGGACGACTGGCGCTTCTTCGACATCGTCCGCTGGACGCATTTCGCCATGCTCGCCGCCGAGGAACTCAACATGGACAGCGGGACGGTCAAGCAGCTGCAGGCCCGCAGCGAGGCCGACCTTTCCGCGGCCAGCCTCGAGGTGCAGCGACTGCTCGGCCGCGTCGGCAGTTCCGGCCGCATGCTGGGCCTCGCCCCCGACTGGGCGGCCCGCCTCGTCGTCCAGGTCGGCAACTACCGCGAGGTCTGGGAGCGCAACATCGGCCCGCTCGGCATCCGGCGCAGCCTCAACCTGCTGTGGAACCAGGGCGGCCTGCAATACGCCCCGCCGATGCGGTGAACACGCCGGGGCGCGCCACTCCGTCGGCCGCTCAGACCCAGCCGAGGCCCCGCATCATGGCGGCGGCGACGAGCAGGGGAATGACGATCCGCAGCGACCACATCCAGGCCTCGTGAAGCCACGGTCTCGCGAAGCCCGCTGACGTCGCCGCGGCAGCGCTCGGCCAGGACCATCCGACGAAGAGGGCGATGGCGATGCCGCTCAGCGGCAGGATGATGTTGGAGCTGAGATAGTCGGCGACGTCGAGCAGCGGGGCCCCACCCACCGACAGGTCGCGCAGCACGCCGTAGCTCAGCGCGGCGGGGATGCCGAGCAGGATGATTCCGATCGCGACGGCAGCGGCGGCATAGGGGCGGCGCCATCCCAGTTTCGAGACCAGGACCGCGATCGGTACTTCGAGCAGGGCCATGATCGAGGTCAGCGCCGCAATCAGGAGCAGTCCGAAGAAGGCCGTCGCGAGCCAGCGCCCCGACGGCAAGGTGGCGAACATCTCCGGCAGCACGACGAAGGCGAGCGTCGGTCCGGCGGCGGGATCGACCCCGAAGGAGAAGACCATCGGGAAGATCATGATGCCCGCCAGCAGGGCGATGGCCGTATCGCCGACCGCGATGACGAGCGCGGCGTGGAGCAACCGTTCCTGCCCCTTCAGGTAGCCGCCGAAGGTCACGACGATGCCCATCGCCAGCCCGATGGAAAAGAACGCCTGCCCCACCGCGGCGAGATAGGTCTTCGGCTCGAGAAGCGCGTTCCAGTCGGGCGCGAAGAGGAATTCCATAGCCTGTCCGGCACCGGGCAGGGTGAGGCCGTAGGCGGCGAGCAGCAGGACGATGGCGAAGAAGGTCGGCATCAGGATCTTGCAGGCGCGTTCTATTCCGCGCCCGACGCCGACGGCGACGACGGCGGCAGCCCCGCCGATGACGATCGCGGACCAGAGGACCACACGGACCGGATCGGCGATGAGCGCAGCGAAACTGGCCGAGAAGGTCGTCCCAGCGAGCAGGTTTCCCGCGCCGGATGCATAGTTCCAGAAGTAGCTGGCGACCCAGCCGGCGATCACCGGATAGTAGCTGAGGATGCCGACGCTGGCCGCCGCGCCCAGCCACCCGGTCCATTTCCAGGGGGCGCGGTCGGTGATGCGCTCGAAGGCCGAGACGGCATTGCCTTCCGTCGCCCTGCCGATGGCCAGCTCCGCGACGAGCAAGGGCACGCCGAGCACCAGGACCGCCAGCAGATAGACCAGAATGAACGCTCCGCCGCCATTCTCTCCGACGACATAGGAGAACCGCCAGATATTGCCCAATCCGATGGCCGACCCCAGCGTCGCCAGGACGAATCCGATGCTGGACGTCCAGCGGGATCCGGAGGCGGCAGCGGCAACGGTCATTGTGCACAGCCTCGACAATCGTCAGAAAGATTTCTCCGTGGCGTCATCGGCCGCGGGACGTCGGTCGCTCCATTGCCGCTTCGGAACGCGCGGCGGCGCCACCCTCTCACGGCCGCGGCGGCGCGGCCAGACTTGTACGGCCCCGGCTGCCGATCCTGGGGCACGCCTCCCGACGCTCCGTCACCCCCTTGACTCCGTCGGGGCGCAGGCTGTTCTTATTGAGAACATATCAGGAACATGCGTGATGCCCCGATCTTCCATTCCCGAAGCCCTGCGGCAGCGGCTGGCCGCCCTGACGGGCCGGGGTGCGCCCGCCGCCGGGCTGGTGCCGCTCGGGGTGCCGGCGATCGACGCTGCGCTCGGTGGCGGGGTCGCGCGGGGCGCCCTGCACGAGCTGCAGTCGCAATGGACGGCCGACGTGGCGGCGCTGACCGGCTTTGCCATCGGGCTGGCGCTGCGTGCCGCACAGGGGCAGCCGATCCTCTGGGTCCGCCAGGATTTCGCCGAGATCGAGGCAGGCGGCGTGCATCCGCCGGGCCTCGCCGAACTCGGCCTCGATCCCGGTCGCCTGCTGCTGGTACGCGCGCGGGACGCCACCCAGCTGCTGCGCGCCGGCGGCGAGGCGATCCGCTGTTCGGCGCTGGGCGCGGTGCTGCTGCAGCCCTGGGGCGAGCCCAAGGTGCTCGACCTCACGGCGACGCGGCGGCTGTCCCTGGCGGCCGAGGCCTCGGGCGTGCCGGCCCTGCTGCTGCGCGCGCCCGCCCGCCCCGCCCCAGCGCGGCGGCGACCCGGTGGGAGGTGCGCGCCCTGCCCTCGCACCCCCTCGAGGCGGACGCGCCGGGCCGGCCGGCCTTCGCCATCCGGCTGCTGCGCCATCGCGGCGGTGTCCCCGAACAGGAATGGCAGGTGGAGTGGGACCGTGACCGAGGCTGCTTCCAGCCCCGCCTCCCCCGCGGAGCGGCGGCGCTACCTCGCCCTGTGGCTGCCCTTCCTGGCGACCGACCGGCTGCGGCGGAAGCGGGACTGCGCCGCGCCGGCTGACGGACCGTTTGCCCTGGTCGAGACGGTGCGCAGTGCGCTGCGCCTCGCCGCCGTCGACCGGCGGGCCGCGGCCCTCGGGCTCGCGGCCGGGCTGACATTGGCCGATGCCCGCGCCCGGGTGCCGGACCTCGCCGTCGCCGACGCCGATCCTGCCGCCGACCGGCGCTTCCTGGAGGATCTCGCCGGGCTCTGCGACCGCTGGACGCCGCTGGTCGCGCTCGACGCCGCCACGGATGCGGCCCCGGACGGGCTGATGCTCGACATTACCGGCTGCGCCCATCTCTTCGGCGGCGAGGCGGCGTTGCGTGATGCGGCGGCGACCCGGCTGGCCGCGCTCGGCCTCGCGGTGCGGGCGGCGGTCGCCGGCACCCCGGATGCGGCCCGCGCGCTCGCCCGCTTCGGTCGCACCCGCCTCGCCCCGCCGGGCCGCGACGCCGACGCTGCCCGGCGCCTGCCGATCGCGGCCCTGGAGGAGCGCCCGGAAGTGCAGGTCGCCCTCTCCCGCGCCGGCCTCGCCAGCCTGGGCGATCTCGCCGACCGGCCGTCCGCGGCGCTCGCCGCCCGTTTCGGGGCCGACTTGCCCCGCCGCCTCGCCCGCCTGCTGGGACGGGAGGACCGCCGCATCGTCCCCCTGCGCGCGCCGCCCGCCTGCATGGTCGAGCGCCATTTCCCCGAGCCGTTGCAGCGCGCCGACGGCATCGAGGCGGTGCTGGAAGGACTGCTGGCCGCGGTCGCACGCATTCTCGAAGCTCGCGGCCAGGGCGGCCGCAGCTTCGAGGCCGGCCTCTTCCACACCGATGGCCGGGTCCGCCGCCTGACGGTGGCGACCGGCCGGCCGACCCGCGACGGTGCGGCGGTGCTGCGTCTCTTCCGCGAGCGCATCGCGACCCTGGCCGACCCGATCGACCCCGGCTACGGCTTCGACGTCATCCGCCTGGCCGTGCCGGTGGCCGAGCCGCTGATACCCGCCGCGCCCGACCTCGACGGCCGCGCCGCCGGGCAGGAGGCGGTGGCCGACCTCGTCGACCGCCTCGCCACCCGCCTCGGCCCAGACCGGGTGCTGCGGATGGCCGCCCGCGACAGCCACCATCCCGACCGCGAGGCGGTGCTGCTGCCCTGGGGCGCGGCGGCGGGCAGCGCCGGCTGGCGGCCGACCGGGCCCGACGAGCCGCCGGCCCGCCCGCTGCAGCTCTTCGACCCGCCGCAGCCGGTCGAGACCATCGCGGAGGTGCCGGACGGCCCACCGATCCGCTTCCGCTGGCGCCGGGTGCTGCACCAGATCACCCGCGCCGAGGGGCCCGAGCGCATTGCGCCGGAATGGTGGCGCGACGGCTCCGACGCGCCGATCCGCGACTATTACCGGGTCGAGGACAGCGAGGGCCGCCGCTTCTGGGTCTTCCGCGAGGGGCTCTACGGCACCGGGGAGCGGCCGCGCTGGTTCCTGCACGGGCTCTTCGCATGAGCGGGCTCTTCGCATGAGCGGCCTCTTCGCATGACCGGGGCCTGCCAGTGACCGCCTATTTCGAGCCGGTGGCGGCCAGCAACTTCTCCTTCCTGCGCGGCGCCTCGCACCCGCAGGACCTGGTGGCGACGGCGCTGCTGCTGGGCCATGCCGGCATCGGCATCGCCGACCGCAACACGGTGGCGGGCGTGGTCCGCGCCCACGGCGCCCTGGAGGAACTGCGCCGCGAGGGGCTGTTTCCGCCTGAGAAGGTGCGGCACGGCTCCGGCCCCGGCGAGCATGCCTGGATGATGGCCGGCAGCGACCCGGCGGTCGCCGACCCCGACGGGATGCGCGCGCGGGCGCAGCATTTCCGGCTTGCGGTTGGTGCCCGCCTCGCCTTCGCCGACGGCACGCCCGACATCGTCGCCTATCCCGAGGACCGGACTGGCTGGGGGCGGCTCTGCCGCCTGCTCACCCGCGGCAACGGTCGGGCGCGCAAGGGCGAATGCATCCTCCGCCTCGACGACCTGCTGGCCGACGCCGGCGGCCTGCTGCTGGTCCTGCTGCCGGCCCGCACCGGCGAGCCGCCGCCGGGCCTGCTGGGGCAGCTGTGCGAGGCCGCGCCGGGCGCCCTCTGGCTCGCCGCCGCCATGCACCGGCGCGGCGACGACCACCGCCGTCTCGCCCGCCTCGGCCGCGCCGCGGCGGCGGCCGGCGTGCCCCTGATCGCGACCAACGACGTGCTCTATGCCGAGCCCGGCCAGCGCGACCTGCAGGACGTGCTGACCTGCATCCGCGAGGGCGTGCCGGTCACCGCCGCCGGCCGCCGGCTGGAGGCCAATGCCGAGCGCCACCTGAAGCCGCCGGAGGAGATGGCGCGCCTCTTCCGCGACGCGCCCGCCGCGATCGCCGAGACGGGCCACCTCTTCGCCCGCATCGGCTTTTCGCTCGATCAGCTCACCTATGAATATCCCGACGAGCCGGTGCCGCCCGGGCGGCAGCCGCAGGACTGGCTGGAGGAGCTGACCTGGCGGCACGCACGGATGCGCTATCCCGCGGGCATTCCGGCCAAGGTCGAGCGGCAGCTGCGCGAGGAACTCATCCTCATCGCCCGGCTCGGCTATGCGCGCTATTTCCTCACCATCCACGACATCGTCCGCATCGCCGAGGGCAAGGGCATCCTCTGCCAGGGGCGCGGGTCGGCCGCCAATTCGGCCGTCTGCTTCGTGCTCGGCATCACCGCGGTGGACCCGGCCGAGAACGACCTGCTCTTCGCCCGCTTCATCTCGACCGAGCGGCGCGAGCCGCCCGACATCGACGTCGACTTCGAGCATGAGCGGCGCGAGGAGGTGATCCAGTACATCTATGACAAGTACGGCCGGCACCGCGCCGGCATCGCCGCCACCGTCATCCGCTATCGCCCGCGCAGCGCCATCCGCGAGGTCGGCCGCGCGCTCGGCCTGACCGAGGACGTGACCGCCCGCATCGCCGGCACGCAATGGGGCAGCTGGGGCACCGAGATCGGCGATGCCCGCATCCGCGAGGCCGGGCTCGACCCTGCCAACCCGACCGTCCGCCGCGCCGTCGACATGGCGCAGCGGCTGCTGGGTTTCCCGCGGCACCTGTCGCAGCATGTCGGCGGCTTCGTGCTGGCCCGCGGCCGGCTCGACGAGCTGGTGCCGATCGGCAATGCCGCGATGCCCGACCGCACCTTCATCGAGTGGGACAAGGACGACATCGACACGCTCGGCCTGATGAAGGTCGACGTGCTGGCGCTCGGCATGCTGACCTGCATCCGCAAGGCCTTCGAACTGCTGCGGCGGCATTCCGGCATCGAGATGGGCCTGGCCGACGTGCCGCGGGACGACCCGGCCGTCTACGACATGCTGTGCCGCGGCGAATCCCTCGGCGTCTTCCAGGTCGAGAGCCGGGCGCAGATGAACATGCTGCCGCGCCTCCGCCCCCGGGAGTTCTACGACCTCGTGATCCAGGTGGCGATCGTGCGCCCGGGCCCGATCCAGGGCGACATGGTCCATCCCTACCTGCGGCGGCGCGACGGGCTGGAGCCGGTCGAGTTCCCCGCACCCGCC
Source organism: Allostella sp. ATCC 35155 (assembly GCA_006738865.1). Classification (GTDB taxonomy): domain Bacteria; phylum Pseudomonadota; class Alphaproteobacteria; order ATCC43930; family Allostellaceae; genus Allostella. The sequence continues at coordinate 3,170,474 of AP019701.1, forward strand.
CCGCCGCACGACCCGGACGAGCTGCGCCAGGTGCTGGGCAAGACCAAGGGCGTGCCGCTGTTCCAGGAACAGGCGATGAAGCTCGCCATGGTGGCCGCCGCCTTCACCGACGCCGAGGCCAACGGCCTGCGCCGGGCGATGGCGACCTTCCGCAACGTCGGCACCATCGGCCGGTTCGAGGCACTGATGGTCGGGCGGATGATCCAGCGCGGCTACGATCCCGATTTCGCGCGGCGCTGCTTCGAACAGATCAAGGGCTTCGGCAGCTACGGCTTCCCGGAGAGCCATGCCGCCTCCTTCGCCAAGCTCGTCTATGTCTCCTCCTGGCTGAAGTGCCGGCATCCGGCCGCCTTCGCCTGCGCACTGCTGAACTCGCAGCCGATGGGCTTCTACGCCCCGGCCCAGATCGTGCGCGAGGCCCAGGAGGTGGGCGGCGTCGAGGTCCGCCCGCTCGACGTCAACCACAGCGACTGGGACAACCGCCTGGAGCCGGCGGCGGACGGCAGTCTGGCGCTGCGCATCGGCTTCCGCCAGGTCGACGGGCTGCACGAGGCGGCGCTGCGGACGCTGGTCGAGCGACGGGGCGGTGGCTATGGCGGCATCGAGGCGGTGGCGCGCCGCTCCGGCCTCCATGGCGGGATGCTGCGGCGGCTGGCCGACGCCGACGCCTTCCGCTCGATCGGGCTCGACCGCCGCCGGGCGCTATGGGCGGTGCGGCGCCTGCCCGACGACGACCCCCTGCCGCTCTTCGCCGCCGCCGACGCCCGCGAACTGGCCGACGAGCCCGACCCGCGGTTGCCCGAGATGCCGCTCGCCGAGCACATCGTCGCCGACTACCAGACGCTGCGCCTGTCGCTGAAGGGCCATCCGATGGCGATGCTGCGCCATGTCTTCCGCGCCGAGGGGGTGCGCAGCTGCGCCGAGACGGCGGCGCTGCGCGACGGCCGGCGGACGCGGACGGCCGGCGTCGTCCTGGTGCGCCAGCGCCCCGGCAACGGCAAGGCCATCTTCCTCACCATCGAGGACGAGACCGGCATCGCCAACATCGTGCTGTGGGACCGCGACTTCGAGCGCTTCCGCCGCGCGGTCATGGGCGGCCGCCTGCTGGTCGTCGCCGGCAAGGTGCAGAAGAGCCGCGAGGGCGTCGTCCACCTGATGGCCGAGGCCGTCTTCGACCGCACCGCCGAGCTGCAGCGCCTGTCCGAGACGCACCGCCCCCGGATCACCCTCTCCCGCGCCGACGAGTTCCAGCACCCGCAATATCCCCGCGGCGGCCACCCCCGGAACGTCCGCATCCTGCCGAAGTCGCGGGACTTTCATTGAACTGCGGGCCGGCAACGCGCACGGCGCCGCGACCGGCAGGAATCGGAACCGCAAGAAGCACCGGCATTTCCCCGCCGGGCGGCCTTCGCCGATCAGACCAACTGCCGATCCCGAAGTTGTTTCCATACGAATTCATTTCGTTACATACTCACTCGAATTTCATTGAAACAGTTATACCAATCACGGGAAGAACATTACGATCGATGCTTTGCGAACCTTTCAGTGAACTCCATTGTCGTTTACAGAAATCGATCTCAATTGGTCGGCGCGGCCACGACGATCAGTGATCAGATCGATTGGTCGTCGGTCTCAGCAATATTTGCGGAGATCGAACTCACCGAAGGAGACGTTCCATGATGCGTATGATTGCGATCACGGCAGTCGCCCTGGCCTTTGCGGCCCCGGGAGTCCAGGCGGCCGACTGCTCGTCCAAGATGGCCGAAGTCAAGCCGATGATGGCCAAGGTCAGCGACGCCAAGATGAAGGACGGCCTGATGGCACGCTGGGGCCAGGCCGAGGCGGCGATGGCGGCCAAGAACGAGAAGGCCTGCCTCGATCACCTCGCCTTCATCGAGAGGGCGATCAAGGACGGCAAGATGTAATCTCCCCGGAGGGAGGGAGGGGCGCCGGGCGGTTCACCGCCCGGCGCTTTCCGCGCTGATGCTCGTCGCGATCGTCGGCGAGACGTTTGCCGCGTAAGTCTTCTTCCCTCGACGATCACGCAGCCCGGCGAAACGTCAGGTTGATGCGCAAGTTTCCCGTCGCCGGATGCTCCCCCTCCGCCAGCGGCAGGACGCCGTGGAAAGCGAGGCGCGACGGGCCGCCCCAGACGACGATGTCGCCATGGGCAAGGGGCACGCGGCGCAGGCGATCGCGGCGGTCGGGGCCACCGAACTGGAAGGTCGCGGGCAGGCCGAGGGAGACCGAGACGATCGGGTGGGCGAGATCGGCCTCGTCACGGTCCTGGTGGGGCGAGAGGCGGGCACCCGGCTCGTAGCGGTTGACGAGGCAGGCATCGGGTTCGAAGCCGGGGTAGCCGGCCGCAGCCGCGGCGCCCGATGCGACATCGCGGAAGGATGCCGGCATGGGCGGCCAGGGCCCGCCGCTCTGCGGGTCCGTTCCAGCGTAGCGGTAGCCGCGCCGGTCGGTGACCCAGCCGGCCGCGCCGCAGTTGGTCATGGCGACCGACATGACGAAGCCGCCCGGCGTCACCATGCGCCGGAAGGGAGCCGCGGCGGCGACCGCCGTCACTGCCGCCAGCAGGGCGGGCGCGACCGGCAGGGCATGGCCGCGCAACAGCACGGCCCCCGGCGCCAGTTCCTCGCGGGCCGGCAACAGCCGGCCGAGCAGATCGGCCGTCATCCCGCGTGGCTCGGATGGAGAACCGGACGGTATCCCGCCGCCAGCACCCGCAGGGTCGAGGGCGGCGTCAGCAGGGCCAGTCCACGATCCGGCACCGCCGCCGCGACATAGCCCTCGGGTGTCCATCGCATCGTCCGGCCGCCGGCGATGCATAGCCAGGCCTCGCCTGCCTCCAGCATCGTCCCGTCGGGCAACGCGCCGGGCGGCGACGGGTGCCGGCGCTTGGCGCGACCGTCGAGCCGCTCGGCGTGCAGCACCCGGTCCATGTCGTCGGCGCCCGGCATGACGCCGCCATTGCCCAGCGCCCAGGCCGTCTGGAAGGCGCGCGCCGCCGGGCGGCGGCAGTAGAAGCAGGGCCGATGGCCCGCCGCCAGCGCGGTCGCCTCGTCGAGGAAGAAGAGTTCGGTCCAGCCGCGGCCCATGACGGTGCGGCGGACACCCTTCCACGCGCAGGCGCAGACGATCCAGCGCCGCGAGGTCCAGCGCCGCGGCAGCAGCGTGCGCGTCGCCGGGTCGTGCAGGATGCCGCGATTGCCGGTGAAGAGCCCGCGCGCGGGATCGGCGACGATCGCGCCGTCGGGGCGGACCCGGTTCTGCAGCGGCATCGCAGACCGCCGGCTCCTACCCGCCGAGCCGGGCGATGAGCGCCATCGCGGCGGCCGGGTTGCGGACCTTGTGGCCGCTGATGACGTAGAGGAAGACCTCGCGCGGCCCCGCCGCCCCCTTCGGCGGCGGCGCGACGCATTCGAGGTCGCCCGGCAGCTCGCCGGCGGCCCAGGCGCGCGCCCGGGCCGCCCAGGTATCGAGCGCCGCCGGCACATAGCCGGCCTCGTGATCGGCCGTCGTCCCCATGATGCGGGCATAGACGAAGGGCGCGGTCGGGTCGGCGATCTGGGGATACTCGCTGTCGCCGGCAACGACGATCGCAACCCCGTGCCGACGGGTGATCGCGACCGCCTCGGGATGGCGGAAGCTCGGATGGCGCAGTTCGACCGCGTGGCGCAGCGCCCGTCCGCCCGCCTTCTTGGGCAGGAGCGCCAGGAAGGCGGCGAAGTCCTCGGCCTGGAACTGCTTGGTCGGGGCGAGCTGCCAGTTGACCGGCCCCAGCTTGTCGCCCAGTTCCAGCACGCCGCTGCCATAGAACCGCTGCACCGACTCCCCCGCTTCGGCCAGCACGCGGCGGTTGGTGGCGAAGCGCGGGCCCTTGAGGGCGAAGACGAAATCGTCCGGCGTCTCCTCCCGCCAGCGGGCGAAGCTCTCCGGCTTCTGGGAGCCGTAGAAGGTGCCGTTGATCTCGATCGAGGAGAGCTGGCGGCTGGCATGCTCGAGCTCGCGCCGGTGTGGCAGCCCCTCCGGATAGAACGGTCCCCGCCACGGCGCGTAGGTCCAGCCGCCGATGCCGACCCGGATCTGACCCGCCTTCCCCTTGGTCGCCTTCGCCTTACCTGCCATCGTCACCGCCGATCGCGCTCGGCGGGCGTGACCGCGACCTTGCGCAGCCGCCCGCCGCTGATCACCGACAGCTCGGTGCGGCGACCGATACGCGTGCCGTCCAGCAGCCGCACGAGGTCGTCGACGCCGGTCACCGCCTGCCCTTCGAGCGCGACGACGATATCACGTTCGGCGAGACCCGCGTCGGCCGCCGGCCCACCCGGCTCGACGGCGGTGACGATCGCGGCAAGGCTGCTCTCGTAGCCCAGCGTGCGCGCAAGGCGGCGCGGCAGCGGCAGGGTCTGCGCGCTGATGCCGATGAAGGCGCGGCGGACCCGGCCATGGCGCAGGATCTCGACCAGGACATGGCTCGCCGTGTTGCTGGAAACGGCGAAGCAGATGCCCTGCGCGCCCGCGATGACGGCGGTGTTGATGCCGATGACCTCGCCCCGGCTCGACACCAGGGGTCCGCCGGAGTTGCCGGGGTTGAGCGCGGCGTCGGTCTGGATGACGTCGTCGATGAGGCGGCCGGCGGCACCGCGCAGGCTGCGGCCGAGCGCGGAGACCACCCCCGACGTGACCGTCGATTCGAAGCCGAGCGGGTTGCCGATGGCGACCACGAGCTGGCCGCGTCGCAGGGCCTTGGAATTGCCGAGGCGGGCGGCCGCCAGGGTCGCGTCGTGGGTGACGCGCAGCACCGCGAGGTCGGTGTGCGGGTCGTCGCCCAGGACCACCGCCTCGACCTCGCGCCCATCGGGCACGGCGAGGCGGACGAGGCGCGCGCCCTGGACGACGTGGCTGTTGGTGAGGACGAGGCCGTCCGGCGAGACGACGACGCCCGAGCCGGTGCCACCATGTCGGCCGGCGGCCCGGTCCGCGGCGACGGCGACGCGCACGACCGCCGGGCCGACGCCGTCGACCACCGCGGTCACCGCCCTGGAATAGGCATCGAGCAGCCGGTCGTCGTCGACCGGATCGGGCGCCGCGGCCGCCGCCGGCCCGTCGTCACCGAGGATGTAGGTCAATCGCGTGTCGAGCATGGGGAATGGAGCCCTGAACAAGGAACGATTCTCAGGCGCCTATGTGGGGAGGCGGCACGCGTCGCGACAGATGCCGGGGCCGGCCTGGACAAGCGCCGCCCGATCACCGATGAGGTCGCCCATGTCCGACCCTGTCGACAAGCCACGTACGCTCGCCATCGCCGTACCCGATGCCGGCATCGTCTCCGCCCTGTGGCAGGAGGCGGCCGGCGGCGGCCCCTGTCTGGTGCTGGCGCACGGCGCCGGGGCCGGCATGACCCACTCCGCGATGGCCGCCGTGGCGGACGGCCTCGCCCGCCGCGGCGTCGCCACCCTGCGCTACCAGTTCCCCTTCATGGAGCGCGGCGCGAAGCGGCCGGATTCGCCGCCGCTGGCCCAGGCGACGGTGCGCGCCGCCGTCGACGCCGCGCGGGATCTGGCGGCGGGCCGACCGCTCTTTGCCGGCGGCCGGTCGTTCGGCGGCCGCATGACCTCGGGAGCCGAGGCGGCCTCGCCCCTGCCCGGCCTCGCCGGCCTCGTCTTCTTCGCCTTTCCGCTGCACCCCGCCGGCCGCCCGGGCCGCGAGCGGGCGGCGCATCTGGCGGCCATCGGCCGGCCGATGCTCTTCCTCCAGGGCACCCGCGACGCGCTGGCCGATCTGGCCCTCCTGCAGGCGACCATCGCCGAACTCGGCCCGCGCGCGACGCTGGAACTGGCGCCGGACGCCGATCACGCCTTCCATGTTCCGGCCCGCACCGGCCGCCGCGACCCGGACGTGCTGGCCGCCCTGCTCGACGCGGCTGTGGCCTGGATGGCCGCTCAGGCGAAGCGGGCGGCGTAGGCCTCCGGCTTGAAGCCGACCAGGATCTCGTCCCCCGTCTCCAGCACCGGGCGGCGGATCATCGCGGGCTGCGCCAGCATCAGTTCGACCGCCTTGGCGCGATCGAGGTTCGCCCGGTCGGCCTCGGGCAGCTTGCGGAAGGTCGTGCCGGAGCGGTTCAGCAGCGCCTCCCATCCCAGCCGGCCGACCCAGCCCTCGAGGCGATCGCGATCGATCCCCGACACCTTGTAGTCGTGGAAATCGTGCGCGACGGCGTGCGTCTCCAGCCAGGTCCGCGCCTTCTTCATCGTGTCGCAGTTGCGGATGCCATAGATCCTCGCGCCCATCGCCGTCCCCTTCCCTGCCGTCCTGCGGCCGCGCATCGAGCATGGCCGGCCGCATCGTGTCCAGACCCTGCCGGCAGCCTCCGGCTTGACAGGCTTGATACTATAGTTAACTTATAGATTAAGTTTTGACGCGAGGAGAGTGAACGCCATGCTGCAGCTCTATGCCCACCCCTTCTCCTCCTACTGCCAGAAGGTGCTGATCGCGCTCTACGAGCACGGGACACCGTTCGCGTTGCGCCAGCTGAACTTCGACGACGCGGCCGTGATCGGCGAATGGGCGGCCCTGTGGCCGATCCGGCGGATGCCGCTGCTGGTCGACGACGGCCGCACGGTCATGGAATCCTCGATCATCATCGAGCATCTCGACCTCCACCATCCCGGCCCGGCGCGCCTGCTGCCGGGCGCGCCCGAGGCGGCGCTGGAGGTGCGGATGCTGGACCGCATCTTCGACCACTACGTCATGACGCCGCTGCAGAAGCTCGTCTTCGACCGCATGCGGCCCGAGGGCGCGCGCGACCCGCACGGCGTGGCGGATGCGCAGACCCTGCTCGACACCAGCTATGCCTGGATCGACCGGCACATGGCGGGACGCCAATGGGCGGCAGCGGGGGTGTTCAGCCTCGCCGACTGCGCGGCCGCGCCCGCCCTCTTCTATGCCGACTGGGTGCGTCCGATCCCACCGGAGCATGCCCATCTCCGCGCCTATCGTGCGCGGCTGCTGGAGCGCCCGTCCTATGCCCGCGCCGTCGAGGAGGCGCGTCCCCATCGCGGTCTCTTCCCCGGGGGCGCGCCCGATCGCGACTGATCCCAACCGAGAGGATACTGCTATGCCCTATGTCGACGGCTTCATCCTGGCCGTGCCCAAGGCCAGCATCGAGCCCTACAAGACGCTGGCCCGCGAGGCCGGCGAGATCTGGAAGGAGCACGGCGCCCTGACCTACGTCGAGTGCATCGCCGACGACACGCCGGTCGGCGAACTGACCTCCTTCCCGCGCGCCGTCATCGCGAAGGACGACGAGGTCGTGATCTTCTCCTGGATCACCTACCCCGACCGGGCCGCGCGCGACGCCGTCCTCGCCAAGGTCATGGCCGACCCGCGCCTCAAGAAGGACAACTATCCCTTCGACGGGAAGCGGATGATCTACGGCGGCTTCCAGACCTTCCTCGAAATCTGACACCCTTCCGTCGCCGGTCCGCAATCCGGACCGGTGACGGCCGAGCCATCGTGCTACGGTCGCGACCATGGCCGGTCACGGACAGTTCTGCGCCATCGCGCGCGCCCAGGATCTGCTGGGCGGCCGCTGGACCCTGCTCGTCGTCCGCGAGGTGCTGTGCGGCAGCCGCCGCTTCAACGACATCCGGCGGGGTATCCCGCGCATCTCGCGCACCGTGCTGTCCGAGCGGCTGGACGCCCTGGTCGCGGCGGGCGCGCTGGCGCGGGTCGCCGGGCCGCACGGGCCGGAGTACGAACCGACGCCGGCCGGCCGCGAGCTGATGCCGGTGCTGGCCGCGATCGCCGGCTGGGGCCAGCGCTGGCTGCCGCGCCGGGCCGGCGAGGAGGACATCGACGCCGAGCCCGTCCTCGTCGACATGCAACGGCGCGTCCGGCCCTCCGCCCTGCCGGCGCACCCGCTCGTCGTCCGCTTCGTGGTCGACGCGGCGGCGCCGCGCTTCCTGCTGCTCGCCGGCGGCGAAGCCCAGCTCTGCACCACCAACCCCGGCTTTCCCGAACCGCTGACGGTGACGACGCCGCTGGCCGCCCTCGTCACCTGGTGGCGTGGCGACGCGACCTTCGCCGACGCCCGCCGCCAGGGCCTCGCCGTCACCGGCCCGCGTCCGCTCGCCCGCGCCTTCCCCGACTGGTTCGAGCGCTATCTCTTTGCCGACATCGCCACGGCCGGGAGGAACCCTGGATGAGCGTTCGCATCGTCCGCCTCGGCACGCCGCGCGCGCCCGGTGAGGGGCTGCGGATCGGCACCGTCCGTCGCCCTCCGCGCGGGGTTCCCAAGGAGCGGCATGCCAGCGGCGACTGGTACGACGTCTGGTATCCCGACCTCGCCCCCAGCACGGAACTGGTCGCCCGCGCACGGTCGGCCCGGACCGCGGCCGAGTGGGCGGCCTTCGTCCGCGACTACCGGGCCGAGATGGCAGAGCCCGGACCGCGGCGCAGCCTCGACCTCCTCGCCGCGCTGTCGCACGGGGCCGCCTTCGCAGTCGGGTGCTACTGCGAGGACGAGGCGCGCTGCCATCGCTCGATCCTGCGTGCGCTGCTGGCCGAGCGGGGCGCCGACCTCTTCTGAACGCGGTCCGGATTCCGGACCCGATCGAGGCTCGGCTTCGCGCTATCCCGTCGCGACGGCGACGGAGGAACCATGGCACCCGACATCCTGGCCGCGATCGGCGGCACCCGGCTGCTACCCCTGCGGCAGCTCGCGCCCGCAGGCGGCGCCCGCATCCTCATCAAGATGGAGAGCGAGAACCCGACCGGCAGCATGAAGGACCGCATGGCCCTGGCGATCGTCCGCGCCGCCCGCGCGGACGGGCGGCTGCGGCTTGGGGGGCCGGTCGTGGAATATACCGGCGGCAGCACCGGGGTCTCCCTCGCCCTGGTCTGCGCGGCCCTCGGCCACCCGCTCGACATCGTCACGTCCGATGCCTTCCAGCGCGAGAAGCTCGACCACATGCGCATCCTGGGCGCCCGGCTGCAGGTCCTGCCCAGCGACGGCGGCCGGATGACGGCCGAGCTGACCCGCGCGATGATCGCCGCGGCGGGCGGGATCGCGGCCGGGACCGGGGCCTTCTGGGTCGACCAGATGCGCAATCCCGACCCGCTGCCCGCCTATGGCGCCATGGCCGACGAGCTGCTCGATCAGGCTGGCGGCGCGGTCGACGCCCTGGTCCAGAGCGTCGGCACCGCCGCCTCCCTGCGCGGCATGGCCGGCCGCCTGCGGGAGCGCTGCCCGGCGGTGCACATCGTCGCCGTCGAGCCGGAGGAGTCGCCCGTGCTTTCGGGCGGCGCACCCGGTGGCCACGGGATCGACGGAGTCGGCGCCGGCTTCGTCGTGCCACTGTGGCGGGAAGGCATCGCCGACGGCATCGAGCGCGTGTCGACGGACGAGGCGATTGCGACCGCGCTGCGGTTGGCGCGAACCGAGGCGTTGTTCGCGGGCACCTCCACCGGCGCCAACGTCGCCGCCGCCATCCGGGTCGCGCGCCGGCTCGGGCCCGGCCACACCGTCGCGACCATCCTCTGCGACACCGGCATGAAGTATCTCGGCCGCTTCGGGCCGATCCTGGCCGGTCAGCCCGTCTGAGGCGACGGCCGGCGGGCGGCGATGGTGATGGCGATGCCGCCCAGCACCACGGCCGCCGCGCCGATCAGGCGCAGCGACAGCGCCTCGCCCAGCCATAGGGCCGCGCCCACCGCCGCGACCACCGGCACCAGCAGCTGGGCCGCACCGGCCGTGGACACCGACAGACGGGGAAGGACGGCGTACCACACGGCATAGCCGAGCGCCGAAGTCACCATCCCCGAGGCGAGGGCAAGGCCGATCCCGGCTGCACTCGGGGCCGTCTCGGGAACCAGCAGGAGGACGAGCAGCCCCAGCGCCGCAGCGCCGACGAAGTTGCGCGCCGTCAGGCCCAGCGGATCGGTCGCGCCGCGCCCGGCCATCGTATAGACACCCCAGGCGATGCCGGCCGCCGCCATCAGCAGCGCCGCCGCCACCGGCGGCTGCGTCGCGCCCGGGGCCAGCAGCCAGGCGACGCCGGCGAAGGCGACCAGGAGGCCCAGCGTCTCACGCGCATTGGGCGGACGCCCGGCCGCGACGGCGAGGCCGGCGAGGCTGAGCTGGACCAGCGCGAACAGAATCAGCGCACCCGTCGCCGCGCCGAGCTCGACATAGGCGAAGGTGAAGGCGACGGCATAGGCGAAGAGCGCCAGGACGCCGGGCATGTCGGCGCGGCGTGGCAGCAGCGCGGCCGGCCTGCGGATGCAGAGGATCGCCAGCATGACCGCGCCGGAGGCGAGGCGCAGCCCCGTGAAGGTGGCCGGGCCGATCTCGCCCCCGGCCAGCGCCGGCCGGGTCAGCAGCGAATTGCCGGCGAAGGCGAGGATCGCCAGGGCCGTCAGCGCCACCGTCCCGAACCGCCCGGTCACAGCTGGCCTCGACCGCTCATGCGACTGGATAAGGCTTCGTCATCAGCTCCAGGAGATGGCCGTCGGGGCTGAGGAAGTAGAAGCCACGGCCACCGCCATAGGTGTTGATCTCGCCCGGGCGCGTGCGGGCGGGGTCGGCCCACCATTCGAGCTGGCGTGCCTGCACCCGCGCGAGGCCCGCATCGAAGCCGGCCTCGTCGACCAGGAAGGCATAGTGCTGCATGGCGACCGCGCCCTCCTTGGCCATGAAGTCGAGCGAGACGCCGTTGTCCAGATCGACCACCAGGAAATGATGGAACGGACGGGGCGCCGGGCGCTCGAGGATCTCGGCGAGAAAGCCCGCGGACGCCGCGGCGTCCCGGCACCAGACGATGGTGTGGTTGAGGGTGGCGGCCATGACGGTCTCCCCTGCTGCATCGCAGTCCGGCCATTCATACCATGGCGCGGCCCGACGCCGGCAGGACCGAAGGCTCCGGCGCGGCGCGGTCGTCGATCGGGAAGTGCAGCAGCGCCGCGACGAGCCCCGCCAGGGCGGTGGCGATCCAGATCGCGGCGTAGGAGCCGGTCGCGTCGAACACCCAGCCACCCAGCCACGCGCCCAGGAACGAGCCGACCTGGTGGCTGAGGAAGACGATGCCGAAGAGCGTGCCGAGATGGCGGATGCCGAAGATGCGGGCGATCAGGCCGTTGGTCAGCGGCACCGTCCCGAGCCACATCAGGCCCATCACCGCCGCGAAGGCCAGCACCGTCGCCTCGGTCTTGGGGGCCAGGAAGAAGGCGGCGATGGCGATGCCGCGCAGCAAATAGAGCCAGCCCAGCACCTGTTGCGGCCGCATGCGCCCGCCGAGCCAGCCGCAGAGCCAGCTGCCCGCCATGTTGAAGAGGCCGATCGCCGCCAGCGCCGTCGCCCCCAGCGCCGCCGGCATGTGGCAGGTCAGCAGGTAGGCCGGCAGGTGGGTGGCGATGAAGGCGAGCTGGAAGCCGCAGGTGAAGAACCCCAGCGTCAGCAGCCGGTAGCCGCGATGGCGCATGGCGCCGGCGAGCGCAGCCCGCAGGGAGGTCGGGGCGCCGCGCCCGGCCTCCTCCGCTCCGGGCTCCCCGCGCCGGTCCAGCAGCAGGCCGAGCGGCGCCACGACGAGCACGCACGCAGCAAGGAGCAGCAGCGCGGTTCCGATGCCCCAGCCCTCGCTGGCGTGCTGGACCAGGGGCACGAGCCCCACCTGCCCCAGCGAACCGCCGGCGCTGGCCAGCCCGAGGGCGGAACTCCGCCGCTCCGGCGGGGCGTGCCGGCCGACCGCCGCCAGCACGACCCCGAAGCTGGTGCCGCTGATGCCGATGCCGACGAGCACGCCGAGCCCCAGCACCAGCACCGGGCCGGAGGGAGCCAGCGCGGCGGCCGCGAGACCGCCGGCGAACAGGATCGCGCCCGCCGCCACGACCGGCGCCGCGCCCCAGCGGTCGGCCGCCGCCCCGGCGAAGGGCTGCGCCAGGCCCCAGACGAGGTTGTGCAGGGCGATGGCGAAGGCGACCAGCGTGACTGGCAGGCCGTGGTCGAACGAGAACGGGCTGATCACCAGGCCGAAGCTCTGGCGCGCGCCCATCGCCGCGCTCATGACGAGCGACGCGGCGACGATCGCAAGGACGGCCGGCCGGAGGCTCCGGGGCGGCAGGGGGCGGGTCATGGCGGCTCTCCCGAGGGACTGCCGCCGAGGCTAGGCCCGGCTCCCGCTTCCCGGCTTGAAGGCTTGTGCGCGCGGCCGGACGACCGAAGCCGAACTAGGCTTGGCGGGCCGGACGGCGGCGGCGCCAGCCGAGGATCGCGCCCAGGATGAGGCCGAGCACGACCGCCGGCAGGCCGAAGCCGAAGACCACCAGATATCCGGCCGCGCCCTCGAACGTGGTGACCGCGGCCAGTTCGACATAGAGCAGACCGAGCCCGATACCCGCCGCGCCGAGCACGGCCGCCCCGACGAGCGCCCCGACCACCATGTCCATTGCCCGCAGGGCGGGATGACCCGGATTGCCCCCCGCCGCGCGGCGCACTTGCCGGAAGAGAAGGAAGCTGCCCCAGGCCCAGATCACCGGCGGGAGGACGGCCGGCGGAAGCGCCCACCAGACGATCTCCGCATCCTCGGGCAGCGAGCCCAGCATGCCGCCATAGGCGAGGAGCGCCACCGCGATGGCGACGCCGCCGATGATCGCGATGCCGGCCGTCCGCGCAAGCCAGCCGAGCACGACTGCCGGCACGAAGATCGCCGGCTCGGCGAGCCCGCCGAGGATCGACCAGACGATCGCCTCCACCAGACTCATCCCGGCCTCCTCCCCGTCGCTCGCCGCTGTTCCGGCGGGCGATCCTATCGGGGTGCCGGCTTGCTGTCATGGACGGCACGCGCCGGCCCGGTCAGGCGGCGCGCTGCGGCAACGGCCCGACATAAGCCGATTGCGGCCGGATGATCCGCCGGCTCTGCTCCTGCTCCAGGACATGGGCCGCCCAGCCACCGATCCGGCCGACCGCGAAGACCGCCGTGAAGAGATCGCGCGGCAGGGCCAGCGCCTCGAGCAGGAGGGCGGTGTAGAACTCGACGTTGGTGTCGAGGCCGCGCCCCTGCTTGCGCTGGGCCAGGAGGCGGATCGCCGTCGCCTCGACCGCCTCGGCGAAGCGGATCCGGTTGGTCTCGCCGCGCAGCTCGGTCACCACCCGCTTCAGCACGTCCGCCCGCGGATCGCGAACCCGGTAGACCCGGTGACCGAAGCCCATGAGCCGGTCGCCCCGCTCCAGCGCGCCGGTCAGCCAGGGCTCGATGCTCTCGCTGTCCCCGATCGCATCCAGCATGTCCAGCACCGGTCCCGGCGCGCCACCATGCAGCGGCCCCTTCAGGGCGCACACGCCGCCGACCAGCGCCGACAGCATCCCGGCCCGCGTCGAGGCGATGACGCGGGCGGCGAAGGTCGAGGCGTTCAGCCCGTGATCGGCGATCGTCACGAGATAGGTGTCGAGCGCCCGGGCATGGGCGGCCGAGGGTGCATCGCCGCGCAGCATGCGCAGGAAGTCGGCGGCGTGCCCCAGCGCTGGATCGGGGGCCAGCGCCGGCCGGCCGGCGGCACGGCGGCTGGCCGCGGCGGCCAGCACGGACGCCGCGGCGGTCGCCAGCAGATGGTGCGGCTTGGCCTCCGCGTCGGCCAACAGCGCGAGCCCGCCCCGGACGGCCTCGATCGGCGTCAGCCCGTCGAGGGCCGGCAGGCGCGGCTCCAGGATGCGGAAGGCTTCCACCCGCGCCCGTCCGAGCGCAGCGGCAATGTCGTCGACCGGAGCAAATCCCTGCCACAACAGCGCCAGTACCGCTTCGTAGCTGCGGCGACCGGCGAGCTCCTCGAGATCGAAGCCGCGCAGCACGAGCCGGCCGGCCTGTCCGTCCACATGGCTCAGCACCGTTTCCGCTGCGACGACCGCGTCGAGACCGACATCCATGATGTCCTCCTTGATCCGTAGGGCGATGTCGCGGTGTCGCGCCGCTGGCCTATATGGTCAATATTGATTATGTTGATCCATATGACAGAACCGATGCTCGATGCGGACGCGGCGGCGGCCCGTCTGGGGGTGCGGCACGCCACGCTCTATGCCTATGTCAGCCGCGGCCGGATCCGCTCGGAGCCCCATCCCACGGACCCGCGGCGCAGCCTGTATTCGGCCGACGACGTCGATCGCATCGCCGCCATGCGGCGCCACGGACGCAGCCCGGGACGGGCCGCCGCCGGCACCCTCGACTGGGGCCTGCCAGTGCTCGACTCGGCAATCGCACTGGTGGAGCGCGGCCGCCTCCACTACCGCGGACGGGACGCCCTGCAACTCGCGGAACGGGCGACGCTGGAGGATGTGGCGCGGCTGATCTGGGACTGCGGCGCGTTCGACCCGTTCGCAACCGCCGACCCGCCGGCCCCCGCGAAACCGCCGACCGGACCGCCGGCCGTGCGCTGCATCGCCGCCCTGGCCGCATCCGGCTTCGCCCAGTCCGAGACCTGGGCGCGCGAGCCGAAGCGATGCTGGACCGCCGCCGCCCGCCTCCTGCGCGCCGCCGCCGCTGCCGCCATCGGCGCGCCGGTCGGTTGCCGATCGATCGCAGCCGCGATCGCCGGCGCCTGGGGGACCGACGCTGCGGCCGCCGACCTCGTGCGCCGCGCGCTGGTGCTCACCGCCGACCACGAACTGAACGCCTCGACCTTCGCGGCCCGGGTCGTCGCGTCGACCGGCGCCTCGCTCGCCGCGGCCGTCGTGGCGGGAATGGCGGCCCTCACCGGCCCGCGCCATGGCGGCATGACCGAACGGGTGGCCGCCCTGCTGGACACGATCGCCGCCGAGGCCGCCGACGGCCGCTCCGTCCGGGACGCCGTCGCCCGCCGCCTGCAGCGCGGCGAACACCTGCCCGGCTTCGGACATCCCCTCTATCCGGGCGGCGACCCGCGGGCACGCGCACTGCTCGGCCACATGCCGGTCGATCCGCTGGCCGCGGCCGTGACGGAGGCCGTGCAGGAACTCACCGGCGTCGCCCCGAACATCGACTTCGCCCTGGTCGCGCTCGCCCGCTCCTGCGGGCTGCCGGCCGACGCCCCGTTTGCGCTGTTCCTGGTCGGCCGCACCGTGGGCTGGATCGGTCACGCGCTGGAGCAGCAGGCCACGGGAGAACTGATCCGGCCGCGGGCGCGCTATACCGGCGTCCGCGCATCACCCGCGGATGACACCGACCTGAAGGGAAAATCGCCCCATACCGGGGCAATCTGACCCGGACGAAGCATCCGTGCGCTCCTGCCCAGGCAATTCGAACGAGTTGTCGACTGCCTTCCACTACGCTATTGTGCGCGCACTACTAGCTGGGTGGTCCACTCGTCTGGCACGCGCCAACGAGTCCAGAATTAGATCGTTCGACGCAAGACTCTGGGGGCAGACGTGGCGACTATCACCGGCAACGACAATGCAAACACCCTGAACGGCAAGAGCGGAGCCGACTTCATCGAGGGCCTGGGCGGAAACGACCGCATCGACGCGAAGGACAAGAACGACAGCGTCTATGGCGGCAACGGCAACGATAGCATCCTCGGCGGCACGGGCGACGACACGCTCTACGGCGGGGACAACTCGTTCGTCTATGCCGACGGTGCCGACACGCTCTATGGCGGCAAGGACGAGGATCTGCTCTACGGCGGCGAGCAGAACGACTTCATGTCGGGCGACAACGACCGCGACGCACTGTTCGGCGGCAATGGCAACGACACCATGCTGGGCGGCAACGGCAACGACCTGCTGTTCGGCGAGGACGGCGACGATTCGGTCAATGCCGGCAAGAACAGCGACCTCGTCTATGGCGGCACCGGCAACGACTGGCTGTTCGGCGACCATGGCGCGGACACCATCATCGGCGGCAATGGCGGCGACGTGCTGCGCGGCGGCGAGGGCCGCGACCTGCTGATCGGCTACGAGCCGGGTGCGGAGACGCAGGACGGCGGCAACTACTTCGAGGCCGGCGACAACGACGATTCGCTGTTCGGCGGCGGCGCCTTCGACACCATGTTCGGCGAACTCGGCAACGACCTCATCTACGGCGCCGAGGGCAACGACCAGATCAACGGCAACGGCGGCGAGGATTTCATCGTCGGTGGCAACGGCGCCGACTCGATCCATGGCGGCGGCGACAACGACTTCATCTTCGGCGGCGGGGGCTTCAAGGGCGACGATTCGCTGTTCGGCGCCAGCGACACGCTCTATGGCGATGCCGGCAACGACTGGATCTTCGGCAGCGAGGACAGCGTCGGCGACTATATCGACGGTGGCGACGGCGACGACTCCGTGATCGGCCTCGGCACCGGCGGGAACGAGGTGTTCGGCGGCCAGGGCGAGGACTTCGCGTTCGGCGGCAATGGCGACGATACGGTCGATGGCGGCCAGGGCGACGACATCGTCTTCGGCGGCAACGGCGACGACCAGCTGAGCGGCGGCTCGGAGAATGACTTCGTCTGGGATTGGACTGGCAACAACACCCTCGACGGCGGCTCCGGGGACGACTTCCTCTTCGGCGGCAATGGCGACGACTCCGCCTTCGGGAACGACGGCGACGACACCGTCTTCGGCGGCAACGGCGACGACCAGCTGAGCGGCGGCTACGGCAACGACCTGCTCATGGGCGGCGACGCGAATGCGATGATGACCGGCGACGATGGCGAGGACACGTTCCTCTTCTACGTCGACACGCTGTCGCCGGGCGGCAACCCGGACACGATCACCGACCTGTCGCTCGACGATCGCCTCGGGCTGTTCTACGACGGCCAGGAGACGAAGTCGGACGCGGTGGTGACGAACAACCCGCTGTCCGTGACCCACAAGGACAATATCCTGGTCGCCGTCGATCAGGCCTACTCGATCAACCAGTTCGACCAGTTCCTGACGGCCGGCGACGCCGACAGCGCCAAGCCCGGCTTCTACGTCTTCTTCAACGCCTCGACGAACCAGGGCGAGATCTGGTTCGATACCAACATGACGAGCACCGACGGCGCCGTCCTGGTCGGCGTGATCGCGAACGTCCACAGCGCCCAGGATCTCAAGAACGTGGTCAGCAAGGGCTCGTTCCTGGCCGAGGACGACTTCGTCGTCTGACATCGGCCAGACCCGGCACGGCGGAAAGGGGAGCCTCCGGGCTCCCCTTTTTCGTGTGCCTGGAACGGGAGACCGGCGCCCGGTGCAGGGCGCCCATGTCGAATCGGCAAGGCTCCCGGCATGGCAGGGCGGGCGCGAAGCGGTATGTTGCATGTGCGAAGAACTTGCCGGCCCCTGCCGGCCGTCAGGTCACGGAAGATGTCTGCCAGCGCGCACGCCGCCGAGCCCCCGCCCAAGACCCATCGCGAGATCCGCTCCACCATCTTCGGCCTGATGATGGCCATGATGCTGGCGGCGCTCGATCAGACGATCGTCGCGACGGCGATGCCGACGATCGGCCGCGACCTCGGCGACTTCCAGAACCTGCCCTGGGTCATCACCGCCTATCTGATCGCGGCCACCGCCGTCGTCCCGCTCTACGGCCGGCTGGCCGACACGCATGGCCGGCACGTCACCATGCTGTCGGCGATCGCCATCTTCGTCGTCGGATCGGTCGCCAGTGCGCTCGCGCCCTCGGTCGCGCTGCTGGCGGTGTCCCGGGCGATTCAGGGCCTGGGCGGCGGCGGGCTCGTCGCCCTCGCCCAGACGATCATCGCCGACGTCGTGCCGCCCAAGGAGCGCGGCCGCTATCAGGTCTATATCGCCAGCGTCTTCGCCGCCTCCGGCGTCGCCGGCCCGGTGCTCGGCGGCATCATCGCCGAGCACCTGCACTGGTCGGTCATCTTCTGGATCAACATCCCGGCCGGTGCGGCGGCGCTGGTCATGACCAACTCGGTGCTGCGCCGGATGCCACGGGTGCATCGCCGGCGGCCGATCGATCTCGCCGGCGCCGGCCTGATGGTGGCGGCGACGACCAGCCTGCTGCTGGCACTGAACTGGGGCGGCACCCGCCTGCCCTGGTCCTCGCCGGTGATCCTGGCGCTGCTCGTCACCTCCGGCATCTTCTGGGCCCTGTTCGTCACCCGCATCGGCACCGCGGACGAGGCGCTCATCCCGCGGGCGCTGCTGCGCAATTCGGTCGTCATGCTCGGCATCACCTCGGCCGGGTTCGGCATGGGCACCTTCATGGGCCTGACCTTCTTCGTGCCGATCTATCTCGAATACGTCGTCGGCCTCAGCGCCAGCCAGTCGGGCCTCGCGCTGATCCCGCTGCTCGTCGGCACGGTGTCGGGCGCGATCACTTCCGGCCACGTCATGGCCCATGTCCGCCACTACAAGCGCCTGCCGATGATCGGCCTGGCCGTATCGGTCACCGCGCTCGCGGTGCTCGCGACCGCCGCGCCGAGCCTGCCGCTGTGGGCGCTCGAAATCTTCTTCGCGGCGGCCAGCTTCGGCGTCGGCACCTCCTTCCCGGTCACCACGGTCGCCATCCAGAACGCCGTCCATGCCCACATGATGGGCAGCGCCACCGCGACGATGCACTTCTTCCGCCAGCTGTCGGGCGCGCTGGTCATCGCCGGGTTCGGCGCGATCGTGCTGGGCTCGGGCGTCTCCGTCGCGCGGGGGTCGGGCGTCCGGGTCGCGCCGGAACTGGCCGCCGCCATTGCCGGCAGCTTCCACTGGGTCTTCCTCGCCGCCGCCTTCGGCGTCGCCACGGCCCTGACGGCCTTCGTCCTCATGAAGGAGCTGCCGCTCCGCGACCGCGTGTCGACCGGCCCGGAGACGGCGCCCGCCGCCGGCGACTAGAGGCGACCCCTATCGCGCTGCTCGGGCCGCTGCTATTCGGGGCGGCCCGAAAACGAAGAAACGAGCCGGGGGCCGGCGACCGCCGCCCCCTCGGCCGAGAGGAAGCCCATGGCGACCCCAGGCTGGCGGGAACTCTTCGGCGGCGGCCATGGCGGCCGCGCCGTCGCGCTGGCGGCCGGCGTCACGCTGCATGCCGTCAACATCTTCATCGCCTCCACCATCATGCCGTCGGTGGTCGCGGAGATCGGCGGCCTCGCCTACTACGCCTGGAACGCGACGCTCTTCATCGTCGGCTCCATCATCGGCTCGGCGCTGGCCTCCGACCTGCTCGCCCGGCGTGGCGTGCGCGGCGCCTACGGCATGGCGACCATCGCCTTCGCAGCCGGCTCGCTGCTGGCCGCCCTGGCACCCTCGATGCCCGTCCTGCTGGCCGCGCGGGGGCTGCAGGGGCTGGGCGGCGGGCTGCTCTTCGCCCTCTCCTATGCGCTGATCCGCCTCGTCCTGCCGCAGGGGCTGTGGCCGCGGGCGATCGCACTCGTCTCCGGCACCTGGGGCGTGGCCGCCCTCTCCGGCCCCTTCGTGGGCGGCGTCTTCGCCGAGATCGGCCAGTGGCGGCTGGCATTCTGGGCCGTGCTGGCCGCGACGGCCGCCTTTGCGCTGCTTTGCGCGCGCGTCCTGCCGCCCCATGCCCCGGCGCCCGCCGTCGGTCCCGCGAAGCGGTTCCCCAGCCGCCGCCTCGCCCTGCTTGCGGGGGCCGCCCTGGCGATCTCCGGGGCCAGCGTCATCCCCAGCCTCGCGGTCAACGCCGCCGGCATCGCGCTCGCCGTGCTGCTGCTGTTCGCCATGGTCCGCCTGGAACGGGCGGCGACCGTGCGGCTGCTGCCGTCGGACGCGCTGCGCCCTGCCACGCCGCTCGGCGCGGTCTATCTGACCATGGCGCTGATCACGGTCGGCACCAACGCCATCGTCTTCGTGCCGCTGCTGCTGCAGGTGCTGCACGGCCGCTCGCCGCTGGAGGCGGGCTACCTGACCGTGCTCCAGGCGCTGGGCTGGACCCTGGGCTCGCTGCTCTCGGCGGGATCGGGCTCGGCCCGAGCACGGCGGGCCATGGTGCTGGGACCGGCGGCGATGGCGCTGGGCCTCGCCCTTCTCGCCTGGCGCATGCCGATCCCGAGCGGCGGCGATCCCCTGACCGTCGCAGCGCTCGGTCTCCTGCTCGGCGTGGTCGGCCTCGGGGTCGGGGTCGCCTGGCCGCATCTCCTGACCCGCGCCATGACGGTCGCCGCGGAATCCGAGCGCAGCCTCGCCAGCTCGTCCATCTCGACGGTCCAGCTCGTCACCAGCGCCTTCGCATCGGCCATGGCGGGCGTCGTCGCCAACCTCGGCGGCATCACCGATCCGGGCGGCCCCGCCGGCGCCGCCAACGCCGCGCTCTGGCTGTTCGGCGTCTTCGCCGCCGGTCCGCTCGTCGCCGCGGCGGCCGCCGCCCTGCTGGTCCTGCCCGCCCTCAGGAGCGAAGGAACAGGATCATCGAGAGGCCGGCCAGCGCGAGCCCCAGATTGATGCCCCACCAGCCCTGACGGCGCTGCGCATCCGGGCGCTCGCGGTCGCGCAGCCGCTGCAGGCCCCACCAGGCGAGGAGGGCCCCGCCGCCGAGCATCGCGCCGAGCATGGCAGGCAGCGCTCCCGGCGGCACCGGCTCAGCCCTCCGCCTCGACCGGCTGGTCGCCGAGCGCAACCATCATCTGGAAGACCTCCGCCGTCGCGTGGGCGAGGCGCACCGGATCGGTCCCCCGCAGCACGATCGCGGTTCCCGGCCGCCCCATGCGGAAGAACGGATAGCTGCCGATGTCGATATCGGCGAAGCGATCCTGGACGGCGCCGAGTTCGGCCGCCATGGCGCCCTCGGCGAGACCGCTGGTGACGGTGCGGGAGAGGACCGGCAGGCCGCCCGACAGGCGGTGCTTCACGCCCTCGAACATCGCCCGCATGATCGCCGGCACGCCTGCCAGGACGAAGACGTTGCCGATCTGGAAACCGGGCGCGATCGAGATGGGATTGTCGATCAGCGTCGCGCCTTCGGGGGTGTTGGCCATGCGCAGCCGCGCCTCGTTGAGGCCGCCCGGCGGATAGTGCTGCTGCAGCCGCCGCACCGCCTCCGGGTTGCGCACGAGCGGCAGGCCGAAGGCCGCGGCGACGCATTCGGAGGTGATGTCGTCATGGGTCGGGCCGATGCCGCCCGTCGTGAAGACATAGTCGAACTTCGCTCGGACCTCGTTGACGGTGGCGACGATGGTCTCCTGGATGTCGGGGATGACGCGCGCCTCCATCAGCCGCACGCCGGCCTGGTTCAGGTGCTCGGCGAGGAAGGCGAGGTTCTCGTCGCGCGTGCGGCCGGACAGGATTTCGTTGCCGATGACGAGGACGCAGGCGGTGACGGTCTTCCGCTCGGAACTGGAATCGGACAAGGCTTTCTCCTGATGCCGGACTGCCGCGCCGGTTCTACCCGAGAATGCCGCGGGCCGCCTACCGGGAGGGGAGATCCCAGCCATGCTCCGCCGCCATATCGCCGAATTCGAGTTGTCGCCCTTCCTGCCGCAGATCGACGATCCGCCCTGGAACCTGACGCTCGCACTCCCGGACCTGCTGGAGCGTCTGCTGCCCGGGCTGACGCCGGGATTCAGCGTGCGGGACGGGGTCGCGATCCACCGCGACGCGATCATCGAGGCGGGCGCGGTCGTGAAGGGGCCGGCGATCATATGCGGCGGCTGCTTCGTCGCCGCCGGCGCCTATCTGCGCGGCGGCGTCTTCCTCGACGACGGCTGCACCATCGGCCCCGGTTGCGAGGTCAAATCCTCCATCCTCTTCGCCGCCACCCGGCTCGCCCATCTCAACTTCGTCGGCGATTCCATCCTCGGCAGCGACGTCAACTGCGAGGCCGGCGCCGTCATCGCCAACTTCCGCAACGAGCGCGGCGACCGCCGCATCCGCATCCGGCACGGCGACACGGTCATCGACACCGGTACCGAGCGGTTCGGCGCCCTGGTCGGCGACGGTGCGCGGATCGGGGCCAACGCGGTCATCGCCCCGGGCGCCATCCTCGCCCCCGGCACGGTGGTCGGTCGCCTCGCGCTCGTCGACCAGTCGCCGGAGGCATAGCTCCCCCCACCTGGCATGCAGTTTCCCGAGCCGCTCGTCCCGGCCACCCTGCTGCGCCGCTACAAGCGCTTCCTCGCCGACGTCGCCCTGGCCGACGGTCGGGAGGTGACGGTCCACTGTCCCAATCCCGGCGCCATGCTCGGCCTCGCCCGGCCCGGAGCCGAGGTCTGGCTGGCGGCGGCCGGCCCCGGCCGCAAGCTCGCCTATGGCTGGGAGCTGGAACGGGTCGAGGGCGGACTGGTGGGAATCCATACCGGCCGACCCAATATCATCGTGGCCGAGGCGATCGCCGTGGGCCGCATCCCGGAGCTGGCCGGCTATGCCGCCCTCCGCCGGGAGGTCGCCTACGGCCGGAACTCGCGCATCGACATCTTGCTGACGGACCCGGACCGGCCGCCCTGCTGGGTCGAGGTCAAGAACGTCCATCTGCGCCGCGGTGCGCGTGCGGAGTTTCCGGACTGCGTCACGCTGCGCGGCGCCAAGCACCTCGAGGAGCTGGGCGACCGGGTGGAGGCTGGCGAGCGGGCCGTCATGGTCTACCTCGTCCAGCGCGGCGACTGCGACCGCTTCGCCATTGCCGCGGACCTAGACCCCGGCTATGCCAGGGCCTTCGCGCGAGCGGCCGCCCGCGGTGTCGAATTATTGTGCTACGATTGCGATGTACGGACGGATGGGATCGATCTCGCCCGCCCGCTGCCCCTGACGATCGAATGAGGCCGCCGAAGGGGGACCCGAGATGAGAGAAGACAGTGCCATGAACCGCAATCTCGCCGTCCGCCAGGACCCCGAGGAACGCAGCATCAAGATCCACGGCGCGGATGCGCTCGAGGGCATGCGCCGCGCCGGCCGGCTGGCGGCCGAGACGCTCGATTTCATCACGCCGCATGTCCAGCCCGGCATCACGACCGAGCGACTCGACCGCCTGTGCCACGACTTCATCGTCGAGCATGGGGCGATCCCGGCGCCCCTGAACTACAAGGGCTTTCCCAAGTCGATCTGCACCTCGATCAACCATGTCGTCTGCCACGGCATTCCGGGCGACAAGCGGCTGGTCGACGGCGACATCCTGAACATCGACGTCACGGTGATCCTCGACGGCTGGTACGGCGACACCAGCCGCATGTACCTCGTCGGCGACAAGGTGCCGCTCAAGGCCCGCCGCCTCGTCGACGTCACCTACGAGGCGATGATGCGCGGCATCCGGGTGGTCCGTCCCGGCGCCACGGTGGGCGACATCGGGCATGCCATCCAGAGCTATGCCGAGGCGCAGCGCTTCTCGGTCGTGCGCGACTTCTGCGGCCACGGCATCGGGCGCATCTTCCACGATGCCCCTTCGATCCTGCATTACGGCCGCCCCGGCATGGGGCCGATGCTGCGCCCCGGCATGTTCTTCACCGTCGAGCCGATGATCAACGCCGGCCGCTACGACGTGAAGATCCTCGCGGACGGCTGGACCGCCGTCACCAAGGACAAGTCCCTCTCGGCCCAGTTCGAGCATACGGTCGCGGTGACCGAAACCGGGTACGAGATCATGACGCTGTCGCCGGCGGAGCTGCACCAGCCGCCTTATCGCACGGCCTGAGGCCGCTCGGGGAGCGGCCGATGGCGCGCGCGTCGAACCGGTCCGGGCTCGACGATGCGGGCCTGCTGCCGCTCGAGCCGGCGGACTATCTCGGCCATCGCGACCGCCTGCGCGAGCGCTTCCTGGCCGGCGGCGGCGATGCGCTGGCCGACTATGAACTCCTGGAGCTGATCCTCTTCCTCGCCATTCCGCGGCGGGACGTGAAGCCCATCGCCAAGCGCCTCATCGCCCGGTTCGGCAGCTTCCACGGCGTCCTCGCTGCCGACGCCGCGCAACTCGCCGGCGTCAAGGGCATCGGCGAGGCCACCGCCGCGGCGATCAAGGCGGTGCATGCGGCCGCGCTTCGATTCTCCCGCGAGGCGATCCTCGACCGGCCGATCATGAGTTCGTGGCAGAAGGTGATCGACTATTGCCGGGCCGCCATGGCGCACAACGAGAACGAGGAGTTCCGGGTGCTCTATCTCGATGCCAAGAACGGCATCATCCACGAGGAGCAGCAGCAGACCGGCACCGTCGACCACACGCCCGTCTATCCGCGCGAGGTCGTCAAGCGCGCCTTGGAACGCGGCGCCTCGGCCATCATCATGGTCCACAATCATCCGTCGGGCGATCCGACGCCGAGCCGCGCCGACATCCAGATGACCAAGGAGGTGGCCAAGGCCGCCGCCACCCTCGGCATCGCCGTCCACGACCACATCATCATCGCCCGCGGCCGCCACGCCAGCCTCAAGGGCATGGGCCTGTTCTAGCCCCGGCCGCAAGCCACCGGATGGCGTTCTAAGACGCGGATCTGGCGGCGGTGCACGCCGAAAGCGTCCTGCCTCGGCCTGGCCGGGCTGCAACACGGCCGGTTTCCCGACCCCTTCCACTCCACCCAAGACGGGACGCGGCTGACCCGCTGGAGCGGCCCGGAGCATCGACCGCGACGGACGGTCCGACGGTGCGTGCAGCCGCGGGACAAACGCGCTGGCTCCGCATCGGCGCCTCGCCGATGATGGGGGCGAAATCCATCATCATCCGGGAGGAACTATCGTGGAGATCAGACTGGACGGGCGCGTCGCGCTCATCACCGGCGGCAGCATGGGGCTGGGTCGGGCCATGGGCGAGATGTTCGCCGATTCCGGGGCCTCGGTCGTGCTGGTGGCCCGCCGGGCCGAACCCCTGGAGGCCGCGCGGGCAGCGATCGCGGGCCGCGGCGGTTCGGTGCTGGCGGTGGCCGCCGACGTCGCCACCGCCGACGGCTGCGAGGCCGCCCATCGCGCGGCCGTGGATCGCTTCGGGCGTGTCGACATCCTGATCAACAATGCCGGCAAGTCCGCCACCGCGCCGTTCGAGACGATCGACGACAAGGCGTGGCAGGACGATCTCGACCTCAAGCTCTTCGCCGCGATCCGGCTGACCCGGCTGGCATTCCCGGAGATGAAGGCGCGCAGCTGGGGCCGGGTCATCAACGTGCTCAACACGCACGCCAAGGCGCCCGGGCCGCGCAGCGCACCGACCTCGGTCTCGCGCGCCGCCGGCCTGGCGCTGACCAAGGTGCTCGCCCAGGAAGGCGCGGCGCACAATGTGCTGGTGAACGCCATGCTGGTCGGCCAGATCGACAGCGACCAGTGGGTCCGCCAGCATGCCGCGTCCGGCTCCAACCAGTCCTACGCCGAGTTCCTGGCGGACAAGGGCAAGGCGATTCCCATGGGCCGCGTCGGCCGCGCCGACGAGTTCGCCTCGGTGGCCTGCCTGCTGGCTTCGGACGCCGGCGGCTACGTCACCGGCACCGCCATCAACGTCGACGGGGGCCGCTGTCCCATCACCTGAGCGGGCGCGGCAACTGGCGTCCGCGCGGCACCCCTGCCGCGCGGAACGCCGAGGGCCCCTATACAGCAACTCATTGACATGCTCGTCGGAACGGCGCAATTTTCGAGGGCACCGATCCAGAAACTTCACTAACACTAGGATCATGACGTCGAGTCGCCGACCTGCCGCCGGAACGATCGCCGCCGTGCCGCGTTTGGAGAGAGTTGTGCCCAACTCCTCCATCGAACGCCTTGCCCCCGAACGGACGATCGCCGATCGCCCGCCATCGGCGGCGACTGCCGCGCACGTCCTGTCGATCGCAGCCGCAGCCCGTGACCAGACACTGGTCCGCGGCAACGACCATCGCCCGTTCGTGGGCCTGTTCTGGCTGCTGGTCATCGCCCCTGCGCTGGCCGCCGGCCTCGCCGGCGGGCCCCTGGCCGCCCTGGTGGCGCTGCCGCTGCAGCTCTTGGCCGCTCTGGTCGCCGGCAGCATCGTGGCGCGCTTCCGCCAGTGCGGCGCACTGACCCTGGCCTTCCTTCCGCTCAGCGCGGCGGCACTGGTCTGGGCGTCTCTGCACTGGGCCTCGACGCAGTAGATCGCCGGCAGCACCCCGGCTAGCATCGGCGCGTCCCAGCCGGAGCGCCCTCCCCATGACCGAAGCCTGCGATCTCACCGCCGTCGAACTGCGTCGACTGATCGGCGCCCGACGCCTCTCTCCGGTCGAGTTGATGCGCTCCTGCATCGCGCGATGCGAGGCGACCAACCCGGCGGTCAACGCCCTCGTCGCAACCGATTTCGAGCGGGGGCTGGACGCGGCGCGGGACGCCGAAGCCGCCGTGATGCGGGGCGACCCGCTCGGCCCGCTGCACGGACTTCCGGTCGGCATCAAGGACCTCAACGACACCGCCGGGCTGCGGACGACCTACGGCTCGCCCCTCTTCCGCGACCATGTGCCGGAGAAGGACGAGCGGCTGGTGGCGGCGGTGCGGCAGGCCGGCGGCATCGTCGTCGCCAAGACCAACACGCCCGAGTTCGGCACCGGCGGCAACACGATCAACGACGTCTATGGCGCAACCGGTAACCCGTTCGATCCTGCCCTGTCCTGCGGCGGTTCCTCGGGCGGCTCGGGCGTGGCCCTGGCACTGTCGATGCTGCCGCTCTGCCATGGCTCGGACACCGGCGGCTCCCTGCGCAAGCCGGCCGCCTGGTGCGGCGTCGTCGGCTACCGGCCGACGCCCGGCCTGGTCGCCTCGGAGCGGCGGCGGCTCGGCCTGTCGACGCTGGGCGTACAGGGGCCGATGGCGCGCGACGTCGCCGACACCGCCCTCTTCCTGTCGGTGCTGGCGTCGGGCGACAGCCGCGACCCGATGGCGGTGCCCGGCCTCGACGCGGCCGCCCTCACCCGCCCGCCGACAGTCGACCCGGCCCGCCTGCGCGTCGCATGGTCCGTCGATCTCGGCTTCACGCCGATCGCCCCCTCGATCCGCCGCGTCTTTGCCGACCGCGTGCGCCGCCTCGACGGCACCTTCGCCCGGCTCGAGGCGGAGGATCCCGATTTCGCCGGCATCGAGGAGGCCTACCGCGTCGTCCGCTCGGTCAATTTCCTCGCCGCCTACAAGGCGATCTACGAGGACGATCCGGCCAAGCTCGGGCGCAACACGCGCACCAACTACGAGGAGGGGCTGAAATACAGCCTCGCCGACTTCGCTGCCGCCCACGCGACCCAGACCCGCATCTACCGCGCCTTCCAGGCCTTCTTCCAGCGCCACGACCTGCTGATCGCGCCGACCCAGGCGATGTCGCCCTTCCCCAAGGACCAGCTCTACCCGACGGACATGGAGGGCATGTCCCTGTCGCACTATTTCGCGACCTCGGGCATCACCTACGCCATCTCGATGACCGGCCACCCTGCCATCTCGATCCCCTGCGGTGTCGACGAGAAGGGCCTGCCCTTCGGCCTCCAGATCGTCGGCCCGCGCGGCGGCGACGCCTTCACGCTCGGCGCCGCGCTTGCCCTCGAGCGCCTGTTCGCCGAGGACGCCGCCACTCGCCGGCCCATTCCCGACCCGGGGAAGTGGCCGCAGGCGAGCGCGGCCTGAGGCGCTACCGCCGCGCCGGCCTGGCCCGGACGGCCGCCTCGTCGACCTCGACGCCCCAGCCGGGGCCGGTCGGGAGGTGCAGGTGGCCGTCGCGGATGGTCGGGACGACCGTGTAGAACGCGTCGCGCCAGCGGCAGTCGTCGACGTCGATCTCCATGATGCGGAAGTTCGGCACCGTCGCCGAGAAATGGGCGCTGATCGCCGTCGACAGGTGGCCGTAGAAATTGTGCGGCGCGACGTTGATCTCGTAGGCGTCCGCCATCGCGGCGATCTTGAGGGACTCCGCGAGCCCGTTCCACACGACGTCGACGATCGCCACGTCCATCGCGCCCGCCGCGAGGTAGGGCAGGAAGCCGCGCCGCCCGAACAGGGATTCCCCCGAGGCGATGGGCACCGGCACGCGGCGGCGGATATGGGCCAGCGCCGACGGCTCGAACAGGTCGATCTCGACCCAGGTCGGGTCGTGCTGGGCGATCGCCTGGGCCATCCGCACATAGCCCTCGGTGCGGAAGTTGAAGTTGAGGTCGAGATGGAGGCCGGCATCCGCGCCCGCGCCGTCGCGGAAGGCGCCGAGCAGCCGGTCGACCGCCTGCGTCAGCCCGCGGTCGACATTGATCTCCGGCCCCTCCCCGCCGCGCGCGAAGCCCGGCATGTGCAGGACGGCCGCTCCGCCGTCGAAACGCAGGATGTTGGTCTTGAGCGACCCGTACCCCTTCGCCCGCACCTCCCGACCAAGCGCGCGGATATCGTCGAGGGAGGCGACCGGCGGCACCCCGCAGAGTTCGGGGTAGGTCACGCGATAGGTGCCGCAGTGCGACCAGTAGAGCGGCAGCCGCTCGCGCACCGGCCCGCCGAAGAGCTCGCAGACACGCACGCCCAGCGCCTTCGCCTTGACGTCGAGCAGCGCGTTCTCGATCGCCGCGATCGCCTGCGCATTGACCCCGCCCGGCGCCTGCCGCGTCTGGGCGTAGAGCATGGCGGTGATCTTCTCGACCGGGCGCGGGTCGGTGCCCACCAGTTGCGCCGCCAGCGCCCGGATGACCCCCGTCAGCCCGGCGCTGCCGTAGTTCTCGGAATACTCCGACCAGCCGACCAGGCCGTCGTCGGTCGTCACCTTCAGGAAGGAATAGGTCCGCCAGCCGGCGTCGGCATGCAGATCCTCGATGGCGGCGATGCGCATCGGACGTCTCCCTCGCTTCTCTTGACGATTCAGCCCGCCAGCAGGCTCTTCGGCAGCATCGCGTGGATGCCCTTGTTGCCGTCGACCGTCTGCGTGACGCGCAGGTCGACCGCCAGGCTGCACAGCATGTAGGCCTGCTCGCGGCTGATGTTGGTGCGCTCGACGATCAGGGCGATCATCTCGCGCAGCGCCTGCTTGGCGGCGTCGTCGAGATCCTCGTTGAGGCCGAGCGTGATGAGGTGGGTCGGCGTCTCGGCCCGCGGGAAGCGGAAGGAGAGATCCTTGCGCACCACGAAGCGGAAGGTGCCGGTCATCGCCGTCTCGAGCGCGGTCAGGCAGACCTCGCCGTCGCCCTGCACGCCGTGGCCGTCGCCGGTGGAGAAGTTCGCGCCCTCGACCCACACCGGCAGGTAGAGCGTCGCGCCGGCCTGCATCTCCTTGAGGTCGATGTTGCCGCCATGGTCGCGCGGCACGATGGTGTCGATGCGGCCCCAGTTCTTCGGCGGCGCCACGCCCATGACGCCGAAGAACGGGGCCAGCGGGATGTTCATGCCCCACGGCATCCGCGTCACGCCGGCCGCCTTGTCGATCGGGTAGTGGGCCAGCGTCTGCTCCGAGAAATCCTCGGGCAGGGTGCCGCGCAGCGGGCGGATCGCCATCCAGCCCCAGTCCTGCCGCGGCTCCACCGAGAGGATCTGGATCTCCAGCACGTCGCCCGGCATCGCGCCCTCGACGCGTACCGGCCCGGTCAGGATGTGGCCCGGCCCGCGCGGCACCCTGGCATGGACCTCGCGCAGTTCCGGCAGCACCGCGTAGGGCGGCGGCGGCATCACGTCCGGCCCGCCGGAAATCGTCTCGATCGTCACCGTGTCGCCCGACTGCACGGTCAGCACCGACGGCAGGGTCGCGTCGAAGATGCCCCAGTGGCAGGTCTCGGGGCTCGACTTCAGGTGATGGTGGCTCATCGGGCTGCTCCCGGTCGGAGGGTGGAGAGGCTGACGAGGACGGCACCGCCGATCACCAGCCCGGCGCCGATCGCCAAGGACGGTGTCACCGGTTCGCCGAGCGCCAGGGTCGAGGCGAGGATGCCGACGGCGGGCACCGCCAGGAACCCGAGCGAGGTGACGATCGTCGGCAGCGCGCGCGAAACGCTGGTCGCCGCCCAGGTGCCGGTCGGGCCGACGATGATGCCGATATAGACGAGCGGCAGCAGCGCCGTCGCCGACAGGCCGACATGGCCCGCAGGCTCGGCGATGAAGCCGACGAGCGTCAGCAGCGCCGCGGCCCAGGCCATCTGCCAGGGCAGCACCTGCAGCGGCGAGAGGTGCCAGCGGTGGGTGCGGGCATGGACGATGGCGAGCGACCAGGACAGCGCCGCCGCCAGCAGGAAGAGGTTGCCGAGAACGACGCCCCGGTCGGACCAGTCGAGCGTCGCCGGATTGAACAGGACGAGGACGCCGGCGATGCCGCTGACGAGTCCCGCCAGACGCCACGGCCCCAGCCGCTCGCCCAGGAACAGCGTGCCGATCGGCACCAGCCAGATGCTGGTCGTGTAGGCCAGCACGACGGCGCGGCTGGCCGGGACATGGCCGAGCCCGAGATTGGCCAGCGTGAAGAAGCCTGCCAGTTGCCCTGTCCCGACCGAGACGATGATCGGCCAGTCGGCACGGCCGGGGACGGCGAGCCGCCCCGTCGCGGCCACCAGCAGCAGCGCGGCAGCGCCGCTGACGGTCGCTCGGGCGGCCGCGTACCAGACCGGCGTCGCATCGCCGAGGCCGCTCTTCATCGCCGGCCAGGCGGTGCCGAACAGCAGCACCGCCAGCACCAGCAGGGCGACCGCCTCCGCCGACCCGGATGCGCTCCGGGCCGGCGTCGCGGCACCGCCGCTCATCGCAAGGCTCAGTAGCCGAGCGCGCAGCCGTCCTTGCGCTTCTCCGAGCCGCCGATCAGCACGCCCCGCTCGTGGTCGATCCAGATCGCCTGGGCGCCGCCGACGGGCGTGTCGAAGCTGCCGATGACATGGCCGCGCGCGGCGAGGTCGGCGCGGACATCCTCGGCAACCGGATCCTCGAGCTGGAGCTCGCCCTCGTAGGCGAAGGTGCGCGGGCGCTCGATCGCCTCCTGCGGGTCGTCACCGCGGTCGAGGATGTTCGAGACGAGGTTGGCATGGCCGACCGACTGGTAGTGGCCGCCCATGACGCCGAACGGCATGACGGCCTTGCCGTCCTTCATCAGCATGCCGGGGATGATGGTGTGGAACGGCCGCTTGCCGCCCTCGATCCGGCTCGGGTGCGTGTCGTCGATGCGGAAGCCCATGCCGCGGTTCTGCAGGATGACGCCCGACTTCGGCGCCGTGATGCCGCTGCCGAAACCGGCGAACAGCGAGTTGATGAAGGAGACGGCGTTGCGGTCCTTGTCGACGACGCAGAGGTAGGTCGTGTCCTTGTGCTCGACGCCGTTGTAGTGGACGCCGGGATGGGCCTCGTCCATGCGGATGCGGCCACGGATCGAATCCGCCTCCTGGGTCGACAGCAGCCGTTCGATCGGCACCTCGGCGAAGCGCTGGTCGGCGAAATAGGTGTCGCGGCGCCAGTAGGCGGCCTTGCCGGCCTCGGCCAGCAGGTGGATGCGGTCCGCCTCCGACATCGCACCCTCAGACAGGTCGTAGCCCGCCAGCACGTTGAGGATGATGAGCGCGGTCAACCCCTGCCCGTTCGGCGGGATCTCGCAGACGTCATAGCCGCGATAGCGGGTCTGCACCGGCGTCACATACTCCGCCTCCTGGGCGGCGAAGTCCGACAGTTCGTGCAGGCCGCCCAGCGACTTCAGCTTGGTGACGATGTCCTCGGCGACCCGGCCTTCGTAGAAGCCGGCACGGCCCTTCTCGCCGATGAGGCGCAGGGTCGCGCCGAGTTCGGGCGAGCGATGCTTCTCGCCCACCCCCGGCGCCCGGCCGTTCGGCAGGTAGGAGCGCTTGGTGTCCGGGTCGGACGACAGCTTCGCGACGCTGCCCGCCCAGTCGTGCGCGACGCGCGGGGTCAGGATGAAGCCTTCCTCGGCCGCCTGGATGGCCGGGGCCAGCAGCTCCGACATGGGCATGGTGCCATGGTCGGCGGCGAGCTTGCACCAAGCGTCGATCGCGCCGGGGATCGTCACCGCATGCGGCGTCTTCATCTCGATCTTGGAGATGCCGCGATCCTTGTACCAGCCGACGTTCGCCTTGGCCGGCGCCCGGCCCGAGCCGTTGAGGCCGATCGGCGCGCCCGACTTCGGGCAGTAGATGACGAAGCAGTCGCCGCCGATGCCGGTAGACTGCGGCTCGATCACCGACAGCATGGCGATCGCGGTGATCGCCGCGTCCATGGCGTTGCCGCCCTTCCGCAGCACGTCGAGGCCGGCCAGGGTCGCACGCGGATGGGCGGTCGCCACCATGCCGTCCTCGGCGTAGGAGGCGGAGCGGCCGACATTGAAGTCGCGGATCGGCGATGCGCGCATGGTCTATCGTTCCTTGTCAGCGGAATGCGGGGTGCGAAGGGAGGTCGACTGCGATCATAGCCCCCGCCCGCGCCCGCGTGCTAGCCTTGCTCGTCCCGTCCCGTTCCCTGCCCCCTCCCAGGTGCCATGCCCGCCTTTGCCGGCCCCGTCCGCATCGCCGTCGACATCGGCGGCACCTTCACCGACCTGCAGATCCTGGACGAGACGACCGGCGAGACCGCAGCCCACAAGACGCCGACGACGCCGGGCGACCCTTCGGAGGGCCTGATGCTGGGGATCGGCGAGGCGGCCCGCCATCTCGGCTTCCCCCTGTCCGCGGTGACCGGCCTGATGCACGGCACCACGATCGCGACCAACGCGGTGCTGGAGCGCCGGCTGGCGCGCGGCGCCCTCGTCACCACCGCCGGCTTCGAGGACGTGCTGGAGATCGGGCGCCATGTCCGGCGGGAGGTCTATTCGCGCGTCGCCGAGCCGCGCACGCTGCTGATCCCGCGGCGCCGGCGCTTCGGCGTGCGCGAGCGCCTGGACGCGACGGGCGCGATCGTGACGCCGCTCGACGAGGCCGATGCCCGCCGCATCGCCGGCGCGATCCGCGCGGCCGGCATCGACGTCGTGGTCGTCGCCCTCCTCCACGCCTATGCCGACCCCACCCACGAGGAGCGGCTGGCGGCGATCCTGCGGGAGGAGATTCCCGGCTGCCACATCTCGCGCTCGAGCGCGATCAGCCCCGAGATCCGCGAGTTCGAGCGGACATCGACAGCCGTGCTCAACGCCCTCCTCATGCCGGTGGTCGCGTCCTATGTCGATCGCCTGCGCGAACGCACCCGGGCCGCGGGCTTTTCCGCCCCCATCTATCTCGTCCAGTCCAACGGCGGCGTGACGACGCCCGAGGTGGCAGCCGAGGAGCCGGCGCGCCTCC
Organism: Allostella sp. ATCC 35155; assembly: GCA_006738865.1. Taxonomy (GTDB): domain Bacteria; phylum Pseudomonadota; class Alphaproteobacteria; order ATCC43930; family Allostellaceae; genus Allostella. The sequence goes on from AP019701.1 coordinate 3,203,492, forward strand.
TCCTCTCGGGCCCCTCGGGCGGCGCGCTGGCGGCCGAGACGCTGGCGACGGCGCTGGACCGGCCGAACCTCGTTGCCGTCGACATGGGCGGCACCAGCTTCGACGTCTCGATCGTCAGCGACGGGCGCACCCGCCTCGTCACCCAGGGCGAGATCGACGGCTGCCCGGTGCGCCTGCCGATGATCGAGATCCGCACGATCGGCGCCGGCGGCGGCTCGATCGCCGCGGTCGACGCAACCGGCCGGCTGACGGTCGGCCCGGCCAGCGCCGGCGCCCGGCCCGGACCCGCCTGCTATGGCCGCGGCGGGCGGCTCGCGACCGTGACCGACGCCAACCTCGTGCTCGGGCGGCTCGATCCCGCCTTCTTCCTCGGCGGCGCCATGTGCCTCGATGCCGATGCCGCCGGCACCGCGGTGGCCGAGGGCGTCGCGGGCCCGCTCGGCCTGTCGCTGGAGGCGGCTGCCGCCGGCCTCGTCGCCGTCGGCGTCGCAACCATGGCGAACGCGACACGGCTATCCCTCTTCGAGAAGGGGCTCGACCCGCGCGATTTCGCCGTCGTCTCGTTCGGCGGCGCCGCCGGCCTGCACGCGGCGGAGGTGGCGGAGGCGCTCGGCGCGCCGACCGTGATCTTCCCGCGCGACCCGGGCACGCTCAGCGCCTGGGGCATGCTCTTCGCCGACATCGTGCACGACCTCGCGCGCTCGCGCCTCGTCCCGGCGACGGCCGAGGCCGTGCCGCTGCTGGCGGCGCTGGTCACCGCGCTCCGCGTCGACGGGGAGGCCCTGCTGGCGCAGGACGGCGTTTCCGCCGCCGACCGCGCCTGCCGCTTCGCACTCGACCTGCGCTACAAGGGCCAAGCCTACGAGATCACCGTGCCGCTGGCCGAGGAAACGTTCGACGCGGCCGCGCTGGCCGAGGCGGTTGCCGAGTTCCACCGCCGCCACCAGGCGCAGTACGCCCACAGCGATCCCGACGCGGTGCCCGACGTCGTCACCGTCCGCCTCTCCGCCGTCGGCCACCTCGCCAAGCCGCGCCCCCGCCCCTTCGCGGCGGCCGCGACACGCGCGGCCAAGGGCCGACGCCGCACCTGGGTCGGCGACGCCTGGATCGACGTTCCGGTCTTCGACCGCGACGCCCTCGACGCCGCCCCGCTCGCCGGCCCCGCCATCGTGGAAGAGCCGCACTCGACCCTGTGGCTGCCGCCCGGCTGGACGATGACGCCCGCCGCCACCGGCGATCTCATCGCCGAGCGGCCCGCGTAGGCAGGCAGAGTCGCTGCCGCCGGCTCCCGTTCAGCCTGCTCGCGCGGCCCACGGCCGGCGCCTGGCATAGCCCGCCTCGAACCGTTCGATCGCGGCCGCACCGGCGAGCGTCGCGCCGATTTCGTCGAGGCCCTCGAGCAGGCAGCGGCGGCGCCAGGGGTCGACCGCGAAGTCGTGGCGGGTTCCGTCGGGGGCGACCAGGGCTTGGCTTTCGAGGTCGATGGTGAAGACGGCGTTGGCGCCCTGGCCCGCCTGCTCCATGAGGTCGGTCACCACGGCCGCCGGCAGGCGCACCGGCAGGATGCCGTTGCGGAAGCAGTTGCCGTAGAAGATGTCGGCGAAGCTGGGCGCGACGATGGCGCGGAAGCCGAAGTCGCGCAGCGCCCAGGGCGCATGCTCCCGCGAGGAGCCGCAGCCGAAATTGGCGCCGGCGACCAGGATCTTCGCGTGCCGCCAGGGCTCGCGGTTGAGCACGAAGTCGGGCCGCTCGCTACCGTCGGGAAAACGGCGCAGGCCGTTGAAGGCATGGGGGCCGAGGCCGCCGCGCTCCATCGTCACGCCGAACTCGGCCGGAATGATGACGTCGGTGTCGACATTGTCGATCGGCAGCGGCGCGGCCACCGAAGCGACGCGGACGAACGGTTCCATCAGATCATCTCCCGCACGTCGACGAAGCGGCCGGCGATCGCCGCCGCCGCCGCCATGGCCGGGCTGACGAGGTGGGTGCGCGCGCCCGGCCCCTGCCGGCCCTCGAAGTTGCGGTTGGAGGTGGAGGCGCAGCGTTCGCCCGCCGGCACCCGGTCGCCGTTGATGGCGACGCACATCGAGCAGCCGGGCTCGTGCCACTGGAATCCGGCCTCTATGAAGATGCGGTCGAGGCCCTCGGCCTCCGCCGCCCGCCGGACGAGGCCGGAGCCGGGCACGACCTGGGCGATGACGCCGTCCGCGACCCGGCGCCCGCGCGCCACGGCCGCCGCCGCCCGGAGGTCGGAGAGCCGGGCGTTGGTGCAGGAGCCGATGAAGACGCGCGACGGCCGGATGGCGGTCATGGCCGTTCCGGGGGCGAGGTCCATGTAGGCGAGTGCACGCCGCGCCGCCTGGCGCAGGCCCGCATCCGCGATCGCCTCGGGATCGGGCACGCGGCCCGTCACCGCCACCGTCTGGGCCGGATTGATACCCCAGGTGACCTGCGGCTCGAGGCCGGAGACGTCGACCGCGACCTCGCGGTCGAAGCGGGCGCCGGGGTCGCTGGCGAGCGTGCGCCAGTGGCCCGTCGCCGCCTGCCAGTCGGCGCCCGACGGCGCCATCGGCCGTCCTTCGAGCCAGTCCAGCGTGGTGGCATCCGGCGCGATCATGCCGGTGCGGGCGCCCGCCTCGATCGTCATGTTGCAGAGCGTCATCCGCTCTTCCATGGCCATTGCCGCGACCGTGGGCCCGGCATACTCGATGGCGTGGCCGGCCCCGCCCGCCGCCCCGATCGACGCGATGACCGCCAGCGCCACATCCTTCGCCGCGACGCCGGGGCCGGGCCGGCCGGCAATCGTGATCCGCATCTCCCGCGGGCGGGTCTGGACCAGCGTCTGGGTGGCGATGACGTGCTCGACCTCCGAGGTGCCGATGCCGAAGGCGAGCGCGCCGAAGGCGCCATGCGTCGAGGTATGGCTGTCGCCGCAGACGACGGTGAGGCCGGGCAGGACGAAGCCCTGCTCGGGCCCGACGACATGGACGATCCCCTGGGTCGGGCTGCCGAGCGGCAGCACGGGAATCCCGAACTCCCGCGCGTTCGCCTCCAGCGCGGCGATCTGGACCGCCAGGCGCGGTGCGGCGGCGCGTCCGTCGGTCGGCACCAGATGGTCGGCGACGGCGAGCGAGGCGGCCGGATGGCGGGCCCTCCGCCCCTCCGCGCGCAGGGCCGAGAAGGCCTGCGGACTGGTGGCGTCGTGGACCAGGTGGCGGTCGATATAGAGGAGAACGGAGCCGTCCGGGCGCTCTTCGACGACGTGGTCGTCCCAGACCTTGGAGAACAGGGTGGTGGCCATGGGGCCAGTCTGCCATGGCGCCACAGATTTGTGGACGGTCCCGCCGGCTCGGGGCATCCTGCCGGCCTTCCGGGGAACGCGAGATTCTCCTGCGACAAACCAACGTGGAGGAACGGACCCATGCTGAACAAGCGCCTCGGCCGCCGCCGGCTGCTTCAGTCGACGGCCGCAATCGCCGGTGCCGGCCTCGTCGGCGGCGCCTGGACCGGCCCGCTCTTCGCGCAGGGCAAGATCGAGAAGCCGAAGGTGGCGCTCGCGGTCGGCGGCAAGTCCGCCCTCTACTACCTCGCGTTGACGATCGCCGAGCAGAAGGGCTTCTTCAAGGACGAGGGTCTCGACGTCGAGATCAGCGACTTCGCGGGCGGCAGCCGCTCGCTGCAGGCGCTCGTCGGCGGCAGCGCCGATGTCGTGGCCGGAGCCTACGAGCACACGATCCGAATGCAGGCGCGCGGCCAGATGGTCCAGGCCTTCGTGCTGATCGGCCGCGGCATGCAGATCGCCATCGGCATCAAGAGCGACCGCGCCGGCAAGGTGAAGTCGGCGGCCGACGTCAAGGGCATGAAGTTCGGCGTCAGCGCCCCCGGATCGAGCACGCACATGCTGGTCAACTACTGGATCAGCAAGGCGGGCCTGAAGCCGTCCGACGTCGCGGCGATCGGCGTCGGCGCCGGCGCCTCGGTGGTGGCCGCGGTCGAGAAGGGCGAGATCGACGGCATCTCCCAGACCGATCCCGCCGTGACGATGCTGCAGCAGCAGGGCTCCATCAAGGTCGTCCTCGACACCCGCACCATGCAGGGCAACATCGACGTCTTCGGCGGCCCGCTGCCGGCCGCCTCGCTCTACTCCACCGCCGACTTCGTCAAGGCGAACCCGAACACGGTGCAGGCGCTGGCCAACGCCATCGTTCGTGCCAACCGCTGGCTGCAGTCGGCGACGCCCGACCAGGTCGCCGACACGGTGCCGAAGGGCTATCTCCTCGGCGACCGGGAACTCTACAAGAAGGCCTTCTCGAATGTGCGCGAGGTCATGTCGCCCGACGGCGTGATGCCCGAGGGCGCGCCCTCGACCTGCCTCAAGTTCATGGCGGCGTCCGACGCGAACGTGAAGCCCGACGCGGTCAAGCTCGACCTCACCTGGACCAACGCCTTCGCCAAGAAGGCGAGCGAGAAGTACAAGGCCTGACCCGCCCATGGCCACTCCGGCGCTGGCACTGCGCGACATCACCTGCCGCTTCCCGTCGCCGGACGGCCAGGGCACCTACACCGCCGTCGCCGACACGACACTGGTCATCGAGGCCGGCCAGTTCGTGTCGGTGGTCGGGCCGACCGGCTGCGGCAAGTCGACCTTGCTGAACGTGGCGGCGGGGCTGCTGGCCCCGTCGTCCGGGACGGTCGAGGTGTTCGGCGAACCGATGGTGTTCGACGGCCAGGTCAATCGGCGCGCCGGCTACATGTTCCAGTCCGACGCGCTGATGCCCTGGCGGAACGCCATCGGCAACGTCGTCGCCGGCCTGGAATTCCGCGGCGTGCCGAAGCGCGAGGCGGTCGAGCAGGGCCAGGAATGGCTGCGTCGCGTCGGCCTCGCCGGCTTCGGCGACCGCTATCCGCACCATCTCTCGGGCGGCATGCGCAAGCGTCTGGCGCTCGCCCAGACGCTGATCCTCGATCCCGACATCCTGCTCATGGACGAGCCCTTCTCGGCCCTCGACGTGCAGACGCGCCAGCTGATGGAGAACGAGCTGCTGGCGCTGTGGGCGGCCGACCGCAAGACGGTGCTGTTCATCACCCACGACCTGGAGGAGGCGATCGCCCTGTCGGACCGCGTCGTCGCGCTGTCCGCCGGGCCGGCGACGCGGCCGATCGGCGACTTCGCGATCGAGCTGGATCGCCCCCGCGACGTCGCGGAGATCCGGATGGAGCCGGGCTTCCTCACCTATCATCGTCAGATCTGGGACGTCATGAAGGAAGAAGTCCTCAAGGCCTATGCCAAGCAACGGGCGGCCTGAGCCATGGCGACCCGCCCCCGCATCAACCAGGTTCGCCTGCGCGTCTATCAGGTGCTGCTGCTGGCCCTCGTCCTCGGCGCCTGGCACGTCCTGACCCAGCCGGGCCTGCTGCCGAACTTCTATTTCTCGGCCGACAACCGCGCCGCCTTCTTCTTCGGCGAGCCGCTGAAGGTGGCCGGGCGCATCGTCGACTGGTTCGTCGGCGGCGAGATCTACGGGCATCTCTGGATCACGCTCGTCGAAACCGCGCTCGCCTTCGCCATCGGCTCGATCTCGGGCCTCCTGATCGGCCTGTGGCTCGGCCTGTCGCCGATGGCGTCGGCCATCCTCGACCCCTACATCAAGGCCGCCAACTCCATGCCGCGCGTCGTGCTGGCGCCGATCTTCGCGGTCTGGTTCGGGCTCGGCATGTGGTCGAAGGTGGCGCTCGGCGTCACGCTGGTCTTCTTCATCGTCTTCTTCAACGTCTATCAGGGCGTGCGCGAGGTCAGCCCGAACATCCTCGCCAATGCGCGCATGCTGGGCGCGAACCGCCGCCAGCTCCTCTCGGCGATCTACCTGCCGAGCGCCATGAGCTGGGTCTTCGCCAGCCTGCACAACGCGGTCGGCCTCGCCTTCGTCGGTGCGGTGGTCGGCGAATACCTGGGCTCCGCGCGCGGCGTCGGCTACCTCATCCTCCAGGCCGAGACGACGTTCGACATCAACACCGTCTTCGCCGGCATCTTCGTGCTGACCGCCTTCGCCCTGCTGCTCGACGGCGCCGTCGGCGTGATCGAGCGGCGCCTGATGACCTGGCAGCCGCGCGCGGCGGAAACCGAGCGGACATGAGCGGAGCGCCCGGCCCGGCCGGCCTCGACCCGATCCGGCTCGAGATCATCCGCCACGCGCTGGTCGCGGCGGCGGAGGAGATGAGCGTCACCGTCTGGCGGACCAGCCGGTCCTCGGTCGTGCGGGAGATCCTCGACTATTCGACCTGCGTCTTCGACGCCGAGGGGCGCAGCGTCGCCCAGGCGGCGCGCATGCCGGTGCACCTCAATTCGATGCCGAGCTGCCTCGCCGACATCCTGGCCGGCCCCTTCCCGCTCGATCGCTGGGAGGACGGCGACGTCATCGTCACCAACGACCCCTATGCCGGCGGCCAGCACCTGCCGGACATCCAGACCTTCAAGCCAGTCTTCGTCGATGGCCGGCTCGTCGCCATCGCCGGCATCCTCGTCCACCATCTCGACGTCGGCGGCGGCGCGCCCGGCAGCTACTACGCCCAGGCGACCGAGATTTTCCACGAGGGGTTCCGCATCCCGCCCCTGAAGCTGGTCGAGCGCGGCCGGCGCAACGAGGCGGTGATCCAGCTGCTGCTGCGCAACAGCCGCGAGCCGGAGAATGTCGGCGGCGACTTCGCCTCGCAGCTCGCCGCCCTCGACGTCGGCGTCGCCAACCTGCAGCGCCTCGCCCGGCGCTGGGGCGCGTCAACCCTGCAGGCCGCGGCCGATGCCATCCTCGACCAGTCGGAGGCGGCCATGCGCCGCGCCATCGCCGCCATGCCGGACGGCAGCTGGAGCTTCACCGACCATGTCGACGACGACGGCATCGAGGATCGCCCGCTCGCCGTGCATGCGAGGCTGACGGTCGCGGGCGAGCGCATCGCGGTCGACCTCGCCGGCTCCAGCCCGCAGGCCGCGGGGCCGGTCAACTGCACCCTCAACATGACCAGTTCGGCCGTCATCTGCGGCGTCATGATGGCGATCGGCGCCGACATCCCGGCCAATGCCGGCTGCTATCGCCCGATCGCGATCTCGGCCCCGCCGGGATCGGTGGTCAACGCGCAGTCGCCGGCACCGGTCGCCAACCGCATGGCGACTGGCCACCGCATCGTCAACACGGTGATGGGCGCCTTCGCCGCCGCCCTGCCCGGCCAGATCCCCGCCGCCTATTACGGCGTCAGCTACGCCTATGCCGTCGCGACGACGCGGGGCGACGGCCGCCGCCAAGTCTATTTCGACCTCGAATGCGGCGGCTGGGGCGGCCATCCCGACGCCGACGGCGCATCGGCCTTCTCCTGCGGCTTCCACAACATCTCGAGTTCGCCGGTCGAGATGATCGAGGCGACCTATCCCGTGCGCTTCCTGCGCTATGGCCTTGCACCCGACACCGGTGGCGCCGGCCATCGCCGCGGCGGCACGGGGCTGGAGCGCAGCTTCGAGGTGACGGCACCCGAGGGCCGGCTCGCCGCCAACCTCGACCGCTTCAAGTTCGCCCCCTACGGCCTCGAAGGCGGTGCGCCCGGCGCTACCGGCCGGCTGGAGGTGCGCCGCGGCGGCGGTGCCTGGGAATCCCTGCCGTCCAAGGTCTCCGGCCTGCCGCTGGCCGCCGGCGACGCCGTCCGCCTCGTCACCTCCGGCGGCGGCGGCTGGGGCGATCCCGCCCGGCGCGAGGCCGAGCGCATCGCCGACGACATCGCCGACGGCTACGTCACCGGTTGACGCACCGGCCTTGCTGCATTGCAGCAAGCGGCCTATCTCCGCAGGCATGACCGACGTGACCACGGCGGATCCGCCCGCCACCCTTCCCGCCACCCCCAAGCCGATCAATGTCGCGATCCAGGGCGGCGGCGCCCATGGCGCCTATACCTGGGGCGTGCTCGATCGCCTGCTGGAAGATGGCCGGCTCGACATCGAGGGCCTGTCCGGTACCAGCGCCGGCTCCATGAACGCCGTCGTCTACACCTACGGCAAGATGACCGGCGGCGCGGACGGCGCACGCGGCCTGCTGGAGGAGTTCTGGCGCGAGGTCAGCCGGGCCGGCACCGTCTTCAGCCCGATCGGGGCCAGCGCCTGGGGCCATTGGTGGACCGGCTCCTGGAACCTCGACCACACGCCCGTCTACCGCACCTTCGCCGCCATGACCGGCATGCTGTCGCCCTACGAGTTCAACCCGATGGGCTTCGACCCGCTGCGCGACATCGTCGGACGGCTCGTCGATTTCGAGGTGCTGCGCCAGTGCCGCGACACCCGCCTCTTCGTCAGCGCGACCAACGTCCGCACCGGCCGCGTGCGCGTCTTCCGCGGCCACGAGGTGACGCTGGACGCGGTCATGGCGTCGGCCTGCCTGCCGTTCCTGTCCAAGGCGGTGGAGATCGAGGGCGAGAGCTACTGGGACGGCGGCTATGTCGGCAACCCGTCGCTGTGGCCCTTCTTCTACTACACCGAAACCGACGACATGCTCGTCCTCCACGTCAACCCGATCGAGCGCGACACCGTCCCGCGCACCGCGCCGGAGATCGACAACCGAACCAACGAGATCACCTTCAACGCCTCGCTGATCGCCGAACTGCGGGCGATCCGCTTCGTCAAGCGGCTGGTGCGCGAGGGCTGGCTGAAGGACGAGCACCGGCACCGCGTCCGCGACATCCGGATGCACGCCATCCGCGCCGACAAGGAGCTGTTGGACCTCAGCGTCGCGACCAAGTTCAACCCCGACTGGGGCTTCCTCTGCGACCTGCGCGACCGCGGCCGCGGGGCTGCTTCCGAATGGCTCGACGCGCACTGGGAGGCGGTCGGCCGGGAGGACACGGTCGATCTGGCGAAGGAATATCTCGACCGCTATTGATGGCGGCCCCGCCACCCGGAGTCCGACCCATGACCGTGACCCTGGACGATATCCGCCAGGCCCGCACCCGCATCGCCGGCGCGCTGCGCCATACCCCGGTCGTCGAGGCCGCCCCCGCCCGCGACCCGCTGCCGGGACGCGTCGCGCTCAAGCTCGAATGCCTGCAGGTGACGGGCTCGTTCAAGCCGCGCGGCGCGACCAACGCGCTGCGCTCGCTCGATCCCGCCGCGGCCGCCCGCGGGCTGACGACCGCGTCCGGCGGCAATCACGGACTCGCCGTCGCCTGGGCCGGCTGGCGCGCCGGCCTGCCGACGACGATCTTCCTGCCGCAATCGGTGCCGGCGTCGAAGGTCGCGAAGTTCGAGCAGTGGGGCGCGACGGTGCGCGTCACCGGCTCGGTCTGGGACGAGAGCAACGAGGCAGCCCTCGCCCATGCCGCCCAGTCCGGCCAGGCCTATATCCACCCCTTCGGGGACCCCAGGGTGATGGCCGGCCAGGGCACGCTCGGCCTGGAGCTGCTGGAACAAGTGCCGGACGCCGAGACCCTGCTGGTCGCGATCGGCGGCGGCGGCCTGATCGCGGGCGTCGCGACGGCGGCCAAGGCCGTCCGCCCCGGCATCCGCGTCGTCGGCGTCGAGCCGGTGGGCGCCCCGACCCTGCGCGAGAGCCGGCTGGCCGGCCGGCTCGTCACCCTGCCGGCGATCACGACCGAGGCGGGCACGCTGGCGCCCCGCCGCTCGGCCGAGGCGACCTTCGCCGCCATCGAGGCCCATGTCGACGACATCGTCCTGGTCGACGACCCGGCGATGCGGACCGCCGCCCGCTGGCTGTGGAACGAGCATGCCATCGCCGCCGAAATGTCCGGCGCCGCCGCCGTCGCCGCCCTCATGACCGGCGCCTACCGCCCGCGCGCGGACGAACGGGTCGCCATCATCGTCTGCGGTGCCGGCACGGACGGAATCGCCTGAGCCGGCCACCCCGCGCTATACCGCTGTCCCATGGCCCCTTGGCGGAACTGGTAGACGCACGCGACTTAAAATCGCGAGCCCTCGGGCGTGCCGGTTCGACCCCGGCAGGGGCCACCATCCCATCCGGATTCTGCGCCGCAGTCTTTGGCGGTTGCATGCCGGGCGGCACCGGTTAGCATCTTCCCCAAGCGCGTCGAGCGAGGCAGTCCGCCCCCGCGACGAACGGCTCGGGAGAAGCAGATGAATTGGACGGTCTTCCCCCGTGGCCTGGCGACGCTCGCGCTCGCCGCCGCGGCGCTGGCCGGTGCAGCGCCCGCAGCCCATGCGGCGCCCCGGACGATCGTGCCGGGCACCCTCACCGTCTGCGCCAGCACGGCGTTCCGGCCGGTGCTCTATCGTGACGGGCAGCAACTCGTCGGCTCCGACGTGGTTTTCCTGCGCGCCTTCGCCAAGAGCCGGAACCTCGAGCTGGCGTTCCGCGATTTCCCGTTCGACGGAATCTGGCTGCGGCCGGGCCGCGGCGAGTGCGACCTCGCGGCCGCGGGCATCACCGACTTCGCCTCGCGGCACAGCGCGGGCGTGGAATGGAGCAAGCCCTACTTCACGGTCCTGCGCACCCTGCTGATCCGCCGCGAACAGGCCGGCACCCTGCGGACCATCGCCGACTTTCCGGGGCGCAGCATCGGGTTCGTCACGAACTCCTCGGCCGACCGCGACGTCCGCGCGCGCGCCCCGCAGGGTGCGGTGCTGAAGGGCTATGGCGAGGCGGAAGCCGGCATCGCCGACCTGATCGCCGGGCGGCTCGACGCTTTTGCCGAAGGCAGCGTCACCAGCGACGACTTCGCCGCCCGCCACCCCGAGCTCGCCGTCATCGATGCGCATTCCCTCGTCCCGGCCGAGGGTCTCGCCTACCCGGTCCGCGCCGAGAGCGGCCTGCTGGAGACCCTCGACGCCTTCATAGCCGCAAACGCGGCGACCTACGGCAAGTAGAGGCAGGACAAGGTCGTCGCCGTCCCGACCGCCTCCCCGGCGCAGCGCGTGGACCCCGCGCCGCCGGAGCGGCTACAGCTTTCCCATCCGTTCCGTGACCCGCAGACGAGGAGACGACCCATGACCGCTGCCGACATCACCCGCAAGCCGAACCGCACGCTGCCGAGCAAATCGTCGGTCGCGACCTATCGTCTGCCGGGCGGCGGCGGGTTCATGTGGGCGGTGGCGACCTCGCCCGACCGGACGCAGGACATCAAGGCGCAGACGCTGGGGGCGCTAGGCGTGCTCGACGGCTACCTCCAGGAGGCTGGCCTCGACCGCACCCGGATCGTCAAGGCCGAGATCGTCGTGACGGACCATGACAACAAGCCGGCCTTCGACGAGGCCTGGGCCTCCTGGATGCCGGACGGCTACGGGCCGGTGCGGTCCTTCGTCGAATCGCGGATGCCCGAAGGCGACCTGATCGAGATCATCGCCACCATCGCCCTGCCCGCCTGAACCGGACGGCTGGCCGGCTTCAGGCCACGCCGTCGGCCGTCATCGCCCGCGCCAGCGCCGCGAACACCCGGTCGTCCTCCATCTGCGCGACGTTGAAGCGCAGGAAGGAGCCCGCGGTCTGGGCGATGCTGAAGACGTTGCCGGGCGCGAGAATGACGCCCTCGGCGGCGCAGCGGCGCGCGATGGCCGTGGAATCGAGGCCGTCCGGCAGCCGGCACCAGAGGTAGAAGCCGCCGCGCGGCATCAGCGCCGGCACGATGCCGAGCGCGCCCAGCCGCTCGGCCGCGCGGGTGCGGGCGCGGGACAGGCGCTGGCGCACCTCCTCCATGTGCCTGCGGTAGCCCCCGCCCGACAGCACCGCCGAGACGAGTTCGGCCGCGAGCGGGCTCGGGCCGCCGAAGCGGGTCGCGATCTGCAGGTCGACGAGCCGCTCGATCCAGTCGGCCCTGCCGGCGACGTAGCCGCAGCGCGCCGAGGCCGACAGCGTCTTGGAGAAGCTGCCGATGCGGATCACCCGCTCCAGGCCGTCGAGCACCGCCAGGCGCGGCGACGGTGCGGGCTCGAAGTCGGCGAAGATGTCGTCCTCGAGGATCGTCGTCTGCGGCCCGGCCGCCGCCAGGATGCGGTGGGCCGTCGCCGGCGCGATGGTGGCCCCGGTCGGGTTGTGCAGCGCCGAGTTGGTGACGTAGAGCCGCGGCGCCTCGGCCGCCAGGACACGCTCGAAGGCCGCGACGTCGGGCCCGGTCGGCGTGAAGGGCACCCCCACGAGGCGCACCTGGTGCGCCCGCAGCAGAGCCTGGAAGTTGAAGTAGCAGGGATCGTCGACCAGCACGGTGTCGCCCGGACGCAGCAGCAGGCGACAGACGAGGTCGATCGCCTCGGTGCCGGAGCCGGTCAGCATCAGCTGGGCCGGCGCGGCTTCCAGCCCCTCCTCGGCGAAGCGCGCGAGCAGCAGCCGGCGCAGCGCAGGCGAGCCCAGCGTGCCGCCATAGTCCGACAGCACGGCGTCGCCGCCGCGCGCCACCGCGCGCAGCGCCCGCCGCAGCGCTGCACCCGGCATCCAGTCGGCCGGCAGCCAGCCGCAGCCCGGCTTCAGTACCGAGGGATCGGCGTCCAGAGCCTGGCGCGACACCCAGAACGGATCGACCGCCGGGTCGCGCGGTGGCCCCATCTCGGCCAGCGCCATCGGCGGCAGGTCGCCGCCGGTGACATAGAAGCCGGCGCCGCGCCGCGCGCGGATCGCGCCCTCGGCCGCCAGCCGGTCATAGGCCTCGACCACCGTCGAGGGCGAGACGCCCATGCTGCGCGCGAAGCCGCGCACCGACGGCAGGCGGTCGCCGGGCGCCAGCGCGCGCGTCGCGATCCGCTGCCGGATCGCGACCATCAGCCCTTCGGTCCGCGTCGCCGGATTGTCGGCCATGCTCACCCTCGTGTGTATGGATACTGTCAGCCATACAGTTCGCCGATATTGTATCGGTCCGTACGTTCCGCACAACGCCCGCCCCTGCTATCGGAACCGCGCATGGCGCAAGGAGAGCGGACGATGGATCGGACGATGGCCGGCTGGGGCAGCGGGATGCTGGGCGTGGCGATCTTCAGCGGCTCGCTGCCGGCGACCCGCGTCGCCGTCGCCGACCTGCCGCCGCTGTTCCTGACCTCCGCGCGGGCGGTGATCGCCGCCCTGCTCGGCGCGCTCTGCCTCGCCGCCCTGCGCCAGCCGCGCCCGGCGCGGGCCGACCTGCCGGCGCTGGCGGTGACCGCGCTCGGCGTCGTCGTCGGCTTCCCGCTGCTGACGGCGCTCGCCCTGCAGCATGTCACGGCGGCGCATTCGACCGTCTTCATCGGGCTGCTGCCGCTCTCGACCGCTATCTTCGGCGTCCTGCGCGGCGGCGAGCGGCCACGGCCGGTCTTCTGGCTCTTCTCGCTCCTGGGGGCGGCGGCCGTCGTCGGGTTCGCCCTGGCGCAGGGCGGCGGCGGCTCGCTGACGGGCGACCTCCTGATGCTCGCAGCGATCGTCGTCTGCGGGCTCGGCTATGCCGAGGGCGCCCACCTCTCCCGCCGGCTCGGCGGCTGGCAGGTCATCTCCTGGGCGCTGCTGCTGTCGCTGCCGGCGATGGCGGCGCTCGGCCTCGCCACCCTGCCCGCCGCCTGGGCCGGCATCGGCGCCCCGGCCTGGGCCGGCCTCGCCTATGTCTCGGTCTTCAGCATGCTGGTCGGCTTCGTCTTCTGGTACCGCGGCCTCGCCCTCGGCGGCATCGCCGGCGTCGGCCAGCTCCAGCTCCTCCAGCCCTTCCTCGGCCTCCTCCTCGCCGGCCTCCTGCTGGGCGAGCCGGTGGCCTGGACCATGATCCTCTCGACGGCCTGGGTGGTACTCTGCGTCGCCGGTGCCAAGCGGTTTGCGGGTCGCTGAGCTACAAAGCTTGCCGATCTCCTATACGATTCCGCGGGAAGGGAGCCCATTCATGGCCACGATGAACATCTCGCTGCCCAGCGCGATGAAATCATGGGTGGAGCGGCAGGCCGCCGATGGCCGGTATGCCAATGCCTGCGACTACATCCGCGACCTCATCCGGCGGGACCGAGAGCGGCAGGAGGCTATCGCGTTGTTGCAGGCCGCCATCACCGAAGGAGTGCAGAGCGGCCCGGCCGAGCCGTTCGACATGGCCGAGCTGAAGCGCGCCCTCCGTGAGAAACATGGTGAGCGATAGAGCGCTTCCCGATCCACTGCCGCCGGTTGCGCCGATGTCGCAGGTCTCTTGCGCTGAACTGCCGAGACGTGGCCCGATCCGCAGGCGGATCGATACGACGTAGAGCTGATACAAGGTCCGAAGTGCCATGACCAATGGCGCCGGTCACCGACCGAGTAACCGACCTTCGAGGCCGGAGGCTCAATCATTGGCCGCCCGGAGCGCCCGATCGAGGTCCGCGTAGAGATCCTCCACATCCTCGATCCCGGTGGAGAGGCGCAGGAGGTCCGTCGGGCACGGCGAGCCCTCGCCCTCGATCGAGGCGCGGTGCTCGATCAAGCTCTCGACGCCGCCGAGCGAGGTCGCACGCTTCCACAGCTCGACCCGCGCGGCCGCGTCGATCGCCGCGCGCTCGCCGCCATGGACGCGGATGCTGAGCATGCCGCCGAAGCCGCCCTTCATCTGCTTCCTGGCGACGGCGTGGCCGGGATGGGAGGCGAGGCCCGGATACAGCACCTCGGCGACCCGCGGATGGCCGGCGAAGCGCTCGGCCAGGGCGGCGGCCGAGGCGCAGGCGGCCGCGACACGCAGCGGCATGGTGCGCATGCCGCGGATCAGGAGGAACGCCTCGAACGGCCCGAGAATCTGGCCGAGCGTCGTGCGGTTGCGGCGGATGCGCTCCCACAGCGGGCCGGGCGCCGCCGTCGCCAGCGCCCCCGCCACCACGTCGGAATGGCCGTTCATGTATTTGGTGGCCGAGTGCATGACGATGTCGGCGCCGAGCGCCAGCGGCTGGGTCAGCACCGGGCTGGCGCAGGTCGAATCGACCGCGAGCGCGGCGCCGGCCCGGTGCGCGATGTCGGCCGCGGCCGCGATGTCGGTCAGCGACCAGAGCGGATTGGACGGCGTCTCGACCCAGACCAGCTTCGTCTCGCCCGGCCGCACGGCGGCGGCAAGCGCATCGAGGTCGGCCGTGTCGACCAGTTCGACGCGCAGGCCCCAGTCGGTCGCCTCCGCCATCAGCCAGCGCCGCAGCGACCAGTACATGACCTTGGGCACCACGAGATGGTCGCCGGGCGCCAGCGCCAGGAAGACCGCCGTCGCCGCCGAGGTGCCCGAGCCGGTGACGATCGCGTCGGCCGCCCCCTCCATCGTGGCGATCAGCGCCTCCGCCTCGCGCACCGTCGCATTGTCCGGCCGGCCGTAGATGTAGCCGCTGCGATAGGCGTTGTCGGGGTCGCGGACATAGGTCGTGGCGACATGGATCGGCGGCACCACCCCCCGCGTCGTCTCGTCGACATTGCCCAGCGCCTGGGCGATCTGCGTGCGCATGGTCCAGGCGCGGGCGGGGGAAGGCTTGCTGGTCATGCGGACACTCCGGAGCGCACCACCTCGACCTCGACGCCGTGGAGCGCGGTGCTGCGCCCCATGTCGGAGACGAGCCCGGGGTTGAGGATATTGACGTTGGCCCCGCCGGCGAGCCAGCGCGACTTGTCCGACAGCGCGACCCCGCGCGGCACGACCGGCGCCACCGCCAGTTCGAGCGACAGGCTGCCGGTCTCGTTGCGCAGCGTCACCCGCTCGCCCGCTGCAAGGCCGCGCTCGGCCGCATCGTCCGGATGCAGGGTGACGAAGGCGGGCCCGAGCTTGCCGGCGACGCCGGCATCGTTGCCGTAGCTCGAATTCATCAGCCAGCGCGAGGCCGGCGTCAGCAGGCGCAGGCGGCCACCCGCCGGCCGCGCGTCGGCGACCGGGCTCGGCAGGCGGCCATGGCCGGCCGCCTCTGCCGCGGCGCTCGCAATCTCGATCCGGCCGCTCGGTGTCGGGAAGCGGCCATCGGCGAAGTAGACGGCGGCCTCCTTCCCGACCGGCATGGTGCCGGCCGCGGCGAGCTGATCGAAGCCGACGCCCGGCAGTGCCAGGGCGAGCTGGCGGTCGATGATCGACCGGTCGCTTTCGTAGAGCTCGGGCTCCTCGTACCCCATGGCCCGCGCCAGCCGGCGGAAGATCTCGGAGTTGGGCAGGCTCTCGCCCATCGGCTCGGCCGCCTTCGCCTGGGCGCCGAGCGAGATGTGGAAGTACGATCCGGCGAGGTCGTCGAACTCGAGGAAGGTCGCGGCCGGCAGAACCCAGTCGGCATAGCGCGCCGTGTCGGTCGGGAAGGGATCGACGACGACGGTGAAGAGATCCTCCCGCGACAGCGCCGCCAGCAGCGCCTTCTGGTTCGGAGCGGAGGCGGCGACGTTCATGTTCCAGCAGAAGAAGGCCTGCGCCTTCGCCGGGTCGGCGAGGTGCGCCGCCAGGCCCATATGCCCGATCGACTGCGGTGGGCCACGGCGCAGCTGGGCGCCGCCGACGGCACCGAGATCCATGCCGCGGGTCGCCCCCTTGCCGTTGAGGTAGTAGACGCCCGCGCCGGGCTTGCCGATGTTGCCGGTGACTGCCGGCAGCAATGCCACGCTGCGCACGACGTTGCCGCCCTGGGGTTGGCGCTGCAGCCCCTGCCCGATCCACAGCAGCGACGGCCCAGCGCCGTAGAGGCGCGCCGCCGCGACGATGTCGGCGGCCGGCACCCCCGTCTCGGCCTCGCCCCATTCGGGCGTGCAGGCGTCGAGCCGCGGCGAGAGTTCCTCCCAGCCGACGGCATGGGCGGCGAGATAGCCGGCATCGACCAGCCCCTCGCGCCGCAGGACGTGCATCATCGCGAAGGCGAGCGCGGCGTCGCTGCCCGGAAAGGGCTGAAGATGGAGGTCGGCCGCCTGGGCCGTGTCGTGCCGCACCGGGTCGACGACGATCTTCTTTCCCGGCGCCTCGGGTAGCCAGTAGCGATGGGCATGCGGCGCCGAGGCCGAGGGGTTGCAGCCCCAGACGAGGATCGCGGCCGCATCCCGCGCGGTGCGCGGGTCGAAGCCCTTGACCGCGGTGCCGTAGACATATTCCAGCGCCGCATATCCGGCGTTGTTGCAGACCGTGTCCGGCTCGACCTCGGTCGCGCCGAGGCGGTGGAAGAAGCGGTTCGGGAAGTTGGTGGCGACGATCGAGCAGGTGCCGGTGTAGTGGGCATGGACGACCGTCTCCGCCCCCGGACCGTCGATGATCGCGCCCAGCCGCCCGGCGATGGCGGCGAGCGCCTCGTCCCATGTTGCCGGCGCGAACTGCCCGGCGCCCTTGGGTCCGATCCGGCGCAGCGGCCGCAGCACGCGCCGTTCGGGATCGAGCCAGGCACCGTTGTAGGCGATGGCGCACTTGCCGCAGAGGCCGCCGCGACTGACCGGATGGTCCGGGTCGCCCAGGACGCGCCGGATCCGTCCGTCGCGGCGATGCACGACGATGCCGCAGCCGTCGTAGCAGTCGCGCGGGCAGGTGGTGCGGACGATATCCGTCTCGGTCATGGCAGGGCTCCGGCAGGCAAGGCCGGAAATGGTAGCATGGCCGCTGCAATCCGATGGAGCCCCGTGCGATGCCCCGCGACCCGCTCGAAGCCGCCGATCTCGCCCGCCGCCTCGACCGGCTGGAGCGCCGGATGGGGCGTTGGCGCAGCCTTGCGATCCTCGCGCTGGCGGCGGGCATGGCCGGTGCGGCCGCCGCCTTCTCCGGCGCCGCCTCGGCCGACCGACCGGCGCCGGCCGAACTGCGGGTCGAGCGGCTGGCCATCGTCGATGCCGAGGGGCGCACCCGCATCCTGCTGACGACCGACGGCCAGGACGGCTTCATCGGCCTCACCGATGCGCAGGGCCAGACCCGCGCCATGATCCAGTCGCACCCCGGCGGGGCGCGCATCACGCTGGGCGACGGCCGCCCCCGCCTCGTCCTCGCCGCCGACCCGCGCGCGGTGCTGGCGACGATGAACGGCCCGGACGGCATCGCGCGGGCGGTCATCGGCGTCGCCGGCAGCGGCCGCGAGACGATGGTCCTGGCCCGGCCCGACGGCAGCCCGAGCGTCGCCCTGCCCTGATCGGTGCCGAACCGGCCCGGTTCCGGCCGGTCCCGTCAGCGGGCCGGCGGTCGCCGCGGCAGCCGGACCTCGGGCCGGAGCGCCCATTCGACCGCCTCGTCCAGCCGGTCGTTGCCCCAGAAGACCTCGCCGGCGACGACGAAGCTCGGCGCACCGAAGATGCCCTTGGCCATCGCCTCCTCGACGGTGGCGGCGAGCCGGGCCTTGTGCGCCGGCTGGGTCGCCCGCGCCAGGATCGCGGCGGCCGGCAATCCCAGCCCGTCGAGAGTGGCCGCCACCGTCGCGGGCTCGGCGATGTCGCGATCCTCGACGAAGCTCGCGCGATAAAGGGCACGCGAGAATGCCGACGCCCAGCCCTCGTCGCCGCCGAGAAGCGCCACGCGGGCGCCGAGCAGGCTCGCACGCGGATAGTGCCGCGGCCAGGCGAGCGGGATGCCCCAGCGCGCGGCGAAGCGTTCGACATCGCGCCGGCGATAGGCCGCCTCGGCCGGCGGCGCGTCCTGGAAGGGCGACGCATGGCCGGGCCGACGCTGGAAGATCGGACCCAGTAGGAGCGGCCGCCATGCGACGCGCACCGGCGCGCCGGCGACCAGACGGTCGATGCGGGCGGCCGCGAGATAGGCGTAGGGGCTGGCGAATTCGTACCAGAACTCGATCACGGTCGCGGGCTCGGTCATCGACCACCCTCCTGTCGGGAAGCCGGGTCTGCTATGCCATGATTCGCCACCGGATCGTGGAGCCGCCGATGCGTGCTTGCCGTCGCCTCCTCCCAACCTTCATCCTGCCCGCCTTGATGCTGAGCGCCGCCATGACCGTCGCAGACAATACCGAAGCGCAGGAGGCCGCTGGCCGCGGGCCCGGGCAGCGCGCCCCGGTGACGCGCGTCGGCGACCAGTTCGTGTCCTTCCCGGTGGGCGACCGGACGCTCCGGCTGCCGGTCTTCGCCGACCGCCCGCTCGCCGAGGCCGGCGACGCCGGCCTGGCCGTCGTCGTCCTGCATGGCACGCTGCGCAACGCGGATGCCTACCGCGACGGCATGGTCGCCGCGGTGGAGGCCGCCGGCGTCGCCGAGCCGACCCTCGTACTGGCGCCGCAGTTCCTGGCCCCGCCGGATGGCGATTCCGCCGCCGGCGGCCATGAACTGCCGCCGGACGTCCCGCTCTGGAGCCTGGAGGGCTGGAAGGCCGGCGCGGGTGCCGTGCGGCCGGCCGGCCTCGACGCCGCCGCGTCGAGCTCCTTCGCCGCCCTCGACGCCGTCCTGCGGCACCTCGCCGACCGCCGGCGCTTTCCCGCCCTGCGACGGGTAGTCGTCGCCGGCCATTCGGCGGGCGGCCAGGTCCTCGCCCGCTACGCCGCGGCCGGCCGGGGCGACGCGGAACTCGCCGCGGCCGGGGTCGCCGTGCGCTGGGTCGTCGCCAACCCGTCCTCCTACCTCTATCTCGACCGCAGGCGCCCGGCCGCCGATGGCGGCTTCGCCGAGCCGCAGACCGACTGCGCGCGGTTCGACCGCTACAAGTACGGGCTCGATCGCGTCGTCCCCTACCTCGCCGGGATGCCGGCGGACGACCTCCGGGCCCGCTTCCTCGCCCGCGACGTCGTCTGGCTGCTCGGCGGCGCCGACAACGACCCCAACCACCGGTTTCTCGACCGGACCTGCGCCGCGCAGCTGCAGGGGCCGCACCGGCTGGGGCGCGGGCAGGCCTACTTCGCCTATCTCGGCCTCCTCGCCCGGCCGGCGCCGCTCCGCCATCGCCTCGTCGTCGTTCCCGGCGTCGGGCACGACAACCGGGCCATGTTCGGATCGGCCGAAGGGCGGGCCGCCCTGCTGGGCGAACGGTGACGGGAACGACCGGAAAGTTCGACTCGGAATCGTCGTGGTTGCGGCTATCGGCCCTCTTCAATTCGTGTTATGTTTTGTGAACAGTGACTGCCGAAAGACGTATCTGGCCCGCAATGAATTCACAGCCCTGCCCCTCGAGCATGCAGCGGCTGACAGAATGCGTGACCGGTAGAGCCCTGTTGATGACGAGACCGACTCTGGACCCGAGCAGATGAGCAACAAACCCTACGGCCGAGGCGACCGCACGCGTCGCGGCTTCCCCGAGGACAACTACTATCAGCCGCCCCGCTCGCCGTACCCGTCGGCGGCACCGCGGTTCCCGCCCTCGGCATCCTCGGCAGCGGCGTCGATGGGCCCCTCGGTGACCGTCGATGCTGCGGTGAAGTGGTTCAATCCGACCAAGGGTTTCGGCTTCGTGACCCCGGTGGACGGATCGGGCGACGCCTTCCTGCACGTCTCGGTCGTCGAAGGCGCCGGCCTGACCGAGATCGCGGAAGGCACGACGATCCGCTGCGAGATCGGGACCGGTCAGAAGGGTCGGCAGGTCGGCCGGATCCTCTCGGTGGACGCGAGCACGGCCGCCGCGCCGCGCCGCGTCCCGATGGGTGGTGGTGGTGCCGGTGGCGGCTTCGGCAGCCCGCGCCCGCCCCGCCCCGACCGGGACGCCCCCATGGGCGACCCGACCGAGATGGAAGGGACGGTCAAGTGGTACTCCGTCGAGAAGGGCTTCGGCTTCGTCGCCGCGCCCGACGGCGGCAAGGACATCTTTGTCCACTCGAACACGCTGAAGCGCTCGCAGATCGCGACGCTGGAGCCGGAACAGGCCGTGCGCATGACGGTCGTTCCGACCCAGAAGGGCCGCGAAGCGACATCGGTCGAAATCGTCTGACGCCCGGCGGCGCCCTCGAAACGGGGCGCCGGACCGGTCCAACGAGCCGCCGCTGCTGACCGCAGCGGCGGCTTTTTGCTGCGGCCCGCTCATGCTCGAACTTCCCGTCCAGGCGGCCCTGCCGGCGATCGCGGTGGCGCTGGAGCACAATCGCGCCGTCGTGCTGCGCGCCCCGCCCGGCGCCGGTAAGACCACCGCACTGCCGCCCGCCCTGCTGCCCGCCCCCTGGCGCGGCGACGGCCGCATCCTGATGCTGGAGCCGCGTCGCCTCGCCGCCCGCTCGGCCGCGAGCCGGATCGCCGCCAACCTGGGGGAACCGGTCGGCGCGACGGTCGGCTACCGCGTCCGGCTGGACAGCCGGGTCGGTCCCGCCACCCGGATCGAGGTGGTTACCGAGGGCATCTTCCTCCGCCGTATCCAGGGCGACCCGGAACTGGAGGGGGTCGCCGCTGTCCTCTTCGACGAGTTCCACGAGCGCAGCGTCGACATCGACCTGGCCCTGGCGCTGACGCTGGAGGCACGCGCAGCCCTTCGCCCCAACCTCAGGCTGGTCGTGATGTCGGCGACGCTCGACCCGGCGCCCCTGCTCGATCTCCTTCCCGACGCGGTG
This sequence comes from Allostella sp. ATCC 35155, assembly GCA_006738865.1. GTDB lineage: Bacteria > Pseudomonadota > Alphaproteobacteria > ATCC43930 > Allostellaceae > Allostella. The sequence continues at coordinate 3,224,841 of AP019701.1, forward strand.
GCGATCGAGGCGGAGGGCCGGATGTTCCCGGTCTCCGTGCATCACGCCGAGCGGCCCGCGAACGAGGTCGCCGCCGAACTGCGCGCCGCCGACGCCGCCCGCCGCGCACTGGCCCGGGACTCCGGGGACGTGCTGGTGTTCCTGCCCGGCATGGCCGAGATCCGGCGGGCGGAGCGCCGACTGCGCGAGACGATCGACGATCCTGCGGTCGATATCGAGCCGCTCCACGGCGACCTCGCCGCCGCCGACCAGGATCGGGCGATCGCCCCTTCGCGACCCGGCCGCCGCAAGGTCGTGCTGGCGACGGCAATCGCCGAGACCAGCCTGACCATCGAGGGCGTGCGCACGGTCATCGATTCCGGTCTGCGGCGCGCGGCACGCTTCGATCCGCGCACCGGCATGTCGCGCCTCGTGACCGTGCCCGTGTCCGCCGCGGCGGCAGAACAGCGCCGCGGCCGCGCCGGCCGTGTCGCGCCCGGACGGTGCGAGCGGCTGTGGACGGAAGCCGAGCATCGCGCCCTGCCGGCCTTCGACCCGGCCGAGATCCGCTCGGCCGACCTCGCGCCGATGGCGCTCGAACTGGCCGTCTGGGGCATCGCCGACCCCTGCGCCCTCTCCTGGCTCGATCCGCCGCCGGCGGCCGCGCTGGAACAGGCCTGGAGCCTGCTGACCCGGCTCGGCGCACTCGACGGCGAACGTCGGCCGACCGCGATCGGACGCCGGATGGCGCGCATCGGCGTCCATCCCCGGCTCGCCCGCATGATCGTCGGCGCCGCCACCCCGGCCGATGCCTGGAACGGCTGCCGCATCGCCGCCCTGCTGTCCGAGCGCGACCCGCTGGCCGGCCGCGGCGATGCCGATCTGCGGACCCGGCTGGAGGGGGCGCCGCACGGCGCCTTCCAGCGCATCCGGACGCTGGCCCGCGACCTCGCGCGCGCGGCCGGCGTGGCGGCCCAACCGGGCCCCGCCACCCAGGGCGCCGGCGCGCTGCTGGCGCTGGCATATCCCGACCGACTGGCGCGCCGCGCCGATCCGCGCGGCCTCTATCGCATGACGGGCGGCGGCGCGGCGGCGCTGCCAGAGGGCGACGCGCTGCTGGTCGAGGAATGGCTCGCCATCGCCGCCCTCGACGGCGACCGCCAGCGCGCGCGGATCTATCTCGCCGCCCCGATCGCCCTTGCCGAGATCGAGGAACTCTTCGCCGACCAGATCCAGTCCGTCGAGCGGACCGAATGGGACAGCCGCAGCCGCAGCGTCGTCTCGCGCCGCGAGCGCCGCCTCGACCGGCTGGTGCTGGAGGATCTGCCGCAGCCCCGGCCGGACCCGGACGCGCTGGCGGCCGCGATGCTGGCGGGGATCCGGGAATTGGGGCTCGCCATCCTGCCATGGAGCGCGGAGGCGCGGCAGTTGCAGGCCCGCGTCGGCCTGATGCGGCGCATGGACGGGCCCGAAGCCTGGCCGGACCTGTCCGACGCGGCCCTGACCGCCGATCTCGAGGTCTGGCTGGCGCCCCATCTGGGCCGGGCGACGCAGCCGGCCCACCTCGCCCGGCTGGATGTTGCAGGACTGCTCGCCGACCGCCTCGACTGGCCGGCGCGGCGGCGCCTGGACGCGGAGGCGTCGACGCACCTGACGGTTCCCTCGGGCTCGCGCATCGCGCTCGACTACGCCCAGGGCGACCAGCCGGTGCTGGCGGTCCGCCTGCAGGAGATGTTCGGCCAGCGGACCTCGCCCACCGTCGCCGGCGGCCGCGTGCCGGTGCTGGTCCACCTGCTGTCGCCGGCCGGGCGCCCGGTGCAGGTGACCCAGGATCTGGCGGGCTTCTGGGATCGCGGCTATCGCGAGGTGCGGGCCGACCTGCGCGGCCGCTATCCGCGGCACCACTGGCCGGAAGACCCGCGCGACGCGACGCCGACCCGGCGCGTCAAGCCACGCGGGACATAGGCCCAATCGGCCACTACAATGAATTCGTCGGAGGGGGGCGCCTCGGACGGGATACGGGTACGGATGCACATATCAGCCGGTGGACGCTTGGCGGCCGCCCTCATTGTTGCCGCCACGATCTCGACCGGTGCCCTGGCCGAAACGACGCCCGCCGCCGCGCCCGCCACAGAGGCCGCCGCGACGCCCGAAGCGAGCGACGTCACGCGGATCGCCAGCCGCACCGCGACCTATCAGGTGATGTCGTCGTTGAACGACTTCCTCTACGGCGTCGTCTTCGCCGGCGGGGTTGCCGCGGGCGGCGTGCTGGCAGTGACCTCCCTCGTCACCGAACCGGTCGTGCATTTCCTGCACGAGCGCGCCTGGGGCAATGCCCCCGTTCCAGCCGACCAGGACGAAGCGTTGCGCCGGGTCCCGGTCAAGTCGGCGACCTACGCGCTCGCCAATTCCGGCCGGGTCTTCGCAACCGCCTGGCTGCTGACGGGCAACCCGCTCGTTGCCGCCGGAATGGTCGCCTTCAACACCGTCGGCGACGCGACCGTCTATGCGATCAACGATGCCGCCTGGGCCCGTTTCGGGGGAACGCCCCCGCCGGCCATGGGCTCGGCGGGGGCGCCATGAGGCTCGGCGTCAGCCGAAGATGAAGTCGTTCGGCTGCAGCATCATCTTCGACACGTCGTCGAGGATGAGGCGGTTGCCGCCGCCGAGGTCGATCACCGCATCGCCGTTCTGGTCGACCGTGCGCGCGACCAGCGTCGCGAAATTGGTGATGCCGGACCCGTTGACGTTCATCGGCAGCCGCACCGTGTCGCCGCTGTAGACGTCGAAATCGCCGATCCGGTCGACGCCGCCGCCGGACGCGATCTGGAAGCGGTCCGCGCCCGGCCCACCCCACATCGTGTCGTTGCCGAGATCGCCGTTGATCACATCGTTGCCCGAACCGCCATAGAGCTGGTCCTGGTCCGGCCCGCCATGGATCGTGTCGTCGCCGTCCTCGCCGAAGACGAAGTCGTCGCCGCGGTTGCCGTTGAGATGGAGGTCGCTGCCGGTGCCGCCATAGACCGTGTCGCCGTCCTGGCCGCCGCGGACGATGTCGCGCCCACCATCGCCATAGAGCAGGTCGCGGCCCTGGTTGCCGTTCATGTCGTCGTCGCCACCCCAGCCGCTGAGCGTGTCGTTGCCGCCGTAGCCGAGGATCAGGTCGCCGCCGTCATTGCCCTCCAGATAATCCGCCCCGTCGCCGCCGATCCGGGTGACGCCGTTGTAGGGGTAGTAGTCGTCGTAGTGGTAGCCGTAGCCATAGTCGGCATAGACGAAGCTCAGGTAGCCGTAGCCGTCATAGGCATAGCCGTCATAGACCCAGTCGTACTCATAGCCGCCGTACCAGTACGTGTCATAGAAGACCCCGCCATAGTCCCAGTAGCCGTAGTCGTAGGGGTCGTAGTAGTAGTACGGATCGTATGTGTAGTCATAGTATCCGTAATAATCTTCCTCATAGTATCCATAGTCAGAATACCAATCGTCGTAATAGGCGTAATCGTAGTACCCATCATCATAATATCCGGGGTCGTAGTATCCCGGATCGTAGTACCCATCATCATAGTAGTATCCGTCGTCGTAATAGCCGCCACCATCGTAATAGCCGCCACCGTCATAGTATCCCGAATCGTAGTAGTAGCTGTCGTCGTAATAGTATCCGTCATCATAGTAGCCGCTATCGTCGTAATAGCCGCCGCCATCGTAGTAGCCGCCACCGTCGTAGTAGCCGGAGTCGTAGTAGTAGCTGTCGTCGTAATACCCGCCGCCGTCGCCATACCCATAATCGTCATAGGCATACGGGTCGTAGTAGTCGTCGTAATAATAATCGTCGTAAGCCATCTCGAACCTCTGCAGGTGCCCTCGGCCGGAAGAGGGTGTCAGGGATGGAACGTCCGGCAGTCACGATTCATTCCTCGTACGGCGCCGCAGAATCCTGCGCCCCGCTCACGGATTGGTGATCGCCCCCGCTCCACCCGAGGACGCGGCCAGCAGACACGCCGCCATCCGTTCGAGGCCGGGGATGGGCCGGCGATGCCGCGACCGGACGAGCACGAGACGCCGATCCGCCCAGCGATCGGCAATGCTCCGCGCCGTCACCGCCACCCCGCTGGCGCGGACCGCCGCCTCCGGCAGCACCGCCGCTCCGGCTCCCGCCTGCACCAGGCGGCACAGGGCGGCGATATCCGGCAGGCGCACACGGACGGCCAGGCGCAGTGCGGAACCCGCGACCTGACGGTCGATATAGCGTTGCAGCGGACGATCGCCCGGCAGTGCGACGAACGGCAGCACTGCCGCCTCCGCCATCTGGATATCGCCGGCAGCGGCCAGCGGATGCCCGTCGGGCAGCAGCAGGACGAGCCGGTCGGGCCCGAGCGGCCATACGTCGAGCGCCGGGTCGGGCGCCGCCGGGGCGAGGCCGATGCCGAGGTCGGCGCCGCCGGCGGTTACCGTCTCCACCACGGCCTCGCTCGCCATCTCGGCCAGATCGACGGCAATCTCGGGGTTGTCGGCGAGAAACCCGGGGAGCCGGAACGGCAGCAGGCCGGCGACGGCGCCGGTGTTGACCGCCAGCCGCAGCGGCGGACGGCCGATCGCCGGCCGGATGCCCATCTCGCCCGCCATGTCGCGCCATTGGGCGAGCAGGCGCTCGGCATGGTCGAGGAGCGTGCGGCCATCGTCGGTCGGCCGCACGCCGTCGCGCCCGCGCACCAGGAGCGGGCGGGCGATCTCGCGTTCCATCTCGGCGATGCGCCGGCTCGCTGAGGGAAGCGCGAGGGCGACGCGCGCAGCCCCACGCGATATCGAACCGGCCCGACAGACCGCCACGAACAGGCGCAGATCGGTGACGTCGAAGCGCAAATCCCCTCCCTTGCCCGGGTTTCGCACGGTTCGAACCCAGCCTTCCAGATTCGCAGATTGCGCCGCGCCGACGGACAGGGACAAGTGCGCCCCCATGGCACCCGCCGCAGACGTCATCATCGCCGCCGCAATCACCTTCGCCCTCGCCGGCTTCGTGAAGGGCGTCCTGGGTTTCGGGCTTCCGACCGTGCTGGTGGCCGGTCTGGCGCTGTTCCTGCCCCCGGCGCAGGCGGTGGCCCTGATGCTGCTGCCCGCGTTCGCGACCAACGTCGCGCAGGGCGCCATCGGCGGCCGGCTGGTCGCCCTCACCTGGCAGCTGCGGTGGTTCCTGGGCGGCCTCCTCGCCGGCACGATCGCGGCCGGGCCGGTCCTGGCCGCCTGGCTCGGCGCCGGCAGCGCCGGCGCCACCCGCACGGTCCTGGGCATTGCCCTCGTCGTCTACGCCGCATCCGCGCTGGCCGGCCGCGTTCCGCCCCTGTCGGCCGGCGCAGGCCGCATCCTGGCGCTGCCCGCCGGCCTGATGAGCGGAGTGATCGGCTCGGCGAGCGGCATCTTCGTCTTCCCGACCGCCCCCTACCTCCAGGCGCTGGGCCTGCCGGCGCCGCAGCTCTCCCAGGCCATGGGAATCGCCTTCACCCTGGCGACGGTGGCACTGGCCGGCGCCCTCGCCGGCTTCGGCAGCCTGTCGATGCTCGACCTGACCTGGTCTGCGGCCGGGACGGTGCCGGCCTTCGCCGGCATGATGCTGGGAACCCGCCTGCGCGACCGGCTGGGCGGCGCGGCCTTCCGTCGCCTGTTCCTGGCGGCGCTCGGAGCGACCGGCCTGCATTTCTGGTTCGGCTGACCCGGGCGATCAGGGCTGACCCGGGCGATCAGGCCGGACGGTCCAGCTGGCCCCGCAAGCCACCGTCGGGACCGTGGCCGCTACCGAACTCCGCCGCCATATGCGCCAGGATTTCGGCGTTCCGGCGTAACTGGCTGGCATGTTCGGTGTCCGTCAGCGCCAGCCCCTCGAACTCCCGCGCCATGTAGTCGAGCATTCCGGCGTAAGTGGCATAGAAGGGGGACATGTGGCGTCCGGGTCAGTGAGGGATCGCCATGACAACGAGGCGCCTCACGGATTGTTCCAGATCGTTGCAACGGTGCGGCAGTGTCCCGCAGACCATCCGCCGTTGCCGCCGCCGTGCAAAACCGCTATGCAGCGCCGGGTTTCCCCGACATGTCCGAATACGCACGGATGAACGATCCGATCCATCCCGGACTGCTGCCGGCCGGTCTGGCCGACCTGCTTCCCGACGAGGCCGCTTTCGAGGCGGCGGTGGTCGCGCGCCTGACCGAACGGCTGGCGCTGTCGGGCTACGACCGCGTGAAGCCGCCGCTCTTCGAGTTCGAGGACAGCCTGCTGTCCGGCGCCGGCGCGGCCCTGGCCTCCGACACGTTCCGCCTGATGGACCCGATCTCCCAGCGGATGATCGGCCTCCGGGCGGACATGACCCCGCAGGTGGCGCGGATCGCGGCCACGCGCCTGTCGCGCCAGCCGCGGCCGTTGCGCGTCAGCTATGCCGGGCAGGTGCTGCGGGTGCGCGGCAGCCAGCTGCGCCCCGAGCGCCAGCTCGGCCAGGTCGGGGCCGAGCTGATCGGCACCGCGTCGGCGACCGCCGACGCCGAGGTCGTCGCGCTCGCCGCCGAGGCGGTCGGCGAACTCGGCATCGCCGGCCTGTCGATCGACCTGACGATGCCGACCCTGGTGCCCGCCGTCTGCCGCGAACTGGCGATGGACCTGGCCACCGAGGCGAAGGTACGCGCGGCGATCGACCGCAAGGATGCCGCCGCGCTGGAGCGGGCGGCCGGAGCGGGGCGCCACATCCTGGGCGGTCTGCTGGCGGCCTCCGGACCGGCCGACCGGGCGCTGTCGGCCCTCGGTGCCATGACGCTGCCGGAAGCGGCCGCCCGCGAGGTCGCGACCCTGGCGGAGGTCGTCCGCCTCGTCCGCCGTGCCGTCCCGGACCTCGTGCTGACCGTCGATCCGGTGGAGAACCGCGGCTTCGAGTATCATGCCGGCCTCAGCTTCACCCTGTTCGCCCGCGGCGTGCATGGCGAACTCGGCCGCGGCGGGCGGTACGAGATCGGTTTCGGCCGCGACGAGCCGGCGACGGGATTCACCCTCTACACCGACACGCTGCTGCGTGCCGCCCCCCGCCCGCAGGCGGCGCGGCGGGTCTATGTTCCGATCGACGCGCCGGCGGACGCCGCCCGGCGCCTGCGGGCCGAGGGCTGGGTGACCATCCAGGCGCTCGACGACGTGGAGGTCGCGGCCGAGGCGCAACGCCTCGGCTGTTCGCATCGGCTGGCCGCGGACGGCCGGCCGATGCCGGTCTGATCCGCTTCCAGATCCGCTTCTGATCCGATCCGGGCGCGCCCGGATCAGGCCCCGGCCGGGCAAGGCCGAACGGCCGGTACAACGAGGAAAGTCGAGCAAATGGCGAACGTGGCCGTGGTCGGAGCCCAGTGGGGCGACGAGGGCAAGGGCAAGATCGTCGACTGGCTGTCGGAACGGGCCGACGTGGTCGTGCGCTTCCAGGGCGGCCACAATGCGGGCCATACGCTGGTCATCGGCAATGTCGAGTACCGCCTCAGCCTCCTGCCCTCGGGCGTGGTCCGGCCCGGCAAGCTGTCGATCATCGGCAATGGCGTGGTCGTCGATCCCTGGGCCTTCTTCCGCGAGATCGAGACGCTGGCCGGCAAGGGGGTCGTCATCACGCCCGAGACCCTGCAGGTGGCGGACAATGCCGTCCTGATCCTGCCGCTGCACGGGGAACTCGACCGGGCGCGCGAGGAGGCCCGTGGCGCCGCCCGCCTCGGCACCACCGGCCGCGGCATCGGGCCCGCCTACGAGGACAAGGTGGCGCGGCGCGCGCTCCGCGTCTGCGACCTGGCCGAGCCGGAGACGCTCGACCGGAAGATCGAGGAGCTGCTGCGGCACCACAATGCGCTGCGCCTCGGCTTCGGCATGGATCTGCTGACGGCGGACGCGCTGCGCGCGGAACTGGCCGGCGTGTCGGAGCGGCTGCTCCAGTTCGCGCGCCCGGTGTGGCGGACGCTGGACGAGGCGCGCCGCGCCGGCCGCCGCATCCTCTTCGAGGGTGCGCAGGCGGCCATGCTCGACGTCGACCACGGGACCTATCCCTACGTCACCTCGTCCAACACGGTGGCGGGCCAGGCGGCGACCGGCAGCGGCCTCGGCCCGACGGCCGTCGGCACCGTGCTGGGCATCGCCAAGGCCTATACCACCCGCGTCGGCTCCGGCCCCTTCCCCACCGAACTCACCGACGCGACCGGCGAGCGGCTTGGCGAGCGCGGGCGCGAGTTCGGCACCGTCACCGGCCGCAAGCGCCGCTGCGGCTGGTTCGACGCGGTCATGGTGCGACAGGCGATGAAGGTCGCCGGCATCACCGGCATCGCCCTCACCAAGCTCGACGTCCTCGACGGCATGCCCGAGATCCAGGTCTGCACCGGCTATCGCCTGGACGGCGAACTGATCGACCATTTTCCGGCCGGCATGGGCAAGCAGGCGCGCTGCGAGCCCGTCTACGAGACGCTGGAGGGCTGGACCGAGAGCACGCGCGGCGCCCGCTCCTGGGCGGAGCTGCCGGCAACCGCGATCAAGTATGTCCGCCGCATCGAGGAACTGGTCGAGACACCGGTGCAGCTGCTCTCCACCAGCCCCGAGCGGGAGGACACGATCCTGATGCGCGACCCCTTCGCCGACTGACGCCCGGGCGGCCCGTCGCGGCAGCGCCTATCCGGCGGCGACGTACTCGCGCAGCGCCTGCGCCTCGGCCTCGACCTGGGCCAGGCGGTGCTTGACGATGTCGCCGATGGATACGAGGCCCGCCAGGCGGCCGTCGCGCATCACCGGCAGGTGGCGGAACCGGCCACGCGTCATCAGTCCCATGACATGGGCGATGCCGTCCTCGGGGCGGCAGCAGACCACTTCGCGCGTGGCGAGCGCCGACACCGGTTGGGCGAGGCAGGACGGCCCATCCTGGGCGATCCCGCGCACGACGTCGCGCTCGGACAGGATGCCGACCACGGCCCCCACCTCGTCGCGGACGAGGACGGCGCCGATGCCGTGGACCATCATGGTGCGGACGGCGTCGTCCACCCGGTCGGCGGGCAACACCGAGACGACGTCGCTACCCTTGACGTTGAGAATCGCCTGGACCGTCATCGCATCCTCCCATCGCGCCGGCGGCCATGGAGCCGCCTCGTGCGGGCGATCGAGCCTGTGGGACCGCGGATGGGGCGGGCGAGCAAGCGGGCCCCGGCGATCCTGGGGTCGTGCCTTCCAGGGAAGCCTAGCCCTCGCGGCGCGCGAGGGAAAGATGCAGCGGCCGCGATGCGGCGACGGGAGGGCGGGAAACGTCGCCGCTTCCCGCCCGATCGCTCAGCGCATCTGCGCCAGAGTGGCGTGATTGGCGAGACCCTGCTGGATCGCCGCCGACTTGATCGACTTCTGCAGCTTCTCGAACGCCCGCACCTCGATCTGGCGCACGCGCTCGCGGCTGATGCGGTACTGCTGGCTCAGATCCTCCAGCGTCGTCGGCTCGTCCTTCAGCCGCCGCTCGATCAGGATGTGGCGCTCGCGGTCGTTCAGCCCCTTCATCGCATCGCCCAGCAGGCGCCGCCGCTTGCCCATCTCCTCGGACTCGGCGAGCTGCGTCTCCTGGCTGTCGGATTCGTCGACCAGCCAGTCCTGCCACTCGCCGTCGCCGTCGACCCGCAGCGGCGCGTTCAGCGAATGGTCGGGGGCGCCGAGCCGCCGGTTCATGCTGATGACGTCGGCCTCGGGCACGCCGAGTTCCTTGGCGATCTTGGCCACCTGCTCGGGCGTCAGGTCGCCCTCGTCGATCGCCTGCATCTGGCCCTTGAGCTTGCGCAGGTTGAAGAACAGCTTCTTCTGCGCAGCCGTCGTGCCCATCTTCACCAGCGACCACGAGTGCAGGATGTATTCCTGGATCGCGGCGCGGATCCACCACATGGCATAGGTGGCCAGGCGGAACCCGCGGTCCGGATCGAAGCGCTTGACCGCCTGCATCATCCCGACGTTGCCCTCGGAGATGAGTTCCGAGAGCGGCAGGCCATAGCCGCGGTAGCCCATGGCGATCTTCGCCACCAGACGAAGATGGCTGGTGACCAGCTGGTGCGCGGCGGTGGTGTCCTCATGCTCGCGCCAGCGCTTGGCGAGCATGAACTCCTCGTTCTGTTCCAGCATGGGGAAGCGCCGGATCTCCTGGAGATACCGGGACAGGTTGCCGTCGCTACCGACGCTGGGCAGGGCAAGAGCAGTCGCCATCGTTCCATCCTCCTTCCGACCGGACCCCCGACCGGCCGCTTAGCACTCTCACTTTCCGAGTGCCAATCTAGCGCGTCGGGCCTTGACCGGTCAATACCTGACCAGATTAGTCAACATCACCGCAATTAAATTAATTCTAATCTGGCCACCAAGGTTCCTATATCGTCCGGCATCGGGCTTTCGAACTCCAACCACATCCCCGTGATCGGATGTGAGAATCCGAGTGTGGTCGCATGCAGCGCCTGGCGGGCGAAACCGTCCAGCGCGGCCTGCGCCGCGGCGTCCGAGCCGGCGTTGCGGGCGCCGCGCGTGCGGCCGTAGACGGGGTCGCCGACCAGGGGATGGCCGCGCGCGGCGAGATGGACGCGGATCTGGTGCGTCCGTCCGGTGGCGAGCCGGCACTCGAGCAGCGCGGCACGGCTGCCGACCCGGCGGATCGTGCGGTAGCGCGTGAGCGCCGCCCGGCCGCCACGGGTGACGATCGCCATGCGCTGGCGGTCGACGGGATGGCGGCCGATGGCGCCCTCGATCTCGCCCGCCAGCGGGTTGGGCGTGCCCCAGACGACCGCCAGATAGCTGCGCGCCGCACTGTGGTCGGCGAACTGCCGCTGCAGCCCGGCCAGGGCCGGCTCGCTCTTGGCCACGACGAGCAGGCCGCTCGTGTCCTTGTCGATGCGATGGACGATGCCCGGTCGGCGCACGCCGCCGATGCCGCGCAGCGACTGGCCGCAATGGGCCAGCAGCGCGTTCACCAGCGTCCCGTCGGGGTTGCCGGGCGCCGGATGGACGACCATGCCGGCGGGCTTGTCCACCACGATCACCTCCTCGTCCTCATACACGACCGAGAGGCGGATATCCTGCGGCACCGGCTCGGCAGCCTCAGGCTCGGGAACGACAATGGCGAAATTTTGTCCGCCTTTGACGCGAAACGCGGGGTCCGATAGTGTCCGGCCGTCGACCGTCACCGCACCGGCCTCGATCAAGCCCTTGATCCGGCTGCGCGACGCGCCGTCGAGACGCGCCGCGAGAAAGCGGTCCGCCCGTTCGCCCGCATCCTCCTCCCCGGCCATGACGATCTGTCGCACGCTGCCACCCATGATCCGCAAGCAACCTGCGCCCGACCCGGGCGCCTCCGCCACAGAGGTAGCATGGCCGCGCTGAAGGTGCTGGTGGTCGCGATGGGCGTCGCCATCCTCGCGATGATCGCGCTCATCGGCGTGCAACTCGCCAAGCGCTTCGGCGGCGTCGCGGCCGAACGCGTGCTGGAGGCGCAGCTCGGCCTGCCGGAAGGCGCGCAGATCCTGTCGGCGGTGCCGGCGGACGGCCAGCTCGCGCTGACCCTGCGCCTGCCGGACGGCAGCACGCGGGCGGCGGTGATCGACCTTGCGACCGGCCGCACGCTGGCGATCGTCCGCCCCTGATCCTCTTGACGGCCCTTCGGCGGAGAATGCGCTCGCAGCCATGAATTTCGCCTCCGACAATACCGCCGGCGTCCACCCGGCCATCCTCCAGGCGGTCGCCGATGCCGCCTCCGGCCGCGCCATGCCATACGGGAACGACCCGTGGACCGGCCGGGTTGCCGAACGGCTTGCCGCGATCTTCGAGACCGAGGTTGCGGTCTTCCCGGTCGCGACCGGCACGGCCTGCAACGCGCTGGCGCTGTCCGCCCTGACGCCGCCCTGGGGGGCGGTGCTGTGCCATGCGGCGGCCCATGTCGAGGTCGACGAGTGCGGCGCGCCCGAATTCTTCACCGGCGGCGCCAAGCTGGTGCCGCTGCCGGGTGCCGACGGAAAGATCGCGCCGGCGGTGCTGCAGGCCGCGCTCGGGCGCGCGGGCTTCGGCGTCGTCCATTCCGTGCAGCCGGCCGCGCTCACCCTCACCCAGGCGACGGAGTGCGGCACGGTCTACCGGCCGAACGAAATCCGGGCGCTGGCAGACCTCGCCCATGACCGCGGCCTCGCCGTCCATATGGACGGGGCGCGCTTCGCCAACGCCGTGGTGACGACCGGCGCCGCGCCGGCCGACCTCACCTGGCGGGCCGGGGTCGACGTGCTCAGCCTGGGTGCGACCAAGAACGGCGCGATGGCGGCCGAGGCGGTGGTGTTCTTCGACCGCGAGCGGGCCGACCGCTTCCAGTTCCGGCGCAAGCGCAGCGGCCACCTCTTCTCCAAGATGCGCTTCCTGTCGGCGCAGCTCGATGCCTACCTGGCGGACGGGCTGTGGCTGGCCAATGCCGGCCAGGCCAACGCCATGGCCTCCCGCCTCGCCGAAGGGCTCTCCGGCCTGCCGGGGGTCGCCCTGCAGCACCCGGTCGAGGCCAACGCCCTCTTCGCGCGCCTGCCCGGGCAAGCGATCGACACGATGGGCGAAGCCGGCTTCCGCTTCTACCGCTGGCCCGACGAGGAGAGCGACGTCATCCGCCTCGTCACCGCCTTCGACACCACGGCCGAGGACGTCGATCTCTTCCTCGCGACGCTGCGCAGCATCCTGACCGCCGGCTGATCGGCCGGCGCGCTTCGCCCGGACGTTCCGGGAGCGGCACCGCCGCCCCCGGCGCGCCGTGGCGTCGATCAGGCCGGGACGGGATCGCCCGCGGGCTTGCCCGACCCTTCGGACAAGGCGACCGCCTCGTCCGCGTCGTCCATGTCGTCGCCATCGTCCTCGTCGGACGCTTCCCCGTCTTCGTCCTCGTCCTCGGACGCACCCCACTTCAGCTGGAACTCGATCTCCTCGCTGCCGTCCTCGCGCTCGTGCTCGATGGAGGCGACGGCGTCCAGCGGCAGGACGATCGTCTCTCCCTCGACCTCGATCTCGAACGACTCGCCCGCTTCCAGCGCATCCGCGAGGCGGCGCAGTTGGGCGATGAACTCGGGCAGCGGCAGGGCCTTCTCGACGTCGCGATCGTTGTCCATTGCCTGTCCCCCTGGGTTGGTGAGGCAGTCGCATCAGACGCCAACCCCATGAATCGTCGATGACGGATCCGCGCGACCGGCATGGAGATCGCGTTGCACCTCGGCGACGACGCCCGCGGCCATTTTTGACGCGAAGGTCGATCAATCCTCTTGATCCCGGAGCCGGCAACCGCTACTTGAAGCGCCGCCCGGCCACGACGTCCCCTTCGTCTAGAGGCCTAGGACACCGCCCTCTCACGGCGGTAACAGGGGTTCGAATCCCCTAGGGGACGCCAACCGCCTTTGATCAATCAAAATCAAAGGCTTGGATGTCGATGGTGGCCTGCGGCGATATTCTCCGGCAGAACAGTCTGGTCGAGACCCTGAGAGGCCCGCATCAGGGTCAGCTGGTGAACGCGCCCCTGTTCAACGCGCCGTCGCAGGCTTGCTTCCAACCGGACGCGGGCCGGCCTCTAGGCACAGTGCTTGCGATCGGCGTGGCCCCGATCGTCCGCTCCCTCCGTACGATGCCGTCGCGGCGCTGCTTCCAGCCTTCCGGGATGGCAGCGATGGCCCTGAGGCCTATTGTGTCGCGGGCGCCGCCGGCGGAGCGGCCGGACGTGGCGCCGGGAGGCGCGGGATGACGCGGCGCGGCGCGGGCGGGCAGATTTCCCGCCGGGCGCGGTCGCGCATTTCGTGGGCGGGGGCATAGTTCGGGTCGATCCGCAGCGACTGGCGGTAATTGCCGAGCGCGGCGTTGCAGTTGCCCTGGAGGCGGAAGATCTCGGCGACCAGGAAGAAGGTCTCCGCCGTGGCGAGGCCGAGCTGGGAGACGCGGTCGAGCTGGACCTGGGCCTGCTGGAAGCGGCCGTCCTCGATGTAGAAGCGGGCGAGGACATGGCGTCGCGGCACGTCGGTCGGCGCCCGTTCGAGATAGGCGGTCATGGCGATCTCGGCCTGCGGCCGCCGGCCGAGGCCGCGCTCGGCGTCGCCGAGGCAGGCGAAGGCCATCGGCGACGGGTTCGGTTGCTCGGAGGCCTGGCGGCACTGCTCCGCCGCGCCGTTGTAGTCGCCGAGCCGCAACGCCGCCTGCCCCGCCTCCAGCGTCGACAGCGGCGGGGAGAAGACCGGCGGCGGCGTCTCGTCGGTCTCGCACCCCGCGACCGAAATGGCCAAGACCGCCAGCGCGGCCGCTCGCAACCCCTTCATCGCTCCCCCTCAGCCTGTCTGCCGCCGGTCGTCGGGCGGCCCCCTCCTACAGCGTCTTCGATCGCAGGAGCCGCGCCTTGTCGCGGTTCCATTCCCGTTCCTTGATCGCGTGGCGCTTGTCGGCCATCTTCTTGCCGCGGGCAAGACCGAGTTGCACCTTGGCGATGCCGCGATCGTTGAAATAGAACGCCATCGGCACCAGCGTCACGCCCTCGCGCTTCACCTGGCCCAGCAGCTTGCTCAGTTCCTTGCGATGGACCAGCAGCTTGCGTGGCCGCCGCGGCTCGTGATTGAAGCGGTTGGCACCGGGATACTCGGGAATGTGGGCGTTGAACAGGAACAGCTCGCCCCCCTGCTCGCCCGCATGCGCCTCGGCGATGCTCGCCTGGCCGCGGCGCAGCGACTTGACCTCGCTGCCGAAGAGCACGAGGCCCGCCTCCAGCGTCTCGTCGATGTGATAGTCGAACCGCGCCCGGCGGTTCTGCGCGACCTGCCGGGGCGCCGCCTCCTTGTTCGGTGCCATGATCCCACTCGCGCCCGGCCGCCGCCGCCCCTGCGGGCGACGGCTTCCGGCGCCTCAATGTTCAGTTCAGCAGGCCGGCGTTGGTCATCGCCGTCTTCACCTTGGCGCGCGTCGCATCCATGGTCGGCGCCAACGGCAGGCGGCAGTCCGCCAGCGACTTGCCGATCAGGCTCGCCGCATACTTCACCGGCCCCGGGCTGGTCTCCACGAACAGCGCCTCGTGCAGCGGCATCAGGCGACGGTTGATCTGCATCGCCGCCTGGACATCGCCCTTGTCCCAGGCCGCATGCATCTCCGACAGCATGCGCGGCGCGATGTTGGCCGTCACCGAGATGCAGCCGTCACCGCCCTGGGCGCGATAGGGCAGCGCCATGCCGTCGTCGCCCGACAGCTGCACCCACTTGTCGCCGATGGCGACCCGCTCCAGCAGCGGGCGCTGGATGTCGCCCGTCGCGCACTTGACGCCGACGATGTTGGGCAGGCGCGCCAGCCGCTCCATCGTCTCGACGGTCATGTTGATCACGCTGCGGCCGGGGATGTTGTAGATGTAGATGGGCAGCTCGACCGCGTCGTGGATCGCCTTGTAATGGAGATAGAGCCCCTCCTGCGTCGGCTTGTTGTAGTAGGGCGTGACGATCAACGCGGCATCGGCGCCCGCCTTCTTCGCGTGCTTCGTCAGCCGGATCGCTTCCTCGGTCGAGTTCGACCCGGTGCCCGCCATCACCGGCACCTTGCTCGGCTTCGCCACCTCG
Organism: Allostella sp. ATCC 35155; assembly: GCA_006738865.1. Classification (GTDB taxonomy): domain Bacteria; phylum Pseudomonadota; class Alphaproteobacteria; order ATCC43930; family Allostellaceae; genus Allostella. The sequence continues at coordinate 3,240,411 of AP019701.1, forward strand.
ATGCACAGCTCGATGACCCGGTCGTGCTCGGCGTGGCTCAGCGTCGGGGATTCCCCCGTCGTGCCGCAGGGGACGAGGCCGTTCGTGCCCTCGGCAATCTGCCAGGCCACGAAATCCTGGAACGCTTTCTCGTCCACCTTGCCATCGCGGAAAGGTGTCACGAGGGCGACCAGCGATCCCTTGAACATGGCGAACTCCTTCGATCTCGCGCGGCCCTTCGGGGCACGCCGCGGCCGGCGACGATACAGGGCCGGGCGCGGCGCGGCAACGGTCAGCTGCCGAGCGGCAGCACCCGTAGCCGGATGCGATCACCGTCGAGGCTGACGATCGCGCCGGCGAGCAGTTCTGCCCCGACCGTCGAGAGTGCGGCACGAACGATCGGGCCGAGTGCCTCCGGAGTGAGTGGCCCGGATCGCACCAGCAGCACGCTCGGACCACCGGCCCCGGTCGCGGCGAGGATCGCAGGAAAGTCGAGGTCGGAGGTCATGACGATGCAGGCGTTGTCGCTCGCCCAGGCCATCAACTCGCGGTCGGTCGCTCCTGGCGCCCCCACGGCACTCCAATGGACGCTCTCGATGCCCACGCTACTCATGTAGCCCACCCAGCGCGGAGACAGATTCATGTCGAGGAGGACGCGCATCAGGAAATGTCGACGAGTTCGACCTCTCGCTCTTGCATCCTCCATGCGGCGAAGCGCAACGCCTCCAGAACGTCCTCACGCTCGATATAGGGATAGTCGGCCAGGACATCGTCGATCGAGCGGCCGGCGCCGATCTGGCCGACGATTGCGCCAACCGTCACGCGGCGACCACGGATGCATGGCTTCCCGCCCATCACGGACGGATCCTGCGCAATGCGGGGAAAGGGGCTCATGGCCGTTCCTTGGCTGGGCACGAACCCCATTCTGCCCGTCATGCAGTCGGATGTCCCGTCAATCCACCATGTCGTACGCCGGCAGCGTCAGGAACTCCTCGAACTCATCGGCCTCGACGAGGCGCGTGAACAGCGCGGCGGCATCGTCGTAGCGGCCGGCGCCGAAGCGTTCGACGCCGATCTGCTGGGCGGTCTTGACCAGTTCCTGCTCGACGATGATGCGGCAGAGCTGGGCGTCGATCGGGCGGCCGTCGTCGAGCTTCGCACCGTGGTGGATCTGCTGCCAGACCTGGGCGCGGCTGATCTCGGCCGTGGCGGCGTCCTCCATCAGGTTGTAGAGCGGCACGCAGCCGATGCCGCGCAGCCATGCCTCGATATAGCCGATGCCGACATTGATGTTCTGGCGCAGCCCGGCCTCGGTGATCGGCCCCTCCGGCACCCGCAGCAGGTCCTCGGCGGTGACGTGCACGTCCTGGCGCTGGCGGGCGATCTGGTTCGCCTCGGTCATGACGCGGTCGAAGATCTCCTTGGCGATCGGCACGAGGCCCGGATGGGCGACCCAGGTGCCGTCATGCCCGTCGCCCGCCTCGCGCTCCTTGTCGGCGCGGACCTTGGCCATCGCCGCCTCGTTCGCCTCGGGGTCGTTGCGGATCGGAATCTGCGCCGCCATGCCGCCCATCGCATGGACCTTGCGGCGATGGCAGGTCTTGATGACGAGCAGGCTGTAGGAGCGCAGGAAATGCGTGGTCATGGTGACCAGCCCGCGGTCCGGCAGCATGGCGTTGGGATCGTTACGGAACTTCTTGATGAAGCTGAAGATGTAGTCCCAGCGGCCGCAGTTGAGGCCGGCCGAGTGGTCGCGCAGTTCCCACAGGATCTCGTCGACCTCGAAGGTGGCGAGGATCGTCTCGATCAGGACCGTCGCCTTGATCGTGCCCTTGGGGATGCCGAGCGCGGCCTGGGCATGGACGAAGACGTCGTTCCAGAGGCGTGCCTCCAGGTGCGATTCCATCTTCGGCAGATAGAAATAGGGCCCGCTGCCGTTGGCGAGGAGCTGCCTGGCGTTGTGGAAGAAGTAGAGGCCGAAATCGAACAGCGAGCCCGACATGACCTCGCCGTCGACCAGGACGTGCTTCTCGACGAGGTGCCAGCCGCGGGCGCGCACGAAGAGGACGGCGCGCTTCTCGTTCAGCTTGTAGTGCCGGCCGTTCGCGGGGTCGTCATAGGTGATGGTGCCGGCGTTCGCATCGCGCAGGTTGATCTGGCCTTCCACCATGTTGGCCCAGGTCGGCGTGCTCGCATCCTCGAAATCCGCCATAAAGACGCTGGCGCCGCAGTTGAGCGCGTTGATGATCATCTTGCGGTCGACCGGGCCGGTGATCTCGACCCGGCGGTCCTGGATGTCGGCCGGCAGGGGCGCCACCGTCCAGTCGGCGTCGCGGATCGACTTCGTCTCCGCCAGGAAGTCCGGCTTCCAGCCGGCATCGAGCTTGGCCTGGACCTCGCGGCGCTTGGCCAGCAGCTCGCGGCGGCGGGCGCCGAAGCGGCGCTCCAGGTCGGCCACGAACGCCACGGCCTCGGCGGTCAGCACGGTTTCGAAGCCGGGCTGCATCGCCCCCGTGATCGTGACGCCGGAAACGCCTGCGAAATTCTCCATCCCCAAACTCCTCGTGATTGTCGCCGATACCGCGCGGCCGGGCAGCGAATTGTCGGAAAGCCGGCCGGTTGTGCCGCCCGACGCCCGGATCGTCAAGGCTGGCGGCCGCCGTTATGTTAACAATCCCGCCGATGGAACCCCGCCTCAAGAGCCGCCTGCGCGTCGCGGCCGAAATCCGCCGCTGCGACGCCACCGGCATCGCCGCGGCCGTCCTGCGCCGCGGCGACCCCGACGCCGGCGCCATCCTGCTGAAGGTCAACCGCTTCGCCGCCGGCTGCCGGATCTTCACCGGCGGCTGGGGGCCGGACGGCGAGCGGATGTGGCATGCCGGTACCGGCCCCGACCCGGTGCCGGAGGCCGACGCCGATGCCTATGTCGAACGCCAGCGCGACCGCGACCCCGACCTCTGGGTGGTCGAGATCGAGGATCCGCACGCCCGCTACGAGCCCGGCGAGGGCTCGGCCTGACCGCCTGACCGCCTGACCGCCTGCCCGACTGTCCGCCGGCTATCCCCCCGCGGCCGCGAGCCGGCAATGGACGCGGTTCCATTCCAGACCGCCGCGCACGACCACCTCGAGCCGGGCATCGGCGTGGCGGCAGTCGCGATAGCCCTCCTTGCGCATCACCATCGTCCGCATCGCCGATGCGGGCAGGTTGCGCACGCCGACCTCGGTCGCGATCGGATCCCCCAGCCCCGCGAACGCCACCGTCGCCCCGGCGGGCGTGCTGGAGAAGAGCCAGCGCGCGCCGAGATCGGTACCGAGCCCGACCGGCAGCACCGGCGGACCGGAGGCGGCGTCGGGCACGAAGCCGGAACCCGGCCGGAAGACGAGGATCGGCGCGCCCAGGGGTGCCGTCTGCCGGCGCCGGGCGCTCGCCTGGTGCGAGCGGATGGCGCGGGCCAGACTGCCGCCGGCGCTCGCCACCCGCAGCGGCGGCACGAACATCCGGCCGCGCCGGTCGGCGACATCCGCGGCGGTCTCGCCCTTCTCCTGCCGGAGCGCGGACCGGACCAGCTCCAGCGGAATCCGGAGCGCGATCACCGGCATTTCCCCCGTCGGCTCGGGCACCGCCACCAGCGCCTGCCGGCGATCGAACAGGAGGAAGGTGCCGTCGTCCGCACGCCGGAGCGTCAGGATCCCGGTCGCACCGTCCACCGCGTCGAGGCTGATCCCGCGGCGCAGGGCGCTGGCCTCGACCGGCACGAAGCCCGGCACCGGATAGCGGCGAACATAGTCGGGATGCGCGACCAGCCCGCGGCGGCGACCTTCGCGCAGGGCCGCCGCCTCGCCCGCGAGCGCCCGGTCCGTCGCCGCGATCGAGAGTGCCAGCCAGAAGGACTCTTCCGCCGCCGCGGCCCGGTCGGCAGGCGCCGTCAGCAACACCAGCGCCACGGCGAGCGCGCGCAGCCTCATGCCTCCCCCTCCTCCGAGCGCAGGACCAGATAGACGAGCGCGAAGGCGGCCACGACCGCGACCAGCAGCGTCGCGGACTGCCAGTTCAGCGCCGGCTCGATGCGCTCGATGCTGACGCGATCGAACTGAAGCTGCGCCAGGAGCGCCAGCTTGGCCTTGCCGCCGAAGAAGACCGACAGGACCGACGCCACGAGGAACACTGCCCCCGGGACCGCCTTCGTCGCCGCCGGACAGCGCCGCCCCTCCCGGTCGGCGTTGAGCGCGAAGCCGACGACGACGAAGAGCGCGAGGCAGATGTTGACGTGAGTGTCGACGAAGCTGGTCAGCACCTGGCCGATGGTCTGGCCGTAGGCGCCCTTGTCGAAGCGCGGATCGCCGATGATCGGCCCCCCGAGGGGGTCCGGCAGCAGGAGGTCGGACAGCAGGAAAATGACCAGCCCGCCGGCGCCGAGCGCCGCCAGCAGCAACAGTCCGGGCAGCCGCCCGCGCCAATGCTGCGGACGGGCGCGCGGATCATCCGGGCAAGCGGGCGGGTTCTGCACCGGCACGGCCCCTCGGCGTCGGTCGTTCGCGGGCATGGTGCCACGACCGCGGGGCCCCCGCCAGCCCACCGCCGCCGACCGCGAGCGCGTGTCACCCGCCGGAGATCATCGTCTCCGGGCGGACCGCGGCGTCGAAGGCGGCGGAATCGAGATGGCCCAGGGCCAGCGCCGCCTCGCGCAGGGTCGTCCCCTCATGGTGCGCCTTCTTGGCGATCTCGGCCGCCTTGTCATAGCCGATGGCCGGCGTCAGCGCCGTCACCAGCATGAGCGATTCCTCGAGGTGCCGCGCGATTCGCGCCCGCTCCGGCTCGATGCCGACGACGCAGTTGTCGGCGAAGCTCCGCGCCGCATCGCCGAGCAACCGGATCGACTGCAGCAGGGCGTAGATGATGACCGGCTTGAAGACATTGAGCTGCAGGTGGCCCTGCAGCCCGGCGATGGTGACGGTGGCATGGTTTCCCATCGCCTGCGCCGCGGCCATCGTCAGGGCCTCGGCCTGGGTCGGATTGACCTTGCCGGGCATGATCGACGAGCCGGGCTCGTTCTCCGGCAGGGCCAGTTCGCCCAGCCCCGCCCGCGGGCCCGAGGCCAGCAGGCGCACGTCGTTGCCGATCTTGGTCAGCGCCACGGCGGCCGTGTTGAGCGCGCCCGACGCCGCGACGAAGGCGTCGTGCGCGGCCATGCTCGCAAAGCGGTCGGCCGCGGGCGTGAACTCCGTTCCGGCCAGGGTCGTCAGTTCCGCGGCAAAGCGGACGGCGAAGCCGGAGGGCGCATTGAGGCCGGTGCCGACGGCCGTGCCGCCCTGCGGCACCGCGCGCAGTGCCGGCAGCGCCGCGCTGACGCCGGCGGCGGCCTGCTCGACCTGCGTCGCCCAGGCGCCGAACTCCTGCCCCAGGGTCATCGGCACCGCGTCCTGCAGGTGCGTCCGCCCCAGCTTGACCACATCCGCGAAGGCTGCCGCCCGTGCCCGCAGGGTCGCGCCCAGATGCTCCAGCGCGGGCAACAGACGGCCTTCGATCGCCAGTACCGCGGCGACGTGCATCGCGGTCGGAAAGCTGTCGTTGGACGACTGGCTGCGGTTGACGTGGTCGTTCGGGTGTACGCGGCCGCCGCCGCGGCGGTCGCCGAGCAGCTCGGCCGCGCGATTGGCGATCACCTCGTTGGCGTTCATGTTCGACTGGGTGCCGGAGCCGGTCTGCCAGACGACGAGCGGGAAATGATCGTCGAGCCGACCGGCCGCGACCTCGCCCGCCGCCTGCTCCACGGCACCGCCGATCGCGGCCTCGAGCACGCCTGCGGCCATGTTAGCGCGGGCCGCGGCCTGCTTCTGCAGGCCGAAGGCGCGAATCACCTCGAGCGGCATCCGCTCGCCGCCGATTCGGAAATTCTGCAGGGAACGCTGCGTCTGGGCGCCCCAAAGTCGGTCCGCCGGCACCGCGATCGGGCCGAAGCTGTCGCGCTCCATCCGCGTTTCGGCGGATTCCGAGGAAGGAATCTGCGACGAGGTCGACATGGCTGTTCTCTCCCGGGCTTGCTCGTGGCAAAGAAATGGGGAGCAGCGAGAACGGCTGCGAGCGATTTTCACCGAAAAGAAATGCGCCGATCCGTACTCGCCCTCGCATTCATGGCCCTGGCCCTGTTGCCGGCCCCCTCCATGGCATGGACGCTGTTCTTCGAGGCCGTGCCGGTGGCCGGCTACACGCTGCCGGGGCTCGTCAACGCCCCCTATGGCGAGCGGCTGGCGCTGACGCGCGCGGCCGTGGACGGGGTGGTGCCGCAGGTCGCCGCTTCGCTCGGCCTCGCCGGCAAGATGTCGCCGGTCGCGATCGGCCCGTGCGGCACGCGGATGGTGACCCAGCCCGCCATGCGCGCCGATGTCGCGGCCGACCGCACCGCCGCCCACAATCTCGCTGCGGCGCTGGGCTACGTCTTCCGCCAGTCGGTCGTGCTCGCGGCCGATTTCGACGATGTGCGCGGCGGGAGCGCCTATGCCGTCGTCGGCCTGCAGTCAGGACCGGTCGATGCCGCGCTGGCGCATCGCTTCTACATCCATGCCGCGGCGGCCGAACCGACACTGATCCGCGGCTATGGCGCGCTGGCCGAGGGCCTGATCTTCTTCCACTTGGGTCGGGAGGAGCCGGAACAGTTTGCGGCCGCCATGCGCCGCGCGATCGAGAGCTTCGACGAGCCCGGTGTCCGCTTCGTGCGGCTGGGGCGCGCGCGCGTCGACCTCATCATGAACGACTGGCAGGCCGACCCCGAGGGCGGCGCCTATCGCCAGCGCTTCAGCCCATCGCTGGTCGGCCTGCTCGATCAGGCGATGGGGCGCAACCAGGCGCTGATCGACCGCCTCGCGGAACGCTTCCGCTGGCGGCCGCCGCCCGTCTCGCGCGAGGCCGAGCCGCAGGCCACCAGCCACGGCCCGTGACGGCGCGCCGGGCTATGCCCGGGGCGCGTGCAGGCGGTTGAGGTCGGCGTAGGCCATCGCCCGCCGCGTGACGGCATCGCTGTCGCCCGCGGCGAGGAAGGACCGGGCCAGTTCCGCCGCCTCGGTCAGCACGCTCTGCGCGATGGCGCCGCCGGCGCTGAGCCGCCGGGCGCCGAGTTCGCGCAGGCGGGCGGCCGGGGGCACCCCCGGCTGCGCCATGATGTTGAGCGGCAGGGGCGTGCCGGCCGCGATCATCGCGATATCGTCCGGCAGCTTGGCGCCCGGCACGAACAGCCCGTCGGCGCCAGCGGCCTGATAGATCGCGGCCCGCCGCAGCACCTCGCCGACCTGCTCGCCGGCCGGGGCCAGGCCGCGCAGGAAGACATCGGTGCGTGCATTGACGAAGACCCGCACACCGGCCGCGGCGGCAGCCTCGCGCGCCGCCGCGATCTTGGCCGCGAAGCGCTGCGGATCGCCGGTTCCGTCCTCCAGGTTGATGCCGACGGCACCGGCGGCGATGACCTCGCCGACCAGCCGGCCGACCGCCACCGGATCGTCGGAGAACCCGCCCTCGATGTCGGTCGTGAGCGGCACCCGGACGACGCGGGCCATGTCGGCGATGGTCGCGAGCAGCGTCGGGATCGGCAGCGCGTGGCCGTCGCCATAGCCGCGCGCCCAGGAGACGCCCGAACTCGTCGTCGCGACCGCGGGGGCTCCCAGGCTCTCGATCAGCCGGGCGCTGCCGGCATCCCAGGCATTGGCCAGGATCAGGAACTGCCCCGGCGCATGGAGCGCATGGAGGGCTTCGGCCTGGGCTTCAAGATCGCGCATGGCGCTGCTCCCCGTTTCAGAAGGTCTCTTTGTAGGGCCGCAGGTCGATCTCCTGCGTCCAGGCGGAGCGCGGCTGGCAATGGATCTGCCAGTAGGTCTCGGCCAGCGGCTCGATGGCGATGAGCCCGTGCTCTCCCGCCTCCGCCGCGCGCGCCGGATTGCGCGACAGCAGCCGTTCGCCGGCGATGCCGCCATCGACGACGACATGGGCGACGTGCAGACCGGCCGGACCGAACTCGCGCGCCATGCTCTGCGCGACCATGCGCAGCCCCGCCTTGGCGGCCGCGAACTGGGCGAAGCCCGCCTTGCCGCGCAGGCTGGCCGAGGCGCCCGTGAAGATCACCGTGCCGCGGCCGAGCGGCACCATGCGCCGCGCCGCCTCACGCCCGACCAGGAAGCCCGCAAAGCAGCCGACCCGCCAGAAATCCTCGAAGAGGGCCGCCTCGACCTCGCGGAACGGGACATGGCGGTTGTTGCCGGTGTTGGAGACGACGAGGTCGACCGGGTCCAACCCCGGGCCCGGCGCGGCGGCGCGCTCGAACAGCCGCACGACATCCTCCTCCCGCGTCGCATCGGTCACGACCGGCTCGGCAGACCCGCCGGCATCGGCGATCGTCCGCGCGACCGCGGCGATCTTGGCCTCCGTGCGGCCCGCGACCAGGACATGATGGCCCGCCGCGGCGAAGCGCCGGCACAGCGCCGCCCCCAGGCCCTGTGCGGCACCAACCCCGACGACGACGGCAACCGGCTTAGCCATTGCGCTTCTCCCGCATCCGTTCGGCAAAGGCGACCCGCCGCCGCACGCCCTCGCCGGCGGCAGGCCCGGCGGCGAACCGGAAATGGTGGTCGTCGATCGGCCGCCCGCTCGCACGGTCCAGCATCACCGGATCGGCGGGCCGGCCGCTCTCGATGTCGACGAGCTGGCTGGCGACGCCCTCCTCCGCGAAATGGCGATTGCCCCAGGCCATCAGCGCGATCAGCACCGGACGGAAGTCGCGGCCGAGGTCGGTCAGGAGGTACTCGTCGCGCGGCGGCCGTTCGCTGTAGCGCCGCCGCTCCAGCAGGCCGGCCTCGACCAGGGCGTTGAGACGCCGGGTCAACATGTTGGTGGCGATCGGCAGGCTCTTCTGGAACTGGTCGAAGCGGGTCAGACCGTGAAAGGCGTCGCGCAGGATGAGGATGCTCCACCACTCGCCCACCCGCTCGAGGCTGCGGGCGATCGGGCACTGCATCCCGGCAAAGCTCTTGCGCTGCATCGGGCCAACCTAGGCGCCTGGCTTGCATGACGCAACGTCGCCGGCCGCGGCGATCGGCAGGATCGCCGTGTCGATCTCGGCGCGAAAGGGCTCCAGATCGGCCTCGGAAGCGCGGGCACGGACCGGCGCCGCCTCGGTCAGGCGGGTCGGCAGCGTCTCGCCGACCGTGCCGAGATACTGGTTGATGCGCAGGCGGAGATGGCTCGGCGGATCGGCCCAGCCGTCGGCGAGCGGCCGGCCGTTCTCATCGACCGCGGCCGCACCGTCGCGGAAGGCAAAGCCATGCCGCCCGGTCGCAGCCCAGGTCCGGTCCGGGCGCACCACGAACCCCGCTCGCGCGGACAGCGGACGATAGCTGCCATGCTCGGCCGGATTGCGCCCGGGAGCCGCCAGGAAGGTCGGCAGCGCCAGGACGAGGCTCGCAGGGGCCCGGCGAACGGCCTGCCAGGGAACCGCCGCCGCCGGGTCCGGCGCGTAGATCAGGCGCGCGACGCCGACCGCGGGCGCGTCGCGGAACTCGGCCAGCGCGGTGGGCAGGTCGGTACCGTCGGTCGCGAAGAGGTATTCGTCCGGCTCCAGCAGGGCCAGCCACTCGGCCGCCGGCCCATGATGGAACAGGCAATGGTCCCAGGCCGGGCGGTGAGGACGCGCGAACGGCCAGTCGATGATGGTGACGTCGGGCGCGCCGACGATGTCGGCTTCACCGGTCCGGTAGAGGTGGAAGCGCGCGACGCCGAGCCGGCGGTGGAAGTCGAGCCAGGGTGCGAGCGGCGGGCCGCCCGGCGCAACCACCGCCGCAACCGCCAGTTCGACCGTCACCGCGGCGCCCGAAACAGGGGCTGCCAGCCCGGCAGGCCGCGGGCGAGCGGGAAGATCGTCGTATCCGTCTCGCTGTTCATGAGGCGCTCGACCGAGCGGTTGAAGTCGAGCGTCGGCGGCAGGCCCCGCCAGGCGACGCCGCGGGCCGTCTTCGCCTCCAGCTCGGCCGCCGACTTGCTCCAGTAGTGGTTGATGCGCAGGCGCGACAGGCTGACGGAGGGCGACCAGGGGCCGTCGAACGGCTCGCCGTTCTCCGTCACGGCAGACTCACCGCCGGCATGGGCGAAGTGGTGCGGTGTCACCGCGCGCAGCGTCCGCCGCGGCTGGACGATCGATTTCACATGGCTGTTGGTCGGGCGATAGCTCTCGATGCGCCGCGGGTCGAGTTCCGGCGAGCGCAGATAGGGCCGGTAGGGCACGACGACGCCGGTCGCGCCGCGGCGGACATAGTTGCGGGTGACGAGCCCGTCCGGCCGCGCCGCATGGCCGCCGGTGCCGAACACCATCCAGTTGACGCCCACCGCCGGATGCGCCCGGTAGGGCTCCAGGACCGCCGGTAGCGGCCGCCCGTCGGGCGCGAAGAGGAACTCGTCGAGATCGATGAAGGCGATCCAGTCGGCCGCCTCGCGGAACCGCTCCAGGCAGTCGCGATAGGCGCGCACCTGCCCTTCCGGACCCGGACAGGACAGGACGGTCACACGCTCCGAAGCGCCGCTGGCCGCCAGCGCAACCTGCCAGTCGTCGGTCGAGCCGTTGTCGTAGAGGAAGAAGCGTTCCACCCCCATGCGGGCATGGAACGCCAGCCATTCGGCCAGGTACGGGGCCTCGTCGCGGAAGACGGCGCCGATCGCGAGGTCGGCGCGGGCCACCGCTCAGAACCCTTCGGTCGGCGGCCCGCCATCGGTGACGAGACGCTGCAGGTAGCTGCCGTACTCGTTCGCCTTCATGCCCGCGGCCAGCCGCTCGAGCTGGGCTGCGTCGATGAAGTCCATGCGATAGGCCACTTCCTCGACGCAGGCGATCTTCAGCCCCTGCCGCGCCTCGACGGTGCGGACATATTCCGATGCCTCCAACAGGGACTGGTGGGTGCCGGTGTCGAGCCAAGCATAGCCGCGGCCGAGTCGCTCCACCCGGAGATCGCCGCGCGCGAGATAGGCGTTGTTGACGTCGGTGATCTCGAGCTCGCCGCGCGGCGACGGCTTGACGGCCGCGGCGATGTCGCAGACGTCGGCGTCATAGAAATAGAGGCCGGTCACCGCCCAGTTCGACTTCGGATTGCGCGGCTTCTCCTCGATGCTGGTCGCGCGCCCGTCCTCGTCGAAATCGACGACGCCGTACCGCTCGGGATCGCGCACCCAGTAGCCGAAGACCGTGGCCCCGGCCGGTTGCTCGACCGCGTTGCGCAGCAGCCTGGTCAGACCGTGGCCGTAGAAGATGTTGTCGCCCAGCACCAGGGCCGAGCGGTCGCCGGCGACGAAGCTGCGCCCGATGATGAAGGCCTGCGCCAGCCCCTCCGGCTTCGGCTGCACCCGGTATTCGAGCCGGATGCCCCATTGCGAGCCGTCGCCCAGCAGGGCCTGGAACAGCGCCTGGTCCTGCGGCGTGGTGATGATGAGGATCTCCCGGATGCCGGCCAGCATGAGCGTGGTCAGCGGGTAGAAGATCATCGGCTTGTCGTAGACCGGCAGCAGTTGCTTGCTGACGACGCGGGTGATCGGGTGGAGGCGCGTGCCCGAGCCACCGGCGAGGATGATGCCCTTCATGCCCTTCCCTCTTTAACCGGCCACGCCCGGAGCGGTCGCGGCGGTCGTCTCGTCGAGGACAACGGACAAGGCAGCCCGCCAGTCCGGCGCGACGATACCGTAGGCGGCGGCGATCCGCCCGCAGTCCAGCACCGAGTTCGCCGGCCGCCGCGCCGGCGTCGGATAATCCGCCGTCGCGATCGGCACCAGGACCGGCCGACGCCCGGTCCGGCGCTCCATCTCGGCAAAGACCGCCTCGGCGAGCCCGGCCCAGCTGGTGGGCGGCGCGCCGGCGAAGTGGAAGGTGCCCCAGCGCCCCTCGCCGCCGGCGATGCGCCCTGCGATCGCGATCGTGGCCGCCGCGATCGTCGCGGCCGGGGTCGGGCAGCCCCGCTGGTCGGCCACGACCCGGACCTCGGGCCGCTCGCTGCCGAGCCGCCACATCGTCCGCACGAAGTTGGCCCCGAGCGCGCCGAAGACCCAGCTCGTCCGCAGGATGACATGGCGATCCAGCGCCGCGCGCAGCGCGCCTTCGCCGGCCTCCTTCGAGGCGCCGTAGACGCCGAGCGGCGAGACGGGGTCGTCCTCGGTGCGCGCGCCGTCCCGCGCGCCGTCGAACACGTAGTCGGTCGAATAGTGGATGACGGCGGCGCCGCAGGCCGCGGCGGTTTGGCCGACGATGCCGGGCGCCGTCCCGTTGACGGCAAAGGCCGCGTCGCGATCGGCCTCCGCGCGGTCGACCGCGGTATAGGCACCGGCATTGACGACGATGTCGGGGCGGGCGTCGAGGATCGCCGCGCGCAGCAGCTCGGGCCGGGCGAGGTCGGCGTCGCGCCGGGTCCGGCCCTCGACCTGCCAGCCCGGCGGCCAGACGCCCCGCATCAGCTCGGCACCGACCTGTCCGGCGGCTCCGAGAACGAGCACCTTCACGCGGCCGCGCCCTCGCCGAGACCGAGGCGCTGGCCCCGGTACTGGCCGCTCTGGATCGCCTGCCACCAGGGGCGGTTGTCGAGGAACCAGCGGACCGTGCCGCGGAGACCGCTCTCGAAGGTCTCGGCCGGCGTCCAGCCCAGTTCGCGGCGCATCTTCGATGCGTCGATGGCATAGCGCAGGTCGTGCCCCGGCCGGTCCGAGACGAAGCCGATCAGCTGCTCGTGGGGGCGATGGGGCGAGTCCGGCAGCATCTCGTCGAGCAGCGCGCAGATGCTGCGGACGACGGCGATGTTGGTCCGTTCGCAGTCGCCGCCGATGTTGTAGCTCTCGCCGATCCGGCCGGCCTCGAAGACGCGGGTCAGCGCGCGCGCATGGTCCTCGACATGGAGCCAGTCGCGCACGTTCTCGCCGCGGCCATAGACCGGCAGCCGCTCGCCCGCCAGCGCCTTGATGATCATCAGCGGGATCAGCTTCTCGGGAAACTGGTAGGGCCCGTAGTTGTTCGAGCAGTTGCTGGCGACGACCGGCAGCCCGTAGGTGTGGTGCCAGGCGCGCACGAGGTGGTCCGATGCCGCCTTGCTCGCCGAATAGGGCGAGTTCGGCGCATAGGGCGTCTCCTCGGTGAAGACCCCGGTCGCACCCAGCGCCCCGAACACCTCGTCGGTCGAGACGTGATGGAAGCGGAAGCGTGCCTGGCCTTCCGAGTCCAGCGACCGCCAGTAGGCCAGCGTCTCCTGCAGCAGCGCGAAGGTGCCGACGATGTTGGTCTCGATGAAGGCCGCCGGCCCGTCGATCGAGCGGTCGACATGGCTCTCGGCGGCGAGATGCATCACCCCGTCCGGCCGATGCGTCGCAAACACGCGGGCGACCTCGGCCCGGTCGCAGATGTCGACCTGCTCGAAGCGATAGAGCGGGCTCTGCGCCGCATCGCCGAGCGACGCGAGGTTGGCGGCATAGGTCAGCTTGTCGAGGTTCACGACCTCCCAGCCGACATTGCCGACGAGATGGCGGATGACCGCCGAGCCGATGAAGCCGGCGCCGCCGGTGACGATGATCCGCATGGGCCTCTAGGCCGCCTCGGCCGGGTAGTGGAAATGGACGGGAAGGTCCGCCAGCGTCGGATGGCGCCGGTCCTTGTCCGACAGCACGGCCTCCTCCGCGGAGACGGGCCAGCGGATGCCGAGCGCCGGATCGTCCCACTGCATGCCGAAATCATGCTTCGGCGCGTAGTAGGCGGTGACCTTGTAGAGCACCTCGGTATCGGGCGCGATGGTGCAGAAGCCGTGCGCGAACCCCGCCGGAATCCACAACTGGTGCCAGTTGTCCGCGCTCAGGGTCACCGCGACGTGCTTCCCGAAGGTCGGCGAGCCATGGCGGATATCGACCGCCACGTCGAGGATCGCACCGCGCGCGACCCGCATCAGCTTGCCCTGGGCGTAGGGGTCCGTCTGGAAATGCAGGCCACGGACCGTCCCCATCGTCGCGGAGAAGGAATGGTTGTCCTGCACGAACTCCGCGTCGATGCCGGCCGCTGCCAGGGCATCCTTGCGGAAGACCTCCGAAAAGAAGCCGCGCGCATCCCCCCGGCGATCGGGCAGGACCAGCTTCACGTCGGGAATCTCGGTGTCGATAATTCTCATGCCGCTGCGATCCGTGCTTAGCACGCAGCCGCGAAAAGCGGCAAGGCGACCGCGTCGCTCGTCCTCGCCAGTCTGACGCGATCGGCGGCGCGATCCGCCCGGCTCAGGTGCCGAAGCGCCGGCGCGACCAGTCGGAGAGCGGGCGCGGATCGGCCCCCTCGCCGCTCGTTTCGGCGCCGGTCAGCGCAATATGCTCGACGAGCAGGCGCTCGACCTGCGTGGCGAAGGCCTCGGCCAGCAGCGAGGGCGGGCGCCCGGCCGGGCGCAGCATGCGGAACTCGAACACCACGTCCGGCTCGAACGGTCGCGCCACGACCTGACCCAGGCGGACGAAATCCCACGCCGTGAAGGGCTCGACGATCGAGACCCCCATGCCGTTGGCGACGAAGCTGCACGCCGCGGCCGAGACATAGGCGTCAATGGTCAGCTGGCGCCGCACCCCTTCGCGCTCGAAGACCTCGTCGATGCTCCGGCGCATGCTGCTGTCGAGGCTGAACGAGATGAAGCGTTCGCCCTCGAGGTCGTCGGCGCGGATGACCGGCTGCGCCGCCAGGCGGTGGTCCGGCGGCAGCACGCAGACCCCCTTGAGGCGGCACAGCACGCGCGCGACCACCGCCGGATCCTCGGAAGGCAGCATGGTGAAGCCGAGGTCGGCCTGCTGGCCTGCGATCTGGTCGACGACGGTGCGCGAACTGCGGACGTGCAGGCTGGCGACCACGGCGGGCCGCTCGCGCAGGAAGGCCGACATGGCATCGGGCAGGAAGGTGCGCCCCAGCGCCATCATGGTGACGATGTTGAGCCGCCCGCCCGCCAGGTTGCGCAGTTCCTCCGAGAGGCGCTCGATATCGTGCAGCCGGTCGAAGATCGCCTGCGCCTGGCGGTGCAGGATCAGCCCCTCCTCGGTCGGCACCAGGCGGCGGCGGTCGCGGCGGAAGAGCGACAGCCGCGTGTCCTGCTCCAGGGTCGCCACGAGCTTGCTGACGGCGGGTTGCGACAGACGCATGACCCGGGCGGCCTCGGTCACCGTCTGATGGTCGATGACGGCGCAGAAGGCCTCGAGCTGCCGCATGGTGACCAAGTTCGCGCTCCCCCTGTTCCGCCGTTCATGCGCTGGGCGAATGATATAGGCAAAACTTGATCTTTGATCGACCGGCGCGCCGGTGCTCTCCTCCCTGCGGCTCAGGATCGTTCAGGGAGACCGCCATGACGGCAATTCATCGACTGCCCGCGACCGAACTCGTCGCGGCGATCCGCGATGGGCAGGTCACTGCCGTGCAGGCGGTCGAGGCCGCGCTCGAACGCATCGCGGCACTCGACGACCGGCTGCGGGCCTTCGCGCTCGTCGATGCCGACGGGGCGCGGGCGCGGGCGGCCGAACTCGACCGGATGCGGGCACGCGGTCAGTCGGCCGGGCCGCTGCACGGGGTGTCGTTCGGCGTCAAGGATCTGGTGCTGACGAAGGGCATGGAGACCGCGTTCGGCTCGCACACCATGGCCGGCAATGTGCCGGACTGGGACAATGCCGCGATCGCCCGCCTCAAGGACGCCGGCGCCATCCTGCTCGGTAAGACGACGACGCCGGAGTTCGGGCACAAGGCGCTGACCAACAGCCCGCGCCACGGCTGGACGCGCAACCCGTGGAATCCCGAGCGCTCGCCCGGCGGGTCGAGCGGCGGCGCGGCCGTCGCGGTCGCGACCGGCATGGGTCCGGTCGGCGTCAGCACCGACGGGGCCGGATCGGCCCGCATCCCGGCCTCGGCCTGCGGCATCCTCGGCCTCAAGCCGACGCTCGGCCTCGTCCCCTACGACCAGGCGACGGAGCTCTTCTCGAACTTCATCTATCTCGGCATCGCTGCGCGGACCGCCGCCGACGTCGCCCTCATGCTCTCGGTCATGAACGGTGAGAGCGCCAAGGATCCGTGGTCGATCGGCCGCCCCCGCCGCGACTATGCCGTCGCGGCCGACCCGGTCGCGGGCCTGCGCGGCCTGCGCGTCCTCCACATCCCGACCATGGGCAACCCCGAGGTCGACCACGACGTCGCCCGCCTGATGACCGACGCCCTCGGCCGGCTGCGCGATGCCGGCGCCGTCGTCACCGTGTTCGACGAGGACTTCGACTGGTCCAAGCGCACCGCCTACGTCATGATGCGCGCCTACCAGCGCGCACGCCTGGGTCACCTGCTCGACGGCAACGACCGCGGCCGCATGGACCCGTCCATGGTCTCGGCCCTGGAGGAGAGCACGCAGATGGACCTGCAGGAGGTCCAGTCGGCGGCGATGCTGCGCAGCGAGGTCTTTCACCGCGTCCAGGCGCTGTTCGACGGCGCCGACCTGATCGTGACGCCGACCGTCGCCGCGCCACCGCCGCGCTTCGACCAGGGCATCGACGACCCCTTCTTCGTCAACGGCAAGGCGGGGACGCTGCGCGGCAACTGGTACTGCTACACCAGCCCGCACAACATCACCGGCCACCCCGCCATGAGCATCCCCATGGGCTTCACGCCGGACGGCCTGCCGGCCGGCTTCCACGCCGTCGGCCCCTGGTTCGGCGAGCAGCGCCTCATCGACCTCGCCGCCGCCTTCGAGCGCCTCGCGCCCTGGGCGGACCGCTGGCCGGAGCTGTGAGCCGACCGTCATCCAGGGGAACCGCGACGCGAGCGCTGGTGCATCCTTCGACCGCTCGCTGCCGCTCGCGCTCAGGACGAGGACCGTCCATAACTATCTGAAAAGAAACATCGTCGTCCTGAGCGGGGAGTGGAGCGAAGCGGAACGAGCGGTCGAAGGACGCACGGGCGCTCGAGCGCTACAGCATCGCCTCCAGCACCGGCAGCCGGTCGGCCTCGCCGGCCGGCTTGTCCCAACGGATGCGGGCGACGCGCGGGAAGCGCATGGCGAGGCCCGACTTGTGGCGGGTCGAGCGCTGGACGCCGTCGAAGGCGATCTCCAGCACCAGCCCCGGCTCGACCTCGCGGACGGGGCCGAAGCGGTTGGTCGTGTGGTTGCGCACCCAGCGGTCGAGCTGCTGCAGCTCGTCGTCGGTGAAGCCGAAATAGGCCTTGCCGACGGGCACCAGCTCGCCCGCCTCGGTCCACAGGCCGAAGGTGTAGTCCGAATAGAAGGACGAGCGCTTGCCGTGGCCGCGCTGGGCGTACATCAGCACGCAGTCGACGGTCAGCGGATCGCGCTTCCACTTGTACCAATGGCCCTTCGGCCGGCCGGAGAGGTAGGGGCTGGCGCGCCGCTTCAGCATCAGCCCCTCGATCGCCGCCGCCCGTGCCCCGGCCCGCAGCTCCGTCAGCTCGGGCCAGGTGGTGAAGCCGATGAGCGGCGACAGGTCCATGCGCGCCGGCCGGCGGTCGGAAAACCAGGTCTCCAGCCGCTCCCGGCGGGCGTCGAAGGCGAGCCCGCGCAGATCCTCCTCGCCGTCGACCAGAATGTCGTAGAGCCGGATCCAGGCCGGGTGGCTGGTCAGCAGCTTCGTGCCGACGGTCTTGCGGTTGAGGCGCTGCTGGAGGTCCGAGAACGGGGCGACCGTGCCGTCGCGGACGACCAGCAGTTCGCCATCGAGCACGGCGCGGAAATCGAGCGTCGCCACCAGGTCGGGAAAGGCGCCGCCGACATCCTCGCCGGTGCGCGAGAAGAGCCGCCGCTCGGCACCGGTCGCCGCCACCTGGACCCGGATGCCGTCCCATTTCCATTCGGCCGCATACTCGGCCGGCGCCATCGCGTCGAGTTCGCCCTCCTCCAGCGGATGGGACAGCATCATCGGCCGGAAGCGGGCGGCCGCCTCCGGGTCCGGCCGGTCGCCGGCGCCGGTGACCCAGGCGAAGAGCGGCTCGTAGGGCGGCCGCAGGCCGTGCCACACCTCCTCGACCGCCTCCACCGGAACCTCGCCCAGCCCGGCGACGGCGGTCTTGGCGATGCGTTCGGAGACGCCGACCCGCATCCCGCCGGTCACCAGCTTGAGGAGGGCCCAGCGGCCCGTCGCATCGAGCTGGTCAAGCCAGCCCGCGACCAGCGCCGGCACCTCGGCGCGGCTGGCGGCGGTCAGCTCGGCCACCACCTCGGCCAGGGTCGGTGGGGGCGCGTTGCGCCGCTCCGCGACCGCATCGGGCGCCGGCCAGATCAGGGCCGTCGTCTCGGCGAGGTCGCCGACGAAATCGTAGGACCAGGTGAAGAGGACGGGATCGACCCGCTCGGCGACCAGCGCCCGGATCATCGCCGGCTTGGCCGACGGCAGGTCGATGCCGCCCGTCAGCGCCGCCAGGGCCCAGCCGCGCTCGGGGTCCGGTAGCTCGGCGAAGTGATCGCGGAGAAGGCGCAGCTTGCCGTTGCGCGACGGCGTGAAGGCGAGCGCGTCGAGCAGGCGGGCGAAGCGGTTCACGACCCCTCTTCCTCGAAGCCGACGAGGGCGAGGGCCCGGGCATCGATGCCCATGCCGCGGGCGGCATGGACCAGCGCCTCCTCGCGCCCGTGCGTCACCCACACCCGCGGGGCGCCGACATCGCGCAGGGTCGCCAGCAGCTCGTCCCAGTCGGCATGGTCGGAGATGACCAGCGGCAGCTCGACGCCGCGCTGGCGCGCCCGCTGGCGCACGCCCATCCAACCCGACGCCATGGCCACGATGGGATCAGCGAGGCGCCGCGCCCAGCGGTCGGCGATGGCACTGGGCGGGGCCAGCACGATCGCGCCGGCCAGCCGCTCGCGCGCGGCCATCGTCGCGGGCTCGACCGGCCCGACTTCGACTCCGAGTTCGCCATAGAGGCGGGTCAGCCCCTCCAGCGCACCATGCAGATGCACCGGCCGGTCGTAGCCGGCCTCGCGCAGCAGGCGCAGCAGGCGCTGGCATTTGCCCAGCGCATAGACCCCGACGACGATCGTCCGGTCGGGATTGCGACGGTGCTGCTCCAGGAGGCGCGCGACCTCATGGGCATCGTCGGGGTGGCGGAAGACCGGCAGGCCGAACGTCGCCTCGGTCACGAAAACGTCGCAGGGCACCGGCTCGAAGGCAGGGCAGGTCGGGTCGCGGCGGCGCTTGTAGTCGCCCGAGACGACGACGCGGCTGCCGCCATGCTCCAGGACCGCCTGGGCGGAGCCGAGGATATGGCCGGCCGGGGCCAGCCGCAGCCGGACATCGCCGAGCGACAGCGTCTCGCCCAGCGCCAGCGCCTGGGTGCGGCCGGCGAAGCCCGCGCCGTAGCGGCTGGCCATGATCGCCAGCGTCTCGGCCGTCGCCAGCACCTGCCCATGGCCGGCGCGGGCATGGTCGGCGTGCCCGTGGGTGACGACGGCCCGCGCGACCGGGCGAGTGGGGTCGACATGGAGATCGGCCGGGGCGCAATAGAGCCCCTCGGGCCGGACCATCAGCCAGTCTTCCGGCCGGACGCGGCCGGCGGGCACGGATTGCGTCATGGCCCGGAATATGGGCGGGCGCCGTTCGGTTGCCACGCCCGGAGGCCCCGCCTATGGTGCGGCCACCCCAACGGACCCCCGATGTTCACGCTCGATTCCCGTCTCGCCGAAGACACGTTTCCCGTCACCCGCCTCGCCCTCTGCGAAGTCCGCCTGATGGACGAGCCGTCCTGGCCCTGGCTGATCCTCGTGCCCGCGCTGCCGGACATCCGCGAGATCACCGATCTCGGGCAGGACGACCGCACGCGCCTGATGGAAGAGATCATCCAGGCCGAGCGCGTGCTGCAACGACTCTATGCCCCGGACAAGCTGAATGTGGCCGCACTCGGCAACATGGTTCCCCAGCTGCATGTGCATGTGATCGCGCGGCGGACCGACGATCCCGCCTGGCCGCGGCCGGTGTGGGGCGCCCTGCCCCGCAGCCGCCATCCCGCAGGCCGTGGCCAGGCCGAAGCCGCGCGGATCGCAGCTGCGTTCGCCGAGCCGGCGGCGGCCGATGGCTGAGCCGGCAGCCGAGGCCCGGCGCATCGTCGGCAAGGTGCAGCGCGCGCCCTATCCAACCGCGGAGGACGCGCTGGCCCTTGTCGACCGCCTGAAGCGGGAGCGCAAGCCCGAGCGCGCGCTCGAAGCGGCGATCCACGGAGTGCAGCAGTTCCCGGTCGACGTCGAACTCCTGCGGCAGACGGGCAGCCTCGCCGAGCAGCTGGTCGGCGACGAGCCGGACCGGGCGACGCTCTATGCCCGCATCGCCGTCCGCAGCTTCCGCCGGGCGGCGCGGATCGTTCCCGGCGATCCCGAGATCGCCGCGGGCTATGCCCGGATGCTCGATCGCCGCGGCAATCGGGACGGTGCCCGGGAGGCGCTCGAACCGCATCTCGGCCAGACTCCTCCCCATCCGGAGATCGCGATGGCCTTCGCCACCCTGGCGCCTGGCCGTGGCGAGACCGACCGTGCCCTGGACCTGCTGGACGCCGCGATCGCCGTGCGCGAGACGATCCGCCTGCGCCATGCCCAGGCGCGCCTGCTGGATCGTGCCGGCCGCTACGAGGAATCCTTCGCCGCCGCCCGTCGCGGCAACGAACTGGTGGCGATCTCGCAGCGCGCCAGCCGCTTCCGGCCCGGCCTGCTGACCGCCACCGTCGACGCCGTCATCGCGGCCACGCCGGCTGACGCCATGCGACAGGTGCCCCGGATCGACCGTCGCTCGGAACTGCCGGTCTTCATCGTCGGCATGGGCCGGTCAGGAACCACGCTCGTCGAACAGATCATCGCCGGCCACCCGCAGGCGCACGGCGGCGGCGAGCGCCGGGCCGTGCAGCGCGCGGCCGCCGCCGTCTCGAAGCTGTCGCGCCGGCAATATCCGGCCGGAATCACCGAATGGACGGTGGGCGACCTGGAGCGGATCCACGACCAGTTCATCGCCCAGCTCCGCGACCTGGCACCGGACGCGCTGCGCGTGTCGGACAAGCTGCCGCAGAACTTCCTGCGGCTGGCCGACATCCAGCGGCTGCTGCCCGGTGCCCGCATCATCCACACCCAGCGCAACCCGCTCGACGTCTGCATCTCGGCCTACTACCAGGACCAGAAGATCCCGGCGATGGAGCCGTGGGATCTCTACCGGGCCGGCTTGTGCTACCGCGAATATGAGCGGCTGATGGCTCATTTCCGGGCGGCGCTCGACCTGCCGATCCTCGATGTCCGCTACGAGGATCTGGTGGCCCGGCCCGAGGAGGAGGCCCGGCGCATCATCGCCTTCCTCGGCCTGCCCTGGGATCCGGCCTGCCTTGCCGTCGAACAGAACCGGCGCATCGTCGACACCTCGAACTACGAGGCCGTGCGGCGGCCCATCCATGGCGAAGCCGTGGACCGCTGGCGCCGCTACGAGCGCCATCTGGAGCCGCTGCGGCGCGGGCTCGCCGGGCTGCCGCCGGAATAGCCGCCTGGACTTCGCCGGCCGCCGCGACCAGATCGCTGCTCCGGACGATGTCGACCGCCCCTGCCCTGCTGCCCGAGCCCTTCCGCGCCTGGTTTGCCGCCCGCGGCTGGTCGCCCCACGCCTATCAGCTCGCGATGGTCGAGGCGGCGACCGCCGGTGACTCCGCCCTGCTGATCGCGCCGACGGGCGGCGGCAAGACGCTGGCCGGATTCCTGCCGTCGCTGATCGAACTGGCGGCTGCGCCGGCGCCCGGCCTGCATACGCTCTACATATCGCCGCTGAAGGCGCTCGCCGTCGACGTGCAGCGCAATCTCCAGGCGCCGATCGCCGAACTCGGCCTGCCGGTCACGGTCGAGACGCGGACCGGCGACACGCCGGCGTCCCGGCGCGCACGGCAGCGGCTGCGGCCGCCGCAGATGCTGATGACGACGCCCGAATCGCTGGCGCTGATGCTGTCCTACGCGGATGCGCCGACCCTGTTCGGGCGGCTGTCGGTCGTGGTGGTCGACGAGGTCCACGCCCTGGCCGGCACCAAGCGCGGCGACCTCCTGGCGCTCGGGCTGGCGCGGCTCGGCGCCCTGGCGCCCGCCAGCCGCCGGGTCGGGCTGTCGGCGACCGTGGCCTGGCCCGATGCGCTGGAACAGTGGATCGGCGCCGGCCGCGGCCATGTCCGCCGCATCGTCGGCGGCGCTGCGGCAGCCGCCGACGTCTCGATCCTCGTTCCCGAGGGTCGGCTGCCCTGGGGCGGGCACATGGCGGTCCATGCCATGCCCGCGGTCTATCGCGCCATCGCCGAAGCCGGTACCACCATCGTCTTCGTCAACACCCGGGCGCAGGCCGAGATCGTCTTCCAGGAGCTGTGGCGCCTGAACGCGGCGAACCTGCCGATCGCGCTGCACCACGGCAGCCTCGCCGTCGAGCAGCGCCGCCGCGTCGAGGCGGCGATGGCCGAAGGCAGGCTTCGGGCCGTGGTCGCGACCTCGTCCCTGGACCTCGGGATCGACTGGGCGGCCGTCGACCTCGTGATCCAGGTCGGTGCGCCCAAGGGTGCCAGCCGCCTCGTGCAGCGCATCGGCCGCTCCAACCACCGGCTCGACCGGCCGAGCCGCGCCATACTGGTGCCCGCCAACCGCTTCGAGGTGCTGGAGTGCAGCGCCGCGCTCGACGCGGTCGCCGCCGGCACCCTCGACGGCCAGGCGCCGCGGCCGGGTGCCCTCGACGTCCTCGCCCAGCACGTCCTGGGCACCGCCTGTGCCGGCCCGTTCGGTGCCGATACGCTGTATGTCGAGGTGGCCGCGACCCAACCCTTTGCCGGCCTCGCCCGGGCCGAGTTCGATGCCGTCGTCCGGTATGTCGAGGATGGTGGCTATGCGCTCGGCGGCTACGAGCAATGGCGGCGGCTGGCGCGGCTGCCCGACGGTCGGCTGGCCCTTGCGCATCCGGCGATCGCCCGACGCTATCGCATGAATGTCGGTACGATCGTCGAGGCCACCACGCTCAAGGTGCGCCTCGGCCGCGGCCGCGTGCTGGGCGAGGTCGAGGAGTATTTCGCGCTTGGCCTGACTCCCGGGGACACCTTCCTCTTCGCCGGCCGGCTGCTGCGTTTCGAGGGCATCCGCGACATGGCCGTCGAGGCGCGGCCGGCCAGCGGCGACCAGCCCAAGATCCCGGCCTATGCCGGCGGGCGCATGCCGCTGACGACGCACCTCGCCGACCGGGTGCGCGCGATGCTGGCCGATCCCGGTCAATGGGATCGCCTGCCCGGCCCCGTCCACGAGTGGCTCGACCTGCAGCGGCACCGTTCCGCGCTGCCCGGCAGCGACGACCTGCTCGTCGAGACGTTCCCGCGCGGCGCCCTGCACTACATGGTCGCCTATTGCTTCGAGGGGCGGAACGCGCACCAGACGCTGGGAATGCTGCTGACCCGCCGGATGGAACGGGCCGGGCTGAAGCCACTGGGGTTCGTTGCGACCGACTATGTCGTCGCGACCTGGAGCCTGGAGCCGGTGCGCGACCCGGCGCCGCTGTTCGACGAGGAGATGCTGGGCGACGATCTGGAGGAGTGGATGGCGGAATCGACGCTGCTGAAGCGCACCTTCCGCAACGTCGCGGTGATCGCCGGCCTGATCGAGCGCCGGCATCCGGGACAGGAGAAGTCCGGCCGGCAGGTCACCTTCAATTCCGACCTGATCTACGACGTGCTGCGCCGGCACGAGCCGGACCACATCCTGCTACGCGCCACGCGGGCGGACGCGGCCGAGGGGCTGACCGACGTGCGCCGGCTGGGTCGGCTCCTGGCGCGGGCGCGCGGGCGGGTGCTGCATCGCCCCCTGCCCCGCATCTCGCCGCTGGCGGTACCGGTCCTGCTGGAGATCGGTCGCGAGGGCGTCGAGGGTGCCCGCGACCACCTGCTGGAAGAGACGGCCGCGGCACTGGTCGCCGAAATGGAAGCCGGCCCGGACGCGCCCGCCATTTCCTGACGGGGCCTCCGGGCCGGCATCGTCGATCGGCCACGATTAGCGTCTATTCGCCCGGCTCGGGTCCGCGGCTGTTGCGGTTGTAGCGGGCGGCGTCGCGCTCGGTCTGCCCGCCGCTGTAGCCGTACGGCGCACTCGACGAGGGCGGCGGGGGCCGGTATGCCGGCGGCCGCTGCGGCGGGGCCGGGCGATACTCGCTGCGCCGCGGCGCGGGGCGATAGTCCCGCCGGTCGTCGTATCGCGGCGGCCGGTAGTCCGGACGATCGTAGTAGTAGCCGGGGCTGCTGTAGGTCGGGC
The DNA here is from genome assembly GCA_006738865.1 of Allostella sp. ATCC 35155. Taxonomy (GTDB): domain Bacteria; phylum Pseudomonadota; class Alphaproteobacteria; order ATCC43930; family Allostellaceae; genus Allostella. Next base: position 3,264,669 of record AP019701.1, read on the forward strand.
CATAGTATGTGCCCGACACATAGCCCGACGGGCCATAGCCGTAGCCGTCATAGTAGGGGTCGTAACAGCCGGCCAGCGCCAATAGCGCCGGCAGGGCGACGAGAGCGCGCAGGCGCATGGCGATGTCTCCTCGGATCTGCTCCGCCCGGCTCAGTAGCGGGGCGGATAATAGTAGTAACCGGGCGGGGGCGGAGGCGGCGGGTAGTAGCCCGGCGGCGGATAGGGACCGTAGCCGTAGTAGCTGTTGTAGTAGTCCCGCTCGTCCGCGGAGCGGCCGATGCTGTTGCCGACCGCGGCGCCGAGCAGCGACCCGACGGCCGCGCCGGCGACACGGCCGCCACCGCGACCGAACTGCGAGCCGATGACGCCACCGGCCACCGCGCCGACGGCGGTGCCCGCCGTCTCGTTCGGTCCGTAATAGCCGGGCGCACAGGCAGCCAGCGAGACGGCAGCCAATCCGGCGACGAGCGCGACCTTGATCATCAATTCCTCCGCTGGAGGCGGCAACCCTTCGACAACGTCCGGGAGAACCGGAATGTTCCCCCATGCCGCTGCCCCCGGTCCGCGAATCCACCTAGATTGCGACCGTCGGCGTCCGTCCTGAGAGTAGAGAATATGGTCACAGCTCCGATCGAACTCAACGGCGTGCCGCTGCTGCTCGATCCGGCCGGCGCCGTCGTCTGGCGGGACGGCGGGCTCGTCGTGGTCGCCGACCTGCATCTCGAAAAAGGATCGTCCTTCGCCCGCCGCGGCACGATGCTTCCGCCCTACGACACCCAGGCGACGCTGGACCGGCTCGCCCGCCTGCTTCGCCGCTACCAGCCGCGCACGGTCGTCTGCCTCGGCGACAGCTTCCACGACCCCGACGGTCCGGGCCGTCTGGCGCCGACCGACCGCACGCGGATTGCCGCACTGGCGCGCGGCCGCGACTGGATCTGGATCACCGGCAATCACGACCCCGTGCTTGCCGCCGACATAGGCGGCCGCAGCGCGGCCGAACTCGCCATCGGGCCGCTGACGTTCCGCCATGAGGCGCGCAGAGCGGCCGGGCCCGTCCCGGTGCGCGGCGAGGTCAGCGGCCACTTCCATCCCAAGGCGAGTGTCGCGACCAGCGCCCGGCGCGTCTCCGGGCGCTGCTTCGTCACCGATGGGCAGCGGCTGATCCTGCCCGCCTTCGGCGCCTTTGCCGGCGGCCTCGACGTCCTCGATCCGGCGATCTCCGGCCTCCTGCGCCGTCAGTTCCTCGCCTTCCTTCTCGGCAGCGACCGCCTGTTCGCCTTCCCGCGCGAGCAGCTCCAGCGTCGCGCCGCCTGACGCGCACGCACCGCAGGCACGGCCTGCGGGTGATCCAGCGGACGCGTTCGCGCGAATAGCGAGTGCATGTCCAACGCCGCCCCCATCCTCGTCTGGTTCGAGCGCGACCTCCGCCTGTCGGACAATCCGGCCCTGACGGACGCCGCCGCGTCCGGCCGCCCCGTCCTGCCGCTCTTCGTCCTCGACGATGACCGTCCGGGCGCCTGGCGCCGGGGCGGCGCATCGCGCTGGTGGCTGGCGCAGAGTATCGCGGCGCTGGCGGGCGCACTGCGCCGCATCGGCCTGCCGCTCGTGCTGCGCCGGGGACCGGCAGACGCCGTGGTGCCGGCCCTGGCGCAATCGGTCGGCGCATCCGCCGTCGTCTGGAACCGGCGCTACGAACCCTGGGCCCGCCGCCGCGACGCCGCCATCAAGCAGGCGCTGGCCGAGGACGACATCGCCGCCCGCAGCCACAACGGCACCCTGCTGCGCGAACCATGGGAGGTTCGCTCGGGCAAGGACGAGCCCTATCGCGTCTTCACGCCGTTCTGGCGGGCGCTGCTGGCCCTGGGCGTCGACGGCCGGCCGCTGCCCGTACCGGACCGGCTTCCCACGCCGCCGACGGTACCGGGCGGGGATCGCCTGGAAGACTGGCAGCTGACGCCGAGCCAGCCCGACTGGGCCGGCGGTCTGCGCCGCACCTGGACGCCCGGCGAGGCGGGAGCCCGGCGCCGGCTCACGGCGTTCCTCGACGGCGGACTTGCCGGCTATCGCGAGGGCCGCGACCGCCCGGACCGGGTGGGCACCTCGATGCTCTCGCCCCACCTCCATTTCGGCGAGATATCCCCGCGCAGCGTCTGGCACGCGGCGCTCGCCGCCGAAGCGGCCGAGCCCGCGCGCACCGGCGATGTCGAGGCGTATCTGCGGGAACTCGGCTGGCGCGAGTTCTCCTACCAGCTGCTCTTCCACAATGACGGTCTCGCCGACGCGCCGCTGCGCCCGGAGTACGCGGCGATGCCCTGGCGGGATGCACCCGAAGAGCTGCGCGCCTGGCAGCGGGGCCGCACCGGCTTCCCCATCGTCGATGCCGGCATGCGCCAGCTCTGGGAGACGGGGTGGATGCACAACCGCGTGCGCATGATCGTAGCCTCGTTCCTGGTCAAGGACCTGCTCCTGCCCTGGCAGGCGGGCGAGGCCTGGTTCTGGGACACGCTGGTCGACGCCGACCTCGCCAACAACGCCGCCAGCTGGCAGTGGGTCGCCGGCTGCGGCGCCGATGCCGCCCCGTTCTTCCGCATCTTCAACCCGGTGCTGCAGGGCCGGAAGTTCGATCCCGACGGTGCCTATGTCCGGCGCTTCGTCCCGGAGCTGGCGCGCCTTCCGGCGCGGTGGATCCACGAGCCATGGGCGGCTCCCGCGGACGTGCTGGCCGCGGCGGGTCTGGCTCTCGGTCGGCACTATCCCCGGCCCATCGTCGACCATGGCGCGGCGCGCACGCGCGCCCTCGCCGCGCTGGAATCGATCGCCAGGAGCGCCGCATGAATCGCCCCGGCCAGCGAATCGCCGTCATCGGGGCCGGCATTTCCGGTCTCGGCGCCGCCCTCGCCCTGTCCGGACGGCACGACGTCACCGTCTACGAGGCCGAGGCCCGGCCGGGCGGCCACAGCAACACGGTGGAGGTCCGGGCCGGCGGCCGCACCATCCCCGTCGATACCGGCTTCATCGTCTACAACCTCGACACCTATCCGAACCTGATCGCGCTCTTCGACCATCTCGGCGTGCCGACGCAGGAGAGCGACATGTCCTTCGCCGTGTCGGCGGACGGCGGCGCGCTCGAATATTCCGGCGCCAGCCTCGCCACGCTCTTCGCCCAGCGCCGCAACCTCGTGCGGCCCCGCTTCCTCGGCATGGTGCGCGACATCCTGCGCTTCTATCGCGAGGCGCCGGCCGTGCTGGCGAATCCCGAACGGCAGGAGACGCTGGGCGCGTTCCTGGAGCGCGGCCGCTACGGGCGCGCCTTCATCGACGACCATCTGCTGCCGATGGCGGCCGCCATCTGGTCATGCCCGCCGCGGACCATGCGCGACTTCCCGATCGTCAGCTTCGTGCGCTTCTGCAGCAACCACGGGCTGTTGCGCGTCCGCGACCGGCCGCAGTGGCGGACCGTGACCGGCGGCAGCCGCGAGTATGTGCGCCGCCTGACCGAGCGGCTGGACGGCCGCATCCGCCTGGCGACGCCGGTCGAGCGCATGTTCCGCCTCGCCGACGGCGTGATCCTGCGCGACCGCCGCGGACAGGAGGATCGCTTCGATCAGGTCGTGCTGGCCGTCCATGGCAACCAGATCCTGCCGATGCTGCCCGACGCGGACCCGCTCGAGCGTTCGATCCTCGCCGGCTTGCGCTGCTCCGGCAACCGCGCCGTCCTGCATGGCGACGCCCGCCTGATGCCGCGCCGCCGCAGTGTCTGGTCGAGCTGGAACTATCTCGCGGAGCGCGATGCGGACGGCGAGCGGGATGTCGCCGTGACCTACTGGATGAACCGTCTGCAGAGCCTCGACCCGCAGGTGCCGCTGTTCCTGTCGCTGAACCCGGTCACCGAGCCGGACCCGGCGACGGTCCATGGCAGCTTCCAATATGCGCATCCGATCTTCGACCAGCCGGTGATCGCCGCCCAGGCCGCGCTGCCCCAGATCCAGGGGCGGCGGCGGACCTGGTATTGCGGCGCCTGGACCGGCTACGGCTTCCACGAGGACGGGCTCAAGTCCGGCCTCGCCGTGGCGGCCCGGCTGGGCGCGCACCCGGCCTGGCAGGGTGCCCGGGAAGCCGCCGCATGACCGCTGCCGCGGGCGGCTCTGCCCTCTATGCCGGCGAGGTCATGCACCGGCGGGTCCGGCCGTTTGTCCACGCCTTCCGCTACCGCGTCTATTCCCTTCTGGTCGACCTCGACGAGCTGCCGGACCTCGACCGCAGGCTGCGGCTGTTCGCCTACAACCGGGCGGGGCTCTTCGCCTTCCACGACCGCGACCACGGGCCGCGCGACGGCACGCCGCTCCGGCCATGGGTGGAACGGCTGCTCGACGAGGCCGGACTGGACGCCGCATCCGGCCGCATCACGCTGCTCTGCTTTCCGCGCGTGCTGGGCTACGTCTTCAATCCGCTCTCGGTCTATTTCTGCCACGACCGGCAGGGCCGGCTGGCCGCCATCCTCTACGAAGTGCGGAACACGTTCGGCCAGCAGCACGGCTATCTGCTGCCGGTCGAGGGCGAGGGCGAGGGCGACGGCGGCTGGGTCCGCCAGACGCAGGACAAGCGGTTCTACGTCTCGCCGTTCCTACCGATGGAGTGCCGCTACGCCTTTCGCATCCGCCCGCCCGGCGAGCGGCTGGCGGTCGTGATCCGGCAGACGACCACGACCGCCAATGGCGAGGCCGACATCCTGCTCGCAACCCAGACCGGCGTCCGGCGCCCGCTCTCCGACCGCTGGCTGCTGCGGATGGCGCTCGCCATGCCGCTGCTGACGCTGAAGATCCTGTTCGCCATCCACTGGCAGGCCCTCCGCCTCTGGCGCAAGGGCGCCCGTCTGCAGGTCAGACCTGATCCACCGGCGCAGCCGGTGACGTACGAGACCCAATCTTCCCGTTCCGGACCTTTGCGATGACCGTCGACACCGCCCTCCTTCAGGCCGAAGCCTGGCCCGTCCCGCCGGCATGGGACATGACCGGACTGCCGCGCACGCTGCGTCTGGTCCTGATGCTGGCCCGGCGGATCCGGCAGGGGCGCCTGGCCGTAATCCTGCCGGACGGACGCCGCTACATGGTCGAAGGGCCCGAGCCCGGCCGCAGCGCCGTGCTGATCGTCCGCCACCCGCGGCTCGCGCGGCGGCTGCTCATCGGCGGCGCCACCGGGTTCGCCGAGAGCTACGTCGACGGAGACTGGGACAGCCCCGACCCCGCCGAGCTGATGACGCTGGCGCTGGAGAACGAGGCGGCGATCGGCCGCACCCTCGACGGCAGCCGCCTCCACCGCATCGCCGGGCGCGTGCTGCACGCGCTGCGGCGGAACTCGCGCCGCGGCAGCCGCCGCAACATCCGGCGCCACTACGATCTCGGCAATCGCTTCTACGCCGCCTGGCTCGACCCGGGCATGACCTATTCCAGCGGCGTCTTCGCCACGCCCGGGCAGGATCTGGAGGGCGCGCAGGAGGAGAAGTTCCGGCGGCTCGCCGACCTGCTCGACCTCCGGCCCGGAATGCGCGTGCTGGAAATCGGCTGCGGCTGGGGCGCGCTGGCGCGCCATCTCGCCGCCGAGCATGGCTGCCAGGTGACGGCGGTGACGATCTCCCCCGCCCAGCACGAGCTGGCCGTAGCGGCCGCCCGCGCCACCGGCCTGGACGAGCGCATCGACACCCGCCTGATGGACTATCGCGACATCACCGGCCGCTTCGACCGCGTCGTCTCGGTGGAGATGATCGAGGCGGTCGGCGAGCGCTACTGGCCGGTCTTCTTCGGCCGGCTCGCCGACCGGCTCGCTCCGGGCGGGATCGCCGTCCTGCAGGCCATCACCATCGACGAGCGGTTCTTCGACGGCTATCGGCGCAGCGCCGACTTCATCCAGCGTCACATCTTTCCCGGCGGCATGCTGCCGTCGCGCGCAGCGATCCGTCGCGAAGCCGCAGAAGTCGGCCTGACGGTGGAGAGCGATCGCGGCTATGGCCTCCATTATGCCCGCACGCTGGAACTCTGGAAGGCGCGCTTCGGCGCGGCATGGCCGGCGATCGCCGAGATGGGTTTCGACAGCCGCTTCCGGCGCCTGTGGGAGATGTATCTCGACTATTGCCGTGCCGGCTTCACCGCCGGGACGATCGATGTCCGCCACATGCGGCTGGCGCGCGGCTGATCGCCCGGCCCGTGACCGCGCGCATCGCCATCGCAGCCTACGCCCTCCCGGCCCTGCCGCTGGCGGCGCTGACGCTGCCGGTGTTCGTCCACCTGCCGGCCTACTATGGCGACACGCTCGGCCTGGGGCTCGCGACCGTCGGACCGATCCTGCTGGCGGCCCGGCTGTTCGACGTCGCGAGCGACCCGCTGATCGGCTGGCTCAGCGACCGCACCCCGGCCGCGCTCGGGCGGCGCCGGCTGTGGATCGCGGCGGGAACGCCGGTGCTGGCGCTGGCCGCCTGGGAGCTGCTGCGCCCGCCCGGCGACGCCGGCGCCCTGCATCTGCTGCTCTGGAGCATGCTGCTCTATCTCGGCTGGACGATGGTCTCCCTGCCCTACCAGGCATGGGGGGCGGAACTCTCCGGCGAATATCACGAACGCACCCGCATCGCCGGCTGGCGCGAGGCCGCCACGGTGGCGGGAACGCTCGCCGCCGTGGCCCTGCCCGCCGTCTGGACCAGCCAGCCGGGCGAGGCGCTCTCGGTGATCGCGATCGGCGTCGTCGTGCTGCTGCCGCTCACCGTCGCGCTCTGCCTCCTGCGAGTGCCCGAGCCGGCGCCACGACCGGGGCGTCTTCGCGGCCGTGGCGGCCTGCGTGTCCTGGCGGACAACCGGCCGTTCCGGCGCCTGCTCGTCGCCTATCTGCTGAACGGGCTGGCGAACGGCCTGCCGGCGACGCTGTTCGTGCTCTTCGTCAGCCATCGGCTGGCGGCACCGGATGCGGCGGGGCCGCTGCTGCTGGTCTATTTCCTGGCGGGCCTCGCCAGCGTGCCGGTCTGGCTGCGGGCGAGCCGCCGTCTCGGAAAGCACCGGGCCTGGTGCATCGCCATGGGGATCGCCTGCGCGGGCTTCTCCGTCGTGCCCTTGCTCGACGGCGGCGATGTCGCGCTCTTTGCGGTCGTCTGCGTGGTCACCGGCCTCACGCTCGGCGCCGATCTCGCCCTGCCGGGGGCCATCCAGGCCGACGTCGTGGATGTCGACACCGCCGCCGGCGGCAGCGGCCGCACCGGCCTCTTCTTCGCCCTGTGGGGCATGGCGACGAAGCTGGCGCTGGCGCTGGCCGTCGGCCTTGCCTTTCCGCTGCTCGGCTGGGCCGGGTTCGCCTCCGGCTCGGTCGCGCAGCCGGCGGAGGCGCTGACCATGCTGGCGCTCCTCTACGGGCTGGCGCCGCTGCCGTTCAAGCTGGCCGCGGTCGCCGTGATGTGGCGCTTCCCGCTGACCGAGACCGCCCAGCGCGCGTTGCGCCGGCGCATTGCCGAGGAGGCCGCCGATGTTCCCGATGACCCGCCTGTTCCTCCTGCTCTCTCTGCCCGTTCTCCTCTTCGCGGGATGCAGCCCCATGAAACCTGAAGACTTCGCCGGAAGCGAACCGCGCTTCGTCGTCGAGGAATACTTCGCGGGCCAGACGCGCGCCTGGGGGATCTTCCAGGATCGGTTCGGAACCGTCCGCCGCCAGTTCGTCGTCGACATCGACGGCGCGTGGGACGGCCAGACCCTGACGCTGACCGAGGATTTCCGCTACGCCGACGGCGAGACCGACCGCCGGGTCTGGAAGATCCGCCGCACCGGCGAGCACGCCTACGAGGGCCGCGCAGACGACGTCGAGGGCGTTGCCGTGGGGGCTGCCTATGGGCAGGCCCTGAACTGGAGCTACACGCTGCGGCTGCGCGTCGGCGACGACACCTGGCGGGTGCGCTTCGACGACTGGATGTTCCTGCAGCCGGACGGCAAGCTGATCAACCGGGCGACCGTCAGCAAGTTCGGCATCACCATCGGCGAGGTGCTGATCTTCTTCAGCAAGGAGCGGCCGACCGCGGCCCGGACCGAGGAGTATCGTCGCTCGGCCGCCTGAACGGGGCCGGCCTGCACGGGCACCGCTGCTGCAAGCTGCGGTTGCGACTTCCGCGCAGCGCCGCTAATAGCGTCTGGAGCGGCAGCCACCACGCGCCGCCACGGGGGGGCGCTCGAGGCGTGCGGCACGTCACGGTCAACTTCATCCGCTTTGCCGGTGCGGGCGAAGGCGAGGCCGCGCTCCGGCGCGCCACCTGCCTCGTCGAGAACGCCCGGCACCTGCGCCGCGACGGGCGCGGGGACGGCGCATGGCTCGACATCGTCCTGCTGGGCGACGTCGAGGCGCTGTCGCCGGCGGTGCGGGCGGAGCTGGAACGCCCGCCCTGCCGCCTGCATGACGGCCGGGCGGCCTATGCGGAACTGGTCGACCGCCACCCGCGGCTGCTGGAGCGCTTTGCCGGTCCTTACGGCGTCATCGGCTATGCCCTTCTGCGCTGGACCCTGATCGCCCGGCTGTTCCCCGGCGAACCGCTGCTCTGCTACGACGGGGACATCCTGCACAACGTGCCGCTGCGCGACCTGGAACGGGCCTTCGCCGGCCTGACGACGACGGCGACCTCCACCTGCTTCGCCGCGATCTCCGATCCGCGGTGGTTCTCTGCCTGGGAAGAGGCCGTCCTGGCGCTGGAGGACGATCCGGGCCGTTTCGACCGGCTGATGCAGGGGGCACTGTCGGGCACCGGGGCCAGCCCCCAGCTCAGCGCGGAAGAGTTCCTGGCCAAGGTCCTGATCGAGGACGGCACATTGCGCCAGGACCCCTTGCCGGCGGACTTCCCCTATTGGATCGTCCCAAACCCGCACGCCCTGCCGCGCCTCTACTGCTATGTCCGGCCGCGCGGCGCGCCGGAGCGGATCGATATGCCGATGCGCTACGAGCGGCGTCGTGGCATCGACCATGTCGGCGGCCGGCCCGTCGCCTTCTGGCACATGCAGAAGCCCTTCCTCAACCAGCTCGGCGTGCTCAGCACACTGGAGGCCGCGGACCCCGCACATCATCCGGGCCGGGTGCCGGTCCTGTCCTTCTACGGCCGCTTCCCCTACGACGCGCTGGTGCGCGCCGTGGACCCCTATCATGACGAGTTCCCGATGCCGCTGCCGGCGCCGCGCCTGCGTCCGCTGGCGCGAACGATGATCGCAGCGGAGCTCCGGCACTGGGAGGACGGCACGCCGGTCGACCGCAACCCCTTCTCGGCGGCCGCGATCTATCGCCGGTATTTCGAAGAGGGCGACCTCGGCCTCTTGTTCAACGACCGGACCTGGCCCGAGCCCGGCATCTGGACATGAGTGCGGTCCTGGTCGTGGGAGCCGGCTTCGCCGGCGCCGTCACCGCCCGCGAGCTGGCCGATGCCGGATTCCGGGTCGAGATCGTCGAGGCGCGCGACCATGTCGCCGGCAACGCCCACGACTGGCCGGACGCCCACGGCGTCGTCCTGCACCGCTACGGCCCGCACATCTTCCACACCAACAGCGACCGTGTGCTGGCCTGGCTGTCGCGCTTCACCGAATGGCGCCCCTACGAACATCGCGTGCTGGCATCGGTGGACGGGCTGCTGGTGCCGGTGCCGATCAACCGGACCACGATCAACCGGCTCTATGGCCTCGACCTCGATGCCGCCGGCGTCGCCCGCCATCTGGAAGCGGTGCGAAGGCCGGTCGAGCGGCCGGCGAACAGCGAGGAACTGCTGCTCTCGACGATCGGCGCCGACCTGTGCGACCGCCTGTTCCGCGGCTACAGCCGCAAGCAGTGGGGGCGCGAACTGTCCGAACTGGGGCCGCAGGTGGCCGGCCGCATCCCCGTCCGCACCGACGACGACGACCGCTATTTCACCGACCGGCACCAATGCATGCCGGCCGCCGGCTATACGGCGATGTTCGAGCGCATGCTCGACCATCCGCGCATCGAACTTCGCCTCGGCACGCGCTTCGAACCGCAGCGCGAGGACCGCGAGTGGTCACACATCGTCTATACCGGCCCGATCGACGCCTTCTTCGGCGAGCGGTTCGGCGCCCTCCCTTACCGGTCGCTGCGCTTCGAGGCCGAGCATGATCCCGACCAGGATCTCGTCCAGCCGGTCGCGACGGTCAATCACCCCAACGCCCATGCCTATACGCGCGTGACCGAGTTCAAGCACATGACCGGGCAGCGCTGCCGCGGCACGACCCTGATGCGCGAATATCCGATGGCCGAGGGCCCGCCCTTCTATCCGGTGCCGAACGCCACCTCGGAGGCGCTGTTCCGGCGCTACCGCGCGCTGGCCGACGCGCGGCCGGACGTGTCCTTCGTCGGCCGGCTGGCCGAGTACCGCTACTACAACATGGATCAGGTCGTGGCGGCCGCGCTCACCGCCGCCGCCCGGATCAAGGCGCGCCTCGGCCCCCATGCCGCAGAGGGGCAGGCAGCCCCGCGGTCGATGCGGATGCACGAAGGCTGACGCAGCGCGAGCATCGGAAGCCGTCCGACCGGGTTCTTCCCATCGACCGGCGAGCGCCCGGGGACACGCCGCGACTGCGACGCGTCGCATCCCCGGACATCGCTTGCCGACCTGGGCCGGGCTCGCTCAGCGACGCGGCGGCGTATAGTCCATGGTCACTTTCGCCGCCTTGTCCACGTCTTCGGGCGTGAGCAGAACGACCGTCCGCACGGTAGCGGCTCCAGCCTGGTTCACCGCCAATGCCGCGGCCGCCATCGTGGCCTGGTCGGCGACATCGACGATCACATAGGCATCGACTTCGCCGAAAGCGAAATAGAAGCATTCGAGCGTACCGCCGAAGCCCTGCAACATCTTGCTGACGACGTCACGCCGCTCGGAGCCGCCGCTGCGCGCCAATCCCTTTGCGCCCTCGCTGTTGTATCGGACTTCCAAGAGATATTTGGCCATGCATCCTCCCTTTGGCCGGATAGTCTATATTTATTGATGTCTGATAATCCGGCCGTTCCGTTCGGAAATTTCTTTCCGTTATCTGCGCAATCACACCCTGCACATTTTCCGACACCGGCACAACACCGACGGTAGATTTATGGCTGGACGATCGTCACCAATGCGATGGTCGTTTCCCGCGCCCGAGCCCCGGAGCCGTCGGTCTAGCGGGCCGATGCCGAGCCGATCCTGCGGCCGATGGCGCGGATCACGCTCCCCAGGAGCGGCAGCCGGGCATAGAGCTGGCCGGCGGCGTCCCAATGGTCGAGGTGCGCTCGCACCCGCCCATCGGCGGCGAAGTGCAGCTCGCTCACGCCTGCGAACGTCCAGCGCCCGCCGGTGAACCGCCAGCGCAGGTACCCCGCCTCGCCGACCGCGACGTCGGTGACGGTGAATCGGGCGTCGGGCAGGTCGGCGAACATCCGGGCGAGAATCCGGCGCATTGCCGCGCTGCCGACGACATCGTTGAAGGGATCGACGAAGTGCACCTCCGGCACCACGAACCGCTCGAGATCGTCGAGCGCGGCCGGCGTCAGCGTCTCGAAGTACCGGCCATAGGCCTTCGCCGCAGCGATCATCCGCCCGCCCCCCTCATCCACCCGCGCCCGTCACCCGCCGCACGAGCGGAAAATAGAGCCGGTAGGGCAGGATGCGCAGGAGCTTGAGCAGCCAGGCGAGGCGGCGGGGGAAGACGATCTCGAAGCGGTCGCTCTCCAGGCCCCGGCGCAGGCGTCGCGCCGCTGCCTCGACCGGCATGAGGAACGGCATCGGAAAGCGGTTCCGGTCCGTCAGCGGCGTCCGCACGAAGCCGGGCGAGACAAGCTGCAGGACGACGCCGTGCCGGGCAAGTTCCGGCCGCAATGCCTCGGCCATGTTGATCAGCGCCGCCTTGGAGGCGCCATAGGCGGCCGCGGTCGGCAGGCCGGAATAGCCCGCGACCGAGGCGACGATGGCGATGCGGCCGGACCGGCGGCCGATCATCGCCGCCATCACCGGCGCCAGCGAGCGCGCGGTGCCGAGCAGATTGGTCTCGATCAGCGCGGCGAAGGCGGCGGCATCGAATTCCTCCGCCGGCATCGGGTGGTGGGTGCCCGCGTTGAGCACGGCCTGACCGATCGGGCCCATCTCGGCCTCGATCCGCGCCACCACGGCCCGGCAGGCTTCCGCGTCGGTCACGTCGAGGGGATAGGGCCGGATCGCCGACTGCCCCGCCGCCAGTTCGGCCAGTGCCGCCGCGGTGCGCGCGCTGACGGCGACCTGCCAGCCGGCCGCCGCCATCTCCAGCGCCAGCGCGCGGCCGATGCCGGAGCCGGCCCCGGTGATCCAGGCGACGCGCGTCATGGTTCGACGCCGAGGCGGCGGCGCAGGGCGCTTGCCGCGCCCCGCATCGCCGCGATACGCGCCGGCTCCATCCGGTCGAGATTGCGATAGGGCAAGGCCATGCGCGGGTTCCCCGCCAGTCGGGCGCGCTGCCGCGCCAGGAAGTCCCAATAGAGATAGTTGAAGGGGCACGCGCCCTCCCCCTCCGAGCGATGCGGATCGTAGCGGCAGGTACGGCAATAGTCCGACATGCGGTCGATGTAGCGCCCGCTGGCGGCATAGGGCTTTGACGCCAGATGCCCGCCGTCGGCAAAGAGCGCCATGCCGTGGGTGTTCGGCAGCTCGACCCACTCGAACGCGTCGGCATAGACGGCGAGGTACCATTCCTCGACCTCCCGCGGCGCCACCCCGAGCAGCAGGGCGAAGTTGCCGGTCACCATCAGGCGCTGGATGTGGTGGGCATAGGCCTCGCGCCGGGTCTGGCCGATGCATTCCGCCAGGCAATGGAGGTCGGTCTCGCCGGTCCAGTAGAGGTCGGGCAGCCGTCCTGCCGCGGCGAGCGCGTTGCTCGCGGCATAGTCCGGCATTTCCAGCCAGTAGACGCCGCGCATGTACTCGCGCCAGCCGAGGATCTGGCGGATGAAGCCCTCGACGGCATTGATCGGCGCCCGCCCCTGCCGCCATTCGCGCTCGGCCGCGCGGCACATCGCGTCGGCATCCAGCAGCCCGACATTGAGGTAGAGCGAGCAGACGGAGTGGAACAGCACCGGCGCGCCCGTCCGCATGGCGTCCTGGTGATCGCCGAATCGCGGCAGCGCCACGCGGAGGAAATGCCGGAAGGCGGCCTCGGCGTCGGCCCGCGTGACGGCGAACCAGAACGGCTCGATCTCGCCGAAATGCGCCCCGAACCGTCCGGCGACGAGGTCGATCACCGCCCGCGTCCCGACGTCGGGGGCAAAGCGCAGCGGCTCCGGCACCGGCATGTCGGCCGGCAGCCGCTTGCGGTTCTCCGCGTCGAAGTTCCATGCGCCGCCCTCGGGCTGCCCGTCGGCGGTCATCAGCAGACCGGTCCGCCGCCGCATGTCGCGATAGAAATGTTCCATGCGCAGCTGCCGCCGGCCGCGCGCCCAGCCAGCGAACCGGTCGCGCGAGCAGAGGAAGCGATGGTCCGGACGGACCTCGACCGGCACGCCGAGCAGGCCCGGCCATGCCGCCATGTCCGCCTCGATGCGCCACTCGCCGGGTTCGGTGACGATGACGCGGTCCGGGCGATGGCGTGCGACCGCCCGGACCACCTCGCCGCGGAAGCTGCCGCTGTTCCCGTCATCCTCCAACTGGACGTAGTCGACCCGCAGCCCGGCCTCGCGCAGGGCCGCCGCGTGATGGCGCATGGCCGAGAGCAGGAACACGATCTTCTTCGGATGATGCCGGACGTAGGTCGCCTCGTCCGCGACTTCCATCATCAGCACCACGTCCTCCGGACTGGCGCCGTCGAGCGCGCTCAGGCGGGGATCGAGCTGGTCGCCGAGGACGATGCGCAGCGTGCTCATGAACCGCCGGCGAACCGCGACGGCGACGTCTGCTCGGTGTAGTCGAAGCGCGCGCCCTTGTAGTCGAAGGCGATGCGCCGCAGCCGGCTGGCGGCATCGTACCAGAGGTCGAGGTCGAGGTCGCCGCGCACCGAGTACTGTGTCCCCGCAAGCCCGGCCCCCAGGGTGCCGCCCGCCTCGCGACGGACCCGGACATCGAGGAGACGGCCCTGCTGGGTGTCGAGCAGCTTGGTCCGGTCCGGCGGGATCGGCCGCCAGTAGCTGGTGGGGATGATGTCCGCCGGCAGCACGCGGCTGCCGGAACTCGATTCCACCGCCAACCCTGCCGGCGTCGCCCGACCGCGCACGAACTGTTCCGTCCCGTTGTCGTCGGTCCGGGTGTCGATGGCGACCAGCCGGCCGCCGCGCCAGGTCTCGCGGTTGCGGTGGCTGTAGCGGTAGACCGTGATGAAGGCGATCTTGACCCGCAGATCGATCTCGACCGAGACCCGCGTCTCGTCGCCCACGTGTTCGGCGCGGATTCGGTGCGTGCCGATCGGGGTGCCGTCGCGCAGCACCGTGAAATCACTGGGCGCGGGCAAGGCGGAGCCGGCCGCAAGCGAAGCGACGATGGCCGTTGCGGCGAGGGATGATGCCATGACCGGGCGCTCCGTCGAATTGGGACCGCCAGGGGTACGCGCCGCGCGGCCCACTGGATCGCCGCAGGGCTGGCATTCGCCCTCCACGATGCCATATTGCGGGCATGACGAAGCGAAGCCGCCGCTGCTTCCTGGCGCTCGCGACCGGCGCGATCGCGGCCGGCGCGGCCGCCCCCGCGCGGGCGTTCCGGATCATGCCGATGGACGCCGCAACCGCGGAGAGCCTGAATGCGGCCTGCGGCGCCGGCACCGACGATCACGCCCGCCGCCGCCGGCTGCTCCTCGCCGCCAATGCCGAACTGCCGACCGATCGGCGCCTGTCGCCGGAAGCGCTGGAGGGGCTGGTGGCGCGCACCGCCTGTCCCACCTGCGGCTGCCCGCTGGGGCCGCCGCTGCCGGGAGACTAGGCGCTCACCTGCCGCCGCCCAGGCAATCGGCCAGGGCCGCCGCGAGGCCGCGCATCAGTTCGGGATAGAAGCCCGTCCCATCGGGGATCGCAGACCCCAGCGGGTCGAGCACCGCCGC
This sequence comes from Allostella sp. ATCC 35155, assembly GCA_006738865.1. GTDB lineage: Bacteria > Pseudomonadota > Alphaproteobacteria > ATCC43930 > Allostellaceae > Allostella. The sequence goes on from AP019701.1 coordinate 3,279,701, forward strand.
CTTCGCCGAAGTGCCCTCGGTGACCGTCGCGACGAGGCCGGGATCGAACTGCGGCTCGCGGAAGACGCACGCCGCGCCGGAGCGGCGGACCTGCTGGCGCAGGGCCCGGATGCGCTTGGCGCCCGGCTTGCGCTCCGGCGAGACGGTGATCGCACCGACGGCATTCAGCCCGTACCGCCGCTCGAGATACTGGTAGGCATCGTGAAAGACGAGGAACGGTCGGCCGCGCACCGGTGTCACCCGCTCCGTCAGTTCGCGGTCCAGCGCCTCCAGCTCTGCCGCCGCCGCGCGCGCATTGGCGCGATAGCGTCCGGCATTGGCGGCATCGATCGTGGCCAGACGCTCGGCAACCGCGTTCACGGCGGCGCGCGCGTTGGTGGGATCGAGCCAGAAATGGCCGTCCACCTCCTCTGCTTCGCCCTTCTTGCCGTGCGAGTGCCCATGGTCATGTCCATGATCATGACCGTCGCCCCACGGGCCGCCCTCGCGTGCCGGCAGCATCGTCACGCCGTCGGTCTGGCTCAGTGTCATTACCTTGGCGGCCCCGGCCAACGCGGCCAGCGGCTTGGCGAGCGGCGTCTCCAGCGTCGGTCCGACCCAGACGACGAGATCGGCCCCCTGCAGTCGCCGCGCATCCGAGGGCCGCAGGCTCCAGGTATGCGGCGACGCCATGCCGGAGATCAGCAACGCCGGTTCGCCGACGCCGGCCATGACCCGGGCGACGAGGGAGTGGACGGGCTTCACCGTCGCCACCACGTCAATGGCGGCCGCGGGGGAAACGCCGCCGATCGCAACGGCGATGGCGGCAGCAAGCAGGCGGCGGGGCATTCCGGAACCTCGCAAAGTCTCGTAGTGTGGGCGCGTCAAGCTCATATGTTATAATGTAACGCCCATGAATGCCAGCATCTCGCCCGCCGACGGCCCGTTCCCCTCGCCCGGACACGACCACAGCCACTGTGTGGAGACGGCGATCGCGCGCGCCGAGCGCCTCTGCGCCGAGCGCGGCGCGCGCCTGACGGGGCTGCGCCGGCAGGTGCTGGAACTGGTGTGGCAGAGCCATGGGCCGATCGGAGCCTACGATCTGCTCGACCGGCTGCGCGGCCTGCGCAGCGGCGCCGCGCCGCCCACCATATATCGTGCGCTCGACTTTCTCATCGAACAGGGACTGGTGCATCGCATCGCCCGCCTCAACGCCTTCGTCGGCTGCGACCATCCGGGTGCCCCACACCAGGGCCAGTTCCTGATCTGCACCGCCTGCGGCAGTTCGGCCGAACTGGTGGAGCCGGAAATCGCCGGCGCGATCGACCGCGGGGCAGCCGCCCTCGGGTTCCGCGTCGACACCCGGACGGTCGAGGTGACCGGCCTCTGTCCGCGCTGCCAGAGCCGATAGGATGCGCCCCATGGTCCCCGCGACCGCCAGCGGCGCACCGCTGGTGGCGCTGCATGCCGCGACCTACCGGGTCGGCGATGCCGTGCTGGTCGACGGCGTCTCGCTGTCGGTTTCGCCGGGCGAGATCGTATCGCTGATCGGCCCCAACGGCGCCGGCAAGACCACGACCGTCCGGCTCGCGCTCGGGCTGCTGCGGCCGACGTCGGGCCGGGTCGACCGGCGGCCGGACCTGGCGATCGGCTATGTCCCGCAGAAGCTCACCGTCGACCGCAGCCTGCCGCTGACCGTCCGCCGCCTGCTGTCGCTGACGATACGGCCGGGCCGGGCCGCGGAGGACGCCGCGCTGGAGGAGACGGGCGTCGGCCATCTCGGAGACCGGGAGGTGCATGACCTCTCCGGCGGCGAATGGCAGCGCGTCCTGATCGCCCGGGCACTGCTGCGCCGGCCCGACCTGCTGGTGCTCGACGAGCCGGTGCAGGGCGTCGACGTGACGGGACAGGCGGAGCTCTTCGGACTGATCCGCGAGCTGCGCGACCGGCGCGGATGCGGGGTGCTGCTGGTCTCCCACGACCTCCATCTCGTGATGGCGGCGACCGATGCCGTCATCTGCCTCAACCGCCATGTCTGCTGCAGCGGCCGGCCCGACCGGGTCGTGCGCGACCCCGCCTACCGCGACCTCTTCGGCGACGCCGCGGCGGCGCTGGCCGTCTATGCCCATCACCACGACCATGTGCACGACGCGACCGGCGCCGTCGTGGCCGGCGGACACGATCATGACCACCATCACCACCACTGATCCCGCGCCGCCGCGGCCCCGGGGAACCTGAGCCGATGGACGACTTCCTGTGGCGGGCACTGCTCGCCGGCGTCGGCGTCGCGGTGATGGCGGGCCCCCTCGGCTGTTTCGTCGTGTGGCGGCGGATGGCCTATTTCGGCGACACGCTGGCCCATGCCGCCCTGCTCGGCGTCGCGCTGGGCTATCTCCTCGACATCGAACTGGCGATCGGCGTCGTCGCGACCTCGATGGCGCTGGCCCTGCTGCTCGTCGTCGTCGAGCGGCGGCGGCTGGTCCCGACCGACACGCTGCTCGGCATCCTGGCGCATAGCGGCCTTGCCATCGGCCTCGTCGTCATCGCCTTCGTCGAGACCCTGCGCGTCGACCTGATGGCCTACCTGTTCGGCGACCTGCTGGCGGTGACATCGGGCGACCTGTGGTGGATCGCCGGCGCGGCCGCCATCGCCCTGCCGCTCGTCGCCTGGGCCTGGCGCCCGCTGGTCGCGACCACGGTCAGCGAGGACATGGCCGCGGTCGAGGGCGTGCCGATCGTGGTCGTGCGCCTCCTCTTCCCCGCGCTGCTGGCGCTGGTCGTCGCCGTCGCCATGAAGGTGGTCGGCGTGCTGCTGGTGACGGCCCTGCTGATCCTGCCGGCCGCCGCCGCGCGCCGGCTGTCGCGCACGCCCGAGGCCATGGCGCTCGGCGCCGCCCTGATCGGGTCGGCCTCGGTCGGCGGCGGCCTCGCCATGTCGCTCGAGTGGGACACGCCCGCCGGCCCCTCGGCGGTCGTCGTCGCCCTTGCTATCTTCCTCGCCATGATCAGCCTGCCGCGGCGGCCCGCCGGTCGCCGCGCGCACTAACCATATAATCTGACAGGCCCCACCCCAGCCCCAGGACCCCGCCCCATGTCGACCGCAAGCCAGCCATCGACCAGCCGCCTGCCCATTTCCGTCATCACCGGCTTCCTCGGTAGCGGCAAGACGACGCTGCTGAACCGCCTGTTGCAGCACCCCGGCATGGACCGGACCGCCGTCCTCATCAACGAGTTCGGCGAGATCGGCATCGACCACGCGCTCGTCCGCCAGTCGAGCGAGGACATCGTCCTGCTGAACAGCGGCTGCCTGTGCTGCACCGTCCGCGGCGACATGGTCGACACCCTGCGCGACCTCTATGTGAAACGCGTCCGCGGCGAGATTCCCGAGTTCGAGCGCGTCGTCATCGAGACGACCGGCCTCGCCGATCCCGCCCCGATCCTGCACACGCTGATGACCGACCCCCTGCTGTCGGAGCGCTTCCGGCTCGACGGCGTCGTCACCACCATCGACGCGGCCGTCGGCATGAGCGAACTCGACCAGCACGTCGAATCCGTGAAGCAGGCGGCCGTCGCCGACCGCCTCGTCCTGACCAAGACCGACCTCGTCGACGACGGCGCGCGCCAGGCATTGGAGCGGCGGCTGCACCAGATCAATCCGGGCGCGCCGCTGCTGCCGGTCGTGATGGGCGAGATCGATCCGGCCCGTCTGTTCGACGCCGGTCTGTGGAACCCGGAGACCAAGACTCCGGACGTCGCGCGCTGGCTGCGCGAGGAGGCCTACGAGGGCGGCCCCGGTCACGACCACCACCATGGCCACGATCACGGCCATGGGCATGGGCATGGGCATGAGCATGGGCACGACCATGGCCACCATCACCATGGGCACGACCACGGGCAGGATCCGCACGACGTCAACCGCCACGACGACCGCATCCGCGCCTTCTGCTTCACCGCCGACAAGCCGATCCCCTGGTCGACCTTCACGCTGTGGATGGAGCTGCTGGCCTCGTCCGGCGGCGAGAATCTCCTACGGGTGAAGGGCCTCGTGAACATCGCGGAATCGGACAAGCCGGTCGTCATCCACGGCGTCCAGCACGTCTTCCACCCGCCGCTCATCCTCGACGCATGGCCGAGCGAGGACCAGCGCTCGCGCCTCGTCTTCATCACCCGGGACATCGAGCGGGCGACGATCGAGAAGCTCTTCAACGCGCTGGTGGCGGAGGAAGGCGGGGAACGCACCTGACCGGCGAGACGTTCGCGAATAACCCGCCGGCCCCACGCGTTGTCGATGCAGGGGACGCCTGGAACGAGGAGAGCCCGCGATGAAACGCCTGCTGGCAGCCCTGGGGCTGGCCGTGATCACCGCCCTGCCGGCTGCGGCGCCGGCTGCCGCCCAGTCGCAGGGATGGGTGACGACGCACGTCAACCTGCGCTCCGGCCCGGGCACCATGTACCCGCCGGTCCTCGTCATTCCCGCCGGCGCGCCGGTCGGCGTGTTCGGTTGCATCGAGGGCTATGGCTGGTGCGACGTCGCCTATGGCGAGGCGCGCGGCTTCGTCGCCGGCAGCCTGCTGTCGTTCCAGTACCGCGACACCCGCCGCCCGGTCGTCGAGATCGGACCGGAGGTCGCGCTGCCGATCATCGCCTTCGCGCTCGGCAGCTACTGGGACAACCACTATCGCGGCCGCTCCTTCTATCGCGAGCGCGACCGCTGGGACCATCGTTACCGGGCGGCGCCGCCGCCGGTCCGCTATCGGCCGCCGCCGGCCTATCGCCCCCCGCCGGCCTATCGCCCCCCGCCGCGGCGCGCCTACGAAGTGGATCGTCCGCGGCCGCCGGTCTACCGGCCCGACTATCGCGACGACCGACGCAGGATCGACAACGACCGGCGGCGCGACTTCGATCGCCGGGCTCCCGAGCGCCGCCGCGAGGTCGAGCGCCGACCCGACCGCCGGCCGGACTATCGGCCCGAGCCGCCGCGCCGCGTCGACCCTCGCCTCGTGCGCCCGGACGGCAGTCCGCGCGGCGTCAGCGGCGGCCAGACCGAGCGCGACGCGCAGCGCTTCAACCGCCAGAGTCGCGGGGCGCAGCCCGGCGAGTAGCCGGTCCCCGCCTCTTCTCGCCTGGAGGGCGCCCCGGCTCGGCCGCGGCGCCCTCTTCGCGTCCGGAGCCCGCGCGCTCCAGCAGCCACGCGCCGCAGCCGGTTGACGCGGCCCGATCGCCGGGATTGCGCAGGGGGCACACCCGCAGCGACAGGCAGCCGCAGCCGATGCAGCCGGTCAGGCTGTCGCGCAGGCAGGTGAGGCGGGCGATGCGGCGATCGAGTTCGTCGCGCCATGCGGCCGACATGCGGGCCCAGTCGGCCGCCGTCGGTGGGCGCCCGTCGGGCAGCGCCGCCAGCGCCTCGCCGACCGACGCCAGCGGAATACCCAGCGCCTGCGCCGCCTTGATGACCGCGACCCGCCGCAGGACCGCGCGCGGATAGCGGCGCTGATTGCCGGAACTGCGGCGGCTGGCGATCAGCCCCCTCGCCTCCCAGAAATGCAGCGTCGACACCGCCACCCCGGCGCGCGCGGCGACCTCTCCCACCGACAGTTCGGACGGCGCCGCAGCGGCGGCGCCCGTTGCAGATCGTTTCATCTTCACTCTTGACCTCAAGCGCGCTTGAGGTCGTATCAGCCGTCGCGGCGGGCGACCAGCCGGTTGCTGCGATCGTTCCCGACCGCCCGATCACGGTTTCGCGAGGTTCTGCATTAACCCGATGTAATCTCGCGGCCGACGCCGTATCTGACGTGCCAACCCTGGGCGGAGAATTCCGCCAGGTGAAATCCGGATCCGCCGTTCGGACATCGCTCCGACCGGTGCGACCGGATCTCCCAGGTAATCGACGAAACCACCAGCCCGGCATAAGCGACCCAACGATCGGGATCCGCCCCGCCACTGCACGGCAGCGCCGCCAACGCTGCCGCCCTTCGCCGACCACTCAAGTATTCCGGAGTTCGCCCCATGGGGTTCGTTTCCGTCCGCACCGTTCTCATCGCAGCGGGAGTCGTGGCAGCCGTCGGCGCCGGCAGCGGCGCCGTCCTGTCGGCCCTTCAGGAGGACGCGCCCGCCGCCACCGCGCCGGCCGCGCCGGCGCCCGTGCCGGTTTCCGTCGCATCGGTGATCGCGCGCGACGTCACCCTCTGGAGCGAGTTCTCCGGCCGGCTGGAGGCGATCGACCGGGTCGATATCCGCCCGCGGGTCACCGGCTCGGTACAGGCCGTCCATTTCCGCGAAGGCGCCCTGGTGCAGCGCGGCGACCGGCTCTTCACCATCGACCCGGCCCCGTACGAGACCGAGATCCAGCGCCTGACGGCGCAGGTGCTGGCGGCGCAGTCGCGCCTCGCCCTCACCCGGCGCGAGCAGGAGCGCGGCCAGCAGATGCTCCGCTCCGGCATGGCCGCCATCTCGCAGGCGAACCAGGACCAGCGCGTCAACGCCTTCCGCGAGGCCGAGGCCAACCTGCGCACGGCCGAGGCGGCCCTCGCCGCGGCCCGGCTCGACCTCGGCTACACGCAGATTCACGCCCCGATCGCCGGCCGCGTCGGCAAGGTCGAGGTGACCGTCGGCAACCTCGTGGCGGCGGGCGCCGGGGGCGCGGTCCTGACCACGATCGTCTCCGTCGACCCCATCTACGCGGCCTTCAGCGCCGACGAGGACGTGGTGACGCGCGCCATCGCCGGACTGCCGCCGGGCATGGATTCGACCCAGGCGCTCGACCGCATCCCGGTCGAGATGGAGACCGCCGGCAGCGAAGGCCGGCCGGTCCGCGGCCGCCTGCAGCTCATCGACAACCAGATCGACCCCGGCACCGGCACGGTGCGGATGCGCGCGGTGTTCGACAACCCCGGCGGCCGGCTGATGCCGGGCCAGTTCGCCCGCCTGCGCATGGGCAGCGCCGAGGCCCAGGCCGCGATCCTGGTCACCGAGCGGGCCGTCGGCACCGACCAGGGGCGCAAGTTCGTCATGGTCGTCGGCGACGACGGCAAGGCCGCCTATCGCGAGGTGGTCCTGGGGCCGTCCGTCGACGGGCTGCGCGTCGTGCGCTCCGGCCTGAAGGCGGGCGAGCGGATCGTCGTCAACGGCCTGCACCGGGTCCGTCCGGGTGCCGCCGTCCAGCCCCAGATCGTGGCCATGGCGCCCGAGGCGCGCTGAGCCTCCCCTGCCGAGCCGTCCGGGAACCGAGCCATGAACATCTCCAACTTCTTCATCGACCGGCCGATCTTCGCCGGCGTCCTGTCGCTGCTGATCTTCCTGGGCGGTCTCATCTCCCTGGTCGGGATGCCGATCTCGGAATATCCCGAGGTGGTGCCGCCCTCGGTCATCGTCCGCGCGACCTATCCCGGCGCCAGCCCCAAGGTCATCGCGGAGACGGTCGCGACGCCGATCGAGGAGGCGATCAACGGCGTCGAGGGCATGCTCTACATGAGCAGCCAGGGCACGACCGACGGGCTGATGACGCTGACCGTCACCTTCGCCCTCGGCACCGACCCCGACAAGGCGCAGCAGCTCGTCCAGAACCGCGTCTCGCAAGCCGAACCGCGCCTGCCGCAGGAGGTGCGGACGCTGGGCGTCACCACGGTCAAAAGTTCGCCCGACCTGATGATGGTCGTCCATCTCGTCTCGCCCAACGGGCGCTACGACACGACCTATCTGCGCAACTACGGCGTCATCAACGTCAAGGACCGGCTCGCCCGCATCCCCGGCGTCGGCGACGTCCAGCTGTTCGGCGCCGGCGACTATTCGATGCGGGTCTGGCTCGATCCGCAGCGGGTGGCCGAGTACGGCCTCTCCGCCGGCGACATCGTGCGCGAGATCCGCGCCCAGAACGTCCAGGCGGCGGCCGGCATCGTCGGTGCATCGCCCGGCGTGCCCGGCATCGACCTGCAGCTCTCGGTCAATGCCCAGGGACGGCTGCGCAGCCCCGAGGAGTTCGGCGAGATCGTCGTGAAGGCCGGCGCGGACGGCCAGATCGTGCGCCTGCGCGACGTCGCCCGCATCGATCTCGGCGCGGCCGACTATGCGCTCCGCTCGCTGCTCGACAACCAGCCCGCCGCCGCGATCCCGATCTTCCAGGCCCCCGGCTCCAACGCCATCCGCATCGCCGACCAGGTCCGCACGGTGATGGAGGAAATCCGGCAGAACATGCCGGAGGGGGTCGACTACTCGATCGTCTACGACACGACCAAGTTCGTGCGCGCTTCGATCGACGCCGTCGTCCACACGCTGCTCGAGGCGGTGCTGCTCGTCGTCCTCGTCGTCATCGTCTTCCTGCAGACCTGGCGGGCCTCGATCATCCCGCTGCTGGCGGTGCCGGTCTCGATCATCGGCACCTTCGCGGTGATGCAGCTCTTCGGATTCTCGGTGAACGCGCTGACGCTGTTCGGGCTGGTGCTGGCGATCGGCATCGTCGTCGACGACGCCATCGTCGTGGTCGAGAACGTCGAGCGCAACATCGAGAACGGGCTGGCGCCGCGGGAGGCCGCCTACCGCGCCATGCGGGAGGTGTCCGGGCCGATCATCGCGATCGCGCTGGTGCTGTGCGCGGTCTTCGTGCCGCTCGCCTTCATCACCGGCCTGACCGGCCAGTTCTACAAGCAGTTCGCGCTGACGATCGCGATCTCGACCGTGATCTCCGCCATCAATTCCCTCACCCTCTCGCCGGCCCTGGCGGCGGTGCTGCTGAAGCCGCACGGCGCGCCGCGGGACCTCCCGACCCGCGTCCTCGACTTCCTCTTCGGCTGGTTCTTCCGCGGCTTCAACCGCGCCTTCGGACGTGGCATCCGGGCCTATGGCACGGGCGTGCGCGGGGTCATCGCCGGCCGCGTCGTCATGTTCGTCCTCTATCTCGGGCTGGTCGGCCTCACCGTCGTCGTCTTCCGGGCGGTGCCGGGCGGCTTCGTGCCGGCCCAGGACAAGCAGTACCTGGTCGGCTTCGCCCAGCTGCCCAACGGCGCCACGCTGGACCGCACCGAGGCGGTCATCCACCGCATGAGCGAGATCGCGCTGGCCCATCCCGGCGTCGAGGGCGCGGTCGCCTTCCCCGGCCTGTCGATCGCCGGCTTCACCAACAGCTCGAACGCCGGCGTCGTCTTCGTCACGCTCAAGGACTTCGACCGGCGCACGACGCCGGACATGAGCGGGATGGCGATCGCGGGTGCCCTCAACCAGCAGTTCGCCGGCATCGAGGACGCCTTCATCGCGATGTTCCCGCCGCCGCCGGTCCAGGGCCTCGGCACCATCGGCGGCTTCAAGCTGCAGATCGAGGATCGCGCCGGCCTCGGCTACGAGGCGCTCGATGCCGCGACCAAGGCCTTCCTCGCCGCCGCCGCCAAGGCTCCGGAGATCGCCGGCCTCTTCACCAGCTTCCAGCTCAACGTGCCCCAGCTCGACCTCGACATAGACCGGGTCAAGGCACGCCAGCTCGGGGTGTCGCTGACCGACCTGTTCGAGACGATGCAGGTCTATCTCGGCTCGGTCTATGTCAACGACTTCAACCTCTTCGGCCGCACCTACTCGGTCCGCGTCCAGGCCGACGCCCCCTTCCGGGCCCGCGCCCAAGATATCGGCCGCCTCGAGGTGCGCTCGACCACGGGCGAGATGGTGCCGCTGTCGGCGGTGGTGCGCATCCGCGAGACCGCCGGCCCCGACCGGGCGATGCGCTACAACGGCTTCCTCTCCGCCGACGTCAATGCCGGCCCGGCGCCCGGCTTCTCCTCGGGCGAGGCGCAGGCGGCGATCCGGCGGATCGCGGCCGAGACCCTGCCCCAGGGCATCGACTTCGAATGGACCGACCTCACCTACCAGGAGATCATCGCCGGCGACTCCTCCGCCTGGGTGTTCCCGCTGGCGGTGCTGCTCGTCTTCCTGGTGCTGGCGGCCCAGTACGAGAGCCTGACCCTGCCGATCTCGATCATCCTGATCGTCCCGACTGGGCTGCTGGCCGCCATGACCGGCGTCTGGCTGCAGCAGGGCGACAACAACATCTTCACCCAGATCGGGCTGGTGGTGCTGGTCGGCCTGTCGGCGAAGAACGCCATCCTCATCGTCGAGTTCGCGCGCGAACTCGAATATGCCGGGCGAACGCCGCGCGAGGCGGCGGTCGAGGCGAGTCGGCTGCGCCTGCGCCCGATCCTGATGACCTCGCTCGCCTTCGTCATGGGCGTGGTGCCGCTGGTCATCTCGACCGGAGCCGGCGCCGAGATGCGCCAGGCGATGGGCATCGCGGTGTTCGCCGGCATGATCGGCGTCACCTTCTTCGGCCTGTTCCTGACGCCGGTCTTCTACGTCCTCATGCGCCGCCTCGCCGGCAATCGGCCGCTGAAGCGGCATGGCGCGCCGCCCCCCGCCGAGGCGGCGGTGCCACACGCGCTGACGCAGCCGGCCGAGTAGACCCAAGCCGGGGCCGCCTCTCGCGGGGCGGCCCCGGGCCATGCGCTGCCCGCATCCTGGGCATGTTGCCTGCGATGGTTGCATCGCCGGGCCGCCGGCCGGACAATCCGCCACGATGACCGAAGCCAGCCGGCCCGCAGCGGCCCCCGCCCCCACCGCGGCCGTGCGTGCCGATTCCCCCGTGACCGATCCCCGCGCGGCCGATTCCCGCGGGATCGACGGCCCGACCCTCGGACTGCTCGCCGCCATGTCGATCCTCTGGGGGGTCAACTGGCCGCTGATGAAGCCGGCGGTGGCCGAGTTCGGGCCGTGGATGTTCCGCGGCATCTGCCTCGTCATCGCCACCGCGGGGATGCTGATCCTGGTGCGCGCGACAGGCGAGCGGATGCGGCTGCCGCCGCGGGCCATGCTCGGGCGGCTGACGATCGCCGCGCTGATCAACGTCACCCTCTGGCACGTCCTGACCGGCTTCGGCCTCGCCTACATGGCGGCCGGGCGGGCCGGCATCATCGCCTACCTGATGCCGGTGATCTCGACCGTCATGGCGGCGCCGGTGCTGGGCGAGCGCCTGACCGGCGCCAAGATCGCCGCCCTCTTCCTAGGCGCGGCCGGCCTCGGCGTCCTCGTCTGGCCGGAGGTCGGGCAGATCGGCGGCGACCTGCGCGGGCCGCTGCTGATGCTGGCATCCGCATTTTCATGGGCGGTCGGTACGATGCTCATCAAGGGCCGGCGCTGGGGCTACTCACCGGCACAGCTCACCACCTGGCAGCTCCTGATCGGCAGCCCGCCGCTGATCATTCTCGCCCTCATCCTCGCGCCCCTGCCGGACCCGGCGGCGGCGACGCCGATGGGCTGGTTCGGGCTGATCTACGCGTCCACCGTCGCCATGGTCTGGTGCCACTACACTTGGTACCGCATCCTCGACCGGCTGCCGGCGAGCATCGCCTCGATCAGCACGCTGGCGATCCCCGCGGTCGGCGTCCTCTCCAGCGCCCTCATCCTCGGCGAGCCGCTGGGCTTCACCGAGTTCGCGGCGCTGGCGCTGGTTCTCGGCGCCATCGCGATCGTCATACGGCCGCGCTAGGCTGCAGCAGTTCCGGGTGCGCCTCGACCCAGTCGATATAGTCCGTGAAGGCCCGCTCGAGGCGCCACTGCGAGCGATAGCCGAGGGCGGCCAGCCGGTCCACCGCCAGCGGTCGGCGGTCCCGCTCGCCATGGAGCGCGATCGTCGCGCGCTCGCCGTGGTCGGCAAGGCGCCAGCGAAAGCGGGGGAACCGCTCCGCCAGCAGCCCGCACCAGCAGGCGACCGACCATTCGCGGCCCGGGCCGACATTGACCACGGGCGGCGCCGATGGCGCGTCGCGTAACGTGACCAATGCCTCGGCGACGTCGCGCACATAGATCCAGTCGCGCTGGCCCGGCCGGTCCAGCACCACCTCCTCGCCGCGCAGGGCCGCAGCGGTGGCCTGGAACTGGGGGCTCAGCGTGTCGCGCACGCCAGTGTCCCGCTCCCAGCGGCCGAAGACGGCGGTCAGCCGCGCCACGCGCACATCCATGCCCCACAGGGCGCCGAGCCGCAGCGCCGTCCGCTCGCCTGCGAACTTGGTGATGGAGTAGAGGGATTCCGGCCGGCAGGGCGTCTCCTCCTCGTCGAGCGCCGGACCGTCATAGGCGGACACGCCATAGGCCGAGGCCGAACTGAGATGGACCACCCGCGACACGCCGGCGGCGCGCGCCGCCTCCAGCACGCGAGCGACGCCGACCACATTGACGTCGAGGATGGCGGACGGCGCCGCCGCCTCGCGCTCCGGTCCTGACGTCACGGCTGCACCATGGACGAGAACCTGCGGCCGGTGCCGCGCGAACAGCGCCGCAAGCGCATCCGCGTCGCGGACGTCGGCGCGCTCGAACCGGACCCGACCGGGCAGCGCCGCGGCGGTGGCGGCGAGCACAGCCGGCGGCGACGCAAGGTCGACGGCGACCACCGCCTCCCCACGCCGGGCGGCCTCCTCGACGATCGCCGCGGCGACGAATCCCGAAGCCCCCGTGACCAGCATGGTCATTGCTGCGCGCTCCTCCGGCGGTTGCCTGCGCACGATCCCATGCGCGGCCGATCCGGGAAAGTCGAACCTTGGCCTATCGCGTTCCGCGCACCAGCCGCAGTCCGACCAGGGCGGCCGGGAACGCGCCGATGGCGAAGCCCCAGCCATAGGCGCCGGTGATCTGCAGCAGCCCGGCATGGAGCAGCGGATAGGTCATCATGCCGGCGCCGCCGCAGGCGACGACGCCCCCGGTGATGGCGCCGATCCGCCCCGGCGGCGCCCGGCGCGCCACCTCCGCCAGCAGCAGCCCGTGCCAGCCGACCGCGGTCGCGCTGTAGCAGACGGCGACCGTCAGGATCGCCCAGTGCGGCATGCCGAGCCCGATCGCGGCGACGCCCAGCGACGCCAGCGCCATGGCGAATCCGAGACCGCCCAGCACGCGCTGTGGATCGATCCAGCGGCTGCCGATCCAGCCCCAGCCGATGCGCGCGCCGATCGCGATCGCCTGGGCCAGCGCGAAGACCGAGCCCGCGCCGGTCAGCGTGTAGCCGAGCCCGTCGCTGAGATAGCTGACGAAGAACGAGCCGAAGATCGCCTGCAGCCCGACGAAGCAGAACATCGCATAGGCATAGCCGCGCAGGCCGGCATCGCCCCAGACCGTGCGGATGGTCGCGCCGATGGCCGCGAAGGAGAGTTGGTGGCGCGGCTGGCGGTCGCTGTCGAACTCGCCGCGCAGCGGCTGGATCGCCAGGGCGAAGACCCAGCAGACGCAGCCGAAGGTCAGGAAGGCGCTCTGCCAGCCGTAGGTGACGACGAGCAGCGGCACGACCGCACCCGCGGCAACCGCGCCGACCGGCACGCCCGTCTGCTTGATCGAGAAGATCAGCGGCGCGTATTTCGGCGGCGAATAGCGCGCCAGCAGGTGCGAACTGGCCGGCGTCGAGACGGAGTTGCCGGCCCCAAGGATGAGCGCCGACAGCACGAAGAGCCAGATCTCGCCGGACGCCGCGAGGAAGAGCCCCGTGCCGAGCAGCAGCAGCGAGACCTGCGACACCCGCAGTGCCCCCATGCGGACGATGAGGCCGCCGCAGCCGAGCTGGCCCAGGCTGGAGACGCAGAAGCACAGGCCCGTATAGAGCCCGGCATAGGCGGTGCCGATGCCGAGCGCCTCGGAGAGGGCCGGCATCGCCACCGGGAACACCAGCGTCGAGAGGTAGGAGAGCCCCTGCTGCACCAGCATGGCGCCGACGGCAAGGGACAAGAGGAAGATGCCGGGCTTGGCCGGCCGGGTGCCGTTCATGCCGCTGCCGCGGATCTCCCGTGCCGTCAACGGGCCGGCGGCTGGTTCGAGCCGATGGTGCCGAGCGCCATCGGGAAGGCCTCGTCCGGCGAGCGCCGGGCCCAGTCGCGCTCGGTGATTCCGAGCATGCCACGGCGCTGGCCCTCGCTGAGGCCGTCGAGGTTGCGCGCGAGGTCGATCTTCAGCGCCTTGCCGTCGCGCATGACCTCTTCGCCGCCGACCCAGACCTCGCGGACGGGCCGCTCCAACGCCGTCACCACCAGGCTCTTCAGCGGGTCGCGGGCCGGAACCATGTGCGGATGCGACAGGTCGATCGACACGAAGTCGGCCTTGCAGCCCTTCTCCAGCCGCCCGATGTCGTCGCGCATCAGCGCCCAGGCGCCGCCCACGGTCGCGGCATGGAAGACGTCGGAGATGCTGGTCGAGCCGATGTCGCCGGACGCGATCTTCGCCACCGTCAGCGCCCAGCGCATCTCGTCGATCATGTTGTGGGGGAAGGTGTCGGTGCCGATCCCCATGTTGACGCCGCGCTTCACGTACTTGCCGAAGTGGTGCATCACCATGCCGCCGCGCGCGAACTGGTTCGGGCAGTGGGCCACCGTCGTTCCGCTGTCCGCCAGCCGGTCGAGGTCGCGGTGGTCGGGATTCATGATCCACGGATGCTCGTCGAGGAAGATGCCGTGCCCGACGATGAACTCGCGCCCGAGCACGCCGAGCGATTCCAGCCATTCGATCGGGGTCTTGCCGTGGCGGCGGACCATCTCGCGGTACTCCACCACCGACTGGGCGGCATGGGTCTGGATCGGGATCCCCTTCTCCCGCGCGACGGCCGAGGCATCGACGAAGAGGTCGGCCGTGCAGGTGTCGACCTGGGCCGGCGCCAGCATCCCCATCAGGCGCCCCGACGGATGCCGGCGGGCGCGCTCGATCGTCTCCAGCGCGCGGTCGAAGTTGCGCCGCCCGGCCTTCACGTCCCAGCGGTAGAGCACCTCGTGCCCGTTCGGCGTGTACCAGGAGCCGGAACGGAAGGACGGCGCGACGCAGGCGCGGATGCCGGTCTCCGCCACCTCGTCGAGCCAGTTCGGCCGCGGCGCGGAATAGTCGACGAAGGTGGTGACGCCGCTCGTCAGCAGCTCGGAGATCGCGACCTGGGTCGAGGCCGAATAGGCCGGGAAGTCGCCCTGGCCGAACTCCTCCGCATGGGCCTGGTCGACGGCGTCGGCGGGCGAGCCATGGGCCGGGCGTCCGAGCAGGAAGATGTATTCATAGAGCGAGCTCATCTGGAGCTGGCGGCTCTTCCGCTCCTCCGACAGCCCCTTCATCATCGGCTCGGAACAGGGGTGCGTATGGATGTTGACCAGCCCCGGGATCACGAAGCGCCCGCTGCCGTCGATCACCCGGTCGGCATGGCCGGAATAGCCCTTGCCGACGAACACGATCTCGTCGCCGGTGAAGACCAGGTCGCCGTCACGGACGTAGGAATGCCGGCCGCCCCAGCGCTTCTCGTTCGGCGTCTCGGGGTTGGCGCGGTCCCAGGCGACGAGCCAGTCGATGTTCTTGATCCAGGTGGTGGGCATGGGGACTCCGGTGGGCAGGGCCGGCACCCGGGAGGGACTGGTGCCGTCGCGATCGGCCGAGTTTACGGAATCGGACGCCCCTGCACAGCGGCAATCCGCCGCCTGGGCGGACGCTGCGGGCGACCGATCGCCGCCATTGCCCGTATCACGATCCGTGCCATGATCGGCGCCCCCCGATCGCCAACTCCCATCCCCGGACCTGCATGGCCATGCGCATCCTGATCGCGATGATGAAGCACGAGACGAACACCTTCTCGCCGGTCGAGACCGGCTGGCAGCGGTTCGTCGAATGGGGCGCGCATCTGGGGCCGGCGGCGCGCGCCGCCTACGAGGGCACGGCGATGCCGATGGGGGCCTACATCGAACTCGCCAAGGCGGCCGGGGCGGAGATCGTCACACCGGTTGCCGCCGAGGCCATGCCGAGCGGCCCGGTGTCGGCCGCGGCCTACGAGAAGATGGTGGGGGCCATCCTCGATGCCGCCCCCGGCTGCGACGCGGCCCTGCTCGACCTGCACGGCGCCATGGTCGCGGAGACGACCGGCGACGGCGAAGGCACGCTGCTGGAGCGGCTGCGCCGGCGCTGCCCCGGACTGCCGATCGCCGTCACCCTCGACCTCCATTGCAACCTGACGCAGCGCATGGTCGACAACTGCACCGCCCTCATCGGCTACAAGACCTACCCGCACACCGACATGCACGTCGTCGGCGAGCAGATCGGCCGCGTCCTGATGCGCGCGCTGAAGGGCGAGGTCGATCCGGTGATGGCCTGGGGCAACCGCCCGATCCTGGCCCAGACGCTGCGCATGGGCACCGACGACGAGCCGATGCGGTCGCTGATCGCGCTGGCGCGCGAGATCGAGCGGCGGCCCGGCATCCTCGCCGCCACGATCTTCGGTGGCTTTCCGATGGCCGACATTCCCGAGGCCGGCATCTCGGCGATCGTCGTCGCCGACGGCGACCGGGCGGCCGCCCAGGCCGCGGTCGACGAGATCCTGGATGCCGCCTGGCAGCAGCGGGTCGAGTTCGCCTATCTCCACGAGCCGATCGGCGACGCGCTCGCGCGTGCGAAGGCGCTGACCGACGGCCCGATCATCCTGCTCGACCACGCCGACAATTGCGGGTCGGGCGGCAACCAGGACGTGATGACCGTGCTGAAGGCGGTCATCGAAATGGGGCTGGAGGACGTCGCCGTCGCCGCCGTCTGGGATCCGGTCGCGGTGCAGGAACTGATGGGCGCCGGCATCGGCCGCGAGGTCACGATCCGGCTCGGCGGACGCACCTCGATGCCGGCGATCGGCGCCCAGGGCGAGCCGCTGGAGGTGACCGGACGGGTGCGCATCCTGTCCGACGGCGACTGGATCGTGCGCGGACCGATGTACACCGGCGTCCATGTCCACATGGGCCCGACCGCGGTGCTCGACACCGGCAAGGTCAAGATCGTCATCGTCTCGCGCCACCACGAGCCGTGGGACGCGGGCGTCTTCACCTCGGTCGGGATCGACCCGAAATCGACGCGCTACCTGCTGCTGAAGTCCCGCATCCACTACCGCGCCGGGTTCGCCGAGCTGGCGCGCCACACGATCACGCTCGACGGCGTCGGCGTCACCACGTCGGACAACCGCATCCTCACCTATCGCAACCTGCGCCGGCCGATCTACCCGCTCGACCCCATGTGACCGGCGGGCCAGACTCCGGCCTCGGACAGCACCCGGATCATCGTCGCGAGATGCTGCACGCCGTTCTCGCGCTCGCGCCAGGACGCCGCGCGCAAGGCTGCGGCCTCCAGAAAGCGCGCGCGGTCATCGACGATCGCGGCCATCGCGCGGGCGTAGGCGAAGGCCGCGTGCACCGCGACGATCAGCCCGGTCGCCGCCCCTTCCCGCAGGCGCTCGGCCATCCAGGTGCCGTCGGAAACGATCACCGGCCGGCCCATCGCCACCGCCAGGGCGAAGATTCCGGAGGCGCGCTCGCGGTATTCGTCGGGCTCGTAGGGCAGGAGGATCGCGTCGACCGTTCCGCAATGATGCAGCAGGGCCGATTCGGGTAACATGCCGCGCCGCACCACCACCAGGGGATCGTCGGCCAGCCCCTCGGCGATGGGATTGCCCTCGCGCCCGTGCGATCGCGGCATCAGTTGGACCAGCAGCCGCGCCCGGGCGGCGAGCGGCTGCGCGTGGCGGGCGATGTCGACCAGCAGTTCGCCCCCCTTGTCCCGCCGGGTACCGCCCAGGACCGCGATCGTCGCGCGGCCATCGGCAGCCGGACCGGCCGGATCCGGCGCTGGCGCAGCCAGATCGTACCACATGGGATGCGGCCAGAGCCGCACCGTGTGGTTCAGAACCCCCGCCAGCCGCTTCGCCAATGGGCCGGTCGTGGCGCTGGCCAGGATCCGCTCGGCGGGAAACACCCGGCGCAGGCGGTTCGTCGCATAGCGCAACAGGCCCAGCGCCTGGTTGGTCGAGCGCTGTTCCGTCTCTCCGGTCTTCAACTCGTGGAAGCCGAGGACCACCGCCAGTGGCCGAGGTCCGCGCTCGATGGTCAGCGCCAGCCCGAGGATCTCCCGCGCGGTCGCGGTCGGCAGCAGCATCACCGCCCCGTCGATCGCATCCGGACCATCCAGCGCCTCGAGGTCGTCCGCCAGCATGGCTCCGCCGTCGATCGCGTCCGCAATCCGCCAGCTCAGGCCGTCATGCATCAGGAGATCGTCGACCGACATCGACAGAACGGCACTCGCGCCGATGGCGTCGGCGAGCCGACCAGCGGCCCGCCGCGGAATGACCATGCGCGGTGCCAGGCCGAGCTTCGGGCCGTCCCGCACGACACCGCGGGCGAAGTTGAAATTGTGCATGTCGACGTCGAGCAGGCTCGAATCGACGACGACGAGCCGGACCGGCGGCCGGCCGACCATGGTCATGGCGCAGCCGCCATCCGGTCCTATTGCAGGTCGAGCGGGAAGATCGGGCGGCGCAGCCTGCGGAACGGCATGCGCGCATAGTCCCGCGTGGTCAGCCCGCCGCCATCGACGACCAGGATCTCGCCCGCGATCGGACCGAAGGCGGCGCGGAAATGCTGGGACGACTTCACGACCAGGATTTGCCGCTCGGTCGGCTCGATGCCGGCGATGCGGAACATGTTGCGGTCGAGGAGCTGCAGCAGGTTGGTGGCGCACAGCACGTCGATCCCGGCCGTCCGCAGCACCGCGATCGGCCCGAGATTGGCCTCCAGGCCCGCCCACATCGGTCCTTCGTGGGTGTAGTCGCCGGGGCCGACATGGACGACCGTCCCTGTCAGGCGCATTGGCGGGCCGCCGAAGTCCGGGTCGACCTTGCCGCCGACATCGACCGTGATCGCCGCACCCACGCCCGCCGCCGTCATCGCCGCCACCGCCTCCGGGTCGCGGATCGAGCCGAGGGCGACGCCCTGGACGTCCGCCTCCAGCAACGCGGCGAGAAGGCTGGTCGAATCGCCGTAGGCGCCGCCGCCGGGATTGTCCCCGGTGTCGGCAATGACGAGCGGCCGCCCCGCCTCGCCCGCCCATGCGGCCGCACGCCGCGCGGCCTCTGCCGGATCCAGCACCTCGCCGGCGCGTTCGTTGCGCGTCGCCCAGACCATGTCCATCAGCTCCTCGGCCATGGCGCGCCAGCGCGGATCGTCGCCGTCGCCGGTGACGGTCGCGGTCGGGCCGGCATCGACGATGTCCGCCTTGGCGAAGCCCGCATTGATGCTGACCGACAGGACCCCCGGCTCGGCCTCCATGGCCCGGGCGCGCGCCAAGACGCCGAGCATCGGGCCGGCGTCGGTGCGGCCGCCGGCGACGCCAAGCAGCTGCGGCCGCCGCGCCACCACGGTGACCGGCCGCACCTCGCCGGCCAGCGCCCGGCGCATCAGTTCGGCCGCCTCGCGCCCGCGCTCGCGCATGTCGACATGCGGATAGGAGCGGTAGGAGACGAGGGCGGAGGCATGGGCGGCCATGCGGTCGGACACGTTGGCGTGCAGGTCGAGGGTGACGGCGATCGGCACCTTCGGGCCGAGGATCGCCCGCAGCTCCTCCAGCAGCTGGCCCTCGGCATCGTCGTAAGTCTCCGTCACCATGGCGCCATGCAGCGCCAGCAGCACGCCGTCGACATCGGGGTTGGCGCGGGCAGCCTCCAGGATGATGCCGCCCAGTTCGTGCCAGGCGCGGTCGGTCACCTTGCCGCTGGGATTGGCGAAGGTGGCGATCGTGTGGACCACGTCCCACCCTTCCCGGTCGGCGACATCGAGGAAGCCCGCCACCTCGCTGTTGGTGCCGGCCAGCTTGGCGCGGACCTCGTTTGCGCGGTAGCAGAAGAGCTTGGCAAAATCCTCGGTGTCCGCCTTCTGGACGCTGAAGGTGTTGGTCTCGTGGCAGAACTGGCCGACGATCACGCGCATGGGGCACTCCGGCAGGGGCGTCAGGGAATGGCCGCGATCATAGCCAAAATGCCGGGAACGCAAGCGGGGAGTCTTTCGCCATGAGTTTCGCCGATCCGGCCTATCGCGCCGCCAACCGCGCCAACTGGGACGAGCGCGTCGCAATCCATCGCGCCAACCGGCCCGGCGGTTACCGCATCGCCGAGTTCCTGGCCGGCGACGACCGGCTGCATCCGATCGAGGACGAGGAACTCGGACCCGTCGACGGCGCGCGCCTGCTCCACCTGCAATGTCACTTCGGGCTGGATACGCTGCGCCTCGCGCGCCGCGGCGCGACCGTCACCGGCGTCGACTTCTCGCCGGCCGCCATCGCCGAGGCGCGCGCCCTGGCGGCCAGGGTGGGGCTTGAGGATGCCCGCTTCGTCGAGAGCGACGTCTATGCCGCCGCCGAGACGGTCGAAGGCCGCTTCGACATCGTCTACACAACCTGGGGGGTGATCTGCTGGCTGCCGGACCTCGATGCCTGGGCAAAGGTGATCGCGGCCAAGCTGGCGCCGGGCGGCCGGTTCTACTTCGCCGAGGGCCATCCCTTCATGCTGATGCTGGAGGAGGTCGATGGCCGGCTCGTGCCGACCTACCCGCAGGACACGCCGGCCGACCGGCCGCTCGTCTTCGACACCGCGCAGACCTACACGGGCGATCCGACGCCATTGAACCAGACGCGGACCTACGAATGGATCCACTCGATCTCGCGCCTGCTGACGGCGCTCGACCGGGCGGGTCTGGCCGTCGACTGGCTGCACGAGCACACCGAGGTGCCCTGGTCGCCCTTCCCGATGTGCGTGCCGACCGAGGCGGGCATGTACCGGCTGCCGCCGGAGCAGCCGCCCCTGCCGCTCGCCCTCTCCCTGTCCGCGCGCCTCAGAAGCGGTAGCTGACGAAGACGCCGCCGAGGAACTGGTCCGGCGAGCCCGACCCGTCGACCAGCGGGCTGTCGGCGGCGTCGCCGAGCAGGCGCTTGTAGCCGACCCGGCCCGACAGCGCCCAGTGACGGGTCAGCGCATAGTCGAGGCCGACCGAGAGCCCGACGTCCTTGATGCCGGCATCGGCCTCGTAGGCCGCCCTGCCGCTGCGCAGCGACTGCGCGCGGGAGATGCCGAAGAAGGCCTGGTTGTAGTTGCCGTCCGCCCAGGTGAGCTGGCCCTGCACGGCGAGCGTCCAGCGCTCCGCCAGACGGGTGCGCCATCCCGCCTCGAGTTCCGCCAGCATGCCCTCGTGGCCGCCGGCCACGTCCTGGACCAGCGTCGCGCCGACCGACCAGGGCCCGGCGGTCCAGCGGAGGAACCCGCCGACCTCGACGCTGCCGTCGACGTCGCCGAGGCCACGTAGCGCCCCATTGTCGTCCTGGTCGCGGCCGAAACGGTAGCGGACGATGGGCCCCGCCTGGAGGCCGGCGACCGGACGGGCGCCCAGGAGGCCCAGGAGGTCGGCGCTGAGGGCCGTGCCCCGAAGCTGCACGAGGTCGCGGTAGGACACGGACAGGACCGGCGCGAAGTCGACCTCGTAGTCCTTGGACCCTTCGTACTCCGGCCGCAGCAGCGCGCCGCCGCCGACGGCGAAGCGCCAGTCCGGCCGGTCCATGGAGCGAGCGGGCTCGCCTGGCACCGGTTCGGTCAGCCGGACGGGATCGGCCTGGGCCGACCCGGCGGCCGATATGGCAGCCGCGAGGGCGACGGCGAGAAGGCGGGCGGGAAGCATCGGTCGGCATCCTCGGGGTCAAGTTGTGCCAGCGACCCCATACGCGGTCGCCGTCAGGGCGGATCAGTCCGGCATCGCTTGACAGCCGGACGAGGCTGCGACGAGCCTCGGTGAGCGAACCGGAGGGGGATGGCGGGCATGACAGGGTGGAACCGCGAGACGGCGACGGCGGTGCGGGCGGCGGTCGAGGCCGGCGAGACGACCGCCGTCAAGGTCGCGGAGGACTGCATTGCGGCGATCGCCGAGCGGGACGGCGCGCTGCGCGCCTTCGTCGACTTCGACGCGCGGGCCGCGCGCCGCACCGCCAAGGCGGCACAAGGCCCGCTGGCCGGCGTCACCCTCGGCGTCAAGGACATCATCGATGCCGATGGCTGGGCGACGCAGTGCAACTCGCCCATCTATGCCGGCCACAAGCCCGACCGCGATTCGGCGGTGGTCGGCCTGCTGCGGGCCGCGGGGGCGACCATCCTCGGCAAGACCGTCACGACGGAGTTCGCCTTCGCCCAGCCCGGCCCGACGGTCAATCCGCACCATCCCGGCCACACGCCGGGCGGGTCGTCCAGCGGCTCGGCGGCAGCGGTCGCAGCCCGCCTCGTCCATGTCGCGCTCGGAACCCAGACCGGCGGCTCGGTCACCCGCCCCGGCTCCTATTGCGGTGTCTTCTCCCTCAAGCCGAGCTTCGGCATCATCCCGCGGGAAGGGGTGAAGCCGCTCTCGGAATCGCTCGACACCATCGGCTGGTACGGCCGCTCGGTCGCCGACCTCGCCCTTGTCCTGTCCGTCTTCCAGCCCGAGCCGGTGGTCCCGCCGCCGCAGCGGCTGCGCATCGCGCTCTGCCTGCAGCCGCCCTGGTCGGCCGCGACCGGGCCGATGCGCACGGCCGTCCGCAAGGTCGCGCGGGCGCTGGAACGGGCGGGGCACATCGTGGCGCCGTTCGGCCACGAGGCGATACTGGACCCGCTGCACGACGCCCACGACGCGATCATGAGCGTCGATGCCGCCCGGTCCCTGCGCCTGGAGAAGCGGCATCACGAGGATCGCCTGAGCCAGCGCCTGCGCGAGCGTATCCTGCGCGGCGAGGCGGTGACGCCCGATGCCGAGCGGCAGGCGCGCCGGACCGCCGAACTCGGCCGGCGCGAGTTCGACCTGATCGCCGGCAGCTGGGATGCCATCCTGACCGCCGCGGCGCCCGGCGAAGCGCCGGAGACGCTGGCCTCGACCGGCGACGCCGTCTTCAACAAGCTCTGGACGCTGCTGGGCGTGCCGTGCGTCGGCATCCCGGCGGGTCGCGGTCCGAAGGGGCTGCCCCTCGGCATCCAGCTCGTCGGCCGGCGATTCGATGACGCGCGACTGCTCGCGGTCGCCGCCAGCGTCGCCGACGTCATCGGCGCGGAGGCATGACGCTCGCCGTCCGCGACGTACCGCTGGCGGCGTATAGACAGGCGGCGGGGCTGCCGGGCATCGCCGATCCCGAGGGCCGCGTCGTCGCGGTCCGCTTCGAGAAGGTACTCGTCTCGACCCCCCTCTTCTTTCCCGTCACGCTCGACCTGCACGCCTTCCGGGATGCCTATCAGGTTCCCGGCCTCTATCTTGAGGAAGCCTACGACGCCATCTTCGACCCCGCCTTCGCCGCCGGGCTGGCGCCGCGGCGAGACGTCCTGGCGGCGGCTGCGCCGGGCGACGCCGAGCTCTTCGTGCTCGGCGGCTCGTCCAACCATTTCCACTGGCTCCTCGACTTCCTGCCGCGGCTGGCCGCGATCCGTCACGGCCCCGCGCCGGACGCTCTGATCGTGCCGGCGGGCCTGGACCCACGCCAGCAAGAGGCCCTGGCCGTCGCATCGGCGGCGCTCGCCATGCCGATGCCGCCGCAGCGGGCGGTCCCCGACGGCGTGGTCGGCCTGCGTCGCGCGACCATGCCAGTCGCCGTCTCCCGCCCCGTCGCGATCGCCTTCTGGCGCCGGGTTCTCGAAGCCTCGGGCATCGTCCAGCGCCCCCGGCGCCGGCTGTTCGTCCGGCGCGGCAGCGTCGCGCGCCGGCGCCTCCTCGACGAGGCGGAGGTCGCCGGCCGCTTCGCGGAGGCGGGATTCGAGCCGGTCGACCCGGGCGCGCTCGACTTCGCCGCCCAGATGCGGCTCTTCGCCGAAGCGGCGGTCGTGGTCGGCGCCCATGGAGCAGCACTGGCCAACGCCGCCTTCATGCCGGCCGGCGCGACGCTGGTCGAGATCGCCGCCCAGGATGCGGCAAGCCCGTTCGGCGCACTCGCCGCAGCGGCCGGGCTGCGCTACGGCGCCTTGCGCGCCGAGGTCGCGGGCGCCACCGCCGCCGACCGGCTGCATGCCGATCTGCGCCTGCCGCCGGGCGCCGTCGCGGCATTGCTGGCGCAGCTGTGAACGGGCCGCTGCTGCTCTACTGGTCGGCCGGCCAGCAGGAACGCAACTTCGGCGACGCGCTGGTCGAGTTCTACTGCCAGCGGCTTCTGGCCCCGCCGGCATCGCAGGACCGCGACGTCTATTTCCTGATCGGCTCGACGCTGGACGACGCCTGGCTGCGCCGTGGACTTGCGGCCGCCCGGCGACGTGGTGGCGCGGTCCGCTCCTGGACCTGCGGTTGGCGCGGCACGCCGGTGGACCCGGAACTGCTGGCCCAGGTCGAGATCACCGCCGTCCGTGGACCGCTGACGCGCGCCGCCCTGGCGCTGCGGCCCGACCTGCCGCTCGGCGATTCGGCGCTGCTGCTGCCGCTGCTGCATCGCCCGCCGCGGACCGCCGTCCGCCATGGCTGCCTGCTGGTGCCGCACTTCTCCGACCCGCAGCGCGAGGCGATGCTCGCCCGGCCGCAGGACTGGGGCGCCGATGCCGCCGCCTCGCCGGTGATCCGCAGCGTCGCCGACATCCTCGCGGTCATCGACGCCATCGCCCGTGCGCGCCTCGTCCTCTGCGGGGCAATGCACGCGGCGGTGGTCGCACTGGCTTTCGGGGTGTCGTTCGCCTTCTTCCGCGACGGCTTCCTAGACTGCCCCGACAAATGGGCGGACCTGGCAGCCAGCATCGGCCGGCCGGAGGAATTCGCGGCCCGGCGCTCGGAGGCAGGAGCGATCACGAACCGGGTCGACCGGTCCCCGCCGCTGCGCCCGCTGCTCGACGCCTGCCCCCTGCCCGTCCGCCCGGCGGTCCTGCGCCGGGCGGCGGCGCTGGCGTGAGCGTCAGTCGATCTCGAAGCGGATGCCCTGGGCGAGCGGCAGCGCGGTCGAGTAGTTGATCGTGTTGGTCGCCCGGCGCATGTAGCCCTTCCAAGCGTCGCTGCCCGACTCGCGGCCGCCGCCGGTCTCCTTCTCGCCGCCGAAGGCGCCGCCGATCTCCGCGCCGCTCGGCCCGATATTGACGTTGACGATGCCGCAATCGCTGCCGGCCGCCGACATGAAGCGCTCGGCCTCGCGCAGGTCGGTCGTGAAGACCGAGGATGCGAGGCCCTGCGGCACCGCGTTGTGCAGCGCCAGCGCCTCGTCGAAATCCCGGTAGCGCAGCGCATAGAGGATCGGCGCGAAGGTCTCGTGGCAGACGATCGCCGTCTGGCCCGGCATCTCGACCAGCGCCGGGGCGACATAGGCCGCATCGGGATAGCGGTCTGCGAGCGCGCGGCCGCCGCCATGCACCGTCCCGCCGTCGGCGCGCGCCGTCTCCAGCGCCGCCTGCATCGCGTCCAGGGCGGCGCGGTCGATCAGCGGACCGATCAGCGTGCCGCTCTCCAGCGGGTTGCCGATCGGCAGGCGGCCATAGATCGCGGCCAGCCGCGGCACGAGCCGATCGTAGACGCTCTCATGGACGATGATCCGGCGCAGCGAGGTGCAGCGCTGGCCGCAGGTGCCGACGGCCGCGAAGGTGATGGCGCGCTCGGCGAGCGTCAGATCGGCCGACGGGGCCACGATCATGCCGTTGTTGCCACCGAGTTCCAGGATCGTGCGGCCGAAGCGGGCGGCGACGCGCGGCGCCACCGCGCGGCCCATCCGGGTCGACCCGGTGGCGCTGACGATCGGCACGCGCGGATCGTCGACCAGCGCCTCGCCGACTTCGGCGGCCCCGATCACGACCGCGGCCAGCCCCGGCGGCAGCCCCATCTCGGCGGCCGTGCGGTCGAAGATCGCCTGGCAGGCGAGTGCCGTCAGCGGCGTCTTCTCCGACGGCTTCCAGACGACGGTGTCGCCGCAGACGAGCGCCAGCATGGCGTTCCACGACCACACCGCGACCGGGAAGTTGAAGGCGGTGATGACCGCGACCGGACCCGCCGGATGCCACGTCTCCATCATGCGATGGCCCGGGCGCTCGGTGGCGATGGTGAGGCCATAGAGCTGGCGCGAGAGGCCGACGGCGAAGTCGCAGATGTCGATCATCTCCTGCACCTCGCCCAGGCCCTCCTGGACGATCTTGCCGGCCTCCAGGCTGACCAGCCGGCCGAGATCGGCCTTGTGCCGGCGCAGCTCCTCGCCCAGCCGGCGCACCAGCTCGCCGCGCTGCGGCGCCGGCACGCTGCGCCAATCGGCGAAGGCGGCCGCGGCCCGCGCCACCGCCTCGCCGGCACCGGCTGCGTCGGTCACCGCCACCCGGCCGATCACCGCGCCGTCGATCGGCGAGCGCACGACCAGAGGGCCATCGGCATAGGCGGCCGGCGGCACGCCCAGGCGCTGGAGGACGGAACGGGCTTCGGCGGCGGTGTCGGTCATGGTCGTCGTCTCACACGGCTGCTCGGGTGGGGGCCCTCTCATACGGCGGGCGGTCCGGATGGGAAAGGGACGATGTCATCGTGCCGTCGCACATCGCGCCCTATGCTCGCAATACGGGAGGAGAACCGATGGCCGCCAATCAGCGCAACATCAGCTTCGCCACCTTCAACCTCTACAATCTCCAGCTGCCCGGGCGCCCGATGTACGCCCGAAGCAAGCCCTACACCGAAGCCGCCTACCGGACGAAGATCGACTGGACGGCGGCGATGCTGCGCCGGCTCGATGCCGACGTCATCGCCTTCCAGGAGCTGTGGAGCCGGGAGGCGCTGGAAGACGCCTTCGATGCGGCCGGCCTGCGGGCGGAGTACGATCTGGCCTTCATCAAGGATGGCGCCTGGGACGGCATCGCGGTGGCCGCAGCGGTGCGTCGCCCGTGGACGATCGCCGGTACGCGCCGCCACAAGGCATTCCCCGCGGGGTTCCGCCTCAAGAAGCGCAAGCGCTCGATGGCGGAAATCCGCGCCGACCAGCCGGACGCCGATGCCGGCATCGATCCCGCCGCCGATCCCGAGTTCCTGCCCAGCCACGAGGACGACGAAATCGAGGTCACGGTGCCGGAATTCTCGCGCTCGCCGCTCCAGGTGACGGTGCGGCACGAGCGGGCGCGCAATCCGACGCCGCCGGCGATCGACGTTTTCTGCACCCATCTCAAGTCCAAGCTGGCGACCCTGCTGGACGATGCGGAGTATCGCGACCCGACCTTCCGTCCGCACCGCAACGCGCTGGGCGGCGCCCTGTCGGCGATCCGGCGGACGGCCGAGGCGGCCGCCCTGCGCATCATCCTCAACGACACGATGGCCGCCTCGGGCCTGCCGACCGTGGTCCTGGGCGATCTCAACGACGGGCAGTTCTCGGACGTGCTGGGCATCCTGACGGGCCAGCCCACCTTCCGCGTCGCCGAGGGCAGTCGGGCCGGCGAGCACAGCGCGGCCGGCCTCTATACCGGCGTTCAGCTGCAGCAATTGCGCAGCCTCGGCGACGTCTACTACACGCACGAGTTCAAGAACGTGCGGCAGGTCATCGACCATGCGCTGGTGTCGCAGCACTTCTACGACCACTCGGCAGCACGGCTCTGGGTCTTCGAGGAGATGCTGTTTCTCAACGACCATGTCGCCGACCACCGGTCGCCGGCCTCGGACCACGGGCTCGTCCGCGCGGCCTTCCGCTGGTTGCCGCGCAGCGAACGATAGGCGTCAGAGCGCGCGCTGCGCGTTGCCTTTCATGAGGATCGGGCCGGTCGGGCGTCCGATCGGCGAGCCGCCGCGCGGCTCCAGCGTGATCTCGAAGAGCTGGTCGGGCCGGGTGCGCGGCAGGTCCTCGACGCGCAGTTGCACGCTGCGCGCCGCGTCGATGAGGCCGACCGAGACGGGGCCGCGGGCGCGGTCCCAGAGCGTCCAGATCTCGAGCGCGCGATCGGGCGGGACGGCGATCGCGTCGAGCGGCACCAGTTCGGCCCGCCCGTCGGCGAAGGCGTTGACCACTGCCGCCGGGCGGTTCGCGTCGGTGACCAGGATCGCGACGAAGACCGGCGTCGTCGCCCGCTGCTGCCACAGCAGGCCGGCCGCGATCGCCAGGACGAGGGTCGCCAACGCCCCCGCGAGGCCGGTCGTCCGCCAGAAGGCCAGGCTCTGCCACAGCCCCGCAGGGCGCGGCTGCGGCCGGATCGGGGCCGGATCGGCCGCCACGATGCCGCGCTCGATCCGGCGCCAGAGGCCGTCCGGCACCGGCTCGGCCGGCGTCGTCGCATCGAACTCGGAAAAGCGCGCACGCCACGCGGCGACCGCCGCGGCGAAGGCCGGGTCAGTCACCTCCAACTGCTCCGCCTCGGCCGCCTCCCGGGCGTCGACGAGGCCGAGGACATGCTCGGCGGCCAGCCGGTCGCGTTCCTCGGGGGTCATGCCATGCACTCGCGGAGGGCGGAGAGCGATCGGCGGATCCAGGACTTGACCGTCCCCAGCGGCACCCCGAGGCGCCCGGCCAGTTCACCGTGGCTGAGGCCCTGGATGTAGGCGAGGACGACCACGTTCCGCCGCTGCGGCTCGAGCCCTTCCAGGCAGCGGCGCAGGCGCCCGCCGTCCGACAGGCGCTCGACGGCGGCATCCGGCGCCTCTTCCTCGGAGACGAGGCCCATCGGTTCGAAATCCTCGACCAGTTCCATCCGCCCTTCGCCGCGCAGGATCGTCAGGGCCCGGTTGCGAAGGATGGCGTAGAGCCATGGCCGCGCCGCACCGCGGGCGGGATCGAAGCTGGCGGCGCGCCGCCAGACCTGGAGAAAGGCGTCATGCACGACCTCTTCGGCCACCGCGCGGCGACGCACGAGGCGCAGGGCGACCCCCAGCATTCGCGGCGCCTCGCGATCGTAGAGCAGGCGCAGCGCGACCTGGTCGCCGGCCGCACAGCGGCGAATGGCCGAGGCGAGTTCCGCCTCTTCCGTTCCGCCTGGCTCGCCTGCTGCGGACATCCGCCCCCCGTCGAAATTCCGGCAATAGACCTTATACGCAGGCGCCGCGCCGGTGGATGCACGCTGCAGAATTTTCCGGCCGGGCTGCATCCGGGCGCCGCCGCCGCGGGTAGCTGCTGCCGAGACCGACGCGGCGCCGGCCTCCTCGATCGACCAGACGCCGCCCAGACTTCCGGGAGAATCCCATGGCGCTTCGCACCCTCGCCCTTTCGCTCCTCGCCTCCGCCGCCGTGACGGGCGCGGCCCACGCCCAGCAAGTCGCGGCCCTCGTCGGCGACCGCACCATCGCCATCGTCGACACCAAGGCCAAGAAGGTCACCCGCACGATGACCGTCTCCGGCATCGAAGGGCGCCTCGCCGGCATCGACGTGCGCCCAGCCGACGGAATGCTGTACGGCGTCGTCGAGGATGGCAAGGTCGTCACGATCGACACCGCCTCCGGCAAGGCGACGGCCCGCACGACGCTGGAGCTGATGATCCCGCCCGGCACCGCCGCCACGATCGACTTCAACCCCGTCGCGGACCGGCTGCGGCTGATGGGCTCGGACGGGATGAACCTTCGCGCCAACGTCGATGACGGCAAGACCGTGCGGGACGGGACGCTGAAGTTCGCCGACGGCGACATGCACAAGGGCGAGCAGCCGATGGTGACGGCCGGCGCATACACCAACTCCTTCAAGGGCACGAAGGCCACGACGCTCTACGACGTCGACACGCGGATCGGCGCGCTGCTGCGCCAGGCACCGCCCAACGACGGCGTGCTCAATGCCATCGGCAAGCTGGGAACCAGCGCCAAGACCGTCGCCTTCGACATCGCGTCGGATGGCAAGGGCGGCAACTGGGCCTGGCTGATGGCGGGCAAGACCCTGCACGCGGTCGATCTCGCCAGCGGCAAGGCGACGAAGGCCGCCGACATCGCCGGCGTCAAGGGGACCGTCCGCGACATCGCGATCCTGCCCGGCGCGATGTGATTCCGGCGGCGGCCGGTGCGCGCGACGGTACCGTGCGCACCGGCTGCTTCATCCTCGGGCCGATGCGTGCTACTGGAGGGCGAGTTCAAACGTCGATCCGGCCCGAGCCATGGACCAGACGCTAGCGACCCCCGATTCCGACGCCGCCCCGGAGCCTCCGGCTGCCGGCCGGCCGGTCGAGCGCCCGGTCGGTCCGGAGAAGGACTGGATCGAGACCCGGCTGCGCGGGCTCTGGGAGGCGGTGCTGGACGAGCCGGTTCCACCCGAACTGCTGGCCCTGCTGGAATCGCCCCCCGGAACACCGCCGCACAAATAGCGTCCTGGCGCGTTCATCACGGACGGCGCCCACAACCTTTCGACGCATTTACGGACATGACCGCTCGGCGATAAACTCCGCTTATCCTTGGGCGGAGGCAGCCATGCCGGTCACTACGGTGCATTTCGCGACCAACCGCGAAGAGATCCACCAGGGCGAGGCCATCGTCGGCTTCGGGCGGGCGCTCAATCCTCTCTCTCCCCGATGGCTGCGCTACGGCGCGGCCGACATGGCGACTGCGAGCCGGCGCAAGGCCGCGGAGTTCACGCTCCGCGAGTTGCGGGTCGCGCCGGAGAGCATCCCCGGTGTCACGCCCGGCGCGGATCAACCGCTGCTCGGCAGCGCCCTCGTGTTCGAGGGGCTGCGGCAGCGTCTGATCGCCAACAAGGCCGATCTCGTCGTCATGCTGCACGGCTTCGCCTGCAACTTCGAGAATGCGCTCGTCAACGCGGCCGAGATCAAGACCGGCTGGAGCACCAAGGAACTGCCGCTGGAGACGGCGATCTTCTCCTGGCCGGCCGACGGCGAGGTGACTCCCTGGATCAAGTATGCCTCCGACCGGGACGACGCCCGCTCTTCGGCCAAGGCGGTGGAACGCGCGCTGATGCGCTTCCTCGAATACATCCGCGACCTGAAACCCGAGGAATGGTGCGGCCGCCAGATCCATCTCGTCGCCCACAGCATGGGCAACTACATGCTGCGCAACGCCCTGCAGGCGATGCTGTCCGACCTCGGACGGCGGCCGCTGCCGCGCATCTTCAAGAACGTCTTCCTGATGGCGCCCGACGAGGACGACGACGCCTTCGAGTGCGTGGACAAGCTGCAGCGCCTGCCGGAACTGGCCGAGGCCGTCCATGTCTACTTCGCCCGCAACGACCGGGCGCTCACCATCAGCGACCTGACCAAGAGCAACCCCGACCGGCTCGGCTCGACCGGCCCGCGCACCCTCTCCGACCTGCCGCACAAGGTGGTGCTGATCGACTGCCAGCAGGTCTCCGACACGAGCCTCACCGACGCCAACCACCAGTATTACCGCAAGCGCGCCGAGGTCATCGCCGACATCCGCCAGGTGATCGCCGGCCGCGCACCGGAGGAAGTCGACGGCCGCGACTGGATCCCGGCCCGCCGCTGCTTCCGCATCCGGCAAAGCTGACCGGCCGCTACCCCCGCATCCGCGGCAGCAGCACGTCCCGCACGGCCGCCGACAGCTGCTCG
Source organism: Allostella sp. ATCC 35155 (assembly GCA_006738865.1). Lineage (GTDB taxonomy): Bacteria > Pseudomonadota > Alphaproteobacteria > ATCC43930 > Allostellaceae > Allostella. Next base: position 3,310,923 of record AP019701.1, read on the forward strand.
CGCAGCTTGGGCAGGAAGGTGATGGTGTAGATCAGGCGCAGCGAGGCGAGGAAGGCGCGGTTGGCCTCGGCGAAGGCGCGCTCCGCCGCCGGCTTGTCGGCGAAGTAGCGGGCAAGGCAGGCGTCGAGCAGGCGGACGCCGTCGGCGTTCGGGATCTTGGTCGCCAGCTCGGAGATGCCGAGTTCGGGCAGGCCGTAGATCGTGTAGAGCAGGCCGATGTCGAACAGATAGTGCCCGCGCGAGACGTCGCCCATGTCGATGATCACGGGCTCGCCGTCGCGGATCATGATGTTGCTGGTATGGAGGTCGAAATGGACGCAGTTGTCGGCGTCCGGGATGGTCTCCAGCCTGGCCAGGAGGAGGTCGATGTCCTCGGGCGGCAGGAAGAAGTCCATCTGGCGGATATAGCCGCGGAAGCTTTCCTTGATGTCGGGGAAGACGCCGGCCGGCGCCGGTGTGGCATGGACCAGCCGGGTGACCTCCGCCAGCGTCTCCGCATGCTCTTCGATGTTGTCGAGATCGGCGCGAATGACGGCGCTGAACAGCTTCGCGTCCAGCATCTCGTAGACGACGCCGGTGCGGCTGCCGCAGGCGACGACGTCGTAGGAGATCGCCGTCGGGATGCCGGCGACGAAGGCCGCCTTGGCGAATGCCTTCTCCTTCTCGGCGATCGCCGGTTCGACGCCCTCGTTGTAGACCTTGACGATGGTCTCGCGGTCGAGGCGGTAGCATTCCCCGCAGACGCCGGCCGACAGGAACTCCAGCCCGTCCAGCGCGATCTGGCGCAGCCGCGGCCGGACCGCGATGAGGCTGGCCAATCCCGTCATGTCCAGGATCTCGATGACCTCGCGTCCGACATTGGTCAGGAGCATCGTGCCGCCCGCGCCGGTCTGGCGCTTCTGCGCCCGCAGCAGCTCGCGCAGGCCGGCGCTGGAGACGTAGTCGCAGGCGTCGAAGTCGAGCACGAGATGGCGCACCGCCCCGCGATCCAGTTCGCGGCCCAGCGCCGGCGCCGTCGCGATGTCGAGCCGGCCGGCCAGCTTCAGGGTCAGGGTGTCGTCGGCACGCTCGGCAGCGATATCCATGTGTCGGCTCCCATTCGGCACGGGACTCGGTGCGCCGACGGAGGGACCATATCGCCGCGCCTGCGGCGGGAGAAGCGGCGCTAGAGCCAGCCGCGGCGCTTGAACCACCAATAGGGAACGATGGCCGATACCACCATCGTCCCGAGCGCGAAGGGATAGCCGAACTTCCAGTTCAGCTCCGGCATGGCCTGGAAGTTCATGCCGTAGATCGTGCCGACCAGGGTCGGCGGCAGGAACAGCACCGCCGCCACCGAGAACACCTTGATGATGGCGTTCTGCTCGAGGTTGATCAGGCCCAGCGTCGCCTCGTGCAGGAAGCCGATCTCCTGCTCCAGCTGGCTCTCGAAGGCGCCCAGCGAGTTGAGGTCGCGCGCGATCGCCTTGATCCGGGCAGAGAGGCCGCCCTTCAGCCAGCCGTCGGCGCCCTGGCGCAGGAACGGCAGGATGCGGCCGAGGCTGAGCAGGCTCTCGCGCAGGATCGCCAGCAGCCGGTTGCGCCGGCCGAGCTGGCGGATGAGGGCGCGCAGGTCCGGCCGCTCGCCGTCGGCGCGTGCCTCGTCGTCGTCGTAGAAGATGGCGGTCGAGCAGCCGTGCAGGTCGCTCGCGACGATCTCGAGCACGTCGGCGATGCGCTCGACGAGGCTCTCCAGCAGCGACAGCAGGATGGCCGGCGCCGTGCGGTTGTCTTCGGGATGCTTGGCCAGCCGGCCCGCGAAGGTGCGGAACGGCAGCGGATCGGAATAGCGGACGGTCACCAGATGGTCGGCCGTCAGCAGGAAGGTGATGTCGGCCCTGACCGGCCGCTTCTCCGCGACGCCCGTCACCACCGCGGCGGTCATGACCAGGGCCCCACCCTCGCGATAGAGGCGCGCGGATTCCTCGATCTCCGACATCTCCTGCCGGGTCGGCACCTGCAGGCCGAGGAGCGACTCGACCGCGCGTTCCTCCTCGCCCGTCGGGTTCTGCAGGTCGATCCAGACGACATCGGCGGCGGCCGGAACCACCCCCGCCGGCAGAAGGGCCGGGCCATTGGCCCGGCGCTCCCAGTAGCGGATCACCGCGCGGCCGGGGCTGCCAGCGCGGTCTGCGCCGTCGACGCCGATTCGAGCGGCACGGCCTCGGTCAGCGCCGCGGCGCACAGGCCGATCACGGGAAGGAAAGCGGTGCCGATGCAGATGGCGAGCACGAGGCCGACATCGGAGGTCCGGCGGACCTGGGACGGGCGCGAGACGGCCGCCTTCCGGAAAAGCGAAAGGGTCATCGGGATACTCCTGTCGGGCGTCCGCTCTTGCGGTCCGTCCGACGGAAGCGCCGATCAGAAGGTCGGCGTGCCCGGAACGGCCGAAGAAGGAACACCCGATCGACTGAATGGGTCGGTCGGCATGGGTTCCTGTTCCTGGGGTATCACGGCACCCCGACGGGGCATCGCGATGGGCCTCAAATGACCCTTCCGGCGTCCGCCGTCAAGCCGATTCCATCGCAGTGCAGCACGACGTCGGCCCTAGCGACGGAACGCTCAGTCGTCGCGCTTCCGGCTGATCTCGCGAAGGTCGCCGACCGAGAGCTTGAGGTCGTACTTGTGCCCGTCCGCCCCTCGCGCGTCGTCGACCTCCCAGACGCGGCCATCGTCTTCCCGCTCGATATCGTCCCAGCTCGTGAAGCCCATCTGGCGGAGCGCCGCCTCGATCTGCGTCCGCTCCTGCGGGGTCGGATCGTCGTCGGCCTGCGCGGCGGCGATCGGCGTCGCGACCACCGCCCCCAGCGCCAGGGCGGCCACGAGGAGATCGCGTTTGGTCCGGGTCATGTCGGCACTCCTTCTTTCCGTCCGCGATGCGGGCACTCGCATGCGAACGCAACCAGGGCCGTCGCGGTTCCGGGCGGCCGAGGGCGCGCTCAGGGCGCCGCGCCGATGGCGGCCGCGGGCGGCGGGTGGCGCAGCCAGGAGAAGACGTACTCGTTCGCCGCATAGAGCGCCGTGTCGGCCACCGCGACGGTCACGGCATAGGCGGCCGACCCGGCCAGCCGGCCGCCGCCCAGCGCGGTGCCGACCGCGAAGCTGCGCAGCGTGCTGAAGACCCGGTAGGTCGCCGACTTCGCCGAGACGATGCCGAGTTCGGCCGGGCGGCTGTCGGCGGCAGCCGCGGCGTTCCAGGCCATCTCGTGGGCGACGTAGAGCGCACCCGAGGTGATGAAGCTGACCGCGAAGACCGCCGGCACGCTGACGGAGCCGACGCCGTAGAAGGCGGTGAAGATGCCCGCCTCGATCGTGCTGGACAGTACTTCGAACGTCACCGCCTTGATCGCGATCCCGCGCAGGTCGGCGTTGCCGGCCGGCGCGTCCTCGGCCTGGGCGGCCCCCGCCAGGACCGCACCCGCCAGGGCTACGGCCGCGGCCAGGAGCGCAGCCCGGCCTATGCGGCGAGGCGGACCAGCCACAGGCCGGCGAACACGGCCAGCAGGGAGAGCGCGACCGAGCCCGCGACATAGGCCACGGCCGTGGCGAGGTCGCCGCGCTCGTAGAGCAGGGCCGCGTCGAGCGAGAAGGCCGAGAAGGTCGTGAAGCCGCCGAGAATGCCGGTCGTCAGGAAGAGCCGCCAGCCCTGCCCCGGGTCGGCCTTGTGCGCGAACCAGCCGACCAGCAGCCCCATGACCAGCGATCCGGCGACGTTGACCGCGAAGGTGCCGAAGGGGAAGTTCGGTCCCGCGAGGCGCAGGGCGGCCTGGTTGACCCCGTGCCGCATCGCGCCACCCAGGCCTGCGCCGAGGAAAACGAAGACATAGCCCTGCATCGAAGGGCGCCCCCTCCACTCTCAGTCCAACGACAGCTTGTAGACCCGCCCGGCCGTGCCGGAGAAGAGCGCGCGCTTCTCGTCGGCCGACGCGCCGGCGGCGATCCGCTTGAAGGCGTTCCACAGGGCGGCATAGCCGATACCCATCTTCTCGACCGGGAAATTGCTCTCGAAGAGGCAGCGCTCGGCGCCGAAGAGTTCGATACAGGTCTCGATCCAGGGCGCCCACAGCCGCGCCAGCTCGGCCGAGGTCGGCGGGCGGGCGGCGGCGCCGTAGTCGAAGGCGGCCAGCCGCATCATCATCCCGCCGAGCTTGACCGACACGTTGGGAGAGCGCGCCAGTTCGACCATGCCGGCCTTCCATTGCGCGAAGACGGCGTCGCTCCGGCCGGCATAGGGGCCGTAGCCGAGCGGCCCGCCGCAATGGCCGAAGACGAAGTTCGTCTCCGGCATGGCGCGCACGAGGTCGATCGCCTCGGCATGCTGCGGGAAGAAGGTCCAGAGATCGAAGGCCAGCCCCATCTCGGTGAGCCGGGCGAGGCCGCGCCGGAAATCGGGCCGGGCGAGGAGGTGCGGCCCCGGCGCGCCGTGACCGATGACGGGATCGGCGTCCCACGCGGCCTGCTGCCGGATGCCGCGAAAGCGGCCGCCGCCCGCCCGGACATGGGCCTCCAGCACCGGCGCCACGGCGTCGCCCAGCCTCAGGTCCGCATAGCCGACGATGCCGGCCGCCACCCGCGCCGGGCCATAGATGCCGCTGGCGCTCATCGCCGCGATGCCGTTGACGAACTCCGTCTCGCCGACCGGCCGCATCGCCTCGGACCCGGACGCGCGGTACATCGCGTGGCATTCGATGAAGACGCTGGCGACGACGTTGTGGCCGGTCTCGAAGTCGGCCAGCAGGTCGGGCAGGAAGTAGGGATAGCCGGGCTTGTGCCAGAGGTGATGGTGGGCATCGACGATCGGCAGCTCGGGCTCCAGGATCTCTTCCGGCTCGGCCCGGGCCAGCCAGTCCGGGCGCGGCGCGAAGATGCGGCCATACTGAGTCGTCATTGTCGTTCCCTCCCCGGTCGTTCTGCGGCGGCCGAGTACGGCACGGCGAGGGCCGCGCCGGCAAGGCCGAACGGCCCGCCGGACGCCGTTCGATCGTGCGGCGCGACGAGGGCATGCGGGCGCGCCGCCGGAGCGGACTCCGGCGGCGGCCGGCGGAAGGGCTGGGCCTTCAGGTTACCAGGAAGTCCTCCTCGGACAGCTGGGAGCGGGTCAACCCCACAAGCAGGATCGTCTGGCCGCTTCCCAGATCGATCAGCGCCCCCTCGGCCGTCTCGACGATCCGTGCCAGCAAGTCCGCGGCCGAACCGATCGCGACGCCGTTGAGGATGCCGTCGCCGCCCGTCGCGACGCGGATGCGGTCGAGCGCCGGATCGAAGTCGACCAGGCGATCGTCGCCGCTGTCCTCCTCGAACGAGAAGACGTCGCCACCCGCTCCTCCCGACAGGGTGTCGTCGCCGCGGTCGCCGGACAGGAGGTCGTCGCCCTCCCCGCCGTTCAGCTGATCGGACTGCTGCCCGCCGTGAAGCGTGTCGTTGCCGAGGTCGCCGAACAACGTGTCCGAACTGAGGTTCCCGTTCATCCAGTCGTCATCGTGGTATCCGAGCAGGCGATCGTTCCCCTGGCCGCCGAGAAGCCAGTCGCGCCCGGTCCCGCCATCGAGCGTGTCGTCGCCGCGATTGCCGTTCAGCAGGTCGTCCCCGGTATCGCCGAACAGCCGGTCGCCGCCGTCGCGGCCGAAGATCGTGTCGGAACCGGCACCGCCGAGAATCGAGTCGGGATAGTCGCCGGCCTCGATCCAGTCGTCCGAGAAGGCATAGCTGCGCCGGATGGTGCCGATCCCACCGAAGCCGTCGTCCGGAACTGGCGGAGGCGGTGGCGGCGCAGCTATGCGGGGGCGCGGCGGGCGGTGGCGGCGCGGGGGAGGCGGCGCGGGCGGTGGTGGTGGCGGAGGAGGCGGCACGGGAGCGTCGATCAGCGTCAGCCGGACGCCGGGCTCGCCGCCGATCGTGTCGGCCGCGGCGTCCAGCACCCCTGCCATGGTCGCGAGCAGGACCAGCGAGCCCGATCCCAGATCGATGCCGGTGCCGGCGGTCGGGACGGCGATCCCATCGGCCAGCTCGATCAGATCGTCTCCCGCGCCGACCACGAAGACCCCACGGTCGGAGCGATCGAAGTCGCCGAGCGTATCGCCGCCGAGCTGTTCCGCCGTTCCGATCAGCAGATCGGATCCGGCGCCGCCCGAAAACCGGTCGAACCCGTCGCCTGCCTGAAGATCGTCTGCGCCGTCGCCGCCGTCGACCGTATCGCTGCCGCCGTCGCCGGCGATGGTGTCGGCGCCGCCCTGCCCGAGGAGCCAGTCGGCGCCGGCACCTCCGGCGACCGAGTGGGCGTCGGAACCGCTGACTGCAAGCACGTCGATCGCGGTGCCGGACACCGTGACCGAATCCATCGCGACGAGGCCGACGCCGTCGTTCACCAGGGCCGTGCCGACCGCGGTGAACGACAGGTCCGAGACGTCGAAGTCGGACGGCGTGTCGGGCGCGTTCGCCACGACGATGCCCGCCAGGAAATCCTCGAAGCTGCCGCCCTGGATGGTGACGGGCGCTCCGAACTCGACCGCGTCGAGCCGGATGCCGACACCTTCGCCCTCCGTCGCTGCCGCCAGCGTGTTCGCCGACAGATCGATGCCGCCCAGTTCGCCGGCGAGCGCGATCGCGGTATCGGCGCCGATCAGGTTGCCGGTCACGGAACCGTCGACATGGTCGAGGGCGAACGCGCCACCGGCTATATCGACGACGTTGCCGGTGACGATGATCGACAGGGGATCGCCGGAGGCATCTCCGGTCAGGTCGAGGAACGGACCGTCAGCCGCCGTCGTCGCCGTCACCGAGTTGTACATGAAATAGAAGGTGCCAAGCTCGTCCGCCACGCCCGCCATCGCGCCGTCGAAGACGCTGTTGACGATGGTGATCGACGAGCCCTTGGCCCCTTCGGCGTCGAGGAAGGCAGCCCCGGCCCCGTCCGCCGAGAAATAGAGGCCATCGAACTGCACCTGGACGGAGTCGGCGACGGTGAAACCGTTCGACGCGTCGACCTCGATGATCGATTCCGCGGCGCGCGTGGTGTCGGAGCCGGACAGCCCGGCGTTCACCCCCAGGATGTTCAGGTCCCGGTCGATCTCGACCGATTCGGCATAGGAGCCGGACAAGACGAACACGGTGTCGCCATCGAACGCCGCCGCGACCGCCTCGCCGATCGTCTGAAACGGCGTCGCCAGCGATCCGTCGCCGCCGGCTGCCGCGTCGTCGTCGACATACAGTCCGGTCGGGTCCGGCTTCTCGAAGATGAATACGCCTTCGACGCCGCCGATGTCGCCGCTGCGGGCAGCCAGTTCGGCTCCGATCGCCGATTCGACCGTCACCGCCAGCGCGGGGCTGTCCGCCGACAGGGCAACCGTGTCGCTGCCGGCAGCGACATCGGCGAAGCGGAGCGCGGCGACGAGTGCCTCGTCACCCCCGGCGACGAAGATGCTGTCGTCTCCGTCGAGAAAGTCGGTGAGGCGATCCTCGGACAGCTCTTCGGCCGAGCCGGCAAAGATGTCAGCGCCGGTGCCGCCGGACAGGCTGTCCGCATCGGCGCCGCCCCAGACATGGTCGTCGCCCCCGCCGCCGTCCAGCCAGTCGCCACCGTTGCCGCCGAAGAGCCGGTCGCTCGCCGAGGCACCCGTGATGGTCTCCGCGGTCGGGGAGCCGACAAGGATGATGTCGACATCGTCGCCGTCGACCGTGCTGGAGCCGAAATAGACGATCCCGGCCCCGATGTTCTGGGCGAAGAGCCGTACGGACTCGAACGTCGAATCCGAGAAGCTGATGGTATCCGCGTAAGTGCCCGTCAGGTTTGCGTGGACGGCGCTGTCGAGCCCCGTGAAGTGGTTGCCCGAGAAGCTGATGGGGCCCGAGTAGGCGGGGGTCTCGAACTTCGCCCCGTACCCCGCGCCGTCGATGCCGGAGAAGGTGTTGTCCTCGACCGTGAGGTTCCCCGACGCATACACGACCGAGAGGCCGAAGAGATCCGACTGGATCTGGTTGCCGCTGATCTCTCCCGAGACGCCGTGCGCGAGAATCGGATTGCCGCCGCCCTGCGACAGGTCGTTGTCGGTGATCGAGACGGTCGTGCCGCTGCCGATCACTGCGACCAGCCGCTGCGGATAGGCTGGGTTGGGGCTCGGGATGGTGATGTCGGCGAAGTTGTGCTCGAACGTGAGGGATTGCAGGTTGGAGAACGAGCCGGCGACTTGGCCCGAGAACACCGAATTGCCGATCGTGATCTCGGACCCGGCCATGCTGTCGCCCGAGATGTAGAACGCCTGCCCGCTGGCGCGGTCGAACTGGACGCCGTCGAACACGAGCGTCCGGTCGCCATTGACCTGGAAGCCGAACCCCTGGACATCGATCCGGGTTTCCTCGCCGCGGGTCGTATCGCTGCCGTCCAAGCCGGCGTTGGCGCCGACAATCGTCAGGTTCTTCGCGAGTTCGAGCCCAGAGGCCAGATAAGAGCCGGCTTCGATGGAGATCGTGTCTCCGTCGGCGGCCGCCGCCACGGCTTCCGCGATCGTCTGGAAGGGTTGGCCGCTCGACCCGTCACCGCCCGTTGCCGCATCGTCATCGACATGGATCGTGCTGCTCATCCCCGCCCCCCTGGCCTTGAACCAGGGCAGAATGAGCGGCGGGCCGACGCGTCGGAAAGTTAAATTTATAGGGATCTCAATTTTCTTTATATTCGATTATGGAGTGCATAAGCTACCAATGTAATTGCATTCATATATCGCGTTTATTCAGTGATTTTCTATCATAGATCATGCCTCGTCGAGATCCGGGTGCGAGGCCGCGCCGAGCCCCGATGACCGGCCTTGGCGAGACTCGTCGAAGGCTGAGCGATGGGCCTCGATCGACTCGGCGTTCGTTTCGGAATCGGTCCGCTCCCACAACTGAACCGGCGAGCCGAGACCGGCGACAGAGCGGGGTCCGCGGCCCTATCATCGGGGCCGCCCAGCCGGCGAGGCTCCGACCCCCAGCGATGTTCGACCGATATTATTTCCGCCGCCTCGACGCCGACCTGGAGACCTGGGCGGCGCATGGCTGGGTGAGCGAGGCGGGCGCCGCCGAGATTCGGCGCCATGTCGAGGCCGGCACCGGCCGGCGCAGCCTGCCGGGCGTGCTCGGCTCGCTCGGCGCGCTGTTGATCGCCGCCAGCGTCTTCGCCTTCGTCGCCGCGAACTGGGACGGCGTGCCGCGCATCGGCAAGGTCGCCCTCGTCTATCTGCTGCTGGCCGGCAGCGTCGGCGGCGCCTGGGCGATGGCCCGGGCCGGCCTGCGCTTCGGGGCCGACGCGGCCGCCATGCTGGCGACGCTCGTCTTCGCGGGCGGCGTCGCGCTGATCGGGCAGATGTACCACCTGCCGGCCGACTGGCCGGGCGGCGGCCTCCATGTCGCGATGGGCGCCATGGCGATGGCCTTCCTCTGCCGGTCGCGCGGCGCGCTCGTGGTCGCCTGCGCCGCCCTCGGCGTCTGGACCTTCGGCCGCCTCGTCGAGACCGACACGGCCAGCCACCCCGCCTTCTGGATCGCGTTTGCCATCGTCGCCTGGCTGGCGGCCTCGCGGCCGGGCGCGCTGTCGCGCCACGCGGTCGTGCTGCTGCTGGCCGGCCATCTCGGCACTTGGCTGATGACGGTGCCGCTGCCGTCGGTCGGCGGCGACGGGGAATGGTCGCGTGCGGCGATGGCGGCCGGGCTCGCCGCGGCGGTCGCCGCCGCCGGCTTCGCGCTGCGCCTGCTGTCGCCCGCCTTCGGGCTGACGCTCGCGCATTGGTCGATCTGGTTCTTTGCCGGCCTCCTCGGCCTGCTGCAGTTCGCGGCCTTCGAGGCGGACGGGGTGCAGCGCCAGGGGTTGGCCGGAGTCGCCTGGGTCGCACTCGCCGCCGGCGCCGTCCTGCCGCTGGCGCAGATCCCGCTGGCGGGCGACCGGCGCGGCGCCGCGCTGCTGGCCGCGGCCCTGCTGCCCGGCCTCGCCATCATCCCGGCGATGGGATGGCTCCCGGGGGTGGCCGCCCTCGCCGCCGCGGTCCTGGCGCTGGCGAGCAGCGTCGGCCTCGTCGGCGCCGGCCTCTTCGCCGCCAGCCGACCGGTGACCGCCGCCGGCTACACCGCCTTCGGCGGCATCGTCCTCTGGCTCATGTACCGCACCGTCGGGACGCTGCTCGACCAGTCGATCTTCTTCCTCGCGGCCGGCATCGTCCTGCTGCTGCTCGGCTGGGGTGCGCGGCGCCTCGTCGCCGCGACCGCCGCGGAGGCCCGCCCGTGAACCGCCGACTGGCCGAAGCCCTGTCGCTCGACCGCCTCGCCCAGCGCCTGCCGCGCGGGCTGCGCTACGCGCTCGCCTTCCTCGTGCTCGCCGGCCTGCTGGCCGCGATGATCGGCCACCGCGCCCTCATCCTCCGCGATGGCGCCGAGGTGCGGCTCGCCATCGTTCCGGTCGATCCGCGCGACCTCTTCCGCGGCGACTATGTCGTCCTGACCTACGCCATCGGCGAGCTGCGGCTCGACCGCATCGCCGGCGACAAGCAGTTCCGCCGGGGCGAGCCGGTCCACGTCGTGCTGCAGCCGGACCAGGACGGCCGGGCGCGCGCCGTGGCCGCGCTCCGCGAGCGACCGTCCGCGCCGGACGGTGTCGTCATCCGCGGCCGCGTCGCCTACGTCTCGACGACACCCCGCCGGGCCGACGACCGCGCATCCTGCGCCGGCGACTGCCCCGTCGTCGGCGTCGAGTACGGCATCGAGGCCTATTTCGTGCCCGAGGGCGAGGGCCGGACGATCGAGACGACGGAGAAGAGCCGGCTCGAGATCGTGGCCGCGGTGACACGCTCGGGCGACGCCGCGATCAAGCGGCTGCTGCTGGACGGTCGGATGCTCTACACCGAACCGCTATACTGATCCTTCCTGCCGCCGCCCTCCGAGAGCGCCTGCCCCATGAAGATCCTCGTCGCGGCCTTCAGCCACGAGACCAACAGCTTCTCGCCCGTCCCCACCACGATCGACCGCTTCGGCATCGGCACCGGCCCCTACTACGGCGAGGCCGCCCGCGCCGCCTACGAGAAGACGGGCATGCCGATGGCGGCCTTCATCCGCCTCGCCGAGGCCGCCGGCGCGACCGTGGTGACGCCGGTCGCCGCGCGCTGCAGCCCGAGCGCGCCGGTCGACGCCCACGCCTACGACACGATCTGCGAGGCCATCCTCGAAGCCGTCCGCGAGGGCTGCGACGCCGCCATGCTCGACCTCCACGGGGCGATGATCGCCGAGCAGGCCGACGACGGCGAAGGCGCGCTGCTGCGGCGCATCCGCGCCGTCGCCCCCGACCTGCCGATCGCGCTCGCGCTCGACTTCCACACCAACCTCACCGCCGACATGGTCGGGAACGCGACCGTCGCCGTCGGCTACCGCACCTATCCCCATCTCGACATGTACGAGACGGGCGAGCGCGCCGGCCGCCTGCTGCTGGACGCGCTGGCCGGCCGCATCCGCCCGGTCATGGCATGGGGCAACGCCCCGATGCTGCCGCACACGCTGAAGCAGGACACCAACGACGAGCCGATGCGCAGCCTGATGGCGCTGGCGGCCGCGGCCGAGCAGGAACCCGGCATCCTCGCGGTCACCATGTTCGCGGGCTTCCCGCTGGCCGACACGCGCGAGGCCGGCCTGTCCGTGCTGGTGGTCGCAGACGGCGACGCGGCCCGGGCACGGGCCGTGCGCGACCGGCTGCTGGCGGCCGCCTGGGCCGCGCGCGAAGGCCTCGTCCATCATCCGCGCCCGCTCGCCGAGCAGGTGGCCGAGGCACGGCGGCTGGCCGAGGGCCCGGGCGCGCCCGGGCCGGTGCTGCTGATCGACCATGCCGACAACTGCAACTCCGGCGGCACGCTGGATGCGATGAGCGTCGTCGCCGAGGCGATCTGCCAGGGCCTGACGGACCTCGCCGTCGCCCCCGTATGCGACCCGGAGGCGGTGGCGGAGCTGATGGCGGCCGGCGTCGGCGCCCGCGCCACCGTCGCCATCGGCGGCAAGATGGCCTCCCCCACCCTGACCGAGCAGTCGCAGCCGCTGACCCTGACGGGCCGGGTCGGGGCGGTCAGCGACGGCATGCTGACGGTGACCGGGCCGGTCTTCACCGGCACCGCGGTCAACATGGGGCCATCGGTCCGTTTCGACGCCGACGACGGGGTGCAGGTCATCGTCACCAGCCGGCGCATCGAGCCCTACGACCTCGGCGTCTTCCGCTCGCTCGGCATCGAGCCGGCCGAGAAGCGCTATCTCGTCCTCAAGTCGCGCATCCAGTACAAGCCGACCTTCGTGCCGATCGCGCGCGCCGTCGTCGAATGCGACGGCGTCGGGGTCGCCAGCTCGGACTATTCGCTCTTCCGCTTCCAGCGCCTGCGCCGCCCGATCTATCCGCTCGACGCCGACGCCGGGCTCGCCCCGGCCTAGAAGAATCAACGACCCCGGCCAGCCAAGCGCCGGGGGGAGGAAACGATGGCGACCGAATTGACCCGCCCGGCCCCGGGCGGCGCGGAATCCCCCTACGCCTGGGCCCGGCTCGGCGTATCGCTGCTGCTGGGCGCGGTCGGCGGCGTCGGCTTCTGGTCGGTCGTGGTCGTGCTGCCGGCGGTGCAGGCCGAGTTCGGCGTCGACCGCGGCACCGCCTCCATTCCCTACACCGCGGCCATGATCGGCTTTGCCGCGGGCGGCGTGCTGATGGGCCGGCTCAGCGACCGCTTCGGCATCGTCGCGCCGGTCGCCCTCGGCGCCGTCGCCATCTGCATCGGCTATGTCGGCTCGGCCTTCGCCGCCAGCCTGTGGCAGTTCGCGCTCCTCCACGGCGTCTTCATCGGCCTGCTCGGCAGCTCGGCCGTCTTCGGGCCGCTGATCGCCGACATCTCCCACTGGTTCAACCGCCGCCGCGGCATCGCGGTCGGCATCTGCGCCAGCGGCAACTACCTCGCCGGCACCATCTGGCCGTCGGTCATCCAGGCCCTCGTGACCGACCATGGCTGGCGCTTCGCCCACATCGTGGTCGGCATCACCTGCGTCGTCCTGATGCTGCCGCTGGCGTTCTTCCTGCGCCGCCGGCCGCCACCGCAGCGGCTCGCCGCGGGTGCCGGCACGGCCCGCGTGCCCCGGCCGGTCGGCCTCTCGCCGAACCGGCTGCAGCTGCTGCTCGCCTTCGCCGGCATCGCCTGCTGCATCGCCATGTCGATGCCCCAGGTGCACATCGTCGCCTATTGCGGCGACCTCGGCTACGGCGTCGCCCGCGGGGCGGAAATGCTGTCGCTGATGCTGGGCTTCGGCATCGTCAGCCGCCTCGCGTCGGGCTGGATCTCGGACCGCATCGGCGGCGTGCGCACCCTGCTGCTCGGCTCGGCGCTGCAGGGGCTGACGCTGTTCTTCTACCTGCCGTTCGACGGGCTGACCTCGCTCTACGTCGTGTCGGCCCTCTTCGGGCTGGCGCAGGGCGGCATCGTGCCGAGCTATGCCATCATCGTGCGCGAATACATGCCCGCGGCCGAGGCCGGCACCCGCGTCGGCGTCGTCCTGATGGCGACCATCGTCGGCATGGCGATCGGCGGCTGGATGTCGGGCGTCATCTTCGACCTGACCGGCTCTTACCAGGCGGCCTTCGTCAACGGTCTCGCCTGGAACCTCGTCAACGTCTCGATCGGCGTCTGGCTGCTGACGCGCCGACCGCCCCGGCTCGCCGCGGCATAGCCCCAGGATCAAGGAGGACCAGCTTGACCGACGACACCGCCCCAGCGCCGCCGATCCGCGCCCGCCGCAGCTTCATCTTCGCGCCCGGCAACCGGCCGGACATGTTCCCCAAGGCGCTCGCCTGCGGCACCGACATCGTCTGCGTCGACCTCGAGGACGCAATCGCGCCGCAGGACAAGGCTGAAGCGCGACGCCTGGCCTTCGCCCGGCTGCCGGGGGCGGAGGGCCCGGCCCGGGTGGAGCGGATCATCCGCCTCAACTGCCTGCGCACGCTGGACGGGATGCGCGACGTCGAGGCGCTGGTCGCCGCGCCCGATCCCGTCGCCGCCGTCATGCTGCCCAAGGTCAAGGGGCCGGAGGAGGTGCGCAACCTCTCCGACCTCCTCGACGAGTACAAACTGCCCGCCCGCCTCCACGTCATCATCGAAACCAACCAGGCGCTGGAGGCGGCCTACGCCATCGGCCAGGCCAGCCCGCGCATCGAGGCGCTGTTCTTCGGCGGCGTCGACATGGCCGCCGACCTGCGCTGCAAACCGACCTGGGGCGCCCTGCAATATGCCCGCTCGCGCGTCGTCCATGCCGCCGCCGCCGCCGGGGTCGACGCCATCGACGTCCCCTGGCTCGACCTCGAGGACCGCGAGGGCATGCTGGTGGAGGCCCGCCTCTCGGCCGAACTCGGCTTCTCCGGCAAGGGTGCCATCCATCCCCGCCAGATCCCGGACCTCAACACCATCTTCGCCCCCGACGCTGCGGCGGTGGACTATGCCCGCCGGGTGCTGGCGGCATGGGCCGGGAACAATTCCGGCCTGCTGGTCTTCGAGGGCAAGCTCATCGAGAAGCCGGTGCTTCGCAGCCTGGAGCGCATCCTCGCGACGCACGCGGCGGCGCAGGGCTAGCCCCGGCTCATACCAAGTCCGGTGGATGGGGAACGACCCGTCATTGATACCGTTGCGTCCCTCGACTTCGCTCGGGATGAGGATAATTTCTTAATCATGTCAATAAGGTGGCTCATCCCGAGCGAAGTCGAGGGACGCACGGTCGCCGGCCGGCGCCATGAGTCATCGCTTTTCGGACTTGGTATCAGAACGGCAGCCAGCGCGCCCGCAGGAACTCGACGATCTCGTCCGCCGTCGGCCATTGCCCGTGGCGGCGGATATGGCCGACGAGATAGTCGAGATAGGCCTCGCCCGCGGTCTTGGTCATGGTCCCGGCGACCGCGGCCGTGATGGCGCCGCCCAGCACCGAGCCGACACCGGGAACGAGCTTGGCGAGGTTGCCGGCGAAGGCCGCGGCCGAGCGCACGCCGAGGCCCGTGGCGAGCGCGCCCGCGACCGAGAGGGCGAGGCCGCCGAGGCGGTCGTCGCGCACCTCGACCCCGACCGCGCGGGAGATGCCGGCGACCATAGCGATCATCACCGGCGCCAGCGCCGCCCAGCCGACGAAGGGGATGGGCGTCGCCGCCAGCGCCGCGGCCGATGCCGTGGCACCGTCGATGACCCGGCGCGCGGCCCGCACCTTGGGCTCGATCGCCACCGACTGCGCGGCGGCGAAGGCGCCGCGCTGCCCCTCGGGCACCCGCCGCTCGCTCTCCTCGACGAGGCACGCGAGGCCGGAGGCGGGCACCGTCGTGCCCGAGGCGAAGCGGCGCGGCGCGGCCACGACCCGGACGACGGGCAGCTCGGGCAGGCGCTCCTTCGCCAGCGCCTCCATGCCGCGATCTTCCCAGCCCTTGGTCAGGACGAGGATGGTCGGCACGCCCTGATCCGCCAGCAGCTGCGCCAACGCGCGGTCGGACTCCTCGATGCGGCCCGCGCCATTGTCGATGCAGAGCCAGGCGAGGTGGAGCTGCCGGTCGGTCGCCGCCTCGCGCCGGGCCGCGACGATCGCCGCCTCCAGCGCGGCGCGGCTGCCGGCATAGTCGCCGGCTTCCAGCCCGCGCGTGTCGAGCAGGCGGACCGGAAAGCCCGGCTCGCCGTACCATTGCGCCTGGTCGGTGACCGGCTCGCCGATGCCGGTGGCGGCGAGATCGCGGCCGAAGACGGCATTCACCAGCGTGCTCTTGCCGGCGCCGGACTTGCCGCAGACCAGGACGTTGCAGGGCGCCATCCGCGCGAAGGCGAGACGCTCGCTGCGGCCGGCCAGGCGATCGATGAGCCCGTCCCAGCCGGCGAAGCGGTGGCCGCGGACCTGCCCGGCGATCACGTCGACCGCCGGGTCGGCCGCCGGCGCCGTCTCGTCCGGGGCGACGGCGAAGACGTCAAATCGCAGGCGGCGCCGGCTCCGTGCCCGCAGGGCGGCGATGTGGAAGACCGCGAGCGCGAGATCGCCGGCCGCCGCCAGCGCGGCCGGCGGCGTCACCGGCGGCCCGTCCGCACCGAACCCGAAATGGGCCAGGATCGCCTGTTCGACGGCCAGCATCCCGGCATCCTCGGCGGTTGCGACCCCGATCCGCCGGGCCGTGTCGCGCAGGGCCGCCGCATAGTCCGAATCGCCCCAGCCGAGCCGGCCGCGCAGCGCCCGCCGCGCCAGCTGGTCGACCGCGTCGGCCAGCCGGTCCGGCCAGCGGCTGGGCCGCGACGGCGCCGCCGCCACGCGCGGATCGCCCGCCAGCGTATCCGGAACGGCGCGGCGCAGCAGGTCGGCGAGCGGCCGCAGGTCGACGTCGGTCGAGAAGGCAAAGAGGCCGGTCAGATCGCCTGCGCCGGTCGCCCGGTCGATGTCGGCCTTCAGCGTCGCAACCATGCCCCGCGCCTTCCCGTTGGCATCCCGTGCTAGACATGGCCCCGCCCCACCATGACCACCAGCCTCGCCGCCCGCATCCTCACCCTCCTGCAGGACTCGCTGGAGGAGCCGATCGCCGACATCGCCAACGCGCTGGTGTCCGAGCGGATGCTGCGCTGGGCGGGGCACGAGGCGATGGTGGCGATGGCGGCCGCCGCCGGCCTCTACGGCGTGCTGCTGGCGGTGCCGCTGCTGCCGTCGGAGGAATGGGGCGTGGTGCCGGCCTGCGCCATCATCCTCGCCTTCTTCACCCACCTCTTCTGGTCGGCATGGCCGGCGGTCCGCGCGGTGCCGCTGCTGGTACGCCTCCGGGTCGGCCCGCGGCAGGCGGTGCGCCTGCTGCTGTTCCGGACGATCTCGCGCATGCTGCACGAGATCGAGGGCGAACTGACGGGCTGGGCCGAGCGCAAGGGCACGCTGGCCCGCAATGCGGTGGCGCTGCTGCAATGGGGCGCGGCGACGCCGACCGACCGCATCGCCTGGCAGCTGGCGGAACGGCTGGAGCCGCGCATCGTCCGCCATGCGCTCCGGGCCGGGCTGCTGGCCGTGGCGCCGACCGGCCTCATGTTCTGGATGTTCCGCTGGGTCGTCGTCTACGGCGAGTTGCTCGACCGCACCGCCCATCTCGGGCCGCTGGAAGCCGCCCTCTATCCGATCGCGACCGCGATCGACCTCGTTGCGGGCACCGGTCTCCGGGCATGGCTCAAGGGCGGCTGAGGCGCGTCACCAGCCGTAGGGCGGCCACTCGCGCTCCAGCCGCTCGGCCACGACGGGCGAGACCGCCCGGATCGTCGCCGCCCGCAGCCTGTCGAGGCCGTGCCGCTCCACGAGCACCGAGCCGTCCGCCGCGATGCGCGGGCGAACGCACAGCGGAACGACCGCCGCCAGGTCCGGAACGGCGCGACGGAAGGCATCCGCCATCGCCGCCTCCTCGCCCGGCTCGGCCTGGGTCAGCACGCCGATCGCCGGGACGCGCGCCGCCCGCAGCGCCGCCGCCAGGGCGGCCTCGCTGCCGCCCTCGCCCGAGAAGACACGGTGCGCATCGGCGCGCACGCAGAGCCATGCCGCGTGCGGCAGCGCGCTCGCCGGCATCCGGCGCAACAGGCGGCGCACGCCCTCCACCTGCCTCGCGCCACGCGCCAGCTCCAGGCCGACGGTGTCGGCGAGTGCGAGCGGCAGCTCGTCCCGCCACTGCCAGGCGAGCGCTGCCGTGGCCGGCGAGACGTCCGGGACGGCACGGCCGAGCGCCGCCGCCACGAGGCTGGTCTTGCCGGCGCCCGTCGGGCCCGCGACCCAGATGCGGACGCGGGCGCGGCAGGCGTCCGGCACCTCCCCTGCCCCACGCCCGAACAGCCACGCCCAGGCGCCGCCGGCGAGCGCCGCCGCCGCCGCAGCGGCACCCCAGGCGATCAAGGGCACCGGCATGGTCGCGGCACCGCGCTCAATGCAACCGGTCCTGCAGCCGGTACCAGAGGCCGACCAGGGGCAGGAACCACGGGCGACCGTAATGGCCGCGGATCGCCGGCCAGTCGAGGCCGCGCAGCGGGTTGGCCGACGCATCGCCACCCATGACGCGCGCCATCATCCGGCCCATATGGACCGACATCTGGACCCCGTGGCCGCTGTAGCCCATGGCGTAGTGGAGGCCGTCGCGCTCGCCGGCGCGCGGGAACCGGTCAGCCGTCATGTCGACGAGACCGCCCCAGCAATAGTCGATGCGGGTCTTCGCCAGCTCGGGGAAGATCGCACGCATCCCCGCCTCCAGGATGCGGCCGCTGCGCTGGTCGGACTGCGGGCTCGACATGGCAAAGCGCGCCCGGCCGCCGAAGATCAGGCGGTCGTCGGGCGCCATGCGGAAATAATTGCCGATGATCCGCGTCGTCGTCGCGGTGCGGCGGCCCGGCATGATCCGGTCGGCGAGCGCGCGCGGCAGCGGCTCGGTCGCGACGATGAAGCTGCCGACCGGCACGATGCGGCGGCGGAACCAGCCGAGCGGCCCCTTCAGGGACGCCCCCGTCGCGACCAGCACCTGCCCCGCCTCGACCGTGCCGCGCCGCGTCTCCAGCCGCCAGCCGCCGCCCTGCCGGGCCATCGCCGTCACCAGCGCATCCTCGTGGATGCGCGCGCCGTTGCGGGCCGCCGCCTCGGCGAGGCCGACGGCGAAGCGGCCGACATGCAGCATCGCGCTCTTCGGGTGGAGGATCGCGCCGTGGAAGGCGTCGGAACCGATCTCGGCGGTGAGATCGGCGCGCGACAGCAGCCGCGCCTGCGGGTCCGCCTCCCGCGCCAGGGCGGCGTGGCTCTTCTCCAGCTTGGCGAAATGCTCGGGCTTGGCCGCGAGCTTGATCTTGCCGGAACGGCGAAAGTCGCAGGCGATGCCCTCCTCGGCCACGATCGCCTCGACCGTGTCGACGGCGGCGTCGAAGGCGCGGTAGAGCGCGAGCGCAGGCTCCGCCCCCAGCGTCGCCGACGCGCCGGCGAAGTCGTGGGCGAGGCCATTGTTGCAGTGGCCGCCGTTGCGGCCCGACGCCTCGCCGGCGATGCGCCCGCCCTCCAGCACGACGACGTCCGCCCCCGCCTTGGCGAAGGCGAGCGCGGCCGACAGGCCCGTGAAGCCGCCACCGATGATCGCGACATCGGCCCGGCCGCCGACCGGCCCCGGCGCCGCCGCCGTGAAGGGCGGCGCGGTCGCCAGCCAGTAGGGCTCCAGCTTCATCTAGAGGCCCAGCAGGTCGGCGACGCCGCCGATGTTGGTGACCGGGTGGTAGTCGTAGGCCGGGCAGGCGGGATCGTGCCCGCGGTCGACGAAGACCTTGTTGGTGATCCGCAGGTCGTTGGCCGACATCAGGTCGTAGCGCAGGCTGGAGGAGACGTGGAGGATGTCTCCCGGCCCGCAGCCGAGCTGGTCCAGCATGTATTCGAAGGCCCGCAGCCGCGGCTTGTAGGCCTGGGCCTGCTGGGCGGTGTAGACGCGGTGGAACGGGGCACCCAGCTTGTCGACGTTCGACTGGATCTGGTCGTCCGACGCGTTGGACAGCACGACCAGCGGATAGCGGCTGGCCAGCCGGGACAGCCCCTCGGCCACGTCGGCGTGCGGCCCCCATGTCGGCACCGCCTCGTAGATGCGGCGGCCGTCCTCCGGCCGGAAGGGGATGCCCCACAGGCGGCAGCTGCGCTCGACCGCGTTCATCAGCACGTCGGCATAGGGCTTCCAGTCGCCCAGAACCTCGTCGAACCGGTAGGCGGCGAAATCGCGGATGAAGCGGTCCATCGCGTCCGCCGGGATGCGGTCGCCGAACAGCTCGCGCGACATCTCCGGCATGCGGAAGCGCGTCAGCGTGCCGTAGCAGTCGAAGGTGATGAATTTCGGCCGGAACTCGATCATCGTGCGGCGCCCGTCCCCCGCGAGGATTGGGATGCGATGGCGGCGGCGGGCCGCGGGGTATACAAGCCGCGCCGCCAGACGATAGCGACAGGAGGCCCGGGTGGCGACAGGGACCGGAGGGGCGACAGGAATTGGAGCGATGCGGGCGTTGACCGATGGCGACCTCGCCGCGGCGCACGGGCTGTCGCAGGCGGTCGGCTGGGCGCACCGGCTCGACGACTGGCGCTTCGTCCACGGTCTCGGCCGGGGCTTTGCGGTCGATGAGGACGGCAAGCTGGTCGGCACCGGCCTCTACTGGCCATTCGGCACCGGCTTCGCCACCCTCGGCCTCGTCATCGTCGCACCCGACCGCCAGGGGGCCGGCATCGGCCGCCGGCTGATGACGGGTCTCCTCGAGGCGATCGGACCGCGGACGACGATCCTCAATGCCACGGACGCCGGCGCGCCGCTCTACGAGAAGCTCGACTTCCGCACGACCGGCATCATCCAGCAGCACCAGGGCGCCGGGTTCCGCGTGCCGGACGCTCCCCTGCCCTCCGGCGGGCACATCCGGCCGGCGACCATGGCAGACCTGCCGGCGATGACGGCGCTGGATTCTGCGGCCACGGGGCTGGAGCGACCGCACGTCCTGACCGCGCTGCTCGCCGTCGCCGAGCCGGCGATCCTGGAACAGGACGGCCGGCCGGTCGGCTTTGCGGTCTGCCGCGCCTTCGGCCGCGGCCGCGTCGTCGGCCCGATCGTGGCGCCGGACGCCGAGGGGGCCAGGGCGCTCATCGCCCATTGGATGCGGCAGCATCACGGCAGCTTCCTGCGCGTCGACATTCCCGAGCCGACCGGACTCGGGCCCTGGCTGGTCGCGACCGGCCTGCCCGCCATCGCCCCGGCGATCACCATGGCCCGCGGCGCGCCGCCGGTGCCGGGAACCGATGTCCGGCTGTTCGGCCTCATCAATCAGGCGCTAGGCTGAGGTTCGTCGCCCTTCCGATTCCGGATCATCCAGGAGCCGCCCCATGGCCGGACGCTACGACCCGCAGACCTTCCGCGCGCCGACCTTCCACGACGCCACCCCCGCCTTCCGGGACGGCGGCGACAGCCCGCGCGCCTATCTCGAACGCTGCCTCGCCGCCATCGCCGAGCGCGAACCGGTGGTGAAGGCTTTCGTCACCATCAACACCGAGGGCGCCCGCGCGGCCGCGGACGAGAGCGCGGCGCGCTGGAAGGCCGGACGGCCGCTGTCGCCGATCGACGGCCTGCCGATCGGCATCAAGGACCTGCTGGAAACCAGGGACATGCCGACCGAGATGGGCTGCGAAGCCTATCGCGGGAACTTCCCCAAGCGCGACAATGCGGCGGTCTCGGCCCTACGGCGGTCGGGCGCGGTCGTCCTGGGCAAGACGACGACGGCCGAACTGGGCGGCGCGCATCCGCCGGCGACGACCAACCCGTTCGACCCCGCGCGCACGCCGGGCGGCTCCTCCTCCGGCTCGGCGGCGGCCGTGGGCGCCGGCATGATCCCGGCTGCCGTCGGCTCCCAGGTCGGCGGGTCGATCGTCCGTCCGGCCGCCTTCTGCGGCAATTTCGCCCTGAAGCCGACCCAGGGCGGCATCAATCGCGGCGAGCGCCAGTCGACCAGCATGAGCACGCACGGCATCCATGCCGGATCGGTCGAGGATGTCTGGGTCACCTCGATGGCGATCGTGCGCTGGGCCGGAGGCGATCCGGGCAAGCGCGGCCTCTTCGGCCCCGCGACGACCCCGGAGGCGGTGAAGCCCAGCCGCCTGATCGTACTGGAGACGGAGGGCTGGCCCGACATCGACGACGCGACCCGCGAGGGCTTCGCCCGGATGCTGGCGGCACTGGAGGCGGCCGGCGTCACGCTGCTGCGCCGCGCCGATCATGCCTGGATCGAGGCTCTGGAAGGCGCCATCGCCAACGGCCGCTCGCTCTGCGGCAGCATCACGGCGTGGGAGAACCACTGGGCCCACCGCAATCTCGTCGACGAGCACCCGGACCGGGTCAGCGAGCGGGCCAAGGCGGTCCTGGCCCGCGCCGAGGCGATGGATTTCGAGGATTATCGCCGCCTGTTGGTCGAGCGCGAGGCCGCGCAGCTGCGTCACGCGGCGCTGGCCCCGCTGGCCGACGCCTGCATCATGCTGTCCTGTCCGGGGCCGGCCCCGCTGTGGCCGGGCGACCGGCCGGGCCAGCCGCTGGCGCCGCGGCCGACCGGCGACTTCGTCTTCAACGCACCGAGTTCGATGCTGTTCGCGCCGGCCTTCACGATGCCGCTGATGGGCGTCGACGGGATGCCGGTCGGCGTGCAGCTGATGGGCCAGCAGCACGAGGATGCCCGCATCACCGCCATGGCCCGCTGGATGATGCAGGCGGTGACGCCGGTCGTCGTCGCATAGGGGCAGCCGCCATGCCCTACCTCGTCGCCGCCGACCTGCCGGCCGAGCCGGCGGGCGTCCGCTTCCGCGGCCTGCTGGAGCGGCCGGGCATCCTGCGCCTGCCCGGCGCGCACAACGGCATGGCGGCCCTGCAGGCCAGGGCCGCCGGCTTCGATGCCCTCTACCTCTCTGGCGCGGCGATGAGCGCCCAGATGGGCCTGCCCGACCTCGGCATCATCACCATCGAGGAGGTCGCGTTCTTCATCCGCCAGATCGCGCGGGCCGCCGGCCTGCCGTTGCTGGTCGACGGCGACACCGGCTATGGCGAGGCGCTCAACGTCATGAACATGGTCCGCGCCTTCGAGGATGCCGGCGCGGCCGCGGTCCATCTCGAGGACCAGCTGCTGCCCAAGAAGTGCGGGCACCTCAACGACAAGAAGCTGGCCGACGCCCGCGACATGGCGGCCAAGGTCGCCGCCGCCGTGCGGGCCCGTCGCCACCTCTACGTCATCGCCCGCACCGACGCCGCCGCCTCGGAAGGGCTGGACGGCGCCGTCGCCCGCGCCCGCCTCTATCTCGAAGCGGGGGCCGACGCGATCTTTCCCGAGGCGATGACCAGCGCCGAGATGTTCCGCGCCTTCGCCGCAGCATTGCCGGGCGTGCCGCTGCTCGCCAACATGACCGAGTTCGGCCGCACGCCGTTCTTCACGGGCGCCGAGTTCGAGGCGATGGGCTATCGCATGGTGATCTGGCCGGTCTCCTCGCTCCGCGTCGCCAACCGCGCCCAGGCCGAACTCTACGCCGCAATCGCGCAGGACGACGGCACCCGCGGCATGCTGAACCGCATGCAGACCCGGGCCGAGCTGTACGAGACCATCGGGCTGGCCGAATACGAAGCGCTGGACGCGTCGATCGTCGCGACGGTGGTGCCGCCCGCGATCGGATAGTACGGAAACGAATACGATGACGACCTTCGACGAACCCGCTGATCCTCTTCGGCCAGCCCCGCGGGAGGCCAAGCGCCGGGCGTTGAAGGCCGCCCTCGATGCGGGCGAAGTTTCGGGGGAGCCTGAACCGTTCGACATGGACGAGTTCATCGAGGAGATGCGGGCCGAGCATCCAAGGCACTCGAAGACGCCCTGATTGCCGGCGAGCAATCCGGCGAGCCCGTACCGTTCGAGACGGCCGGATTCCGGGAGCGGATGCGGGCCGTTTCCGACCCGCCGGGACAGTGAGCGGTCGCTACTTCCCCGTCTCTTCCCAGCACGCCCGCGACAGCTTCGCGACGAGGCCGACGGCGGCGGACCAGCCCGGCATGCCGTCCGGCAGTTCGTCGCGGATCTGGTCGACGAAGGCGGTGAGGACATAGGCGGGGCGGTCGCCGCGATAGACGAGGCCGGCGTCGGAGCGGCCGCGCACGCCGCGGCCGGTCTTGTTGCAGATGCGGGCGCCGAAGGGCAGCAGCGCCGGGATCATCGAGCGGTGGACCTGCCAGGACAGGATGTCGAGGGCGTAGGCGCACCAGCGGCTGGTCGAGCCGAGGAAGGCGGCCGCCTTCTCGTCCGCCGCGCCGGCCAGGATCAGCTCCAGCAGGCGGCCCTGGTCGGCCGGCGTCGTCGTCGTCACCGCCTCGGCCGGATGGTCCCAGGGCAGGCCGAGCGGCGGGATCTTGAAGCGGTGGACCGTCCCCTCCAGCCCGATGTCGCGGCAATAGGCGTTGAGTTCGTCGAGGTCGACCCGGTCGACGACGATGCGGGTCGAGACGTTGTCGCTGGTGATGATCATGTGGACGATGGCGTCGCGCAGCGGGATGCGCACGCCGGGCGTCAGGTGGTGGAAGGTGCCCGACGCGACGCCCTTCTGGTACTCCGCCTCGATCGTGACCGGCTCGTCGAGGTCGAGCCGGCCCTCGTGGACGGCCTTGAAGGCCGCCATCATGATCGAGGTCTTGCGCGTGCTGGCCGACGGCGTCGGGACGGCGCCGGCCCGGTCGGCCGACGCCCCCGTCACGAGGTCGCGGACGTACCAACTCGTCGAGAAGGGCTGCGCGTCGCAGAGTTCGCCAAGCCGTCGTGCCAACCGATCCATCGTCGCTTCCCTTCCCGTTTTCCCGGGCCCGTCGTCCCGCCGCGGCTACTTACGGATCGAGACGTTCCACATGTAGAGCCCGCCGAGCGGCGACGACTGTATGCCCTGGAGGCGCTTGCTCGCCACGACCTCGTTGACGACGTGGTAGAGGGCGATGCCGGGCACCTCGTCGACGAAGCGGCGGAAGAGTTCGTCCGCGCCGGCCTGGATGACCGCCGGGTCGCTGCTCGCCTCGGCCTTCTTGAGGATCTGGATGACCTCCGGGTTCTTCCAGATCTTGCGCTGCTCCGGCCCGATGATGCGTTCCCAATGGCCGAGCGGCTCGTAGCGCGCCGAATAGCCGAAGGACTGCATCTGGTAGGCGCCCTTGTTGTAGTTGGCGAGCTGCAGCCCCCACTCGACGACCTCGAGGTTGATCTTGACCCCGACCTCCTCGAGCATGCCCTGCGCCAGCACCGCCTGATCGTACATCAGCGGCCAGCGCTTGTTCGTGGTCATGGTGATGGGCTGGCCGCCATAGCCGCCGGCCTTGAGCAGCTGGCGCGCCTTGTCCTTGTCGGGCTTGGCGCCCGTCGCGTGCAGCGGCGAGTGGTAGCGGCTGATGGTCGGCATGACCGAGGCCGTGCCCTTGCCCTGGCCGAAGGACACGACGTCGGCGATGGCGTCGCGGTCGATCGCCGCGGCGATGCCCTGGCGCACCCGCTTGTCCTTGAGGACCGGATCCCGGTCGTTCAGCAGCAGCGAGTACCAGGAAGTGGTCTCGGACGCGAAGACCTCGACGTTCGGCTGCTTGCGCATGTCGGACGCGGCGTCGCCGGTCAGCGCGGCGACGTCGATGTCGCCGGAGACGAGGCCGGCCTTGCGCGTCGCCGGATCGGGCACGATCAGGTAGCGGACCTTCTCGACCAGGGCCTCGCGCCGGCCGGTCATGCCCGACCATGCCGTCGTCTGCGGCACATAGCCCGGAAAGCGCACGATCTCGACGGACTGGCCGACCTTGCGCTCGCCCGGCATGAACGGCCCGGTGCCGACCGCCTCGCGCCAGCTGCCGTCGGCGTTGAGCGAGGACGGGTGCAGGATCGGCGTCAGCGCGCAGTCGACCCGCGCCATCGTGGCGAGGAAGGAGCCGTTCGGCTGGTTGACCCGGAAGACGACGGTCAGGCGGTCGGGCGTCTCCACCGACTCGACCTTGAAACCGGTCTGGCCGGAGAAGTTGCTGCGGCAGCGCCAGCGCGAGCCCTCGGCCATCAGATAGTCCCACGACCATTTGACCTCGGCCGAAGTCAGCGGGGCGCCGTTGTGGAACTTGACCCCGTCGCGCAGGCGGAACACGTAGGTCCGGCCGTCGTCGCGCACCTCCCAGCTTTCGGCCAGCACCGGCGCCACCTCGAGGTCGGTGCGGAAGCCGACGAGGCCCTCGACCACCTGCCGGTAGGGATCGTTGGCCATCGCATCGCGCTCGCGCTGCGGGTCGACGCCCCGCAGATCCTCGGTCATGGCGACGATGATGGTGTCGGCCGGCGGCGCCGCGACGGCAGCCAGGGCCCAGACCGACGCGGCCGCCTGGACCGCCACCGCCAAATACCGCGTTCTCGTCGTCGCCATCTGCCGCTCCCGGTTCGTGGTCCGGAATTTTTTGCGCAAATATGGGCGACAGGCAAGCGCCAAGCGGCCGGCCGCGCTGGTGCACGGCCGGCCGCTCATCGCGATCCCCCCACGCGTGGGCCGGAAGGCCCCGCGCAGGCGGGTCTCAGCCCTGCCCGCCGATCTGCTCCCGTGCAACCTGGAGGAGCGCATCCATCTGCTGACGGACATCGCGCTCGGTCGCCGCGACGCCCTTGGCGCTGAGGTCGCCCAGCACCTTCTGGAGCACGTCGTCGTCGCCGGGCTTCTCGAAGTCGGCCACGACCACGGCCTTGGCATAGGCCTCGGCCTCGTCGCCGGAGAGGCCGAGCTTGCCGGCGGCCCAGGCGCCGAGCAGCTTGTTGCGGCGGGCGACGATCTTGAAGGCGTTCTCCTGGTCGCGCTCGAACTTCTTCTCGAAGCCCTTCTCGCGCTCGTTGAAACCGGACATGAAGCTCCTCGTTGGCGTTGGAGAAACTGGCTGCCTCCATATAGCCCCGCCGGACGGCCGTGACGAGGTCCGAGGGTGCGCCGGTTGAGCGGAAGCCCCGCCGTTGCTATATGTCCGGCTCGCAAGCGCCGGGCTGCCTTTCTTCCGCAGAAGGCCGGCGCCCGGCGCGACGACCCCTCCTATTGCCCTGGTGGCCGCCCATGTCCCGCCGCAGACAGATTTTCGAAGGCAAGGCCAAGGTCTTGTTCGAAGGCCCCGAACCCGGAACCCTCATCACCTATTTCAAGGATGACGCGGTCGCCTTCAACAACCAGAAGAAGGGCACGATCACCGGCAAGGGCGTCCTCAACAACCGCATCAGCGAGTATCTGATGCTGCGCCTCGGCGAGGTCGGCATCCCGACTCACTTCGTGCGCCGCATCAACATGCGCGAGCAGCTCGTGCGCGAGGTCGAGATCATCCCGATCGAGCTGGTGGTCCGCAACGTCGCCGCCGGCTCGCTCGCCAAGCGGCTGGGCATCAAGGAAGGCACCCATCTGCCGCGCTCGATCGTCGAGTACTACTACAAGAGCGACGAGCTGCAGAACCCGATGGTGTCGGAGGAGCACATCACGGCGTTCGGCTGGGCCGCGACCCAGGACCTGGACGACATGATGGCCCTGGCGCTGCGCGTGAACGACTTCCTGACCGGCCTTTTCCTCGGCATCGGCATCCGTCTCATCGACTTCAAGCTGGAGTTCGGCCGGCTCTATTCCGACGACGACATGCAGATCGTGGTCGCGGACGAGATCAGCCCGGACAATTGCCGGCTGTGGGATCTCAAGACCAACGAGAAGATGGACAAGGACCGCTTCCGCCAGGATCTCGGCAATGTCGAGGCCGGCTACCAGGAGGTGGCGCGGCGGCTCGGCATCCTGCCGGAAGAGAACCAGGGCGAGTTCAAGGGCCCGAAGACCCTGCAATAGTCGGGCACTGCAATCGGCGGGTCCGGCGCCCGCCTGCGAGAGAGAGGACGAGAGAGATGAAGGCGCGAGTGCACGTCACGCTGAAGCCGGGCGTGCTCGATCCGCAGGGCACCGCCATCCAGGGGGCCCTCGACCACCTCGGATTCTCGGGCATCGAGAACGTCCGGCAGGGCAAGCTGATCGAGCTCGAGCTGGCGGAGACCGACCCCGCGCGCGGCCGCGCGGTCGTCGAGGAGATGTGCCGGCGGTTGCTGGCCAATACCGTCATCGAGAATTACGCCATCGAGGTGACGCCATGAAGTCCGCCGTCATCGTCTTCCCCGCCTCCAACTGCGACCGGGATGCCGAGACGGCGCTGCGCGACATCACGGGCCGGGCGCCGCACATGGTCTGGCACGCCGAGGGCACCTTTCCCGAGGTCGACCTGATCCTGCTGCCCGGCGGCTTCTCCTACGGCGACTATCTGCGCGCCGGCGCCATGGCCGCGCATTCGCCGGTGATGCGCGAGGTGGTGGCGCGGGCCGGCCGCGGCGTGCCGGTGCTCGGCATCTGCAACGGCTTCCAGGTGCTGTGCGAGGCCGGGCTGCTGCCCGGCGCGCTGATGCGCAACGCCTCGCTCAAGTTCGTCGGCCGCGACGTCCATGTCCGCGTCGAGACCAGCCAGAGCATCTTCACCAACCGCTACGGCGCCGGCGCCGTGGCACGGCTGCCGGTCGCCCATGGCGACGGCAACTATTTCGCCGATCAGGCGACGCTCGACCGGCTGGAGGAGCGCGGCCAGGTCGCCTTCCGCTACTGCACGCCGGGCGGCACCGTCGAGCCGGGCGCCAATCCCAACGGCGCGCAGCGGAACATCGCCGGCATCTTCAACGAGACCAAGACGGTACTCGGCCTGATGCCGCACCCCGAACGGGCCGCCGACCCGGTGCTGGGCGGCACGGACGGGCGCGCCATGTTCGAAGGGCTCGTCGAGGCCCTGACCTGAGCCCGGGCGCGCCCGCGCAGCCCGCCCCTATCCATCGCTCCAGAGAGTGCGGCCCCCCGTGACCCTGCCGAACGCGACGATTTCCCCCGAGACCGTGGCCCAGCACGGGCTGACGCCCGACGAGTACGGCCGGCTGCTCGCCATCCTCGACCGCGAGCCGACGATCACCGAACTCGGGGTCTTCTCGGTGATGTGGAGCGAGCATTGCTCGTACAAGTCTTCGAAGAAGTGGCTGAAGACGCTGCCGACGACCGCCCCCTGGGTGATCTGCGGGCCGGGCGAGAATGCCGGCGTCATCGACATCGGCGACGGCGACGCGGCGATCTTCAAGATGGAGAGCCACAACCACCCGTCCTTCATCGAACCCTACCAGGGCGCGGCGACGGGGGTCGGCGGCATCCTGCGCGACGTCTTCACCATGGGCGCCCGGCCGGTCGCCAACATGAACGCGCTGCGCTTCGGCCGTCCGGACCATCCCAAGACCCGCTATCTCGTCTCGGGCGTCGTCGCCGGCATCGGCGGCTACGGCAACTGCGTCGGCGTGCCGACGGTGGGCGGCGAGGTCAACTTCCATCCCGCCTATGACGGCAACATCCTCGTCAACGCCATGACCGTCGGCCTCGCGCGCGCCGACCGCATCTTCTATTCGGCGGCGGCCGGCGTCGGGAACAACGTCGTCTATGTCGGCGCCAAGACCGGGCGCGACGGCATCCACGGCGCGACCATGGCGTCTGCCGAGTTCACCGAGGATTCGGAGGCCAAGCGGCCCACCGTGCAGGTCGGCGACCCCTTCACCGAGAAGCTGCTGATCGAGGCCTGCCTGGAGCTGATGAACGAGGACGCCATCGTCGCCATCCAGGACATGGGCGCGGCCGGCCTCACCTCCTCCTCGGTCGAGATGGCGGGCAAGGGCGGCCTCGGCATAACCCTCGATCTCGATCGGGTGCCGATGCGCGAGACCGGCATGACGCCCTACGAGATCATGCTGTCGGAGAGCCAGGAGCGGATGCTGATGGTCCTGCGCCCCGGCGGGGAGGACATCGCCCGGCGCATCTTCGAGAAGTGGGAACTGAACTTCGCGGTCATCGGGCAGGTGACGGACACGGGCCGGCTGATCCTGCGCATGGACGGCACGGTCGCCGCCGACCTGCCGGTCGGCCCGCTCGTCGACCAGGCGCCGCAGTACGAGCGCCCATGGGTTCCGACCCCGAAGCGCCCGGTCCTGGCCGCAGGCGACCTGCCGGCGCGATCCGACCCGATGGCCGACCTGGAGCGACTGGTCGGCTGCCCGGACCTCGCCAGCCGCCGCTGGGTCTGGGAACAGTATGATTCCACGGTCATGGCCGACACGGTGCAGCAGCCGGGCGGCGACGCCGCGGTCGTGCGCGTCCACGGCAAGGCCAAGGGCATCGCGATCACGACCGACTGCACGCCGCGCTACTGCCATGCCGACCCGGTCGAGGGCGGCCGCCAGGCGGTGGCCGAGACCTGGCGCAACCTGACCGCCGTCGGCGCCCGGCCGCTCGCCATCACCGACAACATGAACTTCGGCAATCCCGAGAAGCCGGAGATCATGGGGCAGTTCGTCGGCTGCATCCAGGGCATGGCCGAGGCGTGCGCGGCGCTCGACTATCCGGTCGTGTCGGGCAATGTCTCGCTCTACAACGAGACCGAAGGGCGGGCCATCCTGCCGACCCCGGCGATCGGCGGCGTCGGCCTCGTCGACGACGTCGCGCGGGTCGCCCGGGTGGCGTTTCCGGCCGAGGGGCAGGCCATCATCCTCGTCGGCCGGACGGCCGGCTGGCTCGGCGCCTCGGTCTATCTGCGCGAGATCCTGGGCCGCGAGGACGGCGCGCCGCCGCCGGTCGACCTCACGGCCGAGCGCCGCCATGGCGACTTCGTTCGCGACCTCATCGGCGACGGGCTCGCCACCGCCTGCCACGACTGCGCCGACGGCGGCCTTGCAGTCGCGGTCGCGGAGATGGCGATGGCGTCGGGCATCGGCGCCCGCATCGCCGCACCCCAGGGCGCGCCGCGCATCGACGCCTGGCTCTTCGGCGAGGACCAGGGGCGCTACCTCCTCACCACCACCGATCCCGATGCCGTCCTGGCCGGTGCGACCGCGGCCGGCGTCCCCGCCGTTCGCCTCGGCACCACCGGCGGGGCCGAATTGACAGTCGACGGAGCCGGCGCCATATCGGTCGAGCGGCTGCGGACGGCGCACGAGCGCTGGTTCCCGGCCTGGATGGCCGGCGAGGCCTGAACCCACCCACCCCGTAGCGGCAGGACACCGACCCCATGGCCATGGATGCGGCGACCATCGAGCAGCTCATCAAGGAGGCCCTGCCCGACGCGCAGGTGACCATCGAGGATCTGCGCGGCGACGGCGACCATTATGCCGCCCATGTCCTCTCGGCCGCCTTCGCCGGCAAGTCGCGGGTGCAGCAGCACCAGATGGTCTATGCCGCGCTGCGCGGCCGCATGGGCAACGAGCTGCACGCGCTGGCGCTGCAGACCGGTGTTCCCTAAGATTGCGGCCCTAAGATCGCGGACAACCGCTCCCCCCGGAAGAAAGCACCTGCCATGAACACCATGACCGACAACGCCGTGTTCGAGCGCATCCGCCAGGACATCGCCGACAACAGCGTCGTTCTCTACATGAAGGGCACGCCGGTCTTCCCGCAGTGCGGCTTCTCGGCCGCCGTCGTCCAGGTGCTGACCCACCTCGGCGTCAAGTTCAAGGGCATCGACATCCTGCAGGATCCCTCGCTGCGGCAGGGGATCAAGGAATTCTCGAGCTGGCCGACGATCCCGCAGCTCTACGTCAAGGGCGAGTTCGTCGGCGGCTGCGACATCATCCGCGAGATGTACGAGACGGGCGAACTGAGCGAGCTGCTGTCGAGCCGCGGCATCGACGTCCGCGCCTGACGACCCGCCGCCGGCCGGTCCGCCGCAGGCGGACCCCGGCGGCACCCCGCCATGCCCGATCCGGGACCGCGGCCGGAACGGGCAGCCGGCTTGGCCGCCGCCCTCGGCGCCTTCGTCATCTGGGGCCTGACCCCGCTCTACTTCAAGCAGGTCGACGCGGTGGCGCCGCTCGACCTCGTGGCCCACCGCATCGCCTGGTCGGTACCGTTCCTGGCGATCGTCGTCACCCTGGGCCGTGGCTGGGCCGCGATCGGCGCCGCGCTGGCCAGCCGCCGGACCATGGCGATCCTGGCCGTCACCACGCTCATCATCGGCGGCAACTGGTTTCTCTTCACCTGGGCGATCGTCACCGGGCGGGTGGTCGAGGCGGCGCTGGGATATTTCCTCGGGCCCCTGGTGTCGATCGCGCTCGGCGTCGTGGTCCTGCACGAGAAGCTCGACCGGCGCCGCGCGGTCGCCGTCCTGCTGGCCGGCGCAGCCGTCCTCTACGAGGCGACGCGCGTGTCGGGCGGCCCGTCCGCCGCCCTGCTGCTCGGCGCCAGCTTCGCGGTCTATGCCCTGATCCGCAAGCGCATCCGGGTCGATGCCGTCACCGGGCTGCTGATCGAGACGCTCTATCTGCTGCCGCTGGCCGCCGGCTGGATCCTGGTCCATGGCGGCGCCGGACTGGGCCGGGGCGAGATCGGCCTCGACCTGCTGATCCTGGTCGGCGGCACCGTGACGACGACCCCCCTGCTCCTCTTCACGATCGGGTCGCGCCGGCTCGACCTGACGACGATCGGCTTCCTCCAGTACATCGCCCCCTCCATCT
Source organism: Allostella sp. ATCC 35155 (assembly GCA_006738865.1). Classification (GTDB taxonomy): domain Bacteria; phylum Pseudomonadota; class Alphaproteobacteria; order ATCC43930; family Allostellaceae; genus Allostella. Next base: position 3,343,067 of record AP019701.1, read on the forward strand.
CCCTGCTGCTGGGCGTCGCCGTATATGGCGAGCCGTTCGGCTGGAGCCGGGCGATCACCTTCGCCGGCATCTGGGCGGCGATCCTGCTGGCGAGCCTGCCGCGCCGATCCTGAACGGCACGGCGATCGCACCAGAACACCACCCTCCGACGGGCTATGCCAATTTTGGCATGGCTGAGGACCTATGGCCTGCGATAGAAATTGCATCTCGGAAGCATTGGCATCGGCCCGCGGGGGCGAATGAAGGGGGCATGACATGGCGACGATCATCGGCACTGAGAATGCGAACACCCTGAAGGGGAAGAGCGGCGGCGACTTCATCGATGGCCTGGGCGGCAACGACCGCATCGACGGCAGGGACAAGAACGACAGCATCTACGGCGGCAACGGCAACGACAGCATTCTCGGCGGCACGGGCGACGACACGCTCTACGGCGGGAACAATTCGTTCTTCTATGCCGACGGCGCCGACACGCTCTATGGCGGCAATGACGAGGATCTGCTGTACGGCGGAGAGCAGAACGACCGCATGTCGGGCGACAACGGGCTCGACACGCTGTTCGGCGGCAACGGCAACGACACCATGCTGGGCGGCAACGGCAACGACCTGCTGTTCGGCGAGGACGGCGACGATTCGGTCAATGCCGGCAAGAACAGCGACCTCGTCTATGGCGGCACCGGCAACGACTGGCTGTTCGGCGACCATGGCGCGGACACCATCATCGGCGGCAACGGCGGCGACGTGCTGCGCGGCGGCGAGGGCCGCGACCTCCTGATCGGCTATGAGCCGGGGGCGGAGACGGCGGACGGCGGCAATTATTTCGAGGCCGGCGACAACGACGATTCGCTGTTCGGCGGCGGCGCCTTCGACACCATGTTCGGCGAGCTCGGCAACGACCTCATCTACGGCGCCGACGGCAACGACTACATCGGGGGCAACGGCGGCTCCGACGTGATCAACGGCGGCAACGGCGCCGATTTTGCGAGCGGCGGTGACGACAACGATTCGATCTTCGGCGGATTGGCTTTCCGTGCCGACGATTCGCTGTTCGGCGCCAGCGACACGCTCTACGGCGATGCCGGCAACGACTGGATCTTCGGCAGCGAGGACAGCGTCGGCGACTACATCGACGGTGGCGACGACAACGATACCCTCGTCGCGACGGCCGGGATCGACGACCACATGTCCAGCGACACGCTGCTGGGCGGCGCCGGCGACGACAGCATCTACGGCCTCAACGGCGCCGACAGCATCGACGGCGGCGACGGTGCCGACGAAGTCCACGCAGGCGACGACTTCAATACGGTCGACGGCGGGCAAGGCGACGACACGCTCTACGGCGGCGACGGCAACGACCTCCTCTACGGCGGGTCCGACTCCGACTCGCTGCTCGCAGGCGCAGGCCAGGACACCGTCGAGGGCGGTAGCGGCGACGACATCGTCCTCGGGGAGAACGGCACCGACACGCTCTACGGCAATGACGGCGACGATCTCCTCAACGGCGGGAAGCACCACGACATCCTGACCGGCGGCGACGGCAGCGACACCTTCGCCTTCCTGCAGGCCGACACGTCCAACTTTAGCGACACGATCGCCGACCTGGAGATCGGCGACCGGATCGCGTTCTTCAATTACGAGGACGCGACCAAGGCGGCCGATGCGGCGGTGACGAACAACCCGCTGTCCGTGACCCACAAGGACAACATCCTGGTCGCGACCAACCAGGCCTACTCGATCGCCCAGTTCGACCAGTTCCTGACGGCGGGCGATGCCGACAGCGACAAGCCCGGCTTCTACGTCTTCTTCAATTCCTCGACGAACCTCGGCGAAATCTGGTTCGACACCAACATGACCAGCACCGATGGCGCCGAACTGGTCGCAGCCATCACCAACGTGTCGAGCGCCGCCGACCTCAAGGACGTGATCAACCGCGACTCCTTCATCATCGAGTTCGATACCTGACACCGGCTCGCCGGAAAGCACAGTGGTCGTCTTTCGGGCGAGCGCCCACCGTCGCATATTGCTGCATCATCGGATGATGGAGTAGTTGTTCATCGCAATGGCGAGCTACGCTTGGCTTGCCCAGGCGAACATGGCGACTTGGTGGGGGGCGGGACATGGCGACGATCACCGGCAACGACAATGCGAACACCCTGAACGGGAAGAGCGGAGCCGACTTCATCGATGGCATGGGCGGAAACGACCGCATCGATGGGAAGGACAAGGACGACAGCATCTACGGCGGCAACGGCAACGACAGCATCCTCGGCGGCACGGGCGACGACACGCTCTACGGCGGGAACAATTCGTTCTTCTATGCCGACGGTGCCGACACGCTCTATGGCGGCAATGACGAGGATCTGCTGTACGGCGGCGAGCAGAACGACCGCATGTCGGGCGACAACGGGCTCGACACGCTGTTCGGCGGCAACGGCAACGACACCATGCTGGGCGGCAACGGCAACGACCTGCTGTTCGGCGAGGACGGCGACGATTCGGTCAATGCCGGCAAGAACAGCGACCTCGTCTATGGCGGCACCGGCAACGACTGGCTGTTCGGCGACCATGGCGCGGACACCATCATCGGCGGCAACGGCGGCGACGTGCTGCGCGGCGGCGAGGGCCGCGACCTCCTGATCGGCTACGAGCCGGGGGCGGAGACGCAGGACGGCGGCAATTATTTCGAGGCCGGCGACAACGACGACTCGCTCTTCGGCGGCGGCGCCTTCGACACGATGTTCGGCGAACTCGGCAACGACCTCATCTACGGCGCCGCAGGCAACGACCAGATCAACGGCAACAGCGGCATGGACACGGCGTTCGGCGGCAATGGCGCCGACTCGATCCATGGCGGCGGCGACGACGACAGCCTGTTCGGCGGCTCCGGAAACTGGTTCTACGATTCCCTCGTCGGCGCCAGCGACACGCTCTACGGCGACGAGGGCAACGACCGGCTCTTCGGCAGCGAGGACAGCGTCGGCGACCGCTTCGACGGCGGGGACGGCAACGACACGCTCTATGGCAGCTACGGCTACGACACCATGATCGGTGGCCAGGGCGACGACAGCATGCTCGGCGGCAACGGCGGCGACAGCATGCTCGGCGGCGACGGCGACGACGAGATTTATGGGAGCTACGGCTACGACACCATGCTCGGCGGCCAGGGCGACGATTATCTCAGCGGCGGCAACGGCAACGACCTCGCCTATGGCGGCAGCGACGACGACGAGATCGACGGCGGCTGGGGCAACGATACGCTCTACGGCGACGACGGCGATGACTACATCCATGGCGGCGAGGACGAGGACGTCGTCAACGGCGGCGCCGGCAACGACTATGTCGAAGGCGGCAACGGCAACGATATCCTCTACGGCGAAAGCGGATCGGACACCTTCGGCTTCGACGAGGACGACGACGGCGTCGACACCATCGCCGACCTCGAGCTCGCCGACCGGATCGATCTCAACGACTTCAGCGTCGCGGACCAGCTCGACGCGGCGGTGACGAACAATCCGCTGTCCGTGACCCACAAGGACAACATCCTGGTCGCGACCAACCAGGCCTACTCGATCGGCCAGTTCGACCAGTTCCTGACGGCAGGCGACGCCGACAGCGGCAAGCCCGGCTTCTACGTCTTCTTCAATCCATCGACGAACCGCGGCGAGATCTGGTTCGACACCAACATGGTCAGCACTGACGGCGCGGTGCTGATCGGCGTGATCGACAATGTCGACAGCGCCTCGGACCTCAAGGACGTCATCAGCAAGTCGACCTTCATCGTCGATTACGACAACTGACGCTGGCCGCGAGGTTAGCGGACTACTCTTCGGGGGGTCGCCAGAGGGCGACCCCCTTTTTCTTGTGCTGACACCAAGCGATCCGGGGGCGGGACATGGCGACGATCATCGGCACCGAAAATGCGAACACCCTGAACGGGAAGAGCGGCGACGACTTCATCGATGGCCTGGGCGGCAACGACCGCATCGACGGCAAGGACAAGAACGACAGCATCTTCGGCGGCAACGGCAACGACAGCATCCTCGGCGGCACGGGCGACGACACGCTCTACGGCGGGAACAATTCGTTCTTCTATGCCGACGGTGCCGACACGCTCTATGGCGGCAATGACGAGGATCTGCTGTACGGCGGCGAGCAGAACGACCGCATGTCGGGCGACAACGGGCTCGACACGCTGTTCGGCGGCAACGGCAACGACACCATGCTGGGCGGCAACGGCAACGACGCGCTCGGGGCCGGAGATGGCGACGATTCGGTCAACGGCGGCAAGAACAGCGACCTCGTCTATGGCGGCACCGGCAACGACTGGCTGTTCGGCGACCATGGCGCGGACACCATCATCGGCGGCAACGGCGGCGACGTGCTGCGCGGCGGCGAGGGCCGCGACCTCCTGATCGGCTATGAGCCGGGGGCGGAGACGGCGGACGGCGGCAATTATTTCGAGGCCGGCGACAACGACGATTCGCTGTTCGGCGGCGGCGCCTTCGACACCATGTTCGGCGAACTCGGCAACGACCTCATCTACGGCGCCGCAGGCAACGACCAGATCAACGGCAACAGCGGCATGGACACGGCGTTCGGCGGCAATGGCGCCGACTCGATCCATGGCGGCGGCGACGACGACAGCCTGTTCGGCGGCTCCGGAAACTGGTTCTACGATTCCCTCGTCGGCGCCAGCGACACGCTCTACGGCGACGAGGGCAACGACCGGCTCTTCGGCAGCGAGGACAGCGTCGGCGACCGCTTCGACGGCGGGGACGGCGACGACACGCTCTATGGCAGCTATGGCTACGACACCATGATCGGTGGCCAGGGCGACGACACGATCGACGGCGGCAACGGCAACGACAGCATCCTCGGCGGCGACGACGACGACCAGCTCCATGGCGGCTTCGGCTACGACACGATGTACGGCGGCCAGGGCGACGATCTCTTGAGCGGCGGCAATGGCAACGACCTCGTCTTCGGCGAGGACGGCGATGACGAGGTCGGCGGCAGCTATGGCAACGACACGCTGTCAGGCGGCTATGGCGACGACTACGTCCATGGCGGCGATGACGAGGACTCCGTACTCGGCGGCGACGGAAACGATTACGTCCAAGGCGGCAACGGCAACGATATCCTCCACGGCGAAAGCGGATCGGACACCTTCGGCTTCGACGAGGACGACGACGGCGTCGACACCATCGCCGACATCGAACTCGCCGACCGGATCGATCTCACCGACTTCAGCGTCGCGGACCAGCTCGATGCGGTGGTGACGAACAATCCGCTGTCCGTGACCCACAAGGACAACATCCTGGTCGCGACCAACCAGGCCTACTCGATCGCCCAGTTCGACCGGTTCCTGACGGCGGGCGACGCCGACAGCGGCAAGCCCGGCTTCTACGTCTTCTTCAATCCATCGACGAACCGTGGCGAGATCTGGTTCGACACCAACATGGTCAGCACCGACGGCGCGGTGCTGATCGGCGTGATCGACAATGTCGACAGCGCCCAGGACCTCAAGAATGTCCTCAGCAAGTCGAGCTTCATCATCGACAACGACAACTGAGCCGGCGCGACCGGGTCGGCGGATGGGACGGCCATCCTCCGACCCGGCCGACGGGCCTTTTCACTTGCGGTCCGGATCGATCTCCGGCCGCCGCAAAGCAAAACGGCCCACCCCGCCGGTGCGGGGTGGGCCGTATTCGTCCGGCCGAAGGCGTCCGGTCAGCGCGAGTAGAACTCGACGACCTGGTTCGGCTCCATCTGCACCGGATAGGGCACGTCGGCCAGCTTGGGCGCGCGGACGAAGGTGCCGGTGAACTTCGTCTGGTCGACCGACACGTAGTCCGGGATGTCGCGCTCGGCCAGCTGTGCCGCCTCGAGGACGATCGCGAGCTGGCGCGACTTCTCCTTCACCGCGATCACGTCGCCGTCCTTCACCATGTAGGACGGGATGTTGACGCGCTTGCCGTTCACCGTGACATGGCCGTGGCTGACGAACTGGCGCGCGGCGAACACGGTCGGCACGTACTTCATGCGGTAGATGACCGCGTCGAGGCGACGCTCCAGCAGCTCGATGAGATTCTCGCCGGTGTCGCCGCGGCGACGAACCGCCTCGTCATAGATGCGGCGGAACTGGCGCTCGCCGATATTGCCGTAGTAGCCCTTGAGCCGCTGCTTGGCCATCAGCTGGGTGCCGAAGTCCGACGGCTTCTTGCGCCGCTGGCCGTGCTGCCCCGGCCCATATTCGCGCCGGTTGACCGGGCTCTTGGGGCGGCCCCAGAGATTGATGCCGAGGCGGCGGTCGATCTTGTGCTTCGATTCGGCGCGTTTGGTCATGCGCCTTCCTTTCCGTCTTGTGTCCCGGTAGTCCGGCAGGCGGCCGGCATCGGCCGCTGCAGGCGGGGTGAGGCACCCACGTTCCCGGGAATGAAGGCGCGCAAGATAGCCGGAACCGCTCTCCGGTCAAGCAAAAGCCGCCGCAGCGCCGTCATGCCGCGGGGGCGTCGCCCTCGCGGTCGGCCTTGCGCGGCCGTCCCGGCGGCGGCGGCGCCTTGCGCAGCGCGTAGACGACGCCGTGCAGCGTGCGGATCTCCTGCTCGGTCAGGCCGGCGCGCTCGAAGGCGTTGCGGATCGACCGCATCATGTGCGGCCGCATGTCCGGCGCCTGGAAGAACCCGCCCTCGTCGAGGCCGGCTTCGAGCCGGTCGAAGAAGTTGAGCAGCTCGGCACGCGTCGCCGGCCGCGTCCCGTTGTAGGGCAGCTCCTCCGCCGGCGTCTCGTCGCCCGACTGGAACCATTCGTGGCAGACCAGCAGGACGGCCTGGGCGAGGTTGAGCGAGGAGAAGCCCGGGTTGAGCGGCACCGTCAGGATGGTGTCGGCGAGCGAGATGTGGTCGTTGACGAGCCCGGTGCGCTCGGGCCCGAAGAGCAGCGCGACGCGCTCGCCGGCCGCCGTCGCCTGGCGCAATTCGGCGGCGGCGCGGCGCGGCGTCACCACCCGCTTCACCATCTCCCGCGGGCGGGCCGAGGTGGCATAGACATGCCGGCAGTCGGCGATCGCCGCCTCCAGGGTCGGGAAGACCTCGGCCGCCTCCAGCACCATGTCGGCGCCGGACGCAGCTGCGATGGCGCGCGGCGCCAGCCGGCTCTCGCGCGGGGCGACGAGGCGCAGCCGCGTCAGGCCGCAATTCAGCATCGCGCGGGCAGCACTGCCGACATTCTCGGCCAGCTGCGGCTGCACCAGGATGACGACCGGCCCCGCCTCCCCCTCGTCACCCGGTGTGGCGACCCGCGCGAGATCGGTGCCCGACATCAGGCCGCGACCTCGGCCGGCAGGCGCATCAGGCAATAGGTGATGGCATCGTGCAGGGCGTTGTAGGAGGCGTCGATGACGTTGGTCGAGACACCCACGGTCGCCCAGCGCTCGAGCGCTGGGTGGTCGCTTTCGATCATCACCCGCGTCACCGCCTTGGTCGCGTCCTCCGGCGTCAGGATGCGGACCTTGTAGTCGACCAGCCGCATCGCCTCGAGCCCGGGGAAGGCCGGCACCAGCACCTTGCGCAGCGCCGTGTCGAGCGCGTTGACCGGCCCGTTGCCCTCCGCGACCGTCATGTGGCGCTCGCCGTCGACCGTCACCTTGATCGTCGCCTCCGACAGCGTGACCAGGTCGCCGCGCACGTTCCAGCGCCGCTCGTCGATGACGCGAAAGCCGTCGAGACGGAAGAATTCCGGCACGGTCCCAAGCGCCCGCCGTGCCAGCAGCTCGAAGCTGGCCTCGGCGCCGTCATAGGCATAGCCGTCGAACTCGCGTCGCTTCACCGTGTCGACCAGGGTGGCGAGCTTAGGGTCGTCGGGCCCGATCTCGATGCCGGCGTCGCGCAGGCGGGCCAGCACATTCGACCGCCCGGCCTGGTCCGACACGATGATGTGCCGCCGATTGCCGACCAATTCGGGCTCGATATGCTCGTAGGTGCGCGGATCTTTCTCGACCGCCGAGACGTGGAGCCCGCCCTTATGGGCGAAGGCGCTGTCGCCGACATAGGCGGCGTGGCGGTTGGGGGCGCGGTTCAGCCGCTCGTCGAGCAGCCGCGACAGGCCCGTCAGCCGCTTCAGCCCGTCGCGGTCGACGCCGGTCTCCATCCCCATCTTCAGCACCAGTGAGGGGATGAGCGAGATGAGGTTGGCGTTGCCGCAGCGTTCGCCGAGGCCGTTCAGGGTGCCCTGCACCTGCCGCACCCCCGCCCGCACGGCGGCCAGCGAGTTGGCGACGGCATTCTCGGTGTCGTTGTGGCAGTGGATGCCGAGCCGCTCGCCCGGGATGCGGCGCGTCACCTCGCGGACGATCGCCTCGATCTCGTGCGGCAGGGTGCCGCCGTTGGTGTCGCACAGCACCATCCAGCGCGCGCCGGCATCGCGGGCCGCCTCCAGGCAGGCCATCGCGAAGTCCGGATTGGCCTTGTAGCCGTCGAAGAAATGCTCGGCATCGTACATCGCCTCGCCCTTGCGGGCGGCGGCGTGGCGGATGCTGTCGGCGATGAGCTGCAGGTTCTCGTCCTGGCCGATGCCGAGCGCGACCTCGACATGGAAGTCCCACGCCTTGCCGACGAGGCAGGCCGCGTCCGAGCGGCCGGCCAGCACGGCGGCGAGGCCGGGGTCGTTGTCGACGCTGCGGCCCGGGCGGCGGGTCATGCCGAAGGCGACGAGCTTCGCGGTCGAGAGCGCGGGCGGCGCGGCGAAGAACTGCTCGTCGGTCGGGTTGGCGCCCGGCCAGCCGCCCTCGACATAGTCGATGCCGGCAGCGTCGAGGGCCCGCGCGATGGCGACCTTGTCGGCGACGCCGAAATCGACGCCCTGGGTCTGCGCCCCGTCGCGCAGCGTGGTGTCGAACAGATGGACGCGGTCGGACATGATGCTTACCCCGCCCGCCGCCAGAGCGTGCCCTGAGGAGTGTCCTCCAGCACGACGCCCTGGTCGGCGAGCTGCTTGCGGATGCGGTCGGCCTCGGCGAAGTCGCGGGCCTTGCGGGCGGCGACCCGGGCCGCGACCAGCGCATCGATCTCGGCGTCGCCGCCGGCATCGGCGCCCTTGAACCAGGCCTCCGGCGACTGCTGCAGTAGCCCGAGCAGGCCACCCATGGCCACGAGCCCGGCCGAAGCCCCGGCGCGGCCTTCGTTGACGAGCGCGAGCTGACGCTTCAGGTGCAGGTCGATCGCGGCCGGCGTGTTGAGGTCGTCCTCCAGCGCGGCCAGGAACCCGCCATCGATCGCCCCCTCACCCTCCGGTGGCGTGCGGCGCAGGGCGCCATAGAACCGGTCGAGGTCGGCACGCGCCTCGGTGATCCGCTCGTCCGTCAGGTCGAGCGGCTGGCGATAGTGCGTCTTCAGCAGGGCAAGGCGGATCGCCTCCCCCGGGATGCCGTCCTCGAGCAGCTGGCGCACCGTCCAGAAGTTGCCGAGCGACTTCGACATCTTCTCGCCGTTGACCATGACGAAGCCGTTATGGACCCAGTGGCGGGCGAAATGCGTCTCGGTGCGCGTGCCGCCATGGGCGCAGACGCTCTGTGCGATCTCGTTCTCATGGTGCGGGAAGACGAGGTCGATGCCGCCGCCATGGATGTCGAAGACCGGGCCCAGCGTCGCCTCGCTCATGGCCGAGCACTCGATGTGCCAGCCGGGGCGGCCGCGGCCCCAGGGGCTGTCCCAGCCGGGGATGTCGTCGGGCGAGGGCTTCCACAGCACGAAGTCGGCCGGATCGCGCTTGTAGGGCGCGACGTCGACCCGGGCGCCGGCGATCATCTCGTCGCGGTTGCGGCGGGACAGCTGGCCGTATTCGGCGAAGGACGGCACCGAGAAGAGGACGTGCCCGTCGGCGGCATAGGCGTTCCCGGCCCCGATCAGCCGCTCGATGATCCGGATCATGCCGGCGATGCTCTCGGTCGCCCGCGGCTCGTGCGTCGGCCGCAGCGCACCCAGCGCGTCCATGTCGGCATGGTACTGCGCCAGCGTGCGCTCGGTCAGCGCACGGATCGGCTCGCCGTTCGCCCGGGCGGCGGCATTGATCTTGTCGTCGACGTCGGTGACGTTGCGGACATAGACGACATGGCCCTCGCCATAGACGTGGCGCAGCAGCCGGAACAGCACGTCGAAGACGACGACCGGCCGGGCATTGCCGACATGCGCGAAGTCGTAGACCGTCGGTCCACACACATACATCCCCACCCGTTTCGGGTCGCGGGGATGGAGGGGCTCCAGCGCCCTCGTCAGCGTGTCGTGGAGGCGAATGGTCACGGGACCGGTGTCCTGTCTGGCAGTGGTCGTGGACGGAATGTCGGGTGCCGCGGCGTCAGGCCCTCTTGGGCATCAGGCCGTCTCGCCGGCGAGGCGCTTCAGCACCCGCTCGCGGCCGAGGAGCGGTAGCAGATTGCGCATCTCCGGTCCATGGTCGCGGGCCGTCAGCGCCCGCCGCAGCGGCAGGAACAGGGCCTTTCCCTTGCGCCCGGTCGCCGCGGCGACCGCCTGCGTCCATGCCTTCCAGGTCTCGCCCGTCCAGGGCTCGGGCGGCAGGGCGTCCGCCGCCGCCCGGGCGAATGCGGGTTCGTCGATCAGCGGCGCCAGCGGCCCGCGGCAGACCTGCCACCAGTCCGCCGCCTCCGAAAGGCGGGCGAGATTGGGCCGCACCGCCTCCCAGAACTCCGGCCCGCAGGCGCCGAGGCCGACCTGCGCCAGCCGCTCGGCCACCGCGGCGTATGGCAGCAGGTGCAGGACCTTGGCGTTGACCTGCCACAGTTCCTCGACCTCGAAATGCGGCGGCGAGCGCCCGAACCGGGCGAGGTCGAAGCCCGCCACCAGGCGATCGAGATCCGCCGCCGGCTCGACCGGATCGGCGGTGCCCAGGCGGGCGAGCAGGCTGGCGACCGCCATCGCCTCCACGCCTTCGGCGCGCAGCGAGCGCAGCGACAGGCTGCCCTGGCGCTTCGACAGCTTCTCCCCCTGCCCGCCGGCGAGCAGCGGCAAATGCGCGAAGACCGGGCCGGACGCCGTACCGCCCAGCGCCCGCCAGATCTGGATATGGACGGGCGTGTTGGCGATGTGGTCGTCGCCGCGCACGACATGCGTGATGCCGAGTTCGAGGTCGTCGACGACGGAGGCGAAGGTGTAGATCGGCTGGCCGTCGGCGCGCAGCACGACCGGATCGCTGACATGCCCGCCCTCGAACGCCATCCGGCCATGCACCATGTCGTCCCAGGCGACGGCCTCGTCCGCCAGCCGGAAACGCCAGTGCGGGCGCCGCGCCGCCCCCTCCAGCGCCCGGCGCTCGTCCTCCGTCAGGCGTAGCGCCGCGCGGTCATAGACGGGCGGCCGATGGCGGGCGAGTTGGGACTTGCGCTTGAGGTCCAGCTCCTCCGGCGTCTCGTAGCAGGGATATACCAGCCCCCGCGCCCGCAGCCCGTCGAAGGCGGCGCGATAGGCCGGCAGCCGGTCCGACTGGCGCGCGAAGCGGTCCCATCCGAGCCCGAGCCAGGCGAGATCCTCGGCGATGGCCGTGGCATAGCGTTCCTCCGAGCGCTCCCGGTCGGTGTCGTCGAGGCGCAGCAGGAAGCTGCCGCCGGCGCTGCGGGCAAAGAGCCAGTTGACGAGCGCGGCGCGCGCATTGCCGACATGGAGGAAGCCGGTCGGGCTCGGGGCGAAGCGGACGGAGACGGACAAGGGCAGCCACCCGGCGGCCTTCAGCCGCGAAAGCCGTTGGTGATGGGATAGCGCCGGTCGCGGCCGAAGGCGCGCCGGGTGATCTTAACGCCGGGCGCCGTCTGGCGCCGCTTGTGCTCGGCCCGATCCAGCATGCGGCGGACATGGCGCACCGTATCCGGCTCGTGGCCGCGGGCGACGATCTCCGCGATCGTCGCCTCCTCCTCCACGAACCCGCGCAGGATCGCGTCCAGCTCGTCATAGGGCGGCAGCGCATCCTGGTCGACCTGGCCCGGCTTCAGCTCGGCGCTCGGCGCCTTGGTGAGGATGCGCTCCGGAATGACCCGGCCCGGCGGCCCGAGACCGCCCGGCGGCGCCGCCGCATTGCGCCACCGGGACAGCGCATGGACGGTCGTCTTGTAGACATCCTTCAGAGGCGCGAAGCCGCCGCACAGGTCGCCATGGAGCGTCGCATAGCCGACCGCCAGCTCGGACTTGTTGCCGGTCGCCAGCACCATGTGGCCGAGCTTGTTGGACAGCGCCATCAGGACGACGCCGCGCGCCCGCGCCTGGATGTTCTCCTCGGTCGCGTCGGCGGCCCGGCCGGCGAACTCGCCTTCCAGCATTGCGGCAAAGGCGTGCATCGCCGGCGCGATCGGGATCGTGGACAGCGGGATGCCGAGCAACGCCGCACAGGCGGCCGCGTCCGCGATACTGTCCTCGGAGGTATAGGGCGAGGGCATCATGACCGCGCGCACCCGGTCCGGGCCCAGGGCGTCGACCGCGACCGCCGCGGCGAGCGCGCTGTCGATCCCGCCCGACAGGCCGAGGACCACCCCCGGAAACCCGTTCTTGCCGACATAGTCGCGCAGGCCCAGCACGAGGGCGCCGTAGGTCGCCGCCGTGCCCTCGGCCGGCGCGACCATCGGGGCCCGACTGCAACTCCAGCCCTCCGCGCCGCGCATCCAGACGGATACCGCCACCTGCTCGGCGAAGGCCGGCAACTGCGCCCGCAGCGACCGGTCCGCATCGAGCGCGAACGAGGCGCCGTCGAACACCAGCTCGTCCTGCCCGCCGACCTGGTTGACATAGATGAGGGGCAGGCCGGTCTCCGTCACCCGCTCGACGGCGCACGCGAGCCGGCGGTCGCCCTTGTCGCACTCGTAGGGCGAGCCGTTCGGGACGACCAGGATCTCCGCCCCGGATTCCGCCAGCGTCTCGGCCACGTCGGGCGTCCACATGTCCTCGCAGATCATGACCCCCAGGCGGACGCCGCGACACATGACCGGCCCCGGCAGGGCACCGGCGGCGAAGACACGGGCTTCGTCGAAGACGCCGTGATCGGGCAGGTCGTGCTTGAGGCGGACGCCGGCGACGCGGCCGCCGTCGAGCAGCAGCACCGCATTGTAGAGGCGGCCGTCGACCCGCCAGGGCACGCCGACCAGCATCGCCGGGCCGCCGTCGGCCGTTTCGGCGGCCAGTTCCTCGGCTGCCGCCTGCAGCCGGTCCTGAAAGGCCGGCTGCAGCACCAGATCCTCCGGCGGATAGCCGGCGAGCACGAGTTCGGGATAGACGACGAGATCCGCGCCCTCGGCGGCGGCGGCGGCGCGCGCCTCCCGCACCCGGCGCAGATTGCCCGCGACGTCACCGACCGTCGGGTTGATCTGCGCCATGGCGATGGAAAGGCGATCCGACATGGACCTTCCGGGGTTGAGGAGCCGCGGAAGCTAGGTTCCGCGCCGGCCGGCTGTCAACGAAAGGGGGCGGCCACGCATGGCTGCCATCCGCACAAAGCCGGTCTCGGCACAGCGGAAATCCGCGACCTTGCCGGCATGATACCCGCCGCCGCACGCGCCACGGCTGCCGGCCTGTGCGCGATCCTGGTCGGCATCGGCATCGCGCGCTTCGCCTACACGCCGCTGCTGCCGGCCCTGATCGGTGCCGGCTGGTTCCCGCCATCGGCGGCCGCCTATCTCGGCGCGGCCAATCTGATCGGCTATCTCGCCGGGGCGATGGCGGCGCGACGGATCGCACGGGTCACCTCCGCCACGGCGGTCCTGCGAATGTCCATGGCGGTATCCGCCCTGTCCTGCTTCGCATGCGCGGCGCCGGTTTCCTTCGCGTGGTATTTCGCCTGGCGCTTCCTCGCCGGGTTCGCCGGCGGCGGGCTGGTGGCGCTTGCGGCTCCGACCGTCCTGCCCCTGGTGGCGCCCGGCCGGCGCGGGCTGGCGAGCGGCGCGATCTTCACCGGCGTCGGCATCGGCATCGTCGCGGCCGGCACGCTGGTCCCGTTCCTCCTGCGCGACGGGCCGGCCGCCGCCTGGATCGCGCTCGGCGCCGCCAGTTCCGCACTGACCGCATGGGCGTGGTTCGCCTGGCCCGGTTCCGGCCCCGTGGCTCCGCCGCCGCCGGTCCGGCGCGCCGCTCCGGCGATGCGGCCGCTCTATCTCGCCTATGCGCTGAATGCGGTCGGGCTCGTCCCGCACATGGTCTTCCTGGTCGACTTCGTGGCACGCGGCCTCGGCCAGGGCGTGGAAGTCGGGGCGCGCTACTGGGTGCTCTACGGCGTCGGCGCGCTCTGCGGCCCGATCCTGGCCGGCCATGCCGGCGATCGCATCGGTTTCGGCCCGGCCCTGCGCTGGGCCTTCGCCATCCAGGCAGGACTGGTCGGGCTGGTCGCGGCCGTCCCGACCACTCCGGTCCTGCTCGTCTCCAGCCTCGTGGTCGGTGCCTTCACGCCGGGCATCGTCCCGCTGGTCCTGGGACGAACCCGCGAACTGCTGCCCGGCGACCCGGTCGGCCAGGGCGCCGGCTGGAGCGTGGCGACCACCGCCTTCGCCGTCGGGCAGGCGGCGGCGGCCTACGGCCTGTCCTGGCTCTTCGCCGCGACCGGCGACCATCGGCTGCTGTTCGGGCTGGGCGCGGCCGCGCTCCTGGCCGCCCTTGCCGTCGAACTTGCCGCCGGTCGCCGGACGTGACGGCCGTACTACTGAATCATCAGGTTGTTGCGGACGCCCTTGACGCCGGAGACGGAGCGGGCCACCCGCGTCGCCTTGGACTTGGCGGCCGCCGAGTTCACTGCGCCGCTCAACTGCACGATCCCCTCGTCGGTGCGCACGTCGATCTGGAACAGGTTCAGTTCCTTGTCGTCGATGAGCTGGGCCCGCACCTTCGTGCTGATCGCGGTGTCGTCGATATACTCGCCGGTGCTCTGGTTCCGGGAGTCGCCGGCACAGCCGGCCAGCGGCGCGGCGAGCAGCCCGGCGGTGACGAGGGCGGCGACGAGGTACGAGGTCTTCATCGGATGTCCTTTCTGGATCGGCGATCGGTTCGGAACGCTGGCGACGTTCCGTCTATCACGCGGCAGGAACGCCGCAGGCGATCCACGGTTCCGCCGACGCGGCTGACCGCCCGCCGGCGCATGCGCTAGAAGAGCGCCATGATCGACCCCGATTCCTTCGCCGTACGGCCGGCGGTCGCCGCCGACGCCGCCACCCTGGTCGCCCAGACCGAGGCCCTGGCCGCCTTCCACGGCAAGCCCGGCGCCGCCACCGTGACGGCCGCGGACGTCCTGCGCGACGGGTTCGGCCCGCACCCGCTCATCTGGTTCTGGCTGGCCGAGGAGCGGGCGACCGGCCGTGCGGTCGGCTATATCCAGCTGTGCCAGGGCTATGCCGCCTGGCTCGGCCGACCGACCCTCGTCGTCAACAACCTCTTCGTCGACGAATCCGTGCGCGGCGCCGGCCTCGGCCGCCGGCTGATGGCGGCCGCGGCGGGGTTCGCCCGCGGGCGCGGCATCGAGCGCATGGAACTGCACGTCGTCGACTGGAACCCGGCCCGGCAGTTCTACGAGGCCATGGGCTTCCAGGTCATGAAGGATTATCGCTGCCGCATCGAGCGGGCCGCCCTCGACCGGCTCGCCGCCGGCACCCAGGCCTGAACGTCCACCGCAACAGGAGCCGACCCATGTCCACCCATCGCCGCTTCGTGCTTGCCGAACGCCCGGTCATGCGCGCGCCCCGCCCGAGCGACTTCCGCATCGAGGAAGGCCCGCTGCCCGAGCCCAAGGCGGGCGAGGTGCTGATGCGCACGGTCTTCCTGTCGCTCGACCCGTACATGCGCGGGCGGATCAGCGCGGTGAAGTCCTATGCGAAGTCGGTCGAGCCCGGCGAGACGATGGTCGGCGAGGCCGTCGGCGAAGTCGTCGCCTCGCAGGCGGAGGGCTTCCGGCCGGGCGACCTCGTGCGCGGCCATATCGGCTGGCAGACGCACGGAATCCTGCCGGCCGCCCAGGCCCGCCGGATCGTGCCGGCCGGCTTCCCCCTTTCTTATTATCTCGGCGTGCTCGGCATGCCGGGCCGCACCGCGTACTTCGCGCTGCTCGACATCGGCCAGCCCAAGCCGGGCGAGACCGTACTGGTATCGGCGGCCTCGGGCGCGGTCGGGCAGCTCGTCGGCCAGATCGCGAAAATCAAGGGCGCCCGGGCGGTCGGCATCGCCGGCGGGCCGGACAAGATCGCCTACTGCCGCGAGATCGGCTTCGACGCCGCCTTCGACTACAAGGGTAAGGACGACGAGGCCCTGGTCAAGGCGGTCGCCGAGACCTGCCCCGACGGCGTCGACGTCTATTTCGACAATGTCGGCGGCATCATCCACGACGCGGCCATGGCGAATCTCAACCTGCGCGGCCGCGTCATCATCTGCGGCACCATCTCGGGCTACAACCGGCTGGAACAGCCCGACATCGGCCGCCGCCACCTGCGCGTGATGCTGGTGAAGCGGGCCCGGATGCAGGGCTTCCTCGTCGGCGACTATGCGGCGCGGGACGCCGAGTTCGAGGCGGACATGCCGGCTTGGCTGAAGGATGGCCGCATCCGCTACCGCGAGGACGTCGTGGAGGGCTTCGAGCGCACGCCGGAGGCCTTCGCCGGCCTGCTCGAAGGACGGAACTTCGGCAAGCTGGTCGTGCGCGTCGGCGCAGACCCGGCATAGGGCGACGGACGCGGCCCGGCGCGAAGTGCCGCAACGCGACCGCCATGGATGATTTCCGGATCGGTCGCTCCCATCTCTGGGGGCGACCTTCGGAGCGAAGAGGATCCCTGCCTTGGAAAGTCTGATCGCCGACGTCGGCGATTTCATCTCGGCCAACCAGTTCTGGGCCGGGCCGCTGTTGGGGCTGATCGTCTTCGGCGAGTCGCTCGCCATCGTCGGGCTGCTGGTGCCGGCGACCGCCCTGATGCTGGTGACCGGCGGCCTGATCGCGACCGGCACGCTGGACGCCTGGATCGTCCTGCCCTGGTCGATCGGCGGGGCGGTGATCGGCGACGCCGTCTCCTACTATGTCGGCCGGATCATGGGGCCCAGCATCATGCGACGCTGGCCGCTCAACCAGCATCGCCACTCGGTCGCGCGCGCCCGCCTCTTCTTCCGCCGCTACGGCACCGCCTCGATCTTCTTCGGACGCTTCCTCGGGCCGATCCGGTCGACCATCCCGCTGGTGGCGGGCACCATGCTGATGAGCAACCGCAAGTTCCAGTTCGCCAACCTCACCTCGGCCGTGGTCTGGGTGCCGGTGATGCTGGCGCCGGGCTGGGCGGCGGCCAAGGGGCTGGGCGACCTCGGCGCGGTCCACGAATCCGGGTGGATCCTGCTCGGCCTCGGCATCGTCGTGTTCAGCCTGCTGGCCTTCTGGGTCGGATACCGCATCCTGCGCGGCCAGCCGCGCCGGCGCGGGCGGCGGACGGCTTGATCATTCGGGCGTCAGCGTCCGCAGGAACGCCACCAGATCGGCCTGTTCGCCGGCGCTGAGGCGCAGGGGCCGGACCAGCCGGCTGCCGTCGGCGTGGAGCCGCTCCTCGTCGATCTCCGAATAGTGCCGGACGACCGCCTCCAGCGTCGGAATGCGCCCATCATGCATGTAGGGCGCCGTCGCCGCGACCCCGCGCAACGAGGGCACCCGGAAGAGGCCGAAATCGCGGTGCCGGGCGACGAGATGGCGCGTCGGTCGGGCATCGCCGCCGTCGTTCCACCGGCCGAGGCGGGTGAACGGGCTGGCGCGCAGCCGGTCGATGCCGCCGATGCGGCCGGGGTCGACGCGACCCCGCTCCAGGAAGTACCCGACCCCGACATCCTCGAACTCGCCATGGCTGAAGGCCGCGCCGGCATGGCAGAGGCTGCAATTGCCGCGCCCGACGAAGAGCCGCAATCCGCGCAGAGCATCGGCCGGATATCCGGCCGCGGCATCCGGCCGGCCGGCCGCCAACCCGTCGCGCAGACGGTCGAAGCGCGTGCGGCGCGACACCAGCGTCTCCTGGAAGGCGGCCAGCGCCTTGGCCGCATCGACCGCGAGCCCGGTTTCGTCCTCGGGCGCGGCACGCGCCGGCAGCGCCCGGTGCAGGGCGGAGAGGTGTTCGTCCTCGCGCAGCAGGGCCGCCACCCGGCCGGGCGTGCCGCCCATCTCCCCCGGCTCGAGAATGGGGCGCAGGCTGGCGGCCCAGAGGCTGTCGCTCGCCCCGTCCCAGCCGAGCCAGCGCCGACCGCGCGCGTCGAGCAGCGAGGGCGCATTGCGGTCCATCGGCGCGAGGCCGACGCTGCGCGTCCGGCCGTCGGTCCAGGCGAGTTCCGGCCGGTGACAGGTCGCGCAGGACACCGCGCCGTCGGCCGAAAGCCGGGGCTCGAAGAAGAGCGCCCGGCCCAGCGCCGCCGCCGCCGGATCGCCCGACAGGCGGTTGCCGCCGTCCGGGCGCCATGGCGGCGGCCAGGGTCCGTGGCGGAGGATGCGGGTCCGCTCCTCCGGCGACAGGTCGGCCGTCGCCGGCCCCGGCAGAAGCAGCAGCACGAGGGCGCCCAGCGCGGCCGCGAGGCGCCGCCGGGCGATGCTCACTCGACCGCCTCCTCCGCGACCAGCCGCTCGGTGCGGCTCGGCGTGCCGACGTCGAAGGTGATCTCCCAGCGGCCGGCCATGTGGAACACCATGCCGTCCGCGCGCCAGCTTCCGTCCGCTTCGCGGGACAGCAGCGGCGCATAGTTCATCCCGTGGCCATGCTCGGGCATCCAGGCGTCGAGCCGGACGAGGTCCGGCGCCGGCGCGCCGGCCCGGCCGCACAGCACGATCCGCAGGCGGAAGACCTCGCCCAGTTCGAACTCCGCCGGCTCCGGGCGGAAGGCCAGCGTGTAGCGGGGCCGCTCGATGCGCCGGACATCCGCCTCTCCCAGGGTCGCGCCGCAATCGGCCGCCGCCGCGGCCGCGGGCCAGAGCAGCACGAGGGCCGCCGCCTTCACTGGCCGCGCCCCGCCGGAAAGGCGCCGAACAGCGCGTCGGCATTGCGCCAGGCGATGCGCTCGGCCAGATCGGCCGGCAGCCCCGACAGCCATTCCCGGGACCAGGCGGCGTGCCGGCCGACATAGTGCCAGCGCTCAGGCGCGAAGGTGTCGGTGCCGACCATGAAGCGATCGGGAAACGCCTCGAACACCGCGCGCCATTCCGGGTCGACGCGGCCGTCGCGGGCGTGATCGCTGCGGAAGGCGAGGTCGCACCACAGGTTGGGGTGGCGCTCCAGCATGGCGCGGACATTGCCGGGGGCGTCGAACCCGGCATGGGCCCACAGGATGCGTGCGGCCGGATCCTGGCGGAACAGCCGCTCGACCGCGGCGGCGTCCGAATGGGCGTGCAGGAAGAGGCCGTGCTGGCGGGCAAGTTCGACCAGCCGCCGCACCACCGGCAGGTCGGCATCGGCGCCATATACGTGGAACTCGCCGATCCCGACATAGCGGAACCGCGCGAGGCGATCCTCCAGATGCGGGATGATCGTCGGGTCGTGCATCCAGGTGCCGAGTTCCCCGCGGCGGCGATAGGGACGCAACGCCGGCACGATCAGGTCCGGCGCGGCGGCATGGAGCTTCTGGGTGCCGTCGTCGCTGGAACTCGACACCAGGGCGCGGCGGATGCCGGCCGCACGCAGGATGCCGATGGCGTCCCCGGGCGGCAGGAAATCCCAGGCGTCGGCGCTGTAGTGGAGATGGGCGTCGACGATCGGCAGATCCGCCGCGCGTGTCGACGGCGCCGTCGCCGCCAGCAGCCCGGCCAGCCCCAGCCGGACTGCCCAGCCCATGCCCCCGCACTTGCCCTGGCCCATGATCCCTCCCCCTCTGCGGCGGCGGGATCGCCGCCCGCTCAGCGATCGAGATAGCGCAGCAGGAACTCGCGGCCCACCTTCACGCTGGGATTTCCGTCATAGGCGACGATGTCGGCCGTGGCATAGGTCTCGGTCCAGGTTTCCGGCAGGTACGAGCCGGTGCCGATCACGTCGACCGGCACCTCGGCGATCGCCATCGCCTTGCATTTGGCCGGGGTGAATCCCGAGCTGGCCACGATGCGGGCCGCCTGGAACCCGGCCTCGTCGAGCTGGACCCGGAGGTGCCAGATGGCCGCGGCCGAGACGCCGGTGCCGACGAGATGCCGCAGTTCCGTCTCCGTGCGGTAGCCCTTGATCGCGCGCGGGGCGCGCCGGTCGAGGATGGCATAGGAGCTGTTGAGGTCCAGCCCCTCGACATAGCGCCCGCCATGGGTGTCGAGCCGGAAGGAGAGCCGGCCGGCGGCCGCCATCTCCGGGAAGCGCCGGCAGACCGCGAGCGCGTCGGTCACCTCCTGGGCGAAATAGTCGACCAGGACCGTCATCGGCTCGTCGGGGAACGCCTCATGGTACATCTCGGCCGCCCGCACGGTCGATCCGGCATAGCCGATCAGCGCGTGCGGCATCGTCCCCATGCCCTGCGCGTTGCCGAAATGATGGGCGGTCGCGTCGGTCGCGTTGCCGATGAAGCCGCGTGCCCCCGAATCGCGCTTGGCGGCCGTCGACCCGACGCTGGCGGCATAGGCCATCATGTCGGCCATCTCCTGGCCGGCGCAGTGGCGCGCGTCCATCGCCAGGAACGACACGTTCGGCAGGTCGACACACATCTGGTAGGCGTTGTAGGCGGCGACGCAGGCCGGCCCCAGCTTCTGGAGGTAGATCGTCTCCAGGTCGACCAGGTGATAGAGCGGGCCGGACAGCATCATCAGCGGCTCGCCGGCACCGACCCAGGCGCCCTCGGGATAGCGCAGCCGGATGTCGAAGGCGACACCGCGGGCTGCCGCCATCGCCTCCAGCCAGGCGACCGCGAGCCGCGGGGTGCAGATCACCGGCCGGCGCATGAAGACGGCGTAGGTTACGTCGACGTCGCCGAAGCGGCCGACCGTGTCCTTGGTCTTGAGGAAGTACTTGTCGGCCAGCCGCGCGACCTGGTCGGCGGCAGGCGATGGGGCCGCACCTGCCGGTGCGGCCCTGGCCCCGTCTGCGGGCATCGACGGATTCGAGCGGTCAGGCGTTGGCGGCGGCGGGCCGACGCGACAGCCCGAGGCGCTCGGCCTTCAGCTGCTCGGCCAGCAGGAAGGCCAGTTCCAGCGCCTGGCTGGCGTTCAGCCGCGGGTCGCAATGGGTGTGGTAGCGGTCCGACAGGTCGGTGTCGCTGATCGCCTGGGCCCCGCCCGTGCACTCCGTCACGTCCTGGCCGGTCATCTCGAAATGCACCCCGCCCGGATGCGTCCCTTCGGCCTGGTTGACGGCGAAGAAGGTGCGCACCTCGGCCAGGATGCGGTCGAACGGCCGCGTCTTGTAGCCGGTGCCCGACTTGATGGTGTTGCCGTGCATCGGATCGCAGCTCCACACCACCTTGCGCCCCTCGCGCTTCACGGCGCGCAGGATGGCGGGCAGCTTCTGGGCGACCTTGTCGTGGCCCATGCGGACGATGAGCGTCAGGCGTCCCGCCTCGTTCTCGGGGTTGAGGATGTCGCAGAGCCGGATCAGCTCGTCGGTGTCCATCGACGGGCCGACCTTCATGCCGATCGGGTTTCGGATCCCGCGCAGGAACTCGATATGGGCGCCGTCGGGCTGGCGGGTGCGGTCGCCGACCCACAGCATGTGCGCCGAAACGCCGTACCACTCGCCGGTCGTCGAATCGATCCGCGTCATCGCCTGCTCGTAGGGCAGCAGCAGCGCCTCGTGCGAGGTGAAGAAATCGGTCTCGCGGATCTGCGGCGTCGTCTCCGAGGTCAGGCCGCAGGCGGCCATGAAGTCCAGCGTCTCGGTCAGGCGGTCGGCCAGCTCGCGGTAGCGCTCGCCGAGCGGGCTGCGGTCGACGAAGCCGAGGTTCCAGCGATGGACCTGATGGAGGTCGGCATAGCCGCCCTGGGCGAAGGCACGCAGCAGGTTCAACGTCGCCGCCGACTGGCTGTAGGCGCGCACCATGCGCTCGGGGTCGGGCTGGCGCGCCTGGGCCTCGAACTCGATGCCGTTGATGTTGTCGCCGAGATAGCTCGGCAGGCTGACGCCCCCGATCTCCTCGACCGGCGAGGAGCGCGGCTTGGCGAACTGCCCCGCGAGGCGGCCGACCTTCACCACCGGGCAGGCGGCGCCATAGGTCAGGACCACCGCCATCTGCAGCAGCACCCGGAAGGTGTCGCGGATGTTGTTGGGATGGAACTCGGCGAAGCTCTCGGCGCAGTCGCCGCCCTGCAGCAGGAACGACTTGCCCTCCGCCACCCGGCCCAGCGCGGCCTTCAGCCGGCGCGCTTCGCCGGCGAAGACGAGGGGCGGAAAGTTGCGCAGCGTACCCTCGACGCGGCCGAGCGCCGTCTCGTCGGGATACTGGGGCATGTGCTTGGCGGGCTTCGCGCGCCAGCTGTCGGGCGTCCACTTCTGCGGCATGTTCGTTTCCTCGGGGGGCGGCCCGTCGGCGCCCCTGCGGGGTGCGGCGGTCCGGTTCTCCAACCAATGATCCAACCGCTTCTCATACCGCGCACGGCCGCCCGGCGCCAGCCGCCCGTGCGCGCCGTCGCCGCCGCCGCGGCAGACCTGCAACAGGTGGGGTCGGCCAGGGGGCCGATTGATCTGGTGGGGCGACTTGTCCAATCGGATGGACCCATCCGATTGGGTCGCACCACTAGCTCGCCCGTCCCAGCAGCTCGATCCGCACCTCGTCGGCCAGTTTGAGGCCGAGAAGGATCATCACCGCGCCGGCCGTCCGGTCGAGCCAGACGGACAGCCGGCGGTAGTGGTTGCGGGCGACGGGCGTCGACAGGACGAACGCGACCGTCGCGTACCAGACCAGCGACTGGGCGGTGACCAGTGCCGCCGCGGCGGCCAGGAACCAGACCGGCGCCCCTGCCGGCACCAGCAGGGCGAAGACGCTGGTCCAGAAGACCGCCGACTTCGGGTTCCCGAGCGTGGTGGCGAAGCCGGCGAGGAACGGCGACCGTCCGCCCGGACCGGAGCAGCCGACCGCGGCGTCTCCCGCCCCGGCGGCGACCGGCCGGCGAGCCGCGCGCAGCATCCGCCAGCCGACATAGACGAGGTAGGCGGCTCCGGCGAGGCGGAGCCCGTGATAGAGTTCGCCGGCGCGGAGCAGCACGAGGCCGATGCCGGCCAGGCTGAGCGCCACCCACAGGAACGTCGCCGCGGCCACCCCCGTCGCGGCGCGCAGCCCCGCCCGCCGCGAGATCGCCGCCGAGCAGTAGCTGACCACGACGGTGTTGGGGCCGGGGATCATGGCCATCAGGATGTGAATGGCCGAGAGGTGGAGAAGTACGGACAGAGGGTCCATTGCAGCGGGGCTCCCGCGATCGAGGATGCGCGCGATCATGCGCGGATCGTGCCGGAGCGGTGGCGCCCGCGTGACGGTCGCGAGGGAAATCCGCATGATCGCCGCGACATGACGAAGGAGCGGGAGATGACGTCGGAACGCTTCACCTTTGCCGGATCGAACGGCGCCGAACTGGCCGCCCGGCTCGACCGGCCGCCCGGACGGGTGCGGGCGACCGCGCTGCTCGCCCACTGCTTCACCTGCGGCAAGGACGGGCTGACGGCGGCCCGGCTGGCGGCCGCGCTCGTGGAACGGGAATTCGCCGTGCTGCGGTTCGATTTCACCGGCCTCGGCGACAGCGGCGGGGAATTCGCCAATTCCGGCTTCGCGGGCGATGTCGGGGACGTGGTCGCGGCGGCCGGCGCCCTGCGCGAACGCGGCATGGCGCCCGGCCTGCTCGTCGGGCACAGCCTCGGCGGGACCGCGGTCCTGGCTGCGGCCGGGCGCATTCCCGAGGCGCGCGCCGTCGCCACCGTCGGCTCGCCCTTCTCGCCCGCCCATCTGCTGCGCACGCTGGGCCGGCCGGCGGACTTCGATGCGGACGACACCGTCGAGGTCGCGATCGCCGACCGCCCGTTCCGGCTGTCGCGGGGGTTCTTCGCCGATCTCGAACAGCACGACCTCGGCGGCCGCATCGCCGCGCTCGGCCGGGCGCTGCTCGTCTGCCACGCCCCCCTCGACGAAGTCGTGTCCATCGAGGAGGCGACGCGGATCTTCGTGGCCGCCCGCCATCCCAAGAGCTTCGTCGGCCTCGACGCGGCCGACCACCTGCTGACCCGGCGCGAGGATGCCGCCTTCGCGGGCCGGATGATCGCCGAATGGGCGGCGCGCTATGTCGGCGGCCCCGACGCCATCGCCGAGCCGGCAACCGGGACGGATGGAGCCGGCCGCGTGCTGGTGCGCGAGGCCGGCACCGGCCGCTATGCCCAGGTCATCCGCGCGGGACGGCACCAGCTGCCGGCGGACGAGCCGGAAGCGGTCGGCGGCGACGATACCGGCCCGACGCCGTACGACCTGCTGCTCTCGGCTCTCGGGGCCTGCACGGCGATGACCCTGCGCATGTATGCCGAGCGCAAGGGCTTGGCACTCGGCCAGATCTCGGTCGCGCTCGACCATGCCCGCCTGCATGCCAGCGATTGCGCCGAGTGCGAACATCGTGACGGCATGGTCGACCGCATCGAACGCCGCATCACGGTCGCGGGTGGCGTCGACCCTGAGACGGCGGCCAAGCTCGCCGAGATCGCCGACAAGTGTCCCGTCCACCGTACGCTGGAAGCCGGCCCGACGGTGGTGACGCGGGTGCTGCCCTAGCCGGACGGCCAGCCCAGCGAATCCGGCTCCGCCTGTGCCCGGTTGCGCGGATGGGGCGCGTCGGCCACTATCCCCGGCATAAGGTTCCGCGTCGAATCGCGGCCGCCCCGCAGGAACAACCCGCGGGCACATCGGGGAGGACGGCACATGGCGGTGGAGGGGACGCCCCTTCTCAGCGTGCGCGATCTGTCGATCCGCTTCGGGGGCATCGTCGCCCTCGACGGCGTGAGCTTCGATGTGCGGGCGGGCACCATCGCTGGCCTGATCGGTCCGAACGGCGCCGGCAAGACCACCCTCTTCAACTGCCTGAACCGCCTCTACCAGCCGAGCGCCGGCCGGATCGCGTTCGAGGGTCGCCCGATCCTGGAGGCGCCGCGCCACCAGATCGCCGCCCTCGGCATCGGCCGCACCTTCCAGAACCTCGCCCTCTTCCGGTCGATGTCGGTCCTGGACAATGTCCGGGTCGGCGGCCATTGCCGGATGCGCGCGGGCTTTCTCGCGCACGCCCTGGGGTTGCCCGGGGTCGGGCGCGAGGAGATGGAGTTGGAGGGCGAGGCGCAGCGCCTCATCGACCTTCTCGAACTCGGTCCCGTCGCCCATGTCCCGGTGGCGGCCCTGCCCTTCGGTACGCAGAAGCGGGTCGAACTCGCACGCGCCCTGGTGACGCGGCCGAAGCTGCTGCTGCTCGACGAGCCGGCGGGCGGCCTCAACCATGAGGAAGTCGACGGCCTGCGCACGCGCATCCGCGACATCCGCGACCGCCTCGGGGTCACCGTGCTGCTGGTCGAGCATCACATGAACCTCGTGATGACGGTGTCGGACCAGGTCGTCGCCCTGAACTTCGGACGGATCATCGCCGACGGGCCACCCGACGCGGTGCGCAGCGACGAGGGCGTCATCCGCGCCTATCTCGGCGAGGACGCCGCGTGACCGCGATCCTGGAGGTCTCCGGCCTGACGGCAGGCTATGGCGCCTCGCCGGTGCTGCACGGGCTCGACTTCGACGTGCCCGTCGGCGGGGTCGCGACCATCCTGGGCGCCAACGGCGCCGGCAAGACGACGACGCTGCGCGCGGTATCGGGCCTGATCCGCGCCGCGGGCGAGGTGCGCTTCGCCGGCGAACGCATCGACCGGCTGGCCGCCGAAGACGTCGCCCGGCGCGGCATCGCCCATGTCCCGGACGGCCGCGGCACCTTCGTCCAGCTGTCGGTCGAGGAGAACCTGCGCCTCGGCGCCTATGTGCGCCGCGATCCCGCCGGCGTCGCGCGCGACTTCGAGCGCGTGTTCGATCTCTTTCCCGTCCTCAAGGAGCGTCGCCGGCAGCAGGCGGGCACGCTCTCGGGCGGCGAGCAGCAGATGCTGGCGATCTCCCGCGCGCTGATGCTGCGACCGCGGCTGATGCTGATGGACGAGCCCTCCTTCGGCCTCGCCCCCCTCGTGGTGCGCGAAATCTTCCGCATCATGCGCATGGTCAACCGCGAGGAAGGCGTCGCCATCCTGCTCGTCGAGCAGAACGCCAGTCTGGCCCTCGACCTCGCCAGCCGCGCCTTCCTGCTCGAGACGGGGCGGCTCGTGGTCGGCGGCTCGGCCGCCGACCTCAAGGCCGACGACGCCGTCCGCCGCTCCTATCTCGGCTACTGACGAGGCCGGCCCATGGAAGCCTTCCTGCATCAGGTCCTTTCCGGGCTGGCGACCGGCAGCATCTACGCCATCGTCGCGCTTGCGCTGGTGATGATCTACCAGGCGACGCACCTCGTGAACTTCGCCCAGGGCGAGATGGCCATGTTCTCGACCTATCTCGCCTGGACGATGCTCGACGCCGGCTTCCCGTATTGGCTCGCCTTCGCCGGCACGGTCGCCCTCTCCTTCGTCCTCGGCGTGGCGATCGAACGCATCGTCATCCGCCCGGTCGAAAAGGCGCCGGTACTGGCCGTCGTCATCGTCTTCATCGGCCTGCTGGTCATCCTCAACAGCGTCGCCGGCTGGATCTACACCTACACGATCAAGAGCTTCCCCAGCCCGTTCCCCGACCGCACCATCCTCGGCGGCTACGTCTCGGCGCACGAACTGGGCGTGATGGCGGTGACGATGGGGGTGCTGGCGCTGCTCTTCCTCTTCTTCCGCTTCACCCCGCTCGGCCTCGCCATGCGCGCGGCCGCCCAGAACCCGGTGTCGAGCCGGCTCGTCGGCATCCGCGTCGGCTGGATGCTGGCGCTGGGCTGGGGGCTGGCGGCCGCCATCGGCGCCGTCGCCGGCATGCTCGTGGCACCGATCGTCTTCCTCGACCCCAACATGATGGCCGGCATCCTGCTCTACGGCTTCGCAGCCGCGCTGCTGGGCGGCATCGACAACCCGGCCGGCGCCGTCGTCGGCGGCTTGGCGGTGGGCGTGCTGGAGAACCTGTCCGGCGCCTACCTCGTCGGCACCGAACTCAAGCTCACGGTGGCGCTCGTGCTGATCGTCGGCGTCCTGCTGGTGCGCCCGTCCGGCCTGTTCGGCCGCGTCGTGGTCAGCCGGGTCTAGGGCCATGGCCCGGCTCCTCGGACCGGACGGCCGCCGCGTCGGGCTGGCGCTGCTGCTGCTCGCTGCCTGCGTCCTCCCCTTCCTCCTGTCGAGCTACCGGACGTTCCAGCTCACATCGGCGCTGACCTATGCGATCGCGCTCGTCGGGCTCAACATCCTGACCGGCTGGAACGGACAGATTTCCCTGGGGCACGGCGCCTTCTACGCCATCGGCGCCTATGTCGCGGCGATCCTGATGGACCGGTTCGGCGTGCCGTACTGGGCGACCATCCCGGTGGCGGGGTTTGTCTGCCTCGGCGCCGGCTATCTCTTCGGCCTGCCGGCCCTGCGCCTGGAGGGGCTCTATCTCGCACTCGCCACCTTCGCGCTGGCGCTGGCGACGCCGCAGCTCCTGAAATGGAAGCATCTGGAGGAATGGACCGGTGGGGTGCAGGGCATCGTCATCCTGAAGCCGGACGCGCCCTTCGGGCTGCCGCTCGACCAGGACCAGTGGCTCTACTTCTTCACGCTGGCGATCACCGTCCTCATGTTCTGGCTCGCCCGCAACCTGCTGGCCGGCCGCATCGGCCGTGCGCTGGTGGCGATCCGCGAGCAGCCGACGGCGGCCGAGGCGATGGGCGTCGACATCGCCTTCTACAAGTCGATGACCTTCGGCGTCAGCGCGATGTTCACCGGCGTCGCGGGCGCGCTCGGTGCCATCGTCATCCAGTTCGTCGCGCCGGACAGCTTCACGCTGTTCCTGTCGATCACCCTGCTGGTCGGCATCGTCGTCGGCGGCCTCGCCTCGCTGTCCGGCGCGATCTGGGGCGCGCTCTTCATCCAGTTCATCCCCAACGTCGCCGACCATATTTCCAAGGCGGCGCCATGGGCGATCTACGGCCTCTTCCTCATCGCGTGCATGTATCTGATGCCGACCGGAGTTGCGGGCCTGCTGCGCGCGGCGGCCGCCCGCCTCGACAGGGCGCCACCCGGCCCCTGAACGAAAGACCGCGCCCGAGAGGAGACGTCTTGATGCGTATCCGGACCCTCGCCCTGCCGCTCGCCGCAGCGGCCCTGCTGGCGGCCCAGCCGGCCGCCGCCCAGAAGAAGTACAGTCCCGGCGCCACCGACACCGAGATCAAGGTCGGCAACGTCAATCCCTACAGCGGGCCGGCCTCGGCCTATGGCGCCATCGGCAAGGCGATCGGCGCCTATTTCGCCAAGGTCAACGACGAGGGCGGGATCAACGGCCGCAAGATCAACTACATCACGCTGGACGACGGCTACAGCCCGCCCAAGGCGGTCGAGCAGACCCGGCGGCTGGTCGAGCAGGACCAGGTGCTGCTGGTGTTCCAGCCGCTCGGCACGCCGTCGAACACGGCGATCCACAAATACATGAACGCCAAGAAGGTGCCGCAGCTCTTCGTCGCGACCGGCGCCACCAAATGGGGCGATCCCAAGCGCTATCCCTGGACGATGGGCTGGCAGCCGAACTACCAGACCGAGGGCCGGATCTACGCCCGCTACATCCTGGAGAACAAGCCGGCGGCGAAGATCGCCGTCCTCTACCAGAACGACGACTACGGCAAGGACTACCTCAAGGGCTTCAAGGACGGGCTCGGCGCCAAGGCCTCGATGATCGTCGCCGAGGCCTCCTACGAGGTCACCGACCCGACGGTCGATTCCCAGATGGTGTCCCTCAAGGCGTCCGGCGCCGACACGTTCTTCAACATCACGACGCCGAAGTTCGCGGCCCAGGCGATCCGCAAGGCCTACGACATCGACTGGAAGCCCGTGCAGTTCCTCAACAACGTCTCCAACTCGGTGGGCTCGGTGCTCACTCCGGCGGGACTGGAGAAGTCGGTCGGGCTGATCAGCTCCTACTATCTGAAGGACCCGACCGACCCGCAATGGGTGAAGGATCCGGCCTATCTCGACTGGCTCGCCTGGATGAAGAAGTACAATCCGGACGCCAACCTCAACGACACCTTCAACGTCTACGGCTACACCGCCGCCCAGACGCTGGTGCAGGTGCTGAAGCAGTGCGGCGACGACCTGACGCGCGAGAACGTCATGCGCCAGGCGGCCAACCTGAAGAAGGTCGCGCTGCCGATGCTGCTGCCCGGCATCACGATCGACACCGGGCCCGACGATTTCTATCCGATCGAACAGATGCAGCTGATGCGCTTCAACGGCAAGACGTGGGACGCATTCGGCCAGCCGATCGGCGGCTGACGGCACGGGAACACCGCCGCCCCGGCGGCGGTGTTCCGCAACACTCCGTTACATTTGCGACAAGCGGCGGCAAATCGCCCGCCGCATCTTCCCGGCTCCAGCCGACGCCCGGGAGGAAGTCATGCAGGCGATGGGGACGAGAGGGCGGATCGCGCCGCTGATGGCGGGCGCCCTGCTGCTCGGTGCCTGCGCGCCGTCATCGCCCTTTGCGGCTGACGACCCCGCCGATCCGGCACTTCCCGTCGCCGCAACCTCCTACGCGTCCCCCTTCGCGGGACAGCCCCGCTTCGCCACGGTCGAGGCGCGGCCCTGGCGCCGGACCAACGACCTCGTCCGGCGCCTCGGAGGACCGGCCGGTCATCTGCGCGAGCCGGCGGAGGCGGACGATCCGGCGACCGGCGGCGGGAACGCCCGCCCGTGAAGCGCGCGGTCCTGGCGGTCCTGCCGCTTCTGCTCCAGGCCTGTGCCGGCCTCGTCGAGGAGCGCGGCTTCGCCGCGGTGCAGACCGAGGCGCGGGCGGCGATCGGGCAGGACGTGACCTGGATCCGCACGGACGAGGAACGGAACGCGGCCCGGGCGCGCGTCGCGGCGCTGCTGGCGGAACCATTGACCGCGGACGCTGCCGTCGCGGTCGCCCTCCTCAACAATCGCGGCCTTCAGGCCGATTTCCACCGCCTCGGCCTGTCGGCGGCCTCCCTGGTCGCGGCGCTCACTCCGCCCAATCCGGGCTTCTCCTTCGGCCGGCTGCGCGGCGGCGGCGTGCTCGAGCTGGAGCGCGCCGTCACCCTCGACCTGCTGGGCCTGCTGACGCTGCCGCTCGCGGCCGCGATCGAGGAGCGGCGCTGGGAACAGGCCAAGCTGGAAGCGCTGGATGCGGTGCTGCGAACCGCGAGCGAAGCCCGCCTCGCCTTCGTCGGTGCCGTCGCGGCCGAGCAGATCCTGGCCTACATGGAGCAGGCCCGATCCGCTTCGGAGGCGAGTGCGGAGATGGCACGGCGCCTCGGGCTCGCCGGCACCTACAGCCGCATGCAGCAGGCGCGCGAGCAGGTCTTCCACGCCGAACTGCTGGTCCAGTATGCGCGGGCGCGCCGGGCCCGCACGGCAGCCCGGGAACGGCTCGCGCGGGCGCTCGGCCTGCGCGATCCGGGCCACCAGCTGCGGCTGCCGGACCGCCTGCCCGATCCGCCGGCGAAGCTGCCCGAGCGCACCGATCTCGAAGCCCGGGCGATGGCGGCGCGGCTCGACATCCGCATCGCCCGCATGGAGGTCGAAGGCCTCGCGCGGAGCTACGGCCTCACCCAGACGACCCGGTTCGTCAACGTGCTGGAGGCCGGCTGGCAGGACAAGCGCGAGACCGGATCGCCGAGGGCCCACGGCTACGAGATCGCGATCACGGTGCCCATCTTCGACTTCGGCACGACGCGGGTCGCACAGGCCGAGCACACCTACATGGCGGCCGTCCACGACCTCGCCCGCAAGGCGGTGGCCGCCCGCTCGGAGGTGCGCGAGCGCTACGAGGAGTATCGCCTCGCCTGGGACCTCGTGCAGCACTACCGCCGAACGCTCGTGCCGGGCCGCAAGGCGATCTCGGACGAGCAGCTCCTTCGCTACAACGGAATGCTGGTCGGCGTGTTCGAGCTGCTCGCCGACGCCCGGGAGCAGATCGCCGCCGTGATCGCCGCCATCGAGGCCGAGCGCGACTGGTGGGATGCCGAAACGGCGCTGGAGATGGCCCTTCTCGGCGCTGATGCCGGGCCCGCCGGCAGTCCCGCCCCCCTCGCCTCCTCCTCGCGCCGCCCGGCCGGCGGCCACTAAGCCGGCCAACGGAGCCCGACCTCCCATGATCCCCCGATGCCGATGATCCATCGACGCTCCCTGCTGGCCGGCGGCGCGGCAGCGGCCGCCGCTGCCGCCCTGCCGCGCGGTGCGGTCGCGACCCTGCCGGAGCCGGTCGGCCAGACCTCCGCCGACACGCAGCCGCCGCTGGCGCCGCCGAACGGCCGGCCGTACCAGCCGGTGGCGACGCTCAACGGCTGGACCCTGCCCTGGCGGATGCGCAACGGCTGGAAGGAGTTCCACCTGATCGCCGAGCCGGTCGAGCGCGAGATCGCGCCCGGGATGGTCGCCAACCTCTGGGGCTACAACGGCCAGAGCCCCGGCCCGACCATCGAGTGCGTCGAAGGCGACCGGGTGCGCATCTTCGTCACGAACGCCCTGCCCGAACACACCACGATCCACTGGCACGGCATCCTGCTGCCGAGCGGCATGGACGGGGTCGGGGGCCTGACCCAGCCGCAGATCAAGCCGGGCAAGACCTTCGTCTACGAGTTCGTGATGAAGAAGAGCGGCACGTTCATGTACCACCCGCACGCCGACGAGATGGTGCAGATGGCGATGGGCATGATGGGCTTCCTCGTCGTCCACCCGCGCGATCCGGGCTTTCGCCGCGTCGACCGCGACTTCGTCTTCCTCATCAATGCCTATGACGTCGAGCCGGGAAGCCGGGTGCCGAAGGTCATGACCATGACCGACTTCAACCTCTGGACCTGGAACAGCCGCGCCTTCCCCGGAATCGCGCCGCTGCCGATCCGCAAGGGCGACCGGGTGCGCATCCGCATCGGCAACCTGACCATGACGAACCATCCGATCCACCTGCACGGCTACGACTTCCGCGTCACCGGCACGGATGGGGGCTGGATCGATCGCGCCGCACAGTGGCCGGAGGTGACGACCGACGTCCCGGTCGGTGCCATGCGGGTCATCGAGTTCACGGCCGATGAGCCGGGCGACTGGGCATTCCACTGCCACAAGTCGCATCACACCATGAACGCCATGGGCCATGACGTGCCGACGATGATCGGCGTCGACCATCGCGGGCTGGCCGCGAAGATCGTGAAGCTGGTTCCCGACTACATGGTGATGGGCGAGCGCGGCATGGCCGACATGGGCGACATGGAGATGCCCCTGCCCGACAACACCCTGCCCATGATGACCGGCGCCGGCCCGTTCGGGCCGATCGAGATGGGCGGCATGTTCACCGTCGCCAAGGTGCGGGAGGGGCTGGCGCGCGACGACTATGGCGATCCCGGCTGGTACCGCCATCCGCCCGGGACCGTCGCCTACGAGTGGACCGGACCGGCGGACCGGCCGGTCCGCGCGCGCACCGCGCCGACACCACCGGCCGCCGTCCGCGCGGTCAAGCCGCGTCCGCCCGGCGGCGGGCACGGACATCACTGACTTCGAGGAATCCCATGCTGCGTCACGCTGCGTTCGCCGTCGCCATGCTGTCCGCCGCGACCGTCGCCGCCTCGCCCGGCCACGGGCCGGCGCAGGGGCATGACGCGCGCGCCTATGGCGAACCCGGCGACCCCCATCGCCCGGCCCGGGTCGTCCAGGTGACGATGCGGGAGAGCGACGGCCGGATGACATTCACCCCGGACCGCATCCTGGTTCGCCGCGGGGAGCAGATTCGCTTCGTGCTGCGCAATCGCGGGGCGCTCGACCACGAACTCGTGGTGGCGACGCTGGACGAGAACCTCGCCCACGCCAAGGAAATGGAGAAGTTCCCGGAGATGGAGCACGACGACCCCAACGCCAAGAGGCTGCGGCCCGGAGCATCCGGCGAGATCCTGTGGCGGTTCACCCGCGCGGGAGCGTTCGACTTCTCCTGCCTCATTCCCGGCCATCGCGAAGCCGGGATGTTCGGCACCGTCATCGTCAAATAGGTCGGAGGATCCGATCATGCGCATCCTGCCCCGTCTCGCCCTCGCGACCGCCTGCTTCACGGCCGCTGCGGCGTTCGCCCAGCCCGCACGGATCGAGGGTGAGGTGCGCCGGATCGACACCAGCGCCGACAAGGTGACGATCCGCCACGGGCCCATCGCCGACTGGGACATGCCGTCGATGACGATGGTCTTCCGCGTCGCCGATCGCGGGATGCTCCAGAGGGTCAAGGTCGGCGACAGGGTGCGTTTCCTGGCCGAGCGGGGCGGCGGCGCCATGACCATCACCGAGATCGAGAAGATGCCGTAGGCTGGTGCTAGGATCGGCGGCATGAGTGGCGGGGAGACGGCCGCGCGCATCCTGGTGGTGGACGACGACGGCGAAATCCGCCGCCTGCTCGCCGGGTTTCTCGGCCGCAACGGCTTTGCCGTCGCGACCGCGCGCGACGCCGCCGACATGGAGGCCGCTCTGGCCGCCGAAATGCCGGACCTCGTCGTGCTCGACCTCGTCCTGCCGGGCGTCTCCGGCCTGGAACTCTGCCGGCGCATCCGGGCGCGCTCGGACCTGCCCGTCATCATGCTGACGGCGCGCGGGGACGACACCGACCGCATCGTCGGCCTCGAGGTCGGCGCGGACGACTACCTGCCCAAGCCGTTCAATCCGCGCGAGCTGCTGGCGCGCATCCGCGCGGTGCTGCGCCGCGCCGGCACGCGCGATGCCGCGGCCGCCGGACGCTCCCGGCTCGCGTTCGCGGGCTGGGTCCTCGACCCGCGGCGGCGCGAACTGCTCGATCCCGACGGGGCGGTGGTCGATCTGACGGCCGGCGAGTACGACCTGCTGTTCGCCCTCGTCGCCCGGCCGCACCGCGTGCTGTCGCGCGAGTTCCTGCTGGAGCAGTCGGGGCGCCTCACCGATCCGTTCGATCGCAGCATCGACGTGCAGGTGAGCCGGCTGCGCCGCAAGCTCGAGCGGGGGGCCGGCGAGCAAGGTCTGATCAAGACGGTGCGCGGTGCCGGATACCTGTTCCAGCCGGACGTAGAGCCCTTCTGAGGGAGGCTGACCGCGATGCCGAACCTGGACACCGTCGCCGGCCGCGTCATCGTCGTGCTCATGATCGGGCTCGGCATCTCGCACGTCGGCAGCATCTGGCTGTACGAGGCGGGCGGGCACGGGCCGCCGGGCGACCATGCGGGGCTCATCGCCTCGACGACCGCGATGGCGGTCGGCACGCTCGCCGTCTCGATCCTCCTCGTGCGCTGGCTGACGGCACCGCTGCGGACGCTGGCGGCAGCAGCCGACCGGATCGGCCGCGACATGGCGACGCCTCCGCTGCCGGAAAGTGGCCCGCGGGAGGTGCGACGGGCTGCCGGCGCATTCAACCGGATGCAGGGTCGCCTCCAGCGGATGATGGCCGAACGAACGGAGACCCTGGCCGCAGTCTCCCACGACCTGCGGACGCCGATCACCCGACTGCGGCTGCGCACGGAACTGATCGGCGACGAGACACTGCAGCGCGCGGTCGCCGGCGACCTCGACGAGATGGAGGCCATGATCGACGGGGCCCTGGCCTTCCTGCGCGACGACTCCGCCGACGAACCGGGGCGGCCAATCGACCTCGCGGCATTGGTCGCGACGGTCGTCTCGGAGGCGGCCGACGCGGGCCGCACCGCGACCATGGACGAGGGTGCGCTGCTGGCGCCGGCCGTCGTCGTCGGTCGGCCGATGCTGCTGAAACGGGCCTTTGCCAATCTCGTCGACAATGCGGTGAAGTATGGCCGTGCGGCGAGCGTCGCGATCGCCGCCGTTCCCGATGGGATCGCCGTCCGGATCACGGACCGCGGCCCCGGCATCCCGCACGCCGAACGCGACAGCGTCTTCGCACCCTTCCGGCGGCTCGGCGATCCCGATACTGCCCCCGCCGGCAGCGGCCTGGGGCTGACGGTCGCCCGCACGGCCGTCGAGCGACACGGCGGCGCCATCCGCTTCGAGGATGCCCCCGATGGCTTCCGGGTCGTCGTGACGCTGCCGAGGACGGTCCCTTGACCTTCCCATGATGGGAAGGACTACATGCCGGGCCAATGGCAACCAACCGGCTGGAGGCGACGATGGCGCGCGGCCACGGACATCATGATCACCCGGACCCGAAGTCCGCAGCGCATGCCTGCTGCGGCGGCCATGGCGGCGCGGCCAAGGCGAAGGATCCCGTCTGCGGCATGACCGTCGATCCCGCCACGGCAAAGCACCGGGCCGAGCATGACGGGCGAACCTGGTACTTCTGCTGCGCCGGTTGCCGCGCCAAGTTCGAAGCCGATCCGGCCCGACATGCCGAGGCGGCCGACGCCGCGTCGTCCAAGGCCACCGATCCGGTCTGCGGCATGACGGTCGACCCCGCCACCGCGAAACACCGCATCGAGCATGACGGACGGCCCTACTTCTTCTGCAGTGCCGGCTGCCGGACCAAGTTCGAGGCGGACCCGGAGCGGTATCTGAAACCGCGTCCGGCCGCACCGCCGGCCGCGGCGGATGCGGTCTACACCTGTCCGATGCACCCGGAGGTGCGGCAGGTCGGCCCCGGCTCCTGCCCGATCTGCGGCATGGCCCTCGAGCCCGAAATGGCGACCGCCGACGCCGGGCCCAATCCCGAGCTGATCGACATGACCCGGCGCATGTGGATCGGCCTCGCGCTAACGCTTCCGGTCTTCGTGCTGGAGATGGGCGGCCACCTGGCCGGCATCCACCTGCTGGAGCCGGCCCTGTCGAACTGGGTCCAGCTCGCCTTCGCCACGCCGGTCGTGCTGTGGGCGGGGTGGCCGTTCTTCGTCCGCGGCGGGCAGTCGCTCGTCACCCGCAACCTCAACATGTTCACCCTGGTGGCGCTGGGGACCGGGGTCGCCTGGCTCTACAGCATCGTTGCGACCGTCGCGCCCGGTGCCTTTCCGCCGGCCTTCCGCGACCATGGCGGAACGGTGGCGGTCTATTTCGAGGCGGCGGCGGTCATCACCGTCCTGGTGCTGCTGGGCCAGGTGCTGGAGCTGCGCGCCCGCGAGCAGACGTCCGGCGCCATCCGCGCCCTGCTCGATCTCGCGCCGCGCACCGCCCGCCGGCTGCGCCCGGACGGGCAGGACGAGGAGGTCGCGATCGACGCGGTCGTGCCCGGCGACCGGCTGCGCGTGCGGCCGGGCGAGAAGGTTCCGGTCGACGGCCGTGTCCTCGAAGGGCGCGCGGCGATCGACGAATCGATGGTCACCGGCGAAGCCATGCCGGTGACGCGCGAGGCGGGCGACCGCCTGCTCGCCGGCTCGGTCAACGGCTCTGGCGGCTTCGTCATGGCGGCCGAGAAGGTCGGCCGCGACACCATGCTGGCCCGGATCGTCCAGATGGTGGCCGACGCCCAGCGCAGCCGTGCCCCGATCCAGCGCCTCGCCGACCAGGTCTCCGGCTGGTTCGTGCCGCTCGTGATCGCGACGGCGGCGCTCGCCTTCGCGGCCTGGACCACCTTCGGACCGGAGCCGCGCTTCACCTACGGGCTGGTCGCCGCCGTCGCGGTGCTCATCATCGCTTGCCCCTGCGCGCTCGGCCTCGCCACCCCCATGTCGATCATGGTCGGCGTCGGCCGCGGCGCCCAGGGCGGCGTGCTGATCCGCAATGCCGAGGCGCTGGAGCGCATGGAGCGCGTCGACACCCTCGTCGTCGACAAGACCGGCACGCTGACGGCCGGCCGGCCGGCGCTCTCGGAGCTGCTGCCGGCCGCGGGCTTCGACGCGGACGGGCTGCTGCGGCTGGCGGCCGCGGTCGAACGCGCCAGCGAGCACCCGATCGGCCATGCCATCGTCCAGGCGGCCGCCGCGCGGGGGATCGCCCTGCCCGACGTCGCCGACTTCGCCTCCCCCGTCGGCCGCGGCGCGGAGGCCACCGTCGAGGGCGTCCGGGTGCGCATCGGCAGCGCCGCCTTCCTCGCCGAGGCGGGGATCGCGGTGGCGCCCCTGGAGGGCGATGCCGACCGGCTGCGGGCCGAGGGCGCGACCGTCGTCTTCTGTGCGGCCGGCGACCGTCTCGCCGGCGCCGTCGCAGTGGCCGACCCGATCAAGGAGACGACCCCAGCCGCGCTCGCCGCCCTGCGCGCGGAGGGCGTGCGCATCGTCATGCTGACCGGCGACAACGCCCGCACCGCGGCCGCGATCGCGACGCGGCTCGGCATCGCAGAGACCGAGGCCGAGGTGACGCCGGACCGCAAGGCGGCCGTGATCGCCGAGCTGCGGCGGGCGGGCCGCGTCGTGGCGATGGCCGGCGACGGCATCAACGACGCCCCCGCCCTGGCGGCGGCCGACATCGGCATCGCCATGGGCACCGGCACCGATGTGGCGATGGAGAGTGCCGGCATCACCCTGCTGGAGGGCGACCTCGGCGGCATCGTGCGTGCCCGCCGCCTCTCCCGCGCGGTCATGCGCAACATCCGGCAGAACCTCTTCTTCGCCTTCGCCTACAATTCGGCGGGCGTGCCGATCGCGGCCGGCGTGCTTTATCCGGCCTTCGGCATCCTGCTGTCTCCGGTGGTCGCGGCAGCGGCGATGGCGCTCTCCTCGGTCAGCGTCATCGGTAACGCGCTGCGCCTGCGCCGGGTGCGGCTGTGACGGCCCCCGTCACCATCGGCGAGGCGGCCGCCGCGTCCGGCGTCTCGGCCAAGATGATCCGCTACTACGAGGCGGTGGGGCTGATCCCGCCCGCCGGCCGCACCCAAGCCGGCTACCGCACCTACGCCGCCGCCGACATCCATACGCTGCGCTTCGTGCGGCGGGCCCGTGATCTCGGATTCGGTGTGGACGAGATCGCCGCCCTGCTCGCGCTGTGGCGCGACCGGTCGCGCGCCTCGGCCGACGTCCGGCGCGTCGCCGTCGACCACATCGCCCAACTGCAGCAGCGCATCGCCGAACTGCAGGCGATGGTGCGGACGCTGGAGCATCTCGCGCACCACTGCCATGGCGACGACCGCCCGGACTGCCCGATCCTCGACGACCTGGCACGGACGGCCACGCCCGCGCATCCCCAGCCCGCCAACCGCTTCGCACCGGGGCAGCGGCGGGCCCACCAGGAGACTTCAGAATGAAACGACGGGAACTGCTGCTCGCCGCGGGCGCCGCGCTGCTGCCCGCCAACCTTGCGGCCGCCTCGCCGGCGAAGACGCTGACGGTATTCAAGGATCCCGCATGCGGCTGCTGTGACGGCTGGGTCGCCCATATGCGGCAGGCCGGCTTCCGCGTCACCGTGGCTGCGGGCGACGTGTATGCGGCGAAGGAGCGCCTGGGCGTGCCCGAGGACCTCGCCTCCTGCCACACGGCGACCGTCGACGGCTATGTGATCGAAGGCCACGCCCCGGCCGACGCCGTCCGTCGCCTGCTCGCCGAGCGCCCGGCCGCGACGGGGCTCGCGGTGCCGGGCATGCCGGCGGGTTCGCCCGGGATGGAGGGCGGCGCGCCCGAGACCTACGACGTCGTCGTCTTCGGCCCGCGCTCGCGCGCCACCTTCGGCCGCTACCGGGAGACGCGCGCGGTGTGAGCGCGCGGCCCCGGATCGGCCGATCCCGACGTTCCATCGCACCGGAAGGAAGGACCTTGCCCTGAGCGCGAACCGCAGCGGGGCGGGGTCACGGAAAGGCGCTCCGGCGGGCGCCCGTGCGTCCTTCGGCTTCGCTCAGGACGAGGACGTTCCGTCGCGTGGGAAGGACGAAAGGCCATGACCGCATGGAAAGGAAGGACCTTGTCCTGAGCGCGAAGCGCAGCGGAGCGGTCGAAGGACGCACCGTCCCCGGCGGCACGCCCGCCAAGCGGGCGCCCGTGCGTCCTTCGGCTTCGCTCAGGACGAGCGACGTGCCGTCGCATGGGAGGGGAAACCTGCCCGGGCCGCCGTCATGCTCCGGG
The DNA here is from genome assembly GCA_006738865.1 of Allostella sp. ATCC 35155. Lineage (GTDB taxonomy): Bacteria > Pseudomonadota > Alphaproteobacteria > ATCC43930 > Allostellaceae > Allostella. The sequence goes on from AP019701.1 coordinate 3,382,124, forward strand.
CGCCCTACCGCAGCGGTTCGAGGATGCTGACGTAGTTGGCGACGCAGGCGCCGCCCATGTTGAAGACGCCGGCCAGATTGGCGCCCTTGACCTGGATGCCGCCGGCGGTCCCGGTCACCTGCTGCGCCGCCAGGACGTGCATCGACACGCCGGTGGCGCCGATCGGGTGGCCCTTCGATTTGAGGCCGCCCGAGGGGTTGACCGGTAGCTTGCCGTCCTTCTCGGTCCAGCCTTCGAGTAGCGCCCGGGCGCCCTGGCCGCGCGGCGTCAGGCCCATCGCCTCGTATTCGAGCAGTTCGGCGGAGGTGAAGCAGTCGTGCGTCTCGACGAGGTCGAGATCGTCGAGCGTCAGCCCCGATGCCGCGAACGCCTTCTTCCAGGCGACCTCGCAGCCCTCGAACAGCGTGATGTCGCGCTTCGACATGGGCAGGAAGTCGTTGACCTGTTCCGCCGCCCGGAAGACCACGGCCTTCGGCATGGCGAGCGCGGTGTCGACGTCGGCGAGGACGACGGCGGCGGCCCCGTCGGAGACGAGCGAGCAGTCGGTGCGCTTGAGCGGGCCGGCGACGAGCGGGTTCTTGTCCGAGATGGTGCGGCAGAATTCGTAGCCGAGATCCTTCTGCATCTGCGCCAGCGGGTTGGACGCGCCGTTGCGGTGGTTCTTGGCCGCGATCCGGGCCAGGGCGTCGGACTGGTCGCCGTGCTTCTGGAAATAGGCCTGGGTGATGCGGCCGAAGACGCCGGCGAAGCCACCCTCGGTCTCGCCTTCCTCCGCCAAGTAGCTGGCGCGGATCAGGATGTCGCCGACGGCGGGGCCAGTCACCTCGCTCATCTTCTCGACGCCGATCGCCAGCACGCGGCGCGCGCGGCGCGCGGCGATCGCGTTCAGGCCCTGGTGAATGGCGGCCGAGCCGGTGGCGCAGGCGTTCTCCACCCGGGTCGCCGGCTTGAACCGGAAGAGGTCCGAGCCCTGCATGACGAGCGAGGACGGGAACTCCTGGCGCACGAACCCGGCATTCATGTGCCCGACATAGATGGCGTCGATGTCCGCCGGCGACAGGCCGGCATCGGCCAGCGCGTCGGCCGCGACGCGCACGATCAGGGATTCGAGGGTCTCGCCCTCCAGCTTGCCGAACTTGCTGTGGGCCCAGCCGACGATACAGGCGGTCATGGAACGGCTCCGGTCGTTTGGCGATGATGCTGCGACTATAGAGCCAAGATGGGCCGCCGCCATACCGAGCGGTAGGTGCTCGCGCCAAGTCAATGGTCACCGGGAACCGGACCCCCACCCGGAGCCCGGCCCCCGGCTGCCCGCGCCGGGGAGGATCGGGGGAGGCGCGGGCGACGGGTCAGGCGGTCCTGCACTCCAACGACAGGCCGCCCTCATGCTCGCCGGAGGTGCGCGTGCGGCCGATCGCGCCGACCGCCGCCTCCAGGTCGGCCATCGCGTCCAGGGTCCGGCAGACCTCGATATAGAGCGAGCGGGCTTGCGGCGTCGGTTCGAGGCGCCGCCCCAGGCCGCGCACGAAGAGCTGCAGGGCGAACGCCCGTTCGAGCCGACCGATGAGCTGGCTGATGGCCGGTTGCGACAGCCCGAGGCGTTCCGCCGCCCGGGTGGCGCTGCCCGTCTCGCAGACGATGCGGAATGCCTGGAGGTTCCGGTGTCGAAGCTGCTGCCGCATCGCGTCCCTGTCCAAAACCGCGCCTCCTCTTGGTGTTTGCGCAGTCTGTACTCAGCAGCACCCCCACCGGATGCACGCTTCTGGGCAGCGATTTGATAACCGAAGGTTCGCAGCCGCCGGCCGCGCCGGCGCCGGGTCAGACGGGTCGGGGCCGCCGCGCCCGCCGTGCGGCTGGCCCGGCCACCGGGAGGGCGGGCAGCGCAGCGTTGACGGCGTCGAACTGGGCCCGGAGGTCGGCGCGGAACGAAACCAGGAACGGATGCGGTTCGACGCCGCGCCGCCGCAGCAGGAAGATGTCCCAGCCGACTGCGGGCAGCAGCGGCAGGATGACCATCGCGCGATCGCGGTGTCGCCAGGCGGAGACGGCGGCCATGATGCCGATGGCTTGGCCCTGCCCCACGAAATCGCACAGTGTGAACCCCGGAGCCTCGATCGCCGGCACCAGCGGATGTCCCGCCTCCGAGAACATCCGGTCGATCAGCGGCCGGTAGCGCGAGGAGCGGGTCAGGGTCGCGATCGCTTCGCCGTCGAGATCCCCCGGCCCGAGCGAATCGCGTTCGGCCAGCCGATGACCCGCCGGAACGGCGGCGACGATCGGGACCGTGGCGAGATGCTCGGTGTCGACCTTGTCGCCCGTGCCGGGCTCGGTCGAGATGGCGACGTCCAGCGCCCCCGCGACCAGGAGCGGTTCGAGATTGCCGGGATAGCGCGGATCGAGGTGGATCTGGATCTGCGGGTACTCGCCGCGCAGGCGGTCGATCGCATCCGGCGCGAATCCCATCGCGACGGACGGAACGGCCCCGATCGTGATGCGCCCGCCGCTGCCGGCGTCGCGGGCCGCCGCCTCGAACCGCGCCAGCGCCTGCAGCACCTCGCAGCAGGACGGGTAGACGACGCGCGCCTCCGGGGTCGGTGCCAGCCGGCGGGCGCCGGCGCGCTCGAACAGCTTGGCTCCGATCGCCTTCTCCAGCGCGAATATGGTCTGGCTGATCGCGGGCTGGGACACGCCCATCCGCTCCGCCGCACGGGTGACGCTGCCCGTCTCGTAGACGTGACGGAATGCCTCCAGGGAACGAAGACGCGTGAGATTGCGAAGCTCTAGCAAACCGGAGGTACCGTCGGTGCGGGAGGGGCGGCTGGGGCGGCCCCTTCTATCCCAAGCGGCGCCCGGGTGATAAGCCCTGCTTCTGGGAAAATCGCCGCCGGCTACTCCGCCACCGGACGCTCCCAGGGAATCCGGTCGGCGGAAGACCCGGCCCGGCCGTCCGGACGGGCTCCGGATATCGCCCGGGCGCGCATCTCCAGGCTGGTCATCGCGTCAAGGACGCGACACACCTCTTCGAACAGGCGCCGCGCCTCGGGCGTCGGCTCCAGCCGGCGGCCGGCACCGCGCGTGAACAGCGCGAACCCGACGGCGCGCTCCAGGCCGGCCAGCAGTTGGCTCACCGCCGGCTGGCTAATTCCCAGTATTTCTGCCGCTCGCGTCGCACTGCGCGTCTCGACCGTGAGGCGAAAGGCGGCCAGCGTGCGATGACGCAACTGCTGGCGGAACTCCTGCGGATCCAAGCGACGCTCCCGAACTGGCTCTGCACGAATACAAACGTCCAAACGCTGGTCGTTCTTCCGCGTTCCCGGGTTCATCCACTTGCAGTCGATTCGCGCGCCGCTCGACCGCGCGCGGCGCGTGCCATCGGCCCTCGCTTGACCCTCCGTGGGGCGGTGACTAGGTTGCGGCGCACAAAAATTCCTCGGGGAACCCGAATTCCAATGGCCTCCAACGGTGCCCGCGGTCGGGGAACCGGCCTCAGCTTCCAGTCGCTGATCCTGACGCTGCAGAACTTCTGGGCGGAGCAGGGCTGCGTCATCCTGCAGCCGCACGACGTGGAAGTGGGCGCCGGCACGTTCCATCCCGCGACGACGCTGCGGGCGCTGGGTCCGCGCCCCTGGCGGGCGGCCTACGTCCAGCCGTCACGCCGGCCGACCGACGGCCGCTATGGCGAGAATCCTAACCGGCTGCAGCACTACTACCAGTTCCAGGTGATCCTGAAGCCGTCACCACCCGACAGCCAGGCGCTCTACCTCGAGAGCCTGCGGCGCCTCGGCATCGATCCGCTGGCGCACGACATCCGCTTCGTCGAGGACGACTGGGAGAGCCCGACGCTCGGCGCCTGGGGCCTCGGATGGGAAGTCTGGTGCGACGGGATGGAGGTCAGCCAGTACACCTATTTCCAGCAGGTCGGCGGCATCGAGTGCAATCCGGTCTCGACCGAGCTGACCTACGGGCTGGAACGCCTCGCCATGTACATCCAGGGCGTCGACAGCATCTACGACCTGGAGTTCAACGGCGTCGCGGGGCCCGGCCGCATCACCTACGGCGACGTCTTCCTGCGCAACGAGCGCGAGTTCTCGGCCTTCAACTTCGAGCGCGCCGACACCGGCCTGCTGCTGCGCCACTTCGTCGATGCCGAGAAGGAGTGCCAGAGCCTGCTCGACGCCAGGCTCGCCCTGCCCGCCTACGACCAGTGCATCAAGGCGAGCCACACCTTCAACCTGCTCGACGCGCGCGGCGTCATCAGCGTGACCGAGCGGGCCGCCTATATCGGCCGCGTCCGGACCCTGGCGAAGGGTTGCTGCGAGGCCTGGCTGGCGGGCGAGCTCGCCGAGGCCCAGTCGGCCGCAGCGGGGGCCTGAGCCATGGCCGAACTGCTGCTCGAACTCTTCTCCGAGGAGATCCCGGCGCGGATGCAGGTCCGCGCCGCCGAGGATCTGCGCCAGCTGCTGGCCGACGGCCTCGCCAAGGCCGGGCTCGCCCATGACGGCGGCCGTGCCTTCGCCACGCCGCGCCGCCTCGTCGTCGTCTTCGACGGCGTCCCGGAAGCGACGCCCGACCTCGCCGAGGAGCGCAAGGGCCCCCGCGTCGGCGCCGCCCAGCCGGCGATCGACGGCTTCCTGCGTGCGGCCGGCGTCGCCAGCCTCGACGCGTGCGAGAAGCGCGCGACCGACAAGGGTGAGTTCTGGTTCGCCGTCATCCGCAAGACCGGCCGCGTCGCCGCCGACGTCCTGCCTGCCATCGTCACCCAGGCGGTGACCCAGCTGCCCTGGCCGAAGTCGATGCGCTTCGGCCATTCCCAGTTCCGCTGGGTCCGGCCGCTGCACCGCGCGCTCTGCCTGTTCGACGGCAAGCCGCTGGCGGGCGAACTGGTCCTCGACGAGGTCACGCGCTTCCCCTTCACCGATCGCTCCAGCGGCCACCGCTTCCTCGCGCCCGGCGAGTTCGCCGTCACCGGGTTCGCCGAGCTGAAGGAAAAGCTGGCCGCCGCCAAGGTCGTCCTCGACCCGGCCGACCGCCAGCACGCGATCCTGGAGCGCGCGACCTCCCTGGCCGCGGCCGAGGGGCTGACGCTGCGCGAGGATGCGGGCCTGCTGGCGGAGGTCGCCGGCCTCGTCGAGTGGCCGGTCGTGCTGATGGGCCGCATCGACGATGCCTTCATGGACGTGCCGGCCGAGGTGCTCGTCACCTCGATGCGTACCCACCAGAAGTATTTCGCGCTGGACCGGATAGACGGCAGCCTCGCCCCGCGCTTCCTCGTGGTCGCCAACATGGCGGCGGCCGACGGCGGCGCGGCGATCGTCGCCGGCAACGAGCGGGTTCTGCGCGCGCGCCTGTCGGACGCCAAGTTCTTCTGGGACCAGGACCGCAAGGTGCCGCTCGGCGACCGCGTGCCGGCGCTCGACAAGGTCGTGTTCCACGCGAAGCTCGGCACCATGGGCGAGCGGGTGGCGCGGCTGCAGGCGCTGGCGGCCGAGCTGGCGCCCGCCATCCCGGGCTGCGACCGCGACCTCGCCCGGGCGGCGGCCGGGCTCGCCAAGGCCGATCTCACCTCCGGCATGGTCGGCGAGTTCCCCGAGCTGCAGGGCATCATGGGCCGCTACTACGCCCGCCAGGACGGCGAGCGCGCCGAGGTGGCCGAGGCGATCGCCCAGCACTATTCCCCGCTCGGCCCGAACGACCGCTGCCCGTCCGAGCCGGTGGCGGTGGCCGTCGCGCTCGCCGACAAGATCGACGCCCTGGTCGGCTTCTTCGCGATCGACGAGAAGCCGACCGGCTCCAAGGATCCCTATGCCCTGCGCCGCGCCGCGCTCGGCGTCATCCGGCTCATCGTCGAGAACAAGCTGCGGCTGGCGCTGACGCCGGTGTTCGACACGGCCCTCGCCCTCTATCGCCCGGCCCTTGGCGATACGGCCCCCGCGAGCGTCTCCCCCGCCCTGCTCGACTTCCTCGGCGACCGCCTGAAGGCGCATCTGCGCGGCGAGGGCGTGCGCCACGACCTCGTCTCGGCGGTCTTCGGCACCGGCGGGGAGGACGATATCGTCCGGCTGCTGGCGCGGGTCGAGGCGCTGGGCGCGCTGGTCGGCAGCGAGGACGGTGCCAACCTGCTGGTCGCCTATCGCCGCGCCTCGAACATCGTGCGCATCGAGGACAAGAAGGACGGGCCGCACGACGGCGCCGTCGACCGCGCGGCCCTGACGGAGGCCGAGGAGATCGCGCTGGCGGACGCCCTCGCCGGGGCCCTGCCGGCCGTACGCGCGGCCGTTGCGGCGGAACGATATGGCGAGGCCATGCGTTTGGTCGCCGGACTACGGGGGCCGGTCGATGCGTTCTTCGACCGGGTCACCGTCAATGCGCCGGATCCCGCGCTGCGCGCGAACCGGCTGCGGCTCCTGTCGGAGATCCGCCGCACGCTGGACAGCGTCGCGGACTTTTCACGCATCGAGGGTTGATAAGAAACATGACGAAATGGGTGTACACCTTCGGCGACGGCAAGGCGGAAGGGCGCGCGGAGATGCGCGACCTGCTGGGTGGCAAGGGTGCCAACCTGGCGGAGATGAGCAGCCTCGGCCTGCCCGTCCCCCCCGGCTTCACGATCACGACGGAGGTCTGCACCTGGTTCTACGACCATGACCGCCAGTACCCGGCCGAGCTGCGCGACGCGGTGGCGGCGGCGCTGGCGGGGGTCGAGGCGCTGGTCGGCATGCGCTTCGGCGATGCGGAGAACCCGCTGCTCGTCTCCGTCCGTTCGGGCGCGCGCGCCTCGATGCCGGGGATGATGGACACCGTCCTCAATCTCGGCCTCAACGACGAGACGGTGGAGGGGCTGGCGCGCCGCAGCGGCGACCCCCGCTTCGCCTATGACAGCTATCGCCGCTTCATCCAGATGTTCGGCAATGTCGTGCTCGACGTCGACCACCATCATTTCGAGGAGATCCTGGAGAGCCACAAGCTCGACCTCGGCCTCCATCTCGATACCGAGCTGACCGCCGACCACTGGAAGGCCGTCGTCGCCGACTACAAGGCGAAGGTCGAGCAGGTGCATGGCCGGCCCTTCCCGCAGGCGCCGATCGACCAGCTCTGGGCCGCCATCGGCGCCGTCTTCGGCAGCTGGATGAACCAGCGCGCCATCACCTATCGCCGGCTGCACGACATCCCGGCCTCGTGGGGCACCGCGGTCAACGTCCAGGCGATGGTGTTCGGCAACATGGGCGAGGACTGCGCAACCGGCGTCGCCTTCACCCGCGACCCCTCGACCGGCGAGAACGCCTTCTACGGCGAGTATCTCGTCAATGCCCAGGGCGAGGACGTGGTCGCCGGCATCCGCACGCCGCAGCACCTGACGATCGCCGGCAAGGAGAAGAACGGCTCCACCCTCCCGGCCATGGAGGAGGTGATGCCGACGGTCTTCGCCGAGCTCGACCGCGTGCGCGGGGTGCTGGAGAAGCACTATCGCGACATGCAGGACATCGAGTTCACGGTCCAGCAGGGCAAGCTGTGGATGCTGCAGACGCGCAACGGCAAGCGCACCGCCGAGGCCGCGCTCCGCATCGCGGTCGCCATGGCGGGCGAGGGCCTGATCGACCGCAAGACCGCGATCGGCCGCATCGACGCCGCCTCGCTCGACCAGCTGCTGCACCCGACCCTCGATCCCAAGGCCGAGCGCAAGGTGCTGGCCAAGGGCCTGCCCGCCTCCCCCGGCGCCGCCTCGGGCGCCGTCGTCTTCAACGCCGAGGAGGCCGAGGCGCGCGCCCAGCGCGGCGACGCCGTCATCCTCTGCCGCGTCGAGACCAGCCCCGAGGACATCCAGGGCATGCACTCTGCGCGCGGCATCCTGACGACCCGCGGCGGCATGACCAGCCACGCCGCCGTCGTCGCCCGCGGCATGGGCCGGCCCTGCGTCGCCGGCGCGGGCGAACTGCGCATCGACTATCGCGCCCAGACGATGACCGTGCGCGACACCGTCATCAAGGCCGGCGACCGCATCACCATCGACGGCGGCAGCGGCGAGGTCATGCTCGGCGCCGTGCCGACCGTCGAGCCCAAGCTGTCCGGCGACTTCGCGCAGCTGATGGAGTGGGCCGACGGCATCCGCCGCATGAAGGTGCGGACCAACGCCGAGACGCCGGCCGACGCCCGCACCGCGCGCAAGTTCGGCGCCGAGGGGATCGGCCTCTGCCGCACCGAGCACATGTTCTTCGATGCCGGCCGCATCGTTGCGGTGCGCGAGATGATCATGGCGAACGACGTCGAGGGCCGCCGCCGGGCGCTGGCCAAGCTGCTGCCGATGCAGCGGCAGGACTTCGCCGAGCTGTTCCGCATCATGGCCGGCCTGCCGGTGACGATCCGCCTGCTCGACCCGCCGCTGCACGAGTTCCTGCCGCACAGCGAGGCCGAGATGGCCGAACTTGCCGCCGTCACCGGCACGGGCGTCGAGCATGTGCGCCAGCGCGCTGCCCAGCTGCACGAATCGAACCCGATGCTGGGCCATCGCGGCTGCCGCCTCGGCATCACCTTCCCCGAGATCTACGAGATGCAGGCACGCGCCATCTTCGAGGCCGCCGCCGAGGTCGCGGGCGAAAGCGGGGCCGCGGTCGAGCCGGAGATCATGGTGCCGCTGATCGCCACCCGGAAGGAACTCGACATCCTGAAGGCGGTGATCGACCGCGTCGCCGGCGAGGTGGAGGCCGCCTCGGGCCGCGCGATCCGCTATCTCGTGGGCACGATGATCGAGCTGCCGCGCGCCGCCCTCCGGGCGGGCGACATCGCCGGCTCGGCCGAGTTCTTCAGCTTCGGCACCAACGACCTGACCCAGACGACCTTCGGCCTGTCGCGCGACGATGCCGGCAGCTTCCTGCCCGCCTACGAGCGCCAGGGCATCCTCGAGCACGACCCCTTCGTCACCCTCGACCCCGAGGGCGTGGGCGAACTGGTCGCGATCGCGGCCGAGCGCGGGCGCAAGACCCGCGCCGACCTCAAGCTCGGCATCTGCGGCGAGCATGGCGGCGACCCGGCCTCGATCCGCTTCTGCGAGACGGTCGGCCTCGACTACGTCTCCTGCTCGCCCTACCGCGTCCCCATCGCCCGCCTCGCCGCCGCCCAGGCGGTGCTGCAAGGCGACCGGGTGGCGAGCACGGCGTAGCCAGACTCAGACGCGAGGTCGCCCGCCGCAATCGGGCGATCGCGGCTATCGCGGCCGCGAATAGGCGCTCGCCCCGAGGGATGGCGCGCCGTCCTCGTGCGCATCGGGATCGGGGGTGCCATCCACGCGGGCATTGGCGCGCACCTCGGTCGCGCGTCGCTCGATCTGCTCGCGGAAGATGTCCAGCATCCCTGTGCCGGTGGGCATCGCCGCAACCTCCGCCGCCACCGCCGTCAGCTCGTGCAGCAGCCGGCTCGTGACCTGCTCGACGCGTCGGATGGTTCCCCGTGCGGACAGGCCGGCCGCTTCGGCCATGCGGCGCCAGTGGCGGCCATGGATGTGGCGCCCCCGACGCTGGCCGGCGATGGCCTGCGCGTGGTTCTCGGTGATGCCTTGCCAGGCGAGGCCGGACATCAGGTCATAGAGCGGCGCGAGCCGCGCACCGTCGGCGCCCAGCATGATCGAGTAGTTCTTGGCATGGGAATCGACGTTGCCGATGGCGATGTTGAAGATCACCGCGTCGAGCAGGCGGTTGGTGTCGCGCGCCGTCATGTGCCGGCGGACGAGCGCGAACATGTCGGCGATCGAGGGTCCGCGCGTACCGGTGCCATTGAACTCGTACTTGGCGGCCGGGGCACGGGCGAGGGCCTGGCAGAAATCCTCCTGGTGCAGGCGACCGGTGGAAACGCCGCTGCCGACGCGATCGTAGCGGTCGACCAGCAGGTAGGCCCGCCCACCCGCAAGCCCGGTCGAAACCGCCGCCACATCGAGGCCGACGCGCCGCGCCAGGACCATGCAGAGCGCCTCGTTGTGAACGCTGCCGGCCAGACGGGGGTTGTCGGGCTTCAGGATATGGGTCGACGGCGCGCCATGGATCGGCACGGCGATCCGGCCCTCGACCAGTGCCACCGGCAGCTTGTCCTGCGCGCCGGCGAGGCTCATCGACACGCCCTCGTCTCCGGCCAGGAACGGCCGCGCCGGCAGCTCGTCGATGATCCGTCCCAGCGCCGCCCCGTCAGGGATCGCCCGATAGCCGGGCTCCCCGGTCGGTGGCTGTGGCGCGATGCGCAGCGCCCCCGCGAGATCCCCGCCGACCCGGGCGACGACCCCCAAGGCATCCTCCGGGGCAGCCCCCAGGACCCGTGTCATGGCCCTGAGCGGCTCGCCTTCCGGCAGCAGGTTCATCAGCCAGGGCCAGACCAGATCGCTGCCGTGAGGCTCGTGCTGCAGCGGCATGGAGAGCGAGATCGGAAAGCGATCCGGGTTCGAAAGCCACGCCGCCTCGTACATCAGCGTCGCCCCCTGGGTGGTGGCTTGGATCGTCGCCACCCGCTGGTCACCAAGATGAACGGGCAGCGCCGCGCTCATCCCGCGGACCGGCCGACAGCGGTCAGGCGAAGCCCCACGGCGTGGGCTGCTGCCAGTGCCTTGCCCAGTTGGGCCGTCGGCTTTCCCGCCTCCAGCTCGACGATGAAGCGCTCGCCACTGTTGATGGCGAGCGCCAGTTCCCGCTGCGTGAGCCCAAGGGCCTTGCGGGCCGAAGCAATCGCCACACCGAGCTGGTTGGCATTCTCAATCAGTTCATTCATCCCGATCGGGAAGAAATCATGGTCGCGGAACGAGGGCAACGAAATTTCTTCCCGAACGGGAAGTTTTCGGTACTCAGGCGAGCCAATAGCACATTCTTCTTCCCGACCGGGAAGCCATCGGCGGCCAATGTTCCCGTCAGGCTCTCAGAACCGCGCCCAGTCCGGCCGCTGCGGCACCAGCTTCGCCGGGCCGGCCTCGATCGGGCGGCCGGCGGCGGTGGCGGCCTCGGCGGCTTCGAGGCGGACGAGGGCGAGGCCGAGGCCGTCCTGGCCGGAGCGCATCTCGCCGACGTCCTTGCCGTCGAAGGTCAGCGGTGTGCCGGGCTCGGGCATCGGGCCGTCTATGGCGACCGGCATCAGGCGCTTGCGGACGAGGCCGCGATACTTGGTGCGGGCCGTCAGCTCCTGGCCCATGTAGCAGCCCTTCTTCCAGTCGATGCCGTTGAGTTCGTCAAAGCCGGATTCGAGCAGGATCGCCTTCTCGATCGGCAGGTCGCGGCTGCCGTCCGGCACGCCCTGGGCGAGGCGCAGCCGGTCATATTCCGCGAAGGGCGCCTCGACGAAACCGCGCGCCTGCGCCGCCTTCTCGGCCTCGCCGCGCGGCAGCACGGCGCGCAGGCCGAGCGCGGCGAGGCGCGGATCGACATAGGCGACGCCGCCCGCGGTCTCCGACGCCGCCCCCGCCTCCTCCGCCAGGCCGAAGGGCCGTCCGGCGCCGGGGCCGAAGAGGGCGAGCACCGTCCAGTCGTCGCCACCGTCGCCGAGCGTCACCTTGGAGCGCAGCCGGTACATCGACAGGCGCTTCAGGAGGTCCGCCCTGCGCCCCGCCTCGACGTCGAGCAGCAGCGTCTCGCCCAGTTCGACGATGAAGAGGTCGTGCAGGAACTTGCCCTGCGGCGTCAGGAAGGCGGCATGGATCGCCCGGTCCGACGCGACGCGCTCGACGTCGTTCGAGACGAGGCCCTGCAGGAAGGCCCGGCGGTCGGGTCCGGCGACGGTCAGGATCGACCGGCCGTCCAGCACGGTGAAATGAAGCGCGGACATGGAGCGTCACCCAGGGGCTCGAATCGCGATAACAGAGTCCGATAGTTGGTCTTTGTCGCGCGCCGCCGCAAGTCCGGGCCTTCCGGCGAGACTGGCCGCGCCGGCCCCGCTCGGCGTATAAGCCGCCCGCGAACCATGACCGGCCTCCTCTTCATCACCTCGACCCGGATCGGCGACACCGTGCTGTCGACGGGGTTGCTCGACCATTTCATGGGCATGCTGCCGGCCGCCCCGGTGACGGTCGCCTGCGGCCCGGCCGCCGCCCCCCTGTTCGCGCGGCTGCCGCGGCTGGAGCGGGTGCACGCGATGGCCAAGCGCCGCCGCGGCGGCCACTGGTTCGCGCTGTGGCGGGCCATGGCCGGCCGCCGCTGGGACGCCGTCGTCGACCTGCGCGGGTCCGCCCTCTCCTGGTTCCTCGCCGCCCGGCGCCGCTTCGTCCGCCGGCGCTGGGGCAGCGGCGACGACCGCCACCGCGTCGTCGAACTGGGTGCCGCCTTCGGCCTGGCGCCGCCGCCCGCCCCCCGCCTCTGGCTGGGCGATGCCGACCGGGCCCGCGCCGCCGCGCTGCTGCCGCCGGGGCGCCCGGTGCTGGCGATCGGCCCGACCGCGAACTGGGCCGGCAAGGAATGGCGCGGCGACCGCTTCGCCGCGCTGGCCCGCCGCCTCACCGCCATCGACGGCCCGTTGCCCGGCGCCGCCATCGCCGTGCTGGCGGCCGAGGCCGAGCGGCCGCGCGCGCAGCCGGTGCTGGACGCCCTGCCGGCCGGGGCCCGCATCGACCTCGTCGGGCTGTCCCTGCTGGAGGCGGCCGCCTGCCTCGAACGGGCCGCCCTCTTCGTCGGCAACGATACCGGCCTCATGCACATCGCGGCCGCCGTCGGCGCGCCGACCCTCGGCCTCTTCGGCCCGTCCGACGAGCGCCACTACGCGCCCTGGGGCCCGCGGGCGGCCTGCGTGCGCACGCCGGAAAGCCATGCCGCGCTGACCGGCGCACCCGGCTTCGACCACCGCACCACCGGCAGCCTGATGGACGGCCTCACGGTCGCAGCCGCCGAGGCCGGCGCCCGCGACCTCCTCGCCCGCCTGGGCGCCGCGGCATGACCCGCCTCACCGCCCTCGTCGTCGCCCGCAACGAGGCGGCGCAGCTCGCCGACTGCCTGGAGCGGCTGGTCTTCGCCGACGAGATCGTCGTCGTGCTCGACCGCACGACCGACCGCTCCGCCCAGATCGCCCGCCGCTTCGGCGCCTACATCCTCGAAGGCGCCTGGGAGCGCGAGGGCCAGCGCCGCAACGCCGGCATCGAGGCCGCGACCGGCCCGTGGATCCTCGAGATCGACGCCGACGAGCGGGTGACGCCCGAGCTCGCGGCAGAGATCGGCTTCCTCATCGCCGTCTCGCCCTTCGCCTGGCACGAGCTGCCGGTCGACAACTACATCGGCCCGCACCTCGTCCGGCACGGCTGGGGCGGCTCCTTCGGCAAGCCGTCCTATCCCGGCCTCTTCCGCAAGGGCGCCAAGGTCTGGGGGCCGCAGCGCGTCCATCCGCGCCTGACGCTCGACCCGCACAAGGGCCCGCGGCTGGAGAACCCGGTCGAGCACCTGGTCGACCGCAACCTGTCGGACATGCTGCAGCGCCTCGACCGCTACACCAGCCTGCGCGCGGCCGACCTGCGCGAGGCGGGCGATCCGGGCCGGCTCTCGACCAACCTGCGCCGCGTCCTCACCCGCTTCTGGCACTGCTATGTCGGGCGCAGGGGCTATCGCGAGGGCGGCTACGGCCTCGCCATCGCCATCTGCGCCGCCCTCTACCCCCTGCTGTCGCACCTCAAGGCGACGCTGGAGGAGGAGTGATGGGCGCGCTGCCCGGGTCGGTGCGTCCTTCGACTTCGCTCAGGACGAGGTCCTTCCTTCGCATGCGGGGGACAGGGCATGCACGGGCCGGTGCGTCCTTCGACCGCTCCGCTGCGCTGCGCGCTCCGGACAAGGCTCTTCCTTCCCACGCGATGGAAGGCCTTGGCCTGAGCGAAGTCGAAGGACGCACGGGCGGCCGCCGGAGCGCCGGGCCGTGACCCCGCCCCGCCTCTTCCAGGCCATGGCGGGTGCCGTCCAGGGCGCGGCAGAGTGTTTCTTCGTGCGGCTGGCTGGCGAACTGCCGGCGGCGGTGCGTCCTTCGACTGCTCCGCTGCGCTCCGCGCTCAGGACAAGGCCGTTCCTTCGCATGCGGGGGAAGAGCATGGCGGCAGCCTGGGCGAGGTTCCGGTCCTGGCCGTACTTCCTTCGCACGCGAAGGACCCTCCTCGTCCTGAGCGAAGTCGAAGGACGCACGGGCGCCTGCCGGAGCGCCGGGCCGTGACCCCGCCGCGCCTCTTCCAGGCCATGGCGGGTGCCGTCCAGGGCGGGGCGGAGAATTTCTTCGTGCGGCTGGCGGGTGGGCTGCACCGCGCGGGCGTGCCGCAGAAACTCGCGATCCGCAGCAACCCGGTGCGCGCCGCCGCGCTGCGCGCGGAGGGGGTGGAGCCGGTCGAGCTGCCGTTCGGCGGCTGGCTCGACTTCCGCACCCGGCCCGCCCTGCGCCGCCTTGCCCGGGACTGGCGGCCGGCGGTCGTGCTGACCTGGATGAACCGCGCCACCCGGATGATGCCGCGCGGACCCTGGGTCCATGCCGCGCGCATGGGCGGCTACTACGACCTGAAGTACTACCGCCACTGCCACCACCTCGTCGGCAACACGCCCGACATCGTCGCCCACATCGTCCGCCAGGGCTGGCCGGCCGAGCGCGCGCACTACCTGCCGAACTTCGTCGACGACCGGCCCGCCGCGCCGGCCGACCGCGCGGCCCTCGCCACGCCGGCGGACGTGCCGCTGCTGCTGGCGGCCGGGCGCCTCCACCCCAACAAGGGCTTCGACACGGCGCTGGAGGCCTTGGCCCGCCTGCCGGACGCCGTGCTGTGGCTGGCCGGCGAAGGGCCGGAGCGCGCCGCGCTGGAGGCGCAGGCGGCCCGCCTCGGCATCGCATCCCGCGTCCGCTTCCTCGGCTGGCGCGAGGACATGCCGGCGCTCCACGCCGCGGCCGACCTCTTCGTCTGCTCCTCCCGCCACGAGCCGCTCGGCAACATCGTGCTCGAGGCCTGGGCGCATCGGAAGCCGGTGGTCGCCGCCCGCTCGCCCGGGCCCGAGGGGCTGATCGCCGACGGCGAGTCCGGCCTGCTGGTGCCGAAGGACGACCCGGCCGCCCTCGCCGCCGCCATCGCCCGTGTGCTGGCCGACCCCGCGCTCGCCGCCCGCCTCGGCGAAGGCGGACGCGCCGCGCTCGACCGGCAGTTCTCGGAGGCCGCCGTGGTCGGCCGGTATCTCGACTTCTTCGCCCGGATCGCCCGCTGATGTGCGGCATCGCCGGCCTGATGACGATGGACGGCCGCCCGCCGGCGCCGGCGGTGCTGGACGCGCTGCTGGCGGCGCTGGCCCATCGCGGGCCCGACGGCGAGGGCCGGCATGTCGCCGGCGGCGTCGGGATCGTCCAGAACCGGCTCGCCATCATCGACCTCGTGACCGGCGACCAGCCGATCCTGGAGCGCGCCCCGAATGGCGACGGTGCGGCGGGCGGCGGCGCCGCGCTCGCCGCCAATGGCGAGATCTACAACTACATCGAGCTGCGCGCCGCCCTCGACGGGGTCGCGTTCCAGGGCGCGTCGGACTGCGAGCCGCCGCTCCACCTCTATCGCCGCCACGGGCTCGACTATGCCCGCCACCTGCGCGGCATGTACGCCATCGCGATCCACGACCCGCAGGCCGGCCGCCTCGTCCTGTCGCGCGACCCGTTCGGCATCAAGCCGCTCTATTACGCCGAGACGGCGCAGGGCTTCGCCTTCGCCTCCGAGCCGCAGGCGCTGGTCGCTGCCGGGCTGGTCCAGCCGGAACTCGACACCGGTGCCCGGGCCGAGCTGCTGCAGCTGCAGTTCACGACGGGCGCGCGCACCATCTTCCGCGGCATCCGCCGCCTGCTGCCGGGCGAGACGGTGGCGGTGGTCGCCGGCCGCATCGCCGAGCGGCGGCACCTGCCCGCCCTGCCCGCCGGCGCCCCGGCCGCAATCGGCGAGGCCGACGCGATGGCCCGCCTCGACGCGGCGCTGGAGGAGAGCGTGCGCCTCCACCAGCGTTCGGACGTGCCCTACGGCCTCTTCCTCTCGGGCGGGATCGATTCCGCCGCGGTGCTGGCGATGATGGCGCGCCTCGCCGAGCGGCCGGTGCGCGCATTCACCGCCGGCTTCGGCGGAACCGGCGCGGCGGACGAGCGGGCGGCCGCGCGCCGGCTGGCGGCGGCCGTCGGCGCCGAGCATGTCGAGGTCGACTTCACCGAGGCAGATTTCTGGCGCCTGCTGCCCGCCGTCGCCGCCGCCATGGACGACCCCGCCGCCGACTATGCCGCCCTGCCGACCTTCAAGCTGGCCCAGGTGGCGCGGCAGGAGCTGAAGGTCGTGCTGTCGGGCGAGGGCGGGGACGAGATCTTCGCCGGCTATGGCCGCTATCGCGTAGCGCAGCGGCCCTGGTGGCTGGGCCGGCGGCGGCTGCGCGGGCGCGGGCATCTCGACGGGCTCGGCATCCTGCGCCATGACGTCGCCGCCGGCTGGCGCGACGGCTTCGCGGCGGCCGAGGCGGCCACGGCGACGCCCGGCCGCACCCGGCTGCAGGCGGCGCAGGCGGCCGACTGTGCCGAATGGCTGCCCAACGACCTCCTGACCAAGCTCGACCGCTGCCTGATGGCGAACGGGGTCGAGGGGCGCACGCCCTTCGTCGACCCGGTGCTGGGCGGCTTCGCCTTCGGTCTGCCCGACGCCCTCAAGATCCGCGACGGGCGCGGCAAGTACCTGCTGCGCCGCTGGCTGGCGGGCGCCCTGCCCGCCGCCGACGCCATGGCCGCCAAGCAGGGCTTCACCGTGCCGGTGGCGGAATGGATGCGCCGGCGCGGCGACCGGCTGGGCCCGCTGGTCGCGGCCCACCCCGCCATCGCGCCGATCGCGGAACCCGCCGCCGTCGCCGCCCTTTTCCGCAGCGAGGCCAAGCGCGCCGGATTTGCCGCCTGGACGCTCCTCTTCTATGCCCTGTGGTTCGGCCGCCATATGCTGGGCCGGCCCGTCATGGACGACACGCTGGCGGCGCTCGCCGCCTGACCCTGCCCCACCCCAGCCGGAGGCCCCCGATGCCGCAACCGTTCGATCTCGTCATCACCGGAGGGGAGACGTTCACGCCGATGGGCCTGTTTCCGGCCGATGTCGGCATCCGCGGCGGCCGGATCGTCGCCATCGGCAACCTCGGCGGCGCCGACGCCGCCCGCCGCATCGATGCCCGGGGCCTCACCGTCCTGCCCGGCATCATCGACACCCAGGTGCATTTCCGCGAGCCGGGGGCCGAGCACAAGGAAGACCTGGCGACCGGCACCGCGGCGGCCGCCATGGGCGGCGTCACCACCATCTTCGAGATGCCGAACACCAAGCCGCTGACGCTGACCGAGGCCGACCTCGAGGAGAAGCTGTCGCGCGCGGCCGGCCGCGCCCATGTCGACCACGCTTTCTTCATGGGCGGCAGCGCGGCCAATGCCGACCGCCTGCGCGGGCTGGAGCGGCTGCCCGGCTGCTGCGGCGTCAAGGTCTTCATGGGCAGCTCGACGGGCGACCTGCTGGTCGAGGACGAGGCGACGCTGGCCGCGATCCTCGCCAACGGCGTCCGCCGCATGGCCGTCCATGCCGAGGACGAGGCGCGCCTCAAGGAACGCAAGCACCTCGTCGCCGGCGGCGCCCCGCCGACCATGCACCCCGAATGGCGCGACGCCGAGACGGCGCTGATCGCGACCAGGCGGCTCGTCGGCCTCGCCCGGCAGGCGCGGCGCAAGGTCCATGTGCTGCACATCACGACGGCCGACGAGATGGAGTTCCTCGCCCAGCACAAGGACCTCGTCACCGTCGAGACGACGCCCCAGCACCTGACGCTGGCGGCGCCCGAATGCTACGAGCGGCTCGGCACCTATGCCCAGATGAACCCGCCGATCCGCGACGCGCGCCATCGCGAGGGCCTGTGGCGGGCGATCGCCGACGGTGTCGTCGACGTGCTCGGCTCCGACCATGCGCCGCACACCCGCGAGGAGAAGGACAAGCCCTATCCCGACAGCCCGTCGGGCATGCCCGGCGTGCAGACGCTGGTGCCGCTGATGCTGAACCACATCGCCGAGGGGCGGCTGACGCTCGCCCGCTTCGTCGATCTCATGTGCTCGGGCCCCCAACGCCTCTACGACATTTCCGGCAAGGGGCGCATCGCGCTGGGATATGACGGCGACCTGACCCTGGTCGACCTCAAGGCCAAGCGGCGGATCGAGAATTCCTGGATCGTCAGCAAGTGCGGCTGGACGCCGTTCGACGGCATGCAGGTCACCGGCTGGCCGATCGCGACCGTGGTGCGCGGCCAGGTGGTGATGCAGGACGACCAGCTGCTGGGCAGCCCGATCGGCCGCCCGGTGCGCTTCATGGACTGCATGCCGGCCTGACGGCCACCTTCTACCGTATCCCGACCCCACTTCTACCCCGGCCAGGGACAGTTCGCCCGCCCGCAGCCGCGGGCGCCCTTGGCCGGGATGAAGGCGCCGCAGGTGCCGCAGGCGACGAGATCCTCCACCGGCGGCGCCTCCGGCTCCGGCTCCTTCCGCCGCCGCCACGCCGCCGGCCGCTTCGCCTGCTCGCGCCGCACCTGCCCGCCCCGGTCCCGCGCATCGGCCATGCGCGAGATCCAGCGGAACAGCGTCCACACGGTGACGATGATCCCGATGAGGGCGAGGAGCTTGGTGAGGGAGAGGCCGAACATGCTAGATTGTTAAGGCAATCGACCGAGCAACACAACCTAGCACCCACATAAGTGACCACAGGAGCAGACTGACGTCACCCCTTTTTGGAACCTAGTTTTGCAACTTGCCAAATTTCTTTATCCTAATACTATTAATCTTGCTCTCGGCGCCGATTTGCCGAACAGCCGACGTCGCTAAGTCTGAGACACGTTGACGCTCAGCCGATGCACCCTGGAACCGACCTGCCTTCAATGTCGCATAGATCATTTGCCGCATTGTGGCGCCTTGTTCCGCCTTGAAGGCGGCAACGAAATTCTCTACGCGAAGCCTCGATAGCGTATCTATAGTGTCGTCAGTATCGTTCTGTACTAGATCAATCATGAGCTGCCGAGCATCAATCTCCACAGCCTCTACCTTTGCCCTGCGCTGCAGATCATCAACGAGCGTCGGATCGATATAGTCACCAAATCCTTGCAGATCTCTCAACTGAGATGCCCAACCTCCATTCCAGTGAGCATCTACGAACATGGCAGTCACGTGGTCTGCCTCCTGTTCGTTGCCAATATCCCTAAAAAGTCGTACTATTGAGTTTATCTTGGACAAGTCAAGGTACGCGATGTTTTCCTGAGCAAGAATAGTCATCCGCCGCACAATATCTTCAGCATTGCCCTGAAACGAGTCATGAAATAAATCCCATTCCTCTCCAAGAGCGGACCCTGTACGTATTCTCCTATCTCTCTCCTGATAATCTAGAACGATTGGGCGAATTAGATCAATTCCAAAATATCCGCTCCTAATACCAGATAATATAGCTTCATCTAAATCGGACTCCCACGCATGTCGATACCGATCCAACAGATCCGACCAAGCCAATTCTTCGGATGACAACGTTTTTTCAGCATCATTCTGCAGTATTCCCCATTTGAATCTTCTCAGGAAGTCATAAGTTGGAGCCAGACTGGGTTGGTCGTGACACCAGACGCTCAGCACAACACTCGATATGCAGGACTCCCATACTGCGCGATCGACATCATGAATTATCTCTTCGAGACGCCTCGCAAAATCATAGCAACGACGAATGACGCGTATATTTGTTATATTCAATTTTACTGCACGATCGCGCACATACCCCGCGCACTCACCACTTCCAGATATCGCAATGTTAGCGGAGTATGCTGAATCGGGTTTAAATTCAAAATACTTGTCTACGACTTTGTCCAAATTTCGCCGAAACGCTTCTTTATCACAATCACTCAGTTCTTCTTGATTGAATATTATGCAGACTCGGCATTTTTGCTCAACTCTTAACCTCGAAACCATCCCCAGTAAATCGGAAATATCTATCTTGCTACTCTTGCGCTCAATATCATCAATGCAGACTATTTGATTTTGCATAGACATATACATTATATGGGACATTATATCTTTTGTTAGATTGTTCTCTATCCACTTCAGATTTCTAACCAAGCCGAACGCACTTCCCCACGTAATTTTCTTCTGAATCTTTTTTATGCGATCAATATGACCCGCGACCCCTGTCCGATCGGATGGCTGACTATCGAAAAGCTTCACTGTTCTCGACAACAACATATTCTTTATCGAGTCTATGCTCTCTGCACCAAACGCAGATACATAAGAATAGTTTTGATCCTTCCTTCTACCTGAATTGGCTTCAGCTTGGACTGCATCATTCCATAAGTGCGTCTTCCCCACCCCCCAGGCACCTACGATACAAATTACGCCTGGAGTATCATCTCCGAGAAATCTAGCCACCTCATCTCGAAGTACTTTCATAGACATAGGAGCCTCACCATCGGAAGATCAGAATCAACACATCTGATAAACAGAGTTGCCACTCTCCTATAGACCGATTCGTAATCGCTCTATTCTGTCCGCAATAGTATCCATGAAATCGCCGATCGATGGTCCCGAGCTCGCCGTCCTCGACCACATCCACCACCGCCGCTTCGGCGGCGGGTTCATCAGCGGCAGGCGGACATTCTCCCCGTGGCGGGCGCGCATCGTCGAGCGGATTTCGCCGACCGCGTCCGCGAGGCCGAGTTCGACGGCGCGCAGGCCGACCCAGACCTCGCCGGTGAAGAGGACTTCCGGCGGGGCCTTCAGCTTCGCCCCGCGGCGGGCGGTGACGTGGGCCTGGAAGACCTGGTGCAGGTCGGCCTGGATGGCGGAGAGGCGGGCGACGTCCTCGGGCTTTTCGGGCAGGAACGGGTCCCACAGGGACTTGCGCTCGCCGGCGGTGTGGACGCGGCGCTCGATGCCGAGGCGGCGCAGCGCGTCCTGGAAGCCGAAGCCGGCGGCAATCACGCCGATCGAACCGACGAGGCTGGCCGGGTCGACGACGATCTCGTCCCCCGCCAGCGCCAGCCAATAGCCGCCCGAGGCGGCGACATCCTCGACGAACACCGTCACCGGCAGGTTCTTGGCCGCCGACAGGTCGCGGATGCGGCGCGCGATCAGGCTGGACTGGGCGGGCGAGCCGCCGGGGGAGTTGACGACGAAGGCGACCCCCTTCGCCCCCGGCATCGCGAAGGCGCGGTCGAGCACGGGCGCCAGGCCCGCCAGCGTGAGGCCGCCCTGCGAGAGCGTGCCGCCGCGGCCGATGACGCCGTCGAGCCGGACGACCGGCACCAGCGGCGGCCGCGGCAGGCCGAGGCGCAGCGCCAGGCGGTCGAAGCGAATGCCCATGGTCGCGCGCCCTGCCCCGCCGCCGCCCTAGAGCACCAGCGGCGCGCCGGCGCGCAGGATCGATTCCGCGGGGGCGGTATAGCCGCCGTCCGGCCGGTGCAGCACGAGGCCGGGCAGGAGGCGCATCGGGGCGTTGCTGTCGCGCCGGGCCTGGACGATGACGCGGCCGGCCGGCTTGTCGGCGCCGGGCCAGAACGGCAGGACCGCGATGTCGCCGACCCGGCCGGAGAGGATGGCGAGGAGCTGGTCGAGCCGGTCGGCGCGGTGGATGAAGGTGATGGTGCCGTGCTGCTTGGCCATCAGCAGGCAGAAGCGCACCCAGGCGGCGAGGTCCGCCTCCCCCTCCACCGTCGCGGCGGCCTTGCCGGCGTGCGGCGCGGGGTCGGCGCGGCCGGGCTCCATGTAGGGCGGGTTGGCCATGACATGGGTGAAGCTGGTCGGCGCGAGGCGCGGCGGCGGCCGCTGCAGGTCGCCGATCACGATCGAGGCGCGGTCGTCGAAGCCGTTGGCGTCGATGTTGCGGCTGGCGAGCTGGCCCAGCGTGCGCTGCAGCTCGAGCCCGACGACGCGCGCGCCCGGCACCCGCCAGGCGAGGCACAGCATCGCCGCACCGACGCCGGCGCCGACGTCCAGCACCATCTCGCCCGCCTGGGCGGGCACGGCGGCGGCCAGCAGCACCGGGTCGATCGCGACGCGATAGCCCTCGCGCGGCTGGCGCAGCTTCACCCGTCCGTCGAGCAGCGTGTCGTCCGTCACCGCGATCGGCTGCTGGGCGGCGGCCGGCGCCGGCTGCCCTGCCGGCGGCCTCTGGGGGGGCTTCTGGGTGTCGGTCATGCCCTTCCTCTCTCGTCGTCGTGCGGCTGCCGCGCGCGGCCTCTCAGGCCGGCGGCAGCGATTCCCCCGCCTCGGCCAGCAGGCGCCGCGCGGCCGTCAGATCCCCTGCGTCCACCATCAGGCGCCGCTGGATGGCGCCGATGCTGCCCTCCATCAGGCTGGCATGGCCGTCGAGCACGATCGCGCCGATGCCGGCATCGGCGAGCAGCGCCGACAGCCAGGACAGGCGTACGACGTCGTTGGTACGCAGGAGTTCCACCATCGGTGCCCTTTCTACCACGGACCGGCGGCCGATCACGGATTCGTGCGCGTGGGGCCAGGGCGACGGCGGCAGCTTCCGGTGCGTCCCTCGACTGCGCGTTCCGCTTCGCTGCACGCTCCGCTCGGGATGAGGCACGTTCTTCAATCCGATCGTGAAGAAAGCGCCTCATCCCGAGCGCGAAGCGGTCGAGGGACGCGATGGCTGCCGCGACCCAGCATCGCTTGACCCCGCCGGTCGGGCTTCTATGCTCCGCCGCGACCGCAACGACACCGCCGGAAGGGACCGCATTTGGGCCTCGCCGCCACCGCCGCACCGGGCAGGACGCCCTCGCTGGACCCGCTGACGCGCCTCGTCGGCGACGACCTCGTGCGCGTCAACCAGCGCATCGTCGAGAACATGCACAGCCCGGTGGCGCTGATCCCGCAGCTCGCGGGGCACATCGTCGCGGCCGGCGGCAAGCGCCTGCGCCCCATGCTGACGCTGGCCGCGGCCCAGCTCTGCGGCTACACGGGCGACCGGCACGTCGCGCTGGCGGCGTGCGTGGAGTTCATCCACACCGCCACCCTGCTGCACGACGATGTCGTCGACGAGAGCGACCTGCGCCGCGGCATCGCCACGGCCAACGCCGTCTGGGGCAACAAGGCGAGCGTGCTGGTCGGCGACTTCCTCTTCAGCCGCGCCTTCCAGCTGATGGTGGCGGACGGCTCGCTGGAGGTGCTGCGCATCCTCTCCCACGCCTCGGCCGTCATCGCCGAGGGCGAGGTGCTGCAGCTGGTGACGGCGAACGACACCGGCACCACCGAGGACGACTACCTCCAGGTCATCCGCTCCAAGACGGCCCAGCTCTTCGCCGCCGCCTGCCGCATCGGCCCGGTCGTCGCCGGCCGGCCGGAGGCGGAGGCCGACGCGATGGAGGCGTTCGGGCTCGACCTCGGCATCGCCTTCCAGCTGGTCGACGACATGCTCGACTATTCCGCGCTCCAGGCCGACCTCGGCAAGACGGTCGGCGACGATTTCCGCGACGGCAAGATCACCCTGCCGATCGTGCTCGCCTTCGCGCGCGGCGACGAGGCCGAGCGCGCCTTCTGGCGCCGCACCATGGAGGCGCAGGAGCAGGGGCCGGAGGATCTCGCCGAGGCCCAGGCGCTGCTGAAGAAGCATGGCGTGCTGGAGGAGACGATGGAGCGCGCCCGCCGCTACGGCGAGGCGGCCCGCGCGCAGCTCGCCCGCTTTCCCGCCTCGCCCATCCGCGACGCGCTCGACGAGGTGGTCGCCTTCTGCATCGCGCGCGGTTTCTGAGCCGCAGTTGCTTCCTTTGCCTTGCGGGGGCGCGGCCGAGGGGCTATAAGCCGCCTCCGCCGGTCGGAGTGTAGCTCAGCCTGGTAGAGCACTGCTTTCGGGAGGCAGGGGCCGGAGGTTCGAATCCTCTCACTCCGACCAGCGTATCGCCCCTTCCCCGCTCTACCCACGCGAATTCCCATCCATAGCCTCGCAAGGGGGCCACGCCATGGCCGATGTCTCGTCGCGCCCGAAGGTGCTCTATTTCATCCAGGGCAATGCCGCGCTCTACGACCTCGTGCGCGGGGCGACGCCGGACGACTATGAGCTGGTGACGCTGGAGACGGGCAGCGAGGCCGAGCGGCTGGAGAAGCTGGCCGATGCGGAAGTCGTGATCGTCGGCGGCCATCGCCTGTCGCGCGAGCACATCGCGGCCGCATCCCGCCTGCGCCTCGTCCACCACCAGGGGGTGGGCTACCACGACACCTGCGACGTCGACGCGCTGCGCGAGCGGCAGATCGCGCTGGCGCTGGCGCCGGGCGGCACCGCCATCGGTGTCTCCGAGCATGCGGTCATGATGATGCTGGCGGTGTGCAAGCGCCTCGCCTTCATCGACGCCGAGCTGCGCCGCGGCGTCTGGCACGCCAACGACCTGCGCGCCGAGTCGCGCCAGCTGCACGGCATGACGGTCGGCATCGTCGGCCTCGGCCGCATCGGCAAGGAGGTGGCCCGCCATCTCCAGGGCTTCGGCGTGACGCTGGTCTATACCGACATCCTCGACATGCCCGAGGAGATCGAGCGCGAACTGAAGGTGCGCCGGGTGACGTTCGAGGAGCTGCTCGCCGTATCCGACCTGGTGACCCTGCACCTGCCGCTGACCGAGCAGTCCTTCCACATGCTGAACCGCGAGACGATCGGGCGGATGAAGCCGGGCGCGATCCTGATCAACTGCGCGCGCGGGCCGATCGTCGAGGAGGCGGCGCTGGTCGAGGCGCTGGATTCGGGCCACCTCTGCGGCGCCGGGCTCGACACCTTCGAGATCGAGCCGCCGCCGCACCCGACCCCCTTCGCCCGCTTCCACAACGTCGTGCTGACGCCGCACAACGCACCCGGCACGCAGGACGCCATGCGCATGAAGATGGACGACATCTTCGGCAATATCGGCCGCTTCTACGGCGGGGGCGCGCTCGTCGACCGGGTGCCGCTGGGCTGACGCGCGGCTGCGACCTCCAACTGCTCCGCTTCGTCCTCATGTCGGGAAATGACGGGTTTCCGATGCCGTTGCGTCCCTCGACTTCGCTCGGGATGAGCAGATTTCTTCTTTTGTTGTAAGGACATACCTCATCCCGAGCGAAGTCGAGGGGCGCACGGTCGCTGCCCGCCACCAACCTCAGTCCCGCATCCCGCCGCGGGTGCGCAGATATTCGCGAAGCTGCCGCTCGCCGACGTCGCAGCCCGCGGCATAGGACACGCGGGCGAATCTGACCGGGATCGCCCGGACCGGCCGCACACGCCCGGCGATCTCCAGGATCAGCTTGCGCTTCACGGCGGCAGCGAAGCTGGCGAATCCGTCCGCGACCACGATGAAGGCGCCGGGCCCGCCGATGACGCAGCCCTCGTAGTAGGCGTCGAGGTCGTCGAGCTGGGGGAAGTTGGCGGCGTTGGGCCGCTCGTTCAGGATCGGCAGGCCGTTGATGGTGACGCCCTGGGCAAGTGCGGCGTCGCGCGCCGCGTCGATCGCCGGCCCGTCATTGTTCGGCCCGTCGCCCGAGATGTCGATCACCCGCCGCTCGCCGCGGAAGCCGGCGGCGCCGAAGAGCGGCAGGGCGAACTGGATGGCGCCGCTGATCGAGGTGCTGACGCCGGTCGCGATCGGCGCCTCGGCGATCCGCGCGGCCAGCGCCGCCGCCGACAGCGCGTCCTGGACGAGGTGCCATTCGGCGACCAGCCGGCGGTGGCGGTAGCCGGCCCATTCGAGATAGGTGACGGCAATGCGGCCATGGAGGCCGCCGCGGATGGCGGCCAGCACCTGCGGGTCGGTCAGCGCCGCGACGTAGCCGTCGCGCTGCAGCTTGGCCTCGTCGCGGTCGATCGAGCCCGAGACGTCGACCGCCAGCACCAGTTCCAGGTCGACCGGCTGGACGGCGGCCGCCGCGGCCGGGATCGCCAGGGCCGCCAGCATCAGGAGCGCGCCCCGGAGGCGCGCCGGAACCAAGCGTCGGATCACGGGTATCGACCTTACACCGCAAGCCCGCCGCGGCAACCCCGCGGCATCGCGCGACTTGCACCGGAACGGCGCCTCGTCCATCCCTTGGGGACGAACGGGAGCACGACAAAGAAGGGAGCCCCGCCCATGCACCGCCTGCTGCTGCCGGTCATCCTGCTGGCGCTTCTCGCCATTGCCGGCATGGCCGCCGCGACGATCTGGTCGGGGATGGCCGACATCCGGCTCGGCACCCATGGCTGGATCGCCCTCGGTCTCGGAGTCTTCTTCACGCTGGCGATCGGCGGCGGCCTGATGGCCCTCGTCTTCTTCTCCAGCCGGCGCGGCTTCGACGACCAGGCCTCGCACACCGAGATCGAGGACGAGCGCGACCGGCACTGACCGGCCGGCCGCATCCATTCCCGGGGGAACCATGACCGATCCGAACGCCGTCCTCTACGAATCGCGCGACCGCGTCGCCGTCATCACCATCAACCGGCCCGCCAAGGCGAACGCGCTCAATGCCGACGTCGCGGAGGGGCTGGTGGCCGCCTGGCGCCGCTTCAATGCCGGCGAGGACCGGGTCGCGGTCGTCACCGGCGCCGGCGAGAAGGCGTTCTCGGGCGGGGCCGACCTCGACGCGCCGCCCGAGCTGCGGCGCTTCATGCCGGGGGTCGGCATCGCGGTCGAGAAGCCGGTCATCGCGGCCGTCTCCGGCTGGTGCGTCGGCGGCGCCTGCGTGCTGGTCCAGATGTGCGACCTCTGCATCGCCAGCGAGACGGCCCGCTTCTCCTACCCGGAGGCCAAGCTCGGCTTCACCGGTGGCCTCATCACCGCGCTCGCCACCCGCATCCCGCACAAGGTGGCGATGGAGTTCATCCTGATGGGCGAGCCGATGACGGCCGAGCGCGCCTACCAGATCGGCTTCGTCAACAAGGTGGTCCCTGCGGGGCAGCATCTGGCGGAGGCCGAGGAGTGGGCACGGCGGCTGGCCGGCATGTCGCCGCTGGTGCTGGCGACGCTGAAGCGCTTCGTCGGCCGCACCCTGCCCAAGGGCCCGTCCGAGCAGGCCGGCATCGCCATGGCCGAGATCGAGGCCGTCTGGGGCAGCGAGGACTATCGCGAGGGCCTCGCCGCCTTCAAGGCGAAGCGCACGCCGGACTTCCCGGGGCGGTAGGGGGGATCGTCCGCCGGTGCGTCCTTCGACTTCGCTCGGGATGAGACACCTTCTCGATATGATTAAGAAATCTTCCTCATCCCGAGCGAAGTCGAGGGACGCAACGGCATCAATGACGGGTCGTTCCCGATCCACCGGATTTGGTATCAGCCCTCACCCGGCCACCCACTCCAGCGCCTCGGCATCCGAGATCGCCCGCGGCAGTTCGGCCGTCGCGGACACCGCGCGGGCCAGCAGGCGGCGATACTCGGCCCTGGGAACCTCGATCGTGCCGAAGCCAGCGAGGTGATCGGTCACGAACTGGGTGTCGAGCAGCCGGAAGCCGCCCTTGCGCAGGCGCGCGACGAGGTGGACCAGCGCCACCTTGCTGGCGTCGGTGACGCGGGTGAACATGCTCTCGCCGAAGAAGGCGGCGCCGAGATGGACGCCGTAGAGGCCACCGACCAACTGCCCGTCCAGCCGGCACTCGACGCTGTGGGCGTGCCCCATGGCGAATAGCCGGCCGTAGAGGTCGCGGATCTGGCCGTTGATCCAGGTGCTGGCGCGGCCGGGCACGGGCTCGGCGCAGCCGTCGAGGACGCCGGCGAAGTCGGTGTCGACGGTAACCGTGAACGGGTTGTGGCGGATGCGCCGGGCGAGCCGGCGCGGCAGGTGGAACCCGTCGAGCGGCAGGACGCCGCGAAAGTCCGGGTCGACCCAGAAGAGGTCCGGGTCGTCGGCCGCCTCGGCCATCGGGAAGAGGCCGACAGCATAGGCCCGGAGCAGGATCTCGGGCGTCAGCCCGGTCATCGGCTCAGCCGGCAGCGCGCTCGGCGGCCATGAACCGCTCCAGCCAGTTGACATCGTAATGGCCGTCGAGGAAGTCGCGGTTGCCGAGCAGGCGGCGGTGCAGCGCGAGGTTGGTCTCGATGCCGCCGATGACATACTCGCCGATCGCCCGGCGCAGGCGCATCAGGCACTCGTTGCGGGTCGCGCCATAGACGATCAGCTTGGCGACGAGGCTGTCGTAATGGGCTGGCACGACATAGCCGGAATAGAGGTGCGAATCGACGCGCACGCCGGGGCCGCCCGGCGCGTGGTACTCGACGATCCGGCCGGGCGAGGGCATGAAGGTCTCGGGATGCTCGGCATTGACCCGGCATTCGATGGCGTGGCCGGTCAGCCGCACCTCGTCCTGGCCGTAGCCGAGGATGCCGCCGGCGGCGATGCGGATCTGCTCGCGCACCAGGTCGATGCCCGTCACCATCTCGCTGATGGGATGCTCGACCTGCAGGCGGGTGTTCATCTCGATGAAGTAGAAGCGTCCCTCCTCGTAGAGGAACTCGACGGTGCCGACGCCGCGATAGCCGATCTCGCGCATGGCGTCGGTGACGGTGCGGCCGATCTCCTCGCGCTGCCCGGCGTTGAGGGCCGGCGACAGCGCCTCCTCCAGGATCTTCTGGTGGTTGCGCTGGATCGAGCAGTCGCGCTCGCCGAGATGGACCACCCCGCCCGCGCCGTCCGCCAGCACCTGGACCTCGATGTGCCGCGGGCGCGTCAGGTACTTCTCGAGATAGACGGCGTCGTTGCTGAAGAAGGCCTTGGCCTCGCCGCGGGCGACCGAATAGGCGTTGCGGAGCTGGTCCGGGTCGCGGGCGACGCGCATGCCGCGGCCGCCGCCGCCGCCGGCGGCCTTGACCAGGACCGGATAGCCGATGCGCTGGGCGGCCTCGAGCGCCGCCTCGATCGTGGCGACCGCGCCGTCGGAATCGGGCACGGTCGGCAGGCCGAGCCGCCGGGCGGCGTTCTTCGCCTGCACCTTGTCGCCCATGAGGCGGATATGCTCGGCCGAGGGGCCGATGAAGGTGAAGCCGTGCTCCTCCACCATCGCGGCAAAGTCGGCATTCTCGGCGAGGAAGCCGAGCCCGGGGTGGATCGCGTCGGCGTTGGTGATGGTGGCGGCGGTCAGGATCGCCGGCACGTTGAGATAGCTCTCGCGCGCCGAGGCGGGGCCGATGCAGACCGATTCGTCGGCGAGGCGGACATGCATCGAATCGGCATCGGCCGTCGAATGCACCGCCACCGTCTGGATGCCCATCTCGCGGCAGGCCCGCAGGATGCGCAGCGCGATTTCGCCGCGGTTGGCGATCAGGATCTTCTCGAACATGGGCGGGGGCCGGTCCCGCCGTCAGTCGAGGAGGATCAGCGGCTGCCCGAACTCGACCGGCCCGCCATCCTCGACCAGCACGGCGCGGACGGTGCCGGGGCGCGGCGCGGTGATCGGATTCATCACCTTCATCGCCTCGACGATCATCAGGGTCTGGCCGGCGGCCACGCGGTCGCCCGGCTGAACGAAGGGCGGCGCCTTGGGCTGCGGCGCGAGATAGACGGTGCCGACCATGGGCGACTTGACGGCGCCCGGATCGTCCGCCGGTGCGACCGTGCCGGCCCCGGCGGCCGCCGGGTCGGAGGTCGCCGCGGCCGCGGCGACCGGGGCCGCCACCACCTGCGTCGCCGGCGCGCGCGCCACGCGGATGCGCGCGTCGCCCGCCTGCGCCTCGATCTCCGTCAGGCCGGTCTCGTCGAGCAGGCGGGCCAGGGTCCGGACCAGTTCCTCGTCGACGGCGAACGGTCGCACGCCCGTCATGCGTCCTCCTTGGCGGCGTCGAGGATGGCCGCCAGCCCCTCGATCGCCAGAACGTAGCTGTTGGTCCCGAAGCCGCAGATGACGCCGACCGCCACATCCGAGATGTAGGAATGGTGCCGGAAGGGCTCGCGCTTGAAGACGTTGGAAAGGTGGACCTCGATCACCGGCAGGTCGGCGCTGCGCAGCGCGTCGTGGATCGCGACCGAGGTATGGGTATAGGCGCCGGCATTGATGACGATGCCGGCCGCGCTGCCGCGCGCCTCCTGGATCCAGTCGATGAGCTGGCCCTCGTGATTCGACTGGCGGAAGTCGACGGCGAGGCCCAGCAGTCCGGCCCGCTCGTGGCAGGCTTCCTCGACATCGCCCAGGGTTTCGCTGCCATAGAGAGCCGGCTCGCGCACGCCGAGCAGGTTGAGGTTGGGGCCGTTGAGGACAAGGATCGTCGGCTCGGTCACGGTCGCTCGCAGTCCTGGCTCGTTCGGCGGCCCTTATAGCATGCGGACTCGGCCCGGCAACGCGCCGGGCGACAAGCGAAAAAACCGCCGCCGGAATCGCAGAATCCGCTTTTCATTCCCGTCGCTTGCCTTATATAGCGGCCCTGCGCAATCGCACGTGCCCCTGGCTGTTCCAGGACAAGCAACGACGTTAGGCGTACTTCCCCCGTCAGCCCCGTAGGCGACGGCCAGTTCAAGAGGAGGTAGCAATGTTCGCTGTTTGCCGAGGAGCGGCGTCGCGTTACATCGCGTCGTCCGACATTCTCACCATCTCCACCTTTCGTCGGGCGACCCGCGTCGTCACGCTGCACGAATATCGCCTCCCGTCGAGTATGACCGCGTCGCGGCTCTGATACCGCGCGCGCTTCGGGCCCGCATCCGGCGGGCTCTCAAGACCCCATACATCGTCTGAGTTCGTTCGACCGTCCCGCGAGCGCGGGAGGGAAAGACGTCGCATTCGGCTGGGAGGCCGTTTCGATGACCGAGAAGATTCGCCGTTTCCTGCGCGATGAGCAGCCCGCGACCCCGTGCCTTGTCGTCGACCTCGAAGTGGTCGCCGAGAACTACGACCGGCTGCACCGGCTGCTGCCGCGCGCCGAGATCTACTACGCGGTGAAGGCGAACCCGGCGCTGCCCGTGGTGAAGCTGCTGGCCGAGCGCGGCTCCTGCTTCGACACCGCCAGCATCCACGAGATCGACCTCTGCCTCACGGCCGGTGCGCCGGCCGAGCGGCTGTCGTTCGGCAACACCATCAAGAAGCAGTCGGACATCGCGGCCGCCTTCGCCCGCGGCGTCGACCTCTTCGCCTTCGACAGCCAGGCGGAGCTGGAGAAGCTCGCCAAGGCCGCGCCGGGCGCACGCGTCTTCTGTCGCGTCCTGATGGAGTGCGAGGGCGCCGAGTGGCCGCTGAACCGCAAGTTCGGCTGCGAGCTGGAGATGGCGCGCGACCTCATGCTCCGCGCCCGCGAGCTCGGCCTCGACCCCTATGGCCTGTCGTTCCATGTCGGCTCGCAGCAGACCGACCTCGCGCAGTGGGACCTTGCCATCGGCCGCACGATGATGGTCTTCACCCAGCTCAACGAGGCCGGCATCGAACTGCGCATGCTGAACCTGGGCGGCGGCTTCCCGGCGCACTACCGCCGCGACGTGCCGGCGCTGGAGGCCTATGCCGACGCCATCAACCGGGCCGTCGAGCGGCATTTCGGCAACCGCATGCCGCGGCTCATCATCGAGCCCGGCCGCGGCATGACCGGCGACGCCGGCATCATCCAGACCGAGGTCGTCCTGATCTCCGAGAAGGGCTACCAGGACACGCGCCGCTGGGTCTTCCTCGACATCGGCAAGTTCGGCGGCCTCGCCGAGACGATGGACGAGTCGATCCAGTACCGCATCCGCACGCCGCACGACGGCAGCGAGACCGCGCCCGTGGTCCTTGCCGGCCCGACCTGCGACAGCGCCGACGTGCTCTATGACAAGGCAGGCTACAAGCTGCCGAAGGCGCTACAGATCGGCGACAAGATCGAGATCCACGCGACCGGCGCCTACACCACCAGCTACTCGGCGGTGAACTTCAACGGCTTCCCGCCACTGGCCGAGCACTACATCTGAGCGCGATGCCGGCGGCCCTTCCCCTCCCGGCGGAAGGGCCGCCCGCATGAACCGCCGGCCGCCACGGCCGCCGACCGCGGCAGAGATCGCCGCCTACGACCGGGACGGCATCGTCTGCCTGCGCGGCATGTTCGATGCGGCCTGGATCGACTCCATGGGCCGGGCCGTCGACGATGCGATGGCCAGCCCCGGCCCCCATGCCGAGGAATACACGGCCAGCGGCGCCGCCGGCCGGTTCTTCGGCGACATCGATCTCTGGCAGCGCCATGCCGCCTTCCGCCGCTTCGTCTTCGAATCACCGGCGGCCGAGATCGCCGGGCGCATGATGGGTGCCTCCCGGGTCAATTTCTTCTACGACCAGCTGCTGGTGAAGGAGCCGGGCACGGCCGAGCGCACGCCCTGGCACCAGGACCAGCCCTACTGGGCGGTCGATGGCTGGCAGGTCTGCTCGATCTGGCTACCCTTCGACCCCGTCCCGGAATCGTCCTGCGTCGAGTACGTCGCCGGCTCGCACCGCTGGAACCGCCGGTTCAACCCGCAGCATTTCTCCGACGGCAGCCCCTATTCCGGCACGGATCTGCCGCCGCTGCCCGACATCGAGTCGGACCGCGCGCGATACGACATCCGCCGCTTCGCGCTCGCGCCCGGCGACTGCCTCGTCTTCCAGGCGCTCATCGTCCATGGCGCGCCCGGCAACCGCCATGCCGGCCGCCGCCGTGCCCTGGCCACCCGCTGGACGGGCGACGATGCCACCTATGCCCGCCGCGAGGGCGAGGTCGCCATCCCCACCTCCGACCCCGGCCTCGCCCACGGCGCGGCCATGGACTGCGACCAGTTTCCGCGCATCTGGGAGCGCGGGCCCTAACTCCGCCCGAGATTCATCAGCAGCTGGCCGGCCACGACGACCAGCGCGGCCGCGATCCGCCAGCGGCCCATCGATTCGCCGAGGAGGAAGGTGCCGATGAGGGCGGCGAACAGCACCGAGGTCTCGCGCAGGGCCGCGACCATGGCCATCGGCGCGACGCTCATCGCCCAGATGGCGATGCCGTAGCTGCCGAGCGCCACCATGCCGCCGCCGGCCCCGCGCCTCCAGGCGCCGCTCGCGAGATAGGCGCGGACCGCCGCCCGGCGGGTGATCCAGGCATAGACCGGGATGACCGGAATCTGAGCGGCGAACAGCCAGGCGATATAGCCGACCGCATCGCCCGAGAGGCGCGCGCCCATCCCGTCCGAGACCGTGTAGCCGGCGATGGTGGCGCCGGTGAAGAGCGCCCACAGCGTTCCGCGGCGGCCGACACCGAACGAGCCCGGCTCCAGCGCCAGGCCGAGGATGCCGACCGAGACCAGCAGGAGCCCCGCCGCCTGGACCGGCGAGAGATGCTCGCCGACGAGCCGCCCGGCAACCAGCGCCACGAGCAGCGGCCCGCAGCCGCGCGCGATCGGATAGACCCGACCGAGTTCGCCATGCGTGTAGGCGCCGACGAGGCCGGCGACATAGAAGATGTGGATGACGATCGACAGGCCGAGCCAGGGCCAGGCCGCAGCGGCCGGGACCGGCACGAACGGCAAGGCGGCGAGGCCGGCGAGGCCGCTCGAGAGAAAGACGGCCGCAAGGGCGATCAGGCGGTCGTCGCCCGCCTTGACCATCGCATTCCAGCCGGCATGAAGAAGGGCGCCCACGAGCACGAGGGCGCCCACCGCGAGATCCAAGGCCATGCCGCGACGCTATAGGCGCCGCAGCCCGCGCCGTCATGCGGCCGTCACGGACCTGTCATGAAATGCGACGACGCGTGACCGCCATCCCTCACCCTTTGCGCGCCTTGTCGACCATGGCCTTCAGTGAGCCCGGGTCGATCGCGCCGGGAGCGAGGTCGTCGCCGACGACGAAGGCCGGCGTCCCGCGGATGCCGATGCGTTCGGCCAGCGCCCGGTTGGCGGCGATCGTCTGCTCGATCGCCGGATCCTGCATGTCCCGCTTCAACCGCTCGACGTCCAGTCCGGCCTGCTTGGCGATCGTCATGACCGCCTCTTCGCCGAGCTGGCCGCGATGGGCCATGAGGGCGTGATGGAACGGCAGGTAGCGCCCCTGCTTGTGGGCGGCCAGCGCCGCGCGCGATGCGTAGACGGAGTCGCGGCCGAGGATCGGGAACTCCTTGTAGACGACGCGGACGTTGCGATCCTGCTTCAGCACCTGCTCGACGATCGGCTTCACCTGCTTGCAGTAGGGACAGCGGTAGTCGAAGAACTCGACGATCGTGACGTCGCCCTTGGGATTACCGCCGACCGGATCGGCCGCGCTGCGGGTCAAGGCGTCGCGTTCGGTCACGATCGTATC
Organism: Allostella sp. ATCC 35155; assembly: GCA_006738865.1. GTDB lineage: Bacteria > Pseudomonadota > Alphaproteobacteria > ATCC43930 > Allostellaceae > Allostella. Next base: position 3,416,262 of record AP019701.1, read on the forward strand.
GCGCGCGCGGGCGAGCTGGCTCGCCTGCTGCTTTTCCTCCGCCGCTTGCAGCACCTCGATCAGGAACTCCGGGTTGCGCTTCAGATAGTCGCGCAGGACGACCTCGACCTCGCGGCGCTGATCGGTGGACAGCGCCTGCGCGTGGGCGGCCGGTGCGACCGGAATTGCAGTGAGGGTGGCGAGCGCCAGAGGCGCGGCAAAGCGAAACATCCAAGAACTCCCGGATCGGGGGCAGGTGCCGCACCATAGCGGCGGCCCGGGCGGCTGCGGATTGAATTCGTCGTGAACGACGGCGACCGCAGGACGGGTCAGTCGTCGTCGCGGCGGTCGCGCCCTTCGTCGCGATCCTTCTTCACGCCGCGCCGGGCCTCGTCGCGCAGATCCTCGGCCCGCAGCCAGCCGGGCGATCCGCGCGGCAGGATGCCGAGCGCGCGGGTCGCCTGTTGCAGCGCCGTGCGATGCCGCCCGGCGGCGGCGGCCTGTTCGGACAGCGCCAGGGCGGCCATGCCGATATTGCCTTCCCGCCCGTAGGCGACGGCGAGCAGGCGCCAGTAGGACGGGTTGCGCGTCTCGTGCCGGATCGCCTCGTTGAGGAGGGCGCGAGCCTCGGTGGCGCCGGAGTCGGGGTGGCGCTCCAGCAGCACCTGGGCCAGCCCGTAGCGCAGCAGCGGCTCGCCCGGCGCCAGCCGCAGCGCCTCCCGATAGGGCGGCTCGGCCTCGGCGACGCGGCCATGCTCGAACAGGACCTGGCCCTTCAGCTCGTGGAACCAGGGGTCGGCCGGATCGTCGGCGATCAGCGACTCGATCTCCGGCAGGGCGCGGGCGAGATCCGGCATCCGATAGTAGGCGATGGCGCGGGCATAGCGCGCGGGCAGGCTGCGGTCCGTCGCCGGATACTGGCGCAGCGTCTGCGACGGCGCCTGCAGGAAGCCGCGCAGCTTCGCGATCATGCGCTGATGCCGCGCCATCAGCGCGGGCGGGTCGACCGCGTCGCTGTGCCGCGAGCGGGCGACATGGGCACGCACCGCCTCCACGCGCTCGCGCGTCAGCGGATGGCTGCGCAGATAGGGATCCTGCCGCACCGCGGCCATCAGTTCCTGCTGCTCCAGGAGCTCGAAGAACGCGAGCATGCCGCGGGACGACTGGCCGGTGCGGTCGAGATAGGACATCCCGGCCTGGTCGGCAGCCGACTCCTGGCCGCGGTTGTAGTAGAGGAGGTTGCGCTGGGCGAGCGAGGTGCCGCCGACGATCGCGGCACCGGCCGCCTTGCCGTCCCCGGCCAGCGCCGCCGCCGCGATCCCGAGCAGCATCGAGACGATCGCCGCCGTCGTCGCGGTGCTGAGGGCGTCCTGCAGCCGCGCCAGATGGCCCCCGGCGATGTGGCCCGTCTCGTGCGCGATGACGCCGGACAGCTGGTTCGGGCTGCGCGCCCGCATGATCAGGCCGGTATTGAGGAAGAGACGCTGCCCGCCGGCGACGAACGCGTTGATACGCGCATCGTTGACGAGGTAGACCTGGACGGCCTCGGGATCGAGGCCGGCGACTGCGAACAGCGGGGCGGCGTAGGCGCGGATGGTGGCCTCGATCTCCGCATCGCGGATGAGCGAGACACGGCTCTGCGCCGCCACCGGCTCTACCGCCAGCAGGAATGCGATCAACCCGGCCAGCAGACGGCGGACGAACGAGCGCGATATCAAGCAGAGGACTCCGGCACCATGAATCTAGCTAAGGCCGGCAACCCCGAGCGTCAATGCGGGGCTCCGCCCCTCACTCCGTCCCCGGCGCCGACCGGCCGCGACGCGCGGCGGAGATCCGCCATGCTGGCCCTGCTTTGCGGCGGCATCTGGGCGCTGTCGGGCTGCGGCGGGAAGAGCAACGAGCCGATCGGGACGGCAGCACCGGTCACCGGCTATTTCGGATCGATCGCCGCCGACGAGCCGCGGGCGACGCTGGCCGGGCGCGACGTCCTCGCCAACAACGGCAGCGCGGTCGACGCGGCCGTCGCGACCGCATTCACCCTCGCCGTCACCCTCCCGTCGCGCGCCGGCCTCGGCGGCGGCGGCGCCTGCCTCGTCCACGACCAGCGCGCCAAGAAAACCGAGGCGATCCTCTTCCCGACCCCCGCTACGACCCTGGACGGCCGCCTGCCGGCCGGAGTGCCGGCGATGGCGCGCGGCCTCTACGCCATGCACGCCCGCTATGGACGCCTGCGCTGGGAGCAGACGCTGGCCGCGGCCGAGGGCTTCGCCCGCTTCGGCCACCCCGTCAGCCGGGCGCTGGCGCGCGACCTCGCGCGGGACGGCGAACGCCTGGCCGGCGACCCGGAAATCTCCGCCGTCCTGCTCGGCCCCGGTCGGGCGCCGCTCGCCGAGGGCACCAGTCTTTCGCAGGTGGCGTTGGCCGCGGTGCTGACCAACATCCGCACGGCCGGCCCCGGCGAGTTCTATGTCGGGCGCGCCGCGCGCGAGTTCGCCGCTGCCGCGCGCGCCGCCGGCGCGGCGATCACCGCCGACGACATGCGCGAGACGATCCCCGTCTGGACCGCGCCGGCGGAGGCCCGCTTCGCCGACGAGCGTCTCTACATGCTGCCCGAGCCGATTTCCGGCGGTGCCGCCACCGCGGCGCTCTGGCGCCGGCTCGCCGACGGCGGCGACTGGCGGCGCAGCGGTGCGGCGGCGATCCCGGCTCCGCCGATCGCGGGCGAGCTGGAGCGCGGTTCGACGGGCTTCGTCGTCACCGACCGGGAAGGCTCGGCCGTCGCCTGCGTCCTCTCGATGGGCCGCCCCTTCGGCCTCGGCCGCTCGGCACGCGGCACCGGCCTGCTGCTGGCGCCGGCGGCCGATCCCGCCAGCACCGGCACCCTGGCGGCGGCGCTGCTCGCCAACACCAACGTCAACGAGTTCTTCCTCGCCGCGGCCGGCGCCGGCGGCACCGATGCGCCCGCCGCCCTGGCAGCGACGATGGCGGCGGTCCTGATCGGTCAGCAGCCCCTCGACCGCGCCTTCTCCGCCCTCGATGCGGCGCGCCCGGCGCGGGTCAACATGGTCTATTGCCTGGCCGGCGCGCCGCGAAAGCCGGAGAGCTGCGCCACCCGCACCGACCCGCGCGGGCACGGCCTCGCCGCGTTTCCCGGGCAATAGCGATGGCATTGAAGGTCGCAGGGCGGGGCCGCATTCCGCCCTTCATCGTCATGGACGTCGTGCGCGCCGCCGAGGCCCGCGCCGCGGCCGGCCACGACGTCCTGCACATGGAGATCGGCCAGCCCAGCACGCCCGCCCCGAAGGGGGTGCTGGCCGCCGCGCAGGCCGCGCTCGCGGGCGATGTCCTCGGCTACACGGGCGCGTTCGGTCTGGAGGCGCTGCGCGCCCGCCTCGCCGACTGGTACCGGCTGCGCTACGGCGTCGAAGTTCCGGTGGAGCGGATCGCGCTGACGCCCGGATCGTCGGGCGCCTTCGTGCTCGGCTTCCTTGCCGCCTTCGAGCCGGGCGACCGGGTGGCGCTCGCCACCCCGTGCTATCCCGCCTACCGCAACATCCTGACCGCCCTCGGCATCGAGACGGTGCTGGTGCCGGCCGAGGCGGAGCACGGTTTCCAGCCGACGCCGGAACTGCTGGAACGCGCCGGCCCGCTGGACGGGGTGGTCGTCGCCAGCCCCGCCAACCCGACCGGAACGATGCTCGGTGCGGATGCGCTGGAGCGGCTCTACGGCTGGTGCCACACGGCCGGCGTCCGCCTCGTCTCGGACGAGATCTATCACGGCATCGTCTACGGCCCGGCCGCGACCACCGCGCTTGCGATGGGCGACGACGCCATCGTCGTCAACAGTTTCTCGAAGTACTTCTCGATGACCGGCTGGCGCCTCGGCTGGATGATCGTGCCGCCGGACATGGTCCGCGCGGTCGAATGCCTCGCCCAGAACCTGTTCATCTCACCGCCCACCCTGTCGCAGCATGCCGCCATGGCGGCCTTCGACTGCGTGCCGGAACTGGAGGAGAACGTCGCGCGCTATGCCCGCAACCGGGCGCTGCTGCTGGCGGAACTGCCCAAGGCGGGCTTCGACCGGCTGGCGCCGGCCGACGGCGCCTTCTACCTCTATGCCGACGTCGCCCACCTCACCAACGACAGCACCGCCTTCTGCCGACGGATGCTGGAGGAGGTCGGCGTGGCCGCCACGCCCGGCGTCGACTTCGATCCGGAGCGCGGCAGCCGCAGCCTGCGCTTCTCCTTCGCCGGCTCGACCGAGGCGATGGCCGAGGCGGCGCGTCGCCTCGCGGCCTGGAAGCGATAGGGATCCGCCCCTGGCGGATCCCCACCCCTCAGGGCATCACCACGCCATCGTCGAGGCGACGGCGATGCTCTCCTGGATGTCGCGCACGACCTGGGTCATGGCTTGGCCGACCAGATCCATCTTGCGCAGCTGGGCGATGCGGTCGGCCGCCTTCTCCTGCTCGGACTCGGTCAGCACCAGATCCCACAGCCCCGCTGCCTCGACGAGGCAGACGAGAACGACGTCGCGGGGATCGGGGATCTCGTTGCTCAGCACCAGTTCGCGCAGGCGCGCCTTGACCTCGCGCTGCTCCCGGTCGTCGATGATCGGGTAGCGGCGCGTGTGGAACACCCACAGGAACCGCCCCTCCTCCTTGCGCAGGACGCCACGGGTGACGAGACGGGCCAGCGCCTTCTCGCGCAGATCGTCGGCGTCGCGCGCCAGATCCTCGACCCACGCGCTGCTGTTCCGACCGTCCTTGGCGGTCGACAGGCTGGCGAGCGGGCCGTCGAGCAGCGGGTCGCCGGTCGGCGTCTTGTCGACGACGCGGAGTTCCTGCAGATCGCTCTCGATGCGGTCGTGCATGGCGAGGTCCATGAGAACCGCGCCGGCGATCACCCCGTTCATGGCCGAACGCGGCAGGTCCACCAGACGCCCGTCCTGGTCGTCCAGCATCAGCAGCAGGATTTCTTCAACGAAGGTCAGCATCGTCGTGCTCCTCGGCCGCGATCAGACGGCCGCTTGGGCTGCCGCGCGGTCCGGATGGATCGCGAAGATCCGATCGAACCCGCCAACCTCCAGCACCTCACGCACGTTCGGCTTGAGAGCGGCGAGCGCGATCTTGCCCTTGGCGGCCTCGACGCGCTTGGCGACGACGAGGAGCGTCCGCAGGCCGGCGCTACTGATATAGTCGAGTTGTGACAGATCGAGAACGAGCCGGGTGTGCCCCCGGTCGATGATCCCGATCAGCGAATCCTCGACCAGTTTGGCCGAGCTGATATCGAGGCGCCCGTTCGGCGTGACGATCACGACGCCGTTTTGGCTTTCCTGCTGCAGGTTCATTGGCAATGATCCCCCTGTCGCGGCGGCTTCGGCCCCGCAACCCCCTAGAAGCGAGCCGCCCCACTATACTGGCTGCGGGCGGCCCGCGGAAGCGGATGCGCCGGTGATCCCGGCACATCCGAAAGATGAGGCACGCATGCCCGCACGCACGATCCCGATTGGTCCGACGCTCGACGATCTCCAGCCCGTGGCGGAGTTCGTCGAAACCTTCTGCGCGGAGGAGGGAGTGCCGGACGGCGCCGCCTTCCACCTCTCGCTGGTCGTGGAGGAGGCGGCGAGCAACGTCATCCGGCACGGCTATGCCGCCGGCGGCCGGGAAGGCTCCCTCTCGATGGAGCGCGACGGCGACTCGGTGACGGTCGAGATCGTCGACGACGGCCCGCCCTTCGACCCATTCTCGATTGCCGTTCCGGATTTCGACACCCCGCTGATGGACCGCGAGGTCGGCGGCCTCGGCGTCGAGATGATGCGCCGGATGACCGACCGGCAATCCTATCGGCGCGACGGTGACCGCAACCGACTGACGCTGATCAAGCACATCTGACGCGCGGCGCAGCGCCCGCAGGCCGCGAGGCGCCCCGCCACTGCGGGCGGGGCGCCTGCCGGTCAACGGGTTTCCACCAGCCGCTGCCACCAGCCCTTGCGCGCCGGCCGTGCCGGCTCGGCGGGGGTGGTGACGACGGGTTCCGATGTCGCAGCCGCCGGAGCCGGCTCGGGCGTCTGCTGCGAAGCCGGATCGCGCGCCTCCGCGGCGGCGTCCACCGACGGCTCGGTCGGGGCAGTCGGGGCCGAGGCGGTCGGGGCCGCGAAGACCAGGGGCAGCGCGACCGGTCCTGCGTCCCTCGCGGCCGTATCGGCCGGCGCCGTATCCGTCACCGCCGGTTCTGCGGCCGTCGATTCGGCCGGTTCCGGGGCCGTCGCTTCGACCGGTTCGGCCGCCGGGATGGTCTGGGTTGCCGCGTCGTCTCCGGATGCGGCCGGAACCGCTGCGTCGCCGGCCACGGACGAACCCTCGTCGCCGGCATCCGGTGCGACGGTCCGGGCATCCTCCGCCACCGCCGGTTCCGCATCCGGCTGCGGCACGGCCTCGGGCTCTGCCGGAGGCGTCCCGGCGTCGGACGGCGCGGTCGCGGCGCGCCAGGGATCCTCGGCCGCTGCTTCGTGCGACGGCTGGGCCGGCGTGCTCCGCTCGTCGGTCGGCGCCCCTGCGGCCTCCCGGTCGACGGCGTCGGCCTTGGGAGCCTGCCGTCGCGCCTCGTGCTGCGCCTCGAGCGCCTCGAACAGGGCTTCCACTGCCGCGCGCGGATCGAGCGGCATCGCTACGGCGGGCATGGCGACGGGAGGCATGGCGACGGGAGGCGCGGCGACGGCCGCGACCGGCTCGTCCGCCTCCGCTTCGGCGGCTGCCTCGCCCTGCCCCTCGTCCTCGCGGCGCGTGCGCCGGCGGCCGCCCCGGCGGCCACGGCGCCGGCGGCGGCGCGCCTGCTGGTCCTCGTCGTCGCCCGCAGCCTCGCTGGCGCCTTCGCCGTCCTCGTCTTCCTCGCCGTCGTCGGCCTCGGAGGTGGCTTCGCCCGTGGCCGGTGCGGTTGCATCGGCCTCCGGCGCAGGCTCGCCCTCCGCCGCGACGGCCGGCTGGTCTTGCGCCTCGCCCGCGTCTTCGGCCGGGCTGTGCTCTTCATTCCGGCCGCGTTCCTCGGACGGCCCCCGCTCGTCACGCCGCCGACGGCGGCGACGACGGCGCCGACCGCCATCCTCCTCGTCGCCGGCATCCCCGGCCGGGGCCTCGCCGCCCTCCGCCGCGTCGGCCGCAGCTTCCTCGGCCTCGTCCTCGGCGGCCTCGTCCTCGATGTCGAGATCGTCGTCCTCGGGTTCGATCGGCAGCGGTGCCGGCAGCGGCGGCGCATCGCTGGCGGCCCGCACCCGCAGTCGCTCCAGCCGGTAGTCGGGCGGAATCAGTTCGTCGTCGCGATCGATGACGACGTCGAAGGCATAGCGCCGCTCGATGTCGGACAGTGCGGCACGCTTCTGGTTCAGCACATAGAGCGCGACCGCCGTCGGCACGGTCACGCGGATCTCCGCGCTGCGCCGCCGCAGCCCCTCTTCCTCGATGGCGCGCAGGACATGCAGCGCCGTCGACTCCGTCGAGCGGATGTGGCCGGTGCCACCGCAATGCGGGCAGGGCTGGGTCGAGGTCTCGAAGATGCTGGGACGCAGGCGCTGGCGCGACAGTTCGAGCAGCCCGAACGGGCTGATGCGCCCGATCTGGATACGGGCCCGGTCGACCTTCATCGCCTCCTTCAGCCGCCGCTCGACGGCGTGCTGGTTGCGCCCCTCCTCCATGTCGATGAAGTCGATGACGATGAGGCCCGCCAGGTCGCGCAGGCGCAGCTGGCGCGCGATCTCGTCGGCTGCCTCGAGGTTGGTGCGGTAGGCCGTCTCCTCGATGTTGCGCTCGCGGGTCGAGCGGCCGGAGTTGACGTCGATCGCGACCAGCGCCTCGGTCGGGTTGATGACGATGTAGCCGCCCGACTTGAGCTGCACCACCGGGCTGTGGATCGCGTCGATCTGCTGGTCGATCTGGAAGCGGTTGAACAGCGGGATGCCGGGATCGCGATACGGCTGCACGCGCTTGGCGTGGCTCGGCATCAGCATCCGCATGAAGTCCTTGGCCTCGCGATAGGCGTCCTCGCCTTCGACCAGGATCTCCTCGATGTCGCGGGAATAGAGGTCGCGGATGGCCCGCTTGATGAGCTTGCCTTCCTCGTAGACCAGGGCCGGCGCGGTCGACTGCATGGTCAGCTCGCGGATCTCGTCCCACAGCCGCAGCAGGTATTCGAGATCGCGCTTGATCTCCGCCCGGCTGCGTTCGCTGCCGGCGGTGCGGACGATGACCGACATGCCCTCCGGCAGCTGCATCTCCTCGATCAGCGACTTCAGGCGGCGGCGGTCGACGGGATTGACGATCTTGCGGGAGACGCCGCCACCGGACCGCCCGGCATTCGGCATCAGCACGCAGTAGCGGCCGGCGAGCGAGAGGAAGGTCGTCAGCGCCGCACCCTTGTTGCCGCGCTCCTCCTTGGTCACCTGCACCAGCATGATCTGCCGGCGCTTGATCACTTCCTGGATCTTGTACTGGCGGGTGCTGCGCTGGCGCCGGCGGCGCACATCCTCGAGTTCGTCCCCGCCCAGCGTCTCGATCGCGGCAGCGGCCTCGGAACGCTCGGCCTCCTCCTCGGCGGTCGGCGGCGGCCCCTCGCCGTTGTCGTCGGAGCCCGGCGCTCCGTGCGGGGCGCCCTCGTCCTGGTCCTCGTGGTCCCGGCCTTCGTCGTCCCGGCCGTCTTCCGGAAGGCCCTCGGCGCCGTCCGCCTCGACGCGCCCGGCCGCATCCGCTTCCCAGGCCGGCTCGATGTCGGCTTCCGTGGCCGCGGGTTCGGCCGCTGGCTCCGCCACCACAGCTTCGGCGGGTTGCCAGATGGCCGCGGCCGAATCCGCCGGCTGTTCGGCTGCAGCCTCCCCGGTCGCGCCCTGCGCGACCGCAGGATCGCCGCTCTCGGCCGGCACGGCCTGTTCGTCGCCGGTCGCCGCGTGCGGTTCCATCCGGTCGGAGCGCAGGCTCGGTACGCGCAGACCATCGGCGGCCGCCATCGCCGGCGGCGGACGACCGCTGCCTTCACTCTCCGTGCCCTGCCCTTCGACGGTATCGGCGCCATCGACGGTTTCGGCGCTTTCGTCCTCTTCCGGATGGTCGCCTTCCGAATGGTCGGGGGCATCGTCGCCCTCGCGGTCCGCCGCCGGGCGGCGGTCCCATCCGGCATCGTCGGCAGCCATCGTTTCGGTGCCGCCGTCGCCCTCGCCGTCGGCCTGCGCCGCGCGCCCGCCGTCCCGCCGCTCGCCGCGACGCGGTCGCCGCTGGCGGCGTCGGGGCTCGGACTCGAATTCCTCCTCGTCATCGTCGTCGGCGGCCTGCTCGGCCAGCAATGCCTCGCGATCGGCGACGGGGATGCGGTAATAGTCGGGATGGATCTCGCTGAAGGCGAGGAAGCCGTGCCGGTTGCCGCCGTACTCGACGAAGGCAGCCTGAAGCGACGGCTCTACCCGGGTGACCTTCGCAAGATAGATGTTCCCCTTGACCTGCTTCTTGGTGGACGTCTCGAAATCGAACTCTTCCAGACGACTACCGGAAAGGATGACCACCCGTGTTTCTTCGGGATGGGTGGCATCGATCAGCATGCGCTTGGCCATACGGCGTGAACTCCGCGCAGCGCCTCCGGCGGTCCGCGCGAATGACGGACCGGGGTGCGCCGTGATTGTCGAAGCTGGGGCTGCCGGAGGCCGCGACGCCCGACGACGCGCAGATGCAGGTCATGGCGGGGCTTCCTTTCTGGCAGGCCGTCCGGACGGGCCGGACGGCGGCTTCAGGGTTTCGAACGGTCATCGCAGCGAACCTCGGTTCCATCGCCGGTCGCCGTCCGGCCTGGGCCAGGAGCGGAACGCCGTCGACGGAACGCCGCGCCGGAATCGGTTCTGGCGTGCGGCGGACTGCGACTTTTTCGCCACAACAAGATACAGGGACGCAGTATGATTCACAACCGGTCATTCCGAGGCGGTATAGAGCCCCGCGCGCCGGAACCGGCGCATGCCCTGCCGCATTGTCGCCGCAGAATTTTGAACCATTGTTCCTATTCGACCGACGAGCAGCGACGTACGCCATGTTCCGCATTGCCCGCCTCCTGATCTTCACCCTGCTCGCGCTCGGCGTGGTCGCCGCCGGCGCCGGCTATGCCGTATTCCTGCATCTGACGCGGGATCTTCCGGACTACCAGCAGCTCGCCGCCTACGAGCCGGCCATGGTGACGCGGGTGCAGGCCGGCGACGGACGGCTGCTGGCCGAGTTCGCGGTGGAGAACCGCGTCTTCGTGCCGATCACCGCGATCCCCAAGCGGGTGATCCACGCCTTCCTGTCGGCCGAGGACAAGAATTTCTACAGCCATCCGGGGATCGACCTGCAGGGCATCGTCCGGGCGACGATCCAGAACGCGATGGCGATCGGCAGCAACCGGCGCCCGGCCGGGGCTTCGACCATCACGCAGCAGGTCGCCAAGAACTTCCTGCTCAGCAACGAGGTCTCGATCGAGCGCAAGGTCAAGGAAGCGGTCCTGGCCTATCGCATCGAGCAGGCCTTCTCCAAGGACCGCATCCTCGAACTCTACCTCAACGAGATCTATCTCGGCTTCAACTCGTACGGCGTCGCCGCGGCTGCGCTGAACTATTTCAACCGGCCGCTCAACGAGCTGACGGTCGCCGAGGCGGCGTTCCTCGCCGGCCTGCCGAAGGCGCCGAACAACTATCACCCGCTGCGCCGGCCCGAGGCCGCCAAGGCGCGGCGCGACTATGTCGTCGACCGTATGGCCGAGGACGGCGTGATCACCCGCGAGGAGGCCCAGGCCGCGCTCGCCAGCCCGATCGAGTTGCGCAGCCGCACCGCGGCGGAAGCCGTCCGGGCCGACGTGTTCGCCGAGGAGGTTCGCCGCGAACTGATGCGCCAGTACGGCGAGAAGGCCGTCTACCGCGGCGGTCTCAGCGTCCGCGCGACGCTCGACCCCGTCCTGCAGGACCAGGCGGAGCGCGCGTTCCGCTCCGGCCTCGTCGCCTACGACCGGCGGCACGGCTGGCGCGGTCCCGTGGCGCGCATCGCCGTCGACGGGAACGGACGCGGCGATGCGTGGCGGGCGGCCCTCGCCGCCGTGCCGGCGCCGCCGGGGCTGGCGCCATGGTCGCTGGCCGCAGTCCTGGCCGTATCCGCGAACGAGGCGCTGATCGGGCTCGCCGACGGCAGCCGGGGCCGCATTCCGCTGGAGGAGGCGCGCTGGGCGCGGCCGACCAAGGAGGACCAGCGCATCGGACCGTCGGTCCGCCGGATGCAGGACGTACTCGCCGTGGGCGACGTGGTCGCAGTCGAAAAGGACGAGCCGGCACCGTCGCGGGCGCAGCGCGGCCGCCCGGCGCAGGACGCCGGTGACGGCGACCGCTATACGCTGCGCCAGATTCCCGACGTGTCCGGCGGGCTGATCGCGCTCGATCCGCACACCGGCCGCGTCCTCGCGATGGTCGGCGGCTTCAGCTTCGAAGGGTCGCAGTTCAATCGTGCCACCCAGGCGCAGCGCCAGCCCGGCTCGGCCTTCAAGCCCTTCGTCTACATGGCCGCCCTCGAAGCCGGTCTCCCGCCCAACCAGATCATCAACGATACGCCGTTCATATTCGACCCCGGCCCGGGGCAGGATCGCTGGCGCCCGGCGAACGCCGACGGCCGGTTCCTCGGTCCGGTGCCGATGCGCGTCGGCATCGAGCGGTCGCGCAACCTGATGACGGTCCGTCTCGCCGAGCAGGTCGGCATGGACAAGGTCGTCGACGTCGCCGAGCGGTTCGGCGTCTTCGACGAGATGAAGCCGGCCCTCGCCATGGCGCTCGGCGCCGGCGAGACGACGCTGCTGCGCATGGCCACGGCCTACGCGATGATCGTCAACGGCGGCAAGAAGATCACGCCGTCGATGATCGACCGCGTCCAGGACCGCGAGGGGCGGACGATCTTCCGCCACGACACCCGCAGCTGCGACCCCTGCCGGGCCGAGCAATGGACCGGTCAGGCGCCCCCGCGGCTGGACGACCCGCGCGCCCAGGTGATCGATCCGCAGACCGCCTACCAGATGGTCTCCATGCTCGAAGGCGTGGTCCTGCGCGGCACCGCCGGCCGGCTTGCGGCGCTGCGCCGGCCGGTTGCGGGAAAGACGGGGACGACCAACGACGCGCTGGACGCCTGGTTCGTCGGCTTCTCGCCCGACCTCGTGGTGGCGACCTATGTCGGGTTCGACCGCCCGCGGACGCTGGGCCCGCGCGAGCAGGGCGGCACGGTCGCCGCCCCGATCTTCCAGGACTTCATGGAACAGGCGCTGAAGGGCAAGCCCGCGGTGCCGTTCCGCATGCCGCCCGGCCTGCGGCTCGTGCGCGTCGACCGCACGACTGGCGCGCTCGCCACCGCCGGCGACGGGAACACCGTCATGGAGGTCTTCAAGCCCGGCACCGAGCCCACGGCGGAGGATCCGGGCGGTACACTGTCCGCCTTCCCCGCACTGCCGCCGGCGGCCGGAGCCTATGATCCGACGCAGCCGGCGCCACCGCGTCCGATCGCGCCGGTGTCGGCTCCGTCGGGCATCTATTGAGGGCTGGGCATCGGGCGCGGACCGCCGGTATATAGGCGGCCGACCGCCGGCCCGGCCGGCCATTGACGAGGAAACTTGCGCATGCGCGCCGAAGTGCAAGCAGACGTCGAGGCGATCCGTGGATCGCTCGACCTGCTGAGGAGGCATCTTTGACTGGGATCAGGCTCTCCGACGACTGGCCGAGCTCGATTCCCTCGTAGAGAACCCCGACCTCTGGAACGATTCCGGCCGCGCGCAGGAGCTGATGCGCGAGCGCACGGCGCTTTCGTCGGCGATCGCCGAATGCCGGGAGCTCGAGCGCGGACTGGATGACGCGGTCACCCTGATCGAACTCGGCGAGGCCGAGGACGACCAGGATACCGTCAAGGAGGGCGAGAGCGCGCTCGCCGCCCTGCGGCAGCGGGCGGCCAAGGCGGAGCTCGGCACGCTGCTGAGCGGCGAGGCCGACCCGTCGGATGCGTTCCTCGAAGTCCATGCCGGTGCCGGCGGCACCGAGTCGCAGGACTGGGCCGAGATGCTCCTGCGCATGTATGTGCGCTGGGCGGAGCAGCACGGCTACAAGGTGGAGTGGATGGAGGAGAGCGCCGGCGAGCAGGCCGGCATCAAGTCCGCCACCGTCCGGATCCAGGGACCGAACGCCTATGGCTGGCTCAAGACCGAGAGCGGCGTCCACCGCCTGGTGCGCATCTCGCCGTTCGACAGTGCGGCGCGCCGGCACACCAGCTTCGCTTCCGCCTGGGTCTATCCGGTGGTCGATGATCGGATCGACATCCAGATCGACGACAAGGACCTGAAGATCGACACCTACCGCGCCTCGGGGGCCGGCGGCCAGCACGTCAACAAGACGGAAAGCGCCATCCGGATCACGCACGTCCCGAGCGGCATCATCGTCGCCTGCCAGGTCGACCGGTCGCAGCATCGCAACCGGGCGATGGCGATGGACATGCTCCGCGCCCGTCTCTACGAGGCCGAGCTGCAGAAGCGCGAGGAGCAGGCCAACGCCGAGAACGCGCTGAAGTCGGACATCGGCTGGGGCCACCAGATCCGGTCCTACGTCCTGCAGCCCTACCAGATGGTGAAGGATCTGCGCACGGGCGTGGAGACGAGCGGCGTCGACGCCGTGCTGAACGGCGACATCGATCCGTTCCTCGAAGCGTCGCTCGCCGCGCGCGTCGGCGTCCCGCGCGACGCCGCCTGACGGCCAAGGCGCTCGACGATCAACGGAGGCGCGGCGGCCGCCTCAGGGCGGCGGCCGCGGTCCGTCCTGCCGGAAGGTCGGCGCCGCGGCCCCCTCCGCGCGCGGATCGCCCGCCCCCAGGAACGGCACGATCTTGCGCAGGATGCCGGGCGCCAGGGCGCTCAGCGGATTGACGGAGACGCCGGGATCATCCAGCGGCCCCGCGACGCGGTAGTTGGCGGCGAAGACGCCTTCGTCCCGGCCGCCGGCGAGCAGGGTGCCGAGGATCGGGATGTTTCCCAGCAGGTTGTTCAGCGTATAGGCCGGCACGAGCGTGCCGGCGATGTCGATCGTCGAGCGGTCGGTGTCGACCACGCCCTCGAACGTCCCGCCGATCGTGCCGCCATAGCTATGGCCCTGGCGCATCTCCAGGCGTCCGTTCACCCAGGTGAAGTCGAAGCGCATCTCGGCGAAGGGCATGCCCTCGCCCTGCAGCAGGCTGAGCATCGAGGTCAGCGACAGCACGCTGAAGAGCTTGGCCGCCGCCGGAGCCCCTGCGAGCCGGAAGTCGGTTGCCGCCACCGCCCCCGTCAACGTGTCCCGGGCGTCGCCAACCCCGAAGACACCGTCGATGCGCAGGGCGCCGCCGCGGATCGAATTGCGCCCGGTGAACAGCGCGAGGATCGCCCCGAAATCGTCGGTCGAGGCGACCAGCCGGTCCCGCCCGTCGGCGCCGGGCGTGATGGCGGCCGAGACCGCCCCGCCGCGCGCCAGCCGGCCGTCGATGCGTCCACGGCGACCGCCGCGACCGTCCAGGTCCAGCCGCGCCGCAACCCCGGACAGTTCGCGGCCCCCGCCGATCAGCACGCGGTCGAAGCGCGCGTCGAGGCGGATTGCGGGTATTGCGCCCTGCCCCGATCCTCCGCCATCGAATGTTCCGGCATCGATCAGACCGGCCAGATCGAGGGTCGGGCCGTCGAGTTCGGCCGTGAAGCCGGCGCCGAGCCGCCGAACCCGCCCGGACAGCCGGGTCTCGCCGAGCCGCGCGGCGGCGACGTCGAGTGTCCAGCCGCCCTCCGAGAAGGCGACCCCGCCATCGAATGCGAGGCCGGGCGCGGCCAGCTCGAGGCCGCGGATCCGTGTCACCCGCTCACCATCGAGATCGATCGCGAGCCTGGCCGAGGCACGCTGTCCGGCGGGCTTCGACCATCCGGCCGGCGCCAGCGCGAGCGTGGACGGCGTCAGGTCGGCGCGGACGACGAGTTCGCTGCGGCGCTGGCGGAGGCTGCGATAGGTCAGGTCGACCTCGGCCGGGCCGCGGACCCAAGGGGCGTAATCGTAACCGAGCCGTCGTCGCTGGCTCTCGTCGATCCGCCCCTTCACCGTGTACTCGCTCGGCACCGGCTCCGACGCGCCGAACCGCTCCCGCCCCGTCAGGGTCACCGGGACGCCTTCGAGGAGGCCGGTTCCCGACGCCTCCAGCTTTTCCTTGTCGACCTCGAAGGCGAGGTCGGCATCGGTCAGACGCCAGTCGCGAACCCCCGCGGGCAACGCGCCGCGCTTGACGGCCGCCGTCACCTTGAGGCGCACATCGTCCATCCGCAGCGATTCGATCGCCGGAAAGGAGAAGGCCATGCGAACCGCGGAGTCGCCGGAGACGTCCGCCGGACGGATGCCGAACCGGGAGAGGAATCCGAGCCGCGGCCGGTCGATGACCTCCAACGCCTCCCGCACCGGACCCGTCGTGCCGGTTTCGATCACGATCTGCTGGTCGCGCTTCTGGAAGTCGAGAATGCGGACGGTCGAACGCTCCACCCGGGTCTGCCGCCCGAGGCTTCCGCCGGCGATGTCGAGTACCATCTGCTGGTCGTCGAAGCGCGCGGTGCCATGGGCCTGCCGCGCCGGTGGGAGCCCGGCGAGATAGGTCACCGTCAATCCCTCGTAGGCGAAGACGCCGTCGAGCCGCTCGACGCGCGGCTCGCCACCTTCCGGTGGTATTGCCGCGGCCACCTTGATCTGGGCATCGCGCACGCGGCCATCCGCGATGTTGGCCGTGACCCAGCGCCGCCCGCCGGGGACCATGCCCTCCGGCCACAGCCGCCACAGCATGGCGGTCGGCATGTCCACGATGGCCGTCTCGGCGGAAAAGCGGATGCCCGAGGGCCCCTGGCGCAACCGTCCCAGGATGTCCGGCCCGACCCCTTCGGCACGACCGGTGACGGCGATCGTCGGACCGCCGAGGTCGAGGAAGAAATCCTGCAGCTCGGCCGTTCCCGCCGCCGCATTCCAGTCGATCCGCGCCGTTGCGGCCGCCAGATCGAGCCCCCCGCCCGGCAGGGCGGCATGGGCGACCCGGCCGCCTCCGGCGCGGATTTCGAGGGTCGCGCTCTCGACCGCGGTCAGCCTGCGCAGCGCCAGCGTCCCCTCCAGCCGGAGCGGCAACCGCAGGCCTTCGAGCGGCGCCAATTCCGGCAGCAGTCCCGCGAGTGCAGGCGGCTCGGGCACGTCGGCGCGCAGCGTCATGCGCGTGACGTCGTCCTCGCGCAGGTGCCGGAAGGTGCCGTCCAGTCGCTGCCGGTGCGGACCGAGATCGAGATCGATCGCGAGCGAGCCCTCGAGGCCGCGCTCGCCCC
Organism: Allostella sp. ATCC 35155; assembly: GCA_006738865.1. Classification (GTDB taxonomy): domain Bacteria; phylum Pseudomonadota; class Alphaproteobacteria; order ATCC43930; family Allostellaceae; genus Allostella. Next base: position 3,432,618 of record AP019701.1, read on the forward strand.
TGCGGAAGACGAGATCGCCGTCGGGCAGGGTCCAGACCCGTCCCAGCCGACGATCGTCGATGATGATCGTCGCATCGCGAACCGCAAGACGGCGAAGCTGCCCCAGCGGCCCCCGCCGGTGCGGTGGCCCCATCAGGTCGGCCAGCACGGCCTCGACGACGGCGGGATCGCCCGACCCGTCCTGCGCCCCGCCGACATCGGCGCGGATGCGGCCGTCGGCCTCCCGCACGAGATGCAGCCGCGGCTCGACGAGTTCGACCCGGGCCGGTGCCAGCGTGCCACGCAGCAGCCCTTCGAGGCTGGCCGAAACCGCCAGCGCGGGAACGGTGGCGACCACCCGGCCGTCCGGTGCGCGGGCGACGACGGTCTCGGCCCGCAGTTCCGGATTGGCCTCCCACCCCTGCCAGACGACGACGGTCCGCCCGATCTCGATACGGCGGCCGTCCGGCTCGGACAGCGCGTCCTCCAGATAGGGGGTGAGGAACTCCAGCGCGATCGGCCCCGACGACAGTCGCCAGGCCACCAGCGCGACGGCGATGGCCGCGCCCGCCAGGAGCGCCCCAAGGATCTCGAAGAGAATGCGTGCCGAACGGCGAACCAACCCGAACCACCTTCCATGCCGCGTCCGTCAGCACGAGGCACCCGGCGCCGCGACTTGACCCGACCGGCCGGCGCTGCGCAGTGTCCGCGGGCCACTGACCGGTCATCGACAGAATCGCAGATGCCGCTCCATCCCTCGCTCGCCGACCCGGCCCGCCAGCTCCTGCCCGGCAACCCAGATCAGGCCGAGATCGGCCTGCAACACTGGATGGAACGCGCCACCGACGCCGACGATCCGGCGCTGCACGAATTTGCGCGCGCGGTCGCCGACGATAGCATGGGGCGCGCGCTGCTCGCGGCGCTTTTCGGCGGCAGTCCCTTCCTCGGCCAGTGCCTCCTTGCGGAAATGGGGTTCGCCCGGCTCGTCCTGGAAGAGGGACCGATGGCCGCACTCGGGCGGGTGGAAGCGGAGGTGGCCGCGCTGGATGCCGTCACCGAGGAGGAGCCGCTGCGCCGCGGGCTGCGGATCGCGCGCCGCCGGACCGCGCTGACCGTCGCCGTCGCCGACATCCTCGGCCTCTGGCCGCTGGACCAGGTGACGGGCGCGATCACCGCCTTCGCCGAGCGCGCGGTCGCGCTCGCCGTCCGCCATCTCCTGCGCGAGGCCGCGGCGGCCGGACACCTCGAGCTGGCCCACCCCGACGCGCCGGACCGCGACAGCGGCTATTTCGTGCTGGGGATGGGCAAGCTCGGTGCCGGCGAACTCAACTATTCCAGCGACATCGACCTCGTCGTCCTATTCGACGAGGCGCGCACCCGCTATGTCGGGCGCGAGGATGCGACGCGCTGCTTCGTGCGCATCACCCGCAAGCTCGTGCGCCTGCTGGAGGAGCGGACGCCCGATGGCTATGTCGCGCGCACCGACCTTCGCCTGCGACCGGACCCGTCCTCGACGCCGATGGCGGTCTCGGTCCGGGCCGCGGAGGCCTATTACGAGAGCATGGGCCAGAACTGGGAGCGCGCCGCGATGATCAAGGCGCGGCCGATCGCGGGCGACATCGCGGCCGGGACGCAGTTCCTGCGCTTCCTGGTGCCCTTCGTATGGCGGCGCCATCTCGACTTCGCGGCCGTCCAGGACATCCACTCGATCAAGCGCCAGATCAACGCCCATCGCGGCGGCGCCACCATCGCGGTCGCCGGCCACAACGTGAAGCTCGGCCGGGGCGGCATCCGCGAGATCGAGTTCTTCGCCCAGACCCAGCAGCTGATCTGGGGCGGCCGCGACCCGTCGCTGCGCTCGCCCCGCACCCTCGACGCCCTCGATGCGCTGGAGCGCTCGGGCCGATTGCAGCCGGAGGCGAACCGCGAGCTGCAGGCGGCCTACGTCTACCTGCGCGGCGTCGAGCACCGGCTGCAAATGGTGGCCGACCGGCAGACCCACAGCCTGCCGACCGACGACCGCGAGATGGAGACCTTCGTCCGCTTCCTGGGCCATGCGACCCGGGCGGAATTCGAGGCGGAGCTGATCGGCCATCTGGGGGGCGTCGAGCGCCACTATGCCGCCCTCTTCGAGAGTGCGCCGTCGCTCGCCGCCGGGCCGGGCAGCCTCGTCTTCACCGGGCCAGAGCCCGATCCCGACACGCTGGCGACGCTGCGGGGCATGGGCTTCCGCGATCCGGCGAGCCTCTGGCCGGTCGTCAGCAACTGGCATCGCGGACGCTATCGCTCGCTGCGCAGCCAGCGCGCGCGCGAGCTTCTGACGGAGCTGATGCCGCGCCTGCTCGAGGCGCTCGCCAAGGCGAGCGAGCCGGACGCCGCCTTCATGCGGTTCGACGCCTTCCTCGCCGCGCTGCCCGCCGGCGTCCAGATCTTCTCGCTGTTTCAGGCCAATCCGTGGCTGCTCGACTTCGTGGCCCAGGTCATGGGCGGCGCGCCGCGCCTCGCCGAGCACCTCAACCGGCACCCGGTGCGGCTGGACGCGATGCTGGCGGGCGACTTCATGGCCCCGCTGCCCGATCGCGATGCGCTCGCCCAGGACCTCGCCCGCACCCTCGCCGAGGCGCGCGACTTCGGCGACGCGCTCGACCTCGTGCGGCGCTGGTCCCACGACCAGCAGTTCCGGCTGGGCGTCCGGATGCTGCGGCACGCGACCGACGGCGATCGCGCCGGCGCCGGCTTCTCCGACGTCGCGGAGGTCGCGGTCGCCGGCCTGCTGCCGCTGGTCGAGGCCGAGTTCGCGCAGACGCACGGGCGGATCGCCGGCGGCGGCATGGTCGTCCTGGCGCTCGGCAAGCTCGGCGGCCGCGAGATGACCGTCGGCTCCGACCTCGACCTCGTCACCCTCTACGAGACCTCGCCCGACGCCGAGGGCTCGGATGGGGCCAAGCCGCTGCCGATCTCGACCTTCTACATCCGGCTCAACGCCCGTCTCGTCAACGCCATCACCGCGCCGACCGGCGAGGGCAAGCTCTACGACGTCGACATGCGGCTGCGCCCATCCGGCAACAAGGGACCGATCGCGGCCTCGCTCGACGGCTTCGCCCACTATCACCGCACGGATGCCTGGACCTGGGAGCACATGGCGCTGACCCGGGCGCGGCCGATCGCGGGCGACCCCGCGCTGGCCGAGCGAACCATGGCGGTCGTGCGATCGATCCTGGTGCGCGCGCGCGACCCCGACCGCCTGGTGGCCGACGTCGCCAGCATGCGGGCCCGGATGCTGAAGGAGAAGCGGCCGGCCGACGCCTGGGACGTCAAGCAGCGGCGCGGCGGGCTGGTCGACTGCGAGTTCATCGCCCAGTACCTGCAACTCCGCCATGCCCACGACCATCCCGAGGTGCTGAGCGCCAACACGACCGACGCCCTGGCCCGGCTCGCCGCCGCCGGTTGCCTCGATCCTGAGGCCGCCGCCGACCTCGACGCGGCGATGCGCCTGTGGCGCCGGGTGCAGGGCTTCCAGCGCCTGACCCTGGGCGAGGCGACGGACATGACGGGCACGGCGGCGAGCCATTGCGCCGCCCTGGCGCGGTCGGCGGGCGCGGTTGACTTCGCCGAACTCGAAACGAACATGACGCGTCTGGCCGCGCTGGCCCACGGGCACTTCCAGCGACTCGTCGAAGCGCCGGCCGCGCGCCTCTCGCTATCCACACCCGCGGAGCAGGTTCCATGAGCGTCGAAATCGGCAAGCCGGCCCCGGCCTTCACCATGCCCACGGACGGCGGCGGCAAGGTCAGCCTCGCCGCCCTCAAGGGCAAGCCGGTCATCCTCTATTTCTATCCCAAGGACGACACGTCGGGCTGCACCAAGGAGGCCTGCGGCTTCCGCGACGCGATGCCCGACTTCGCCCGCATCCACGCCACCATCGTCGGCGTCTCCAAGGACAGCGTCGCCAGCCACGACCGCTTCAAGGCCAAGTACCAGCTGCCCTTCATCCTCGCATCCGACGCCGACAACGACGTCACCGAACGCTATGGCGCCTGGGTCGAGAAGAGCATGTACGGCCGGAAATACATGGGCATCGAGCGCTCGACCTTCGTCATCGACGGCAAGGGCATCGTCCGCGCAGTCTGGCGCAAGGTGAAGGTGCCCGGCCATGTCGAGGAAGTGCTGAAGGCGGTGACGGCCCTGTAGCGGCCGGCGTCCGGTCGCGGCCCCGCCGCATCGGGGCCGATCAGCTTGACGCGCCATTGGTGACGATTTACGTATTTCGTCACCATGCAGCGCACAACACACCGCACATCACCACGTCCATCCCGCGAAGAGATCCGATCGCGGATCGTCGTCCAAGCCGACGAGATGTTCCGCGCCCAGGGCTATGCGCGGACGACGATCGCGGCCATTGCCGAGGCGCTCGGCATGTCGACCGCCTACATCTACAAGTTCTTCCCGTCGAAGAACGCGGTGATCGAGGCCGCGGTCGAGCACAATATCGAACAGTTGCGGAGCCTCGTCCTGATGGCCGCGCGCGAGCGTGGGCGGGCGATCGACCGCATCGGCAACGTCGTCCTGGCGATCCTCGCCGACCATCGCCAACGCTTTGAAAATGAAGCGAACCTCCATGAGCTGATCCTGCTCGCCAATGCCGAGAAGTGGGGCTGCATCCGGCGCTGGAAGAGCGAACTGCGGGAGATCTTCGCGAGCCTCGTCGAGGACGGGATGCGAGCCGGCGATTTCGCGGCCGGCGACCCGGCGGCCGCCGCGGACTTCGTCATGGATTCGGTGATGGTGTTCCTGCACCCGCTTTTCCAGAACGAGCGCAGTGCCGACGAGGCCGTCCGGCGGGCGCACGATCACATTCGCTTTATCGCGCGTGCGCTGCGGTAGACGCCCGGCCATTCAGTAATCATTCTCATCGAATCGTCACCAGCCGTCTCGCGCTGAGGACATTTGCCAACGCCGACGGACCGATCGTTCGCCGCTTCATTCGTCCCGGGGGACACCCGACCATGCCCATGCGCGCCGTCCCGATGCTGGCCGCCGCCCTGCTGGCGCTCGCCGCCTGCGACCAGGCCCAGACGCAGCAGCCGGCCAAGGCGCCGCCGCCCCCGCCCGAGGTTGCGGTGGTGACCCTGGCGCCGCAGAAGATCGAGATCGACACCGAGCTGCCAGGGCGCATCGCCGCATTCCGGGTCGCCGAGGTGCGGCCGCAGGTCAGCGGTATCGTCCAGAAGCGGCTCTTCGAGGAGGGCAGCCAGGTCGAGGCCGGCCAGCAGCTCTACCAGATCGATCCGGCGAGCTACGAGGCGGCGCACCAGAGCGCCCAGGCGGGGCTGGCCCGCGCCGGCGCCCAGCTCACGGCCGCCCGCCTCCTCGCCAACCGCTACAAACCGCTGGCCGAGGCCAAGGCCGTCAGCCGCCAGGACTATGACAACGCGGTCGCCGCCGCCCAGCAGGCGGCCGCCGACGTCGCGTCGGCCCGCGCCCAGATCGAGACCGCGCGCATCCAGCTCGAATACACCAAGGTCCTGTCGCCGATCACCGGCCGCGTCGGCCGGTCCGCCATCACCGAGGGCGCCCTGGTGACGGCCAACCAGGCGGCCGCGCTGGCGACGGTGCAGCAGCTCGACCCGGTCTATGTCGACGTCACCCAGTCGACCGCCGAGATGCTGCGCCTGCGCCGGCGCATCGAGCGCGGCGAGCTGGAGGTCGACGAGACCGGCAAGGCCGGCGCGCGCCTCGTGCTCGAGGACGGCTCGATCTACGGCGAGACGGGCAAGCTCCTGTTCTCGGAAGTCACGGTCAGCCCCGGCACGGGCTCCGTCACGCTGCGCGCCGAGTTCCCCAACCCGAAGGGCCTGCTGCTGCCCGGCATGTTCGTCCATGCCCGGATCGAGGCGGGCGCGGTTCCGGACGCCCTGCTGGTGCCCCAGCAGGGGGTGACGCGGGACCAGCGCGGACAGGCGGTCGCGCTGGTCGTCGGCGAGGGCAGCCGCATCGAGCAGCGCGTCCTCACCGTCGACCGGGCCATCGGCGACCAGTGGCTGGTGACCGGCGGCGTCGCGGCAGGCGACCGCATCGTCGTCGAGGGCGTGCAGAAGGTGCGGCCCGGCGCCGAGGTCCGCGTCGTCGAGGCAGCGTCGCCGGGGGCGCCGCGCCGACAGCAGGGCGCCCTGCCCGCCGCGCGCTGACGATCCGGCCCAGCCCTAGCCCGCAGGAGGCCCTCGGATGGCCCGCTTCTTCATCGACCGCCCGGTCTTCGCCTGGGTGATCGCGATCACCATGATGCTGGCCGGCGTGCTGGCGATCCTGACGCTGCCGGTCGCGCAGTATCCCAACATCGCCGCACCGCAGATCAGCATCGCCGTGACCTATCCCGGCGCCTCCGCGCGAACGGTGCAGGACACCGTCGTGCAGGTCATCGAACAGCGCATGAACGGCATCGACGGGCTGCAGTACATGGCCTCGTCCTCGAGTTCGGACGGCAGCGTCGAGGTCACCCTGACATTCGCCCAGGGCACCAATCCGGACATCGCCCAGGTGCAGGTGCAGAACAAGCTGCAGCTCGCCACCCCCCTGCTGCCGCAGGAAGTGCAGCAGCAGGGCATCCGCGTCACCAAGGCCACCCGCAACTTCCTGCTGATCGTCGGTTTCGTCTCCGAGGACGGCAGCCTCACCAATTTCGACATTGCCAACTTCCTGGCCTCCACCGTCCAGGATCCGATCAGCCGCACCGCCGGCGTCGGCGACTTCCAGCTCTTCGGCGCGCAGTACGCCATGCGCATCTGGCTAGACCCGGCCAAGCTGAACAATTACGGCCTGACCGCGCTCGACGTGCTGACCGCGGTGCGGGCGCAGAACGTCCAGGTCTCGTCCGGCCAGCTCGGCGGCGCGCCGGCCACGTCGGGCCAGCAGCTCAACGCCACCATCATCGGCTCGACCCGCCTGCAGACGCCCGGGCAGTTCGACGCGATCGTGCTGCGGGTCAATCCCGACGGTTCGCAGGTGCGCCTGCAGGACGTGGCGCGCACCGAGCTCGGCGCCGAGAGCTACGGCCTCGACACCCGCTACAACGGCAAGCCCGCGGCCGGCCTCGGCATCAAGCTGGCGACCGGCGCCAATGCCCTCGACACGGTGCAGAACATCCGGGCGACGATCGAGGAACTGCGGCCGTTCTTCCCCGCCGGCCTGTCGGTCATCTACCCCGTCGACCAGACGCCCTTCATCAGGCTGTCCATCGAGGAGGTCGTGAAGACGCTGGCCGAGGCGGTGCTGCTCGTCTTCCTCGTCATGTTCCTCTTCCTGCAGAACTTCCGCGCCACCCTGATCCCGACGATCGCGGTGCCCGTCGTCCTGCTCGGCACCTTCGGGGTGCTGGCCGCCTTCGGCTTCTCGATCAACACGCTGACCATGTTCGCGGTCGTGCTGGCGATCGGCCTGCTCGTCGACGACGCCATCGTGGTGGTCGAGAACGTCGAGCGCGTCATGTCCGAGGAGGGGCTCGGCCCGCGCGAGGCGACGCGCAAGTCGATGGGGCAGATCCAGGGCGCCCTGGTCGGCATCGCCCTGGTGCTGTCCGCCGTCTTCGTGCCGATGGCCTTCTTCGGCGGGTCGACCGGGGTCATCTACCGCCAGTTCTCGGTCACCATCATCTCGGCCATGGCCCTGTCGGTCCTGGTCGCGATGGTGCTGACGCCGGCCTTGTGCGCGACCATGCTGAAGCCGGTGCCGAAGGGGCACCAGATCGCCAAGCGCGGCTTCTTCGGCTGGTTCAACCGCAGCTTCGACCGCGGCAACCGCGCCTATCAGTCGACCGTGCGCTACATCGTCGGCCGGGCGATCCGCTTCTTCCTCATCTTCGGGCTGATGATCGGCGGCATCGTCGTCCTCTATGGCCGCATCCCCACCTCGTTCCTGCCGAACGAGGACATCGGGCAGATGTTCGTGCAGATCCAGACGCCGCCCGGCGCCACCATGGAGCGCACCCAGGCGGTGGTCGACCAGGTCGTCGACTATCTGCGCAACGAGGAGAAGGAGAGCGTCCTCGGCACCTTCTCGATCGTCGGCTTCAGCTTCGCCGGACGCGGCCAGAACGGCGCCATCGTCTTCACCCGCCTGCGCGACTGGAGCGAGCGAACGGCGCCGAACCTCAAGGTCCAGGCACTGGCCCAGCGCACCATGGCCCGCATGGCGCAGATCAAGGATGCGATGATCTTCGCCATCGCGCCGCCGCCCGTGCCCGAGCTCGGCAATGCGACCGGCTTCGACTTCCAGCTCCAGGATCGCGCCGGCGTCGGCTACGAGCGCCTGCTCGCGGCCCGCAACCAGCTGCTCGGCATGGCCGCGCAGCGGCCGGAGCTGGTCGGCGTGCGGCCCAACGGCATGGCCGACGCGCCGCAGTTCCAGCTCGTCGTCGACCGGGAGCGGGCGAGCGCGCTCGGCCTCTCCATCGCCGACGTCAACAACACCATGTCGGCGGTCTGGGGCTCGGCCTACGTCAACGACTTCATCGACCGCGGCCGGGTGAAGCGGGTCTATCTGCAGGGCGACGCGCCGGCGCGGATGATGCCGGACGACCTCGACAAGTGGTACGTCCGCAACGCCTCCGGCCAGATGGTGCCCTTCTCGGCCTTCGGCTCGGCTGAATGGACCTTCGGACCGCAGAAGCTGGAGCGCTACAACGGCGTCCAGTCCTTCAACATCCAGGGCAACGCCGCGCCGGGGCGCAGTTCGGGCGAGGCGATGGCGGTCATGGAGGAACTGGCGCAGCAGCTGCCGCCCGGCATCGGCTTCGAGTGGACGGGCCTGTCGTTCGAGGAGAAGGCGTCCGGCGCGCAGGCGCCCGCCCTCTTCGCGATCTCGCTGCTCGTCGTCTTCCTGTCCCTGGCCGCCCTCTACGAGAGCTGGTCGGTGCCCTTCGCGGTGATGCTCGGCGTGCCGCTCGGCGTCCTCGGCGCCGTCGGCGCGGCCGTCCTGGCGAGCCTCTCGAACGACGTCTATTTCCAGGTCGGCCTGCTGACCACCATCGGGCTGTCGGCCAAGAACGCCATCCTCATCGTCGAATTCGCCAAGGAGGCGTTCGACCGCGGCACGTCCGTCGTCGAAGCCGCCCTCCAGGCGGCCGGGCAGCGGCTGCGACCGATCCTCATGACGTCGCTCGCCTTCATCCTCGGCGTGACGCCGCTCGCGATCTCGAACGGCGCCGGGTCGGGGGCGCAGAACGCCATCGGCATCGGCGTGATCGGCGGCATGCTGACGGCAACCTTCATCGCCATCTTCTTCATTCCGCTGTTCTTCGTCGCGATGACGAAGCTCTTCCGGGTGAAGCCGGCGATCCATCGCAACCGGCCGGAGCCGACGTCCGGCGCTACGCCCGAGCCGGCGCTCGGCGGGGACTGATCCATGATGCGACCCATCCTTGCCGCCGGCCTCGCCGCGGCGCTCGCCGGCTGCTCGCTCGCGCCCGCCTATGATCGGCCGGCCGCGCCCGTCGCTTCGCTCTGGCCGGCCGGCACGGGCGACGAAGCCTCGCCCGCCGCGGCCGCACCGGCGGCCGACATCGGCTGGCGCGAGTTCTTCCAGGATCCCCGGCTGCAGACGCTGATCGCGGCCGCCCTCGCGAACAACCGCAACCTGCAGGTCGCCGCGCTCAACGTCGAGGCGGCGCGCGCCCAGTACCAGATCGAGGGGGCCGACCTGCTGCCCCGGCTGGACGCAAGCGGCGGTGCCACGCTGCAGCGCACGCCGGCCGCCCTGTCGCAGCGCGGCCGGGCCACGACCAGCCAGAGCTACGATGTCGGGCTGGCGCTGACGGCATGGGAGATCGACCTCTTCGGCCGGGTCCGCAGCCTGCAGGACGCGGCCCTGCAATCCTACTTCGCCCTCGATGCGACACGGACCGCCACCCGGATCGCGCTGGTCGCCCAGGTCGCCGACGCCTACCTGACCCTGCTCGCCGACGCCCAGCTCCTGCGGCTGACGCGCGAGACGCTGGCGAGCCAGCGCGAATCCTTCGAGATCACCCGCGCCCGCTTCGAGCGCGGCGTCGCGACGGAACTCGACCTGCGCCAGGTCGAAACCTCGATGCGTACGGCAGAGACCAACATCTCCGTCTATACTCGCCGGCTCGGCGTATCGCGCAATGCGCTGGAGCTGCTGACGGGGCGGCCGCTGCCCGACGGCTTCATGCGCGAGATCGCGGACGGGGCGGACCTCGACCACCAGAACCTGCTGGCCGACATCCCGGCCGGCCTGCCCTCCGACCTCCTGACCCGGCGGCCGGACATCCGTGCCGCCGAGCACGACCTGCGCGCCACCAACGCCAATATCGGGGCCGCGCGCGCCGCCTTCTTCCCGCGGATCACGCTGACCGCCGGCCTCGGCACCGCCAGCACCAGCCTCGACGGCCTCTTCGACGGCGGCGCCCGGACCTGGAGCTTCCTGCCCTCGATCTCGATCCCGATCTTCGACGCCGGCGCCAACCAGGCGAACCTCGACCTCGCCCAGGTGCGCAAGCGCATCCAGATCGCCAACTACGAGCAGGCGATCCAGACCGCCTTCGCGGAAGTCGCGGACGCGCTGGTTCAGCGCACGACCTACGACACGCAGCTCCGGTCGCAGGAAGCGCTGGTGCGGGCCAGCGCCGAGAGCTTCCGCCTGTCCGACCTGCGCTACCGCAACGGCGTCGACAGCTACCTCAACACGCTGGTCAATCAGCGGTCGCTCTACCAGGCGCAGCAGGAGCTGATCCAGACCCGCCTCGCCCGCCTCTCCAACCTCGTCACCCTCTACAAGGTGCTGGGCGGCGGCTGGAGCGAACGCGCGACCGACGGCCCGGCGCCGGACCCCGCGATTCCGCCGGGGCCGCTCGCCGCCGCCGGCCTGGCGGCGCGCTGAGCCGGAGGGCTCACTCGACGAGGCGGGCCAACTGCTCGGTCACCGTGCCCCAGCCGTCCTGGAACCCCAGGTCCTCGTGCATGGCGCGGTCGTCCGGGTTCTTGTGCATGACGTGCGCGGCGTAGGCCGTGCCCTCCGGGTGCTCCCCGAAGGTGATATGGGCGGTGATGAAGGGCTGCTCGGCCGGCCGCCAGCCCCCCGTCAGGGCGGTCGTGAAGACGATCCGGCGCTCCGGCTCCACCGCGAGCAGGCAGCCGTCGATATGCGGCCGGAACGGCCCGCCATCCTCGCGAATGCTGGTGCGGAAGGCGCCGCCGGGCTCCAGTTCCATGGCGTCGATACGTGCCTCGGCCGGATGCGGCACCCACCAGCGGGCGAAGCTGTCCGGGTCGGTCCAGGCCTTCCAGACGAGGCGTCGCGGTGCCCGGATGAGGCGGGTCAGGGAAAGATCGCGGGTAGGGTCGAAGGCGGGGGTCATTCGCGCTCTTCCTTCTCCTGGAGTTCGGCGACGAGGCGTTCGAGACGATCGGTGCGGGCCTCCCACACCGCGCGCTGACGACCGAGCCAGGCATCGGCCGCAGCCAGCGAGCGGCGCTGGATGGTGCAGGTGCGGACGCGGCCCTGCTTGCGGGTGGCGATCCAGCCGCTCTCCTCCAGCATCCGGATGTGCTTCATGAAGGATGGCAGGGCCATCGCGAACGGCCGGGCGAGTTCGCCCACGCTCGCGGGGCCTTCGGCGAGACGGTCCAGCACGGCACGCCGGGTGGGATCGGCGAGCGCCAGGAACACGGTATCCAGACCCGCTTCATGATGAGCCATTAGGCTAAATATCACGGCATATCACTTAGCGTCCAGGCTAATGGATTGACTCCAGGATACTGGACAGATATTCTTGAATAATGGATCGATCATCGAGCGACGCCGAAGCCCGCCTCGCCCAGCGCCTGCGCGCATTGCGCACCGAGCGCGCGCTCACGCTCGACGGGCTGGCGGAGCGATCCGGCGTCAGCCGCTCGATGATCTCGCTGATCGAGCGCGGCGAAAGCAGCCCGACGGCGGCCATCCTCGACCGGCTGGCGACCGGGCTCGGCATGTCGCTGGCCGCGCTCTTCGCCGATGCCGAGCGCCCCGACGCCGATCCGGTGGCGCGGCGGGCAGCCCAGCCCGTCTGGCGCGATCCCGAGACGGGCTACCGCCGCCGCCACCTCTCCCCGCTCGGCTACCCGACGCCGATCGAACTGATCGAGGTCGAGTTTCCTGCCGGCGCGCGCGTCGCCTACGAAAGCGCGCCGCTCGGCCTCGGCATCAGCCAGCAGATCTGGGTCATCGACGGGACGATGGAACTGACGGTCGGCGACCGCATCCATCGCCTCGAGGAAGGCGACTGCCTCGCGATGGCGGTCGACCGCCCGATCGCCTTCCGCAATCCGGGTTCGCGCCCGGCCCGCTACATCGTCGCGCTGACCATCACCCGCCCCTGACGCCTGCCTTGCCATCGAGGCCCCGATGCCCGTGCCCTTCACCGTACGCCAGCTGACGCCGCAGGAGGCGGAGGCCGCCGTCCCCGCCCTTGCGCGCATCCTCGTCGACTGCGTCGAGGGCGGCGCGTCGGTCGGCTTCATGCTGCCCCTGACGCTGGAGCGGGCCGAAGGCTTCTGGGCCGGGGTTGCAGCCGGGGTCGCGGCCGGCCAGCGCCTGCTGCTGATGGCGGAGGGCGACAGCGGCGAAGCGCTCGGCACCGTCCAGGTCGTACTGGCCCAGCCGGAGAACCAGCCGCACCGCGGCGACATCTCCAAGATGCTGGTCCGCCGCTCGGCCCGTGGGCGCGGCGTGGGACAAGCGCTGATGCGGGCCGCCGAGCGGGCCGCCATCGCGCATGGCAAGTCGCTGCTGGTGCTGGACACGGCGAGCGACGCGGCCGAGCGGCTCTATGCCCGCGAAGGCTGGGTCCGCGTCGGGGTCGTGCCGGACTTCGCGCTGCTGCCGGAGGGACCGCCCTGCGACACCGTCTTCTTCTACAAGCGCCTCGCCGCGACGCCGGCCTGGCCCGGCCGGCCGGCCTGAGGCGCCGCGCTTGGACGGGATCGTCGTCGCCGCGGCGCTGCTCAGCGCCGCGCTGCATGCCGCCTGGAACGCGGCGGTCAAGGCCGCCCCCGATCCCCAGGCCGCGATGGCGGCCCAGGTGGTCGCCTCCGGCATCATCTCGGTGCCCGTGCTGCTGTTCCTGCCGCCACCTTCGGCAGAAGCGCTGCCCTGGCTGGCCGCGTCGACCAGCTTCAACCTCCTCGCCATGCTGGCGATGGTCCGCGGCTACACTGCGGGTGGCGGCTTCGGCCTCGTCTACCCGATCACCCGGGCGACCTCGCCGCTGCTGGTCACCCTGATGGCGGCGATCCTGTTCGACGAGCATCTGGGGCCGGCCGGCCTTGCGGGGGTTGCCCTCGTCTCCGCCGGTGTCGCCATGTTCGCCGCCGGCGATGCCCGCAGCCACCCGGCCGCCCTGCTGGCCGCGCTGGCGGCCGGGGCCTTCTCGGCCGCCTATGCGGTGTGCGACGCCCAGGGTGCGCGCCTCTCCCCCTCGACGCTCGGCTACGGCTTCGCCATGTCCGCGATCAACGCCGCCATGTTCGGCACCGTCCATCGGCTGCGCGGCGGCATACCGCTGCTGCGCGCGCTGCGCCGGCATGTCGTGCTGGCCTCGCTCGGCTCCAGCGGCGCCATGGTGTCCTACCTGCTCATCCTCTGGGTCTGGTCGCAGGCGCCGGTCGCGGTGGGCGCGGCGCTGCGCGACACCAGCGTCGTCTTCGGCGCGGTCATCGCTGCCGTCGTGCTCAAGGAACGGGTGACACCGCGACGGGCCTTCGCCATCGGCCTCGTCGCCATCGGGGCGGCCGCGCTGCGCTTCGCCTGATCCGCCGCTACCCGGCCGCCAGCGCGCGCGTGATCGCGGCCCGCGCCAGCAGGCGCGTCGAGTCCAGCGTCGGCAGCGGCGCGTTGCAATCATTCATGATCAAGGGGATCTCGGTGCAGCCCAGGATCACCCCGTCGCAGCCATCCTCGGCCATGCGGCGGAAGACGGCCTGGAAATCGGCTACCGCCTCCGGACGGAAGATGCCCAGCACCAGCTCGTCCATGATCCGGCGGGCCATGCGGTCGCGTTCCTCGGGAGTCGGGCGGATGCAGGCGATGCCGTGGCGGCCCAGCGCCTCGGGATAGACGTCGCTGTCGACCAGCCAGCGCGTCCCCGACAGGCCGACCCGGCGCCAGCCGCGCCCGGCGGCGGCCTCGGCCACGACCTCCGCGATGTGCAGCCACGGCAGGGGCGAGCGCGGGCGCACGAGCGGCATCGCATCGTGGATCGTATTGTCCGGGCAGACCAGGAAGTCGGCGCCGGCGGCCGCCAGGCGGCGCGCCGAATCGAGCATCAGCTCGGCGACGCCCTGCCGGTCGCCGCGCTCGAGGCAGGCGACATAGTCCGCCAGGGAATGGCCATGCAGCGACACCGGCGGGTGCGCATGCGGCCCGAGCCGGTCGGCCGCCTCCACGCACAAGGTGCGATAGCAGAGGGCTGCCCCCTCGGACGAGCAGGCGACGATTCCGACATGCCGAGGCCGGTCGCGGAGGGCATCGGGATCGTGCGTCTTCATCGGACCTCGCCCCGGACGTCCGCCAGGGCGATGCGCACCATCTGCGCCAGGTCGGCATGCCGGAACGGCTTGCGCAGCAGGCGCACGCCGGGATCGAGGCGGCCGTGATGCACGATCGCATTCTCCGTATAGCCCGACGTGTAGAGCACGGCCAATCCGGGCTGCCGCCGACCGGCTTCGTCGGCCAGTTGCCGGCCGTTCATTCCGTGGGGCAGCATCACGTCCGTCAGCAGCAGATCGAAGCGCGCGGCGGCGAACCGCTCCAGCGCCTCGACGCCCGATGCGACGGCCGTCACGCCGTAGCCCAGCACCTGCAGCGAGTTGCCGATGAGGCGCCGGATCTCGGCATCGTCCTCGACGACCAGGATCGTCTCGTCGTCGCCCGGCGGCAGTTCCGACACTTCGTTGCCGATGCCGGGCCCGGCGATCGGCGCCAGACGCTCGACCGCCCGCGGCAGGTAGAGCTTGACCGTCGTGCCCTCGCCCGGCTCGGTGTAGATCTTGACGTGTCCGCCCGACTGCTTGACGAACCCGTACACCATGCTGAGCCCGAGGCCCGAGCCCTTGCCGACCGGCTTGGTCGTGAAGAAGGGCTCGAACGCCCGCTCGGACACCTCCGGCGACATCCCGGTTCCGGTGTCGCTGACCGCGACCATGACATACTGCCCCGCCACGACCTCGGCATTGGCGCGCGCATAGGCTTCGTCGAGCCGGGCGTTGGCGGCCTCGATGGTGAGCCGCCCGCCGTCCGGCATGGCGTCGCGTCCGTTGATGGCGAGATTGAGGATGGCGAGTTCGAGCTGCGCCGCGTCGACCATGGCGCGCCACAAGCTGCCGGAGGTGACGACCTCGATCTCGACCCCCTCCCCCAACGCGCGCGACAGCAGCCCCTCCGATCGCGCGATGAGCTGGCTGATGTCGGTCGGTCGGGGGTCCATCGGATGCCGGCGCGAGAAGGCGAGGAGGCTGCTCGTCAGCTGGGCCGCGCGCTCGCCGGCGGCGACGATGCTGGAGACCTTCTCGCGTACCGCTGCCGGGTCGGCCGGGTCGCCCAGGATCGCGTCGCCCATGCCGAGGATGACCGTCAGGAGATTGTTGAAATCATGGGCGATGCCGCCGGTCAATTGCCCGACGGCCTCCATCTTCTGCGCCTGGACAAGCTTCGCCTCGGTCTCCATCTCCTCCGTGACGTCGCGGAAATAGACCGAGAGCCCGTCCTCGAACGGGTAGGCGCGGACATCGAACCATGCGTGGAGCGCGGCAAAATAGAAGGTGAAGGCAACGGCCTGCCCGCCGGCAAGAGCAGCCTCGTAGCTCGGCTTCAGGACTGTATCCACCGCCTCGGGGAACGCTTCCCAGACGTTGCGACCGACAAGTTCACCGCGACCCAGAATCGCCGTCGCACGCGCGTTGAGATAGCGAAACCGGAAATCCCGATCGAGCACATAGAACGCGTCCGAGATGCTGTCGAGGATGGCGGCATTGCGGCCGCGAAGCACTTCCGCCTCCGACCGGGCCTCCCGTTCGGCGGCCAGGGCCGCCGCGAGCGCCTCGTCGGCGCGGAGGTTCTCGATCAGGGCCGACACCATCAGGGCGAGTTGCTGGCAGATCGCCTCGTCCGCCTCGTCGAACTCGCCCTCCTCCCGGTCGGACAGCTGGATGATGCCGATATTGCGGCCGTCCTGGCCGACCAGCGGCACCCCCAGCCAGCCGCGCATCGGCGGGTGCCGATGCCCGGCGTCCCCGAACCCCCGCCACGCCGGATGCGCCTCCAGCTCCGCCTGGGTCATCCGCATCGGCCGGTTCGTTTCCGCGATCAGCCGGTAGATGCCGGCGCCGGTCGGCTCCTCGTGGTAGCCGCGCCATTCCGCATAGCGGTCGCTGAGGGAGACGGCGTGGATGATGGCGCCGGCACCGTCGGCCGGCGTCTCGGTGACCACGGCCTGATGGGCCCGCACCAGCTGGCGCGCAAGCGATGCGGCGGAGCCCAGCATGGTGTCGGCCGACCGGGTCCGGGCCAGCCCGATCGAAGCGCCCGCCAGCAGGTGGAGGCGCCGCGTCTGCTCGGCCGCCGCGGCGACGCGTTGCAATCCCATGCGGCGCACATAGAAGACGAGAATGGCGACGAGGAGCGCGAGCACGCCGAGCGAGATCATGGTCCGCAGGCTGCGGGTCCACCACGGCGCGAGAACCCAGGCCTCCTCCAGGCCGATCGCCACGACCGCCGGAAAGCCCGCAAGCGACCGGTAGGTGACCATCCGGCGGACGCCGTCGATGGGATGATCGCCCACGAACCGCCCCGTCGGCGCGCGCGCCAGATGCTCGTCGAAGAGCGGCAGACGGCCCCGGCTGTTGCCGAGCGCCTCCTCCCGGAACGGATGGGTGTTGAGCACGATGCCGTCCTTCCGGAACAGCGTCGCCCGGCCCGCCCGGCCGAGGTCCAGGGTCGCATAGAGCTGCGCCATCTGGTCGATCGAGACCGCCGCAACGAAGAGGGCCGAAGCGCGGCCCGTCGCATCCAGGACCGCCCGGGACATCGGGATCACCCAGGCCCGCTGCCCTTCCTCGATCTGCAGCAGCACCGGCCGCCCGATCGCAGCGGCGGTGCCGGGGCGCGCCGAAGCCTGCGTGAACCAGGGCGCGGCGGAGAAATCGATCGGTCGCGGCTGCCGCCCGCGGGAGCTGTGGACCAGCCGGCCGTTGCGGTCGAGGATCAGGAACGCGTGGATGGCATGGCTTGCCTTCTGCCGATCGGAGAGCTGCTCGAAAATCGCCTCGTTCCAGGCGGGATCGCCGATATCGCGCCTGGGTATCGCCGCCGCCAGGGCGGCCAGCCCGTTCTCGGCCGTCGCCAGGATCTGTTCGGTCTGGTTCGCGATCGCATCGGTGAGATTGCCGGCGTCACGATATGCGGCGGCCTCCGTCTCCTGGCGATCGCGCAGGACATCGAAGGCGGCCCACGCCAGCAGAAGGGCCACCAGCGCCACGATTGCGACAGTCGGCGCCGGACGGCGCATCACCCCACACTCCCCTGCCGCGCGCCCCTTGAGACACGGCGTCCGGCGCTCGCCGGACGCCCGGATCGCCACCCCGCTTATTTATGGTAGCTCAGCCGCCGGCCAAACTCCGTATTGCGATAGATGACGACCCCGCCCTATGTTGACCTGATCCGTCGCGCTGCGGAAGATGTTCGAGTGGCACATATACTGGTCATAGACGACGACGAGCTCGTGGCGAAGACCATCGTCGCCCTGCTGGAATCGGCGGCGCACACGGTCGACGTGGCGACAGACGGGCGCAACGCGCTCAAGGCATACCGGCCCGGCGCATACGACCTCGTCGTGACGGACATCTTCATGCCCGAGGTCGAGGGCCTGGAGACCATCCGGGAAATCCGCAAGGTCGACCGCAAGGTGCCCATCATCGCCATGTCGGGCGGGCCGCGTGCCACGATCATGAGCGGCGCCATGTCGACCATGGACCATCTCGAGGTGGCGCAGCTCCTGGGGGCGACCCGCTCCGTCAGCAAGCCGATCACCCGCACCAAGATCCTTCCCGTGGTCGACGAGTGCCTCGCGGCCGCGACCACGATGTCGGCCTGTTAGGTCGATCCGGGTTCCTCGGCCGATCCCACGGCCGCCGCCCCGTACTGCGTGCGGACCAGTCGCGCGAAGGTTCCGTCGGCTGCGATGAGTTCGCGATAGGGCCCCTGCTCGATGACCCGTCCGTCCTCGAAGACGAGAATACGGTCGGCGTCGCGGATGGTCGACAGGCGGTGCGCGATGATGAAGGTCGTACGGCCGCGCGTCACGGCGGCCAGCGCCTGCTGCACCAGCCGTTCGGTCACCGAGTCGAGCGCGCTGGTGGCCTCGTCCAGCACCAGGATCGGTGGATCCTTGAGGATCGCCCGGGCGATCGCCAGGCGCTGGCGCTCGCCGCCGCTCAAGGTCACGCCGCGCTCGCCGATCGGGGTCTCGTAGCCGGCCGGCTGCCGCATGATGAAGGCGTGGGCCTGGGCGGCCCGGGCTGCGGCTTCCATCTCTTCCTGCGTCGCGTCCGGCCGCCCGACCCGCAGGTTCTCGGCAATCGAGCGGTAGAAGAGCGCGCTCTCCTGGAAGACCACGCCGATGTTCCGGCGCAGCGATTCCAGCGTCAGGTCGCGGATATCGTGCCCGTCGATGGTGATGCGGCCGGACTGCGGATCCCACAGGCGGAAGAGCAGACCCAGGGTCGAGCTTTTTCCGGCCCCGGTCGGTCCGACCAGCGCGACCGTCTCGCCCGGCGCGACGGAGAAGGATATGTCCCGCAGCGCCGGCCGCCCGGGATCGTAGGCGAAGGTCACGTCCTCGAACGTGACCGTGCCCTCCGCGCGTGCCAGTTCGATCGCATCCGCCTTCTCGGTGACGCCCGGCCGCGCGTCGAGAACCGAGAAGAAGTCGGCGATCGCGGCCATCTGGAAGAACAGACGGCTGACGAACGACATCGCGTGCTCGAGACGGCCGATCAGCAGCGTCGCGAAGCCCATGAACATAACGATCTCGCCGACCGACGCCTTGCCCTCGAGGTGCAGCGCCGTGCCGAGCAGGAAGATCGCGATGACCGTGACCGTGCTGGTGGACTGGGCCAGGATCGTCGCCAGCGCCCACCAGTTGAGGACCGGGAACTGGGCCGCCAGCAGCCGCTGCATGACGTCGCCCAGTTGCCGGACCTCGGCCGCGAGCCGGACGAAGCTCTGGATCAGGAGGACGTTGGCCAGCGCGTCGCCGGTGCGCTCCGCCAGCTCCGAATGCTGCGATTCCACCTCCGTCTGCGCGGCCTCGGCGCGCCGGACCACGAATACCGTCAGACTGCAGAAGACGACGATCAGCCCGACCAGGAGCAGCCCGAGCCGCCAGTTCAGCCACAGAGCCAGGGGCAGCAGCACGATCAGCGACACGAAGGTCGCGAGATGCTCGCGGAAGAAGGCGAGCCACAGGCCGAAGAGGTGATCGCTGCCCTGCAGCATGATCTTGAGCAACCGGCCGGAATGGGTGCGGGTGTGGAAGGCGACCGAGAGCTGCAGGACATGCTCGAAGAAATTGCGCATCGCCGCCAGGCGGTTGCGGTGCGCCAGCCGGTCGGCGTGCAGCGCCACCAGCATGTTGGCGACGATACCGCCGACGCCGACGAGCCCCCAGATGCCGAGCAGTACGATCGCATCGGCCCAGACGTCCGCCGGAGCGCGGCCGCCGCTCGCCGCCAGCGTGTCGACGACCTTGCCGAACAGCAGCGGCTCCAGGAACGGAAGGGTCGCGAGCACGAGGTTGGCGGCCGCGAGCCACAGCACGATACGCCGCTCGGGCGCGAGCAGCCCGAGAACCCGGCGATAGACGGTGAAGAATGTCATGGACGGCCCGCCCGCGCCTCTCGGCCTTCGGCACGGTCGCCGAAGAGCATGGTGACGTTGAGGCGTCGGTCTTGGTAACGGTCGCGGAAGGTGAACCGGTCCGTCGCGTGGAAAAGATCGGAATCGAAGATCACCGCGCGATTGCAGCGGTACGGCACGACCACCGGCTCGCCGCCGTGGCGGGCAAGATGCTCGGTGATCGCCGCCTCGTCCTCGTTGAAACGGCGGAAGGACCAGTCGAGCGGCGCCTCGCAGCGATGGACGATCAATCCCCCGCCGCCGGACCCGTCCGACGGGCCGAGATTCGCCTCGTCCGGGGTCAGCCAGAAATTGACGTTCACCGCCGCGGCGTCGGCATGCAGCCCGATCCCCTCCATCCGGCTGTCGTACTTGTAGATCCACATCTGCCGCAGCCGATGGCCGCCGAACACCTGCGGCATACGCCGCGGCAGTTCGTCGGCGATCTGGGCGAGGAGCCCGCAGGCGACCTCGGGCAGGTAGGCGCCGACATAGCCGCCATGCTTGACGTGGTGGAAGATGGTCGAGCCGAGGCAGAACCGGCGCAGGCCGGCGAGCGCCTCCGGCCCGAGGAACCCGTCGATCCAGGTCAGGCCGGGCGCCAGCGCGCGATAGTCGGCCTCCACCTGGCCCCAGTCCCGGTCGCGCAGCGGGCTGGCGGTCATGGCCGGCGCATCGAGCCGCTGGATCGCCCGGTTGTAGCTGCCATCCAGGGTCCGCAAGGCGTCGTCGGTCAGCGCGACCGGCCGCCGGGCGTCGGTGCCGTCCGGCATCGCCGCCAGCAGCGCCTCGTAGCGCGGCAGCAACCGGGCGATCCGTCGCCGGTCGATCGCCGGATCGTCCTGCGCCAGCAGCCAGCGCAGTTGCTCGACATCGTGGCGGATGCGGCTACGATTGGCGATCCGGTCGCCATCCCGCCACGGCACCGACGGCTCCAGCCGCCGTGCCAGCGCCGCCTGCTCGCGCCAGGTGGCGACGGCCGCGGCCGGCTGCCCCGCCGCTAGCTGCAGCAGCGCCAGCGCCGCCCGCGGCGATGCGAGCCCCGTGTCGATGGCCAGGGCGGTGCGAAAGCGTGCGGCCGCCTCCTCGGGCACCCCTGCGCGCTCGAGCGCGAGGCCCCAGGCATACTGGAAGCGCGCTTCCCGCGGCGCCAGTTCTGCCGCGCGGGCCTGCGCGGCAGCGGCTTCGGCCGGGCGGCGCAGTGCCAGCAGCACATTGCCGCGATTGTGCTGGATGCCGGGGTGGCCGGGCGCCAGCGCAGCCGCCCGATCCAGGACGGGCAGCGCCTCGGCGAGCCGGTCGCAGGCCATCAGCGCCGTCCCGAGATTGGCGAGGAGGGCGGGATTGTCGGGGCTCGACTGCAGCGCGGCCGCGAAATGGGCCGCAGCATCGGCCGGTCGGGCGGCGCGCATGGCTTCCAGCCCGGCCGCATGGCGGCGTTGGGCATCCGTCGCCGTCCCCCTTTGCGCGGACGACCCGTCCGCGACGGCTTCCACCATCGCCACCCTCGCTCGCTCGCCGCTGCCGGCGGCGGTCAATCTAGGCGCATTGCGCCGACAGCGGCAAATCCGGCGGCCACAACCTACGCGACGGAACGTCGCAGTGTTGCAGCGCACAACGCCGTTTTCGCCGATTCCGGCTGCCGTATTGCACGCAGAAAACCCGCCAAACCTATGGTACAAATTGATATATTACCGATCGACGGCGGGCTGAAACTTCGACCGCACACTTTCAGTGAGCAGGTGCAAAAAAGTTCTTGAAAGCCGCCGAGGGGCGGCGCATATTCGGTTTCGCAGCATGGCCCACACCGCGTTGCGGTGCATGTTGTGTCTTCTTGGGCGTTTCCTCCCTAAACTTGGGCCGCATCGCAAGGTGCGGCCCCTTCTTTTTTCCGGGCGTCTTTTGCCGTCCGCCGGGCCCTTGGCCGTCGACCGCCAGTGGCACGCTTGTTGCGACGCCGGACGGCATCATGCCGGTCCATCACCGCCCTCCCGTTTCCGCCGCCCTGATCGCGATGCAGGGCCGCGAGTTGCACGGCATCGAGATCGCCGACGGCCGCGCCGTCGAGCTTGCCGCCGAACTCGATCGCATCAACCGGCAGGCCGAAGCGGCGATCCCGGAATTCTGGTTCTTCGACGAGCCGATCCAGTTCCTGGCGGAGCTGGACGCGCTGGCGCGGCCGGAGGACGGGGAATGAACGACGCCGCCGCCCTCGACGTCTGGGAGACCGCAGCGGCAATCCGCAGCGGCCGCCTGACGGCGGAGGCCGCCGTCGCGGCATCGCTCGCCCGCATCGCCGACTGGCAGCCCGTCGTCAATGCCCTCATCCGCATCGAGGCGGAGGCCGCCCTGGCGCGGGCGCGGGCACTCGACCGGGCGGCAGCGGCAGGCGACTGGGCCGGCCCCCTGCACGGGGTTCCGCTCGCCCACAAGGACATGTTCGCACGGCCCGGCGGCGAGATGACGGGCGGTTCGACGATCCTGCCCGGCCACGAGCAGCCCGCCCCCGCGCCGGCCGTGGCGCGGCTCGAAGCGGCCGGCGCAATCACGGTCGGCTGGCTGAACATGTCGGAATTCGCCGCCGGCCCGACCGGCCACAACGTCCATTTCGGCCACAACCGGAATCCCTGGAACCCCCGCCATGTCACGGGCGGCTCGTCGGCCGGCTCGGGCGCGGCGGTCGCCGCGCGTATGGTCGCCGGCGCCCTCGGCTCCGATACCGGTGGCTCGATCCGGCTGCCCGCGGCCATGAACGGGCTCGTCGGCCTGAAGCCGACCTACGGGCGTGTCAGCCGGGCCGGCTCGATGCCGCGCGCATGGTCGCTCGATACCATCGGGCCCCTGACCCGAACCGCCCGCGATGCGGCCCTGATGACCGCCGCCATCGCCGGGCACGACCCGCGCGACCCCAGCACCAGCCGCCGACCTTTCCCGGACAGCCTCGACTTCCTCGAGCGTCCGGCGAGCGGGCTGGTCCTCGGCCGGCCGCCGGCGGCATGGATGGCGGACGCCACGGCCGAGGTGGCCGATGCCGTCGCCGCGGCGCTCCACGTCTTCTCCCGGCTCGGCATGACGGCGCAGGCCGTGGACGCACCGCCGCTCGAGCCGCTCTTCGCGCTGGGCGACGCCATCTCGAAGTCGGAAGCGGCGGCGGTCCACGGCACCTGGATGCGGACGCGCGCCGGCGACTATTCGGTCCATGTCCACAGCCGAACCGAGGCGGGGTTTCATGTTCCCGCCACCCGGTACCTCGAGGCGACGGCGCTGCGCGGCCGGCTGCTGGGGGCCTTCGTGGCCGGCACCTTTGCCGGCATCGACGTGCTGGCCGCGCCGATCCTGACCTTCCCCGTGCCGACCATCGCCGAGACCGACGAGGGCGCGACCTCGGCCATTCCCGCGATGGTCGCCCGCCTCACCCGCTACACCCGGCCGTTCAACTATCTCGGCCTGCCGGCCCTGGCCCTGCCGATCGGCTTCGACGCGCAAGGGCTGCCGATGGCCATGCAGCTGGTCGGACGCCCCTTCTCCGAGCCGCTGCTGCTGCGCCTGGCGCACCAGTACCAGCAGGCGACCGGCTGGCATCTGCTGGAACCGACGATCGAGCGGGCGGCGGAGCCGGCATGACACCCGCAAGCGAACTTCCGACCAGGGGCCCCCAACCCGACGGACAGGAGAGGCTGATGACGAGAACCGGCACGAGACGGGAAGCCAGGGCGGCCCTGGGAGGGATACTGGCCGCAGCGGTGATGGCGATCGCGGGAACCGCCGTCGCGCAGGAGAAGGTGCTGCGCGTCGGCATGACGGCGGCGGACATTCCCTATCCCGCGGGCCAGCCGGACCAGGGGTTCGAAGGCTTCCGCTTCATGGGCTACATGCTCTACGACCCGCTGGTTCTGTGGGATCTGTCGAGCGCCGACAAGCCGGCCGCCCTGATCCCCGGCCTCGCCGAATCCTGGTCGGTCGACGCCACCGACAAGACCAAGTGGACGTTCAAGCTGCGCCAGGGCGTGAAATATCATGACGGCGGCGAGTTCACCGCCGACGACGTCCTGTGGAACTTCGAGGTCGCACGCGACACCAAGGCCAAGCACTACGACCCCAAGCAGGCCGCGCAGATCGCCACGCGCATCCCCGACCTCAAGGAGATCCGCAAGGTCGACAAGTACACGATCGAGATCATCACCCACACGCCGACGGCCTACGTCCCCTACCAGGTCAGCTTCTGGTTCATGCCCTCGAAGGCGCACTGGGAGAAGGTCGGAAGCTGGGAGGCCTTCGCCAAGCAGCCGGTCGGCACCGGCCCCTGGAAGCTCCAGCGCCTCGTCCCGCGCGAGCGGGCGGAGATGGTCGGCCACAAGGAATACTGGAACCCCAAGCGCGTACCGAAGGTCGACCGCATCATCCTGCTGCCGATCCCCGAGGCGTCGGCCCGCACCGCCGCCCTGCTGTCGCGCCAGGTCGACTGGATCGAGGCACCCTCGCCCGACACCATCCCGCGCCTGAAGCAGGCCGGGATGCAGATCGTCACCAACGGCTATCCGCACAACTGGGCGATCGCGCCCTCGCGCGCCGCGGGCTCGCCCTGGAACGATGTGCGGGTGCGCAAGGCCGCCAACCTCTGCATCGACCGCGAAGGCATCAACCAGCTGCTCGGCGGCCTGTCTCTGCCGGCGAAGGGACACATGCCGCCGGGCGACACATGGTTCGGCAAGCCCAAGTTCGAGCTCGGCTACCGGCCAGACGAAGCGCGCAAGATGATGGCCGAGGCCGGGTTCTCGGGCTCGAAGAAGCTGACGGTCAAGATCGCCATCTCGACCTCGGGTTCGGGCCAGATGCAGCCCCTGCCGATGTTCGAGGCGATCCAGGCGAACCTCAACGAGTGCTTCTTCAACGTCACGGCCGAAGTGATGGAGTGGAACGCGCTGACCGCCTTTGCCCGCAATCCGGCCAACCATCCGGACATCGTCAAGGCGGGCGTCGACTCGGTCATCATCAGCCGGGCGATCCAGGATCCGTTCAGCGCCTTCGACCGCTTCTACCTGCCGAACCGCATCCCGCCGGGCGGCTCCAACTGGGGCATGGTCGACGATCCCGAATACACGGCCCTGCTCAAGAAGGCGTCCCAGTCGTTCGACCTCGAGACGCAGAACCTCGTGCTGGGAGAGATGCACGCGGCCCTCGTCGACAAGGCCGAGTGGATCTGGGTCACCCATGACGTCAATCCCCGCGCCCTCGCGCGCAACGTCAAGGGCTTCGTCCAGGCCAAGAGCTGGTTCCAGGACCTGACGCCGGTCACCAAGGACTGACCGGCCGGAACCGCCCGCGCACACGGAGGGGTCGATGCTCGGATACATCCTGCGGCGCACGCTCTACACGGTGCCGATCGTGCTCGGCGTGACGATGCTGTGTTTCGCGCTCGTCTATCTCGGCCCCTCCGATCCCTTGAGCGCGATCCTCCCCGAGGACGCGCCCAAGGAGTTGATCGACCGCATCAAGAAGGAGTACGGGCTCGACAAGCCGCTGCCCGTCCAGTACGCGGTCTGGCTCGGCAAGGCGGTCACGGGCGATCTCGGCACCTCGATCGCGACCCGCCGGCTGGTCGCCGAGGAAATCCCGCCCGCCCTCTTCAATTCGCTGCTGCTGGCGGTGCTGGCCTCGGCGCTGGCGTTCGCGGTCGGCACGTTGCTCGGCGCCATCGCCGGCTATTTCCACGGGCGGCCGATCGACCGGGTGGTGACGGCGATCGCGGTCACCGGGGTCAGCGTGCCGCACTACTGGCTGGCGATCGTGCTGGTCATCATCTTCTCGGTCGAGTGGGACATCCTGCCCTCCATGGGGATGGGGCCGGACGGATCGACCGACTTCCGCCTGACGGGCGAGAACCTGCGCCACCTGATCCTGCCGACCGTCGCCCTGTCCGTCATTCCCATGGCCATCGTCGCCCGGACCGTGCGCGAAGCCGTGCGCGAGACCATGAGCCAGGAATTCGTTCAGGCGCTGTGGGCCAAGGGGCTGACCGGGCGCCGGGTGCTGGGGCATGTCGCCAAGAACGCGGCGCCGACCATCCTGGCGGTCATGGGCCTGCAGCTGGGCTACCTCCTCGGCGGCTCGATCCTGATCGAGACGGTGTTCGCCTGGCCGGGAACGGGGCTGCTGCTCAACAACTCCATCTTCTCCCGCGACATTCCGATGCTGCAGGGGGTCATCCTGGTGCTGGCCCTGTTCTTCGTCGCGCTCAACCTGCTGGTCGACATCATGCAGGCGGCGCTCGATCCGCGCATCAAGCGCTGACCGGAGGGTGCGATGACCGATACGACGCTCGCGACCCCCCTTCCCACCCGTCCGCCGGTCGCCGTCGAGGCTCCGCCGGGATACTGGACGACCGTGCTGCGCCGCCTGCGCCGGGATCCGGTCACGCTCTTCTGCCTCACCGTCCTGACACTGATCGTGCTGGCTGCGATCTTCGCGCCGCTGGTCGCCCCGCATGACCCTTACAAGACCAGCATGCTGCGGCGGCTGGCACCGATGGGCACGCCGGGCCACCTGCTCGGCACGGACGAACTCGGCCGCGACCTCCTGACGCGCCTCATCTATGGCGGTCGCATCTCCCTCTTCATGTCCTTCACGCCGGTCGCGCTCGCCTTCCTGATCGGCGGCGGGCTCGGCATGACCGCAGGCTTCGTCGGCGGCTGGGTCAACATGGCGATCATGCGGACGACGGACGTCTTCTACGCCTTCCCCTCGATCCTGCTGGCCATCGCCATCTCCGGCGCCATGGGCGCCGGGCTGGTCAACGGCCTCATCTCGCTGACCCTGATCTTCATCCCGCCGCTGACCCGGATTGCCGAGAGCGTCACCACCCAGGTCCGCGCCCTGCCCTTCGTCGAGGCGGCCCGGGCGAGCGGCGCCTCCACCTTCTCGATCATCCGCGTCCATGTCATGTCCAACGTGATCGGCCCCGTCCTCGTCTACGCCTCGAGCCTCCTGTCGGTGGCGATCGTCGTCGCCTCGGGCCTCAGCTTCCTCGGCCTCGGCGTCAGCCCGCCCGAGGCGGACTGGGGCCTGATGCTGAACACGCTGCGCCAGTCGATCTACGTCGCGCCCTGGAATGCGGCCCTGCCGGGCGCCGTCATCTTCGTCACCTGCATGTGCTTCAACCTGTTGAGCGACGGCCTGCGCCAGGCGCTCGACATCCAGCGCTGAACTCGCGCCGGGCGCGCCGCAACCTGTATTCCGCGGGCGCGCCCGGCCTACACTCGCCATTCCCGCCCATCGGCAATCGCCGGAGATCACGACCATGACCGACCGCTCGCTCGAGGAATTCCTCGCGCAGGCCCGCCATGCGGGCATCGCCTTCACCGAGGAGGAGATTCCGCGGATGCACGATGCCTGGCAGCGGATGCATGCGGTCCTGCTCTCCCGCCTGCCGGCCGATCCCGACCTCGCGGACGAACCGGCGCTAATCTTCCACCCCGCCGGCACGAGGAGCGCGCGATGAGCCGCCTCACCGACCTCTCCATCGCGCAGCAGGCGCGGGCGCTGAAGGCGGGCGAGCTGTCGCCGGTCGAGCTGGTCGAGGCCCATCTGGCGCGCATCGAGGCCGTGGACGACCGCCTCCACGCCTTCATCCTCGTCACCGCGGAGGAGGCGCGGGCCGCGGCCCGTACGGCCGAGACGGAGATCCGGAGCGGCGAGTGGCGCGGGCCGCTGCACGGCATCGCGATCGGCCTCAAGGACATCTATGCGACCCGCGGCATTCCCACGACCGGCCATTCGCGCCTGCTCAAGGACCATGTGCCGACCGAGGACGCGGAGACGGTCGCGCGGCTCTCTGCCGCCGGCGCGATCAGCCTCGGCAAGCTCTCGACCCACGAATTCGCCTTCGGCGGCCCGTCGCCCGACCTCTTCAGCCCGCCCGCGCGCAACCCCTGGAACACCGACCTGCAGCCGGGGGGTTCCTCGAGCGGCTCCGGCGCGGCGGTGGCGGCGGGCCTCTGCGCGGCCGCCATGGGCTCCGACACCGGCGGGTCGATCCGCAGCCCGTCCGGCTTCTGCGGCCTCGTCGGCCTCAAGCCGACCTACGGCCTCGTCTCCCGCCGCGGCGTCCTGCCGCTGAGCTGGACGCTCGATCATGCCGGGCCGATGACCTGGACCGCCGAGGACTGCGCCCTGATGATGGAGGCCCTGGCCGGCCACGACCCGGCCGACCCCGCCTCGGTCGACGGCCCCGTGCCCGACTTCCGCGCCGCCATCGGCCGCCCGGTCGCGGGCCTGCGCATCGGCATCGCCCGGGCATGGCACGCCTCGGCCGATCCCGAACTCGTCGCCGCCATCGAACGCGCGGCGGCCGTGCTGGCCGATCAGGGCGCCATCGTCGAAGAGGTGACGCTGCCGGACATCATGGATTTCCACGCCGTCGGCCGCATCATCATCCTCGCCGAGGGCTTCGCCATCCATCAGCGCCATCTCCGCCGCCAGCCGGAGATCTACGGCGCGCATTTCCGCGACCGCATGCGCCTCGGCGCCTTCGTCTCGGCCGACGAGTACATCCGCACCATCCGGTTCCGCCGGACCCTGGTCGGGCAGATGAACGAGGCGATGGCGCCCTTCGACGCCGTCCTCACCGCCAGCCACTACGGCCCGCCGGACCGGATGGCGGACGCGCCGACCTTCCCCTTCTTCGGCAAGCCCTATCTCACCATGCCGTTCAACGTGACCGGCCAGCCGGCGGCGGCGGTGCCCTGCGGGTTCTATTCGAACGGGATGCCGATGAGCCTGCAGTTCGCCGCCAAGCCGTTCGCCGACGACATCGTGCTCGCGATCGCCCATGCCTACGAGCAGGCGGCGGGCGACCGCGCCACCCGGCCAGCCCTGTAGAGAGCCACGCCCATGAAGGTCTGCATCGTCGGCAGCGGCGGCACCATCTCCTCGCTCGGCCACGGGCCGCTCGACTATGTCGACTATGGCGACACCGGCCGGAAGCTCGATCCCGCCGGCCTCCTCGCACATTTCCCCGAGGTCGCCGCCGAGGGCGAGGTCATCCCGGTGGCCTGGCGCGCCGTCGGCAGCCCGGACATGGACGTGCCCGACTGGCTGGAACTCGTGACGCTGCTGCACGCCCTGCCCGAGCGCCATCCCGGCCTGGACGGCATCGTACTGACCCATGGCACCTCGACCCTGGAGGAAACCGCCTACTTCCTCCACCTCGCGCTCAAGCTGGACATACCGGTGGTCCTGGTCGGCGCGCAGCGTCCTGCCTCCGCCTTCGGCAGCGACGCCGGCGCCAACCTGCGCAATGCGGTGCGGGTCGCCGGCAGTCCGGAGGCGCGCGGCATGGGCGTGCTGGTCGTCCTGAACGACGAGATCCAGTCGGCGCGCGACGTCACCAAGACCTCGATCATGCGGGTCCAGACCTTTCGGACGCCGGATTTCGGACTGCTCGGCTATGCCGACCCCGACCGGGTCCTCTTCTATCGCCGCCCGACGCGCCGGCACGCGCCCGCCACCGAGTTCGCCGTCGCCGGCATGGAAAGCCTGCCGCGGGTGGATATCATCGCCAGCTATGCCGGCGCCGACGCGGTCGCGATCGAGGCCCACCTGGCAGCGGGCGCCGAGGGGCTGGTGATGGCCGGCCTCGCCCCCGGCATGGTGCCGCCGCGCCAGCGGGACGCCCTGGATCGCTCCGCCGCCGCGGGCATTCCGGTGGTGATCTCGACGCGCTCGCCGTCCGGCCGCGTCATCCCGCGCGATGGGCTGCGCCGCCGCGGCTGGCTCGCCGCCGACACGCTGTCGCCGCAGAAGGCGCGCATCCTGCTGATGCTGGCCCTCACCGTCACGCGCGAGCCCGAACGGCTGCAGGCGACGTTCGAAACCTACTGAGCGGGCGGTCCGATCTCAGTGGAAGTGGAAGTCTTCCCAGATCAGCCGCTCGCGCGGTACGCCGGCGGCCAGGAACTGGCGCACCAGATCGCCGACGAACTCCGGGCGGCCACAAAGCATGATGCCGAAGTCGTCGAACGGCGCGGCCGCTGCCATGATGTCGGCCGCGGTCGGTCGTCCCCGCTGCGCGGTCATCCACAATTCGTAGTCGACCCAGGAATCCGCGCGCAGCACGAGGTCGCGGATCTCGGCATCGTAGGGCGCGTTGTCGCCATCGCGGACGATGTACCAGAGCCAGATGCGGCGAAAGTCGTCGTTCGTCATCTCGAACCGCAGCATGCCGAGGAACGGCGTGATGCCGATGCCGGCGCCGATGCAGATCAGCCGGCGATGGTGCGCATAGCGATGCGGCGTGAAGCTGCCGAAGGGACCGAAGACCTCGACCGGCTCACCCGTCTGCGCATTCGCAAGCGCGCGGGTGAAATCTCCCACCAGCCGCACCGACACCCGCAGATTGCGCTCGGCCGGTGATGACGAGATCGAGAAGGGGTGATATTCCGCCTTGCCGCCGGGACGGCGAACGAAGACGAAGGTTCCCGGCTCGTAGATCATCCGACGGTCCTGCGGGCGCATGACCAGGTCGATCGTGTCATGCGAGCGGCGGTCCACCGCCTCCACCCGATAGCGGTAGCGCGGCGCCGCCCAGCGATAGAGAAGCACGCGGTAGGCCCAGGCGGCGGTGCCGACGAAGAGCAGGAACCACATCCAGAAGCGCAGCGGCTCGAATGCGGCCAGGGTGCTGCCGACGAACAGCGAATGCGCGCCGGCACCGAGGAAGATCGGCCCGAGCAGGCCGTGGAGCGACAGCCAACCCTCGTAGGGCAGGCCACGGACATAGGCGAACCCGGTCCATATCAGGAGCGCCCACAGCACCGACGAATCGAAGGTGAGAGCCTGCGGTGACCAGAACGGGACGAGGATGTCGCCGAGCGACATCCCATCCGCCAGCATCGGCGGCAGGTACATGAGCACATGCAGGACGACCAGCGTGATCGCGGCTGGCCCCAGCCGGCGATGAAGCCGGACCGCCCGGTCGAGCCCGCCGAACATCGGCTCGATCATGCGCGAACGCGCCGTGGCCAGCAAGGTCACCGCCATGAGGGTGATCGCCCAGATCGAGAGCAGCATGCCTGGCCCCAGCCACGGCGAGAAGCGCGGCTCGTCCATGCCGATGCGGCCGACGATCCAGAGGACGGTGGATATCGTCAGCGCGCCCGCGGTCACCCACCAACCTGGCGACACTGCGCCGAGACGGCTCGGTCGCCCGTCACCGTCACGTGTTCGGCGGGCTGCCGCATGCGCGCCATGGAGCTGTTTCATTCAGATGGACCTGGCAGATGGACCTGGAGGATGGCTGGCGAGGGGAAGACCCATACCCTATTGGTCGCGCAGGGCCACATCCACCTCCACCTGGTAGCCGTTGGCGAGGCGGTTGGTTTCGTTCGCCATCCCGACCACCGCCAGGAGTTCGCCGTGCTGCGCGTCGGTCATTCCCGCCTTGCGCGCCGCCGCCTCGTGCGAGCGGATGCAGTAGGTGCAGCCGTTGGTGATGCTGACGGCGAGGAAGATCATCTCCTTCGTCGCCGGATCGAGCGTGCCCGGCGCCATCACCTCCTTCAGGCTCTCCCAGGTGCGGCGCAGGGTCGCCGGGTGGTGCGCCGCCATCTTCCAGAAATTGTTCACGTCCGGCACACCGCGTGTGCGCTTGATGTCGTCGTAGACGGCCTGCACTTCCGGCGGCGCGTCGGCATATTCGATCGGCTTCATCGGCGAGTTTCCTGCGGTCTGCGAGGGCCGTTTCCTACCCCGTCCGGCAGGTCGCGCGGAAGCCCCGCCCGCCTGCCTCAGGCCGCCGCCCGCTCCGTCGCCAGGACGCAGCGCGCCATCCGCCCCTCGCCGAAGCGATGCTCGGGCGGGGTCGCGTCGCAGGCCGCATGGGCGTGCCGGCAGCGCGGCGCGAAGCTGCAGCCGACCGGCGCCGCGGCCAGGGACGGCGGCGCGCCGGGAATCGCGTCGAGCCGGCGCCCGCGCATGGAGCCGTGCACCGTCGAGGCGAGCAGCCCCTGGGTGTAGGGATGGACCGGGCGCCGCACCACGTCGGCCAACGGACCCGTCTCGACCACCCGGCCGGCATACATGACGGCGACGCGCGACGACACCTCGACCGCGACGCCGACGTCGTGGGTGACGAAGATCACCCCGAGTCCGAGATCCTTCTGCAACTGCGCCAGCAGCAGGAGCACCTGGATCTGGACGGTCGCGTCGAGCGCGGTGGTCGGCTCGTCGGCCAGCAGCAGCTTCGGGCGGCAGGCGAGCGCCAGCGCGATCATCGCCCGCTGCCGCATGCCACCCGACATCTCGTGGGGATAGGCCTTGAGCCGCTCGGCGGCGGACGGAATCCGGACCAGTTCCAGCAGTTCCTTCGCGCGCGCCTGGGCCGCCGCCTCGCCGACGCCCTCGTGGCGGACGATCGTCTCGGTGATCTGGCGGCCGATCGTGTAGACGGGATCGAAGCTGGTGGCGGGCTCCTGGAAGATCATCGCGATGCTCTTGCCGCGCAGGCGCGAGAACGCCCGGCCCGGCAGCCCGAGCAGTTCCTGGCCCTCGAATGCGATGGAGCCAGCATAGCGGGTGCGCCGCGGCGGCAGCAGGCCGAGGATCGCGCGCAGGGTGACGCTCTTGCCCGAGCCGGACTCCCCGAGAATCCCCAGCACCTCGCCCGGCGCCAGGTCGAAGCTGACGCCGTTGACGGCATGGACCGTCCGCTCGCGTCCGACGAAGCGGACCTGGAGATCGCGGATCGAAAGCAGGGCTGCCATCATCCCCTCCCGTTTCAGGCCGCGAGCCGCGCCCGGCCGTGGCCGGATGCGGGATCGTTCATGTGGCAGGCGACGAGATGGCCCTCGGCCGCCCCGGTGGCGAGGCGGGGTTCGGCCCCAGCGCAGACCGCTTCGGCGAAGGCACAGCGGGTGCGGAAGCGGCAGCCCGACGGCGGATCGATCGGATTGGGCGGGTCGCCCTGGATCGGCGCCTCGTTGGTCCGGCGGTCGGGGTCCATCGACGGCCGAGAGGCGAGCAGCGCCCGGGTATAGGGGTGCCGGGCGTCGCCGTAGATGGTCTCGACCGGACCGATCTCCACGACCTTGCCGAGATACATCACCATGACCTCGTCGCTGATGTAGTGGACGACGTTGAGGTCGTGGCTGATGAAGAGATAGGTGAGGTCGAACTGCTCCTTGAGTTCGGCCAGCAGGTTCAGGACCTGGGCCTCGACCGACTTGTCGAGCGCCGATACCGCCTCGTCGAGGATGAGGAGCCGCGGCCCCAGCGCGAGCGCGCGGGCGATGTTCACCCGCTGGCGCTGCCCGCCGGACAGCTCGTGCGGATAGCGGCGTTGGAACTGCACCGGATCGAGCCCGACGCGCGCCAGCAGGTCGGCCGCTGCGGCCCGCGCCTGCCGAAGCGGCGTGCCGTGTGCGACCGGTCCGAAGGCGATCGTCTCCAGGATGGTGAGCCGCGGATTGAGCGAGGCGTAGCTGTCCTGGAAGACCATCTGCATCTGGCGGCGCATCTGGCGCACGCTCAACCCGTCGTGGCGGCCGACCGCCTCGCCGTCGAAGATGACGTCGCCAGCGTCCGGCTCGACCAGGTGCATGAGGAGGCGTGCCGTCGTCGACTTGCCGCAGCCGCTCTCGCCGACGACGCCCAGCGTGCCGCCCTTGGGCAGGCTGAACGACACCTCGTCGACCGCGCGCACGACCGGCCGGGGCCCGGCGTCCAGCATCGGCCGCTTCAGCGGAAAGTGCTTGCGCAAGCCGTTGACGATCAACAGCGGCTGCGCCGGTCCACCCCGGTCGTCGAGCTTGCGCATCCGGCCCCGTCTCCCTCGGCGATGAGGGGGCACGAGGCAAAGCCCGTGCCAGGGCCGAGAGGCGCCCCGCCTACTCCCCGGCCGCGACGGCCGGCTCGGGCACCGCCGGCCGGTAGTCGGGCACGAGATGACGCAGCAGCAGCAGCGTCGCCTCCGAGCGCCCGGCCCGCGCCGCCTCGACGATCTCGTCGAGACCGCGGGCGAGGAAGGCGGCATCGACCGTCCGCGGCGCGGCGCGGCGGATGGCCGGATGGGCCGTCGGCATCAGCGCCTCGGCGACGTGGAACAGCTCCTCGGTCAGCTTCTCGCCGGGGCGCAGGCCGACGAATTCGATCCGCACATCGACGTCCGGGCGGCGGCCGGCGAGCCGGATCATCTGCCGTGCGAGATCGACGATGCGCACGGGCTCGCCCATGTCGAGGACGAAGATCTCGCCTGCCGGTTCCTCCCCCGCAACGCCGAGGACGGAGGCCTGCAGCACCAGCTCGACAGCCTCCCGCACCGTCATGAAATAGCGGGTCATGTCGGGATGGGTCACCGTCAGCGGCCCGCCGGCCGCCAGCTGGCGCTGGAAGAGCGGCACCACCGAGCCGGTCGAGCCGAGGACGTTGCCGAAGCGCACCGTCACGAAGCGGGTGCCGCCCGGGCGCCGCCGCTCGACGAGGTCGAGCGCCTGGCAATAGCTCTCGGCCAGCCGCTTGGTCGCGCCCATGACGTTGACGGGGTTGACCGCCTTGTCGGTCGAGATCTGCACCATCGCGCATACCCCGGCCGCGCGGCAGGCATCGGCGACGTTGCGGGTGCCGACCGCGTTGGTCATCACCCCTTCGAGCGGGTTGAGCTCGACCATCGGCACATGCTTCAGCGCGCCGGCGTGGAAGACCAGCTCCGGCGCCGCGGCCTCGAACGCGGCCTCGACGCGCAGGCGGTCGCGCACGTCGGCGAGGATCGCCGTGCGCGGCAGCCCGGGGTGGCGCTCGGCGATCTCCATGTCGATGGTGTAGAGGTTGAACTCGCTGGCATCGAGCAGGGCGAGGTGGCCGGGCCCGAAAGCGGCGATCTGCCGTGCCAGCTCGCCGCCGATGGTGCCGCCGGCCCCCGTCACGAGAACCCGTCGCCCGGCGACGAGGGCGCGCATCCGGTCGCGCTCCAGCACCGCCTGCGGCCGGCCGAGCAGATCCTCGATCGCGACCGGCCGCACCGCGACCGGGTCGTCGACCCCGTCCCGCAGGTCTGTCAGCCGCGGCAGGCGCGCGACCGTCAGCCCCTCGGCGGCGGCCTCCTCGACGAGGCGGCGCAGACGGGGGGGATCGATATCGTCCTTTGTCAGGATCACCCGCTGCGGCCGCTGGCCGGCATCGGTCAGGCGCTTCAGCACCGCCTGGAAGCCGTCGACCGTGCCGAGGACATGGACCTTGCGGATCTGGCGCCCGACCCGCCCGGCCCGCTCGGCCAGGATTCCGACCACCGCGAAGGGGGCCTCGCGGCGGCTGTCCATCTCGCGGATGAAGGCCTCCGCCGGATCGCCCGCGCCGACCAGCACCACCGGAATCCGCCGCACCTGGTCCGCCCGGCCGTCGCGCCGCAGCACCGTGTCGAGGCGGCCGTCCTTGAGCACCCTGTAGAGCGCCCGCGGGCCGGCCAGCAGCGCGCACAGGACGAACCAGTTGATGACGAGGCTCGACCGCGGCAGCAGCTCGAGCCGGGTCGCGATGAAGACCAGGATGAGGAAGACGACCAGTCCGACGGTGACGGCGCGGCCGATCGCCAGCATGTCGTCGAGCGAGGCATAGCGCCAGATGCCGCGATAGAGCCCGGCCATCCAGAACACCACGCCGCAGATCGCGGCCAGCGTGACCGTATGCCCGACCAGCCAGTCGTTCGGGTACTGCGCGAAGCCGTCCGTCCCGACCCGCAGCCAGAGCGCGATCGGGAAGGACAGGGCCGCCATGCCGATGTCGTGGCAATAGGCGACGAATGCCCGCAGGTTCAGCCGAGTCATCATGTTGGGCGGCGATCCTAGCACGGCGGATCGCCCAAGGCTCACCCCAGTGCCCGAACGAGGGCCGCCAGCTCGCGCTCGGGCACGTGCTCGGGGGCCCAGCCGAGACCGCGGAGCCCCGCCGGGTCGACCTCGAGCGGGCGCGTCAGGCGGGCGACGGCTGCCCCGGCGCCGATCGCCGCCGCGGCCCGGAACCAGGCGGGCGGCACCGGCAGGAGCCAGGGCCGCCGCCCCACCGCGACCGCCAGGGCCCGGACCAGCTCGGCCGTGGTCGGATGCCAGTCGGCGGCCAGCAGGCGGCGGCCCGGGGCGTCCGGATGGACCAGCGCCAGCGCGACCGCGGCGGTCAGGTTGGTGACGCCGACCAGGCTGCGCCGGTTGTCGAGCCGGCCGAAGGGCAGCGGCAGCGGCAGCCGCGCGAGGCGGGCGAGCGCGCGCAGGTTGGCGCGCACGCCGGGGCCGTAGACCAGCGGCGGCCGCAACACGACCGGCTCCAATCCGGGAATGCCGGCCAGCGCCTCCTCCGCCGCCAGCTTCGAGCGGCCATACGCGTCCTCGGGTGCCGGCGGCGAAGCGTCGCGGAACGGGCGCCCCGGGGCCGTCGCCTCGCCCAGAACCTTGACGCTGCTCATGAAGACGAAACGGCGCGCGCCGGCCGCAGCGGCAGCGCGCGCCAGCGCCCGCGTCGCATCGACATTGGCGGCCGCGAAGGCGGCTTCGGGATCGGCGGCGGTGTCGCGCATGACGTGGACGCGGGCGGCGAGATGGACGACGGCGTCGCAGCCCTGCACCGCCGCGGGCCAGTCGACCGGGCCGGTCATGTCGCCGATCGGGCAAACGGTCGCGCCCGGCGGGGCCGTCGCCGGGTCGCGCACCGCGGCGACGACGGTGTCTCCACCCGCCACCAGCCGACGGACCAGCGCGCCGCCGACGAAGCCCGAGGCGCCGGTGACGAGCACCCTCATCGGCGGCGCCCCAGTTCCCACAGCAGGGCCGCGACCAGCGCCGCCGCCCCCGCCAGCGCCAGCCCGGGCGTCGTCAGCGAAGCCAGCGCCAGCGCCACCAGCGCCGCGCCCGCGACCGCCACCCGCAGCGCGATCGCGGCATGCCCGAGCCCCTGGCGCGTCGCCTCCTGGTAGAAGTGCTCGCGATGCGCCCGCCAGACGGCCTCGCCACGGAGAAGACGGCGGACGAGCGTGATCGTGGCGTCGGCCAGATAGTAGAGCGGCAGGACGAGCGCCGGCGCCCAATGGCCGCCGGCCGCCAACACGAGCAGCAACCCGCCGGTCAGGAAGCCGAGCGGGACGCTGCCGACATCGCCGAGGAAGACCCGGGCCGGATGCCAGTTCCAGGCAAGGAAGCCCATGGCCGCGGCCGCGAGCAGCAGGCCGAAGCCGCCGGCATCGGCCGGCCCGACGACGGCCGCGACCAGGAAGAGGCCGAGACCGATTGCCATGGTCTCGACACCGCTGATGCCGTCGATGCCGTCCATGAAGTTGTAGAGGTTGACGAACCAGACCCAGCACAGAACCGCCAGCGCCGTGTCGACCGGTCCCGGCAGCCATCCCTGCGCGATCGGCCCGGGCAGGAGCGCCGCGGCCGGAACGACGGCCGCGCATTGCGCCAGGAGCCGGATGCCGGCGGACAGGCCGCGGCGGTCGTCCGCCCAGGAGACGGTGGCGAGCAGCGCGGCGCCACCCGCGAGCGCCCAGTGGATCGTGTCTCCGGCCAGGAACGCCAGCAGGCACCACCCGGCGAGCAGCGGCGGCAGCAGCCCCAGGCCGCCGCCGCGCGGCGTCGGTACGCTGTGCGAGGAGCGGGCGTTGGGCCGGTCGAGGATCGCGCGACGGGCCAGCCATCGCGTGACGCGCCCGGTCGCGAACCAGGCGGCAAGGCCGACGGCTGCCGCGATGAGCAGCAGATAGACGGGGATCGGCGTCATCGTCCCGGCGTCAGGCCGGCCGGGCGGGGCGGCTCACGCCTTGCGGTCCTCGCGCTGGAGGGCCCACTTGACCTTGGCACCGTTGGCCGAAGTCTCGCCCGAAAGCAGGATCTGCTGCGTCCGCCGCGGGTCGCCGCGACCGCCGAGATAGACGCTGTCGGCGAGGCTGACCGCGGCGCCCGACACCCGCAGGCGCCAGCCCGCACCGCTCGGGCCACGCAGGAAAGCCGCGCTGCCGCCTTGGGTCACCGAGACCTGCACGGTCGGGTGGACATGGAAGCGGACGACGAACGGCCGGCCGGCCGGCCCCTCCAGCCGGTCCTCGCCCCGCAGATCCTCACCGCCCGCCGCGAGATAGAGGGTGCGGAAATGGGTGATCCCGAAGGCCGGCGCATAGCCGTCATGGCTGAGTTCCAGCAGCGTGGCCCCGTCGACCTCGCGGCGGTCGCACTCGATGGTGCGTGGCCGGCGCCCGACCCCGCGGCCGGCGACGATCTCGATGCTGTTGCGGTCCTCGATCGAGAGCGTGGAATGGGCAGCGGTCGAGCGCTGCGCCAGATCCCAGTCCCCCGCGCCCGTCGGATGGGCGCCGCAATTGACGATCAGCCGCTCCTTGCCGACCGTCATCTCGAAGGACAGCAGCCCGGCATGGGCGCCCCGGTCGTAGCCCCGCGGCGCCGGCGCGCCGGCATCGACCAGGATCGTCGTGCGCTCGGCGGTCATGCGCTGGAAGCCGGTGTGCGGCAGGCTGACCGGCGGGCGCCCCTTGGCGTCGGCATGGGTCAGGAGCGTGTCGAGCCATTTCGGGTCGCCCTCGCGGCTGCCGTTGAACAGCGCGAGGCCGCCATCGCCGTAGCGGAAGAAGCGCAGCACCGGCACGCCGCGGTCGATCGCCTGGGTCAGGCTGTCGGGGATCGGATGGCGGGCACCCGCCAGGGCGCCGCGAATCTCGACGAGATGGGCGAGCACCCGGCCCTGGGCCGTGGGATTGCGCGACAAATGTCCGCCGTCGGCGGCGATCTGGACCGGCAACTCGCGCTCGAGGATGCGCAGTGCGCCGCGGATGTAGCCTTCGGCTCCGACCAGCGAGGTGCCGACCGCGACCAGCCCCTTGGCAGCGGCGATGCAGCCCTCGCCGTCGAGTTCCCAACCGGCGACGCGGGCGAGATGGCGGCAGCCGGTCGAAATTCCGTCGAGCAGCCGGCGGTCGAAGGCGGGATCGGAGCTGCCGGCGAACCAGTCGGCATGGGCGAGCCAGGCGAACAGCCGCTCGCCGATCACGTCGCTGCGCCAGGCGATGGCCTGCCACAGCGGCGGGATTGCCAGCCATTCGTCGACGAAGCCGCGCGCGGCGGCCGCAGCGGCGGGCGAGCCGATCGCGCGCAGATCCCGCAGCCAGCGAAAGCCATGCATTCCGGCCATGGTCGAGGTCGGCAGCAGGCTCGTCCGCCACATGCCCTCGGTGCGCACCCGGTCGCCGGCGACGCGCAGTTCGCCCTGCAGGATATGACCGCCCAGGACCGGATCGCCGGCCCAGGGGTCGACCGGCAGACGGGCGACCGAACGCGGCTTCGATCCCACCAGGGTCCAGCGATAGGTGGGACTGTCGAACATGACCGGTGCGACGCTCCGCAACAGCCCGCGGCCCCAACGTCGCGAGCCGCCGCTGCGCGGAACCGGGCCGACCCCCACCGCGTTCATCGCCCCCCCTCCGGCATTCAGCCGCCCTTCAGACGCGCGATGTTCCCGGCATAGGCTGCCGGTCCTCCGGCAAAGGAGGCGGTACCGGCGACCAGCATGTCAGCCCCCGCCGCCACGCACAGGCCCGCCGTCTCCATGTTGACGCCGCCGTCGACTTCGAGGTCGATGGCCCGCTCCGCGGCGTCGATGCGCGCCCGGACCGCCCGGATCTTGTCGATCTGCGAGGCGATGAAGGCCTGGCCGCCGAAGCCGGGATTGACCGACATGACGAGCACCAGGTCGATGTCGCCGATGAGATAGTCGAGCACCTCGACCGGCGTGCCCGGGTTGAGGGCGATCCCGGCCCGGCAGCCCAGCGAACGGATGAGCTGGACCGTGCGATGCACGTGCGGGCCCGCATCCGGGTGGACGGTGAGGATATCGGCGCCGGCCTCCGCGAATGCCGGCAGCAGGCCGTCGACGGGGGCGCACATGAGATGCACGTCGAACGGCAGCGTCGTCAGGGGTCGCAGCGCCTTCACCACGCCGGGCCCGATCGTCAGGTTCGGGACATAGTGCCCGTCCATGATGTCGACATGGATCAGGTCGGCGCCGGCGGCTTCCATCGCCCGCACCTCGTCGCCGAGACGCGCGAAATCCGCCGAGAGAATCGACGGTGCAATGCGCACCCGCTGCCGCATGGTCAATTTCCTATCAACCGGTCGAGAGTCGCCGCAAGCGGGCGGCGAAGAAGCCGTCCATACCGCCGGCATCGGCCCAGAAGGACGGCAGCGTACGCAAGGTTCCGTCCGCCGTCACCGCCTCCGGGAGACCCGGCACCTCGTCCAGCCGCAGCGGGTCGAGTACGACCGGCGCG
This sequence comes from Allostella sp. ATCC 35155, assembly GCA_006738865.1. Classification (GTDB taxonomy): domain Bacteria; phylum Pseudomonadota; class Alphaproteobacteria; order ATCC43930; family Allostellaceae; genus Allostella. Next base: position 3,472,852 of record AP019701.1, read on the forward strand.
CCGCCGGCGATCAGGGCAGCGATGCGGGCCATCCCCTCCTCGGGCTGCAGCGAACAGGTGGCGAAGACGATCCGGCCGCCGGGCCGGACCATGTCGACGGCGGCGGCCAGCAACTGGTCCTGGAGCGGCAGCAGACGCTCGATCTCCTCCCGTCGCCGCAGATGCAGGATGTCGGGGTGGCGGCGGATCGTGCCGGTCGCCGAGCACGGTGCATCGACCAGCACCGCGTCGGCCGGCTCGGGCGGTCGCCAGGAGACGGCATCGGCCGTGATCACCTCCGCCGGCAGGCCGACCCGCCGGAGGTTCTCGGCGAGCAGGCGGCTGCGCCGCGGCGAGAGGTCGACGGCGGTCACCCGGGCGCCGGCGGCGGCCAGCTGGGCCGACTTGCCGCCGGGCGCGGCGCAGAGATCGAGGACCGACTGGCCGGCGACGTCGCCCAGCAGGCGCACCGGCAGGGTGGCCGCGACGTCCTGCACCCACCACGCGCCCTCCGCATAGCCCGGCAGCTCGGCGACCGGCCCGGCATCGACCACCCGGATGCTGCCGGTGGGCTGCACCAGGCCGCCGATGCGGTCCGCCCAGCCTTCGGCATCGGCCGGCACCGTCAGGTCGAGCGGCGGGTCGGCGAGATGCGCGGCCGCGATCGCCGCCGCGGCATCGGCGCCGTAGGCACGCTCCCAGGTCGTCCACAGCCATTGCGGCGTGTTCTTGCGCGCCGCCGCCAAGCCCTCGCGGGGCTGATGGCCGCCGTCGGCGACGCGGCGCAGCACGGCATTGACCAGTCCCTTGAGGCGGTCCGTCCCGTGCCCGGTCATCATTTCGACCGTCGCCGAGACGGCGGCGTGGGCCGGCGTGCCGAGATGGACGATCTGCGCGACCCCCAGGCGCAGCGCCGAGCGGGCGCGCGGGTGGGCGCGTTCCAGCGGCTGGGCAAGGTGACTCGCCAGGACCGCGTCGATCTCGCCCAGACGCCGCAGGGCGGTTGCGACCAGTCGTCGCGCGAAGGCCCGGTCGCGGCCGGCGAGCTTCCCGTCGCCGAGTTCCGCCAGGGCATCGTCGAGGGGGCGAAGCTGTTCCAGCACCGCGAAGAGCACGGCGGCGGCGGCCCGGCGCGCGGGCAGCCCGGCAGCCGGCTCGGGCGACGGCGCGGCGCTCTCCGGCCGCCCCGGCCCGCGCGGCCTCAGCCCCACGGACGGCGACGCGCTGCGGCCGCCCGGCGACCGACGCCCATGTGCTGGGCAAGCTGCTCCAGGCGTGCGACCCGATTCTCGACCGCGGGATGGGTCGAGAAGAGGCTGTCGGCGCCGCGTCCGTGCAGCGGGTTGTAGATGAACATGTGCGCCGTCGCGGGATTGCGCTCGGCATCCTCGTTGGGGATGACGTCGGCAGCGCGATGGATGCTCTCGAGCGCCGAGGCGAGCCACAGCGGCTGGCCCGCGATCTCCGCACCGATCCGGTCCGCCTCGTATTCCCGCGAGCGCGAGATCGCCATCTGCACGAGGGCCGCCGCCATCGGCGCCAGGATCATCAGCAGGATTCCACCGACGATGCCGACGCCCCGGTTCTCGCCGTTGCTGCTGGAGCCGCCCATGAACATCGCCATGTTCGCCAGCATGCCGATGGCACCGGCGATCGTGGCGGTGATGGTCATGGTCAGCGTGTCGCGGTTCTTCACATGGGCGATCTCGTGCGCCATCACGCCCGCGACCTCCTCGTTGGAGAGGCGGCTCAGCAGGCCGGTGGTGGCCGCGACGGCCGCGTTCTGCGGGTTGCGCCCGGTCGCGAACGCGTTCGGCTGGTCGTTGTCGATGATGTAGACGCGCGGCATCGGAATCTCGGCCCGCTGGGCGAGCTGCTCGACGATGCCGTAGAGGCCCGGCGCCGACTGCCGGTCGACCTCCTCGGCGCCGTACATCCGCAGCACGACCTTGTCCGAGTTCCAGTAGGCGAACAGGTTCATGCCCGCCGCGATCAGGAACGCGATCACCATGCCCTGCGGGCCGCCGATGAGAAAGCCGATGCCGGCGAACATCGCCGTCAAGGCGGCGATCAGGACGCCCGTGCGCAGATAGTTGCTCATTTGTTCGGTGGTATCCTCCGACCGAGGAAATGGCCCGGTTTCGCTTGCCGTTCAAGCCCCCACGCAGCGTAGGCCCTTGCGCCGCTGCGGCGGCAGTCGGCTCTTGGAAAGAGCGGCCGGCGGCGTATCTTCCCGGTCATGGAAGATGCCAGGAACGATCTCAAGCCGGCCGCCAGCCAGCCGACGGAACCGAAGCCGGCGCCCGATGCGCCACAGCCGGCCGCCCCGCCCCCGCGCGAGATCGGCGGCCCGCCGGGCCCCGAGCCGACCCGCCACGGCGACTGGCATTACAAGGGCCGCTGCACCGACTTCTGATACGGAAACCGCGGCGCGGTTTTGCCCGGAGGGCCGGGCGTGCTACAGACGCGCCCGACTCGTCGGGCGCAGAGGCCCGCCACAGGAACACCCTCCCCCGTGCCCGAACTCGCCGTCGTCATTCCGGTCCGCAATGAGGCCGAAAACATCGCGCCGCTGGTGGCGGAGATCCGTGCCGCGCTGGGCGGCCGGGTGTCCTTCGAGATCGTCTATGTTGACGACGGCAGCAGCGACGACACCGCCGCCCGCGTCCGGGCGCTGCAGCCGTCGGTGCCGGAGCTGCGGCTCGTGCGGCACCGGGAAAGCTGCGGCCAGAGCGCGGCCGTGCGCACCGGCGTCAAGGCGGCGCGGGCGCCCTGGATCGCGACCCTCGACGGCGACGGGCAGAACGATCCGGACGACATCCCGAACCTCTGGGCGCTGGCGACCGGACCCGACGCGCCGCCGCGGCTCGGCCTCGTCGCCGGACGGCGCACCAAGCGGCAGGACAGCCGGGCGAAACGCTGGGCGTCACGCATCGCCAACGGCGTGCGCTCGCGGCTGCTGGGGGACGACACCCAGGATACGGGCTGCGGCTTGAAGCTGTTCCGTCGCGACGATTTCCTCGACCTGCCCGGCTTCGACCACATGCACCGCTTCCTGCCGGCGCTCTTCATCCGCCGGGGGCAGACCGTGGTCTCGGTGCCGGTGAACCACCGGCCGCGCACGCGCGGCCGCTCGAACTACGGCAACCTCGACCGGCTGCTCGTCTCCTTCGGCGACCTCGTCGGCGTCATGTGGCTGATGCGTCGCGGCCGCCGACCCGAAGTCCTCCCCGAGGGCGAATGACGCCCGGCAGCAGCAGGATCAGGCATGGACTTCGACATCCCGACCTTCTGGCTCATCATCGGCTTCGCCGGTCAGGCCCTGTTCTCGGCCCGCTTCTTCGTGCAGTGGATCATGAGCGAGCGGATGCGCAAGAGCGTGATCCCGGTCGCCTTCTGGTATTTCAGCCTGGCCGGCGGAGTCACCCTGCTGGCCTATGCCATCCACCGCGAGGATCCCGTCTTCATCGCCGGCCAGGGCCTCGGCCTGCTCGTCTATTGCCGCAACCTCTGGTTCATCTGGAAGGAGCGGCAGTCGGGCGGCGGCACGGTCGAGGGCAGCTAAGGATTCCGGCCGAAATCGTCCAGTCCGCAGACGCGCCCTTCCCAGTCCGTCCTCTGGACAATGGACAATAGTCGACGGTCGGCGGTCACCAATCGAAGTCCCGTGCTGCGAGCAGCCACCAGATAGAGACAGTCATAGATCGGGTGCCCCAGCTGCATCGCCAGCAGAAGGGCATCGACGACCAGGGGCGTCGTCGCCACCAGCCGGTCGAAGACCGCGCCAAGCCCGGCAAGGGCCCGTTCCGCATCCACAGCGCTGATCTCGCCCCGCCGGTGACACCGCCAGAGGGCGCTTCCAGCCTCCACGAGCAGGATATCCGGCGCCGCCAGTTCTTCACCGCTGGCGACAATGGCGCGCGCCGCGTCGGAACCCGGTTCGTCGAGATACCATTTGCAGGCGACCGAGGCGTCGATGAGCAGCATGGCGGGCGCGCCTAACGCCGGTCCCGTTCCTCCCGTATGATCTGGGTGCTGTCGATCGTGACTTGGCCGCGCGTTGCCGCCCGGACCCGATCCATCTCCTCCAACAGAGCCTGGCGGCTCGGCTTGGCCGCCTCCCGGAGGATGTCGCGCACCTGCTGCTCAAGCGACAAGTTGGCCAAGCGCGCGCGATCCTTCAACCGTTCGATCACGTCGTCGTCGAGGTTGCGCACCAGGATCTGGCCCATGCTCACCGCTCCACGGAATTCGGTCCGCACATACGCGGCCGGTCCGCCACGCTAGCGGTATGCTATCACACCGGCAGAGGCTGCGCGACCACCGGCCCGAGCTTCCCGGGCACCGGCCCGCCGGTCGCCCAGTCGAGCAGCTCCACCGTATGGACGACCGGCGTGTCGGTGCCGGCGGCGAGTTGGGTCATGCAGCCGATGTTGCCGGTGGCGACCACGGCGGGTGCCGTCGCGGCGATGTTGGCGAGCTTGCGGTCGCGCAGCCGGGTCGCGAGGTCCGGCTGCAGCAGGTTGTAGGTGCCGGCAGAGCCGCAGCAGAGGTGCCCTTCGGCCGGCTCGGCGACGGCGAAGCCGGCTGCCGCCAGCAGCGCCTTGGGCGCCTCGCGGATCCGCTGGCCGTGCTGCAGCGAGCAGGCGGCGTGGTAGGTCACGCGCATGGCCGGCAGCGCCACCGTCGGGCCGAGCCCGAGGTCGGCCATGACCTCCGACACGTCGCGCGCCAGGGCCGAGACGCGGGCCGCGCGCTCCGACCATTCGGGGTCGTCGCGCAGCATGAAGCCGTAGTCCTTGACCGTCGTGCCGCAGCCCGAAGCGTTCACGACGATCGCGTCCAGCCCCGCACCCTCGATCTCGCGCATCCAGGCGGCGACGTTCGCCCGCGCCTGGGCCAGCGCCGGCCGCTCGCGGCCCATGTGATGGACGAGCGCGCCGCAGCAGCCGGCGCCCTTCGCCACCACCACCTCGCAGCCATGGCGCGTGAGAAGGCGCACGGTCGCCTCGTTGATCGCCGGGTCCAGCACCTTCTGGGCGCAGCCTTCGAGCAGGGCGACCCGCCGCCGGCGCGCGCCCTCGGCCGGGAACACCCGTGGCCCCTCCCATGGCGAGGGACCGGCGGCATCCCGCGGCAGCAGCCGGAAGAGCGCGCCGAGCCGTCCGGGCAGGCGCCGGCCCACGGGCCCCAGCACCGAGCCGCCGAGCAGGGCGAGCCGGAAGATGGTCGGCCGCGGCAGGACGAAGGCGAGCAATGCCCGCAGCGCCCGGTCGTGCCAGGCGCGCCGGCCCGTCTCCTCGACATGGCGCCGCGCGTGGTCGACCAGATGCATGTAGTGGACGCCCGACGGGCAGGTCGTCATGCAGGAGAGGCAGGAGAGGCAGCGGTCGATGTGCGGCACCACGTCCTCGGTCGCCGGCCGCGCGTTCTCGAACATCTCCTTGATGAGATAGATGCGCCCGCGCGGGCTGTCGCGCTCGTCGCCGAGGAGGACATAGGTCGGACAGGTGGCCGTGCAGAAGCCGCAATGGACGCAGGCGCGCAGGATGCGGTCCGCCTCCGCGATGTCCGGGTCGGCGAGCTGCGCGATCGAGAAATGAGTCTGCATGGCCGCCTCGATCGCCTAGAGGTCCGGCGCCATGCGGCCGGGGTTGAGGATGCCGCGCGGATCGAAGCCCGCCTTGACCCGGGCCGACAGCGCCGCGACGCCCGGCGCCTGGGGCTGGAAGGGCGGCACCGCGGCGCGCAACGCCTCCGGCGCCCGCACCAGCGTCGCGTGTCCGCCGACGCCCGCGACCGCACCGCGCACGATGGCGGCGCCGGCATCGCCCTCGGCCGGCACGGCAAGCCAGACGAGGCCGCCCGCCCAGTCGAAGAGCAGCTCCGCCGGCAGGGCACGGCCGACCTCGGCCGCCACCCGGTGCCCGTCCATCGGCGCCACGGACAGGCGCCAGAGTGCCGTCGCCGGATCGGGCAGCAGGCCCGCGACGTCCCGCACCTCGGCCCAGAACCGCGCCGACCGGCTCGAATGGAGCTCCTCGACGGCCCCGTGCGCGCCGAGCAGTTCGCGCAGCGCCGTGCAGCGGACCGCGACCGACGGGCCGGGCCCCTCGACGCGGACGGCGGTCACCGCGGCGCCGGCGCCGCGCACGAAATCGACGGCCGAGCGGGCCGCGATGCCGGGCGGCAGGTGCGCCGCCGAGGCGACTTCGTGCGGGCTGCCCAGCGCGGCCGCCATCGCGGCGGCGGCCGTCGCCGGATCGAGGCCGAAGACGAGCACCGTGCGCGCCTTCTCCGGCGCCGGCAGCACCTTGAACGTGACGGAGTGCAGCACGGCCAGCGTGCCGTGCGAGCCCGCCAGCAGCTTGCAGAGATCGTAGCCGGTGACGTTCTTGACCACCCGGCCGCCGGCCTTGAAGGCCTCGCCGCGGCCGCTGACGGCGCCGGTCCCGAGGAAATGGTCGCGCGCGGCCCCCGCCTTGATGCGGCGCGGGCCGGCGAGGTTGGTGGCGAACACGCCGCCGATCGTCTGCCGCCCCGCCGGCCCGCCGTAGAGCGGCCCGTAGTCGGGCGGTTCGAACGCCAGCATCTGGCCATTGGCCGCGAGCTCGGCCTCGATCGCCGCGAGCGGCGTGCCGGCGCCGGCCGCCATCACCAGCTCGGCCGGCTCGTAGAGCTGGATGCCCGCGAGCCCGGAGAGGTCCAGCGTGGCCGCCGCCTGCATCGGCCGTCCGAGGCCGCGCTTGGTGCCGCCGCCGACCAGCTCCAGCGGGGTGCCGTCGGCGAGCGCACCGGCCACCATCTCCGCCAGGCGGGCGGGATCTTCGGGGCGTAGCAGCATCAGAAGCGCGGCAGGTCGGGAAAGGGTAGCTTGCCGCCCGAGACGTGCAGGCGCCCGAGTTCGGCACAGCGATGCAGGGTCGGGAAGACCTTGCCGGGATTGAGCAGGCCGTCGGGATCGAAGGCGCATTTCAGGCGCTGCTGATGGGCGAGATCGTTCTCGTCGAACATCGTCCCCATGAGGTCGCGCTTCTCGACGCCGACCCCGTGCTCGCCGGTCAGCACACCGCCGACCTCGACGCACAGGCGCAGGATGTCGGAGCCGAACGCCTCGGCCCGCTCGAGTTCGCCCGGCCGGTTGGCGTCGTACAGGATCAGCGGATGCAGGTTGCCGTCGCCGGCATGGAAGACGTTGGCGACGCGCAGGCCGTACTGCGCCTCCATCTCGCGCATCCGCGACAGCACCAGTGGCAGGCGATGGCGCGGAATCGTGCCGTCCATGCAGTAATAGTCCGGGCTGATGCGGCCGACGGCCGGAAAGGCCGCCTTGCGCCCGGCCCAGAAGGCGAGCCGCTCGGCCTCGCTCTCGCTGACGCGCAGCGTCACCGAGCCGCGCTCGCGCGCGATTTCCGCGACGCGCTCGATGAGGTGGTCGACCTCCGCCGCCGGCCCGTCGAGTTCGACGATCAGGAGGGCCTCGACGTCGCGCGGATAGCCCGCATGGACGAAATCCTCGGCGGCGTGGATCGCCAGCCGGTCCATCATCTCCATGCCGCCCGGAATGATGCCGGCGGCGATGATCGCTGCGACGCAGTCGCCCGCCGCCTCGCTGGTCGGAAAGCCGATGAGGACGGCGCGCGCGGTCGACGGCTTGGGCAGGATGCGCACCGTCACCTCGGTGACGACACCCAGCAGCCCCTCCGATCCGACGACGATCCCGAGCAGGTCGTAGCCCGCCGAGTCGAGGTGCCGGCCGCCGAGGCGCACGACCTCTCCGTCGATGGTCACCATCTCGACGCCGAGCACGTTGTTCGTCGTCAGTCCGTATTTCAGGCAATGGACGCCGCCGGAATTCTCGGCGACGTTGCCGCCGATCGTGCAGGCGATCTGGCTCGACGGATCAGGTGCGTAATAGAACCCGAGATGGGCGACGGCCTGCGAGATGCCGAGATTGGTGACACCCGGCTGCACCACGGCGCAGCGGTTGTCCGCGTCGATCTCCAGCACCCGGTTGAACCGGGCCATGCCGAGCAGCACGCCGTCGGCGAGCGGCAGGGCACCGCCGGAAAGCGACGTGCCGGCGCCGCGCGGCACCACCTTGACGCCGTTCCGCCCGCACCAGCGCAGCACGTCGGCCACCTGCTGCGTCGTCCCGGGCAGGACCACGACCAGCGGCAACTGGCGATAGGCCGTCAGCCCGTCCGACTCGTAGACACGCATGCCTTCGGCACGGTCGATCACGCCGTCCGGCACGATCACGCGCAGCGCGGCAACGATCTCGTCCCGCCGCGCGATGGTCGCGCGGTCGGGCTCGGGCATCAGCATGGGCGACCCCTTCCCCGCCTCGTCGTCCGGCCGGCCCGCGGCAGATCGGGTGGCCAAGCCCTCAAGGTAAAGGCTGGGCGGTCGGGGTCAAGCGCGGGCGGCTGCGCGCAGGCGGCCGCCCCAGGAGCAGACTCAGCCCTGGCGCGCCTTGAAGCGCGGATTGCTCTTGTTGATGACGTAGACGCGACCCTTGCGCCGGATGACCCGGCAGTTCTTGTCGCGCTTCTTCATCGACTTCAGTGAATTGACGACCTTCATCGCACACCCTCGAGGCCCGCGCCGGGTGGGCGGGCGGAAATGAGCCGCGGACCATAGTGAGGCGCCCCCGCCAAGTCAACGACCGCAGAGCGGCGCGTTGCCGGGGATCGGCGGCGGCGGTGGCGGTGGCGGTGGCGAAGCGGCGGGATAGCGACTAGATAGCGGTATGTCCAATCCATCGTTCGAGCCGTCGATCCGGCCCCTGCGCCGGGGGGCTGCCGCCGCAGCCGCCCTGGCACTCATCCTCGGTGCCGCCGGCCCTGCCGTCGCCCAGACGCCGACCCCGCCGCGGCCGCCCGCCACCCGTCAGCCGCAGCAGCCGCCGGCCGCAGCCGGGCAGCCGCAGACCTTCGGCAGCTGGGTGCGCGCCTGCGAACGCGCCGGCCGCACCGAGATCTGCTCGCTGCGCCAGCTCGTCGCCCCCAGGGAGAACCCGAAGCAGCCCATCATGGCCGTGGCGATCGGCCGCCTCACCCCCGACCGCAAGATGGCGATGGTCATCAAGCTGCCGACCCAGATCAACCGCGAGGCCGGCATCGGCTTCCGGATCGACGGCGGCGAGGTCATGGCCATCCCGGTGCAGGGCTGCGACGCCGGCTCTTGCACGGTGGCGATCACCCTCGACGACGCGCTCCTGAAGCAGCTCCGCGCCGGCAACGAGGCGCTGGTCGCCTTCCGCGGCCAGCAGGGCCAGGTGGCACCGATGCCGGTGTCGCTGGCGGGACTGACGCGCGGGCTCGCCTCGCTGAAATGACCGTCCGGCGACCGCTTGCGACGGCGCTGCTCGCAGCGCTCGTCGGCCTGTCCGCGCCGGCCGCGGCGCAGGCGCCCACGGCCGAGGAACTGACCCGCCTGCTCGGCCCGCTCGCGCCGCAGGGCGCGGTCGGACGATCCGGCGACTGGGCGATGGCAGTCGCCGACGGCGCCTACGTCCTGACCAATCGCAATGCCACCTACGGTGCGCGGTTCGTCTCGATGAACGCGCCCGCCGGGCCGCTCCGCCTGTCGGCCGAGATCCGCAGCGAGCCGGGCAACGCCCCGGCCGACGCGCTGGTCGGCGCCGGCCTGCTCTACGATGTCCGTGGCAGCGGCGCCGCCCGCCGCTTCGCCCTGGTGCTGGTCGAGCGGTCGGGGGAGGTCGGGCTGTTCCGCGGCGACTCGACGGGCGTGAAGAAGGTCGACAGCCGCGCCCTGCCCGGCGCGCAGGGCTTCGTTCGCCTCGCCGCCGACCAGGTCGGTGATCACGTCCGGATCACGGCCAACGGCATCGCGGTCGCCGAGGTCGAGGCGACGCCGGCGGCCGGGTCGCGTCTCGGGGTGGCGGCGATCGGTCCGGGTCGCTTCGCCTTCCGGCAGGTCCGGATCGGCGCCGATCCGGCGATGGCCGACGCGCCGGTCCGGGCGGGCCGGGTCGCGGCACGCCTGCCCGCCGGCTGGCGCGCCGCGGTCGGCGGCGACGGCGACTGGACGGCGCACGGGCCCGACGGTGCCCGGGTCGTGTGGTGGCCGGTCCGCGCCGATGCGCCGATCGACGGCCCGGCGGCGGGCCAGCTGTTGGCGGAACTCGTGCGGCGGCAGGATGCGCGCCTGAAGGTGGCCGCCCTGCAATCCACCGCCGGCGGTGTGGCGGCCGGACTGCTGCGCGACGGCCGGTCGGTCGGGCGCGCCTGGCTGGGCGCCGGCAGGAATGGCGCGGAGGGCACCACCAGCATCTTCGCCATGGCCGACGCCGCCGACTGGACGGCCGCGCGGGCCGCGATGGCGGGCGGGATCCTGGAATCGATCCGCCTTGCCGGCGCGCCGCCGTCGACCGCCGGCAGCACCGCCACCTATCGCTGGACCGATCCCGGCGGCGCCTTCACCGCCGACCTGCCGCGCGGCTGGGGCGTCACCGGCGGCTCCGGCGCCGGCCGCGACGGCGCGCTCGCCTGGACGCTGGCGGTGACCGCCCCGGACGGTGCCGCGCGGGTCTTCCTCGGCGATCCCGAGCTGCCGCTCTTCGTTCTGCCGACGGACCGGCTGAAGGCGGCCGGCGTCGAGGAAGGACAGACCTTTCGCCACGGCGACGGCACGCCGGTGCTGGTCGCCAAGCTGATGCCCGGGCTGGGCTTCGCCGAAATCCAGGGAATGCGCATCCTCGCCGGCCGCTGCACCGACGAGCCCAAGGCCGAACATCGCCGCCGCCGCGCCGACCTTGCCGGCATCCTCGGCCTCGCCCTGATGCCGAGCCCGCCGGCGGGGGAACTCGAAGTCGGCGAGGTCGCCCTGTCCTGCAACGGCAAGTCCGGGCCCCTGGCCGCCTACATCCTGGCCGCGACCGACGCCACCCAGCGGCGCGACCAGGGCGCCTGGTCGGTCCCTGTGCTCTACGGCTTCGTCGCGCCGGTGCCCCGTGCGGCCGAGGCGGTCGGCGTGCTCGGCACGCTGGTCGCCAGCATCCGGCCGACCACGACGGCGCTGCTCGGCCGCACCGAGGACACCGTGCTGCGCAACGACGCGGCCGCGCGGGTCGCCGCCGCCGTGACCGGAAGCTGGTGGGCGGAGCACGCGCCGCGGCCGCCGGGCCCGCGCCGGCTGGCGGTGCTCGGCGGCGCCCGCCCGACGACGGTCGAAGGCGACGGCCGCTTCCCCTGGCTGCCCGAAGGGGCCGCCCCGTCGCGGGACTGGGCGGCCGTGCTGGCGCCGTGAGGCGCAGCGGCGGCCTCAGCGCCAGATGCCGTCGATCCGGTCGAAGGTGCCGACCCGCGCATCGCCGCCGGCCGGAACGATCCGGTGCTTGGCCAGCTTGTTCGACGCCGTGCGCGGCAGCGCCTCGGCGAAGGCGTAGTAGCGCGGGATCTTGAAGCGCGCGAGGTTGGCCTCGCAGTGGGCGATCACCCGCCGCAGGAGCGGCTCGTCGGCCTCGCGGCGACCGTCCTCGGCCGCCGACGCGCGCTCGATGGTGATCCGCACCTCCTCGCCGCGCGTCTCGTCCGGAACCGGCGTCACCGCGCAGTCGACGACCTCCGGCAGCTGGCGCACGACGCTCTCGATCTCGAACGCGGCGATGTTCTCGCCGGCCCGGCGGATCATGTCCTTGATGCGCCCGACGATATAGAAGAAGCCCTGGTCGTCCTCGCGCGCGAGGTCGCCGGTGCGGAACCACTCGCCGTCGAAGGACCGCGCCGTCGCATCCGGCTTGTTGACGTAGAGCTTCATCATCGACGGCCCGGCGACCTGCAGCTCTCCCCGCTCGCCGAGGGGCACCGGCCGTCCCTCGGGATCGCGGATGCGGGCCCGGCGGAAGATCGAGGGCGCCCCGATCGAGCCCGAACCCACCATGTCCGTCACCTCGAAGGGCATGTAGGTGCCGGGCCCGATCTCGGTCATGCCGAAGATCTCCCGCGCGGGCACGGCGAAGCGCCGCTCCAGCTCGCGGTGGCCCTCGCCGCTGAAGGCGGCGATCGCGACGCCCGCGAGCTGGGTCTGCCGGTCGTCGTCCGCGGCCGGCTGCTTCAGCACGACCTCGGGGAAGATGCACCAGTTGGCGCCGAGTTCCTTGATCCAGCCGATGAAGCGCGTGGCGCTCGGCCGCTCGGCCATGTAGAGCGTCGCGCCGCTGTTGAGCGCCGTCAGCAGCAGGAACTGGGCGTTCATGTAGAAGAAGAGGTTCTGCACCAGGAGCCGCCTGGCCGGCACCGTCGTGCGTGCGGTGGCGCCGCGCGCGAGCAGAAGCCAGTAGCTTTGCGGCAGAAGGCAGCCCTTGGGCAGCCCGGTCGTGCCTGAGGTGTACTGGATGCCGACCGGGTCGTCGCCGCGCACCGGCCGGGCCGGCGCGAAGCGGTCGGAGGCCCGCTCCATCAGCGCGCTCCAGGAGCGGGCGCCGGCAATCGGCGAGGGACCGACGACGACGATGCGGTCGTCGGTCAGGTTGCCGGGTCGCTCGGGCGCTGCCGCGAAGGTCGGGATGCAGGTGGCGTCGACAATGGCGAAGCCGGCGCCGCCATCGGTCAGGGCATAGGCGATCTCGCGCGGCGTGTAGCCGTTGTTGATCGGGATCATCAGGGCACCGAGGCGCGCCAGGGCCAGCCAGGCGACCGGGTACTCGATCCGGTTGGGCAGCATGACCGCGACCCGGTCGCCATGACCGACGCCGATCGCGGCCAGGGCGTTGGCGGCGCGATCGACCGCGCGGTCGAGCCCGGCATAGGTGAGCTGCTCGCCGCGCTCGAAGAAGACGACGGCGAGCCGGTCCGGATCGCGCCGGGCGGCATCCGCCAGCAGGTCCCCCATCGTCTCGTGGAACGGCTCGCGCTCGAGGCGGCGCAGCCGCTCCTGCATCGCGGCGACGCCGGGATGCATCAGTCGAGTCCCAGCAGGCGGGCCGCGTTGCCGCCGATCCACTTGGCCGTGACCTCCGGCTTCAGCGGCAGGGCCCGGACCTCGTCGAAGCCGCGGCCGATCGGCTGCAGCGGGTGGGAGGTACCGAAGATGACCTGGTCCTGGAGGATCGAGTTGCCGTAGCGGATCAGCGGCTCATAGCCGGAATCCTCCGCCTCCAGATATTTCGGCCGCACCGCGGACACCCCGATGAAGACGTTCTTGTGGCGCCACGCGACCCCGATGAGCTCCTGGACCCATGGCCAGCCGGGCGGGGCGGCGATGACGCGCAGCTCTGGGAAATGCACCATCACCTCGTCGAGGAGGATCGGCCGCCCATGCTCCATCAGGCATTCGGTCGAGAAATTGATCGAGGAGTGCACCGTGACCGGGATGTCGAGCTCGATGCACTTGGCATAGAGCGGATAGAGCTTCTTGTCGTTGATCGCGATCTTGTGCTCGAAGCACTGCAGGTTGAGGCCGCGCAGCCCCAGCTCCCGGACGGCGTGCTCCAGCTCGCGGATCGCCGCCATGCCCTTGTGCGGATCGACACCGGCAAAGCCGATGAAGCGCCCGCCCTGCTCGCGGCAGAAGCCGGCGACGAACTCGTTGCTGGTCTTGAGGCCGAAGGTCGTCTCCGTGTCCTTGGCCCGGACCACGACATGGTCGACCCCGGCCGCATCGTACGCCGCCAGATAGGCGGCCATCGGCTCCGCTTCGCCCGCCGACGCCTCCGCCGCGGCCGTCTCGCTCGAACGGTAGACACGCCGATAGTTGGCGAGGTGCCCGGCACGCACGCCGAAGTCGGCCAATGGCGGACGGCTCGAAAAGTCGATGATCATGGCGGGGAGCCTCGGATTCGCGCGGGAGACGGGCATGGGCGGCCGCCGGGCGGCCTCGGCGCCACGGTATGCCGTCCGGGCGGGCGGAAAAAATGCCGAATCGGCATGCCGTCTTTCGCGGACGGAATGAGCAGCCGGGCGCTCCCACGGTTCCGGCGATTGCCTTTGATCGCCCGATCGGAGAAGCTTTCGCGAATGGCACGCCCTTCGCAACGCGGGTCGCGGCTCTGGCCCGACGCATGCGTGCGGCGCGGGCGAGGGCCCCGACATGAGGAGCACGGACGTGGCGTTCGAGAAGATCGAGACGGAATCGGCCTGGAAGGGGTCGGAGGTCGACTACCGGGCGGAGATGATGCACCGCTTCACCGCCGACGAGGTGGCGGAGGTCGATGCCGCGCTGAAGGCGTGCGGCGAGCGCGACATCCCGGAAATCACGACCGCGACCTTCCCCCTGCCCGGCCTCGGGCCGACCATGAAGCGGCTGCGCGACGGCCTCCTCGACGGACGCGGCGTGCTGCTGATGCGCGGCTTTCCCCGCGACCGCTACACGGCCGACGAGATGGCGCGGGTCTATATCGGCCTCGGCGCCCATCTCGGCCGCCCCCTCGCCCAGTCCTGGCAGGGCCAGCTGCTCGGCAGCGTCATCGACATCTCGGACGTGGTCGAGAAGGTGCGCGGCTACAATGCCGGCGGCGGCCAGCATTTCCACATCGACGGATCCGCCTGCGACATCGTCTCGCTGATGTGCCTGCGGGCTGCCAAGTCGGGTGGCGCCAGCCGCATCGTCAGCGTGGCCGCGCTCTACAACTGGTTCGTCGAGCACCGGCCGGACCTGCTCCAGGTGCTGATGCGCGGCTACTACCACCGCAACCACGAGATGGACGCGCAGCATTCCCTCCAGCCGCCGCAGAGCGCCGGCCGCATCCCCGTGTTCGCCATCCGGGACGGCCGCATCTCCTGCGTCATCGATACCGGCTGCCTGCGCTATGCCGTGCATTTCGGCGGCGTGACGCTGACGCCCGAGGAGGTCGAGGCCTACGACGTGCTGCAGGCGCAGGCCCGCTCGGAGGAGTTCTTCCTCGACATGAACTTCGAGGCAGGGGACATCCAGTTCCTCAACAACCGCGCCGTCATGCACGGCCGTACCGACTATGAGGACCATGACGACGTCGAGCGCCGCCGGCACCTGCTGCGGCTCTGGCTGCATGTGCCCGACTGGCCGGCCCGGCCCGACGACCAGATCTTCATGACGCTGGGCGACTGCCACCACTGGGCCAGGCGGCGCACGCCCTTCATGGACATGCCGACCGAATATCTGGCCAGGCTGACGGCCGAACAGGAGGAGCGCCGGCGCCGGCAGACCGTCCTGCCGCGACTTGCCCCTTCCCAACGCTATCGCAGCGCCGGAGACTGGCAACCGGAGGCACAGCCGGCATCGGCGGGCTGACCGCCCGCCGACGACGCAACCGGCATACCTTCGAGGAAGATGATACGGGCCACGCGACGCTTCACAACCAGACGGGCAATGCCCGGAAGGCAGGAGAGGTTCGGATGACTGCACATGACGACGACCGGTCCCGCGCGGGATCGCAGCAAGGCATCTCCCGGCTCGCCCTGCCCCGACGCCACTTCCTCGGAATGGCGGCAGCGGGCGGCATCGCCGCCGCCCTGCCGGTCCATCGGCCGGCCTGGGCCCAGGCGGCCAAGCCGCCCAAGGGCACCCGCAAAGGGCAGATCGTCGTCGGCCTGTCGCAGGAGCCGACGGTCTTCAACCCGCTGCGCGCCCGCATCGAGGTCGACGACGGCGTCCATCTCAACATCTTCAGCCCGCTCTGGTCCCTCGACACGAAGGGCACTCTCGTGCCGGAACTGGCGGCCGAGATCCCGACCGTCGCCAATGGCGGCCTGTCCGAGGACGGCCTGACCTGGAAGGTGAAGCTACGCCCCGGGGTGACCTGGCACGACGGCAAGCCCTTCACCGCCGAGGACGTCAAGTTCACCATCGAGCTGATCCAGGATCCCAAGTTCCCGGCAATGAGCCGGAATGGGCACGCCCTCGTCCGCGACATCCAGATCATCAGCCCGACCGAGATCAGCTGGAAGCTGGAGCGCTTCTTTGCGCCCTATTTCTCGATCCTCGCCTGGACGATGATGGTGCCCAAGCACATCCTCGGCGCCGGTGGCGACCCGAAGGATTCCCCGTTCAACAACAAGCCGGTCGGCACCGGCCCCTTCAAGTTCGTCGAGCGGCGCCCGGGAGACTATATCCTGCTGGAGGCGAACGAGAAGTTCTACGGCGACGGCCCCCATGTCGAGCGCCTGATCTTCAAGTACATCCCCGACCTGATCGTCCTGAAGACCCAGTTCATGACGGGCGCGGTCGACGCCGTCGGCATCCAGGGCATCACCCCCGACAATTTCGAGGAGGTGAGCAAGGTCAAGACGGTCAAGCTGTTCCGGGCGCCGATGCCGTTCCTGGAGAGCCTGTCGCTGAACAACGGGCGCCCGCAGTTCCAGGAACTCGCCGTGCGCCAGGCGCTCTACCTGGCGCTCGACAAGGAATCGATCATCCGGGACATCTATTACGGTGCCCACCGGCCGACCGAGACCTACCTGCCGCAGCAGTCCTGGGCCTACAACCCGGACCTGCCGAAACACCGGTTCGATCCGAAGGCGGCGATCAAGCTGCTCGACGACAATGGCTGGAAGCCGGGCGCCGGCGGCGTGCGCGAGAAGAACGGCGTGCGGCTGGAATTCTCGAACTCGACCACCGCCGGCAACCATCTGCGCGAGCAATTGCAGCAGTTCGTGCAGCAAGGCTGGCAGCAGATCGGCGTCAAGCTGGCGATCAAGAACTTCCCGCCGGCCGTCATGTGGGGCACCTACTGGCGTCAGAGCGAGTGGGATACGGTCGTCGTCGGCTCGGCCTTCGGCGTCGGCTCCGATCCCGATGCCAGCGACCGGCTGGGCAGCTGGGCGATCCCGGCGAAGACCGGAACCGGCGCCAACACGATGCAGTACTCCAACCCGCAGGTCGACGCGCTGCTCAAGGAGAGCGTCGGCCTCGTCGACCGCGAGCAGCGCCGCAAGAACTACCTGAAGGTCCAGGAACTCTTCCGCAACGACCTGCCGCTGCTGCCGATCTACCAGCCGCAGCAGACCGAAGGGACCAAGGTCAACCTCATCGGCTACGCGGCCAACGTCAACTATCGGTCCAATTGCTGGAACATCCGGGACTGGTACTGGGCAAGTTGAGCGAGCGCGAACACCGGCACATGGAGAGACCGCGGGCGACCGGCTGATCAACGGCCGGGCCCCGAACCGATCCGGCGAACCCGCAGGGACAAGGCGGGAGCCCGCGACCCTCGACGGAACAGGAAAGAGGTCAATATGAGCAACAGGCACGACGTTCCCCCGACGGCCCCGAAGGGCCTGCTACTGCCGCGGCGCGACTTCCTCGGCGTCGCCGTCGCCAGTGGGCTGGCGGCCGCGCTGCCCGGTACCGCGACTGCCTGGGCCCAGGCGGGCAAGCCGCCGAAGGGCACCCGCAAGGGCCAGGTGACCATTGGCCTGTCGCAGGAACCGACCGTGATGAACCCACTCCGGGGCCGCATCGAGGTCGACGAAGGCCTGCACATGAACCTGTTCAGCTCGCTGTGGTCGATCGACCCCAAGGGCAACCTGGTGCCCGAGCTGGCGGCCGAGATCCCGACCGTCGCCAATGGCGGCCTGTCCGAGGACGGGCTGACCTGGAAGGTGAAGCTGCGCCCCGGCGTGACATGGCACGACGGCAAGCCCTTCACCGCCGAGGACGTCAAGTTCACCATCGAGCTGATCCAGAACAAGGACTTCCCGGCCGGCAGCCGCAACGGGCACTCGCTGGTGAAGGATCTGAAGGTCATCAGCCCGACGGAGATCAGCTGGAAGCTGGAGCGCTTCTACGCGCCCTATTTCTCGATCATGGCCTGGACCTACATCGTACCGAAGCACATCATCGGCGCGGCCGCGGACATCAAGAATTCGTCCTTCGAGACGAAGCCGATCGGCACCGGCCCCTTCAAGTTCGTCGAGCGCCGCCCGGGCGACTACATCCTGCTGGCGGCCAACGAGAATTATTACGGCGAAGGCCCGTACATCGAGCGGCTGATCTTCAAGTACATCCCGGATCTGATCGTCCTCAAGACCCAGTTCATGACCGGGGCGGTCGATGCGGTCGGTATCCAGGGCATCACCCCCGACAATTACGAGGAGGTGAGCAAGGTCAAGTCGGTCAAGCTGTTCCGCTCGCCGATGCCGTTCGTCGAGTGCATCATCCTCAACAACGAGCGGCCCTACTTCAAGGATCCGGCCGTCCGGCAGGCGCTCTACCTCTCCCTCGACAAGGAAACGATCATCCGGGACATCTATTACGGTGTCCATCGGCCCTCCGAGACCTACCTGCCGCCGCAGTCCTGGGCCTTCAACCCGGACCTGCCGAAGCAGCAGTACGACCCCAAGGCCGCGATGAAGCTGCTCGACGATGCCGGCTGGAAGCCGGGATCCGGCGGCGTGCGCGAGAAGAACGGCGTGCGCCTCGAATTCTCGAACTCGACCACGGCCGGCAACCATCTGCGTGAACAGACGCAGCAGTTCATGCAGCAGAGCTGGCAGCAGATCGGCGTCAAGCTGTCGATCAAGAACTTCCCGCCGGCCGTCATGTGGGGCACCTACTGGCGCCAGAGCGAGTTCGACACCGCGATGGCGGGCTCGGTCTACACCATCGGATCCGACCCCGACGCCAGCGACCGCTTGGCGAGCTGGTCGATTCCGGCGAAGACCGGCACCGGCTCGAACACCTCGCAATATTCCAACCCCGAGGTCGATGCCCTCTTCAAGGAGAGCGTCAGCCTGGTCGATCGCGAGAAGCGCAAGGCGAACTATCAGAAGATCCAGGCGATGGTGCGCAAGGACCTGCCGATCCTGCCCGTCTTCCAGTACGTGCAGACCGAAGGCACCAAGACCAACATCGACGGCTTCGCGGCGAACGTGAACTACCGCTCCAACCACTGGAACGTCCGCACCTGGTACTGGACGAGCTGACCCGTCGTCCGGCCGGGGTGAGCATTTCACCCCGGCCGGCCCGGCTTACTTGACGGAGACTTGGTCAGCACTGCAAGAGCCGAGCGGTATTCCAGATTGGAAATAGGACATAACAAGTCCGCTACTTGACCCCCCGCCGTGCGCGGACCCAACCTTCGGCATCCATGTGCCGAGGAGGTGGCGGGCGGAATGGCGGCAGCGGCAGTCGAGCAGTTCGAACAGGCATTTGCACCGCCGACGGCCGATCTGAGGCGCCTGTTCGATCCGCGGACCATCGCCTTCATCGGCGCCAGCGAAGATCCCGGGCGCAACGTCGCCCGCTCGCTGCAGGCGACCATGTGGGCCGGCTTCCGCGGCCGCATCCTGCCGGTCAACCCGAAATACGAGACCGTCTTCGGCCAGCCCTGCTTCGCCGACATCGGCGACATTGCCGAACCGATCGACATCGTCATGGCCTTCGTCGGACCCGATCGGCTGCTCGACGTCTACCGGGCATGCCGCGGTGCGGGCTTCTTCATCGCCGTCGGTGACATCGTGCCCAAGGGCACTACCGGCGCGGATGTGCTGGAGCAGGAGATCCGGGCGCTCGCGCACAGCGGCTGGCCGCGCATCGTCGGACCGCAATGCGTCGGTATCGTCTCGCCCGAGACCGGGGCGGCGGCGACCATCTCCACGGCCGTCGACGACACGGGCCTGCCGCGCGGCCCGATCGGGATCGTCTCGCAGAGCGGCGGCATCGTCTCGTCCCTGATCGAGCGGGCACGGACCCTCGGGGGCGGCTTCAGCCACCTCGTCTCCAGCGGCGGCGAGTTCGACCTCGCGACGCCGGACTACCTGCGCTTCCTCGTCGACGATCCCGCGACCAGCGTCATCGGCATCTATGCCGAGAGCGTCGCCGACTATGGCGCGCTGCTGGCGATGGGGCGGCTGGCGCAGGCGCGCGGCAAGCCAGTCCTGCTGCTCCAGCCCGGACGCTCCGTCGCCGGTGCGGCGGCGGCGCAGTCGCACAGCGGCCGCATCGTCGGCGACCGCCAGGTCAAGGACGCCGCCTATCGGCGCAACGGCATCGTCACGGTCGACGATATCGACGACCTGCTGGTCGCGGGCATGCTTCTCGCACGCCATCGTCCGCAGCCCGGCACCGGGCTCGCGGCCTGCTCGCTGTCGGGCGGCTATGCCGCCGCGCTCGGCGATCGCATCGTCGACCACGGCCTGCGGGCTGCCAGCTTCTCGCCCGCGACGGTCGCGCGCATCCGGGCCGAGACCAACCAGCAGAACCCGGCCAACCCGATCGATGCCGGCGGGCGCGGGCGGCCCCGCGCCGGCTATCTCGACGTGGTCCGCACGCTCGAGATCCTCGATGCCGAGCCGGATGTCGGGGCCACCATCTATGCCGAGACGCTGTTCAGCTACATGGAGGACATCGTCCCGGTGCTGCCGGAATTCGTGCGCAGCGCCGCCAAGCCGCATCTCGTCTGCTGGCAGGCCGGGCCCATGGTCGAGCCGGTGCTGGCGGATCTCCGCCGGGCCGGCGTCCTGACCTGCCGGGAACCGCACACGGCGCTGAGCGCGCTCCGCGCCTTCTACGACGTCGGTGACCTGCCGCCCGGTGACGTGCAGTCCGGTGACGTGCAGTCCGGCAACACGCCGGACGCCGTCCCGCCCGGCGCGGTGGACCTGCCGCCGGGGCCGGTCGACGACGAGGCGGCCCGTCGCCTGCTGGCCCGATACGCGGTGCCCTTCGTGCCGGAAATCGCCGCGGCCGATCCGGATGCGCTGTTCGCGCTCGCAGGCGGCATCGCCTTCCCGGTCGCGCTCAAGGGCGAAGTGCCCGGCCGCCTGCACAAGTCGGAGGCCGGGCTCGTGGCGCTCGACATCGTGGACGCCGATGGGCTGCGCGATGCGGCGGCGGCGATGGCAGCACGCGCGCCCGGCATCGTCCGGTTCCGGGCGCAGGCGATGGTCCGGGGCGGGCTCGAACTCATCGTCGGCCTCAAGAGCGATCCTGCGGTGGGCACCGCCGTGCTCCTCGGCTTCGGCGGGATCTACGCCGAGGCCATGGGGCCCCCGGTCGTCGAGATGGCGCCCCTCGACACCGACCTTGCCGATGCCATGGTCTCGCGGCTCGATCGCAAGGGGATCCTCGAAGGCTATCGCGGCCGGACGCTGGCACGCGACCGCCTCGTCGCGCTCCTGGTGGCGGTCGGGCGGCTGGGCGCCGCCATGGGACCGACGCTGGCCGAACTCGACCTCAACCCCGTCATCGTCACCGCCGATGCCGCCATCGCCGTCGATGTGGCGATGGTCGCGGCGACGTCCGGCCCGGCACAGGCACCGAAAGCATCAACAGGGAGAACGCCATGACCGAGAGCAAGCGCATCAGCCGGCGCGACGCCGGCCGCTGGATCGCAGGCCTGTCGCTGACGGCCGCAATGATCTCCGGCGGAAGCCGCGCCCAGGAGCCGCCGAAGCCCCGCCAGATCGTGGTCAACGCCTCGATCGGCGATACGCTGGTCGCGACCCGCAAGGTCTACTACGCCGAGTTCGAACGGCTCTACGGCATCAAGGTCGTGGAAAGCGGGCCGGTCAGCCTCGCCAAGCTGCGGGCGATGGTCGAGTCCGGCAACATCGAATGGACGATCTCCGAGGTCGGCGGCGAGGATGCGATCCGGGCCGAGAAGCTCGGCCTGTTCGAGCCGATCGACCGCAAGATCGTCGACATGGATGCGCTGCCGGGCGCCGTCGGCCAGCGCAAGGTGACCCTGGCACGCGGCATCTATTCGACGACGCTGGCCTATCGCAAGGACGCCTTCAAGAACGGCAAGTATCCGCAGAGCTGGGTCGACTTCTGGGACGTGAAGAACTTCCCAGGGCCGCGCTCGCTGCGCGGACGCGCCATCGACACGCTGGAGTTCGCCCTGCAGGCCGACGGTGTCCCGGTGGACAAGCTCTATCCGCTGGATCTCGACCGCGCCTTCCGGAAGCTCGACGAGATCAAGCCCCACATCGCGGTCTGGTGGACGACCGGGCAACAGCCGGCGCAGCTCCTGATCGATCGCGAAGTGGTGATGACCAGCGGCTGGAACGGCCGCTTCTACAAGCTGCAGCGCGACCCGGCGAGCGGCATCGACACGGCCTGGACGGGTTCCATGGTCAAGATCGGCACGTTCGGCGTCGTCAAGGGGACACCCCACGCCTACTGGGGCCAGAAGATGCTGGCGGTGATGAACGATCCGAAGCTGCAGGCGGCCTACGCCGAGCAGGTCGGCTATCCCGGCACGCATCCCAAGTCCTGGGACTATGTGCGCGCGGAATCGCACCGGTACTTTCCGACCTCGCCCGTGAACCTGCCCAAGGTCGGCTGGACCAACGACGAATGGTGGGCCGCCAACGGCGGCGCCGTCGAGGAGCGCTTCGCGCGCTGGCTGCTCGCGCGCTGACATGGCATCGACCAGCCTGTCGCAGCCGCTGCACCTGGCCGGCATCGAGAAGCGCTTCGGCACGGTGGTCGCCATCGGCGGGGTCGATCTGGCGGTCGAGCAGGGTGAGTTCCTCACCCTGCTCGGCCCGTCCGGGTCGGGCAAGACCACGCTGCTGAAGATCATCGCCGGCTTCGAGCATCCCGATCGCGGAACGGTGCGGATCGGGCCGGTCGACGTCACCCACACGCCGCCGGGCCGGCGGAACATCGGCATGGTGTTCCAGAACTACGCGCTGTTCCCGCACCTCACGGTCGAGCGCAACGTCGCCTTCCCGCTGGCGGTCCGCCGGGTCGCGAAGGCCGAGATCGCCCATCGCGTGCAGGCGGCCCTGGCCCTCGTCGAGCTGGACGGCTATCAGGCACGGATGCCCTCGCAGCTGTCCGGGGGCCAGCAGCAGCGCGTCGCGCTCGCCCGCGCCATCGTCTTCGATCCGGGGCTGCTCCTGCTCGACGAGCCCTTCGGAGCGCTCGACCGGCGGCTGCGCCAGCAGCTGCAGGAGGAGGTCCGGCGCCTCCAGCGCCGGCTCGGCCTGACCGCCATCTTCGTCACGCACGACCAGGAGGAGGCGCTCCTGATGTCCGACCGGATCGCCGTGATGAACGGTGGCGCGATCGAGCAGCTGGGCGCCCCGCACGAGATCTATGCCCGCCCGCGCACCGTGTTCGCGGCCGGCTTCATCGGCGAATCCAACCTCTGGCGCGGCGCGGTCGCCGGCAGGGAGGGCGACCGGACGACCCTTCGCCTCGACGACGGAACGACGCTCACCACCACCGCCGCGCCCACGGGCGGCCCGGTAGCGGCAATCGTCCGGCCGGAGAATGTGCGGCTGCTCGCGGACGGCGAGACGGCCGACAACCGGCGCGCGGTGACGGTCGAGGAGGTTGCCTATCTCGGCCAGAACCAGAAGTACCTGCTGCGCGACGGCGGACACAGCCTGATTGCCGTGTGGTCGCTGGCGACCGTTCCCGTCGGGCGCGTCTCGCCCGGCGAGCGCGTCACGATCGGCTGGCCCGCCGAGGACGTCCATGTCATCCCCGGCTGAGCCGCGGCGCCCGCGGTGGCTTCGCCTCGAGGGCCCGTTCGTGCTGGGGCTGCCAGCGATCCTGTTCCTGATGCTGCTGTTCGTCGGCCCGGTCCTGCGGCTGATGCTGATGTCGGTCGAGGGGGGCTCTCTCGCCGCATATGAGAAGGCCCTCACCGACGGGCTCTACCTCCGGGTCTTCCTCGACACGTTCGAGATCGCCGCCATCGTCACGGTCGCCTGCGCGCTGCTGGGCTACCCGGTTGCCTATGTCCTGACCACCCTGTCGCGCGGCTGGGCCGCGCTGGGCTTCGCCTGCATCATGATCCCGATGCTGACCAGCGTGCTGGTCCGCACCTATGCCTGGATGGTCCTGCTCGGCCGCAGCGGCATCATCAACCGGACGCTGATGGACTGGGGGCTCACCGATCGGCCGCTGGCCCTCATGTACAACCTGCCGAGCGTGATCGTCGCCATGGCCCACGTCCTGCTGCCGATGTTCATCTTGCCGGTCTATTCGGTGATGGTCAGGGTCGACCGCGAGCTGCTGCGCGCCGCCGACGGGCTCGGCGCCAGCGGCTGGCAGACATTCACGCGGGTCTACCTGCCGCTGACCTGGCCCGGCGTTCTGGCCGGGGCGACCCTCGTCTTCATCATCTCGCTCGGCTTCTACATCACGCCGGCGCTGCTGGGCGGCGGCCGCATCGTGATGATCGCCAACGTCATCGAGAACCAGGTGCAGGCGCTGCTCGACTGGCGCTTCGCCAGTGCCCTGTCCGTGGTCCTGCTCGTCGCCACCCTCGCGGTCCAGGCCGCCTCGAACCGTGTGCAGGCGCCCCGTGGCTGAGCCGCATTCCATGCGCCCCTGGCTGCGGCGGCTGCTGCGCGGCTATGCCCTGGCCGTCTTCGCCCTGCTGCTGCTGCCGCTCCTCATCATCGTGCCGATCTCGTTCAGTTCCGCCCGCTACCTGCAGTTTCCACCCCCCGGCTGGTCGCTGCAATGGTATCGCCGCTACCTCGACGATCCGACCTGGATCGAGGCGACCTTCGTCAGCCTGCGGGTGGCGTCGGGCGCCACGGTCCTGGCGCTCGTCCTCGGCACCGCGATGGCCTACAGCGTCGTGCGGGGGCGCTACCGCGGCCGGGTGCTCGTGGAGCGGCTGGGCAGCGGACCGATGATCGTGCCGCACATCATCATCGCCATCGCCATCTATGGCCTGTTCGCGCGGCTGCACCTGACGAGCAGCGAGGCCGGGCTGATCCTCGCCCACGCGGTGCTCGCGATCCCGTTCGTGCTGGCGGTGATGTCGGCGGCGCTGCGCACGGTCGATCCGGCCCTGGAGCAGGCGGCGATGAGCCTCGGGGTCGGGCGGGTCGGCGCCATCGTCCGGGTGACCCTGCCGCTCGTGCGTCCGGGCCTCGTCTCGGCGGCGGTGCTCGCCTTCCTCTCCTCGTTCGACGAGGTGGTGGTGGCGCTCTTCCTCAGCGGCACGACCAAGACCCTGCCCAAGCAGATGTTCGACAACATCCAGAACGAGATCGACCCGACGGTGGCGGCCGTCTCGGTGCTGCAGATCGCGCTCGTGCTCGTGGCGCTGCTGATCGTCTCGCGCTTCGGACAGAAGACGGTGCCCCGCTGATCGCGATTTGCCGGGCGTTGCGATTCATGATCCTGTCACGGACATGAACGTGCGCCAGTTGGAAGTGCTGCGGACGATGATCCGGACCGGCTCGGTCAGCGAGACCGCCCGCCGCCTGGGCATGTCCCAGCCGGCGGCCAGCAAGATCCTGGGCGCGATCGAGCAGGATCTCGGCATGTCCCTGTTCAGCCGCGCCAACGGCCGGCTGCACACGACGCGCGAGGCGCAGGACCTGTTTCCCGAGATCGAGCGGATCTTCGGCGACATGGCGAGCTTCCGGCAGCGCGCCGCCGAACTGCGCGAGGGCCGGGCGGGCGAGGTGCGGATCGCGTCCGCGCCGGTCCTGGGCACGCTGCTGCTGCCGGCGGCGATGAGCCGCTTCGGCGCCGAGAACCCGGGCGTGCGCTTCGACGCCGTCGTCATGCCGACGCCCGAGATCATCGAGCGGGTGCGCAGCAACCGCGCCGACCTGGCGCTGGTCCAGGCAATCCCCGACGACACGCTGGTCGTCGCCGCCCGACTCTGCCACGGGCGGGTCGTGTGCATCCTGCCGCCGGACCACCCCCTCGCCGACCGGCCGCAGGTGACGCCGAACGACCTCGCGCAGGAGCGCATCATCACCTTCCATCCCGGCGCACCCACCGGCGACCGCATCCGCGAGACCTTCCGGGACTGCGGCGTCGCGATGGAGCAGACGGTCCTGACCAACCAGGCGTTCTTCGCCGCCTCGCTGGTCCGCAACCGGGTCGGCGTGGCCTTGGTGGATTCCCTGTTCCCCTTCGGCGAGTACCTGCCGGAGCTGGTGGTCGTGCCGCTGGAGCCCGAGATCCGGCTGAGCCTCAACGCCCTGTCCTCGCGCCTCCGCCCCCTGACGCCGGTCGCGCAGAACTTCGTGCGCACGCTTGCGACCGTGGCGGCGGAGCTGGTGGGTACCCACCCGGGCGTACTGTCGCCCGAACGGGGCAATTGACAGCTCGTCGCGGATCGCCGCATCCTCCGCTCCAAGGGGGCCTTTCCGCGATCGCCCCGTGAGGCCTCGGCCGAGGTATCGCGTCTGTCAACTTCCCGACCGGAAGGAAAAGACGCCCATGCCCGGCCCCGAATCCATCACTGTTGCCCAGTTGGCCCGCCTCGTCGGAACGCCCGACGCGCCGGAGATCGTCGATGTCCGCATCGACGAGGATCATGCAGCCGACCCGCGCATGCTGCCCGGTGCCCGACGCCGCAGCCATCGCGACGTCGCCCGGTGGGCGGAAACCTGCCGTGGCCGCGCAGTCGCCGTCGTCTGCCAGCGCGGCCTCAAGCTGAGCCAGGGAGTAGCCGCCTGGCTACGCCACGCCGGAGCCCGCGCCGAGACGCTCGACGGCGGCTTCGAGGCCTGGGCGCAGGCCGGGGGTCTGCTCGTCCGGCCCGATGCGTTGCCGCCACCGGATGCCGAGGGCCGCACCGTCTGGGTCACCCGCGCCCGGCCCAAGATCGACCGCATCGCCTGCCCCTGGCTGATCCGCCGCTTCGTCGACCCGCGGGCGGTGTTCCTCTTCGTCTCCGCGTCGGAAGTCGCCGCCGTCGCCGACCGGTTCGGCGCGGCGCCCTTCGACATTCCCGACACCTTCTGGAGCCACCGCGGCGAAGCCTGCACGTTCGACGTCATGCTGGCCGAGTTCGGGCTCGCTTCGGAACCCCTCGAACGGCTGGCGCTCATCGTCCGCGGTGCCGACACCGATCGGCTCGATCTCGCCCCGCAGTCGGCAGGACTGCTCGCCGCCTCCCTCGGGCTGTCGCGGATGTACCGCGACGACCTCGGTCAGCTCGACGCCTCCATGGGCCTCTACGACGCATTCTACCGCTGGGCCCGCGACGCGACCGGAGAGACGCATGACTGGCCGGCGGCCGCTGCACGGGTGACCCCGTGACGGTCGCGATCCCCACATTCCGCGAGGCTCTGCGGGTCTGGCTGCGCATCGGGCTGCTGTCCTTCGGCGGCCCGGCCGCGCAGATCGCGATGCTGCACCGCGCCGTCGTCGACGAACACCGCTGGATCTCCGACCGGCGCTTCCTGCACGCGCTCAACTTCTGCACCCTCCTGCCCGGGCCGGAGGCGCAGCAGCTCGCCACCTATCTCGGCTGGCTGATGCACGGCGTCCGCGGCGGGCTCGCCGCCGGCATCCTCTTCGTGCTGCCGGGTGCGCTCGTCATGTTGGCGCTGTCCGTCATCTACGCGACGCTGGGTTCGGTGCCGACGATCGCCGCCCTGTTCTTCGGCCTCAAGGCGGCCGTCCTGGTCCTGGTGGTCGAGGCACTGCTGCGCGTCGCCCGGCGCGCGCTCAAGGGCCGGGCGGCCTGGGCATTGGCGACGCTCGCCTTTCTCGCCCTCTATGTCATGGGCGTACCGTTCCCCCTGGTGGTCCTGGCGGCCGCGCTCGTCGGCTTCCTTGCTCCCGCCGCCTTCGCCGCCGGGGGCCACGGAACGGCCGGCGGCGGCGACACGCCAACCGGCCTCGACGCGGCACTGGCGGCCGACCCGGGCCGGCCCGTGCGCCTGGCAGCGGCCGCCCGTCGTGCGGGGTGGACCGCACTGGTGCTCTGGCTGCTGCCGGTCGCCGCGCTGGCGGCCGCCGGTGCCGGCACCTATGCCGACATCGCGTGGTTCTTTTCGACCATGGCCGTCGTCACCTTCGGCGGCGCCTATGCCGTGCTCGCCTATGTCGCGCAGGAGGCGGTCGAAATCTATCGCTGGCTGTCCGCAGCCGAGATGCTGGCCGGCCTCGGCCTCGCGGAGACGACGCCCGGCCCGCTCATCCTGGTGCTCCAGTTCGTCGGCTTCCTCGCCGGCTATCGCGAGGGCGGCATCGGCGGTGGCCTGCTGGGGACGGCGATCACGCTCTGGGTGACCTTCGCCCCCTGCTTTGCGTTCATCTTCCTGGGCGCTCCCGCCGTCGAGCGGCTGCACGGCAATCGTAAGCTCACCGGAGCCCTCGCCGCGGTGACCGCCGCGGTCGTCGGCGTCATCGCCAACCTGGCGCTGTGGTTCGGGCTGCGCGTCCTCTTCACCGAGGTACGCGAGCATCGCGCCGGGCCCTTCGCGATCGACCTGCCGGCGCTGTCCAGCCTCGACCCGCTCGCCGCCGCCATCGCCGTGCTCGCCGCGGCCTGCCTCTTCCGGCTGCGCCTCGGCGTCGTCCGCACCTTGGGCATCGCGACGGTCGCGGGCCTCGCCCTGCATCTTGCCGTCGGGCGCCTCTGAGCCACGAGCCGCCGTTGCCGGGCGCGCGGCTTGCAAGCTAGGCTCCGACGAGGCACGAAAACGACGGGGGAACGGCCGGCATGTATCGCATCGGTGTCGATATCGGGGGCACCTTCACCGACTTCGCCCTCTTCGACGCCGCAGGCGGCCGGATGGCGATCCACAAGCAGCTGACGACGCCGCGCGACCCTTCGGCCGCGGTGCTGGAAGGCGTGGCGACGATGCTGGCGCACAGCGGTGTCGCCATCGACCGCGTGCACGACGTCGTCCACGGCACGACGCTGGTCACCAACGCGGTGATCGAGCGCCGCGGCGCGGTCACCGGCATGCTGGTGACAGCCGGCTTCCGCGACATCCTCGATATGGGCTACGAGAGCCGGTACGACCTCTACGACCTCCGGCTGCGCTTCCCGCCGCCGATCGTGCCGCGCCGCCTGCGGGCGGAGATCGACGAGCGGATGCGGCCCGACGGCAAGGTCGAGCGCCGGCTCGACCGCGCATCCGTCCGCACCGCCGTCGCGGGGCTGAAGGACCAGGGCATCGAGGCGCTCGCCGTCTGCCTGCTGCATTCCTACGCCAACCCCGCCCACGAGCAGGCGGTGGCCAAGCTCGTCGCCAAGGAGTTCCCCGACCTCTACGTCTCGACCTCGGCCGACGTCTTCCCCAACATGCGCGAGTTCGAGCGCTGGACGACGACGACCGTCAACGCCTTCACCCAGCCGATGTTCGACCGCTACCTGCGGCGGCTGGAGGACGGGCTGGCCGGCCAGGGCTTCCGCGGCCGCGTCTACATCATGACCTCGAGCGGCGGCACCGTGACGACGGAGACGGCCCGGCGCTATCCGGTCCGCGCGCTGGAATCCGGCCCGGCCGCCGGCGCCCTGATGTCGGCCCACCACGGCCGCAACCTCGCGCTCGACAACGTGCTTGCCTTCGACATGGGTGGGACCACCGCCAAGGGCGCGCTGATCCGCAACGGCCAGCCGCTCAAGAAGTACATGATGGAGGTCGCGCGCGTTCACGAGTTCAAGCGCGGCAGCGGCCTGCCGGTGCGCATCCCGGTCATCGACATGATCGAGATCGGTGCCGGCGGCGGCAGCCTCGCCGGGGTCGACGATCGCGGCCTGCTGCGGGTCGGGCCGAAGAGCGCCAGCGCCGATCCCGGCCCCGCCTGCTACGGCCGCGGCGGCACCGGCGCGACCCTGACCGACGCCAACCTCGTGCTCGGCTTCCTCGATGCCGGCTTCTTCCTCGGCGGCGCCATGCGCCTCGACCGCAAGGCGGCCGAGGGCGCGATCCGCGAGGCCGTCGCCAAGCCTCTCAAGCTGTCGCTCGCGCGGGCCGCCTGGGGCATCCACGAGGTCATCAACGAGGACGTGGCGCGCGCCTTCCGCATCCACGCCTCCGAGCGCGGCTTCGACTATCGCGGCGCCAGCATGGTTGCCTTCGGCGGCTCCGGCCCCGTCCACGCCATGGCGATCGCCCGCAAGCTCAAGATCCCGCGCGTGATCTTCCCGGTCGGCGCGGGCGTCATGTCGGCGCTCGGCCTGCTGGCGAGCCCGCTCTCCTTCGAGGTCGCCCGCTCCCGTCGCGTCCATGTCGCCGACCTCGACGCGGCCGGCTTCGCCGAGACGTTCGGCCGCCTCGTCGCCGAGGCCTCGGGCTTCCTCACCCGCGCCGGGGTTGCCGAGACCGACGTGCGGGTCACCCTGCGCCTCGACATGCGCTACCAGGGCCAGGGGCACGATATCGAGGTGACGCTGCCGCAATCGGCCGACCTCGCAACGGGCGACCTCGCCGCCCTCTTCGCCGACCTGCCCCGCCTCTTCGCCGCCGCCTATGCCGAGACCTACCTCGTCAGCTTCCTCGAGGAGCCGATCGAGATCATCAACTGGAAGGTCGAAGCGGCCGGCCCGGCGCCGGACTTCACCTCCGGCTACAGCCTGGGCGACCCGCCCTCGGGCAATGCGAAGGCGGCCCTCAAGGGCAAGCGCCGGATCTATCTCAGCGAGGACGGCGACTATGCCGAGGTGCCGGTCTACGACCGCTACAAGCTGGCGCCCGGCACCCGCATCAGCGGCCCCTGCGTCGTCGAGGAGCGGGAGTCGACCTGCATCATCGGCAAGGGCGACCGGGCGGAGGTCGACCGCCACTACAATCTCGTCGCCGAGCTGGCGCGGTAGGGAGGGCTCGTCATGGCCAAGCGCAGCAAGGACGCCTTCGACGCCGTCAGCCTCGGCATCCTCTGGGACCGGCTGATCTCCATCACCGACGAGATCGTCTCGACGCTGGTGCGCAGTTCCTTCTCGACCATCGTGTCGGAGAGCTACGACCTCTCCTGCGTCGTCCTCGACGCCGAGGCGAACTCGATCGCCCAGGGCACGATGAGCGTGCCGATCTTCATCGCCAGCGCGCCCGTCACCGCGCGCCACATGCTGGAGCGCTTCCCGCCGGAGACGCTGCGGCCGGGCGACGTCATCTTCACCAACGATCCGTGGCTCGGCACCGGCCACCTCTTCGACGTGACCCTGCTGCGGCCCGTTTTCCGCAAGGGCCGCATCGTCGCCTACACGATGAGCATCACCCACCTGCCGGACATCGGCGGCATCGGCTTCGGCTCGTCGGCGACCGAGATCTATCACGAAGGCCTGCGCTTCCCGATCTGCAAGCTGGCCGAGGCCGGCCGTGTCGACGAGCGCCTGATCGAGATCATCCGCACCAACGTGCGCGTGCCCGAGCAGGTGGTCGGCGACCTGATGGCCAACGTCGCCTGCAACGAGGTCGGCGGCCGCCAGGTGCTGGAGTTCATGGACGAGTACGGCATCGAGGATCTGGGCCCGCTGTCGCGCGCCATCCGCGCGCATGCCGAGCGCGCGATGCGTGATCGCATCCGCACCAGCCTGAAGCCCGGCACCTACCGCAACCGCATCGACCTCGAAGGGCTGGACGGGCCGATCCGCTTCGCCGTGCGCATCGACATCGACGGCGACCGGGTGCATTTCGACTTCGACGGCACGGGCCCCTGCGTGCGCGCCGGCATCAACGTGCCCTTCTGCTACACGCGCGCCATGTCGCTCTATTCGGTGAAGACGCTGACCCTGCCGTCGATCCCGAACAATGGCGGCATGGCCGCGCCGATCACCGTCGAGGCGCCCAAGGGCTGCATCCTCGACGCCCAGCACCCGTTTGCCACCGGCGGCCGGCACGCCATGGGGCACTTCGTCGTGCCGCTGATCTATGGCGCGCTGGCGAAGGCCGCGCCCGACCGGGTGCAGGCCGATTCCGGCATGATGAACCTCGTCACCTTCCAGGGCCGGCACCGCAACGGCCGCGGCGTCTCGACCATCTACTTCGCCGCCGGCGGCTATGGCGCGCTCGACGGCACCGACGGTGCGCCGACCGTGCCGCATCCCTCCAACATGGCGGTCGTCCCGGTCGAGATCTGGGAGACGATCACCAGCACCACCATCGAGCGCAAGGAGCTGCTGACCGACAGCGGCGGCGCCGGCGCCTGGCGCGGCGGCCTCGGCCAGGAGGTGGTAGTCCGCAACGACTCGGGCGGCCCGATGACCCTGCTCGGCATGGGCAACCGCACCCAGTTCCCCGCCCGCGGCCTCTTCAAGGGCGGCGACGGGGCGATGCGCATGCATGCGATCGACGGCCAACCGATCAACGCCAAGGCCCGCGTCGAGCTGCCGGCCGGCGCCCGCCTCACCGTCCGCGAGGCCGGCGCCGGCGGCTTCGGCGATCCCGCCAAGCGCGACCCCGAGCGCGTGCTGGCCGATGTCCGCGAAGGCTTCGTCAGCCCCAAGGCGGCACTCCGCGACTACGGCGTGAAGGTCGACCTCGTGAAGGGAACGGCGACGCGGCCGGCGCCGAAGAAGCGGGTCGCCAAGTGACGCCCGAGGCCCCCCACGGCGCCTGGAGCGCCGACGTCGCGGACCACCTCATCCGCTACACGGCCAAGGGCTTCCTGCCGGGCATGATCACCCGCGCGAAGGGCGTCTATGTCTATGACGCCGAGGGCCGCGCGATCCTCGACTTCGCGTCGGGGCAGATGTGCGCGACGCTGGGGCACAATCACCCCGCCGTGGTCGCAGCCATGCACGAGGCGGCGGCGGAACCGCTGCACCTCTATTCCAACATGCTGTCGCCGGCCGTGGTCGAACTGGCGGTCGAACTCGCCCGGCTGCTGCCGCCGACCCTGCAGAAGGCGATGTTCCTGTCGACCGGCAGCGAGTCGAACGAGGCGGCGATCCGCATCGCCAAGCTCGCGACCGGCGGCTTCGAGGTCATCGCCATGGGCCATTCCTGGCACGGCATGACGGCGGCCTCCAACGCCAGCACCTATTCCGGCGCCCGCAAGGGCTACGGCCCGGCGATGCCCGGCACCATGGCCCTGCCGCCGCCCAACGGCTATCGCTGCCCGATCCGCCACTGCGCCGGCACCTGCGACACCACCTGCCTCGATGTCGGCTTCGAGATGGCCGATATGCAGTCGGTCGGCGCCTATGCCGCCGTGATGTGCGAGCCGGTGCTGGCGGCGGGCGGCATCGTGGTGCCGACGGCGGACTACATGCGCCGCCTGCGCGAGCATTGCGACCGCCGCGGCCTGCTGCTGATCTTCGACGAGGCGCAGACCGCCTTCGGCCGGCTCGGCTCGCAGTTCGTCTTCGAGCAGCAGGGCGTCGTACCGGACATCCTGACCCTGTCGAAGTCGCTCGGCGGCGGCCTGCCGCTCGCCGCCACGGTGACGAGCGCCGCGATCGAAGCGGACATCCATGCCAAGGGCTTCCACTTCTACACCTCGCACGTCTCCGACCCCTTCCCGGCCCGCGTCGCGCTCGCGATCCTGCGCCTGATGGAAGCCGAACGGCTGGTCGAGAAGGCCAAGGCGGACGGCGCCTATTTCCTGGACGGCCTGCGCGCCCTGCAGCAGCGCCACGAGGTGATCGGCGACGTGCGCGGCCTCGGCCTCCTCGCCGGCATCGAACTGGTGGAGGACCGCGCCTCGAAACGGCCGGCGACGGCGCTGGGGCCGGCGGTCGTCCGCCGCTGCTACGAGCTCGGACTGCAGATCACCCAGTCCGGCGCCGCCCGCGACCCCGCCAGCGGGACCGTCCTCAAGCTCGCCCCGCCGCTGGTCGCGACCCGCCCGGAGATCGACCTCGGGCTCGACATTCTCGATCGGGCGCTCACAGACAGCATCGGCAACGCGTGATCACTCCGGCCGCACCGGCCGCTCGGTGAAGACGGCCGAGGCGGCGGGGGTGCGGCGGGTCTGGGTGAGGGCGATGTAGATGCCGGCACTGCAGATCACGGCCGCGCCGATCCAGGTGTAGATGTCGGGCAGGAGTCCGGCGATCGCCCAGCCGATGGCGACCGAGCCGATGATCTGGGCGTACTGGAAGGGTGAGACGATGTTCGCCTCGGCATAGGCGAGCGAGCGGACGACGCAATAGTGGCCGCTGGCGCCCAGCACGCCGAGCGCCAGCATGAGGCCGGCATCGAGAGGCGTCTTCGGCGTCACCCACACCCAGGGCACGATCGCCGACATGACGATGGTGCCGACCAGGGCCGAATACATGACCGAGGTCTCCGGCCGGTCGTGCCCCGCCACGCGCCGGGCGACGATCTGGTAGACGGCATAGCAGGCGGCGCTGACGACGATCAGGATGGAAGCCCACTGCACCACCTCCAGCCCCGGCCGGATCACGATCAGCACGCCGGCGAAGCCGATCGCGACCGCGGCGAGGCGCGGGCCGCGGATGCGCTCGCCCAGGAACGCCCAGGCGAGCAGCGCGACGAAGAAGGGCGCGGTGAAGCTGATCGCCGCCGCCTTGGCGAGCGGAATGCTCTTCACCCCGAAGAAGAACAGCGCCGTCGAGGTGATCAGGCAGATGGAGCCCAGGATCTGCAGCGCCGGCCGCCGCGTCCGCAGGGCGGCGAAGCCCTGGCTCGGCAGCAGCCACAGCAGCGCGACCAGCAGGTGCGAGGCGGTGCGCGCCCAGATGATCTGCTCGGACGGATAGTCGCGGCTGAGGATCTGCACCAGCCCGTTCATGAACGGGAAGATCATGGCCGAGATGCACATGAAGAGGATGCCGAGCAGCACCCGCCGGTCGCGGCCGCCGTGCCCGGCGGCCGCGTCGCCTCTGCCTGCCGTCATCCTCGAATTCCGTCCCCGTCGTCCTGAGCCGCCCTCAGGATGGGCAGGCGGGAGCCGCCGCGCAACCGTCGATCCGGGCATGGCGCCGCAGCAGCATCGCCTTGGCCCGGTCGATCCCGCGGCGCGAATCCGCCAGCCGCCCGATCCGCGCGCGCGACAGACGGCGTCCCGTGCCGGCCTCATAGGCCGTGACCACCGCCTCGAGGAACCCGGCGCCCATGTCGCCGAGATGGCGGAAATCCCAGTGCGGGTCGGCGATCGTCACGTCGGCGAAGTCGATGATGCCGACGAGGCGGGCCGGCGCCCCGTCGACCAGCATGTTCGCGGGATGCAGATCGTGATGGACGAGGACCGCGGGCAGCGCCTCGGCACCGTCGCGGGCAAGCGCGAAGGCCGTCCGCATCCCGGTATCGCGCGCCTCCGGTGGCAGTTCGCGCTCGGCAAGTTCGAGAAAGCCCGCCCAGAAATCGGGCACGACGCCCGCGGCCCGGGCGTCGGCCAGCGGCACCGCATGCAGCGCGGCCAGGGACGCGGCCAGATCGGCGGCCAGGGATGGCCCGGCCTCGGCCGGTTGCGGCCGGCGGCCCGGCAGCCGGACATGGCATTCCATCGCCGGCGGTCCCCCGGCGACCGGGCGGGGGACCGCGACCGGCAGCCGCCCGGCGACCAGCGCCGCGACGGCGGCCGCGACCCGGAACCGATCGGCCACGAAGGGATGGTGGGGAATGCGCACGATGCGCTGCCCGAACTCGAGGACGATGGAGGCGCCGCCGCCGGCCAGCAGCCGCGGCGGGCCGGGATCGAGGTCGGGGAAGGCGGTGCGGGCGGCCGCGACGAGATCGGCCGGGACTCTGGTCCCGGCCGACGGTCGTGCGGAGGACGGCGTGTTCAGCGCGTCTCGACCAGTTCCGGCTCCTTGGCCGGGCCGCCGCCATCCTTGGGGTCGCCACGCTTGGGCTCGTCGGGGTAGGTGAAGGTCAGCTTGCCGTCGGCGACGCCGACCCGGACCGTGCCGCCCTTGGCGAGGCGGCCGAACAGCAGTTCGTCCGCAAGCGGCTTTTTGATGTGGTCCTGGATGACGCGGCCGAGCGGCCGGGCACCGTAGAGCCGGTCATAGCCCTTGGCCGCCAGCCACTTCCGCGCCTCGTCGTCGAGCTCGATGGCGACCTGGCGGTCGCCGAGTTGCGCCTCGAGCTGGGCGACGAACTTGTCCACGACCTGGGCGATGATCTCCTGCGTCAGATGCTGGAAGCCGATGGTCGCGTCGAGGCGGTTGCGGAACTCCGGCGTGAAGAGGCGCTTGATCGCCTCCTCGTCGTCGCCCTCGCGCACGCCCGAACCGAAGCCGATCGCCGCCTTGGCCATGTCGGCCGCGCCCGCGTTCGTCGTCATGATGATGATGACGTTGCGGAAGTCGACGTTCTTGCCGTTGTGGTCGGTCAGCTTCCCGTAATCCATCACCTGCAGCAGGATGTTGAAGAGATCGGGATGCGCCTTCTCGATCTCGTCCAGCAGCAGGACGCAGTGGGGGTGCTGGTCGATGGCGTCGGTCAGGAGGCCGCCCTGGTCGAAGCCGACATAGCCGGGCGGGGCGCCGATCAGGCGCGAGACCGTATGGCGCTCCATGTATTCCGACATGTCGAAGCGCTTCATCTCGATGCCGAGCACGCGGGCGAGCTGGCGCGCGACCTCGGTCTTGCCGACCCCGGTCGGGCCCGAGAAGAGGTAGGAGCCGATCGGCTTTTCCGGCTCGCGCAGGCCGGCACGGGCCAGCTTGATCGCCGCCGCCAGCGCCTCGATTGCCTTGTCCTGGCCGAACACCAGCGTCTTCAGGTCGCGCTCCAGGGTGCGCAGCACGACGCCGTCGTCGCGCGAGACGGTCTTGGGCGGGATGCGGGCGATCTTCGCGACCACCGCCTCGACGTCGCGGACGGCGATCGTCTTCTTCCGCCGGTTCTCGGGCACCAGCATCTGGGCGGCGCCGGACTCGTCGATGACGTCGATCGCCTTGTCGGGCAGTTTGCGGTCGTTGATGTAGCGGGCCGAGAGTTCGACCGCCGCCTTGATCGCGTCGTTGGTGTAGCGGACGCGGTGATGGTCCTCGTAATAGGGCTTGAGGCCCATCAGGATCTTCACCGAATCGTCCAGCGACGGCTCGTTGACGTCGATCTTCTGGAAGCGCCGGACCAGCGCCCGGTCCTTCTCGAAGTAGCTGCGATACTCCTTGTAGGTGGTCGAGCCGATGCAGCGGATGGTGCCGCTGGCGAGTGCGGGCTTCAGCAGGTTGGAGGCGTCCATCGCCCCGCCGCTGGTGGCGCCGGCGCCGATCACCGTGTGGATCTCGTCGATGAAGAGGATGGCGTTGGGCATCGCCTCGAGTTCCCCCAGGACCGCCTTCAGCCGTTCCTCGAAATCGCCGCGATAGCGGGTTCCGGCCAGCAGCGAGCCCATGTCGAGCGAGAAGATCACCGCCTCGCGCAGCACCTCGGGCACCTCGCCCGCGATGATGCGGCGGGCCAGACCCTCGGCGATGGCGGTCTTCCCGACCCCGGGATCGCCGACATAGAGCGGGTTGTTCTTCTGCCGCCGGCAGAGGATCTGGATCGTCCGCTCGACCTCGTTCTCGCGGCCGATCAGCGGGTCGATCTTGCCGCTGCGTGCCTTCTTGTTGAGGTTGACGCAGTAGGCGTCGAGTGCCTCGTGTCCCTTCTTCACGACCTTCTCCGCCGCCGCATCCTCGTCGGCGCCCTGGACCCGGCGGGACTCGCCCTTGCCGGGAACCTTGGCGATGCCGTGCGAGATGTAGTTGACCGCATCGAACCGCGTCATCTCCTGCTCTTGCAGGAAATAGACCGCATGGGATTCCCGCTCGGCGAACATGGCGACGAGCACGTTGGCGCCCGTCACCTCCTCCCGGCCGGACGACTGGACATGGATCGCGGCGCGCTGGAGCACGCGCTGGAAGCTGGCAGTCGGCTTGGCGTCCTCGAGCCGGCTGCTGACGAGGTTTGACAGTTCGGTGTCGAGATATTCGATCAGTTCCCGGCGCAGCCGGTCGAGGTCGACGCCGCAGGCGCGCAGCACCGCGACCGCGTCACGGTCCTCGGTCAGGGCCAGCAGCAGATGTTCCAGCGTCGCATATTCGTGCCGGCGCTCGTTGGCGTTCGCCAGGGCGCGGTGCAGCGTCTCCTCGAGATTTCTGGACAGCATCGTTCACTCCTTCTCGAGGGTGCATTGCAGGGGGTGCTGGTGCTGGCGGGCGAAGTCCATCACCTGGGTCACCTTGGTCTCCGCGACCTCGTAGGTGAAGACCCCGCAGATGCCGACGCCACGCCGGTGGACGTGCAGCATGATGCGTGTGGCCTCCTCCCGCGACTTGGAGAAGAAGCGCTCCAGGACGTGGACGACGAACTCCATCGGCGTGTAGTCGTCGTTCAGCATCAGCACCTTGTACATGGACGGCTTCTTCGTCCGGGGCTTGGTCTTGACGACCACGCCCGTGACGGACCCGTCGTTGCCGCGGCGCTCGTTGTCACTCATCCGCATATCCGAGGCCCGGCTCGCGCCGCGCCCGCTCCTTCATCCATGCGACCGGCTGGCACCATGTGGGGATAGAAGGCCGGAAGTCTCCTCGTCCGTTGAATCATATTGCGTTCCGGCGCCGCCAGAAAAGAGCGACGGCGGCAGGCGGGATTAAAAGCCGTCCATGCAAGGTCCCGGCCATGGCGGCGGCTGCCGGCCGGAGACGGCGATCCGGCGGCGAATCCCGCCCCCAGAACGGAAACGGCCCGGCGGGGTTACCGCCGGGCCATCCGATGCCGTCGATGTCTGGAGCCGGTCAGGCGGCCGCGGCAGACTTGGTCATCTTCTCGACGACGACGTTGACGCGGGCGTTGAGCGGGGCGAAGGCGTCGTTCGTCACCTTCACGCCGATTTCCGACAGCTTGGTCGTCTCGGTCACCATCTGGTCGAAGCTCGAGCGCGCATACTCGGTCTGCAGGTCGACGAGCTCCTTCAGGGTGCGCGCACCCATCATGGCCTTCATCGCCGCCATGTTGGACTCGAGCCGCGCCTGGGCATAGCTCATGAATTCCTTGCCGATGACCTCGACGCCCTTGGCGTAGATGGTGCCGGCCTGGACGACCGCGTCGACATTGTCCTTGTTGAGCGAGCTCATCTCGTCGACGCTCTTGGCGACGACGTCGCGGGCCTTCTCGACCTGCTCCTTGGTCATGGTCACGGCCTGCTCGTAGCCCTTCTGGGCCGCTTCCTGGCCGACCTTGACGAAGTTGTCGACGATGTCCTTGCCGGCGACGAAACCGCTGTCCATGGGCTTCGTCATCTCATCGACCGCCGCAGCGGCCGCCTTGCTCTTCTGGTTCATGCTCGGGGTCTCCCTCGGCCTCGGCCGATGTCGGATCGATCACGGGATCGCTTCGCAGTGCCGTGCAACGGTCCTGATCCCCAACCGCCATGCTGCACTGCAACACGATGTGGTATATCGGCACCGATCCGGCTGGGTCAAGGGTCTATTGTGCGCTGCAACATAACGCGGCGAACTGTCGCATCCGGCACGGCGTCAGCCGGCCCCCGCCTCCACCCGGCGGCGCCATTCGTCGCGATAGACCGTCTCGACAGCCCGCGCGAACGACCCCGCGTCGCACAGGAGGGACGCGCGCAGGCGGTCCGGCAGGGTCGCGCGCAGCCGGGTCCGCCACACATCGTCCCGGGCAAGGCGCACCGCCGTCGCCACGTAGGCGGCGACATCCCCGGCAACCAGATCCCCCAGCCCGAGCGGCCCGAGGATCGCGGCCCCGACCCGCCCCGAATGGCGCGTTCCGGCGAGGGCGACCACCGGCACGCCCATCGCAAGCGCCTCCATCGTCGTCGTCGTGCCGTTGTAGGGGAACGGGTCGAGCCCGACATCGACGTCGGCATACCGCGCAAGATGGCCCTCCGTGGCGGCGACCCGGCCGACCAGTTCCAAGCGGTCGGGCGCGACCCCGGCGGCCGCGAAGCCGGCGCGCCACCCGTCGGCCGTCTCCGGATCGGCGAACCCGCGCGCCTTGAGCAGCAGCCGCGCCTCCGGAACCGCCGTCAGGATCGCCGCCCAGGCGGCGACGGTCGCGGGCGACAGCTTGGCCAGCGCATTGAACGAGCCGAAGGTCAGCGGCCCTGGTCCGCGGGGGAGAGGCGCCAGCGGCGGCGGATCGTAGCAGAGGAACGGCCGGTCGAGCCGGACCAGCCGCTCGCTATGGTCCGCGTCGCCGCGGCCGGGCGGGTCGGCGACGGCATCGGTGAGGCGGAAGTCGATCGCGGCCAGGCCCGTGGTGTTGGGATAGCCGAGCCAGGTCGCCTGGAGGGGGGCCGGGCGCCGGGCAAAGACCGCCAGCCGGTTGTCTGCCGTGTGCCCGGCGAGGTCGACCAGGATGTCGATGCCGTCCGCGCGGATCATCGCGGCCAGGGCATCGTCGTCCAGCCCATGGACCTCGCGCCAGCGGTCGCAGCAGGCGGCCAGCCGGGCGGTCGTCGCGTCCGGTTCGGCGACATCGGAATAGCCGACGATCTCGAACCCGGCACGGTCGTGCGCCGCCAGCAGCGGCCCGAGGAACCAGGCGACCGAATGGGTGCGGAAGTCCGGCGACAGATAGCCGACCCGCAGCCGGCGGTCGCCTTCGCGCGCGACGGTAGCGGCGGGCGGGGCCGGCAGGCGCCGCGCCAGCGCCGCGCCCCATTCGCGATGCGCGGCCGCGATCTCGCCGTCCGTCAGATCGTCGCGATAGTTGAGCGCGAAGAGCCGGGCCGAGGCAGCGCCCGGATGATCGGGAGCGATCGCCAGCGCCGCTACGAAGGACCGCTCGGCCTCCGTCGGCCGGCCCTGCTCCAGCAGCAGGAAGCCGCGGTGCATATGCGCCGCGACGAACCGCGGATGGCGGGCGAGCGCCCGGTCGAGGGCGGCGATGGCCGCCGCAAAGCGATCGCGCGCAAGCTCCGCATTCGACCGGTTGAAGGCGGTCTCCGGGTTCGCCGGATCGAGGCTCTCTGCCTGCGCCAGCGCCAGACAGGCGCCATCGATGTCGCCATCGGCAAGCCGGGCGAGGCCGAGGGCCGCATGGACCGGCGCGGCATTCGGTGCTTCGCGCGCGGTCTGCTCGAGGAGCGCCAGCGCCGCCGCCGCGTCGCCGGTCGCACCGAGCGCGGCCGCCCGCACCATCGCCAGCTCGGCGTCCGGCCCGACGCGCACCCGCGCCCGGTCCAGCGTCGACAGGGCCTCGGCCGGCCGGCCCGAACGGCAGAGACAGTCGGCGAGGCCGACCCAGGCAGCACGCTGGTTGGGATCGGCCTGCAGCGCGCTGCGGAAAGCCGGCACCGCGTCGGCGAAGCGGCCGAGCGCCGCCAGGGCCGTGCCGCGATTGGCATGGGCCGACGCCATCCGCGGCGCGATGCGCGTCGCCTCGGCCCAGGCCGCGGCGGCCTCGGTGAAGCGTCCGAGGGCGGCCAGCGCATGGCCGCGGTCGTGATGGATGGCAGCGTCCCGCGGCGCCAGCGCGGCCGCCCGCTGCAGCGGCTCCAGCGCCTCGGTCGCCTGCCCCGCCTGCAGCGCCAGCACGCCCAGCCGATGCCAGGCCGCGGCATGGTCCGGCCGAGTCGCGAGGACGGCGCGACAGGCCTGGGCGGCCTCGGCAAGGCGCCCCGCGCGATGAAACCGCTCCGCCATGACCATGGCAGGGTCCGTCTGCTGCGCCCGCTTCACGCCGCTTTCATCCGATTCCGTCCGATCGAAAAGCCATCAATATCATGGCTATCCCTGATTCCGCGTAGACTCGCGGTGAGGAAGCCGTTAGGGAATCCGGATCGACGGGACGATGACGCACAGGGGGGCATCCGAACGTGACGATCTGGGGACGATTCTGCGCCGTTCTGTTGGCAATCGCGGTTCTCGCGACGGCCACCGGCGCCGAGGCCGCTTCCAAGCGCCGCTCCGCCAAGGCGGTGAAGGACCGGTACGCGGCCCTCGTCGTGGACGCCCGGACAGGCGAGATCCTGCACGCCGCCAATGCCGACGCACCGCGGCATCCAGCGTCCATCACCAAGATCATGACGCTGTACCTCGTCTTCGAGGCGCTCGAACGCGGGCG
This sequence comes from Allostella sp. ATCC 35155, assembly GCA_006738865.1. Classification (GTDB taxonomy): domain Bacteria; phylum Pseudomonadota; class Alphaproteobacteria; order ATCC43930; family Allostellaceae; genus Allostella. The sequence goes on from AP019701.1 coordinate 3,514,392, forward strand.
CCTGAAGATGGACCAGCCGCTGACGGTTTCGGCCCACGCCTCGACCGTGCCCTGGGGCCTGCCGCTGCGGCCGGGCATGACGATCACCGTCGAGGAGGCGATCCTCGGGCTGATCACGAAGTCTGCGAACAATGCGGCGACGGTCCTCGCCGAGCACATGGCCGGCTCGGAAAGCGCGTTCGCCCGCACCATGACGGTCCGTGCGCGCCGGCTGGGCATGAACAACACGACGTTCCGCAACGCGTCCGGCCTGCCCGATCCGCGCCAGATCACGACCGCGCGGGACTTCGTGATCATGGCGCGTGCGATGCTGCGCGACCATCCCAAGTACTACCCGCTCTTCGCGACGCGCGGCTTCACGTTCCGCGGCAATTTCTACCACAACCACAATCGCCTGCTGGAACAGTTCGACGGGCTGGACGGCATCAAGACGGGCTTCGTCAACGCGTCGGGCTTCAACCTCGTCGCCTCCGCCGTCCGCAACGGCCGTCGCCTCATCGGGGTGGTGATGGGCGGCAATACCGCCGCCAGCCGCGACGTGCGCATGGCCGACCTGCTGGAGGCCGGTTTCCAGAAGCCGCCGGGTCGTGGGCCAACCATCCGGATCGCCGGCGACCCGATCATCCCGCCCCCCCTGCCGGAGGGCCTGCGCGACTTCGCGGCGGTTGCCGAGGCCCCAGCGGCCGTACTGCCGCCCGCGCTCGGCCGTTCCGAGACGTTGCGCCTTGTCGTTGCATCGAACGACGCCGCCGGGCAGCTGGCACAGTCGGTCGCATCGCGGGACGCGTTCAGCGACAGCTGGTCGATCCAGGTCGGCGCCTTCAGCAGCCGCGACGCCGCGGGCCGGGCGCTCAAGGCCGCGCAGACGAAAGCGCCGCAACTCCTTCGCGACAGCACCTCCTCGATCCTGGATCATGACGAGCGCCTGTTCCGCGCCCGCTTCGTCGGCCTGGAGGAGCGCGATGCCAAGGCGCTGTGCCGCCGGCTGGGGGAACGGACCTTCCCCTGTGCGGTGATCGCCCCGGGTCAGTCGACCTTCGCCCGCATCGATTGACGGGGGCCGCAGGGCCACTCGCCTTCCGGCCACGGTGGCCGCTCTCGCCAGGGGGCGGCCGCCCTGGCGATATCACCATCGCTGACCCCTGATCGCCAGGCGCGCAGACGCTTGAGCGCTGCTGCCTTGTGAGCTTCGCGCCAGCCTTCGAGCGTCCAGGGCAGCGGTGCCACGACCGTCCGCCGCGGCAGGAACACCCAGCAGGGACGCGGCCCGGCCGAGGTGTCGGGAACCACCGCCGCGACACGGTATCCCCTGCCCTCGTACAGCGTCAGGATGGCAGCCGCCTCGGGGCTCAACCCGTCCGCCACCAGTCCCGGCACGCGGCTTTCCGGAGCCGGCAGGAGATAGGGATAGGTGCGGCCGGGGCTACGACCCCGCCGATGACCGGGCAGTTCTGCCGGGACCAGATCCCACCCGTCCGCCGCAGGCCCGCAGAGCGCGCGGCGCAGGTCGGCGTCCAGGAGCGTGCCGTAAAAAAAGAAGGTGTGTGTCCTCGGAATCTGTTGGTTCGCTTCGCCTTGGCTCGAGAGGCCGATCCTACTCCGCGCTTCCATCGGAGAATGCCCTTTCTACGCCGCTGCCATGGCTGGCCGGAGAGCTTGTTCGGGCGGAATTGGTTATCGCATCGGGCGGCTGGAAGTGCGGGTTGCAGGACTTCGCCTGCCAGGCATCATCCAGCCCTCGCTGCTGTCTGTCGTCCGATGGGTGTGGGCGTCCGCGTCGAGCCCCTCACTGGCGGCCAGGAACATGCCGATAGACAAGATCGCCCGGGTCCTGCGGGCGAGCATGCACATCAAGAGTGGCGCCGAGGCGTTCAGCGAGACGGATGGAGCGGACATTCTCCGGACCGATGTAACTCACCAGAGTATCCAGCTTGCGCTCCTGAAAGGCCCAATCGCGCATCGCGCTAGCGGCTTCGAATGCGTACCCCTTGCCTTCGGCCTCGATCTTCATCTGCCACCCGAGTTCCGGCTCCGGGAAACGCGGCCCTTGATTGATTTCGATCTGCCCAATGCACTGTTCGGTCTCTCGGAGCTCAATCGACAGATTGCCGATGCCGAAAAGGTGCCATAACGCGATCCCGTGGCAAAAGGTGCCCCACGCACTCGCGATTGAAAACGGCCCGCCCATGTACTTGGCACGATCCGATGTCATCACCTCTGCGAAACTGGGCCAGTCCGCGAGCATAGGCTCCCGCAGGAGAAGACGATCGGTCCTGATGATCGGGACGGTCTTCATGACAACCAAGCGCTTCGGGCGTGCACGTACCTGTATGCCAGGAGGCCTGTATGCCAGCCGGTCCGCGCCATGACCAGTCGCATTGTCCGCATCCTTGTCACGCAGCCGCGACGTCGACCGTGCTAGGCTTCCGGTCGCTCGCGCCCGATTACGCAAGAGGACCACTCCCCATGCGCCCATTCCATGCTCTGGCAGCCGCCGCCCTCGTGCTCGGCGCCGGCTTCGCACCCGCCATTGCCAAGGATCGCGTCGTCGTCGGGATGCAGGCGGAACCGCCGGTCCTCGACCCGACCATCAACGCCGCGGCGGCGATCGACAGCATCGTCTCGGGCAACGTCTTCGAGAGCCTGACGCTGATCGACGACAATGGCGGCGTGACGCCAGGGCTGGCCGAGAGCTGGACCGTCTCCGCCGACGGCAAGGTCTTCACGTTCCGGCTGCCGGAGAAGGTGACCTTCCACAATGGCCGCGCCCTGACGTCGGAGGACGTCAAGACCAGCTTCGGCCGGGCCATGGCCGGCGACAGCGTCAACCCGTCGAAGAAGATCTTCCAGCCGATCGAAGCGGTCGAGGCGCCGGACGCCCGCACCGTCGTCATCCGCCTGAAGCGGCCGAGCAGCATCTTCCTGTTCACGATGGCCGCCGGCGATGCCGCGATCGTCGCCGCCGAGACCGTCGAGCAGAACCGGACGAACCCGGTCGGCAGCGGCCCATTCCGTTTCAAGGAATGGGTCAAGGGCGACCGCGTGGTCCTCGAGCGCTATCCCGCCTATCGCAACGTCGGCCAGATCAAGATGCGCGAGGCCGTGTTCAAGTTCATCCCCGACCCCTCGGCCCAGGTGGCCGCCCTGCTGGCCGGCGACGTCGACGCCTTCCCGGTGATCGGCGCGCCCGAGAGCATGACCCGCTTCCGCCGCGACGCGCGCTTCAAGGTGGTCGTCGGCACCACCGAGGGCGAGGTCATCCTCGCGCTCAACAATGCCCGCAAGCCGTTCGACGACGTCCGCGTGCGGCGGGCCATCAACCACGCGATCGACCGCCGGGCCGTCATCGACGGCGCGATGTTCGGCTACGGCACGCCGATCGGCTCCCACTTCCCGCCGCACCATCCCGCCTATGTCGATCTCACGGGCCGCTACCCGCACGACATCGCCAAGGCGAAGGCCCTGCTGGCCGAGGCGGGGCTGCCCGACGGCTTCGAGGCGACCATCAAGCCGCCGCCCTTCACCTATGCCCGCCGCGGTGCGGAGGTCATCGCGGCACAGCTGACCAAGGCCGGCATCCGCGTGAAGATCGAGCCGATCGAGTGGGCCCAGTGGCTCGACGTCGTCTACAAGCAGCGCAACTACGACATGACCATCGTCGCCCACACCTCGCCCTACGACATGGACAACTACGTCCGCGGGCCGAAGTACTACTACGGCTACCAGAACGAGGAACTGGACGCCCTGATGAAGCGGATCGACGCCGAGGTCGACCAGCCCAAGCTCTTCGCCCTCTATGGCGAGGCGCAGCGGATGATCGCCGAGGATGCCGTCCACGGCTTCCTGTTCCAGCTCGCCAAGACGGGTGTCTATGCCGCCGGTCTCAGCGGCTATGGCCAGAACGAGCCGATCGTCCAGACCGAGCTGTGGCAGTGGGGCTGGGCCAAGTGACGGGTGGCGGCACCATGCCCGGCTGCCCCGTGCGGCTCAACATCGGCAGCGGCCGGGCCTTCGACGACACGGCCGTCAACATCGACATCCAGCCGACGGCCGCCCCCGACATCGTCGCCGACATGAGCCGCCGCGACCTCGTCGGGCTGACCTTCGAGACCCGCCGCTTCGGGCCGGTGGAACTCGCCGCCGGCCGTTTCGAGCAGATCGTGGCGTCGCATGTCCTGGAGCATGTGCCGGACCTGCTTAGCCTCATGACCAACTGCCTCGCGCTGCTCCAGGACGGCGGCCGGATGTCGATCAAGGTGCCCTACGACCTGTCGCACGGCGCCTGGCAGGATCCGACCCACCTGCGCGCCTTCAACGAGCGCAGCTGGCTCTACTTCACGGGCTGGCACTGGCAGATCGGCTGGGAAGAGGACCGCTTCGACATCGTCGACCACCAGCTCGTCCTCGGCCCGGAGGGCAGTGCCCTGCGCAAGGAGGGCATGACGGCCGAGGAGATCCGGCAGCGGCCGCGCATGGTGATGGAGATCTCCGTCGAGCTGCGCAAGCGCCGCGTCACCGAAGAGGAACGCGCGGCCGCGCAGGTTCTCGCCCGCGGCCATCTGGAGCGCTTTCCGGAGCTCGCCGTTCCGGTCACGTGCCCGCCGGTGCGGCGGGCGCCGCCGGGCGCCGCGCGCTACCTCGATCTGCTGACCGCGAGGATCGCGGAGTTGGCGCCGGAACGCGATCTCGCGGCACTGGCAATGCTCGGCGGCTTGTCGTTCGACGACGGGCTGGGCGGTGATTTCCTGGCGGCCGGGCACGTCGCCGACGGCGCGATCCTGGCCGGCGTGCGCGCCAGCCGGTCCGCGCCCGGCCGCACCTGGATCGTCGTGCCGGACGCCGACGCCGAGGCTGCACGTGGCGCGCTGGAGCGGTTGCGGCTCGACGACGAGGCGGTGCGCCTGCTTGCGGGGCCGGCCGCAGAGAACCTGGCCTTCGCGCCGTTCACGCAGCTCTCCCTGATGGTCCTCGACGGTGACGGTGCCACGGTCGGACCGCTGCTGCCGCTCGTCTTCGACCGACTGCTTCCGGGTGGCGTCATCCTCGTCACCCGGCAGGGCGCCGCGGCGCTGACGGCGTTTCTCACGCGCCGCGATATCCCGGACAGCCCGGCAAGATCGACCAACGGCTGGATTTCCTGGCGACGCGCGACGCAGCCGGCTTGACGGCGCGGGGCGCCGGCCTTAGCCGGTTGCGCCGCGATGGCCTTCTTCCTCCTGCGACGATTCGCAACCCTGCTCGGGACGCTGCTGGCGGCCTCGCTCGTCGTATTCCTCGTCCTCGAAGTGCTGCCGGGCGACCCCGCCCAGGTCATGCTCGGGGTCGACGCGCAGCCCGACACGCTGGAGGCCCTGCGGCGCAAGCTGGGGCTCGACCGCCCGCCGCTCGAACGCTACCTCGCCTGGGTGGTCGGGCTGGCGACCGGCGACCTCGGCGTCAGCTACACCTATTCGGTGCCGGTCTCCGAACTGATCGCCGAGCGCCTGGTGCTGACCGTGCCGCTCGCCCTGATCGCGATGGCGCTGACGGTGGTGATCGCGCTGGGTCTCGGCCTCTTCGCCGCCAGCCATCACGGGCGCCCCGGGGACTGGGGCGTCATGACGTTCAGCCAGCTCGGCATCGCCATCCCGAACTTCTGGTTCGCGATCCTGCTGATCCTCTACTTCTCGGTCCATCTCGGCTGGTTCTCGGCGGGAGGATTTCCCGGCTGGAGCGCGGGCGTGTTGCCCGCCCTGCAGTCGCTGCTGCTGCCGGCGATATCGCTCGCGATCGTCCAGGCGGCGATCCTCGCCCGCGTCACCCGCTCGGCGGTGCTGGAGGTGCTGCGCGAGGATTTCGTCCGCACCGCCCGCGCCAAGGGCCTGACCCGGCGCCAGGCGCTGTGGCGGCACGTCCTGCGCAACGCGCTCATCCCGGTCATCACCATCATGGGGCTGCAGTTCGCCAACCTGCTGACCGGCACCATCATCATCGAGAACGTCTTCTACCTGCCCGGCGTCGGCCGGCTGGTCTTCCAGGCGATCACCCAGCGCGACCTCATCGTGGTCAAGGACGTGGTGGTGCTGATCGCCGCCCTCGTCGTCATCGTCAACTTCCTGGTCGACGTGCTCTACGCGGTGATCGACCCGCGCCTGCGGACCCAGCGATGAGCGGAGGAATGATCGCCCGGGCCTTCCGCCACCGCAGCTTCGCGATCGGCGCCTTCCTGACCGGCCTGGTCGTGCTGGCGGCCCTCGTCTCCTACGTCTGGACGCCCTGGTCGGCGACCGAACTGGTGGTACCGCGCAAGCTCCGGCCGCCGTCGGGCGAGCACCTCTTCGGCACCGACCATTTCGGCCGCGACATCCTGTCGATGATCATGGTCGGCGCCCGCAACTCGATCGTCGTCGGCGTCGTCGCCGTCGCCATCGGCTGCACCGCCGGCACCGCCCTCGGCCTGCTCGCCGCCGCCCGCCGCGGCTGGGTCGAGGAGCTGGTCATGCGCTTCTCGGACTTCACCTTCGCCTTTCCGGCGATCCTGTCGGCCATCATGATCACGGCGCTGCTGGGGCCCGGCACCGTCAACTCGATCCTGGCGATCGGCATCTTCAACGTGCCCGTCTTCGCGCGCCTCGCACGTGGCGCCGCCGCCAGCATCTGGGCCCGGGACTTCATCCTGGCGGCGCGGGCGGCCGGCAAGGGCACGACGCGGATCACGGTCGAGCATGTCCTGCCCAACATCCTCAGCATCATCATCGTGCAGGCGACCATCGCGTTCGCGCTCGCCATCCTGGCCGAGGCCGGCCTCTCCTATCTCGGCCTCGGCACCCAGCCGCCGCAGCCGAGCTGGGGACGCATGCTGAACGACGCGCAGACCTTCATGTACGACGCCCCCTACCTGGCGATCTTCCCCGGCGTCGCGATCGCCGTCGCCGTGCTCGGCCTCAACCTCCTGGGCGACGGGCTGCGCGACCTGATCGACCCCCGCCTCGCGCGCAAGCGATGACGCTCCTCCAGGTCGAGGACCTGACCGTAGCGCTGCCGACGCGGCGCGGGTGGGCGCGCGCCGTGCGCGACCTCTCCTTCACCCTCGATCGCGGCCAGACGCTGGGGCTGGTCGGCGAATCCGGCTGCGGCAAGTCGATGACCGCGCTTGCCCTCATGGGCCTGCTGCCCGAAGGCGCGCGCGCCTCGGGTCGCATCGCGCTCGACGGCGAGGACCTGCTGATGCTGGACGAGCCGGAGATGTGCCGCATCCGCGGCAATCGCGTCGGCATGATCTTCCAGGAGCCGATGACGGCGCTGAACCCGCTGCAGCCGATCGGCCGGCAGGTCGCCGAGCCGCTGCAACTGCATCGCGGGGTCGGACGGGCCGAGGCCGAGCGCGAGGCGGTGCGCCTGCTCGACCGGGTGGGCCTGCCCAACGCGGCCCAGCGGGCGCATGCCCATCCCCACCAGCTCTCGGGCGGACAGCGCCAGCGCGCGATGATCGCGATGGCGCTTGCCTGCGAGCCCGACCTGCTCGTCGCGGACGAGCCGACCACCGCCCTCGACGTCACGATCCAGGGCCAGATCCTCGATCTCGTGACCGAACTGGTCGACGAGCGCGGCATGGCGCTCATCCTCATCACCCACGACCTCGGCGTCATCGCCGAGACCGTCGACCGGGTGATCGTGATGTATGGCGGCGCCGGCGTCGAGGAGGCGGCGACCGACGACCTCTTCGCCTACCGCGCGCACCCCTACAGCCAGGGACTGTTCGCCGCCCTGCCCCAGATCGGCCTTGCGCGCGGGACGCGGCTCGAGCCCATCCCGGGCACCGTTCCCGAGCTGGCCGACATGCCGGACGCCTGCACCTTCGTCGACCGCTGCCCGATCGCGGTCGGGGCCTGCCGCGCCACGCCGCCGCCGCCGCTTGCCGTCGGACCCGGGCATCGGGCACGCTGTATCCGCCTCGACGAGGCGCGAAGACGGAGCCAAGGATGACGACGGCCGCCGACGGCGCTCCCGTCCTGCGGGCGACGGGCCTGCATCGCCGCTATCCACTGCCGCGGCGCGCGCTGTTCGGCCCGCGCGAGAGCGTCCACGCGGTCAACGGCGTCGACCTCGCGATCGCCGAGCGCGACAGCCTCGGCATCGTCGGCGAATCCGGCTGCGGCAAGTCCACGCTGGCGCGCCTCGCGATGGGGCTGGAGCCGCCGAGCGCGGGGACGGTCGAGATCCACGGCGAGAACCTGGCGACCGCCGGCACGGCGGCACTGAAGCGCCTGCGCCGCAGCTTCCAGATGGTCTTCCAGGATCCCTACGGCTCGCTCAATCCGCGCCATACGGTCGGCCGCATCGTGGCCGAGCCGCTGGAAGCGCTCGAAGGTGCCGGCGCGCGCAGTGCCCGGGTCGAGGAGGTGCTGCGCGCGGTCGGCCTGCGGCCGGCCGACATGGGCAAGTACCCGCACGAGTTCTCGGGCGGCCAGCGCCAGCGCATCGCCATCGCCCGCGCCCTCGTCACCCGGCCGGCCCTGATCGTGCTCGACGAGCCCGTCTCCGCCCTCGACGTGTCGGTCCAGGCCCAGGTGCTGAACCTGCTGAAGGATCTCCAGGCCCAGTACGGCCTCGCCTACATGCTGATCAGCCACGACCTCGGCGTCGTCGACTATGTCTGCCGCACCGTGGCGGTGATGTATCTCGGCCGGATCGTCGAGGAGGGACCGGCCTCGCTGCTCTTCGAGCGGCCGGCCCACCCCTACACCCAGGCCCTGCGCGCCGCGGTGCCGAACGTCGCCGTCGCCGGGCGGCGCCGGCGGCGACCGCGCCTCCAGGGCGGCGTGCCGAGCCAGACCCGCCTGCCCGCCGGCTGCGCCTTCGCCGACCGCTGCCCGATCGCCGAGGCGCGCTGCCGGGTGGAGACGCCGCTGCTGCGGGAAATCGCGCCGGGGCAGCGGGCGGCGTGTCACCTGGCGTAGCCGGGACGCCTACCGGCCCTCGGCTCGCCCCCCTTGCAGAAGGGGCAGGACGAGGCGACCTTCAAGGAACTTGCGAGGGAGTTCGATCGCCATGGACAGCACCGCGGCCGCCGAAGAGAAGGATCTGGGAGACCTCCTGATCGAAGGGGTCGAACGAGAGGGTGATCGCGCCGTGCGGGAGCACTTCGCGGCGGGCCGTGCGGTCTATTATTGGGAGGAAGACACCCCGAAGGATCATGCCATCCGCAAGTACCCCGACGGCCGGCGGGAACTCGTTCGGCGCGAAGCCGGCAAGGTCGTCGTCGTCCGCTCCTTGTAGTGCATCGCCCGCAGATCTGGGCTCTGGCCGGGCCAAACGGCGCCGGGAAATCCACCCTGGCCGAGCTCCACATCAGAGGGCGATTGCCGATCGTCAATCCGGATGTGATTGCCCAGGCATTGCCGCGCATGGCGGATGGCCGGCTGGATGAAGGCGCGGCCGGCAGGCGGGCGATTCTTGAACGGGCGGGCCATCTTGCAGCCGGCCGCAGTTTCGCCTTCGAGACGACGCTGTCCGGCCATTCCGAACTGCGTGCCATGCAGGACGCCGCAGCCAGGGGATTCAAGGTCAATCTCGTCTATGTCGGTGTCCCCGACGCTGGGGCGTCCGCGTTTCGGGTCGAAGTCCGCGTGCAGGCAGGCGGCCACGATGTCCCGCCGAATCACATCGAGCGCCGGTTTGAGCGCTCCATGGCAAATCTTCCCGCTGCGATGAGAGCGGCAGATCGAACATACCTGTTCGACAATTCCGGCGATCGGCACCGCCTGATTCTCGTCCGCGAGGACGGTCAGACGCGCATCGTCGCCAAGCGCATGCCGGACTGGATCCGGGCTGCCCTTCCAGAAGAATTGAGGCGGGCTACCGCCGCCGACCCCGCCCCGACAGCACTTCCCCCAGGACGATGACGAGGCTGCACAGCGCGACCAGGACGATCGAGATGGCCGCGGCGCTGGGCAGGTCCGTGCCGGTTTCGGAGATCTTGCTGTAGAGCAGCAGCGGCAGGATGTTGACCTGGGTTCCGACCAGCGCCAGGGCCGTGCCGTAGGCGCCGATGGCGACGGCCGCGGTCAGGCAGTAGGCGGCGAGCAGGCTGGGCACGATCTGGGGCAGCAGCACGTCGACGATGCGGCGCAGCGGCCCGGCCCCGAGCGACCGCGCGGCGGCGAGCTGCGCCGGGTCGAAGTTGCGCAGGGCCGGCAGCACGATCAGCACGACCCGCGGAATGAGGTAGTAGGAATAGGCGAGCCCGAGGCCGGCCGGGCTGAAGATGAAGCCGCCCGCCACCGCCGGATCGACTCCGAGATAGGCCAGCAGCTGGGTCACGAACCCCGCCCGCCCGAGCAGCAGGATGAAACCGTAGGCGACGATCAGCCCGGAAAAGGTGAGCGGCAGCGAGATGGCGAAGAGGGCTGCCGTGCGGCGCGCCGGCGACATCCGCGCGAGCGCCATGGCGACGAGGAATCCGACGACGAGCGAGATGCCGGGGGCGACGGTGCCGATGAGGAGGCTGCCGGCGAGCCCGTTCCAGAAGACGCGATCGGACGGCAGCGCGGCGAAGGCGACGCCGCCGTCCGACCATGCCTCGGCCAGGATCAGGCCGAGGGGCAGCAGGAAGAACAGGGTGAAAACGGCGACGCCCGGCGCGAAGAACGCCAGCAGGGCCCCGCGCGGGACGAGCGCCGTCATTCCCCGACCGTTCCGGGACTGCCGCCCCCAGCCCGCCCGATCAGCGACCGAGCACCGCCTTGGCCCAGCCGGCGTCGATTTCCGCCTTCTTTGCGGTCGCCTTGGCGATGTCGATCGGCTTCAGCTGGGGCGCGGGCGGCAACTTGTCGGCGACGCTGGCGGGCAGCGCGACGCCGGGCACCGACGGCCGCACGAAGCCCTCGGCGAAGATGCCCTGGCCCTTCTCGGTCATGATGAAGTTGAGCCAGAGCTTGCCGGCGTTCGGATTGGGCGCACCCTTGACGAGGCTGATCGCGTAGGGGGCGGCGGCCGAGGCCTCCTTCGGCATCACCACGGCGACGCTGTCGCCCATGCCGTCGATGTACTTGGCCTTGAGGCCGTCATTCTCGTAGCCGATCCAGATCGGGATCTCGCCCTTGAGGAACTGGGCATAGGGCGTCGTGCCGACCGTGCGCAGGACATTGCCGGCCTTGCTCAGCTTGCCGAGATAGTCGAGCCCGGGCTGGACGTTGTCCATGCTGCCGCCATTGCCGAAGGCAGCCGCGAAGGCGACGACCTGGCCCTGACCGGTCGAGCGAGGATCGAGATAGACGATCGCGTTCTTGTAGTCGGGCTTCAGCAGGTCGGCCCAGCTCGCGGGCGGCGTCTTCACCAGCTTGGTGTTGACGAGGAAGGCGACGTTGAGCGTGTGGATCGTGAACCACTGGCCGCCGGGATGCCGGAACGGCTCGGGCAGCTTCTCGAAGTTGACCGGCTTGAAGTCGGCGACGAGGCCCTTGGCCACCGCGTCGAGCGCCGAGGCGGCGAAGTAGTAGGCCGTATCGGCCTGCGGCCGGTTGCGCGACTTGTCGAGTGCCACCACCGTCGCCGCCGAGCCGAGGTCGTTGTAGACCATCTCGACGCCGGGATAGCGCGCCTTGAAGGCCTTGAACTGGGCGGCCCAGTTGGCCCAGGTCGGGCCGGTGTCGAAGGAGGCGACGATGCCCTCCTTCTGCGCCGCCTCGTAGAGGGCGCGTTCGCCGGGGTAGAGTTCGGCCCCCTCGAAAGCGCGGGCGGCCGGCGACAGTGCCAGGGCTGCGGCAATCGCAGGCCCGATGATGCGCATGTTCATGGTCTGGTCCTTCCTCCGTGTGGGACGTTCGGGTCGGGAAGCAGCCGGATCGCGGACGGCGGAATCGCGACCGCCGCCACGCTTTCCTGGGAATGGGTCTCGAGCCGCACGAGGCCGCCCGTGACCGCGAAATCGATGCGCCGCGCGGCGCCGAGAAAACGGTCGGCGACGATGCGGCCGGGCAGCAGGCCGGGCCGGGCCGGCTCGAGCGCCGCGAGCGGCAGTACCCGCTCGGGCCGCACCAGCACGGTCACGGCGGCACCGGGGGCAAGGCCGCCGGTATCGCAGGCGAACGCGCCGAGCGCGGTCGCAACCTGTCCCTCGCCGGCGACGGTGCCGCGCCAGAGGTTGGACTGGCCGACGAAGCCGGCGATCTCGGCGTCGGCCGGCCGGTCGTAGAGTTCCCGCGGCGTCGCCACCTGGACCAGCCGGCCGTCGCGCATGACGCAGACCCGGTCGGCGATCGACAGTGCCTCCTCCTGGTCGTGCGTCACGAGCAGGGTGGCGATGCCGGCCTCGCGCTGGACGCGCAGGATCTCGTCGCGCATCTCGATGCGCAGGCCGGGATCGAGCGCCGACAGGGGCTCGTCGAGAAGCAGTCCGTGCGGCCGGAAGACGAGCGCCCGGGCGAGCGCCACCCGCTGCTGCTGCCCGCCCGAGAGGGCGGCCGGGTGGTGGCCGGCACGCTGGTCGAGCCCGACCCGGGCGAGCGCATCCGCCGCCTCGCGCCGCCGTTCCGCCCTGCCGATGCCGCGCACCTTCAAGGGATAGGCGACGTTGTCGAGGGCCGTCATGTGGGGGAAGAGCGCGTAGGACTGGAAGACCACGCCGAGGTTGCGCGCCTCGGCCGCGAGCCCCGTCACGTCGCGGCCGCCGATCGCGATGCGCCCGCGGTCCGGCAGGACGAATCCGGCAAGGAGCTTCAGCATCGTCGTCTTGCCCGAGCCCGAGGCGCCGATCACCGCCACGAGTTCGCCCTCGCCGATCGCGAGGTCGATGTCGAAGACGCCCGCATCGCTGCTCGGATAGCGGTAGGACACGCCCTGGTAGGCCATGGCCGCAATCATGCCGCGCGTCCCGCCAGCCGGGTCGTGGCGCTGCTCAGCAACGAGGCCGCCACCGCCAGGACCAGCAGCACCACCGTCGCCGCGCAGGCGAAGCCGGTGGCGCCGTAGAAGGCCTGGAGCAGGACGATCGGATAGGTGCGCGAGAAGAAGCCGGCGATCAGGTTCGAGAGCTGGAACTCCCCGATCGAGAGCGCGGCCACCGTCAGCATCGCCGAGAGCAGGCTGGTGCTGACGAGCGGCAGCACGACGTCGCGGAAACGTGCCGGGAAGCTCGCCCCCAGCGTCGCGGCCGCCTGCTCGAACTCCGCCAGCCGCAGCTGCTGCATGTCGGCCGCCAGCGTGTTCACGGTGTAGGGCAGCGTCAGGACGAGGTGCCCCGCGACCAGCAGCCAGAAGCTGCCGAGCCAGGGCAGTGCATCGGAGGAGAAGACCAGGATGAAGCCGAAGGCGAGCACGAGGTCCGGCACCGCGATCGGCAGCAGGGTCATCAGCCGCGCCGCCAGCCGCACGCCGCGCCGCGCCGCCGCCTGGATGGCATAGGCGAGCGGCAGGCCGATCAGGACGTTCAGGAGGCAGGTCAGGCCGACGACCTCGAGGCTGGTGACGAAGGCGCGGCGGAAGCTCGAATCGCTCGCGACCTCGACGTACCAGCGCCAGGTGAAGCCCGACGGCAGCAGCGTGTTGGTCCAGCTCTCGCCGAAGGAACCCACGAACAGCAGCGCCATCGGGGCGAACAGGAAGAGCAGGTAGAGAATGGTGACGAATGCCATGGCCGCCCCGTCCCCGTTTCCCTGCGCCGTCATCCATGATCGAATTCGACCATAGACGCCAGCGATGATCGTTTTATGACACCGCGCCGTCGGGCGAGCGCAGCAGGCGCGCGGCGATCCGCTCCAGCACCTCGGACACCGAGGCGCAGGCGACCGTCCCCTCGACCGGCGGCGCCTTGTCGAGCGTCAGCACCAGCCGTTCGAAATGCAGGCCGAACGCCATCTCCGACAGCGTGCCGTAGCCGCCGCCCACCGCGACCAGGACAAGGCAGGCACGCGCGATCAGCGCGTTGCGGGCCTGGCCGATGCCGGTGGCGATCGGGATGGCGACATAGGGGTTGGCGGCGTCCCATTCGGTGTCGGGCAACAGGCCGATTGGGCTGCCGCCGGCCGAAAGCGCGCCCTTGCAGGCCGCCTCCATGACTCCACCGCGGCCGCCGCACAGCAGTTGAAGGCCGGTTTCCGCCAGCGCCGTGCCGAGCTGCTCGGCCAGTTCGAGCTGGTCGGCGCTGGCGTCGCGCGGGCCGATCACGCCGATGGGAATGCGCCGCGCCCGCCCGGACATCAGGCGCCGCAGCCCGTCGACGGCCGCGACCGGCCGCGCATCGCCCGGCGCCACCCCCGGCTCCCAGGCAAAGGCCCAGCCGTCAAAGCGGCCCGCCTCGCCGAAGAGCGCGCGCGCGGTGTCGGACCAAAGCAGATCGGTCGCCATTCCGTCCTTTCCCTCCCGGTCGCCGGCCGCTAGCGTGGCGGCGCTTCCTTTCGTGTAAGATATCTTACATCCATGGCGAACGAAACGGTTTTCGCAAGTGACCCCGAGGACGAGATCGGCCGACGCCGGCAGGCGATCCTCGCCATGGTGCGCGAGCAGGGATTCGTCACGATCGAGGCCCTCGCCCGCCGCTTCGGCCTGTCCGCCCAGACCGTGCGCCGCGACATCGTCCGCCTCGACCGCGACGGGCTGCTGCAGCGCTTCCACGGCGGCGCGGGAATGCCGGGCGGCCATGTCCGCCTGGGCTATGCCGAGAAGCGGGCGGTCGCGCCCGATGCGAAGGAGCGGATCGGGCGTGCCGCCGCCGCCCTGATCCCCGACGGTTCCTCCGTCTTCCTCGACGTCGGCACGACGGTCGAGGCCGTCGCGCATGCGCTGCACGGCCGACGGCGGGGCCTGCGCATCTTCACGAACTCCCTGCCCGCCGCCGCCATCCTGGCGGCCGGCGGACAGGCGGAGGTCTATGTCCTCGGCGGCAGCGTCCGCGGCCAGGACGGCTCGCTGGTCGGCGACGCCACCACCACCGCCATCGCGGGTTTCCGCTTCGACTGTGCCGTCATCGGCTTCTCCGGCTGCGAGCCGGACGGCACCCTGATGGATTTCGACCTCCACAAGGTCGCGGTCAAGCAGGCCGCGATCCGCCACTCGCGCCGCACGATCGCGGTCGGCACCGCCGACAAGTTCCAGCGCTCGGCCCTGGTCGCCGTGGCCGGCTTCGCCGCGCTCAGCGATCTCGTCACCGACGCGCCCCTCGCGCCGCCCGTCGCCGAACGGCTGGCGGCGAGCGGCACGGCGCTGCTGATCGCCGACTGAGCCGCGCGGCCGGTGCGGCCTACGCCTGCGCCGCCGCCTGCTTGTAGCGGGTCAGCGTGCCGCCCTTCATGACCTTGCCGGGCAGTTCGTGGCCGACCAGTTCCTCGGCCATCCGCGCGACCTCGACCAGCGCGTCGAGGTCGATGCCGGTGTCGATCCCCATCTCGTGACAGGAGAAGACGAGATCCTCGGTCGAGACGTTGCCGGCGGCGCCCTTGTGGCCCGCGAAGGGGCAGCCGCCGAGGCCGCCGACCGAGGAGTCGAAATAGGCGACGCCCATCTCCATCGCCGCCACCGCATTGGCGATCGCCTGGCCGCGGGTGTCGTGCAGGTGCAGCTTGATCCGCAGGTCGGGCCAGCGGTCGCGCACGGCACCGACCAGTCGCTTGACCTGCAGCGGCGAGGCCCAGCCCATCGTGTCGGCGAGGCTGACCGTCGTCAGCGTGCAACCGTGCTCGGCCATCGCCCGCTCGGTCCGCGCGATGAGGTCCAGCACCTTGGCCTCGGGAATGTAGCCCTCGAAGTTGCAGCCGAAGGCCGCCATCAGGCCCAGCGTCCGCACCGGGATGCCGTTCGCCTGGTACCGGGCGATCCAGTCCGGCATCTGCGCCAGCGTGTCGTCGATGCTGCGGTTGGTGTTGCGGCGGACGAAGGTCTCGCTCGCGGTCAGGGTCAGCTTGCCGTTGACGTCGACATGGCCGTTGGCGATCGCCCGCTCCAGCCCCTTGGCGTTGAGCCAGAGCGCGCGGTAGGCGACCCCGTCCTTCCGGCGGATGCCGGCGAAGACGGCGTCGCCGTCGGCCATCTGCGGCACCGCCCGCGGGTTGACGAAGGAACCGGCCTCGATCTCGCCGCAGCCGGCATCGGCCAGCGCCTCGATCATGCGGATCTTGTCGGCCGTCTCGACGAACTTCGGCTCGATCTGCAGGCCGTCGCGCGGCCCCACTTCCTGGATATGAACGAACTTCGGCAGGTCGGACATCGCGGGGTCTCCTATGGGGCGGCCGCGGCGCGAGCGCGCCGGCGGCCGCGCAGTTCGAAGGTCACGGCGGCGGCGATCATCGCGATGCTCACGACATGCAGGCCGACCGAGAGCGGGCTCTGGACCAGGATCGCCCAGTCGCCGCCGCTCGCCTGCATCGCCCGCCGCAGGTTCTGCTCCATCGGCCCGCCCAGCAACATGCCCAGCACCAGCGGGATCATGGAGAAGCCCATCTTCCGCATGACGAACCCGAGGATGCCGAACAGCGTCATGAGCAGGAGGTCGAACGGGCTGTTGCTGATCGAGTAGACGCCGACATAGCTGACCACGACGACGAACGGCATGAGATAGCGCGTCGGGATGGTGAGCAGGCGGGCGAACACGCCGACCAGCGGGATGTTCATCACCAGCAGGATGAAGTTGCTGACGTAGAGCGCGGCGACCAGGCCCCAGATGAGCTCCGGCTGGCGCTCGAACAGCAGCGGCCCCGGCTGGATGTTCAGGGTCACCAGCATGCCGAGCATGATCGCGGTGGCGCCGCTGCCGGGGATGCCGAGCGTCAGCATCGGCACGAGGTTGCCGCCGGCGGCCGCGTTGTCCGCCGCCTCCGGCGCGGCGACGCCGCGCGGGTCGCCCTTGCCGAAGGTGCCGTCCTTGTCCGACAGCTTCTTCTCCAGCGTGTAGCCGAGGAAGCTCGCCATGGTCGCGCCGGCGCCGGGCAGGACGCCGATGACGAAGCCGAGCGCGCTCGATCGCAGCGTCGCTGCCGGGAAGATGAGGTCGCGGAAGGACGAGCGGATCTGGCCGACCGGCAGGCGCTTGCCCTGCCCGCCCTCGCGGTCGGTGAGGAACATCAGGAACTCGCTGATCGCGAAGAGCCCGATCGCCGCCACCACGAAGTCGATCCCGTCATAGAGTTCGAAGCTGTCGAAGGTGAAGCGCGGCACGCCGCTGGCCGGGTCGATCCCGACGGTGGACAGCACCAGCCCGAGGATGCCGGCGATCAGCGTCTTCGCCGGGTTGCCGGTGCCGACGCCGCCGACCGCGACGACCGCCAGGACGAAGAGCGCGAAATACTCCGGCGGTCCGAAATAGATCGCCGCCGAGGCGAGCAGCGGCGCGCAGATCGTCAGGCCGATCGTCGCCAGCGTGCCGCCGACGAAGGACGATATGGCCGATATCGCCAGCGCATCGGCCGCCCGCCCCTTGAGCGCCATCGGGTAGCCGTCGAGGCAGGTCATCACCGCCGGCGCGTCGCCCGGGATGTTCAGGAGGATGCTGGAGATGCGCCCACCGAACATGGTGCCGTAGTAGACGCTGGTCAGCAGGATCATCGATTCGATCGGCGTCAGCTTCAGGCTGAAGGCCAGCGGAATCAGGATCGCGATGCCGTTGACCGGCCCGATGCCGGGAAGCGCGCCGATGACCGTGCCGAGGAAGCAGCCGATCACCGCCAGGCCGAGATTGTACGGCTGCAGCGCGACGCCGAAGCCGCTGCCGAGCGAGGAGACGATGTCCATGGGGCCGTCAGCTTCCCGCGAAGAGGGTGCCGCCCGGCAGGGACAGTTCCAACCCCCAGGTAAAGAGAACGTAGGTGCCGACGCTGACGGCGGCGCCGGAGGCGGCGGCCGGCAGCGGCCGCGCCCCCAGCAGCGCCGCCAGGGCGGCGGCGAGGATCGTCGTGCAGAGCAGATAGCCGGCCGGCACGATCAGCAGCGCATAGGCGAGCATGAGCCCGACCGACACCGCCTGCAGCACCAGCACCCGGCCGCCCGTCCAATCCGGCTCGGGATCGGGACGGAACACGAGCCACAGCCCGAGCCCCGCCACCACCGGCGCCAGAAGCTGCGGAAAGGCGGCCGGGCCGAGCGGATCGGCGAAGGGCGCCTCGTACTCGCCGGCCGCCCAGCCGTACCAGGCGGCCAGCAGGATCAGCCCTGCCCCGACGATCCGGTCGCTCACTTGATGACCCCGATGTCCCTCGAAAGCTCGCGGAGGTCGTTGACCGACTTGCGGGCGAAGGCCTCGAACTCCTTGCCGCCGGACCACATCGGCGTCAGCCCGCTCTTCTGGGCCGTTTCCTTCCATTCCGGGCTGTCGTAGAGGCGCTTGAGGCCGGCGACCATCTTGTCGTAGTCGCCATCGGCGACCTGGCCGCCGGTGTAGAAGCCGCGCCAGTTGAGGCCGACGACGTCGAAGCCCTGCTCGCGCGCGGTCGGAAGGTTGGCGAACTTGCCCGGCAGGCGATCCTGGGTCAGCACCGCCAGCGCCCGCACCTGCCCGGATTCGACGAAGCCCGAAATCTCGCCCAGGTCGGTCGTGACCACGCCGATATGGCCGCCCAGCATCTGGGTGACGGCCGTGCTGCCGCCGTCGAACTGGACCCAGCGGATCTTGCGCAGGTCGGCCGCCCCCATGCCGGCGGCGCGCGCCACCAGCAACAGCCGGAGATGGTCATAGCCGCCGGCGCCGCTGGAGCCGCCGGTGACGGCGACGGCCGGGTTGCCCTTCATCGCGGTGATGAGGTCGCCCAGCGTCTTGTAGGGGGAGTCGGCCTTGACCAGCACGACGCCGGCGTCGGCGCCGAGCATCCCCACCCAGCGCATCTTGTCTGCATCGCCCGGATAGCGGCGCTGCGCGATCTGCGTCATCCCGACGCTGCTGGCCGCGACGATGAGATTGCCGTCCTTCGACCGGTTCTCGGCGACATGGGCGAAGGCGACCGCGCCGACGGCGCCCGGCATGTTCACGACCTGGACCGGCCGGTCGACGATCTTCAGTTCCTGCAGCAGCCGCCCGACGGTGCGGCACGTGAAGTCCCAGCCGCCGCCCGGTGCCGCCGGCGCGATGCATTCGGGCTTGGGACCGGCGAAACCGGACACCGCGAAGGCGGCCCCCAGCACCAGCGCGCCCTTCAGCGCAAGACCGAGCTTCGTGCGAATCGTCATTCTGTCCTCCCGCTTTCGGGCCTGCCGCCCGGATTGCCTCAACTAAGCATCATTCCGCCGCGGCGCGCGAGCCCTGCGCCCCGACCTCGATCATGCCCGCCGCAGCGAGCCGGTCGATCTCGCACCCGTCGATTCGTGCCGTCGCCACGACCGCGTCGGCAACCCCGCGGTCGTCGTGCCCGGCCGCGCGACCGGCAGCAGGCCGCCGGCGTTGGGATGGGGGGCGTCGAAGGGTTGGCGCGGCCGCGCGACGGGCGCACCGGGATTGAGCGCCGACCGGCGGCTTGGCGCGGACGACGTCGGCAAGGACGGGGCCGCCGCACGGCCGCATCGCCGAAGCTGACGGGGCGGACCATCCTCCAGCTGCACAGCTGCATCGCCGTCGGCGTCAGCGTCGGGCATCGGCGTACTCCCGTGGCTCCCGCCGGGCCTACGATGCCGGCTTGTCGTTCGGATTGGTGTTCTGCTAGACAGAACGGTAGTTCTGACCAACAGCAATGTGACTGCCGGTGCGGAATCCTGTCAAGCCGGCGCAGGACGGCCCCACCCCCCCGCGCCGGCGCGAGGCCGACGGCGCCGCGGCGGTCGATCGCGCGCTGTCGATCCTGCTCGCCTTCCGGGAAGGCGACCGCAGCCTGACGCTCGGCGAACTTTCGCGGCGCACCGGCCTCTACAAGAGCACCGCGCTGCGGCTGCTCGCGTCGTTGGAACGCCAGAACTTCGTCCTGCGCCAGCCCGACGGCGCGTGGAGGCTCGGGCCGGCGCTGTTCCGCCTGGGGGCGCTGTTCGAACGCTCGCTGGATCTGCGGTCGGTGGTCGAGCCGACGCTGCGGGCGCTCGCCGCCGAGACTGGCGAGAGCGTCTCCCTCTATGTCCGCGAGCGGGACCGGCGTCTCTGCCTGATGCGGATCGAGAGCCGGCAGAACGTGCGTGACCACATCGCCGTCGGTGCCCTGCTGCCGATCGACCGCGGCGCCGCCGGCCGGGTGCTGACGCGCTACGAGAGCGGCATCGGCGAAGACCGGGGCGAGGCGTTGCTTGCCTCGTCCATGGGCGAGCGCGATCCGGAACTGGCGGCGGCGGCGGCCCCCGTCCTCGATCGCGACGGCATGATGGTCGGCGCGCTCTGTGTCGCCGGGACGGCCACCCGCTTCGCCGACCCCGCCGTCATGGTGCGCGTCCGGCTTGCCGTGCTCGCCGCCGCGCGCCGCGTCACGGCGATGCTGGGCGGCCCGGCCGACCGGTTCGACGGATAGCCGGGACGGCTCTCAGGCCGCGGTCGCTGCCGCCTCTGCCGCCTCAGCCTCGAGCATCGCCTGCAGGAACTCCATGCGGCCCTCGAAGAGGCGGAAGACGCCGTCCTGCGGCTGTGGCTGGTCGAGGGCCGCGATCGGGTCCAGCCCGGCATAGAGGCCGCGCAGCACCCGACCCGAAAAGCCGTGCGACACGGCAACCGTCGGGGCATCGACCTCGGCCAGCCAGCCGCCGAGCCGCTCGATCATCGCCGCATGCGTCTCGCCGCCCGGTGGCCGGAAGAACCGCTCGTGCGGGCTGGCGCCGTCGAGGGCGCCCGGAAACTCCGCCTCGATCTCGTCCCAGGTCATACCCTCCCAGGCGCCCAGCCCGATCTCCTTCAGGCGGTCGTCATACTCGACCGGCCGGCCGAGCGCGGCCGCGATCGGGTCCATGGTGGCGCGCGTGCGGCCGAGGGGGCTGGACACCAGGCGAAGCGGGGCCTCGCGCCCGAGCGTCCGCGCGAGCAGGTCGGCGATGGCCAGCGCCTGACGCCGGCCGCGTGCCGTGAGCGGCGAGTCATGCTGCCCCTGCAGCCGGCGCTGCGCGTTCCATTCCGTCTCGCCGTGCCGCACCAGCCATACGACACAGCCCGGCTTCGTCTCGATCCGCGTGACCCGGACAGCCCCGGATGCGAGCCCGCTCATGGAAACCTGCATCGATCCACCGTGACGTTCATGAATCCCCGCGCGCCCTTGGCCGCCCGCACGCGCCATTCGAAGCCGGCGCCGACGACCGATTCGTCCATGGGCAGCATGCCTTGCACCACCCGCTCGCCGTCGCCGACCACCATCGCCAGCTGAACCGGCTTGTCGGGGTCGTAGAAGGCCTGCGGACGCTCCGTACGGGCATTGACCATCGCCTCGCCCTCGGCGCTGACGCGCAGCTGCCCGCCGCCGAATCCCGCTTCCGTGCCGCCGCCGCGGTAGAGCGGCACCTTGACGTAGAAGCGCCGACTCTCCGGTGCCTCGCAGACCCGCTTGACCTCGAGCATCGCGACGACGGCATTGATCCGCTGCGGCGCCACCCCTTCCTCGAGCTTGATCTGGACCTGGCGCTGGATTTCCTGGGCGGGGCCCTTCGGCACCTCGCGGGCGTAGCGCTGCTCCAGCTGCTGATAGGCGGTGCGGAGCTGGGAGACGGCCGCCTCCGCCTCGCCCTTGCCGCGGGCCAGCCGATCGTTCTCGTCGCCGAGTTCGACGAGGCGATTGTTGAGCGCCGTGATCTGGCCGGCGGCATGTTCGCCGCCGATATAGAAGGCGAACGCCAGCGCGACCGTCGACAACCCGACCGCCACCAGCACTCCGAACAGTCGCGCCCGCCCGCGCCGCCGCCGCCTATCATCGCGAAAACTCAAGCTCATCCGACTGTCGCCATGTCCTCCGGTGGCCCCCGCCGCACCGCCTTACGACGGAACGGCGAGGGGTGCAACGTCCGGGGACGTCGGCGGCGACCCCGATCAGGCGGTCAGGCCGCCGTCGACGACGAGCGTTTGGCCGGTGACCATCGGCCCGCAGGCGCACAGGAACAGCATCGCCTCGGCAATGTCCTCCGGCTGGCAGGCGCGCTTCATCGGGGTCTTCTCGATCGTCTCCTGCTTGCGGTCGTCGGGCCATTCCCGCGTCCACGGCGACTCGACGAAGCCGGGGGCGACCGCATTCACCCGCACGTCCGGCGCCATCGCCTTCGCCAGCGACCGCGTCATGTTGATGAGCGCCGCCTTGCCGGCCGCATAGGGCAGGCTCGACCCGCTGGCGGCGATGCCGGCGATGGAGGCGGTGCTGACCACGGCGCCCCTGGCGGCGCGCAGGGCCGGTGCGGCCGCCTTGGTGCAGCGGAACGGGCCCAGCAGGTTCACCGTCAGGATCGTCGTCCAGAACGCGTCGGTCTGGGCGTCGAAGTCGCCGAAGGGAATCGGCGTCTGGGTCGCCGGCGTGCCGGCATTGTTGATGAGGAAGTCGAGCCGCCCCAGCCCGTCGACGGCGCCCGCCACCATCGCCTCGATCGCCGTGGGGTCGGAGACGTCGGCCGGTGCCGCGATGACGTCGAGTCCGTCGGCCCGCAGGCGCTCGACCGCCTCCGCCCCGCGCGGATCGGACGGCAGATGGTTGATCGCGACCTTCGCGCCGTTGCGCGCGAAGAGCGTGGCCGCCGCCAGCCCGATTCCCGACGCGCCGCCGGTGACGAGAACCGTGCGGCCCTCGAGATCGGCGGCGATCACGCGTGGTTCCTCAGCTTCAGCATCTGGCGCGCGTCCTGCGGCGCGGCGATCTCGTGGCCGAGAAGCTGGATGATGTTGATCGCCTTCTCGACCAGCTGCGCGTTGGAGCCGAAGACGCCGCGGTCGAGATAGAGATTGTCCTCCAGCCCGACGCGGACATGGCCGCCCAGCAGCACCGCCTGCGCCACCATCGGGAACTGCATCCGCGAGATGCCGAAGCCCGCCCATTCGGCGCCGGCCGGCAGCAGGTCGCGCATGTAGGCCATCGCCGCCGGGGTCGCCGGCTGGCCCCAGGAGATGCCGAGGCAGAGCTGGTAGAGCGGCGTGCCCTCGATGATCCCGCTCTCGACAAAATGGTTGGCGAGCCGGACATGGCCGCTGTCGAAGACCTCGAGCTCCGGCTTCACGCCCGCGGCCTGGATCGCCTTGGCCATGGCGGCGAGATGGGCGGGCGTGTTCATGAAGACGTGCGGGCCGAAATTCATCGTCCCCATGTCGAGGCTGCAGATTTCCGGCCGCAGCTCCTCGACGTGCTGGACGCGCTCGGCCGGGGTCGCGAGGTTGGTGCCCTTGCCGGCCTCGGAAGGCTTGACGTCGCCCGGCACGAAGCGGCCGCCGGCGCCGGTCGTCAGGTTGATCACCAGGTCGGTGCCGCTGTCGCGAATCCGCGCCACCACTTCCCGGTAGAGCGCCGGGTCCATGCTGGCCTTGCCCGTCTCCGGGTTGCGCACATGGATGTGGCAGATGGTGGCGCCGGCCTTGGCGGCCTCGACGCAGGCGGTCGCGATCTCCGCCGGCGTGACCGGGATGGCGGGATGCTTGCCGACCGTGTCGCCCCCGCCGGTGACGGCGCAGGTGACGATGACCTTTCTGTCCATGGGGCTTCCTCGGGCGAATTTGGCAGGTTGGAGCAGCGCTCGGGACGGGAGCCTAAGCGGCGGCGGCGCGGACGGGAAGCCCCGCCGTCAGGCGAGCGAGGCGAGCGCCGCATCGGCCGCCGTGCGGCCGCTGAGGAGCGCGCCGTGCGCGGTCGAGAACTGGTCCGGCGCGGTCGCCTCGCCAGCGAAGAAGATGCGCCCGTCGACCGGGCGGGCGAGGCGCGCCCGCGCATCGGCGAAGCCCGGCAGCGCGGCCGAGTAGGATCCCAGCGCCCGCGGGTCGAGCGCCCATGCCGTCGCCGCCAGCGGCCGCAGGCGGGCGCGGATGTCGCTGCCGAACAGGGCGGCGAGCTCGTCCGCGGCATGGGCGAAGAAGGCCGGCATGCCGCCGCGCTCGAGTTCGCGCGCCACCATGCCGCCGAAATAGCCCTCGATGATCGGCCGTCCCAGCGGCCGCAGGTGATAGGCACCGATCGCCGTGCGGTCGGTCCGGCCATAGACCTGCCCCTCGACGGGAACGATCTCCGGCCGGTCGAGCGCGAGGAACAGCTTGTCGGCCAGCCCGAGCGGCAGCCCGGCCGCCGCCGCCAGGGTGCCGGGCAGGGCCGGATCGAAGACGATCCCGCCGACCAGCAGCACGGGCGGCGGCACGGTGACGATGACCCGCCGCGCCCGCAGCGTGCCCGCGGCCGTCTCCAGCCGGATCGTCGTGCCGCGATGGTCGATCCGCGCGACGGCGCACCCCAGCGTGACCGGCAGGCCTTCGGCATGGGCGGCGATCAGCGCGCCATAGCCCGCCGGCAGCCGCCAGTTGACCGGCGTCTCGTCATAGCGCCAGTGGTCGAGCGTCGAGACGCGGTCGGGCTCGACGCCGTTGGCCCAGGTGCTGCCCGCCGCGATCAACGGGTTCCAGGGCGAGGCCGGGTCGGCGAGGTCCGATGCCGGCCGGTCTTCGCCCGTCTCGGCGGCAGCGTGAACGCGCTCCCAGAAGGCTTCGCGAGCGGCCCGGAACGCCGTCTGGTCCTCGGCCGTCGCGAAGGCCGCGTTGCCGGCGAGGCGGGACCAGGGCGCAGGGGAGCGGTCGATGGCGAATCCGGCCGCTTCAGCGATCGCGACGAAGGGATTGCGGTCGGCGGAATGCAACCAATGGCACCCGAAGTCGAGCGGATCGGCCGCCAGCCCGGCGACCGTCCAGCCGCGGCCGCCGACCCGGTCGCGCGCCTCCAGGATGCGGAAGGAGACGCCCTTGTCGCCGAGATTGTCGGCCAGCTGCCGCCCGGCCGCGATGCCGGCCGCGCCCGCCCCGACGATGGCGATGTCGACCTCGTTCCTGTTGTCCACCCGGCCCTGCCCCCATTGCGCTTTCCGACGGCCCTGGATGGCCGTTCGGCGCCTGCCCGGTCAAGGGGCGGCGGCGCGACCGACACCCCGCAGGCGGGCGAGGACGAGGGCGGGAACGAGGCAGGCCGCGGCGGCGAGCAGCAGGGTGCCGTGGCCGATGCCCGTCAGCGGGCCGCCCGGCAGTGCCAGCGCAAAGCCGCCGACCGCCATCAGAACCCGCGCGATGCCCCCGGACAGGCCACGCATGGTCCCGACCCCGGCCAGGTGGCCCTGCAGCGCCGATGCGATCAGCGCGATCCCGGCCGCCGCGGTCGCCACCACCAGCACGATCTCGCCCGGCGAGCCCTTCAGGATCAGGGCCGGGTTGAGCACGAAGAAGAACGGCAGGAAATAGATGACGCTGCCGAGGCGCATCGCGGTGAAGCCGACCGCGAACGAGCTGGTGCGGGCGATCGAGGCGGCGGCGAAGGCGCCGAGCGCCACCGGCGGCGTGATGAACGACACCATGCCCCAGTACATGATGAAGAGATGGACGGCGAGCGGGTCGAGGCCGGCCCGCACCAGGGCCGGCGCCAGGGTGATGGCGAGGAAGATGTAGCAGGCCGTCACCGTCATCCCCATGCCGAAGATGAAGCTGGTGAGCGCGCCCATGACCAGCAGCATCGCGACCGAGCCGCCGGCCAGGAAGACGAGGTCGTTGACCAGGGTTCCGGCCAGCCCGGTGACGGCGAAGGCGCCGACGATCAACCCGACCCCGAGCAGCACCGCCACCAGTTCGGCCAGCGCGCGGCCGGTCGCCGCCAGCAGCGCCACCCAGCGGCGGCCGTCGAGCCGATGGCGCGGATGAAGCTGGTTCAGCACCAGCAGGACGGCGGTCGCGATGAAGGGCCCCAGCGCCTCCTGGTTGTCGCGCACCATGACCACGACCAGCACGACGAAGACCAGGATGTAGATCCAGCCTTCCCGCAGCACCGCGCCCGCACGCGGCAGCTCGTGCCGCGGCAACCCTTTCAGGCCGTTGCGCACGGCATAGGCGTCGACCTGCACCATCAGGCCGAAATAGTAGAGGATGGCCGGGATCGCCGCGGCGAGGGCGATGTCGATGTAGGGGACGTTGAGGAACGAGGCCATGACGAAGGCCGTCGACCCCATCACCGGCGGCATCAGCACGCCCCCCGTCGAGGCGACCGCCTCGACACCGCCGGCATAGCGGGCCGAGAAGCCGGTGCGCCGCATCGCCGGGATCGTCACGACGCCGGACGAGATGACGTTGGAGATGACGCTGCCCGAGATCGAGCCCTGCAGCCCGCTCGAGATCACGCCGACCTGCGCCGCCCCGCCGCGCCAGCCGCCGACCAGCGCGAAGGCGAGATCGTTGAAGAATCGTCCGCCGCCGGTGTGGTTGAGCGCGACGCCGAACACGATGAAGCCGACCACCAGTTCGCCGAATGCCCGCATCGGGATGCCGAAGGAGCTTTCGCCCGAGAGGATGTGATAGGCGAGCGTGTCCGGCAGGCTCTGCGGCAGGCCCGAGATCGGGCCGGGCATGACGTCGGCGAAGACCGGATAGAGCGAGAACAGGCCGACGATGACGGCGATCACGAGCCCGCCCGTGCGGCGAGTCGCCTCGACGATCAGCACCCAGAGCACGGCACTGACCCAGATCGCCCAGTCCGGCGGGGCAAATTCCCAGCCTTCGCTGATGATCCGCTCGGCGTTCCACGCCAGGACGAGGCCCAGGACCAGCGCGACGGCTGCCATCACCCAGTCCCAGGCGTCGACTGCGGGTCGGTTCGCCGCCGCCCGCCAGGGATAGGCCAGGAACACCAGCGCGAGAAAGAGGCCGCCCAGCAGGTAGAGATAGCGGTTGTCGAGCAAGACGAAGCCGACGAAGAACCCGAAATTGAAGACTTGGTTGACGGCGAGGACGACGCCCGCCACCGACAGGGCGGCATAGAGCCAGAGTACCGGCCCCCGCAGGGGCCGGTACGCCAGATCCTCGACCATCATGCCGCCCGGTTGAGGCGCGGCCCGCCCGGCCTGCGTCACCGGCGGGCCCTCGCCCCGACCGTCTGCGGGCCGCTCACTGCCAGTACGGATCGAAGCCGGCCTTCGACAGGGCTGCGGCGCGAACCTTGCGCCACTCGGCCTTGAAGGCATCGTCGGCGAGGCTCTTCTTGGCTTCCATCGACTTCCACGCCTCGCCCAGCACCTTCTGGCGCGCCACGAGCTTGTCGTTGTGCGCCTGATGCTCCGGCTTCCAGGCCCCCTTCTCGCGGAACACGCGGACCGCCGCCTCGTGATAGGGCACGACCCACTCGAAGATCTGGCGATCGAGCGCCCAGCCGTCGGCGCCCGGCGCACCGTCCTTGTACTCGGGATAGAGGTCGACCATGGCCTTGGCCATGCCGTAGACGAGGCTGTCCTCCTGCCCGACATAGGTGGTCAGGATCGGATAGGGATAGGTCGCGCCCTCGTGCGGATTGTCCTTGGAGACGCCCGCGCCCAGTGTCGCGACATGCGGCGCGAAGAACGGCCCGACCTTCTTCATGCGGGCCCAGCCTTCCTTGTCCGAATGGGGCACCGGCGGCCAGAAGATGCCGCGTTTGGACGATTCGAGCTGGTAGGCCGGCCCGGACGTGGTCTGCGACCAGGCGGCATCCGCCTGACCGTTCACCAGCCCCTGCCAGGATTGGCCGAAGCCGGGAAACTCGACCTTCTGGACATCGTCCCAGGTCAGGCCGGCGAAGGCGAGCATCGCCGTGAGGTTTTCGTTGAGCGCCGGCGCGCCCAGCACCCAGGCCAGTCGCTTGCCCTTCAGATCCTTCAGGGTGCGGATGCCGGCATCCTTCGCCGTGCCCAGGGCGAGATTCGAATCGGCATTCGCCGTCAGCAGGATGCGGGTTTCCTGCGGGCCCCATTCCTTGGCGCCGAACTCGTAGACCCCTTCCATGGAGAAGAAGGAGGCGAGGCCCGTCGCCGAGAACTGCACCCGCTGCTCGCGCAGCGGCACCATGCGCGAGATGTCGTTCTTGCCCGGCACGACGCGGAGGTTGACGCCCATCTTGTTCTTGAGCGCGTTGCCGATCGCGACAGCGTTGTTGTAGCCCGAGGAGCCGACGTCGTAGGCCGTCCAGGACAGGGTCGACGGCAGCTTCTCGGCATTGGCCGGCGCAATGGCCAGCAGCAGCGACCCGACGGTCGCGGCCATCATCCTTTTCACGTTGATCCTCCCCGATCTTATGGCCGCGCCGACGAGGCGGACCCGTTGCCGCAAGTCTAGGTGCCCGCCGCCGCCGCTGTAAACCCGCCAGAACCTCGCCGGCCGGCGGCCAATTGTGGCGAAAGTTGGCCCGCTCCGTGCTTGTGATCGCGTGGCAGGTCCGGTATTGTGGACAACTTCCGAAGTGCTGGCAGCAAGCCACCCGGAAGCATCTGGGGAGCGAGCAACATGGCAGCTTGGCGAGCGTCCCTCAGCGCTTGCGGCGTGGCTTTGGCCACCGCTGCGGCGCCTGCGATCGCATCTCCGATCGCCGAACTGGAGGCCCTTCTGCGGGCCCAGGCCGCATCGCCGCGTGCCGAGCGCCCGATCGGACGTCTGCCGGGAGTCGAGCCTGCGGCCGTGAGCGATCCGGCTGCCCTACCGTGGCGCTACGCCGTGCTCGACCGCAATGTCCGCACGGCCAGCATCGACCCGCAGACGCCGACCGCGCCCAAGCCGGCCGCCGCCTCCGACTTCAACGGCGCGGTCGGCTGCGTCGTCAGCGGAACCGTCGGAACGACCATCGCGGCACTCGGCGGCGGCCTCAACACGATCAACCTGATCGGCGGCGGCATCGTCGGCGCGATCAATCCCGTGACGTTCTATGTCAGCCTCGTCGGCGTCGTGTTCATTTCGTTCTGCCAGCTCGGCCAGGCGCTGACGCCGCTCTATCTGCACATGACCGCGCCGGCCGCGCCCGAGCCGGTGATCGGCGTGCCCGAGGTCGTCGCGCCGCCGGCGCTCGACGACCTGCCCGAGTTCCGCCGCTCGCCGCAGCCCGTCGAGCCGCGCCCGGGCGTGCCCATGGTGCGCGCGGCCGACCGCCCTGCCCTGCTGCCCCAGGCGATCCCGGTCAGCCCCCCGGCGCCGCGCGACTGCGTTCAGGACCGGCGCTCGATCAGCCTCGCGCTGACGGCAATCACCCATGGCGCAGCGATCCCCCCGCGCTGCAGCGGCTCGCTGATCTGAGGTTCGCCGGACGGGTCCCGAAGGATCCGCCCGGCAGCCCGATTTCTCGGGCCGGCGTCGCCGCCGGGAGTCTTCCGATTGATCAGGCCGGCGTCGCCGCCGGCAGGTCGAGCAGCGCGCGCCGACGCAGCCACTGGCTCGGCCGGTAGCGATCGTCGCCCGTCGCCTCCTGCAGCTGGCGCAGGATGGCGTGAACGGCGGCGACGCCCATCGCGTCGGCCATCGCCAGCGGCCCCTGCGGATAGTTCAGGCCAAGCTGCATCGCGGTGTCGATGTCGGCCGGATCGGCGATGCCGATCTGCGCCATCTCGCAGCCCAGGTTGGCGATCATCGCGCGCATGCGCTGCTGGATGAATCCGGGCGAGTCCTTGATCGCCGTCACCGCCCGGCCGTTGGCGCCGATCCGGGCCGCGACGGCCGCCAGGATCGCCGGGTCCGCACCGGGCGCCGTCATCAGCGTCACGCGCTTGGACGTATCGCAGGCGAGATCGATCGCGACCAGGCGACGGTGATCGACGCCGAGACGGACGGCGACCGCCGTACAGTCCTCCCCGACCGGAGCGATCAGCAGCGGGCTCTCGCCATCGTCGCGCGCGACGACGTCCGCACCGGCCATGAGGTCGGCCAGCGCCGCCGACACGTCGAGCAGGACCACGCGCGCCGCCGGCGCGGCGTCCGGCAGCGGCGGCACGGCCCCCGGCGTGCGCACGCCCTTGTCGTCGTAGGTGAAATGCCCCTGTCCGGTCTTGCGGCCCAGGCGACCGGCCTCGCGCAGGGAACGGTGGTAGGGCGTCGTGCGCAGCCGCGGGTCGCAGTAGTAGCCCTGCCAGACGATCTCCGAGACCGGATGGTTCACGTCGATGCCGGTCAGGTCCATCAGCTCGAACGGGCCCATGCGGAAATGGCAGCAGTCGCGCATCACCTGGTCGACCTGCTCGGGCGTCGCCACGCCCTCCTGCACGATCGCCAGCCCCTCCGTCGTGAAGGACCGGCCGCCGAGATTGACGAGAAAGCCCGGCGCGTCCTTGACCTTGACCGGCACCCGGCCGAAGCGCTCGCCCAGCACTGACAGGCGGTCGGCGACCGCAGGCGCGGTGTCGGGGCCGCTGATGATCTCGACCAGCCGCATCACCGGCACGGGATTGAAGAAGTGCATGCCCGCGACGCGGTCGCGATGCCGCAGCGCCTGCGCGATGCGGGCGATCGGGATGGACGAGGTGTTGCTGGCGAGGATGGCGTCGGGCGCGCAATGCTGCTCCAGGGTCGTGAAGACCGCGTGCTTGACGGCGATGTCTTCGACGACCGCCTCGACCACCACCTGGCAGGGCGCGAGATCGGCGAGTGCGTCGACGACCGTGATCCGCGCCTTGGCCGCCGCCGCGGCCTCCGCGGTCAGCGTTCCCTTCTCGGCGAGCCGGTCGATGCGGGCGGCGATCGCGGTCGCGGACTTGGCGGCGAAGCCCGGCGCCGCATCGAACAGCCGGACCGGATGCCCGCCCGTCGCCGCCACCTGCGCGATGCCCGCGCCCATCGTTCCCGCTCCGACCACACCCACCGTCTCGCCGTCCGCCATGCCGCTGCCTCCTCGATATCCTGGGCCGGCAATCTGGCACGGGCGACGCGGCGATGAAAGACGGCGGGCCGGCCGACCCCTGGCACGGCGCTTGCTGCCCCGGAGGGGAAATCCCCCGCCGCCTTGCAGCCCTGTCGATCGAACGATAGGGTTTCCGGCACGCCCCAGCCCCGTGGAGCCGAAACCCGATGATCGTGCCTCGCAATGCCCGCTACCGGCTCGGCTTCGACATCGGCGGCACCTTCACGGACTTCGTGCTGCTGGATCGCGAGACGGGCGCCATCCGCCTCCACAAGTGCCTGACGACACCCGAAGACCCCGCCGAGGGGGCGCTGGCCGGGATCCGGGCGATTGCCGCCGAAGCGGGCATCGGCCTCGCCGACCTGGGCGAGCTGCTGCACGGCACGACGCTGGTCACCAACGCGCTGATCGAGCGCCGCGGCGCCATGCTCGGCCTGCTGACCACGCGGGGCTTCCGCGACACGCTCGAGTTCGGGGTCGAGCAGCGCTACGACATCTACGACCTCTTCCTGCGCTTTCCCGACCCGCTGGTGCCGCGCCGGCGCCGGCTGGAGATCGCCGAGCGCATCGCCCATGACGGCCGCGTCGTCGCGCCGCTCGACGCGGACGCGGTGCGGGCCGAGGGTGCACGCCTCGTCGCCGAGGGTTGCACCGCCATCGCCGTCTGCTTCCTCCATTCCTACGCCAATCCCGCGCACGAGCAGGCGGCTGGCCGCATCCTGCGGGAGGCCTTCCCCGGCATCGCCGTCAGCCTCTCTTCGGAGGTCGCGCCGGAGATCCGCGAATACGACCGCTGCTCGACGACCTGCGCCAACGCCTTCGTGCAGCCGCTGATGGACCGCTATATCGGCCGGCTGCTGCGCGAGCTGCAGGCGGGCGGCTTCGTCGGCACCCTGCGCCTGATGCAGTCGGATGGCGCGCTCTGCACGCCCGAGGTCGCGCGCGCCTTCCCCATCCGCCTCCTCGAATCCGGCCCGGCCGGCGGCGCGCTGGCGACCG
This sequence comes from Allostella sp. ATCC 35155, assembly GCA_006738865.1. GTDB lineage: Bacteria > Pseudomonadota > Alphaproteobacteria > ATCC43930 > Allostellaceae > Allostella. The sequence continues at coordinate 3,546,077 of AP019701.1, forward strand.
TCCTCTTCGCCCGCGAGGCCGGCCTGCCCGACGCGATCGCCTTCGACATGGGCGGCACCACCGCCAAGTCCTGCCTCATCGAGGGCGGCCGGGCCGAGATCGCGCCGATGATGGAGACCGCGCGCGTCCACCGCTTCAAGCGCGGCTCGGGCCTGCCGATCAAGGCGCCCGTCGTCGACATGATCGAGATCGGTGCCGGCGGCGGCTCGCTCGCCGGCATCGACGAGACGGGCCTGCTCAAGATCGGTCCGCTCTCGGCCGGCGCCGATCCGGGGCCGGCCTGCTACGGCCGTGGCGGCACCGAGGCCACCGTCACCGACGCCAACCTGCTGCTCGGCTATTACGACCCCGGCTTCTTCCTCGGCGGCACCATGACGTTGGACCGCGCGGCCTCCGAGGCCGCCCTGGCCCGGCTCGGCGAGAAGCTCGGCCTGTCGGCGACCGAGGCGGCCTGGGGCGTCCATGCCGTCGTCTGCGAGGCGATGGCCTCGGCCGCCCGCGTCCACCTCATCGAGAAGGGGCGCGACCCGCGACGCTACGCGATGGTCGGGTTCGGCGGTGCGGGCCCGGCCCATGCCGCACGCGTCGCCCGCATCCTCGGCATTTCCGAGGTGCTGATCCCGCCCGCCTCCGGCGCCGCATCGGCGCTCGGCTTCCTCACCGCTCCGCTTGCCTTCGAGCAGTCGCGCTCGGCCCTGACGCCGCTCGGCGCGACCGCCGACTGGGCCGGCGTCGGCCGCATCCTGGCCGAGATCGAGGAGGAGGCGCGCGGGTACCTGCGCGCGGCCGGCGTCGCCGACGGCGACATGACGGTGGAGCGCTCGGCCGAGATGCGCATGGCGGGGCAGCTCCATCAGATCCTGGTGCGCCTGCCGGACGGTACCGTCGACGGCTCCAGCCTCGATGAACTCCGCAGCCGCTTCGGCGAGACCTACCGGCGCCTCTACGCCCGCAGCGTCGAGGGACCGGAGATCGAGATCCTGTCCTACCGCGTGCGCGTGACGGCGCCCGAGCCGACGGTCACCCTCTCGGGCGCGGTGGCGGGCGGGGCCACCGGCGGCGAGGCGCGCAAGGGCAGCCGCACCGCCTGGTTCGACGGCACCGCCTACGAGACGCCGGTCTATGACCGCTATCGCCTCCAGCCGGGCGACACGGTCGAGGGGCCGGCGATCGTCGAGGAGCGGGAGGCAACGACGGTGATCGCCCCCGGCGACCGCCTCGCCATCGACGGGGCGCTCAACCTGCGCATCGCCGTCGGCGCCGTCGTGCGCCCCGCGGCCCTGATCACGACGGGCATGGCGCCGGAAGAGGCGCAGGCTCGCATCGAGGCCGATCCGATCGGGCTCGAGATCATGTGGTCGCGCCTCATCTCGATCGTCGAGGAGATGTGGCAGACGGTGCGGCGCACCGCCTATTCGCTGATCATTTCCGAGAGCCAGGACTTCGCCAACGAGATCCTGGACGCGAAGGGCAACCCCCTCGCCCATTCGCCGCGCTCGATGCCGCTCTTCAACCTCACGCTGACCCGCTGCGTGCAGGCGCTGCTGGAGCATTTCCCGCCGGACACGCTCTCCGAGGGCGATGTCCTGGTCACCAACGACCCGTGGCTCTGCGCCGGCCACCTCTTCGACATCGCGCTGGTGACGCCGGTCTTCCGCGAGGGGCGGCTGGTGGCGCTGATGGCAACGGTCGGCCACGTCAGCGACATCGGCGGGGTCAAGGATCCGCTCGCCGCGAAGGAGATCTACGACGAGGGCGTGCTGATCCCGCCCATGAAGCTCTACGACGCCGGTCGGCCCGACCGCTCGCTGCTGACCATGCTGGCATCGAACATCCGCAACTCGGACCAGGTGCTGGGCGACATCCAGTCGCTGATCACCGCCAACGCACTGGGCGCGCAGCGTCTCGTCGCCTTCATGGACGAATACGGCCTCGGCGACGTGGCACCGCTCGCCGCCGTCGTCCAGGCGCGCAGCGAGGCGGCGACGCGCGCGGCCATCCGGTCCATCCCGGACGGCGTCTACGAGAGCACGATCGAGAACCGGCCGCTGGGGGAGGTGCTGCGCTACCGGGTGCGCGTCCACAAGACGGGCGAGCGCATCCATGTCGAGCATGTCGATGCGCCGCGGCAGCTGCCGCGCGGCGGCCTCAACTGCACCATGAACGTCACCATGGGCCATTCCAGCTACCCGCTGAAGTGCATGCTGACGCCCAACGTCCGCGGCAATGCCGGCTGCTACCTGCCGATCACCATCACCGCGCCGCCCGGAACCGCGCTCAATTGCGACCGGCCGGCGGCCGTCGCCCACCGCACGCGCGTCTCCTGGTACATCGGGCCGAACCTCTACCGCGCCCTGGCGCCGGCCATGCCCGACCGGGTGCAGGCCTTCACCGGGCTGCCCAAGGCCTTCGGCTTCTATGGCCGCAATTCCCAGGGCCGGGTCGCCTCCGACCATTTCTTCATGGGCGGCGGCCAGGGCGCCTCGCTGCGCCAGGACGGCAAATCCGGCCTGCTCTATCCGACCTCGGCCGCCAACACGCCGGTCGAACTTCTGGAAAGCCGGATGCCGGTACTGGTGCTGGAGAAGACGCTGGTTGCCGATTCCGGCGGCGCCGGCCGGCAGCGCGGCGGTCTCGGCCAGCGCATGCGCGCCCGCCGGCTCGTCGGCGGCACCGAGCCGATTTCGGTCGGGCTCTTCGTCGAGGGCTGGGGCATCACCCACGAGGGGCTGTTCGGCGGCCAGCCGGCGGCATCGGCCTATGCCGGCATCCGCGGGCCGGAGGGCTGGCGCGACACCGGCGCCGGCGAGACCGTCAGCCTGTTCGACGAGCGGACCGAGATCGAGGCGCAGATCGCCGGCGGCGCCGGCTACGGCCTCGCCGCCGAGCGGCCGCTGGAGGCGGTCGCCGCCGATATCGAGGACGGCTACGTCACGGCCGAAGGCGCTACCCGCGACTATGGCTGCGTGCTCGACGCCGATGGCCGTATCGACCCCGTGGCCAGCCCCCGCCGCCGTGCGGACCTGGCCCCGGGACGCGACAGGGACGCAACGATCACAACGGGGAACGAACGATGACGAACCGGGTCAACCGTCGCCATTTCCTGCAGGGTGCGGCCGCGCTGGGCGCGGCCGGGACATTCGCGCCCTTCTCCTCCGTCGCCTTCGAGCGCGACGGCAACCGCAAGATCCTGGTCTTCACGGGCAACCAGGCGGTGCCGGTGCTCGACCCGCACTGGCGCTACGACTGGTCGACCCGGATGATCCAGCAGTCGGTCTATGACGGGCTGCTGAAGTATGTCGGCACGCCGCCCAAGATCATCCCCTGGCTGGCCGAGAAGTACGAGATGTCGCCGGACGGGAAGACCTACACCTTCACGCTCGTCGGCAACGCCAAGTTCCACAACGGTGACCCGGTCGATGCCGAGGCGGTGCGCTATTCCTTCGAGCGCGCCCTGAAGATGAATGCCGGCGTCGCCTGGATGCTGAAGGCGTTCCTCAAGCCGGAGAACATCGTCGCGGTCGACGCCCGCACGGTGAAGTTCACCCTCGACCGGCCCTACGCGCCGTTCATCACCTATGTGCCATGGTGGTACATCGTGAACCCCAAGCAGGTGAAGGCGAACGAAGTCGACGGCGACCTCGGCAAGAAATGGATGACCGAGCACGAGGCCGGCTCGGGCCCGTTCAAGCTGCGCCGCTTCGACGCCACGTCCCTCATCCACATGGACACCGTGCCGGACTACTGGAACGGCTGGCCGATGGGCGAGAAGAACCGCCTGTCCGGCTTCATCTACCGCATCATCCGCGAGAGCGCGCCGCGCAAGGCGGCCCTGCAGCGGCGCGAGGTCGACGTCATGGCCGGCGTGACGCCCGACGACTTCCAGCAGATGGAGAAGGTGCCGGGCGTCAAGATGGTGAACTTCCCGGGCTTCACCAGCTTCGGCATCAAGTTCAACTGCCAGGTCGGGCCGACCGCCGACGTCAATGTGCGCAAGGCGATCGCCTACGCCTTCGACTACGACGCCGTCCTCGCCATCCACAACGGCATGGCCGAGCTGATGACGAGCCCCTTCCCGACGCCGATCACCGGGCACGTCGCCGTTCCCGACATGCCGCGCCGCGACATGGCCAAGGCCAAGGAGTACCTGAAGAAGAGCAAGTACCCCGATGGCGGGTTCGAACTCGAATACGTCCATGTCCAGGGGCTGGAGGATCCGCGGCGCATCGGCCTGTCGCTGCTCGACGCGCTGCGCCAGCTCGACATCAAGGTCAACATCGTGGCCCAGCCCTGGCCGACCATGACGGCGCGCGCCGGCAAGGCCGAGACGGCGCCGGCGATGATGTCGGTCTACGTCACCCCGGTCGGCACCGACCCGGACACCGTGGCCTACCAGTACCACCGCAATTCCTGGGGCCTCTATTACGGCGTCAGCCACTACGAGAACCCGGCCGTCTGGCAGCTGATCGCCGATGCCCGCGGCGAAACCGACACCGCCAAGCGGATGGCCATGTATGCCGAGATCCAGAAGGCGCTGGTCGCCGACCAGCCCGAGATCTTCTGCATGATGGCCAACCGCATCTGGGGCATGCGCGACTATGTCCGCGACTTCGCCTACAGCCCCGTGCGCTCGACGAGCGAGATCGATCCCTACCCGCTCTGGATCGAGGCATAGGGTGCGGCGGCTGGGCGGGGCGAGCGACGGCCGGTGCTGACCTACATCCTCCGGCGAATCGGCCTTGCCGGGTTGATGCTGTTCGGCCTGGTCTGCCTCACCTTCGTCATCGCCAACATCGCCCCGTCCGACCCCGCGGCACTCGCCGCGGGGCCGGATGCCGGGCGCTCGCAGATCGAGAACCTGCGGCGGGAATACGGGCTCGACCGGCCGCTGCACGAGCAGTTCGTGCGCTACGTCACCGACCTGGTGCAGCTCGAGTTCGGCCGTTCGGTGGCGACGGGTCGCGCCGTCGGCACCGACCTCGCGCGCTATTTCCCGGCGACGCTCGAGCTGTGCCTCGTCGCCATGGCGATCGGCCTCCTCTTCGGCGTGCCGCTGGGCATCGTCTCGGCCCTGCACAAGGACGGGCCGATCGACCACGTCACCCGCATCTTCGCGGTTTCGGGCGTGGCCCTGCCGCCCTTCTGGTTCGGGCTGCTGCTGCAGCTCGCCTTCGCCGCGTGGCTCGGCTGGCTGCCGACCAGCGGCCGCCTGTCCGTCTTCACCGAGCCGATGGAGCCGATCACCGGCCTGCTGCTGGTCGATTCCCTGCTCGCCGGCAACGGCAGCCTGTTCCTGGAGGCCGCGTCCTACATCGCCCTGCCGGCGCTGGTGCTGTCGTTCCCCTGCCTTGCCCAGATCCTGCGCGTCAACCGCAGCGAGATGGTCGAGGCCCTGCGCGCCGACTACATCGTCGCGGCCCGTGCCCATGGCGTCCGGCAGCGACGCATCGTCGTCGTGCACGCGCTGAAGAACGCGATGCTGCCGACGCTCGCCATCATCGGGCTGCGCTGGGGCTGGATGATGAGCTCGACCGTGCTGGTCGAAACCGTCTTCGACTGGCCAGGAACCGGCCTCTATGCCGTCTCCTCGGCGATCGCCGGCGACTTCAAGCCGGTGATGGGCGTGACGCTGATCGTCGGCCTCAACTTCATGATCGCCAACCTCATCGTCGACCTCCTCTACGGCGTGCTCGACCCGCGCCTCAGGAGCGCCTGATGACCGACGTCCCGGCATCCGTCGCGGCCGAGGTCGCGCAGCGCCGCGGCGGTGCCGCCCGGCGCTGGCGCCTCGCCGCGTGGCTCATCGGCCGCTCCTTCGCATCGATGCTGGGGCTGGTCCTCGTCGCCGGCATCGTCGGGCTGGCGCTGCTCGGGCCCTGGATCGTGCCCTATCCCGAGCACGTCATCGGACAGGTCAACCTCGGCGACAAGCTGAAGCCGCCGTCCATGGCCAACTGGTTCGGCACCGACGAGGTCGGCAACGACATCCTGACCCGGATCATCGTCGGCGCCCGGCTGTCGCTGCTGGTCGGGGTCGGCATCACCTTCGCCGCCGCCGCCATCGGCGTGCCGCTCGGCATCCTCGCCGGCACCGCCGGCGGGCGCCTGCGCGAGACGATCATGCGCTTCACCGACCTCTTCCTGTCGGTGCCGGGCCTCGTGCTCGCGATCGCGCTGGTCGCCGCCCTCGGCCCCGGCATCGGCAACGCGATGATCGCGCTCATCCTCGTCTGGTGGCCGGGCTATGTCCGGCTGTCGGAATCGAAGGCCCTCGCGATCCGCGAGGAACCCTATATCGAGGCGGCGCGCGTCTCCGGCGCGAGCCGGTTCCGCATCCTCTGGCGCCACGTCCTGCCCAACGCCATCTCGCCGCTGATCGTGAAGATGAGCATGGACATCGGGCAGGCGATCCTCGCCGTCGCCTCGCTCGGCTTCATCGGCCTCGGCGCCAAGCCGCCGACGCCGGAATGGGGGGCGATGATCTCGATCGCCCGCGGCTACCTGCCGGACTACTGGTGGTACGCCGTCTTCCCGGGCCTCTTCATCTATCTCTCGGTGCTCGGCTTCAACCTGCTGGGCGACGGGCTGCGCGACATCCTCGATCCGCGGAGCCACCGCACGTGACGGCACCGCTGCTGGAGATCCGCGACTACCGCCTCGCCTTCGACACCTTCGACGGCACGCTGCACGTCCTCGACGGGATCGACATGGCGGTCGCGCCCGGCGAGACCCTCGGCATCGTCGGCGAGACGGGCTGCGGCAAGTCCGTGCTCGCCCGCTCGATCCTGCGCCTCAACCCGATGCCGCCGGCCCGCGTCGTCTCGGGCGAGATCCGCTTCCGCGGCGCGGACGTGCTGGCCCTGCCGCCCGCCGACATCCGCCGCCTGCGCGGTGCGGCCGTCGCCATGGTCTTCCAGGATCCCGCCACCTACCTCAACCCGCTGCTGACGGTCGCGACCCAGATGGAGGACGCGATCCGCGGCCAGGACGCGGCCAAGGGCGGCCCGGTGCGCCGCCGCGCCGCCGCGCGCGACGTCGCCGCCGAACTGCTCGCCGCCGTCGGCCTGCCGGAGCCGCGCCGCCTGCTTGCCAGCTACCCGCACCAGCTGTCGGGCGGCATGCGCCAGCGCGTGCTGATCGCCATGGCGCTGGTCGGGGACCCCTCGCTGCTGGTCGCCGACGAGCCGACCACCGCGCTCGACGTGACGGTGCAGGCGCAGGTGCTGGCCCTCATCGCGAGCCTCGTTCGCGAGCGTGGTCTGACCCTCATCCTGATCAGCCACGATCTCGGCGTCGTCTCGGCCAGCTGCGCCCGGGTCGCGGTCATGTATGCCGGCACCGTCGTCGAGGAGGCGCCGACCGGCCCGCTGCTGGAGCGGCCGCTCCACCCCTACTCCCAGGGGCTGATTGCCGCCGTGCCGGACCTCGACCGGCCGGAGGTGCGGCCGAAGGGCATTCCCGGCAGCATCCCCAGCCTGCTCGACCCGCCGAGCGGCTGCCGCTTCCATCCGCGCTGCGAGCGCGCGACCGAGCGGTGCATGGTCGAGAAGCCGCTGCTGCGCGAACTCCTGCCCGGCCGGCGCGTCGCCTGCCATCACGCCACCGCCGGCGATTCCCCGCAATGACCGCGCCCCTGCTCGAGGCATCGGGCCTCGCCAAGATCTACGAGGTCGGCGGCACCGCCTTCCGCCGCGCCCACAAGGTGGCGGCCGTCGCCGGCGTCGACATCCAGCTCGCCCGCGGTGCGGCGCTCGGCATCGTCGGGGAGAGCGGCTGCGGCAAGTCGACCCTCGCCCGCCTCGTCCTGCGCCTCATCCCCGCCACCGGTGGCCGCATCGCCTTCGCCGGCCAGGACATCACGGACCTGCCGGAGCGGGCGCTGCGCCCCGTGCGGCGGCGCATGCAGCTGATCCACCAGAACCCGTCGGCCGCCCTCGATCCGCGCCTCACGGTCGAGGCTGCGGTCGCCGAGCCGCTGAAGATCCACGGCGTGGCGCGCGGCCGGGCGCTGCGCGAGCGGGTCGCCACGCTGCTGGCCGATGTCGGGCTGCCGGGCGACTTCCTGACCCGCCACCCGCACGAGCTGTCGGGCGGGCAGAAGCAGCGCGTCTGCATCGCCCGCGCCCTGGCGCTGGGCCCGGAACTGCTGGTCCTGGACGAGCCGACCTCGGCCCTCGACGTCTCGGTGCAGGCACAGATCCTGGATTTCCTGGCCGAGCTGCGCGCGCGCCACCAGTTCTCCTACCTCTTCATCAGCCACAATCTCGCGGTCGTGCGGCAGGTCTGCGAGCGGGTGGCCGTCATGTATCTCGGCCGGATCGTCGAGGAGGGGCCGACGGCCCAGGTCTTCGGCGACCCCCGCCACCCCTACACCCGCGCGCTGCTGGGATCCGTGCCGCGCCTCGGCCGTGCCGGCGTCGATGTGGCTGCCGCCGGCGAGCCGCCGAACCCGGCCGCCCCGCCCCCGGCTGCCCCTTCCACCCCCGCTGCGTCCTGGCCGAGGACCGCTGCCGCAGCGGCTCCCCGCCCGCGCCGACCGTCCTGGGCGAGGACCATCACACCGCCGCCTGCTTCGTCGCTGCACGGGAGCGGCAGTCGGCGTAGGGGTCAGGCCAACTCCGCGGTCGCAACCGTACTTGCGTCCTTCCACTGCTCGCCGGCGCCCGCGCTCAGGACGAGGACTTTCCATCGCATGGGAAGGAACGGCCTCGTCCTTGTAAATTTGCGATTGCTGGCGAGGTCGTCTCGTGCAGCGGGGTTGCGGCCGGGAGCCGTCTGCTGCCCGATGCCGAGATGCAGCTGCTCGCCGAGATGGTGGTCAGATGGCGCCAGATCGTCACCATGATCGCAGCCGAGAAGAGCCGCGGCCAGCCTGGCTCCCTTACCCACCGGTCCGGGCCACTGGAGGGGGCGCAGCATGATCGCCGCCGGCCGCCCCCCGGTACGAACCGCACGCTTCATGACCGCTCTCGTGGCCGTCCGGTTCAACCCGACCATCCGCACCTTCCATCAGCGCCTCATCGCGGCCGGAAAGCCCGAGATGGTCGCCATTATCGCGGCCGCGCGAAAGCTCCTCACCATCCTCAGCGCAATCCTGTGCGGCAGAACGCCATGGCAAGCCGCTTGATCAAGAAGACAGTCGCTGAGCGTCGAGTGGAGCGCAGCGCAACGAGCGGTCGACGGACGCACGGGCGACTGCCGTCACCCCCACGGGTTCTCGTCGAGCGGCCAGATCGGGCGTTGGACGCGGGTGTAGGGGATCGACTTGAAGTCGAGCGTCAGCGTGCCGGGCGCGCTCGTATAGAGCACCTCCTCGGCCATGCGGCTGTACGAGGCATAGAAATGGTTGGTCGACTTGACTGCACAGATGCGCCGGGCCGCCAGGTCGATGCCGAGATTGGTGAAGAGGTCGGTGCCGAAGGCCTGCTGGCGCTGGGTGATCAGCACCACCGCGATGCCGTCGACCGCGATCGCGGCGGCGTCGCCGACCGCGGCCAGCGCGTCGCCGAAGGTCTGGGTCGCGTCGCGCACCAGCTTCGTCACCGTCACCTCGGCGTCGATCGGGTCGCCCGAGCCGGGGCCCATCTTGCCGCCGAAGCGCAGCCGGAAGCGCGTGCCCTCGCCGGCGTTGAAGCACATGCGCACCGCGATCGGGTCCCAGATGGGGCCGAAGGCCGCCTCGCCGATCCTGCGCTCCAGCATCCGGCGCAGGACGAAGGTGGAATCGCCGGGCGCGCCGCCGCCGGCATTGTCCGACGGGTCGGTGATGACGACGAGGCCCTGGTTGCGGGCGACCGCCCGGTCGAGCGCTTCGTCGATCGGCAGGACGGGCGGATAGGCCTCGTCGCGGAAGCCGATCAGCTCGCGCCCGAGCCGCGCGGCCAGTTCGTCGCCGAACGCCTTGCGGTCGTCGGTGTAGACGAGGACGCGGGTCCCGATCTCCGGCACGTCGGCATAGGGGAAGCCGTGCGCGATCGAGATGGAGAGGACGCCGTCCCGGCCCTCCATCGCCTGGATCCGGTCGACGAAGCCCCGCATCGGCTGGCGCGTCGTCGGGTAGAGGTTGATCATGCGGCAGTCGAAGACCGAGGCGACAGGCTTCACCCGGCCCACGGCCGTCGCCGCGATCAGCTCGGCCAGCTCCTCGCCGCGCTCGACGAAGTCGATGTGCGGGAACTCCTTGAAGCAGACGATGATGTCGGCGGCAGCGAGGCGCTTGGCCGTCATGTGGCAGTGCGGGTCGAGTTCGGCGCCGATCGGCACCTTCGGCCCGACGATCGCCCGGATGCGGGCCAGCAGGTCGCCCTCGCAGTCGTCATAGCCGTCCGCCACCATGGCGCCGTGCAGGCCCATCAGCACGATGTCGACCGGCATCGCGGCCTTCAGCTGCTCCAGGATCTCGTCGCGCAGCGTCTCGTAGGCGTCGCGCGTGGTGATGCCGGCCGGCTGGGCGAAGGTGCAGGTGCCCTCGACCACCTCCCAGCCCTCGCTCGCGATGCGCTTGCGCGCCGCCCAGAGCGGGCCGGCGAAGAGGATCGGCCGGTCGGGATGCCGGCCGGGGCCGACATAGAAATCCTCCTCGAAGCTGGCCCGGCTGGTCAGCATCGGCGAGAAGGTGTTGGTCTCGGTCCCGAGGGACGCGGTGAAGCAGCGCATGATCGGTCCTGTCTCAGGCAATCGGGAGCTTCGGACAAGCGCCGGCGGGCCCCTCGACTTCGCTCGGGGTGAGGCGAGGTTCCTGCTGCCTCCGGCCATCCTCATCCCGAGCGAAGTCGAGGGACGCACCCACGGCCGTCACCCCCACGGGTCGGCATCGAGCGGCCATTTCGGCCGCTGGATGCGGGTGTAGGGGATCTTCGTGAAGTCGCGCGGGATGGCGCCGGGCGCGTCGATGTAGAGCACCTCGGCCGCGATCGGGCCGAACTCGGCGAAAAAATGGTTGGTCGACTTCACCACCACCATGCGCTTCTGCGCGAGGTCGATGCCGAGGCCGGTGAAGAGGTCGACGCTCTTGGCCTGCTGGCGGTTGGCGATCAGCACCACCTGGATGCCGTCGACCGCGATGGCCGCGGCGTCGCCCATGCGGCTGACCGTGCCCTGGTAGGTCGTGCGCAGGTCCGGGACCAGCTTCGTCACCGTCACCGTGGCGTCGATGGGCGTGCCCGAGGCCGGGCCGACCTTGCCGCCGAAGCGCAGGTTGAAGCGCGCGCCCTCGCCCGCGTCGAAGCACAGCTTGACCGCGACCGGGTCCCAGAAGCCGCCGATCGCCGCGTCGCGGATGCCGCGCTCCAGCATCCGCTTCAGCACGAAGGTGGAATCGCTGGGCGCGCCGCCGCCGGCATTGTCGGCGGGGTCGGCCAGCACCACCAGCCCGTCGTTGCGGGCGGACGCGCGGTCGAGCGCCGCGTCGATCGACAGGAACTCCGGCCGCACCGCCTCGCGCAGGTCCCACAGCTCGCGGCCCAGCTTCTCGGCCAGCGCGTCGCCGAACTCCTTGCGGTCGTCGGTCACGACCAGCACCTTGGTGCCCATCTCCGGCACGTCGGCATAGGGGAAGCAGTGGGCGACGGAGATCGAGAGGATCCCGTCCTTGCCTTCCATGCCCATGATCTTGTCGACGAAGCCGCGCATCGGCTGGCGCGAGGTCGGGAAGCTGTTGATCATGCGGCAGTCGAAGACCGACATGACGGGCTTGACCCGCTTCCGGGCCATCGCCTCGACGATGTCGGCCAGCTCCTCGCCGCGCGCGACGAAGTCGGTGTGCGGGAACTCCTTGAAGCAGATGATGACGTCCGCCGCGGCTAGGCGCTGCTTCGTCAGGTGGCAGTGGGGATCGAGCTCGACGCCGACCGGCACGTCCGGCCCGACGATCTGGCGGATGCGGGCGAGGATGTCGCCCTCGCAATCGTCATAGCCGTCGGCCACCATGGCGCCGTGCAGGCCCATCAGCACGATGTCGACCGGCATCGCCTCCTTCAGCTGCTCCAGGATCTCGTCCCGCAGCTCCTCATAGACGCGGCGGACCGTCGTCCCGGACGGCTGGGCCGAGGTGCAGGTACCCTCGATCACCGTCCAGCCCTCCGTCTGCGCCCGCTTGCGCGCCGCCCAGAGCGGGCCGGTGACGCCGGTCGGCCGGTCCGGGTGGGTCCCCGGCGGATAGTAGAAGCGGTCCTCGAACGTCTTCCGGCTGGTCGCGATCGGCGAGAAGGTGTTGGTCTCGGTCGCGAGCGCGGCGGTGAAGCAGCGCATCGCCGTCAGGCCGCCCAGGGATCGGCGTCGAGCGGCCATTTCGGGCGCTCGACCCGCGTGTAGGGGATCTGGGTGAAGTCGCGCGGGATCGCCCCCGGCGCGTCGGTGTAGAGCACCTCCTCGGCGATCTGTCCGAACTCGGCGAAGAAATGATTGGTCGACTTGACGACGCAGATGCGCTTCTGCGCGAGGTCGATGCCGAGGTTCGCGAAGACGCCCCGGCTCTTGCACTGCTGCCGGTTGGTGATGAGGACGACGGCGATGCCGTCGACCTCGATCGCGGCGGCATCACCGAGCTGCATCAGCGTGCCGCAATAGTCGGCGGTCGCGTTCGGCACCAGCTTCGTCACCGTCACCTCGGCGTCGATTGGATCGCCCGAGGTCGGCCCGATCTTGCCGCCGAAGCGCAGGTTGAAGCGCGCGCCCTCGCCGGCGTCGAAGCAGAGGCGCACCGCCACGGGATCCCAGAAGCCGCCGATGCAGGCGTCGCGGATGCCGCGCTCCATCATCCGGCGCAGGATGAAGGTGGAATCGCTGGGCGCTCCGCCGCCGGCATTGTCCGAGGGGTCGGCGATAACGACGAGGCCCTGGTTGCGGGCGACGCCCTTGTCCAGCGCCTCGTCGATGGTGAGGAAGGGCGGGCGCACCTCGTCGCGCAGGTCCCACAGCTCGCGTCCCAGCTTCTCGGCCAGCGCGTCGCCTTCGGCCTTCCGGTCGTCGGTGACGACCAGCACCTTCGTCCCCATCTCCGGCACGTCGGCATAGGGGAAGCAGTGGGCGACGGAGATGGAAAGGATCCCGTCCTTGCCCTCCATCGCCATGATCTTGTCGACGAAGCCGCGCATCGGCTGGCGCGAGGTCGGGAAGCTGTTGATCATCCGGCAGTCGAAGACCGACATGACCGGCTTCACCCGCTTTTCGGCCATCGCCTCGATGATGTCGGCCAGCTCCTCGCCGCGCTCGACGAAGTCGGTGTGCGGGAATTCCTTGTAGGTGATGATGACGTCGGCCGCCTGGAGCCGCTGCTTGGTCAGGTGGCAGTGCGGGTCGAGCTCGCAGCCGATCGGCACGTCCGGCCCGACGATCGCGCGGATGCGGGCCAGGATGTCACCCTCGCAATCGTCATAGCCGTCGGCCACCATGGCGCCGTGCAGGCCCATCAGCACGATGTCGACCGGCATCGCGGCCTTGAGCTGCTCCAGGATCTCGTCGCGCAATTCCTCGTAGGCCTTGCGCACGGTGAGGCCGGCGGGCTGGGCGAAGGAGCAGCTGCCCTCGACCACCGTCCAGCCCTTGGCCTTGGCCCGCTTGCGGGCGGCCCAGAGCGGGGCGGTGCAGTTGGTCGGGCGGTCGGGATGCTCGCCGGGGCGGGCGTAGAAGCCCTCCTTGAAGCTCGCCAGGCTGGTCGGCATGGGCGAGAAGGTGTTCGTCTCCGTTCCCAGGGAGGCGGTGAAGCACTTCATCGGCAGGGTCTCTCGGAATGGCAGCGGGCAGGCGGGCGAAGGCAGGATGAGAACGCTATCATGGGCCGCCCGCGCGATGCGACGGCAAGGTGCAGGCGCACCGGCAAATCCGCGCGCAGCGCGGAAACGGCCGCTCGGCTTGACGCTTGGGGGTTCACGCGCAACATTCGTCCCGCCCGTCAACCGCCGGAAGCGCCGAGACATTGACGACCCGCCGCCTCATCATCGGCATCAGCGGCGCCTCCGGGATCGTCTACGGGGTGCGGCTGCTCGAAGTGCTGCGCGACACCCCGATCGAGACGCATCTCGTCATGACCCGGTCGGCCGAGGTGACGCTCGCCTATGAACTCGCGCGCAAGGTGGCCGAAATCCACGCCCTGGCCGACATCGTCCACCGTGCCGACGACATGGGCGCGGCGATCTCCTCCGGCTCCTTCCGGACCGCGGGCATGATCGTCGCCCCCTGCTCGGTCCGCAGCATGAGCGAGATCGCGAGCGGCGTGACCTCGGGCCTGCTCGCGCGGGCCGCCGACGTCGTGCTCAAGGAGCGGCGGCGCCTCGTCCTCATGGTGCGGGAGACGCCGCTGCATGTCGGCCACCTCCGGACCATGACCCAACTGGCGGAGATGGGAGCGGTCATCATGCCACCCGTGCCGGCCTTCTACGCCCGCCCCGCAAGCGTCGACGACTTCGTCGACCACACTGTCGGGCGCGCACTCGACCTCTTCGACATCGACCTGCCCGACACCGGCCTCGTCCGGCGCTGGGGCGAGGAGCCTGCGGACGGCGCGGCGCCGGTGCGCCGCTTCCGCCGCTCCGCCGCATCGGAGGGAACGTGATGAGCCGCTTCGCCGCCGCCGCGCTGGCAGCCATGCTCGCCGCCGCCGTGCCCGCCGCCGCCCAGCAGGCCGATTTCGACCGCGGCGTCGCGGCCTACGACCGCGGCGACTTCGCCGAGGCGATCCGCGTCTGGACCCCGCTCGCCCGCAAGGGCGACGTCGCCGCCCAGTTCAACCTCGGCCTCATGTACGAGAAGGGCCGCGGCGTCGACCCGGACGCGCGGCAGGCCGCGCAGTGGTACCTGACCGCCGCCGAATCGGGGCACGCCAAGTCGGCCTACAATCTCGGCATCCTCCATTCGCGCGGCATGCTGGGGTCGGCCCGCGACCTCGACGCGGCCGGCAAGTGGCTGGAACTCGCGGCCGAGAAGGGCATCCCGCAGGCCCAGTATCTCCTCGCCCTGCTGCTCGTCGACCGCGACTATCGCGGCATCAACCCGACCCTGTCGGAGCAGTGGATGCAGCGCGCGGCCGCCGCCGGGTTGCCGGCCGCCCGCGCCCACCTCGCCCAGAAGGCGGCCGCGAGCCCGCCGGCCACGGTCGCCGACGCCACTCCGCCGGCATCGGCGCCCAGGCCGGCGCCAGCTGCTGCCGCGCCACCGCCTGCCGCGCGCCCTGCTGCCGTTCCGTCCACGGCCGCCCCACCAGTATCGCCTGCACCGACACCACCGACAGCGGCAGCCCCCGTACCGCCGGTCGCCGAGACGGCGGCTCCGACGCCCCCGGCACCGACCACGACCCGGCCCGTCCAGGACAACCCGCCGGCGTTGACCATGACCCCGCCGCCGCGCCCCGCCGCACCGAGCGTCCCGGCGGCCGCGTCCTCGGCGGAAACCGCCGCGACCCGCCCGGCCCCGCCGCCGATCCTGCCGGGCCGCGGGCAACCGGTGACCGCCCCGGCGGGCGCCGTCGAGCCGGCCGCCCCGGTCGCGCTCGCCGTCGCCGAGCCGCCGCGCCCGCCCCGCCCGCCGCGCGAGACCGCGCGCAGCGAACCGGCACCGCGCCCCGCACCCGCCGCCGCGCGTCCGTCCCCCGCCCCGCAGCCGTCGGCACCGCAACCGCCGGCACCGCAACCGAGCGCTCTGTCGCCGCCCGTGCGGCCGCCGGCAGCCGCCGTCACGCCCGCGCCGCCGCCCACGCCCGCTCTGGCGGCGCCGCCGCACGCGGTCGCTGCGGCGCCCGCGCCCCCGCCGGCGGCCCCGGCCGCCGAGCCCGCACCCGCCGCCGAAAGCGGCTGGCGGGCGCTCTTCAGCAGCCGCGATCCCGGCTTCCGTTCGTCCGACGCCGAGATGCTGGCGAACGCGCCGCGCCCGCCGCTGCCGGCACCGCAGCCCGCTCCCGCTCCTTCGCCTAGTGCCTCGCCCACGCCGCCACCTGCCGCGGTGATGCCCGCCGCTCCGGCGCCGGTCCAGCCACCGGTGATCGCGACGCCACGGTCGGTGGCCGCGCCGCCTCCATCTCCATTGCCGCCCCCGGCGTCCCCGGTCCCGGCGCCCACCGCGACGGTCGCCGCACTGGCCCCGCCGCCGGGGCAGCCTGCCGGCGGTGCGCCGGCGCCGGGATCCGTGGCACCCCTGGCCTATCCGGGCCCGGCCAGCCCGCCCCCGCCGTCGGCCGTCGGCGCCCCGCCCCCCCCACACCGCCCCTCCGGCGCCGGTAGCGGTGCCGATCCAGCCGCTCACGACCTATCGGCCCACGGCCGGACGCCCGGCGGTGCCGACCATACCGCCGGCACGCCCCGTCGCACCGACCGCACCCGCCGCCCAGGCCGCACCCCGCCGGCCACCGGCCGACCCGGTGGTGCCGAGCTGGCTGCGGCACGCCGTCACGTCCCAGCGGCCTACGACGACCGCGGCCGTTCCGCCGCCGCCCCTGCCCGCCGGCCGGTCCTGGCAGGTCACGCTGCAGACCGAACTGTCCGACTCCGGACGTGCGCCCGCGCGCCCGGGCAACTACCGGGTCTGGCTGGGGACGGTCGAGACCGAGGCGCAGGCGCGCTGGGAATGGGAGCGGCTGGTCGACCGGCACCCGCGCAGCCTGGCGCTGACCTCGGCCGACGCGGAAATGGTGATGGGTGATCGCGGCCGCACCGCCTGGCGCATCTATGCCGGCCGGTTCGAGACGATGCGGACGGCCAGCGCCTTCTGCGCCGAGCTTCAACTCGACGACCGCCTCACCCGCTGCACGCCCTACCACGCCCCCGACTGACCGGCGCGGCGCGCGGCCGGCCGGCCAGCAGCGCGAGGACGGCCGCCCCCTGCAGGCCGATCGCGGCGGCGAAGAGCAACGGCGCCGTGACGGTGACCGGGTCGCGCAGCAGGCCGAAGGCGGCCGGTGCGAAGGCGTATCCCGCCTGCGCCACGGCGACCATCAGCGCCACCGCCCGCCCGACCTGGTCGGGGGCGAGTTCCGCCTGGACGATCAGCGGCGGCAGCGAAGTGGCATTGCCGATGCCGGCACCGACCAGCAGGACACCCAGCACGAGCAGCGGCACCTCGCTGCCGCCGGCCAGCAGCAGCGCCGCGCCACCCGCCATCTGCACGCCATAGGATGCCGCGGCCACCCCGCGCCGGTCGCTGCCGGGGGACAGCAACCAGCCGACCATGGTGCGCCCCGCGATCGCGGCCGCCGTCGCCGCCGCCATGGCGAGGCCCGCCGCCCCCGCCCCCAGGCCCGGCACCAGCAGCGAGAAGAGGTGGGCGATCAGGCCGATCTGCGCGAAGAGGCCGAGCGTCATCGCCGCGGCGAGCGTGACGAAGCGCCGGTCGCGCCAGAGCCTCCAGGCGGGGCCCGAAGCCGGCGCGGCCACGGTCGGCGCGGCGGCCGCGCCGTCGGCGTGCAGCCCCATCCCGGCCGGCGTCCGGGCGAGCGTGGTGCGCGCCAGTAGCGCCACGGTCACGATCATGACGACGCCGACGGCGGCGGCCGTCGCGACGAACCCGGCGGCCGCGATCCCCGCCACCCAGAGCGGCTGGAACAGGATGCCGCCGACGCTGGCGCCGTTGTAGGCCATGGCGAGCGCGGCCGGGCGGCGGGCCGCGAACCAGGGCTGCAGGATGGCGTTGATCGCGGCCGCGCCCATCGCGACCCAGCCGGCCCCGCTCGCCGCCGCGGCCGGCACCAGCATCCAGGGCTCGCCGGCAAGCGCCCAGCCGAGCACGCCCGTGGCAAGCAGTCCGGCGCCGGCTTGCGTCACCGCCGGCACTCCGAAGCGCCGGTAGAGCGCCGGCAGGTTGGCGACCACGACCGCGCCGATCAGGAAGTGAAGGGTCACCGCGCCCGAGGCGATCCAGAGCGCCCAGCCGCGCTCCGCCTGCACCGCGTGGAGATAGATCGGCGGTCCGTAGAAGCCGACGCCCCAGCCGAAGGCGGCGAGCACGAAGGCCGCGCCGACCACGCGCCAGCCATAGAACATCGAAGCCGCCATGCCATGCCCCCCGGGAGAATCCGGGCGGCAGGATGCCGGCGCGCGCCGGCCCGACGCTTCGATGGCGGTCGAAGCGAATCAGGGGCCGGGCGATGCCCCGAGGTCGCTCCATACCAGCCAGCCGACCGCGGCCGACAGGATGAGGAGGCCGAGCGCGGCCAGGCGCACGGCGGGCACCCGCGACAGCAGGAACATGACGACCGCGGCCACCACCAGCGCGACCGCCGCAATCTCCATCGCCGTACCCATCGCCCCACCCTTTCCGGTTGCGGCCCGTGGTCTATCATCGACCGGCCGCGACAGGCCAGCGCGGTGCCCGGGCGGCATCGACCTGCTAGAGTGGCAGGCACGGAATCGCCGTTCGACCCGGGAGCGCCCATGCCACATGCCGACATCGTCCGCCGCGGCGGCCGGTTTCCTGATCGAAGCCGCTCGGCGCCGGAGGGCGGCAGTGCCGTCGCATCCGCGGCTCCCGCTGCACGGCCCGCACGGATGCGGCGGACCATCTCGCGCCCCGGTCCGGCGCTCCTGCTGGCGGTCGCGCTCGCCGCCGCCGGCTGCCAGGATATGGGCGGGGAAGCGTCGGCGCCGCCCGTCGTCGCGGCCGCGCCGGCCCCGCCGCCCACCATCGATCAGGTCTCCGGGCGCCCGACGGTGATTGCCGGCGACCTCGTCGAAATCGACGGCCAGCGGATCCGCATCCAGGCAATCGAGACACCGGGGCTGAACACGCGGACGGGCAAGCGGGCGCTCGTCGAGATGCGGCGGATCGTCGGCCGCGATCCCGTGCGCTGCCAGCTGCTGGAACTGGAGGCCGCCGCCGGCCAGGGGCAGCCGGCCTGGGTCGCGCGCTGCCAGTCCGGGGAGACCGACATCGGGCGGGAACTCGTGCGGCGCGGCTGGGCGCGGGCCCGGCCGCACTATGGCGACGGCTACGAGATCGAGGAGGCCGAGGCACGCTCGACCGGCCGCGGCATGTGGCCGAAGCCGCCGCCGGCACGTCCCACGGCAAAGCCCCCGGCGCCCAGGCCGAAGGCGGCAGCCACCAAGCCGATCGCGGCCAAGTCTGTGCCGGCCAAATCCGCTCCCGCGAAGGCGGTTCCCGCCAAGCCACCCGCGAAGAAGCCGTCCTGATCCGTCGCCCGGCTGGCGCTGAACCTCGCGCTCGATCGGGCAGCCATGCGCCGATGGGGGTGGACGGCGGCCGCTCTCCCGTTCGATCCTCGCCGGTGCCCACCCACCCGTCGTCCGACGAGGAGCCCCCTGAGATGGCCAAGCCGAGCATTCCCGATTTCGCCTGGAAGGACGGGCGCATCGTGCCCTGGGCGGAGGCGACCGTGCATGTGTCCGCCGAGACCGTGCTGCGCGGCGCCAACGTCTTCGAGGGCATGCGCGCCTACTGGAGCGAGGCGGAGCAGGAACTCTACATCTTCAAGAACCGCGAGCACCTGCGCCGTCTGCGCCAGTCCTGCAAGATCATGCGCATGACGGTGCCCTACAGCGACGACGAGTTCACCCAGGCCTTCATCGACCTGCTGCGCGCCAACAAGTTCAGCGAGGGCGTGCATTTCCGTCCCGTCGTCTATTTCGGCGAGGGCGAGTCCTATGCCTGGAAGCCCGACGAGATCCACAACGGCGCCTTCATCATCGCCTATGCCCGGCCGCACGTCGCCTCGATCAAGACCGGCGTCAAGAGCTGCGTCAGCACCTGGCGGCGGAACTCCGACAACGCCTCGCCCTCGCGCGTCAAGGCGGCGGCCAACTACCACAATTCCCGCCTCGCCCAGGTCGAGGCCAAGATGAACGGCTTCGGCCCGCCGATCATGCTGAACGAGCGCGGCGAGGTGGCGGAGAGCCCCGGCGCCTGCTTCATGATGGTGCGCGACGGCCGTGTCATCACCCCGCCGGTCAGCGCCGACATCCTGGAGAGCATCACCCGCCAGACGCTGATCGACCTCTTCCGCGAGGATCTCGGCATCGAGGTGATCGAGCGCGACATCGACCGCACCGAACTCTACATCGCCGACGAGACCTTCTTCTGCGGCAGCGGCGCGGAGGTCCAGCCGATCACCGGCGTCGACCATTACGACGTCGGCGACGGCAAGGTCGGGCCGCTGACGAAGCGCATCCAGGACCTCTATTTCGACATCGCCGCCGGCAAGGTCGACAAGTATCGCCACTGGCTGACGCCCGTGTACGGCAACTCGCCGGCCCGCTCGTAGCGATCGATATGCGGTCGTCCCGCCCGCAGCCGCCCCTTGATCCGGATCAAGGCGGCGGTGCCGGCGGGCTCCGCTGCGCAGTCAGCCGGGCGATCGTCGCCGACAGTTCCGGCCAGTCGATCGGCTTGGTCAGATAGGCGTCGAAGTCCGCCGCGAGATGGCGCTGGCGGTGTTCGGGCACCGCATCGGCCGACAGGCCGAGGATCGACACGCGCCCCGCGGCCCCCGGCAGCCGGCGGATTGCCGCGGCGGCGGCCGGGCCGTCCATGTCCGGCATCTGAATATCCATGAGGACGAGATCGAAGCCGCCGCCCGCTGCGGCCTTCGCCGCCTCGCGGCCGGTCGCGACGGCGACGACCTGGTGGCCCATGCGCTCCAGCATCGCCACCATCAGCATGCGGATCACCTCCTGGTCCTCGGCCAGCAGGATGCGCCTCGGGGCCGCCGCCCCTTGCGCGGCGCAGGGCGGCGCATCCGGCCCGGAGGCCGCGGCCGGGGCCGGAATCACGAAGGCGAAGCGGCTGCCGATGCCGGGGCGGCTCTCGACCGCGATCGTGCCGCCCATCGCGGCGACGAGCCGGCGGCAGATGGCGAGGCCGAGGCCGGTGCCGCCGAAGCGCCGCGCGGTCGAGGCGTCGGCCTGGGTGAACGCCTCGAAGATGCGGCCGCGCTCCTCCTCGGTCATGCCGATTCCGGTATCCTCCACCGCGAAGCGCAGGCGCATCGCGCTGCCTTCCCCCTCCGCGGAGGCGGCGATGCGGATTTCGCCGTCGCGGGTGAACTTGGCCGCGTTGCCGACGATGTTGTACAGCACCTGACGCAGGCGCATCGCATCGCCTTCGACCCAGCCGGGCAGGCCCGTCAGCGACAACGCCAGCCGGTTGCCGCCCTTGTCGGCGATCGGCGCCATGATCGCCGCCACATCCTGCACGACCGCGGCCGGCGAGAACGGCGCGTGTTCCAGAACGAGGTGGCCCGCCTCGATCTTCGAGAAGTCGAGGATGTCGTCGACGAGCGCGAGCAGGGTCGCCGCCGACGCGCGCAGCATCGAGACCCGCTCGCGGGCGCGATCCGGCAGTGCATCGTCGACCAGGACCAGATCGGCCAGGCCGATCACGCCCGTCATCGGCGTGCGCAGTTCGTGGCTCATCACCGCCAGGAACTGTGACTTGGCGCGGTTGGCGCGCAGGGCCTCGTCCCTGGCGGCCGAGAGTTCGGCCTCGGCGGCGCGGATCGCCGTGGTGTCCCAGTTGATGCCGAAGGCCCGGACCGCCCGCCCGTCGGCCCCGCGCACGATATGCGCGACGCTCCGCACATGCCGGACCTCACCCGTTGCGCGCAGGATGCGGAAGTCCTCGTGAAAGCTCGCACCGTCCTTGACCGCGCGCGCCCATGCCCCAGCCAAGTGGGCGCGATCGTCCGGATCGACCAGCGGCAGCCACGCGGCGAGCGTTCCGCCGAACCCGTCGGGCTCCAGCCCGTAGAGGTCGAGCATCCCGCGATCCCAGGAGACCCGGCGGTCCGCGAAGCCCATCTCCCAGACCCCGATGCCGGCCGCCCGCAGCGCGAGTTGCATGCGCTCGTTGAGCGCGGCCAGCCGCGCTTCCGCGGTCTTGAGCGCCGTGACGTCCGTCAGGGTGCCGACCATGCGCCGCGCCCGCCCGTCGGCCCGGCGCTCGATCACGCGCCCGCGCCCGAGCATCCACAGCCATCCGCCGTCACAGTGGCGGATACGGAACTCCTCCTCGAACTCGTCCTCGGCCGGCCCCTCGGCAGCGGCCGCAAGCCGTCGGCCGACGGCCTGGGCGTCGTCGGGATGCAGCCGGTCGGTCCACTCCGACAGCCGGTGGCCGATCTCCCCGTCCCGGTGGCCGATCATCCGCTTCCACTGCGCCGAGAAGAAGGTGCGGTCCTGGTCGAAGTCGTGGTCCCAGACGCCCTGGCCGGCGCCTTCCAGCGCAAAGCGCCAGCGGCTTTCGGCAGCCGCGAGCGAGGTGCGCATGCTGGCCACGACGAGCGGCCCCAGCGTCACCAGCGCCACCGCGAGGCGGATCGACAGCGCCGACCCGACATAGTCGTCGGCGCCCGGCAGGGACAGCAGGCCGGAGGCGGCCGCCATCAGCATCGCGGCGCTGTGCGCCATGGTCAGGAGCACCGTGGGGAACATGCCGTAGCTCAGCGCGCACCACAGCAGCGCCGGCACCCCGAAGGCCAGCGCTCCCGGCCCGCCGATCAGGATGGCGACGGCCACCGACAGGACCAGCGCCATCGCGGGCGCGGTCCCTCGCAGGTCGGCGGCCGGCGTCCGTCCCCAGTTGCGCAGCCGATCGACGAGCCGCGCCGGGTCGGGTGCGGTGAGGATCGCGGGCACGAGGACGATGCCGTTGACGAGTTCGGTGACGAACCAGAACTCGAATCCGGGCAGCGCCGACCGTCCGAACACGAGCCCGAGGGCGGCCGCCCATACGAGCGCCGCCAGGACGGCCGCGATCGCGATCATCCCGAAGAGCAGCATGACCGAGAGCGGCCGGAGCAGGCGGCGATGCTCGGGCGAGAGGCGCCGGATCAGCGCATAGCCGACACCGACATCGACGAGATTGGTCAGGGTCAGCCAGGCGGTCATGTGCACGCTACCGCCGGTCGCGAGGTCCGCTGCGACGTAGCCCGCGGCCGCGGCGGCCCAGGCGGCAGGCCTCGACCAGGCCGGATTGCGGACGAACAGGGCGAGCAGCACGGCGTTCGCCGGCCACAGGGCGGCGAGCATCCCGATCGGCCGGGTCATGATCCCGGCCAGCGCCAGCGCGAAGACGAGCCCGCCGATCGCCAGCGGGCCGGTCAGGCGGCCGACCATGCCACTGCTCGCGCTCCCGGTTTCGACCATCGTCCCCTGCCTCGCCCAGCCCCGCGACACGCGTGGCAACCGCTGGTTCCGCGTCCTCCCCGGCCTTAGCGTCCCGGCTGAAGACTTGCACGCATTCTCCCGCCGACCGCTGCACATGGGCCGGAGGCTGTGGCGCGGATGCCATCGCGACGGGCGCGTACTCCGGCGCGACCGCGGACGCCGCCCCTTGGGAGCCGAGGCGCGGGCCGGCCGAGCGCGGCCGTCAGGCGGCGCGGTCGCGCGTTTCGACGACCATTTCCTTGCCCATCAGGGCCAGGGCCGAGGCCACGACGGCGATGTGCGAGCGGTGTTCGAGATCGAGCAGGCGCCGCACCTCGGACTCGCTGGACAGTCCCAGCATGGCTGCCAGCGCGACGTTGCTGAGGCCCCGCTCCCGCACCGCCTGGTAGAGCGCCAGCTTGGCCGCCGCGAGCGGCGGCACCGCCACGGTGCCCTGGCCCCGCTTCGCCCGTGATGGCGGTGGGACCGGGCGGCGCAACTGCACGTACCCTTGCAGGGCCGCGACGAGCGATCCCGCCGCGTCGGCGATGGCCTCGGCCTCCGTCGCCCCATCGTCGCCGGCCTCGGGCACATCGCGGAACGTAACCAGGAACCGCCCGTCTTCGTCGACGGTGACGTCGTAGGGGTAGACATAGCGCATGGCAAAGCTCCGGGGAGCGGGTCCGGCTCCTAGCGGAGTCGGTTGGGGTTGATGCGGAGATCGCGGAGCATCTTGCTCAAGAGCCCGGCGCCGATCTCCTTCTTCGGATCCTTGAGCGCCGTGAAGTGCTCTCCCTAGAACAAGCGTCCATGACTGCCCTTGCCGTGGTTGGCATCAAAAGTCACGACGACGCCGTCTTCTCGGGCCAGCTGGCGCAGCTTGCGGAGAAGCTCGGCCCCGTTCATGCGCAATCTTCGCGCATATATGCGCGACTCGCAAGCAAGAGGCGGCCCGTTCCGTGTGCGCGCCAATGCCGACACCGCGGCTACGATATCCGCCGGATATCGTTCGCAGCCGCGAAAGCTGTCGTTCAGGAGGACTTCGGATCGGCGCTGGTGAGCCCGCCGGGATTCGAACCCGGGACCCTCTGATTAAAAGTTCCATGCTCGAACCCCTCGCGACCTCGCAGGCATACTCAGAACTTCACAGAAACCCAGCAATTACGGCACTTTATTCCCGATAACCCCCTTCTCATCCCACAGCATCCCTCGTATCTTTGCGACTTGGATGCGACTTGGCTGCGACTTGGAAGGGATGACCGATGGCCGCAATCCGCCTCACCGACCGTTTCCTCAAGACCCTCCCGGCCCCATCCACAGGCCGGGCGGAGGTGTGGCACGACACCGAGGTGAAGGGCTTCCAGTTCAAGCGCACGCCGCAGGGCCGCGGATCGTTCCTCGTCTACTACCGGGCCGCGGACGGCACCGAGCGTCGGCCCAAGATCGGCGATTGGCCGAGCCTCACCGTCGAGCAGGCACGCAAGGCCGCGCGCGAAACGCTCGCCCGTGTCGCCCTCGGCAACGACCCCAGCGCCGAGCGCCAAGCCGCGCGGGCGGCCGAGGAAGTCCGCGACCGCCTGTCGGACGTGGTTCCGACCTTCATCGAGCGCCACGCCAAGCCCAACAACCGCAGTTGGGCCGAGGCCGACCGCATCTTCCGCGTCTATGTCCTGCCCCGCTGGAAGGACGACCGCATCGGCGAAATCCGCCGTCGCGACGTCGCCGACCTTCTCGACCGGATCGAGACGGACAACGGCCGCGTCATGGCGGACCGGGTGCTGGCCGCCGTGCGCAAGCTGTTCAATTGGTGGGGCGCCCGCAACGACGACTTCGTGTCGCCCGTCGTCCGCGGCATGGCGCGCACCAAGCCCAAGGAGATCGCCCGCTCGCGCGTCCTGGCCGACGACGAAGTGCGGTCGCTGTGGATGGCCGCGTCGGGGCAAGCCGTGTTCGGCCCCCTTGTCCGCCTGCTGCTGCTGACCGGCCAGCGCCGCGACGAGGTCGCCCGGATGCGCTGGGCGGAGATCGAGGGCGACCTGTGGACGATCCCGGCCGAGCGGTACAAGACCAAGGCCGCCAACGTGGTGCCCTTGTCCGCGGCCGCCCGCGCCGTCCTGGACAGCCTGCCGCGGTTCGGCGAGTTCGTGTTCACCACCAACGGCAAGACGCCGTTCTCGGGCTTCTCCAAGGCCAAGGCGAGCCTGGACAGCGCCATGGCGAAGCTGGACAAGGAAGCGGGCCGGACACCCACACCCGCTTGGGTGCTTCACGACCTGCGCCGGACCGCCAAGACCCTGATGATCCGGGCCGGGGTCCGCCCCGATATCTCCGAGCGCGTCCTCGGCCACGTCATCGCCGGTGTGGAAGGGGTCTACGACCGGCACGGCTACGTCACCGAGAAGCGCGACGCGCTCGACCAACTGGCCGCCATGATCGAGCGGATCACCAACCCGCCGGCCGGCAACGTGGTTCCCCTTCACGGCCCGGCCGGCCGCGACGCGGCCTGACCCTTCGTCGCCGCGTCCACAGGCGGCGGTGACATGCCGCCCGGCGGAGGCGCCGCCGCGCAGCGGCACGCCGCCCGCCATGTGGGTGCCTTGCCTCGCCCTTTGGCGCGCCGTGCCGAGTCGGGCGGCTTGGGCCTCCCGGATCAGGCCGACGAGCCTGCGGACCCGAAGAATGCGGTTAGTATCTGAGCGAATGTAACTTCCTTGTCCGGTCTACTGTCACTAGACCCAGACGTCAGTATATTGAATTGATATATCTGTCTCGGGCGCGATTACTTGCGGGCGCAGCGTATTGCTGCGGTCATGCAAGAGGAACGACGACCAAATGCGGGACAACCCGTTTCTGACCGCCGACGAAGCTGCGGCGCTGCTTCGCCTCTCTCCCCGATCCCTCGAAGGCTTCCGCTATCGCGGCAACGGCCCGCGCTATTCCAAGGCCGGCCGCCGCGTTCTCTACCGGCGCGCCGACATTGAGGCTTGGATCGACCGACAGGCGCGCGACAACACCCACCAGAAGCCCGAGGCGCATTGATGGGCGACGCAGGTTTCGGGGCGGCCCCCGTCGCCGGCACCGCCCTTCCCGGTGCCGCGTCCACAGGCGACGCGACGCCGCGCGACGCGACCGAGGCGACCCTGCCCAGGGACTTCCATGGTGTCGCCTATGTCGGTCGGAGCAGGGACGGCTACATCTTCCGGCAACGGCTTCGCCTGCCGGCCAGCGACCTCGGCAACGGCGTCCGCGTCCTCGGCGGACGCGCCGAACAGCGCGCCGTAGGAACGCCGGGACCAGAGGCCGCGCGGTTCCTCATGAACGTCCTCACCGCCGGCCACGAATTGCGTTGCCTGCCCGCCGACGACCCGATGCGCCGATCCGAACTCGCCGCCTTCGTGCGCGACTGCGCGGCGCGGGTGGGCGAGATCGGCGCCGATGCTCCGGCCGCGCTTGTCGATGTGGCCGCCTCGAAACTCCCGACCGTGGCCGCATCCATCGAGGCCAGGGGCCGCGGCCGGTTCGACGCTGCCACCGTCCGCCGGTTCAAGGCACCCACACCCGATGACGACGGGGGCCGGTTCCTCCGGGTGCCGTCGTCCGCAGAGTACCGGAGCGCGGTGAGGGTCGTTGGCGACGGCCGGGCCTTCGGCGTGCGCGGCCGGTATGGCTTCCCCGCCGTTCCTCGCACCACGGGGCAGGCCGGGCAATTCGCGCTTGGGCCATACGCCGCAGATGGTGAGGACGTGTGCCTCGTCGACCGCGAGGGCGAATGGATCGACGAGGACGACGAGAAGGGCTTGGTGGGCCGGTTGCGCCGGGCAGCCGCGGCCGCCGTCGCGGCGCTCGGACCGCTTGACCGGGACGTGCTGGACGCCGTGTTCGCGCTGATGCTCCGCGACGCGGACAAGCGCCGATGGGGCGGAGTTGAGATTTCGGTCGATGACGTGTGCGGGTTGCTCGGGATGACCAAGCGGCTCGCGGGCAACGGGTGGCGGGGCGGGTACGAGAAGGCCGACCGGGACAAGGTGGCCGCCGCGCTCGCCCGGTTGAGCAAGGTGTGGATGTGGGCGACCATGCCCGACTATCGGAAGCCGCAGCGGGACGACAAGGGCAAGCTCACGGGGAAGTATGAGACCGTCACGCTCGCCAGCCGACTGTTCGCGGTCACGGGCGCCGAGTGGCTAGGGCGGCTCGAGGATGGCGACGAGCGGCTGATGCGGGCGACCATCGCGCCGGGCGCCGTGATCGCCCACACGCTGGACGCGGGCAACGCTCAGGTCATGCTGATGTCCCGCCGGGTGCTGGAATACCATCGCGCCGGGCAGCTCCCCGAGAAGGGCTTGCTGCGCTGGCTGTCGGCTGACTGGCGCATCAACGCCCACAAGGGCGCGCGGGTGCGGGCGAAAGCGGTTCTGGTCGGGACGCTGCTGGACGCGGCGGAACTGGCGGTCGATCCCGACCGCCCGTCGCGCGCGCTCGACCGGTTAGAGGCCGCGCTCGACACCCTGGCGCGCGATGGGGAGATCGGCGGGTGGCGCTATGTGCCGGGTCGCGAGGCGCGGCGGCCCGGCGGGCGCGGGTTGGCCGAGGGGTGGGAGAGGGACGCCCTCGTTGAGGTTTCCATGCCTGCCTTCCTGGCCGGCAAGAAGGCCGCGATGATCGAGCGCGCGAGGGAAGGCCGTGGCCGGATCGTCGGTGGCATCCGGCGCATGACGGGCACGGGCGGGCCGGAGTTGGGGATCGCGATGCGCGAGGCGCGCAAGGCGGCCGGCTTGACGCAACCCCAGGCGGCCGAGCGGGCCGGGGTGGCCGGGCGGACATGGGAGCGGGCCGAGCGGGGCGAGCGGGTCCGGGCCGGGAATGCCGAGGCCATCATGGCTTGGCTCGACGGGGAGTCGGGCGGTCGGCCCGCATCCCCTGCCCGCCGCGGAGTGGTGGCACGGCCCCGTCAGGGGCCGGGCCTGCCACTTCGCAGAGTTCACTAAAGTTCACTCTATTAGAGTGGGCGAAAAGCTTTTCATGCCCGTGTTTCCAGGCACTTAGCGGTGCCTTCCCTACCACGCCAACCCCGAGGTTCTGCCACACCAACCCCGAGGTTCCGCCACGCGGACCCCGAGAAAGTGGCGGGACGGATGGGGGGAGAAGTCCGCAAGCCGACACGGGCCAACAGCGACGAAACGGAACCAGACGATGCGAACATTGAGAAGGAAGCTGCGCCTGCCGGAAAGCGGATGGGGGCTGTTCCGCTTCACCAAGCGCGGCCCGGTGAAGCTGGCGCGCTTCGACACCGAGGAAGCGGCCTACGCCGAGATGAAGCGCCGACAGGCGGACGGGGCAGGCGACAATCTCATGGTGACGCACTTCGTCACCATCGACACCATCCCACCCTTCGCGAAACCCAAGCCGCGGCGCCCGCAGGCGGACGGCAAGGCGCCGGCCCCGTAGGGGCCGCGCCGCCAGCGTGTGGATGGCCTGTCGTTGTCTAGGGGAAGCGCGGGCCGTCCACCGCTGTCTCAAAAAATGTCTCATTGGAAACAATGCGTTGACCGGGGCGAAGCGGCGGCTTCACGGTCGCGGCAGTGGGCGCCGCGACGGCGTCCACACCGCCGGAGAACGATCACCCGATGACCATCGCCGCCATCCCCGAGGCATTCACCCCCGTCGCCTTCGCTGTCGTCGCCGAGACGGCAGCCCACGGCTTGGTGCTGGTCGGGACCTACCCGACCCGCCGCGCCGCCCGCGGCGCCCTGGCGCGCCATGCCCGCCGCAACGCGCCCGACCAGCCCTTGCACGTCCTGCCGGTTCGCGCGATCCGGTAGAGCGGGACGCAGCCGCTCGGTTCGATCCCCGCCGGCCGGTTCGCCGCCAACATGGCGCACGGCCGGAAGGGGCGGGGAGAGCATGATCGGGCGGCGCTGGCGCTGCACCACATGCGGGCAGCTCGGGACCATCACCGTGCATCAAACAAGGCGGCCGGGCGGGTTCTGGGGGCAGTAGGAATTCAGATTGCCTGCCGCGGCGCTCGGAGGCACGCTTGAAGCATGCACGGAGGAAGAGACATGCGTGGACTTATTGTCGGCGCTCTGTTGGCGGTATGCGCCAACGGCGCCAATGCCCAAGACACCCACTTCTTTCAAGTTGTACCGTTTACCGCGCCAGACGGCCGCCACACATTTGCCGTGCTCGAACGTTGGTCCGGAAGACTCTGGATCATGACTTGCACTCCGCCTTGCGTCGACGCGACGCCGGGAAACACGCCACTCTCGAACTATGCCCGCGGAGACAGAGCCATGGAACCAGTTTGGTACATCGGGCCTAACGGGCCTAGCCCCACGCCGCCGCCGATCCGCGGGGCCAACTAGCAGCAATCGCCGAGAACCTGCACCGGGCAGACCTGACTGCGCCAGCGCGGGCGGAGCAGGTCGTGGAGTGGGTGCGGCTGGCGGAGTTGCGGGTCGCAGGAGTTTCGGCGCAAGTTGCGCGAAGAATCGGCAGGGAGCGCCCGGAGGACGGTGTCCGCGCCGCCGCTCGTCAGATCGCCGTCACCGAGACGAAGCCCGCCGCGCCGAGAAGATGGACTCCGTCGCCCGCGGGGCGAAGGGGGCGGCTAGTTCCTAGTCGACCGATCGACGAACAACCCCTTCTCGCGCGCGTTGGTAACGACTGCATTTCTAAGAAGATCAATGCCGGACCAGAAAGTAGAACATATTTCGAATACATCCGCAGCCGACAGAACGACCGAACGGCTGGGCTCAAATTCGCGCATCCGATTGGCAAAACGAACTCCAATCTGACGGGGTGTATCGAACTCGATCGGCTCCTGGAAGCCCGCGGCAGAAACAACAACGTCGTCTAGGCCGGGAGCGATCGCCACCATTTCCGGCGCGACCCACGACAACCTCAATCGCGGTGGGTCGCCCTCGCAGTCTTCCAGGCCGACGACGCCAAGTCGATGGGCGAGACAATTCCTAAGAGCCCGAAACGAATTGAAGTGCTGAGCGTACTTTACAGGAAGCTCGAACGATTTAGATAGTCTCGTCCACTTTTCTGAAACAGAATGCCGATCGAACTTCTTAGAATTGGCACTTATCTTAGATCTTATACCGACACCACCAGCGGATATCAATTGGTCTAACTCATAAATTCGTGTCTCATATATAGAGAATGCATCTATCAAGTCCCGGATGGCACAGTTTATCGTCCAATTTCTCCACTCCCCGAAAACATGCTCTTTCTCCCCTTCCGACAGGTCACGATTGAGCGTCTCGAATTTGAAGCGCTCGACGGTTCGATGGTCAAGATTGTGCCGCTGGCCGAAGCCGCTGAGCGCTATTCCAAGAAATATGTTAGCGCGATCAACTGATAGACGAGCGATCCGAGCTACCGCGTCAATATCGACCACTATCTGCTGTGCATTGGCCATTGCGATCCCCCAGGGTCAGCCGTTCGCGGATCAGCCCACACCCGTTCTCCGGGACGAACTCGACGCCGGCGGCCTCACGAGCGACGCGGACCGCGATCGAGAGTCGCCCGCCGTCCCGCCGCGCCCCCTACAGGCAGCGGCGCCCACGCCAGGGGGCGCCCCACTGTGGGTGAGGCATTATCCGACCCTACCTCGGCCCAACCAGTCAAATGACCCAGAAGTCGGCCGCGGTGAACGTGGCCGGCCCGACGCCGAGGATGCCGACCTTCTGGCCGTCGCCGAGGTCCAGCAGCGCGGAGCCTCCGGGATCGGCGCTGAGGCGCGCAAGGAGGTCCGCCGGGGTCGCGATCCCGGTGCCGTTGATGCCGGCTTGCACCGCGATCTTGTCCCCTTGGATGCGGCTGAAATCGGTGATGAGGTCCCATCCGCCGTCACTGCGGAACACGAACACGTCGGCGTCCGCCCCGCCGATCAGCGTGTCGTTGTGCCGGTCGCCCGACAGCGTGTCGTTGCCGGCCTCGCCATAGATCAGGTCGTTGTCCGGCCCGCCATAGACCTGATCGTGCCCGGCGCCGCCAAATACGGTGTCAAAGCCGATGTTGCCATTGACGTGCCAGTCGTCGCCGTCACCGCCGCCCACGAGGTCGTCGTCCTGGCCGCCGCGGACATAGTCGTTGCCGGTGTCGCCATAGACCGTGTCACGGCCGCGGTTGCCGTTCAGGTCGTCGTTGCCGGCATCACCATAGACGCCGTCGTCACCGTCGTTGCCCAGCATGAGGTCGTCGCCGGTGTGCCCGAAGATGATATCCCGGCCCGAACCGCCGATGATGGTGTCGTCGTAGGATAGCCCGTAGCGGTACAGACCCTCGACGTCGTCCCAATAGGCGTAGTTCCAATAGACGGATGCCGGGATGTAAACGCCGGAAACCTGATAGACAAGAACGCCATCGGCCATGGTGAATCGGAACGAACTGATGTAGCCCGCCACATCGCCGCTCTGATTGAAGGCGAATTGTCCAAAATACTCGGAAACATCTAGGTCGATGGAGCGGGCTTTTATGTACGTCTCGGAGAGGACCGGATAGTCGAAATCTTGAGTGAAGGATGCCGAATACATGTTGAAGCCGCGCGGGCCGAATTCGAGATAGGCCATAGAACCCCCTGATCGTCGATGCCCCGAACCCAATTCGAGGCCGGCCGACGCCACAACCGGAGGCGGATTGTTGCCCGCGCTATACGCTTAGGTCGAGCCTGAAAATGGCGGCCACCGCGATATGCGCCCCACCCCCTGGACTGAGCGTGGCGGAGGTGGATGGGACCCTGGGAGATTGCCCCCCCCCTCCCTCGGGGAAGGACGGCGGCGCCGGTCAGGCGCGCCCGGCCGTTGCCATCCCGTCGAGGGCTTGTCCGTCCCCCTCGCCCGATGCCCCGTGCGGCCCGTCCGGCGGCGCCCGGGAGTCGTCACCCGCTTCCCCCTTCCTGTTGGACGGGGCGAGCGGCAAGGCGTTCCTGGCGCGCCCGCTGGGCCTCCTGGAGAATGGACAGCGCGTCGCCGCGATCCTCGATGGTCGCCTCCATCTTCACCCCGCGCCGGAGGGTGCCGCGGTCGAGGATCGCCTCCGCCGCCCGGATGCGGTCGCGAGCCGGGATCGTGGCATCATCGAGAGCGTCGGCGAGCGCCTTCATGGCGCGCGGCGCCAGCCGCTCGACTTCCTCGAACATCGCCGTCCGCACCGCCTCTTGGACGCGCGGATCGCGAAGCAGGCGCCAGCCCTTGCACCGCGCCGAGTGCGCCGAGTAGCCGGCAGCGGCCGCCGCGGCCGTGGCGTTGCCGCCGTTGCGGACGTACTCGGCGGCGAAGGCCAGCATCATCGGCGGGGCGACAGATGCGGCGGCGGACCGTAGACCGGACATGGTTGTCTTGCCCTATCAGCGTGGTAGCGCCAGCGGCAGGCGGATCGGCCCGGACACGAGGGTTTCAGCGGCAGTCGCGCGCGCCAATGTCCGGACATTGTATGCCGATCATACATGGTCCCGCCGCCATGTCCGGGCAACGCACGCAACGGCATCCACACCGGGCGCGGAGGCGGGGGCATCCCCGGCCCCTTGCCGGCCCGGTGCACAGCCGAATCAGCCGCGTCCATCCTGATGGCCCGAGCGACTTATCTGCGACTTGGAAAGAGGCAGGCGCCGATCCGAAGATCGGCGCCCGACTTAACGCGCTGGCATCAAAGGGAAATTTGGTGAGCCCGCCGGGATTCGAACCCGGGACCCTCTGATTAAAAGTCAGATGCTCTACCGGCTGAGCTACAGGCTCGCCAGCGCGGGGCGGAACCTAGGGATGGTGCGGGGCCGGGTCAACCGGCGGCGGAGCGGTCGGCCGTCTTGGCACGGGCGAACCGCGCCTCCAGCCGCTCGGCGACGCGCGGGCTGACGAAGTGGCGGACGTCGCCGCCGAGCAGCCCGATCTCCTTGACGAAGCGCGAGGCGATGAACTGGTAGCGGTCGGCCGCCATCAGGAACACCGTCTCGATGTCGCGGTTGAGGCGGGCGTTCATGCCGGCCATCTGGAACTCGTACTCGAAGTCCGAGACCGCGCGCAGGCCGCGGATGATGATGGAGGCGCCGCAGCCGACGACGAAATCCATCAGGAGGTTGTCGAACGGGCGCACCTCCACCCGCACGGCCTGGCCGTTCAGGGCCTCGACCTCGTCGCGGACGATCTGCACCCGCTCGTCGATCGAGAAGAGCGGCCCCTTGCCGGCATTGCGGGCGACCCCGATGATCAGCCGGTCGACCAGCTTGGTCGAGCGCAGGATGATGTCGGAATGGCCCTTGGTGATCGGGTCGAAGGTACCGGGGTAGACCCCTACGCGCTCGGCCGTCATCGTCATCCTCCGGCTCAGGCGGGTTCGTCGGCGGGCGGCGTGGAGCCCGGTTCTGCAGGGCCCTCAGCCCCGCCTGCCTCTTCGGCCGTGCCCGGCTCTCCGGCTTCCGGCTCCTCCGCTTCGCTGGCCTCCTCGGCTTCGCGCGAGAGGCCGGCGGCGGAGACGACGGTCTCGCCATCGGCGACGCGCAGCAGGATCACGCCCTGCGTCGAGCGGCCGGCGATGCGGATGTCGTCCACCGGCATGCGGATCACCTGGCCGCCGTCGGTCACCAGCATGATCTCGGCGTCGGGGCCGACCGGGAAGGAAGCGACGACCGGTCCGTTGCGGGTCGAGGTGGCGATGTTGGCGATGCCCGACCCGCCGCGGCGGGTCACCCGGTACTCGTAGGCCGAGGTGCGCTTGCCGAAGCCGTTGGCGGTCACCGTCAGCACCAGTTCGTCGGTGGCGGCGAGCTGGGCGAACTCCTCGTCGCTCAGCGCGCGCTCGGGCGCGGCCGCCTCGGCGTCGGCGCCCTCCTCGGTGTCCGGCGCCGCCGGCTCGTCCAACCCGCCCTCGCCCTCGCCCCGGCGCTCCTGCGTGGCGCGGCGGAGATAGACCGCGCGCGCGCCGGCGTCGGCCTCGACATGGCCGAGAATGGAGATGCCGATGACGTCGTCGCCGGCCCCGAGGCGGATGCCGCGGACGCCGGTCGAGGTCCGGCTCTGGAAGAGGCGCACCTCCGGCACCGGGAAGCGGATGCACTTGCCGCCGCGGGTCGCCAGCAGCACGTCCTGGCTCTCGTCGCAGAGCACGACGCCGACGAGGCGCTCGCCCTCCTCCTCCAGCCGCATGGCGATCTTGCCGTTCGCCTTGACGTTGGTGAAGTCGGCGAGGTCGTTGCGCCGGACGTTGCCGGTGGAGGTCGCGAACATCAGCGACCGGCCGGCATGGGCCTCGCGGTCCTCCGGCAGGGCCAGCACCGTCGTCACCCGTTCGCCGGCGGCGATGTCGAGCAGCGGCAGCACCTGCACCATCGGCTTGCCGCGCGCGGTCGGGCTGCCGGCCGGCAGGCGCCACACCTTGAGCAGATAGACCTTGCCGAGCGAGGTGAAGAAGAGGACCGGGGCGTGGGTGCCGGCCACGAAGACCTGGCTGACGAAATCCGCCTCGCGCGTCGCCATGCCCGAGCGGCCCTTGCCGCCGCGGCGCTGGGCCCGGTAGGTGACGAGCGGCGTGCGCTTGATGTAGCCGCCGTGGCTGACGGTCACGACCATCGGCTCGGGCTTGATCAGGTCCTCGAGGTCGGTCTCGTCCTCCGCCTCCTCGATGACCGTGCGGCGCGGGGTGTCGAACTGCTCGCGCACCGCGACCAGTTCCTCGCGCACGATCTCGAGCCGGCGCGGCTTGGAGCGCAGGATCTCGAGATACTCGGCGATCTGGGCCACGATCTGGCGCAGCTCCTCGGCGATCTTCTCGCGCTCGAGGCCGGTCAGGCGCTGCAGCCGCAGTTCGAGGATGGCGCGGGCCTGCTCCTCGGACAGGCGATAGGTGTCGTCGACGATCGGGTGCCCGGGCTCGTCGATGAGGCGGATCAGCGGCGCGATGTCGTGCACGGGCCAGGCGCGCGCCAGCAGCGCCGCCCGGGCAGACGCAGGGTCAGGCGCGGCGCGGATCAGCGCGATGACCTCGTCGAGGTTGGCCACCGACAGCGCGAGGCCGAGCAAGACGTGGGCGCGGTCGCGCGCCTTCGCCAGTTCGAACGCGGTCCGCCGCGAGACAACCTCCTCGCGGAAGGCGAGGAAGCAGTCGAGCACGCGCCGCAGGCCCATCAACTGCGGCCGGCCGGCGTCGAGCGCCAGCATGTTGATGCCGAAGGTCGTCTCGAGCGGCGTGAAGCGGAAGAGCTGCTTCAGCACGACATCGGCGTCGGCGTCGCGCTTCAGCTCGACGACGACGCGCACGCCGTCGCGGTCGCTCTCGTCGCGCAGCTCGGCGATGCCGTCGATCAGCTTCTCCTGCACCGTCTCGGCAATGCGCTCCAGCATCCGCGACTTGTTGACCTGGAACGGGATCTCGGTGACGACGATGGCCTGGCGGTCCTTGCGGATCTCCTCAATCGCCGCCTTGCTGCGGATGGTGATCGAGCCGCGGCCGCCGAGATAGGCCTCGCGGATGCCGCGCCGGCCGACGATGGTGCCGCCGGTCGGGAAGTCCGGCCCCGGCACCAGTTCCATCAGCGCCGCATCGTCGAGCGCCGGGTCGGCGATGATGGCGCAGCAGGCGTCGATGACCTCGGCGAGGTTGTGGGTCGGGATGTTCGTCGCCATGCCGACCGCGATGCCGCCGGCGCCGTTCACCAGGAGATTCGGATAGCGCGCCGGCAGGACGACCGGCTCGCGCGCCGTGTCGTCGTAGTTCGCCTGGAAGTCGACCGTGTCGCGGTCGATGTCCTCCAGCAGCGCCTCGGCCGAGCGCGCGAGGCGGACCTCGGTGTAGCGCATCGCCGCCGGGCGATCGCCGTCCATCGAGCCGAAATTGCCCTGCCCGTCGATCAGCGGCAGGCGCATCGAGAAGTGCTGCGCCATCCGCACCATGGCGTCATAGATCGCCGTGTCGCCGTGCGGGTGGTACTTGCCCATCACGTCGCCGACGATGCGGGCCGACTTGCGATAGGCACGGTTCCAGTCGTAGCCGTTCTCCTTCATCGCATAGAGGATGCGGCGATGGACCGGCTTCAGGCCGTCGCGGACATCGGGCAGCGCGCGCGCCACGATCACGCTCATCGCGTAATCGAGGTACGAGCGCCGCATTTCGTCTTCGATGGTGACGGGTGCGATGTCGAACGGCTTGGACGGAGCGTCGACCAATGGGCTGTCTCGTTTTCCGGAATGGAGCCGGTTGCGGGCGCCGTTGCGCCCGGATCGGCCGGAGGATTCGTCGAAGGTTCACATTAGAGGATTTTGCAGTTGCGAACAACGGCGCCGCTCGCGCCCCGCGCGTGGGCGCAGGCGGTCTCGCACGCAGGCGCAAGCGATTGCAATTGCGGGGTTTCTGCCGCAGTGTAGGGTGACGCTCTTCAGGAAGCCGGGGGGAAGCGGCGCGTGGGGGCAGCGAGGATCCGGGATCGCCGACGGTGGGGTCGATGGTCCGCGCCTAGCCGCATGGCGGGCGCGGCGCCGGTCGTCGCATGCCTGCTCGCAGCCTGTCTGGCGGGTGCTGCGCCGGCCGGCGCTGCGATGCCGCCGTCGGCCCTGCTCGCGGACCCCGCGCTGGTCGCCTATCGCGACGGGCGGTTCGCCGAGGCGGCAGAGCGGCTGCGCGCGCTGGCGGCCCAGCATCCGGACGACCTGCTGGTCCGCCGCTATCTCGGGCTCGCGCTCTACGGGCAGAAGCAGTACGGAGCCGCCGCGGAGGCGCTCGAGGCGGCTGCCGCCGGCGATCCCGGCAACGCCACCACCTGGCTCTATCTCGGCCTCGCGCACTATGCGGCCGGCCGCTACGGCCCGGCGCAGGAAGCCCTCGCCAAGGCCGAAGCGCTGGAGCCGGACGCCCGCTCGGCCGCCGTCGCCCGCTCCTACCGCGAGACGATCCAGCGCTACCGGACCGAGCGCACGGTGCCGGCGGCACCGCAGCCGCGCCGCTGGTCGCTGACCGGGCAGGCCGGCATCGTCTATGACGACAATGTGCCGCTGCGCGCGCCGGGTGCGGCCGGGCCCAAGGCCAGCCCCCGCACCTACCAGAGCCTCTGGGGCGGCTACGACTTCGTCCAGGACGGTGGCTGGCGGCTGCGCGGCGAGGGCTTCGCCTTCCTCGGGCAGAACCTGCGCCGGTCGCTCGACGATTACGACCAGATCACCGTCGAGGCCGCCCTCGACCTCAGCTATCAGGCGACGCTCTGGGGCATGCCGGCCCGGCCCGGTCTGCGCTACGCCTACCAGCCGACCTGGGAGGGCGGGCGCGAATACAACCAGAGCCACGCGGTCACCGCCTCGCTGGTGCTGCAGCCGCTCGACGACGCGATCTCGTACCTCTACTACCGCTTCGCAACCGAGGATTACCGCGACGACGGCGTCGTCTCGCGCTTCACGTCGCGCGATCTCGGCGGCGGCCACCAGGCCGGGCTGACCCAGTACTATTACTTCGAGGATCGCCGGAACTACGTCTTCGCCGGCTACGCCTATCTCCGCAACGACGCCAAGGGCAGCTTCTTCGACGAGCGCGGTCATCGCCTGTCGGTCGGCGGGGCGGCCCTGCTGCCGTGGGACGTGC
Source organism: Allostella sp. ATCC 35155 (assembly GCA_006738865.1). Taxonomy (GTDB): domain Bacteria; phylum Pseudomonadota; class Alphaproteobacteria; order ATCC43930; family Allostellaceae; genus Allostella. The sequence continues at coordinate 3,583,720 of AP019701.1, forward strand.
GCCTGCTGGCGCGCGCCGAATACCAGTGGCGCGACTTCGACCGCTATCCGATCGAGCCGAAGCGGAGCTTCGAGCGCCAGCGCTACAGCATCAGCCTGACCAAGCCGGTCGCCGAGCGGCTGGCCGTCACGCTGGGCTACAGCCACATCAACGAGGATTCGAACTATTCCAGCCTGTCGTACCGGCAGAACGTGTTCGTCCTCTCCCTCACCTACGATTTCTGACGTCCGGTGCGGCTAGAGGGTGATCGCCTGGGCGGCCAGCGCCAGGCCGGCGACGCCGGTCATCGCGCCGATGATGGCGGCAGAGACGAGAATGACGAGATGGCGGATCACGGTATTCATCGCTGGCGCTCCCTGTCCGGCCGGGCTGGTGCCCGATTGCCCGGTCGGTCGCGCGAGGCCGGCCGCCGGTTCATCGCCGGATGCGACAATCGCGCTCCGTTTGCGCTGAACCTTTCCGATACCGCCTGCGACTGAGGAGGCAAGATGGCCGAGGGCCAGGGCAGGACCGGGAAAGAGTTCCAGGAACTCGAGAACGATCTCCTCACCCGGGCTGGGCGCGGCGACCGGGCCGCGTTCAAGGCGCTCTACGAGCGTTTCCAGCGGCCGTTGTTCGGGTTCCTGATGCGGATGGTGCGGGACCAGGCGATGGCAAACGAGCTGCTCAACGACGTGATGCTGGATGTCTGGCGGTCCGCCGGCAATTTCGAGGGTCGTTCCTCGGCCGGGACATGGATCTTCGGCATCGCGCACAACAAGGCGATCAGCCTGCTGCGGCGCCGGCGTGAGGACCAGTTGCCGGAGGATGCGGCCGACACGATCGTCGACGATGCCGCCACCCCCGACGCGACGGCCGAACAGGCCGATCTCGGCCGCATGATGCAGCGCCTGCTGGACCGGCTGACGCCGGAGCACCGGGCGGTGCTGCAACTCACCTACTATCAGGACATGTCGGTGCAGGAGATCGCGTCTGCCCTCGACTGCCCGGTCAACACCGTCAAGACGCGAATGTTCTATGGCCGCCAGCGGATGCGCGAGCTGCTCGCCGCCGCCGGCATCCAGGGAGTTGCGGCATGAACACGAAATCGGCGGACGCCATCGACACCCTGCCCGAGGAAGCGTTCCTCCTGCCCTGGTACGCCAACGGCACGCTGGACGCCGAGGAACGCCAGCAGGTCGAGCGGGCGCTGGCCCAGTCGGCCGAGCTGCGCGAGGAACTGGCGTTGCTGCGCCAGGTCAGCCAGGCGGTCGTCGCATCCACCGACACCCTGCCGGAGCCCGATCCCGACGGCTTCGCCCGCCTGATGGCCCGCATCGACGCCGAGCCGCAGCGCGCGCCGGTCGCCGCGCCGGCCGCCCCCGGCCTCGTCGCCCGCATGGCGGGCTGGCTGCAGGCGGCCTGGAAGCCGGCGCTGGCGGCGGCCGCGGTGGTGATCGCGGTCCAGTCCGCCGCCATCGTGGCCCTGGTCGGCGACCGCTCGGAAGGCGAGTTCCGCACCGCCTCCGGCCCGGCCGCCAGCCAGCACGAGGCGCGCTTCCTCGTCGGCTTTGCCGACGGCGCCGCGCTCGCCGACATCCGCGCGCTGCTGGCGCGGGCCGACGCGGTGATCGTCAAGGGCCCGACCGCCGACGGATACTTCATCGTCGCCGCCGAGGGGGATGCCGCCCAGGCCGAGAGCGCGCTACAATCGGCCCGAGAGCTGGTGACCCAGGCCGAACGGATGCCATGACCAAGCGGGCGCGACGATTGAGAGGCTGCCGCGCGATCGGCCCCGCGGCCGCGCTCGTCCTCGCCGTCGCCCAGCCGGCCGGCGCCACCGACCGCCTCGACTGGGCCGATGGCGATCGCGCCGAATGGGTCCTGGCCTCGCCCGTCGCCCCCGGCCCCTATCTCCAGCTCGCCCAGACGATCCCCGGCTATGACGGGGAGATTCCGGACAAGCCCACGGGCGCGCCGGGCATTCCGCCGCGGCGGCCGGTGCCGCCGCCGAGCAACCCGATCCCGACCCCGGACGTGCCGCCGCCCCCGGCGACATGGGCTTGGCGATCGAGGACGGCGGCGGTGGCGGGGCGGAGCTCCACGGGCTAGACCCTGTAGCCGCGCCCGGGGGGACAGACTGGGACTGTTCCGTATACTACGCTCCCGCTCCGCCGGTCCCACCACCCCCGTTCCCCGCCGCCGGTGCCGCCGCCGCCCACACCGCCTCCTCCGACGCCGCCCCCGGTGCCGCCGCCGCCCGTTCCGCCGACCCCACCGCCGACCGTGCCCGGCTCGCCCGCGAGCGGCCTGGTGTGATGGTATCAGATTATGTGTAGAGTGATATGTTCTATAGTACATTATCGTTGTTTGATTGGTAGCTAGAACACGGAGATGTACATCGAGGAGATCGTCGGCAGCGTCAGATGGTAATAAGGGAAAGAGCTGGATTAGCACCGCGGCGGGCAGCGACGATCTGGCGGAGGCGCTGCCCGACGAGGTGCTGATCCTGCTGCGGCCCGGGCTGGGAGCGTCCGCGGCCGACGCCATCGCCCGCGACTACGCCATGGGGCTGGCCGAGACGATCCCGCTGCTGATCCTCGGGACCGAGGCCTATCGCCTGCTGATCGTGCAGTCCCGCCCGATCGGGCCGCTGGTCGACCTGCTCAACCTCGACCCGCGCATCCAGATCGCGCAGCCCAACTATCGCTACCGCACGATGCAGACCCGGCCGACAGCGCCGCCCCCCTTACGCCAATACGCGCTGGAGCGGCTGCAGGCCGAGCAGGCCAACCGCATCGCCCGCGGCCAGGGCGTGCGGGTGGCGGTGATCGACACCCGCATCGACGCCGCCCATCCCGCCTTGGCGGGACGGCTCGCCGGCGTCGTCGACGTGATCGGCCTTGCCGAGCGCGACCCGGGCCAGCACGGCACGGCACTCGCCGGCATCATCGCCGCCGACGGCCGGCTGCGCGGCATCGCCCCGCAGGTCCAGCTCCTCTCGATTCAGGCCTTCACGCCCGACCCCGCGAACGTGGGTTCGGGCAGCAGCTCGTCCGACAAGATCGCCCGCGCCCTCGACATCGCCGTCGACCAGGGTGCGCGCGTCCTCAACCTCAGCTTCGCCGGTCCGCGCGACCCGATCGTCGGCCGGATGATCCGGCGCGCGCACGAGCAGGGCGCGGTCATCGTCGCGGCGGTCGGCAATGACGGGCAGGAGCGGACGCGTTATCCCGCCGCCTTCGAGGAGGTGATCGCCGTCACCGCCACGGACGCCCGCGACCGGCTCTATAAGCAGGCCAACCGCGGCCGCTTCGTCGGCGTGGCCGCGCCCGGCGTCGACATCGTCACGACCGGGCCCGGCAACTCGATCCAGTCGCTGTCGGGCACCTCGATGGCCGCGGCCTATGTCAGCGGCGTCGCCGCCCTGCTGCTGGAGCGCGACCCGAGCCTGAAGCCGGACGAGGTGCGGGCGATGATCGAGGCCAGCACCATCGACCTCGGCGCGCCCGGCAAGGACAGCGAGTACGGCGCCGGCCGCGTCGACGCCTTCCGCGCCGTCAGCCGCGGCCGGCAGTCATCCGAGGTGCCGGCCGGGCGCTGACGCGCGCGGGACGACGGCGCTCAGAACGGGATCTCGTCGTCGAGGTCGCCGCCGCCACGCGCGGGGGGCGCACCGCCGCCGCCCCGGGACGCGGAGCCGCCGCCGCGGCCGTAACTACCGCCGCCGCTGCTGCCGCCGCCATAGCCGCCGCCGCTGCCGCCGCCGGACGGGCCATCCATCTCGTCATAGCCGCCCTGCTCGCCGCCGCCCCCGCTGCCGCCGCTGCGGCCGTCGAGCATCGTCAGCTCGCCGCGGAACTGCTGCAGGACGATCTCGGTCGTATATTTCTCGACCCCGGACTGGTCGGTCCACTTGCGCGTCTGGAGCTGGCCCTCGACATAGACCTTGGCGCCCTTGCGGAGATAGCGCTCGGCCGTTTCCGCGAGGCGCTCGTTGAAGATCACGACCCGGTGCCACTCCGTGCGCTCCTGGCGCTCGCCGCTGTTGCGGTCCTTCCAGGTCTCGCTGGTGGCGATGGCGAGGTTCACCACCTTCTTTCCGGCCTGGGTCGAGCGCACTTCCGGATCGCGCCCGAGATTGCCGATGAGGATGACCTTGTTGACGCTGCCGGCCATGTCCGCCGCTCCCGCTGTGGTGCCGTCTGGTGGGGCGCCGGACCATAGTGCCTCCCGCGGCGGGAGTCGATTTCCGGCGACAGAGAACGTATAATGAACAGAACGACGGTTCCAGCCCGATTCCCGGCCCCGGCCCCTCTCTATCCGAGCGCTCGATGTCGCTGACCCATATCCGCGTGCGCGGCGCGCGCGAGCACAATCTCCGCAGCGTCGATGTCGACCTGCCGCGCGACCGGCTGGTGGTGATCACCGGCCTGTCGGGTTCGGGCAAGTCGTCGCTCGCCTTCGACACCATCTATGCCGAGGGCCAGCGCCGCTATGTCGAGAGCCTGTCGGCCTATGCCCGGCAGTTCCTCGAGCTGATGCAGAAGCCCGACGTCGATTCGATCGAGGGCCTGTCGCCGGCCATCTCGATCGAGCAGAAGACGACCTCGCGCAACCCGCGCTCGACCGTCGGTACGGTCACCGAGATCTACGACTACATGCGCCTGCTGTGGGCGCGGGTCGGCATCCCCTACTCGCCCGCGACCGGCCTGCCGATCGAGAGCCAGACCATCTCGCAGATGGTCGACCGCGTCATGGAGATGCCGGAGGGCACCCGCCTCTACCTGCTGGCGCCGGTCGTGCGCGGGCGCAAGGGCGAGTACCGCAAGGAACTGCAGGAGCTGCAGCGGCGCGGCTTCCAGCGGGTCAAGATCGACGGCACGATGCACGAGATCGATGCCGCGCCGGCCCTCAACAAGAAGCTGAAGCACGATATCGAGGTCGTGGTCGACCGCCTGGTCGTGCGCGAGGGCCTCGGCAATCGGGTCGCGGATTCGATCGAGACAGCGCTCGGCCTCGCCGACGGCATCGCCTTCGCCGAGAACGCCGATACCGGCGAGCGGGTCACCTTCTCGGCCAAGTTCGCCTGCCCCGTCTCGGGCTTCACCATCCCCGAGATCGAGCCGCGCCTCTTCTCCTTCAACAATCCCTTCGGCGCCTGCCCGGCCTGCGACGGGCTCGGCGTCATGATGTTCTTCGACCCCGACCTCATCGTGCCGGACGAGAGCAAGCCGCTGGCGTCCGCGGTCGCGCCCTGGGCCAACTCCTCCTCGCAATACTACCAGCAGACGCTGGACAGCCTCGCCCGCCATTTCGCCGTGCCCGTGACGACGCCCTGGAACCACCTGCCGGAGGCGGCGCGGACCGCCATCCTCTTCGGCTCGGCCGGGCAGGCGATCGAGATGGCCTATGACGACGGGCTGCGCAGCTACAAGACCGGCAAGGCCTTCGAGGGCGTCGTCCCGAACATGGAGCGGCGCTGGAAGGAGACGGACAGCGCCTGGGTGCGCGAGGAACTCGGTCGCTATCACAACAGCCGCGCCTGCGAGGTGTGCCGGGGCCAGCGCCTGAAGCCCGAGGCCCTGGCGGTGAAGATCCGCCAGCGCACGATCAGCGATGTCGCGGCCCTGTCGATCGCCGAGGCGGCCGACTGGTACGGCGAGCTCGACCGCCACCTGACGCCCAAGCAGTCCGAGATCGCCGCCCGCATCCTCAAGGAGATCAACGAGCGCCTCGGCTTCCTCGTCAATGTCGGCCTCGACTATCTGACGCTGGCGCGCGCCTCGGGCACGCTGTCGGGCGGCGAGAGCCAGCGCATCCGGCTCGCCTCGCAGATCGGCTCCGGCCTGACCGGCGTCCTCTACGTCCTCGACGAGCCCTCCATCGGGCTGCACCAGCGCGACAATGACCGCCTGCTGGAGACGCTGAAGCGCCTGCGCGACCTCGGCAACACCGTCCTCGTCGTCGAGCATGACGAGGACGCGATCCGGCAGGCGGACTGGCTGGTCGACATGGGGCCGGGCGCCGGCGTCCATGGCGGCAGCGTCGTCGCCTCGGGCACGCCCGAGGAGGTCATGGCCGAGCCCGCCAGCCTGACGGCGCAATACCTGACCGGCGCCCGGCGCGTGCCCATCCCGGCCGAGCGGCGCATCGGCCGGGCCGGCCATGTGCTCTCGGTGGTCGGCGCCAGCGGCAACAATCTCAAGGACGTGTCGGTCGACATCCCGCTCGGCACGTTCACCTGCGTCACCGGCGTCTCGGGCGGCGGCAAGTCGACGCTCATCATCGAGACGCTCTACAAGGCGCTGGCGCGCCGCCTCCACAACGCCAAGGAGCACCCGCTGCCGCACGAGCGGCTGGACGGGGTGGAACGCATCGACAAGATCGTCGACATCGACCAGTCGCCGATCGGCCGCACCCCGCGCTCCAACCCCGCGACCTACACCGGCGCCTTCACGCCGATCCGCGAATGGTTCGCCAGCCTGCCGGAGGCGAAGGCGCGAGGCTATGCGCCGGGCCGCTTCTCGTTCAACGTCAAGGGCGGCCGCTGCGAGGCCTGCCAGGGCGACGGCGTGATCAAGATCGAGATGCACTTCCTGCCCGACGTCTACGTCGAGTGCGATGCCTGCAAGGGCAAGCGCTACAACCGCGAGACGCTGGAGATCACCTTCAAGGACAAGTCGATCGCCGACGTGCTCGACATGACGGTCGAGGAGGGCTGCGGCTTCTTCAAGGCGGTGCCGGCGATCCGCGACCGCATGGAGACGCTGCGCGAGGTCGGCCTCGGCTACATCAAGATCGGCCAGGCCGCGACGACCCTGTCGGGCGGCGAGGCACAGCGGGTGAAGCTGGCCAAGGAACTGTCGCGCCGCGCCACCGGGCAGACGCTCTACATCCTCGACGAGCCGACCACGGGCCTGCATTTCGAGGATGTGCGCAAGCTGCTGGAGGTGCTGCATCGCCTCGTCGACCAGGGCAACACGGTGCTGGTCATCGAGCACAATCTCGAGGTCATCAAGACGGCAGACTGGATCGTCGACCTCGGCCCCGAGGGCGGCAACGGCGGCGGCGAGATCGTCGCTCAGGGCACGCCGGAGGAGGTGGCGGAGGTGGCGCGCAGCTATACCGGCCGCTACCTCGGCCCCTACCTCGAACAGGCCCGCAAGCCGGCGCGCGGCCGGACGCGGAAGACAGCATGAGCCGCGCGGGCGCAGCCGCGGCGTCGGCGGTCCTGGCCGCCTGCCTCGTGCTGTCGCCCGCAACCGCCCGGGCGGCCGAGGACGCGCCCTCGATCTGGCGCCGGGCACTCGACAAGATGTCGACCTACACCTCCGTCTCGACCATCGCCGACGCCGCGCTGCTCAGCGCCATGGTCGGCGGCGGCGCGGTGGCGACCGCGGGATATCTCGCCGCCGGCGCCGCCGTGGGCTCGGCCACCTACTACCTGCACGAGGTCGGCTGGCACTATCTCGGCCCCGAGAAGACCGAAGGCGCGGTGCCGATCGACCTTCAGAAGACGATCTCCTGGCGCATCGTCAGCGGCGCCCGCGCATTCGCGCTGGGCGGCTGGTTCTCCGGCGCCCTCTCCGCCTCCGTCGGCTTCGCCGCCGCCAGCCAGACCGTCGACACCGCGGTCTACTGGGTGCACGAGACGGTCTGGCGCACGCTGGCAGGGCCGCCCGCGCCCTGACGGGAGGGTGTCTTTCCGGGTTGTCGGCGTTGGACGGCCTCGCATAGATATTGCGATTGATTCGCAATATTGCCTGACATGCTGGAACTGTTCCTGTCGCACCGCAGTGAACTGGTCGACTATGCCCGCCGCATCGTCGGCGACCGCGCCCACGCCGAGGATGTGGTGCAGGAAGCCTATCTGCGGCTGACAGCAGGGACGTCCGAGCCGTCGCCCGGCGAACCGCTGGCCTATCTCTACCGGGTCGTCCGCAATCTCGCGCTCGATGTCCGGCGGCGCCTGGCGCGCGACGGCCGGCGCTTCACGGACGACGCCGGCGACCGAATCCACCATCTGCCGGCCGATCGTCCTTCCCCGGAGGCGGAGGTTGCGGCACGCCGCGATCTCGATGCGGTCGCGGCCGCGCTCGCCGAACTGCCGGAGCGCACGCGCATCGCGCTCGAGATGCACCGGTTCGGCGGCCACTCGATGCGCGAGATCGCCCGCCGCCTCGGCATCTCCACCGGGCTCGTGCACGCGTTGATCGTGGACGGGCTGGAACATTGCCGCAGCCGGCTCGCGCGCCGCTGACGACTGAACATGCGGACCCCTGCCGACGTCATCCCGGTGCGACCATGATGCCCTCCGGAACCGACCCCTCCCCGCAGCCGCAGACCGCCGGCGAATGGCTGATCGCCCTGCGCGAGGCGTCCGGCGACGGCGGGTTGCGCAGCGACTTCGCCGCCTGGCTCGCCGCCGACGCCGACCATCGCCGGGACTGGGAGGAGATCATCCGCGCCGACCGGGCGCTCGGTGCCCTCGGCCCGCAGTTGCAGGAGCGCTGGCCGCCGATCGGTTTGCGGCCGCGCCCGGGTCGCCGTCGCCTCCTGCGCTGGTCCGGGGCCGCGGCGGCCGCGCTGCTGGCCGCGGCGTGGCTGCCGGACGCCTGGCGAGACCGCAATGCGGACCACGTCACCGGCGCAGCCGAACTGCGCTCGATCACGCTGGCCGACGGCAGCCGCGCCCGGCTCGGACCCGACACCGCCATTGCGGTCGAGTTCTCGCGGGCCGCGCGGCAGGTCCGCCTCATTCGCGGTCGCGCCTTCCTGGAGGTGGCGCCGGATGCCGCCCATCCCTTCCGGGTCGTCGCCGGGCCGGCCACCGCCGCCGTGCTCGGCACCGCCTTCGAGGTTCGCCGCGCGCCGGAGGCGGCGACGGTCTCGGTCGCACACGGAACGGTGCGGGTGGCGGCCACGTCCGGAGACGCGGTGCGCATGGCCCGCTCCGGCGACTGGGTCCGGGTGACCGCGGCGGGCGGGATCACGGCCGGCCGCATCGCGCCCGAGGAGATCGCCCTCTGGCGCGACGGTCTGCTCGTCGCCCGGGATCACCCGGTCGCCGCCGTCGTCGACGAGCTGCGCCCCTACTTCTCCGGGCGGATCATCGTGCGGGGCGCCGCACTCGCAGGGCGGCCGCTGACCGGCGTCTATCGCCTCGCCGACCCCGAAGGCACGCTGCGGGCCATCGCACAGACCCAGGGCGCCACGCTGCATCGGCTGACGCCATGGCTGCTCGTCCTCAGCGGCGATTGAAGTTTTTCTGAACGATCGCCGACCGCCCAACGTCCTTGGACAGATACGTAATGCGTCGCATTCGCATTCCGTCGCGCATTGGGGGGACCAGAAGCATGACCCGCAACCTTTCCCGCGGCCGTCGCCGGCAGGGCATGACCGCCGCCGCCATCGTCGTCTCGACCGCCCTCGGCCTTCCGGCCATGCCGACCGCCCTGGGGCAGCCGACGGCGGCGCCGCTCGAGGCAGGCGCACCGCGCCCATTCGCCATCCCCCCGCTCCCGCTGGCCGATGCGCTGGCGCGCTTCGGCCGCCAGACCGGCATCCCGGTGTCGGCGCGCGGCGACCTGGTGCGCGGCCTGAATTCGCCCGGCGCCGTCGGGACGATGGCACCGGAGGCCGCACTGGCCCGCCTCCTCGACGGCACCGGACTGACGTTCCGCCGCGCCGCGGACGGCACCCTCCTCATCGCGCCGCAACCGCCGGCCGCCGGCCCGGTCACCGTGCTCGAAGCCGTCCGCATCCAGGGCCGCTCGCCGGGCGACCCCCATGCGGGTGCCGCGGACCGCGCCCGTTCCATCGAAATCGACCGGGCCGATCTCGAACGGCGCAATCCGTCGAGCCTCAAGGGCGTATTCGCGGGCGAGGCATCGGTGTCCGTGGGCGGGGCGCAGCCCATGGCCCAGAAGGTCTATGTCCAGGGGGTGGAGGAAACCAACCTCGCGGTCACGATCGACGGCACCCGCCAGACCAACAAGATCTTCCACCACAGCACGACCAACCTCATCGACCCTTCCCTCCTCAAGCGGGTCCGCGTCGACCCCGGCGTGGCGCCGGCCGATGCCGGCCCCGGCGCGCTGGCCGGCGCCATCGCGTACGAAACCGTGTCGGCCGGCGACCTGCTCGCGCCCGGCCGGACCATCGGCGGATTCGCCACCGCCGGCTTCTCCAGCAACGGCCGGACATTCACCAAGGGCGGCGCCCTCTACGCCCGGGAGAACGGCTTCGAGGGCCTGGGGTATGTCCAGCTCGGCAATGGCAGCGACTATCGCGACGGCAACGGCGACAAGGTGAGCGGCACCGGTGCCGACATCGGCGCCTTCCTCGGCAAGGCCGCCTACGAGAGCGGCGGCGGCCATCGCTTCGAGGTTTCGGGCGAACAGGTCCAGGACGAGGCGTTCCGCCGCTTCCGCCCGAACATCGGACGCCTGACCAACCGGACGGAAGGCGAGCGCCTCTACGACATGAAGCGGCAGAACCTCGCCTTCAACTACAGCATGCCGGGGGCGAGCGGCCTCTGGGATCCCAAGATCGTGCTCGGATATGGGCGAACGCGTCTGCGCGTGCCCGAGCCCTATGGCAGCGCTGCGGAATCCGCCAGCCTGTCGGGCAAGGCGCAGAACACCTTCCACCTGTCGCCCGGCAACACGGTCACGGTCGGCGTCGACTTCTATGACGACAAGGTGCGCTACAAGGATATCGAAGTCCGCTTGCGGGAAACCGCGACCAATATCGGCGCGTTCGCGCAGGCCCGGCTGACTCCGGTCGAGAATCTGCGCCTGTCGTTCGGCCTGCGCGGCGACCAGCAGTGGTTCAAGGGGGTCGACGGCACCGAGATCGACCAGGCCGGCATCAGCGGCAATGCATCGGCCGCCTACGACGTCTTTCGCATCGTGACGCTGAAGGCGGGCTACTCCCGCGTCTTCGGCGGCATCCCGCTCGGCGAAAGCTTCGTCTTCAACCCGAACTGGAACTACCGCCTCGGCATGAAGGCGGTCGAATCCGAGAACCTGACCGCGGGATTCGAGGTCAACCACGCGGGCTTCACCTTCGGCGCCGGCGTCTTCCGCAGCGATTTCGAGAACGCCCGCAACGAGAGCTATGGGGGCGGACCGCATCTGACGAGCGATTTCCGGACCCAGGGCTACAACCTCTTCGCCGGCTATCGCTGGGCGTCCGGCTTCGTCCGCCTGACCTTCACCGACACCGACTTCGAGGTCGCCGGCAAAGCCGGCGATTCCGACGCCGGCCAGTATCTCGGCACGCCGATCGGGCAGATCTTCGCACTCGAGGCCGCGCACCGGTTCCAATCGATCGGGCTCGCCGTCGGCGGCACGCTCGACGCCGCACTGGAATATGACGAGTTCGCCGACCAGGGCCTGCGCAAGCTCGACGGCTATGCGGTGGCCAGCCTCTATGCCGAGTACCAGCCGCCCGCCGCCGAATTCGTGACGCTGCGCGCGGAGGTGAACAACCTCTTCGACGCCACCTATGCCGACCGCGCCACCTACGGGCAGGAGTTCGCGAACGTCGTGCCGCTGTACGAGCCGGGACGGTCCTTCGTCGTGCGCGCGAAGGTCACGTTCTGACCGCCGGCGCTCACCCCATCAGGCTGTCGAGCCCCCGGCGCAGGCCGACCGCCTCGCCGACCCGGCGGGCGGCCAGCAGGGTGCCGGCGACGTAGGGAGCGGCGCTGCTGCCGGCGTCGTGGCGGATGACGAGGCGCTCGTCGGGCAGGCCGAAGACCGCCTCGCAGGAGAGGACGAAGGACGGCATCCGGACCGAATGCACCGGCACCGGGGTGCCCGCCCCGACCTGGGCGCCGCGCGTCGCGCCGAGGCCGGAGAGCTCGGCGACCGGCTTGGCGGTCGGCCGGCGCTCGACCGCCGACAGCATCTCGGCCAACTCGCGCGCCGTGCCGGAGGGCACGTCGGGCTTGCCGGCCGAGGCGTAGTCGATGACCTCGACGTCCGGGACGTAGCGCGCCGCCTCCAGCGCGAAGCGGCGCAGCAGCGTCGCGGTGACCGAGAAGTTGCCGGCCGCGAGCACCCCGCGTCCGGCCGCCCGGGCGGCCGCGTCGATCTCGGCATAGTCGTCGGCGCCCAAGCCCGAGGTGCCGACGACGACGTGGCGGCCGGCGGCGAGCGCCTCCAGCACATGCCCCTTCACATAGGCGGGCTTGGTGTAGTCGACGACAACGTCCGACGGCGCCGCCAGCGCCTCGGCCAGCGTGGCATGGACCGCGACGCCGAGCGCATTGCCGCCCGCCGCCTCGCCGGCATCGCGGCCGGCCGCGCCGCGGGCGACCGCGCCCGCCAGCGCCAGATCGGGCGCGGCGGCGATGGCCGGCACGAGGGCGCGGCCGACCCAGCCGGTCGCGCCGGCGACGACGATGCGGACGGTCATGGCGGTCCTCCCCCTCAGGCCTGCGCCAGCCCGTCCAGCGTCATGCGGATCGTCTGGCGGCTGCGGAACAGCACCGCCTCGCGCCAGTCGTCGGTGTCCGGATAGAAGGCCTTGCGGATCTGCGCCTTGATCGCCTTCGTCTGCGGCGCCTCCCAGTCGGCGTTGGTGTGGGCGTGCAGCCAGTGGTCGGCCCGGAGCGCCGGCCGGACATGGGTGTCGGACGGATAGGTGCCGTATTCCAGCGCGACGAAGGTGAAGCGCTCGTCGCCCAGCCGCTCCTCGAGCAGGCGGGCGCAGAAGCCGTGGCGGGCGCCGGCGGTCGAGGTGCCGGCCAGCGGCTCGGTCACCGAATCGCCCCACCAGCGCTTGGCGCGGGCCGCGGCCTGGGTCTCCGGCAGGTGGACGCAGATGAGTTCGCCGTAGGAATGGGGGCCGAGGCCGGTGTGGTAGTCGATGCAGCCGACATGGCGCCGCTCGGCCAGGCGATGGTCGTCGGTGATACGGCCGAGGGTCCGGTTCGACCAGGTCGGACCGTTGCCGCCGAAGAAGAGGCCCTTGGGATGCTTGTACTGGCCGCCGGAGATGGCGACCGACAGCGCCGGCTGGCCCTTCTCCTGGCGGAACGCGGCGATCCGGGCATCGGCCGCCTCGCGCTCGGGCCCTTCGAGGGCCGGCGGCAGGATGGCGTCGGCAAGTTCGTCGTACCCCGGATTCTCGGGCAGGGGCTTGGCGAAGTCGACGAAGTTGCGGTTGAGGTCGACCCCCTCCTCCGTCACGCGGCGCACCCAGGCGAAGCCATGCGGGTTGATGGCGTGGACGACCAGGGCGGCGGTGTCCGCCGGCAGCCGGCGGTCGCCCGTCATCCAGTCGATCTGGCAGCCCGACCCGCAGAAGCCTTCGACCCCGTGGGTGGCGGAGATCAGCATGAGGACGCGGCTTGCATCCTCGGGTCCGATCCAGGCGCAGTCGGTCGCCAGCGCCTCGCCGCCCGGCCCCCGGTTGGGATTCTCATAGCTGCGGACGGGTGCCCCGATCGCCGCGGCGCTGGCCAGAAAACGGCGGCGGGCGTCGGCGTAGTCGGCGGAGAAGGCGGTCCGGGCCGCCTCGAGCTCGTTCATGGGATCCTCCTGACAGGACCGCCTAGGTAGCGCACCAGCGCGGCGATTGACCACCCCGCCTTGCAGGGGGCGGCGCGCGCGGCTATCTCAGCACGGATGATCCACTCCGATACGGCCCGCCCCCGACCGGTTCATGTCGTCGGCGGCGGCCTCGCCGGCAGCGAAGCTGCTTGGCAGATTGCCCGCGCGGGCGTTCCCGTGATCCTGCACGAGATGCGGCCGGTCCGTCCGACCGACGCCCACCAGACCGACGCGCTGGCCGAGTTGGTCTGCTCCAACTCCTTCCGTTCCGACGATGCGGTGAACAATGCGGTCGGCCTGCTGCATGCCGAAATGCGCCGGGCCGGCAGCCTGATCCTGGCCGCCGCCGACGCGCACAAGGTGCCGGCGGGCGGCGCGCTCGCGGTCGACCGGACCGGCTTTTCCGCCGCGGTGCAGTCGGCGCTCGAAGCCGAGCCGCTGGTCGAGATCGTCCGCGGGGAAGTGACCGACCTGCCGCCCGAGGAGTGGGGTTCGACCATCGTTGCGACCGGCCCCCTCACCTCGCCCGCGCTGGCGGAAGCGGTGCGGCAGCTGACCGGCGAGGAATCGCTCGCCTTCTTCGATGCCATCGCGCCCATCGTCCACAAGGATTCGATCGACTTCGAAACCGCCTGGTTCCAGTCGCGCTACGACAAGCCGGGCCCCGGCGGCGACGGCAGCGACTATATCAACTGCCCGCTCGACGCCGACCAGTACCGGGCCTTCGTCGCCGCCCTCCTTGCCGGCGAGAAGACCGAGTTCAAGGAGTGGGAGGCGAACACGCCCTATTTCGAGGGCTGCCTGCCGATCGAGGTCATGGCGTCGCGCGGCATCGACACGCTGCGCTACGGGCCGATGAAGCCGGTCGGCCTGCGCGATCCGCGCACCGGCCACCGGCCCCATGCCGTCGTCCAGCTGCGCCAGGACAATGCGCTGGGCACGCTCTACAACATCGTCGGCTTCCAGACGAAGCTGCGCCATGGCGAGCAGGCGCGGATCTTCCGCATGATCCCGGGGCTGGAGAAGGCCGAGTTCGCGCGGCTGGGCGGGCTGCACCGCAACACCTTCCTCAACAGCCCGCGGCTCCTCGACGGCACGCTGCGCCTGAAGCCGCGGCCGCAACTGCGCTTTGCCGGCCAGGTGACCGGCGTCGAGGGCTATGTCGAGAGCGCGGCGATCGGCCTGCTCGCCGGCCGCTTCGCCGCCGCCGAAGAGCGCGGCGGGCAGCCGGTCGCGCCGCCCCCGACCACGGCCTTCGGCGCACTGCTGGCGCACATCACCGGCGGCGCCGCGGCCGAGACGTTCCAGCCCATGAACGTCAATTTCGGCCTCTTCCCGCCGCTCGACGCGAGCGTGCGCAAGAACGAGCGAAAACCGGCATTGTCCCGCCGGGCGCTCGCCGACCTCGACCGGTGGTTGGGCATGAAAGTGGACGAGGCCGCCTGACCCCGCGAAGATGAACCCGATGGTCTACGTCGAACTGGTCTTCGTCTTCCTGCTGACGGTCCTCAACGGCGTCCTCGCGATGTCCGAGCTCGCCGTCGTTTCCTCCCGCCGGGCCCGGCTCGAGCACATGGCGGGCTCGGGCAATCGCGGCGCCCGGGCCGCCCTCAAGCTGGTCGACGATCCGGGGCGCTTCCTGTCGACGGTGCAGATCGGCATCACGCTGATCGGCATCCTCGCCGGCGCCGTCAGCGGCGCGACGCTGGCGGACCGGCTCGGCGACTGGCTCGACACCTTCCCCAGGCTGACCGGCCGGGGCGACGCGATCGCCATCCCCCTCGTCGTCGTCAGCATCACCTACCTGTCGCTGGTCGTGGGCGAACTGGTGCCCAAGCGCGTCGCGATGAGCAATCCGGAGCGCATCGCCGCGATCGTCGCACGGGCGATGTACTTCATGTCGCAGGTGGCCGCGCCCGCGGTCTGGCTGCTCCGGGTCTCGACCGAGGCCCTGCTGCGCCTGCTTCGGGTCGAGCAGGGCAAGGCATCGACCGTGACCGAGGAGGAGGTCCGGTCACTGATCGCCGAGGGCACCCAGGCCGGCGTCTTCGCGCCTCAGGAAAAGGCGATGATCGAGGGCGTGCTGCGACTGGCGGACCGGCCCGTGGTCGCCATCATGACGCCGCGGCAGGACGTCGTCTGGATCGACGTCAACGCGCCGGAGGAAACGGCGCGGAGCATCCTGGCGGAGAGCCGGTTCTCGCGCCTGCCGGTATGCGAAAGCGTCGTCGACCATGCGCTGGGCGTCGTCCACACCAAGACCCTGCTGCCGCGCGCCCTCCGGGGTGAGCCGGTCGCCATCCCCGAGACCATGGTCCCGGCGCTCATCGTGCCGGAATCGACGCCGGTGCTGGCGCTTCTCGACCGTTTCCGGCGCGAGGGCATCCACATGGCGATCATCGTCGACGAGTACGGCCTGACCCAGGGGATCGCCACGCCGACCGACATCCTGGAGGCGATCGCCGGCCATATGACCGAGGTCGGCGAGGACGATTCGAAGTCCCTCGTGCGGCGGGCGGACGGTACCTGGCTGGCGGACGGACGGATGCCGATCGACGAGTTCGAGGACGGCGTCGGCCTACGCGGCCTCGCCGGCTCGGGCGACTTCCATACGCTGGGGGGCTTCGTGCTCCACCGGCTCGGCCACCTGCCCTCCGTCGGCGAGAGCTTCGAGGAGCTGGGTGCCCGCTTCGAGGTCGTCGACATGGACGGGCGGCGCATCGACAAGGTCCTGGTGCAGCTCGCGCCGGAGGACTGACCGCACCCGCTACCACCAGCGGCCGCTCCAGGCGCCCCAGGCGACGCGTAGCGCGCGCAGGCCGTCGGGCCGCGCGAGTTCCGGCGCGAAGGGATCGTAGCCGGCCCGGGCGAGGCGGCCGAGATGCGCCCGCGCCAGCCGCGCCGGCAGCAGCGCGGGCCGCAGCACCGGCAGCGGGCGCAGCGCCCGTGCCGCGGCGAACTGCGACTCCGCCCGCCCGGCGACGCGGCGCACGATGGCCGCCAGCCCCTCGCCGCCGCGGGCCGCGGCGACGGCATGGGGCGTGAGGCCGGCCGCTGCCATCTCGTCGGCGGGAAGCGATATCTCGTTGTGGCGCGCGCGCCAGGGAACGGCCCGCAGGATGCCGGTCAGCGCCCAGCCGGTGCCGACGGCGACCGCCGCTTCGGCGGGTGCCTGCGGATCGAGGGCGGCGGCGAGCGCGCGGCCGACGGCCCCGCCGGTGGCGCGGGCATAGTCCTCCAGCGCGTCGAGGGTGGCTGGTGGCCCGTCCTCGAGATCGCGGCGGCGGCCCTCCACCATCGCCGCCAGCGCCGGCGGCGGGACACGGCCCTCCGTCACCGCCGCCTCCAGCGCCGGGACGATGTCCGCAGCCGCCACCGGCCCTTCCCCAAGGGCTGCCACGGCATCGGCCCACCACTGCAATCGGATCTCCCCGAGCAGCGGCTCGGACACGACGTCGCGCGTCCGCGCGATCTCATGCTCCAGCGCCAGGACGGCGAAGAGATGCTCGCGCCGGGCCGGCGGCGCGGTCAGCGCCGCCAGGAAGCGGTCGGGATCGTGGCGGCGGGCGCTCGCCCCGGCAGGGGAGAGGGCGGCGTCGGAGGGCATCGGCGGAACGCGCTTTGTCGATGGTGGCGGAGCGGTTAAGCTAACCCATCTTTGTCCGTGGCAGTGTGCTTCCGGCATCCTTCATGCGACCCGATACCCCCATCCTGACACCGGCGGCCGAACGGCGCCGCCGCGGCGCGGTCGCGTTCGCCGGGCGTCCGGTCGGACGGGGCCCCAGCCCCTGGCCCGCCCGCTACATGACCGGCGTGCAGCGGGCATCGCTCCTCGCGCTCGACCGGCTGCACCGGATGCTCGACGATCTCGCCGACTCCGAGCTAGCGGCCGACGATCGCCTGTCGCTGCTGCTGACGCTGCGGGAGGAACTGGGTCAGCTCGCGCTCGGAAGCGACGCCGGGGGGGGCCTGGCCCGGATGATGGCGCCCCTGATGGCCCTGTCCCCGCCGGCCGAGGAGCTGGAGGCGATGGTCGACGCCCGCCGCATGGCGATCGACGGCCGCATGCGCGCGCCCAGCGTCGCGGACCTCCGCCTCTATGTGCGCCGGCGCCAGGGCGCGCTCGCCTTCCTCGCCCTGCATTGCCTCGATCTCGACGCCCCGGCGCTCGACCGGGTCGTGCTGCCGCTCGGCGAGGCCGTCGGCATGACCGAGATCCTGGTCGACCTCGGCCGGGACGCCGGCCACGGCCGCCTGATGCTGACCCGCGAGAGCCTGGCCGAAGCCGGCATCGCCGCCGGCGACCCTGCCGCCGCCCTGCGCCATCCGCGCATCGGACAGGCCTGCCGCACCCTCGCCCGGCTGGCCGAGGAGCGGTTCGAGACGGCCGCCGGCCGCTTTGGCGGCAACCATCGCAGCGCCTGGCCGTTGCGTTATCTGATGCAGGGCCAGCGCCGGCTGCTGCAGCGGGCGATCCGGCGCGGCTGGCAGAATGTCGAGCGCCGGCCGCAGATCGGAGCGGTCGAATCCCTGGTTCTCATGCTGCGCGCCCGATACGGCTGAAAGCCGCACCGGGGCGCTTCACAAGCCGCCCGCCCCGTCCTATCAGAGGGGGCGACGCTTTCCACCATCCCTGCCCAAGAGGTGACGCATGGCTTTCGAACTGCCTCCGCTTCCCTATGCGCCGAACGCGCTCGAGCCGCATATGTCGGCCAATACCTTCAGCTTCCACCATGCGAAGCACCATCAGGCCTACGTCACGAACCTCAACAACCTGATCAAGGACACGCCGCTCGCCGACAAGTCCCTCGAGGACATCATCATGGCGACGGCGTCGGATGCCTCCAAGGCGGGCGTGTTCAACAACGCCGCCCAGGTGTGGAACCACACCTTCTTCTGGAACTCGATGAAGCCCCAGGGCGGCGGCGCGCCGTCGGGCGATCTGGCGGCCAAGATCGACGCCGCCTTCGGCAGCCTCGCCAAGTTCAAGGACGAGTTCAAGGCGGCCGCGGTCGGCCAGTTCGGGTCCGGCTGGGCCTGGCTCGTGCTCGACGGCAGCGACCTGAAGATCGTCAAGACCGGCAATGCCGGCACGCCGATGACCAGCGGCCAGAAGGCGCTGCTGACCGTCGACGTGTGGGAGCATGCCTACTATCTCGACTACCAGAACCGGCGCCCGGACTTCGTCCAGACCTTCCTGGACCATCTGGTGAACTGGGACTTCGCAGCCAAGAACCTCGGCTGACGGGCCGGCGTTTCGCCGGCGGACGGAGGGGCGGCCGGTCGGCCGCCCCTTTTTCGTGGCCGGAGCGCGGACGTCAGGGCAGCGCGACGAGCGCGGCCGCGACCAGCCGCCCTTCCGCCATCAGCACATTGTAGGTGCGGCATGCCGCGCCGGTATCCATCACGTCGAGCACGAGGCCTGCGTCACGCAGCCGCTGCCGCCGCGCGGGCGGCACGAAGACGATGCGCGGGCCGGCGCCCAGCAGCAGCACCTGGGCGCCGCCGGCGGCCGCCAGGATGTCGGCGACCTGGGCCTCGTCCAGCACCGCCTCGGTCGCCGGCCAGGACACGGTCGCGGCCGGGGTGATGATGATCGAGCCGTGATACTCGACCCCGTTGACTCGGAAGCGGCCGGGCCCGTAGCCCTGGATCACCTGCCGGTCGGCGGGGATGGTCGGTTGGATCGCCATCGGCGGACGAAGCTTCCCGTCGATCCCGGCCCCGAAGGGCCGGGATCAGGGGCGGGCGGCGGCCTTGTCGGCGGCGGCCGCAGTGTCGCGGCTGCCGCGGGGCGGCGGGAACCACACCAGGAGCGGCGTCGCGACGAAGAGCGACGAGAAGGTGCCGATCACGACGCCGAACAGCATCGCGCCCGAGAAGTCGCGGATGACCTCGCCGCCGAACAGGAACAGGGCGCCCAGCGCACAGAAGGTGGTGCCGCCGGTCAGGATCGTGCGGGACAGCGTCTCGTTGAGGCTGAGGTTGCACAGTTCGATGAACGGCATCGTCTTGTACTTCCGCAGGTTCTCGCGGATGCGGTCGTAGATGACGACGGTATCGTTGATCGAGTAGCCCGCGATCAGCAGGATCGCCGCCACCGTCGAGGTGTTGAACTCGAGCCCGAGCAGCGCGAACAGCCCGACGGTGGCCACGACGTCGTGAATGGTCGAGGCCATGGCGCCGACGGCGAACTGCCATTCGAAGCGCGCCCAGACATAGATCGCGATGGCCAGGATGGCGAGGACGGTCGCCAGGATGCCCGCCTCGATCAACTCGTCGCCGACCTTCGGGCCGACCACCTCGACGCGGCGGAAATCATACTCGGCGCCGAGCGCGTCGCGCACCCGCTGCACGGCGGCCATCTGCGCCGCCTCGTCGCCGTCCTGCCGGGCGATCCGGATCAGCACGTCGTTGGGCGAGCCGAAGCCCTGCAGCGCCACCTCGCCCACGCCGGCCGCTCCGACCTTGCCGCGCATGTCGGAGAGGTCGGCCGGGCCGGCCGTGCGCACCTCCATCATGACGCCGCCGCGGAAGTCGATGCCGAAGTTGAGATGGCCGACCGCGACCAGGGCCGCCGTGGCGACGATGATGAACCCTGCGATCGCCAGACCGACGTTGCGCAACGGCATGAAGGGAAGGTTCGGAACCTTCGTGAGAAGCTGGATCGGACGCATCGGCGTTGGCCCCTCAGATCGGCAGGCTGGTCAGGCGCCGCTTGCGGCCGAGCCACCAGATGATCAACAGCCGGGTGACCATGGTGGCGGTGAACAGCGTCGTCAGGATGCCGAGACACAGCGTGACGGCAAAGCCACGGATGGGTCCCGAGCCGAGCCAGAAGAGCAGGATACCGGCGATCAGCGTCGTCAGCTGGGAGTCGATGATCGTGCCGAAGGCGCGGGAATGGCCCGCCTCGATGGCCGAGATCGGCGTTCGCCCGTTCCGCACCTCTTCCCGGATGCGCTCGAAGATCAGCACGTTCGCGTCCACCGCCATGCCGAGCGTCAGCGCGATGCCGGCGATGCCGGGCAGCGTCAGCGTTGCCTGCAGCACCGACAGCACGGCGATCATCAGCGCCAGGTTGAACAGCATCGCGATCGCCGCGAAGATCCCGAACAAGCCGTAGAAGATCACCATGAAGACGGCGACGAGGACCACCGCGACGATGCTGGCGGTGGTACCGGCAGCGATCGAATCCGCGCCGAGATCCGGCCCGACCGTGCGCTCCTCCAGCACCTTCAGCGGCGCCGGCAGGGCGCCGGCGCGCAGCAGCAGCGCCAGATCCTGGGCCGACTGGGCGGTGAAGCTGCCCGAGATCTGGCCGGAGCCGCCGAGGATCGGCTCCCGGATCACCGGCGCGCTGATCACCTTGCCGTCGAGCACGATCGCGAAGAGGCGCCCGACATTGTTCTTGGTGACGTCGCCGAAGCGTCGCGAGCCGGCCGAATCGAAGCGGAAATTGACCACCCACTCGCCGGTCTGGGAGTTGTTGGCGGCCTGGGCGCTGGTCAGCATCTCACCCGAAACCATGGCGCGCCGCTGCACCACATATTGGCGCTGCGCGCCACCGTCGCGTTCTTCGGAAGGCAGCAGTTCGGTGCCGGGCGGCAGGCGGCCGCGGCGGGCATCCTCGATCGAGGCGTTCATGTCGACGAGACGGAAGGTCATCTTGGCCGTCTGGCCGAGCAGCTGCTTCACGCGCTGCGGGTCGTCGATGCCCGGCAGCTGCAGCAGGATGCGGTCGGCACCCTGGCGCTGGATCGTCGGCTCGCGGGTGCCGGTCTCGTCGATGCGCCGGCGCACGATCTCGATCGACTGGTCGATCGCGTTGCGGCGGATGTCGTTCAGCACCCGCTCGGGATAGCGCAGCGTGAACCGCCCGCCCGCTCCCGCCGTCACCTCGGCGTCCGGATCGGCGGCGCGCAACAGGCGCAGCGCCTCGTCGGCGCGCGCCGGATCGCGCAGCGTGAAGGTCACGCTGTCGGGCTGCGCCTGCAGGTCGAGGTAGCCGATCTGCGGCTGCCGGAAGGCGCTGCGGACCGAATCCTGCAGACCCGCCACCCGCTCGCGGACGACGGTCGCCACCTCGACCTCGAGCAGGAGGTGCGAGCCGCCCTGGAGGTCGAGCCCGAGATTGAACTGCTGGCGCGGCAGCCAGGAGGGGATGGCCTCCGCCTGCTCGCGCGACAGGAAGTTGGGCGCCGAGTAGACAGCACCGAACAGGCAGATCAGTACGACCAGCGCCGTCTTCCAGCGCGAGAAATGCAGCATCGGAGGTGCTCCCGGCCCGCCGGGCGCTACTTGCCGGCCTTCGCCGGCTTCTCCACGTCGGAGCCGCTATCCTCGGCCGGCCCCCGGGTCAGCACCGAGCTGATGGTGCCGCGCAGCACCCGCACCCGGACGCCGTCGGCGATGTCGACCACGACCTCCTCGTCGTTCGGCACGCGCGCGACCGTGCCGATGATGCCGCCGCCGGTGACGACGCGGTCGCCGCGCCGCAGCGCGCCCAGCATCGCCTTGTGCTCCTTCATCCGCTTCTGCTGCGGACGGATCAGGAGGAAGTAGAAGACCACGAAGATCAGCACCAGGGGTGCCAGGGACAAAAGCATGTCCTGGCCGCCGCCGGCGGCCTGGGCGTAGGCTGGCGAGATCAACATACCTCGGGGTCTCCTCTGGGGCGGCTGTCAGCGTCTTCGAACCGGGCGCCCCCGCCCTTTCGGCCCGCGGGCCGCTCGGCCGGGGCCGCGCATTAGGTAAGCGACTTCCCCGGCCAGCGCAACCGGGCCGGTATGGATGGCCGCGAGCGGCGGTTGACGCGCCGGGCGGGCCGGTCGTATCTGCCACGACGGCCTTCCGCCCCATCCCGAGCTTCCCGGAGACCATGACCGACCAAACCACCGAGGCGCTGCTGCGCCGCATCGCCGACGCGCTCGAGCGCCTCGCCCCGCCCGCGCCGCCGGCCGCCGACCTGCACGGCTACGATGCCTATGTCTGGCACGCCGAGGGCAGCCGCCTCGAGCCGGTGCCGCGGGTCAACCGCGTGGCGATGACGCTGCTGCGCGGCATCGACCGCCAGGCCGACACCCTGACGGACAACACCCGACGCTTCGCCACCGGCCTGCCGGCGAACAACGCGCTGCTCTGGGGCGCGCGCGGCATGGGCAAGAGTTCGCTCGTCAAGGCGGTCCAGGCCACCATCGCCGCCGAGCTGCCGGGCGCGCTGGCGCTGGTCGAGATCCATCGCGAGGACATTCCCTCGCTGCCGGCGCTGCTGACGGTCCTGCGCGGTGTGGACCGCCGGTTCATCATCTTCTGCGACGATCTGTCCTTCGACGGCAACGACACCAGCTACAAGTCGCTGAAGGCGGTGCTCGACGGCGGCGTCGAAGGACGGCCGGCCAACATCGTGTTCTATGCCACCTCGAACCGCCGCCACCTGCTGTCGCGCGACATGATCGAGAACGAGCGCTCGACCGCCATCAATCCCGGCGAGGCGGTGGAGGAGAAGGTGTCGCTGTCCGACCGCTTCGGGCTGTGGCTCGGCTTCCACCATTGCGACCAGGACACCTACATGGCGATGGTCCGCGGCTATGCCGACCATTACGGCCTGGAGATCGCCGACGACGAGCTGAAGCGCGAGGCCAACGAATGGTCGGTGACGCGCGGCGCGCGGTCCGGCCGCGTCGCCTGGCAGTTCATCCAGGATCTGGCCGGGCGGCGAGCAAGGTCGCTCGACGCCTCGTGAACGCGGGCGCCGCCGGATCGCCGTCCGGCGGCGCCTCGATGCCGGTCACCTGGGAGCCCAGATGCTCCGAAGGGTCGATCGCCCGGGTGCCGCGCCGCAGCTCGAAATGCAGCTGCGGCTGCCCGACATTGCCGGTCTGGCCGACGCGCGCGATCGGCTGGCCGCGGCGGACGCGCTCGCCGCGCCGCACCAGCAGCGCCTCGTTGTGGGCATAGGCGGTGATCCAGCCGTCGGCGTGCTTGATCAGCAGCAGGTTGCCGAAGCCGCGCAGCTCGTTGCCGGCATAGGCGACGACGCCCGCCTCCGCCGCCACCACGGTCGAGCCGCGCGGGGCGGCGATGTTGATGCCGTCATTGTGCAGGCCGCGTCCGGTCGGGCCGAAGCGGGTGACGATGCGGCCGCGGACCGGCCAGACGAAGCGACCTTCGCGCGGCGGCGGCGCACCCGCATCGACCGGCGGCCGTGGCGGCGACACGACCGCGGGCGGGACCGGCGGCGGCGCCATGGCGACGGCAGGCGGTGCCGTGCGGTCCGGGCGCCGGCCCCCGTCGGGCCGGGCCGGCGGTTCGGGCGCGGGCGATGCGTCGTCGGTCGGCGCACGCCCCGGCCGCTGCGGCGGCAGGACCGGCTCGACGCCGGACGGAGGCGTCGGCGCGACCGGTTCGGCACCGGGCGGCGGGGTCAGGAAGCCGCTCTGGGGTGGCGCAGGAGGCTCCTCGGCGGCCGGGGGCTGCAACTGGGCGGGTGCCTGTGGCTGGGCAGGTGCCTGTGGCTGGGCAGACGGCGGCAGGCGCAGCACCTGGTCGGGCCCGGGCCGCGGCGGCTCGGCCGGGTGCCCCGGCGGCAGGCGCAGCACGCCGGTGGAGGGCGCGGCGGCGACCAACGTCTCCGGCTCCTCGACGGCCGGGGGAATCTTGAGGCGCTGGCCGGAGCGCACGCCGTAGGGCGCCTCCAGCCGGTTCTCGCGGACCAGGACGCTCATCGCGACGTCGAAGCGACGGGACACGCTGTAGAGCGTCTCGCCCGGCTGGACCTCATGGAAGCGGGTCGCCGGCACGGTGACCTTCTGCCCCGCGAGAAGATGGTAGGGCGGGTTGAGATCATTGGCGTCGATCAGTGCGCGGACCGGCACCCCGGTGCGGCGGGAGATCGCAAACAGGGTCTCGCCGGCAGCGACCGTGACGACGCCACCGGGCGGCGCGCGTTCGGGCGGTGCTGTGCGTTCGGGCGATGCCGGGCGCTCCGGCGGGGCCGCGCGTTCGGGCGGGGTCGCGCGTTCGGGTGATGCCGGGCGCTGCGGTGGTGCAGAGCGCTGCGGCGACGCGGACGCCGCCGCGGGTGAAGACGAGGGCGGCGGCAGCGGCGCCGATTCGACGGCGGGCGCCGGCCGCCGGCCACCGCGGACGGGACGGCGGGCCGGCAGGCGCGGCGCCGGCTCCGCCGCGGCGCGGTCTGCCGGGGGCGGCGCGGCCCTGTCCTGCGCGCCCCGCGCCGCCGCAGACAATTGCGGATTCTCCGGATCCCAGACGTCGATCGGCTCATAGCGGTTGCAGCCGGCGAGCCCGATCAGCCCCGCCAGGACGAGGGCGGCCGGTATGCGCCGGCGGTGTGACCGTCCGTTCTTCACGGGGGGATTCTAGCGGTGCGGCCGAGTCAGGAGCAAACCCGGTCCGCGCCGGAGCGGACCGGCGTCAGGCCCGTCGTTCCTGCGCGCCGCGCGGCAGGCCGGCGACCAGCGGCACGAAGCGCACCGTGCCCATGTCGTCGCAGACGAACCCGTCCTCGTCGCGCACGATGCGCACGAGGCGCTGGGTGTCGCCGCGCTCGCCCACCGGAATGATCATGATGCCGCCCGGCGCCAGCTGTTCCGGCAGCGTGTCGGGGATCTCCAGCCCGGCGGCGGTGACGATGATGCGATCGAACGGTGCCGATTCCGGCCAGCCCTTGGTGCCGTCGCCCCAGCGCGTCGTGACGTTGTGCAGGCGCAGCTCGCGGAACCGGGCCTCGGCCGCCTGCAGCAGCGCGCGGTGCCGCTCGATGGTGTAGAGGCGGCGGCAGAGCCGGGCCAGGACTGCCGCCTGATAGCCCGAGCCGGTGCCGATCTCGAGCACCCGGTGGCGATCGCCGACGGCCAGCGCCTCAGTCATGCGCGCGACGACGGTCGGCTGGCTGATGGTCTGGCCATGGCCGATGGGCAGGGCCGTGTCCTCGTAGGCCTGGTCGCGGAAGGTCTCAGGGATGAAGTTCTCGCGCGGGATCCGCTCGATGGCGCCCAGCACGCGCGTGTCGGCGATGCCCTGCCGCCGCAGCTCCATCACGAGTCGGAGCTGGCGCGGCCCGGCGATCACGGGAAGATCTCCGCCAGCGGCTTGAGGGTCGGCCGGTGCGTCAGGTCGAGATAGAGCGGCGTCACGGAGATGCGCAGGTTGCGCACCGCGTGCAGGTCGGTGCCCTCGACCCCGTCATCCTCGTCCCGGGTGGTGGCGATCCAGTAATAGGGCAACCCGCGCGGGTCGCGCCCCTCCTGGAGCGCGCCGCCGATCTTGTGCCGGCCCTGGCTGGTCGCCTGGACGCCCGCCACCGATCCGGGGGGACAGGGCGGAAAGTTCAGGTTGATCAGGACGTTCTTCGGCCAGCCGACGGCGCAGACCCGGCGGATGACGTCGGGCGCATGGTGCTCGGTCGCCGCCCAGTGGATCGGCTGCCCGGGGCGCGTGCACTGGCTGAGCGCGATCGACGGGATGCCCAGCTGGGTTCCTTCCATCGCGGCCGCGACAGTGCCCGAATAGGTCACGTCCTCGCCGAGATTGGCGCCGCGATTGACGCCCGAGAGGACCAGGGTCGGCGGCTTCGACTTGAGCAGCACCCGCACGCCCATCAGCACGGCATCGGTCGGCGTGCCGTCGACGGCGAAGCGCCGGCGCGAGAGCTGGCGGATGCGCAGGGGATAGCGCAGGGTCAGGGAGTGGCCGGCGCCGGAATGCTCCTCCTCCGGCGCGACGGTCCAGACATCGCGCGACAGCGACCGCGCGACCTTCTCCAGCACCTTGATGCCGGGCGCGTGGATACCGTCGTCGTTGGTGACGAGGATGCGGGCCTGGGAGAGGTCGATGGCGGTCATGCCGCCGCTCCCGTCCGGCCGATCACCTCGGCGCCGCCGATGTAGGGCCGCAGCGCCTCCGGCACGGTCACCAGCCCGTCCTCGCGCTGATAGTTCTCCAGGATCGCGATCAGCGTGCGTCCGACGGCGAGGCCGGAGCCGTTCAGGGTATGCACGAAGCGGGTTCCCTTCTCTCCGGGCACGCGGTACCGGCCCTTCATGCGGCGCGCCTGGAAGTCGCCGCAGGTCGAACAGCTGGAAATCTCCCGGAAGGTCCCCTGCCCCGGCAGCCAGACCTCCAGATCGTAGGTCCGGCGCGCCGAAAAGCCCATGTCGCCGGTGCACAGCGCCATGACGCGGTAGTGCAGGCCGAGCCGCTGCAGCACGGTCTCGGCCGCCTTCGTCATCCGCTCGTGCTCGGCGTCGGACTGATCGTCGGCGGTGATCGAGACCATCTCGACCTTGCCGAACTGGTGCTGCCGCAGCATCCCGCGCGTGTCGCGCCCGGCCGCCCCGGCCTCCGAGCGGAAGCAGGGCGTATAGGCGGTGAAGCGCAGCGGCAGTTCCTCCAGGTCGAGGATCTGGTCGGCCGCGAGATTGGTCAGCGGCACCTCGGCGGTCGGGATCAGCCACAGGCCGGTCGTGGTCCGGAACAGGTCGTCGCCGAACTTCGGCAGCTGGCCCGTGCCGAACACCGCCTCGTCGCGCACCAAGAGCGGCGGCTGGACCTCGGTATAGCCGAACTCGCCGGTGTGGATGTCGAGCATGAAGGCGCCCAGCGCGCGTTCCAGCCGCGCCAGCTGTCCGCGCAGGACGACGAAGCGGGCACCGGACAGGCGGGCGGCCGCCTGGAAGTCCATCAGGCCCATTCCCTCGCCGATATCGAAATGCTCGCGCGCGGGATGGTTGAAGGCCGGCCGCTGGCCGGAGCGGCGCAGTTCGCGGTTGTCCGCCTCCGACGCCCCGTCGGGCACATCGTCGGCCGGCAGGTTGGGCAGTTCGGCCAGCACCCGCTCGAGCTCGGCCGCAAGCTCCGCCTCGCGCGCATCGAGCCGCGGCAGTTCCTCCTTCAGCCGTGCGACCTCGGCAATGGCCGGGCCGGCATCCTCGCCGCGCGCCTTGGCCTGCCCGATCGCCTTGGAGGCCTCGTTGCGCCGCTGCTGCAGCTCCTGGACGCGCGTCTGCAGCGATCGCCGTTCGGCATCCAGCGCCAGGATCGACTGCGCGCGCGGCTCCACGCCGCGGCGGGCGAGGCCGCGATCGAAGAGGTCGGGTTGCTCGCGGATGGCTCGGATGTCATGCATGATCGTGCTTCGCTGGGAATGGCTGGCGTGCGGGGTTCAGGGGGTGGCCGGTCCGGCGGTCACGATCGCCCGCCCGGAACGGTCGGCTGCCCGGCGATGTCGGCCGCCGCCTGCTCGGCCGCGGCGTCGGCGGCAGCCTCGGCAGCCGCTTCATCGGCCTCCTCCGCCTCTTCCGCCTCTTCACGCTTGCGGCGCGCGCGCTCGGCCAGCTTGGCGGAGATGATCGAGATCTCGTAGAGCGCGATCATCGGGATCGCGAGGCCGATCTGGCTGATGACGTCGGGCGGGGTCACGACCGCGGCGAAGATGAAGATGCCGACGATGGCATAGCGCCGGCCCTTCGCGAGCATCTCCGCGCTGACGATGCCGACGCGGGCGAGCAGCGTCAGCAGCACCGGCAGCTGGAAGGCAAGCCCGAAGGCGAAGATCATGGTCATCACGAGCGACAGGTACTCGTTGACCTTGGCCTCGAGCTGGATCGGCAGCGCGCCGGCGACGCCGGGCGTCTCGAAACTGAGGAAGAAGCGCCAGGCGAGCGGGAAGATGAAATAGTAGACCATCGCCCCGCCGAGGAAGAACAGCACCGGCGTGGCGACGAGGAAGGGCAGGAAGGCCTTGCGCTCGTGCTTGTAGAGCCCGGGCGCGACGAACATCCAGACCTGGCTGGCGATGATCGGGAACGCCAGCAGCGCCGCGGCCCAGAACGCCACCTTGATGTAGGTGAAAAAGGCCTCGGTCAGGTCGGTGAAGATCATCCGCCGGCCCTCGCCCAGTACGTCGGCGAGCGGGCGGGTGAGGAAGCCGTAGATGTCGGCCGAGAAGTAGTAGCAGATCAGGAACGCGACCAGGATGGCGCCGACCGACCACATCAGCCGGTTGCGCAGCTCGACCAGATGATCGAGCAGGGGCATCTTCTTGTCTTCGATATCCTCGTCGCTCATCGCTCGGCCCCTATGCCGACGCGGCCGGCGGCTTGGTCGCGGGTGGCTCGACCGCCTCGGAGGGGGCGGGTGCCGGCGTATCGGCGACAGGCGCAACCGGCGGGGGCACGTCGGGCACCGCCCCGGCCGGCGTGTCGTCCGGCACCGGCGCTTCCCCGCCGGATTCGGGCGGCGGAAGGTAGTCGACCGGATGGCGGATGGAGGCGTCGGACGCGGGCGTCGCAGGATGGGCCGGATCGTCCGCGAAGGGATCGTGGCTCAGTTCCTTCGGCGGCTCCAGCGCCTCCCGCAACTCCCCCTTGGGATCGAGGTGCTTCTCGATCAGGGACGACACGTTGGTCGTGCGCAGGTCGTCGATATGCTTCTTCACGTCCTGCAGGTCGGCCTCGCGCGCCATCTCGTCGACGCTGGACTGGAAGTCGCGGGCGACGGTCCGCGCGCGGGCGACCCACTGGCCGATGGTGCGCAGGACGCGCGGCAGATCCTTGGGCCCGATGATGACCAGCGCCACCACCGCGACCACGGCGAGTTCGGACCAGCCGAGATCGAACATGCGCCTAGCGGACCCGCAGCCGGCCGGGCCGGATCATCCCGCGTGCGGCGGGCGGGGCAGCGCGGCCACCGGGGCCGGCTCCTCTCCCGCGGCCGCGGACGGCGCGCCGGTCATGCGCCGCAGCCGCCCTGCCCAGCGGCCGGCGTCCCGCATCGCGCCCGACATCCGGGATGCGCCGAAGAACAGCGCGACGGCGGCGGCCACCAGGACGATCTCGAGGGCACTCGGCATGCGGAACGGCGCTCGGGTTGTGGGTGGGGCCGGAAAACGGAGCCGGATACTGGCAGAAACCCCCTCCAGCCGCAACGACGGCCACCCGCTTCAAACCGCCGCTTCCCGGGCGAAGACGAAGGTCTGCTCGGGATCGAGACGGGCGGCGAGCAAGGCCCCCTCCGGGGGCAGATAGCGGCCGGGAACCCGCGCGTGGAGGTGCAGCGGGGCGCCATCGGCGACCTCCGCCTCGAGGTGGACCAGCGACGAGCGCCCGAGCATCCGCGCCGCGACGACCTGCACGCGCCCGGGCGCGGCGCCCGACTCGGCTTCCGGTCTCGCCGGCGCCGACAGGCGGATCGCCTCCGGCCGGATCAGCACCTCGACCGCGGCGCCGTCGAGATGGACACCGGCCGCCACCGGGCCCAGCGGCGTCGCCACCCGGCCATGACGAACCGTCCCGTCGAGGCGGTTGACGTCGCCGAAGAAGGCCGCGACGAAGGCGTTCTCCGGCTGGCAATAGAGGTCGGCCGGCGGGCCGAGCTGCTCCAGCCGGCCGGCCCGCATGACGGCGATACGATCAGCCATGAACATCGCCTCCTCCGGGTCGTGGGTGACCAGGAGCGTCGCCGTGCCGCTGTCCTTCAGGACATGCAGGGTCTCGTCCCGGACATGGTCGCGGAGCCGGGTGTCGAGCCCCGAGAAGGGCTCGTCCAGCAGCATGACGCGGGGCTGCGGCGCAAGCGCCCGGGCCAGCGCAACGCGCTGCTGCTGGCCGCCGGAGAGCGTGTGCGGATAGGCGTCGGCGAGGCCGGCGAGCCCGACCCGCTGTAGCACGGCCAGCGCCCGGCGGCGGCGCTCCGCGGCCGCCAGCGGGCGCAGGCCGAACCCGACATTGTCGACGACCGAGAGATGGGGAAAGAGCGCGTAGTCCTGGAAGACCAGGCCGACTCCGCGCTCCTCGGGCGGGATGTCGACCCCTTCGCCCGCGACGGTGCGGCCGTCGATCGCCACCCGCCCCTGCTGCAGGCGCTCCAGCCCGGCGGCGACCCGGAGGACCGTCGTCTTGCCGCAGCCGGACGGTCCGAGCAGGCAGACGACCTCGCCCGGCCCGATGGCGATGCTGACGTCGCGCACCGCCTCGACCCCGTCATAGGCATGGCCGATGCCTTCCAGCACGAGGGCGGCCGATGTTGCCGGCGCCCGCTCGCCGGTCATTGCCAGCGCGCTCATCGCAATTCCTCCGCCGCGGTCTCGTCCCCGTCCGTTGCGTCGCCATCCGCTGCGTCGCCATCCGCCGCGCCCTCACCCTCCGCATCGTCGCCCGCCTCCTCCGACGGCATCGGCGGAAGGACCGGCCGCTGGTCGAGCAGGCCGGCCGCCTTCAACTCGTCGATGCCCGGCAGGTCGGAGAGCTGTTCGAGGCCGAAATGCGCCAGGAACTGGTCGGTCGTGACCCAGGTCGCCGGGCGGCCGGGCGTCTGGCGGCGGCCCTTGGGCTTGATCCAGCCGGCCTCCATCAGCGTCTCCAGCGTGCCGCGGCTCAGCGCGACGCCGCGGATTTCCTCGATCTCGGCCCGCGTCACCGGCTGGTGATAGGCGATGATGGCCAGCGTCTCGATCGAGGCGCGGGTCGGCTTGCGCGCGACCGTCCGTTCGAGGCGGAGCGCGCCGGCGAGATCGGGCGCCGTGCGCAGCGCCCAGCGCCCGGCCACCCGCACGACCTCGACCCCGCGTCCGGCATACTCCGCCGTCAGCCGCTCCATCAGCGCCTCGACGTCGGCATCCTCCGGCAGCCGTGCGGCGATCGTGGCCGCGTCGAGCGGCTCGGCGGCGGCGAACAGCAGCGCCTCGGCGAGGCGGATTTCCGGGTCGGCCGCGGTCATGCCGGGTCGCTCTCCGCGTCGGGCGCCGGCAGCGCATCGGGGTTGTTGCGAACGAATATCGGGCCGAACATCTGGTCCTGACGTAGCATGATCCGGCCTTCGCGCGCCAACTCCAGGCTGGCCGCGAACATCGCCGCCATCGCCGCGCGCGTGATGATTCCGGGGCGGAGATCGTCGGGGAGGTAGCTCGCCAGCGTGCTCCAGCCCGGCGTGCGCCCGACCAGGTGCGACAGGCGCTGCAGCGCATCGTCCATCGACAGCAGCTCCAGCCGGTCGATGTGCAGCACCGCCCCGTCCTGCTGGCGGCGATGCTCGGCATAGGCCTTCAGCAGCTCGAAGAGGGAGAGATCGAGGACGCCGCGGGTGACGTTGCGCACGCCCTCGGGCGCGCCGCGGGCGAAGACGTCGCGGCCGAGCAGCGGCCGGGCGAACAGCGCCGCGCCGACCGTCTGCATCGCCTCCAGCCGCTGCAGCTGGAAGGCCAGCGCGGCGGCGAGATCCTGGCCGGACGGCTCGTCGTCGCTCTGCGGCTCCGGCAGGAGGAGACGCGACTTGAGATAGGCCAGCCAGGCGGCCATCACGAGATACTCGGCCGCCAGTTCCAGACGCAGCGTCCGCGCCTGGGTGACGAAGGCCAGGTACTGGTCGGCGAGCGCCAGGATCGAAATGCGCGTCAGGTCGACCTTCTGGTCGCGCGCCAGCGCCAGCAGCACGTCGATCGGCCCCTCGAAACCGTCGAGGTCGACGACGAGCGCGCCCTCCGCGGCCGTCGCCGGGCGGTCCTCCTCGAACGGCTTGGGATCGACGGCCAGGTTCCGCCTCCTCAGCGCATGACGCTCAGCGTCGCCAGCGGGTCGAACCCGGTCGCCTCGAGTATCCAGCCGATCAGGTACTCGCTCGGTCCGCCGACGAGCCAGCGCAGCACGTCGAGATCGATCCCGAGCTGGTTGCCCAGCATCGGCAGCAGGAACAGCGCCCCGATCAGCACGAAGAGGCCGTAGGGCTCGATCCGCGCCAGCCGGTAGGCGAGCGGCGCCGGCAGGATGCCGACCGCGACCCGGCCACCATCGAGCGGCGGCAGCGGCAGCATGTTGAAGACCGCCAGCACGACGTTGATCTGGATGGCGTTGACCAGATTGAAGAGCGCCCATTCGCTCATGAAACCGGGAAGCGCCGGAACGGCATGGCCCAGGATGGCCGCCGCCAGCGCCAGGACGATGTTGATGCCGGGGCCGGCCAGTGCGACCCAGATCATGTCGATGCGCGGGTTGTGGAGGCGCGAGAAATCGACCGGCACCGGCTTGGCGAAGCCGAACATGAACCGCCCGCCCGAGCCGATCAGCAGCATCGCCGGCAGGAGCACCGTGCCGAAGGGGTCGACGTGCTTGAGCGGGTTGAAGGTCACCCGGCCCAGCATCCAGGCGGTATCGTCCCCCCGCATGCGGGCGACGAAACCGTGTGCGGCCTCATGGAAGGTCACGGCGATCAGGACCGGCAGGGTCCAGACCGAGATGGTGAAGATGAGATCGTCCAAGGGAATCCTAGGGGGTCGCGCCGGGCCGGAGCCGGCTCATCCGGAAAGCAGCATCATGTCGCGCCACTCGGCGAGCCGGTCGGTCACGGCCGGGCGGCGGCTCCGGCGGCGCATGTCCTCCGCGATCTGCCAGCGGCGCAGCGCATGGCGCCCCATCTCCGGCACGGCGTCGGCGACCCGGCGCATCTCGTCGAAGTCGCCGTTGCAGTGGAGGGCGACGTCGCAGCCGGCGGCGACGGCACCGGCGGCCCGGTCCTCGATCGCGCCGGGCAGGGCCTCCATCGACAGATCGTCGCTGAAGAGCAGGCCGGCAAAGCCGATGCGGTCGCGCACGAACTCGCCCAGCACCACCGGCGACAGGGTCGCCGGCCGGGTCGCGTCGAGATCGAGATAGCGGACATGGGCCGTCATGCCGAGCGGCATGTAGCGCAGGGCGCGGAACGGCGCGAAATCATGGGCCGTCAGCTCCGCCTCGGAGGCGGCGACGGTGGGCAGCTCGCGATGGCTGTCGACGCCGGCCCTGCCATGGCCGGGCAGGTGCTTGACGACCGGCAGCACGCCGCCCTCCAGCAGCCCTTCGGCGGCGGCGAGGCCGAGCTGGGCGACGGCGATCGGATTTTCCGAATAGGCGCGGTCGCCGATGACGTCGTGGCTGCCCGGCACCGGCACGTCGAGCACCGGCAGGCAGTCGACGGTGATGCCGAGCGGCAGCAGCAGGTCGGCCAGCAGGCGGCTGTTGGCGCGCACCGCCTCGACGGCGCGTTCGGGATCGCGCTCCCAGGCCTCGCCGAAGCGCCGGGCGGGCGGGAACTCCGGCCAATGGGGCGGACGCAGCCGGGCGACGCGGCCGCCCTCCTGGTCGATCAGCACCGGGGCGTCGCGCCGGCCGATGGCGGCGCGCAGGTCCGCGGTCAGGCGGGCCACCTGTTCCGGCCGCTCGATATTGCGCCGGAACAGGATGAAGCCGAGCGGACGGGCCGCCCGGAAGAAGGCGCGCTCCGCGTCCGACAGGACCGGGCCGGCGCAGCCGAAGACGACGGCCCGGGGTGCGCCGGCAGACGCCGGAGCCGGCGGCAAGCCGGCCGGGCGGACCTCAGGGACGGACGACGAGGCAGCTGACATTCCGCTCCTTGAGCGCGGCGCAGGCGCGCCGGGCCGCGTCCGCATCGCCATACGGGCCGGCCTGGATGCGGTAGAAGACGCCGCGCTCGCCACCGAGATCGACGCGGACGATCTGCGAGGCGAGCTTTCCCAGCACGGGCGCGTGCGCGGCCTTCATCTTCTCCCACTCCTGGTGCGCGGAGTCCTGCGAGCGCACTGCCGCGAGCTGGATGCGGTAGGCGCCGGCGAGCGAGGGCGGCGGTGCCGCCGGCGGGGGGGGGGCGGCCGGGGGGGGCGGGGGGGAGGGGGGCGGCGGGGACGGGGAGGCCGCGGCGGGTGTCGGGGCACGGCCGGCAGCCGGCGGCTGCGGCGCCGGGCTCGGCCGGGTGGCGGCGGGCGGCGGCGGCGAGGGCGCGACCTGGGGCGCGGGGGCCGAGGGCTGGGTAAAGGGCGCCGACGGCGCCGCGAATCCGGGCGGCGTGCTGCTGCCTGACTGCGGCGCGGACGGCCGCGCGGGCGCAGCCTGGGGGGGCGCGGTCTGGTACGACGGCTGGGCCGGGGCGACGGGAGAGACCGGCGTGACGGCCGCGGGTGGTGGTGGCGGCGCGACCGGGCGGGCGATCGGCGTCTCCGGCGGCGGCAGCATGCGCTCGACCGTCGGCGGCAGGCTGGCCCCGCCGCGCGCCATCTGGTCATAGACCAGCTTGTCGGTGTGCGGCACCTTCATGCCGCCCGGCTCGGTCGGGCGCTCGCGCGTCGGCGCCGGGTCCGCCCGCAGCACCGGCAGCGAGCCGCCGCGCGACCCCTGGCTCAGCCCCTGGGTGTAGGCGTACCAGACGATGCCGCAGAAGGTGCCGATGACGGCGAGCGCGACGACCCCGATCAGCCAGGGACGCGCCCGCCGATCGTCGCTGCCGTAATCCCGTCCGAGCGCCCGCTCGGCGGCGTCGTGATTGAGCTCGATGGTCATGCGCGCATCTCCTCGACGGGTTCGACGCCGAAAACCCGGAGCCCCGCAGCAATCACCAGGGCGAAGGCCTGGACCAGCGCCAAGCGGGCCAGCGTCAGGTTTTCGTCGTCCCGTACCAGGAAGCGAAGACTTGCGTCGTCTTTGCCCTTGTTCCACAACATATGGTACGCACTGGCCAGATCATAGAGAAAAAACGCGATCCTATGAGGCTCGTGGGCCTCCGCCGCGCTCTCCACGATCCGCGGCCACTGCGCCATCAGGCGAACGAGCGCCAGCTCCGCCGAATCCGAAATACCGGTCAATTCTACGCCCGCGAGGGCCGCCGGTGAAAGGTCTGCGCCCGGCATCGTTTCCCGCGCATGCCGCAGCACCGAATGCGCGCGGGCATGCGCATACTGGACATAGAAGACCGGGTTGTCCTTCGACTGCTCGCGCACCCGGGCAAGGTCGAAGTCCAGTGTTTCGGTATTCTTGCGGGTCAGCATGATGAACCGGACAACGTCGCGGCCGACGGCGTCGACGACTTCGCGCAGGGTGACGAAGGTGCCGGCGCGCTTGGACATCTTCACCGGCTCGCCGGCGTCGAGCAGGTTGACGAGCTGGCAGATCTTGACGTCGAGCGCGGCTTCGCCGCCGGTCACCGCCGACACGGCCGCCTGCATCCGCTTGACGTAGCCGCCATGGTCGGCGCCCCAGACGTCGATCTGCGTCGCAAAGCCGCGCCGGAACTTGTCGAGATGATAGGCGATATCGGCGGCGAAATAGGTCCAGCTGCCGTCCGACTTGCGCAGCGGCCGGTCGACATCGTCGCCGGACGCGGTCGCGCGGAAGAGGGTCTGCGGACGCGGCTCCCAGTCCTCGGGCTGCTTGCCCTTCGGCGCTTCCAGCACGCCGGTGTAGATGAGATCCCGGCCTTCCAGCACCTCCAGCGCGCGCTCGATGGCGCCGGCCTCGACGAGGCTGCGCTCGGAGGTGAAGACGTCGTGGTCGACGCCGAGTGCCGCCAGGTCGTCGCGGATCATCGCCATCATCGCGTCGATGGCGTAGCGGCGCAGCACCGGCAGCCACTCGCCCTCCGGCACGCCGAGCCAGCGGTCGCCGTCGCGCCGGGCGAGCTCCTCGCCGACGGCGCGCAGATAGTCGCCGGGATAGAGGCCCTCGGGAATCGGCCCGATCTCCTCGCCCAGCGCCTCGCGATAGCGCAGATGGGCCGAGGCCGCGAGGACGTCGACCTGCCCGCCGGCGTCGTTGATGTAGTATTCGCGGGTGACGGCGTATCCGGCCTTCTGCAGCAGCGCGGCCAGCGCGTCGCCCACGACCGCGCCGCGCGCGTGGCCGATATGCATGGGCCCGGTCGGATTGGCCGAGACATACTCGACATTGACCGCCTGCCCCTGCCCCATCGCCGAATCGCCGTAGGAGACGCCCTGCCGCAGCACCTCGCGGATGCGCTCGCGCCAGAAGCCGGCATCGAGGCGCAGATTGAGGAATCCCGGACCCGCGACCTCGACCGCGACCACCCCCTCGCCGCCGCGCAGCGCCTCGGCCAGCAGCTCGGCGAGCTGCCGCGGATTGGCGCGCGCCGGCTTGGCCAGGATCATCGCCGCGTTGGTCGAGAGGTCGCCATGCGCGGCGTCGCGCGGGGGCTCCACGACGACGCGCGAGAGGTCGAGATCGGCGGGCAGCCGCCCCGCCGCCTGGAGGCCGGCGATCGCCGCCAGCACCCGGTCACGGAAGTGGTGAAAGACGTTCATGGGCCTTCCTATGCCCCGATTCCGGGGCGTTGTCCCGCGTCAGGTGCGCGCATGCACGTCGAAGAGACGCCGATGCTCGTCGAGCGCGAAGCGGTCCGTCATGCCGGCGACATAGTCGGCGACGACGCGGGCGGTGCGCACGCTGCCGGGCGCGTCGACCTGGGCGCGCCAGTCGTTCGGCAGGCAGTTCGGCTCGGCCACCAGCATGCCGAAAAGGTCGCGCACGACGCGCCGCGCCTTGCTCGCCATGCGGTTGACGCGCCAGTGGCGGTACATGCGCTCGAAGAGGAACGCCTTCAGCGCCCGGTCGTGGGTGCGCATCGTCTCGCTGAAGGCGACGACCGGCCCGCCGGCCGCGCGGATATCGTCGGCCGAGCGGGGAGCGAGGTCGGCGAGGCGCGCGCGCGTCTCGGCCAGCAGATCCTCGACCATGCGGTCGATCATCCGCCGCACCCCCTCGTGGATGACGCGCGACGGCTCGAGGCCGGGATAGGTGCGGGCCACCTCGGCGAAGACCGGCCCCGCGAGCGGCACGTCGGCGAGGTCGGCGAGGGAGAAGAGGCCGGCCCGCAGCCCGTCGTCGATGTCGTGGTTGTTGTAGGCGATGTCGTCGGACAGCGCCGCCACCTGCGCCTCCAGCCCCGGCCAGCCGCCGAGGTCGAGGGGACAGTCGCGGTCGAAGGCGGCGATGGTCGGCGGCACCGCATGCTCGCCCAGGAGCGGGCCGTTGTGCTTGACCGTCCCCTCCAGCGTCTCCCAGGTCAGATTCAGCCCGTCGAAGGCGGCGTAGCGGCGCTCCAGCAGCGTCAGCACGCGGAAGGTCTGGTCGTTGTGGCTGAAGCCGCCGAAATCGGCCATGGCGGCGTCGAGCGCATCCTCCCCGGCATGGCCGAAGGGCGTGTGACCGAGGTCGTGGGCGAGCGCGACCGCCTCCGCCAGATCCTCGTTGAGGGCCAGCGCACGGGCGAGCGAGCGGGCGATCTGCGCCACTTCGATCGAATGGGTGAGGCGCGTCCGGTAGTGGTCGCCCTCGTGGTTGACGAAGACCTGGGTCTTGTATTCCAGGCGCCGGAAGGCCGTCGAATGGATGATCCGGTCGCGGTCGCGCTGGAACGGCGTGCGCGTGCGGCTCTCGGGCTCGGCCGCACGCCGGCCGCGCGTCTCCTCCGGCCGGCAGGCATAGGGGGCGAGGGCGGCGGGAGCCATGATCGGGAGGCGAACCTATCGAATGCGCACGCAATGGACAATCGCGGGCGTCGGCGCCCCTTGGACCCCTGCCCGACACGGATTACATATGGGGCTCCGAATTCGAGGTTCCCATGCCCGAAGGCACAAACCTGACCGAAGAGCGCCGGATGACGCTCACCGAGAGTGCGGCGCGGCGCATCCGCGAACTCCAGGAACAGGACGAGTTCCGCGGCATGTTCCTGCGCGTCGCGGTATCCGGCGGCGGCTGCTCCGGCTTCCAGTACGGATTCAGCTTCGACGACCAGCGCAATGCCGACGACCACGCATTTTCCGACCATGGCGTGACGGTGGTGGTCGACGATTCCTCGCTCGACCTCCTGAACGGGGCGGCGCTGGACTATGTCGACGAGATGGTCGGCGCCTCATTCCGCATGACCAACCCGAACGCCACCTCCTCCTGCGGCTGCGGCAGCTCCTTCGCGGTCTGACGGGCTGCGGGCGGCGCGGGTCGACGGACCCTGCGCCCCACTGACCCGGCTTGCCCCGGCGCGGGGCCGGCGGCACATTGCGGCGGCCCGTCCCACCGCCCGAGGCCCGTCCCCGCCATGCGCATCGCGACCTGGAACGTCAATTCGGTGAAGGCGCGACTGCCGAACCTCGTCGCCTGGCTGGCCGAGGCGCGGCCGGACGTCCTGCTGCTGCAGGAACTGAAATGCGTCGACGAGGCCTTCCCGGCGGCCGAGATCGAGGAACTCGGCTACAATTTCGCCACCCATGGCCAGAAGAGCTACAACGGCGTGGCGATCCTGGCGAAGCGCCCGATCGAGGATGTCGCCCGCGGCCTGCCCGGCGACGAGGCCGACATCCAGGCACGCTACATCGAGGCGACGGTCGCGGGCGTGCGCGTCGCCTCGATCTACCTGCCGAACGGCAATCCGGCCCCCGGCGAGAAGTTCGACTACAAGCTCGCCTGGATGGACCGGCTGGTGCCGCACGCCCGCGAACTGCTGGCCAGGGAAGAGACCTTCGTGCTCGGCGGCGACTACAATGTCTGCCCGACCGACGACGACGTCTACGACCCCGTCAAATGGGCGGACGATGCACTGTGCCGGCCGGAGAGCCGGGCCCGCTTCCGCACCCTCCTCCATCTCGGCCTGACCGACGCCTTCCGGGCGCTGCACCCGGAGCCGCACCAGTATTCCTATTGGGATTACGTCCAGCGCCGCTGGGAACTCGACCACGGGCTGCGGATCGACCACCTGCTGCTGTCGCCGCAGGCGGCCGACCGGCTGCTCGAATCAGGCATCGACAAGGAGCCGCGCGGCCGCGAGCGCGCCTCCGACCACACGCCGGTCTGGTGCACGCTCGCGGACGGCTGATGCGGCTCAGGCCGCCTGGAACTCCGGCCCGCCCGGGTTGATCCGCACGCCGGCGCGCAGCCGGGTGAAGGGCAGGTTGGCGGGGTCGACGATCATCGGGCCGGGCGCCTCGACGACGAGGATGGTCTCGGCGATCGGCTGGAAGTCGGCGCGGAAATGCACCGAACTCTTGAGGCCGAGGATCGAGAGCCTGGTCGGCTCGATACCGACATGGCGGAACATCTCCTGGTCGGCCGCCTGGCACTTCTTCGACGAAACCGCGATGCGCACGCCGCGGACCGACAGGCAGGCCATCAGGCCCAGTTCCATGTGCGCGCCGCCGTAGAAGGGGCCGGTGCAGGTGAACTTGCCGTCGCCGAGCTTCTCGACCTTGTAGTCCGCCTCGACCGGCTCGATGCCGGCGACGCCCGAGACCGCGCCGAGCTTGAGGCGGATGGTCGCCCCCACCCCTGCCGCATGGGCCGCCTTGGCCGAGGCCGGATCCCACAGCAGGCCCAGCGCGCAGTTCTGGGCATCGTTGCGGATCATCGCCGCCAGCAGGCCGGTCGTGTCGGAATTGCCGCCGGCGCCGGGATTGTCCTGGGTATCGGCGATGACGACGGGCTTGGTCGCGCCGTTGGCGATGCGGGCGGCCTCCTGGACCACCGAATCGGGATCGTAGAGCTTGCCGGCGAAGGCCATCTCGGCTTCCGCGACGGCATTGGCCATCTTGTCCGCGGCCTCGTCGGCTGCCTCCTGGGTCCAGCCATAGGCCAGGACCGCCGGGCCGCAATGGTGGATGTCGGCCGCCGGAAACCCCGGCGTGAAGGAGACGGAGAGGACATCGCCGCCCTCAAGCGAGGCGCAGAAGTCGTAGAGCGACTTGCCGGGCTCGATGAAGGTGCACTGCCAGGTCAGCGGGATGAGGAAGGGCAGCTGGCGGAAGGCCTTGAAGACCGGCCGCTTCTCCTTGAGCGCGCGGTCGAGCAGCAGCCCGGCGCGCCCGCCCGTCTCCGCCATGTCGACATGCGGATAGGTGCGATATGCGACCATCAGGTTCGAGAACTCGACCATGTCGGGCGTGGTGTTCGAATGCAGGTCGAGGCTGGTGAAGACCGGGATGTCGGGCCCGACGATCGCGCGCACCCGGCGCAGCAGCTCGCCCTCCCCGTCCTCGAACTGCTCGACCGCCATCGCCCCGTGCAGGTCGAGATAGACCGCGTCGTAGGGCCCCTGCGCGGCAAGGTCGCCGACGATGAGGGCCGAGATGCGCTCGAAGGCGTCCTGGGTGACGTAGGAGGACGGCACGGCTGCCGCCCACACGACGGGCACCACCGCGTGCCCCTTCTTCTGCAGCACGTCGATGGCGCCGGCCATCGGCAGGTTCATGCCGTGGACGCGTGCCGGCAGCTCGTTGCCGCGCAGCAGCGGCGGCCAGCCGCCCCCTTCGACGAAGGCCTGATAGGTCGCCTTGGCAGGGGCGAAGGTGTTCGTCTCGTGCTGGAAACCTGCGACGGCGATGCGCGCCATTCTTCTGTCCTCGGATTTGCGGCGGACCCATGCCGGTGCGGGAACCGCACCCGGGCGCGATGGTCGCCGCGGGCAGCGCCGGCGATCAAGCGATTTCGCCGAATTCTCATCGAGCTGCCACGGAGGCGCCACGGCTTCGTCATGCTCCGCCGCTAATTTCCGCCATCGAGTGCGACAGGGCGGCAATGCCGGAGTCCGGAGCAATGAGCAGCCTGCGGTTGATCTATTCGACCATCAAGCGCCGGGTCACCGACGCGCACCGCCGCCGCCTGTTCCGGCACTGGCGCGACGAACGCGAGCAACGCCGCGGCGCCTGAGCGGCCGCCGGCAGGGGCGAAAGCCCCCGCCCTCTCCCGGCGATCAGGCGGCCGCGATGCGCGCCAGCGCCGCCTCAAGCTTTGCCTTGGCCTCCTGGGCGGCCTGAGCGCGTTCTCGCTGCTCCTCGACGATCTCCTCCGGTGCCTTCGCCAGGAAGTCGGGGCTGCCCAGCTTCTTCTCGATCTTGCCGATCTCGTCGCCGAGCTTGCCGACCTCGCGGGCGAGGCGCGCGCGTTCCTTGGCGAGGTCGATGATCCCCGCAAGCGGCAGGGCGATCGTCGCCTCGTCGACGACCGCCTGGGCTGCGCCCGCCGGCGGATCACCGGCCAGGGTCTCGATCGCGGCGAGGCGCGCGAGGCGCCGGATGATGTCGGCATGGGTCGCCAGCCGTGCCTCGGTCTCCGGGCCGGCTCCCTTGACGAGCAGCGAGACCTCGGCCGCGACGGGCACGTTCATCTCCGCCCGGATCGTGCGGACCTCCGAGACGAGGCGCACGACCCAGTCCATCTCCGCCGCCGCCTCGGCGTCGCGGTGCGCCTCGCCATAGACCGGCCAGGGCGAGGTGATCAGCGCCACGCCACCGCCGAGCTGCTCGCGCAGTTCCTCGGTGATGTAGGGCATGACCGGGTGCAGCAGCAGCAGGATCTGGTCGAGCACCCAGGCCGTGGTCGCCCGCGTCTCGGCCGCCGCCGCGGCGTCGGAGCCGGCCAGGATCGGCTTGGTGAACTCCAGGTACCAGTCGCAGAAGGTGCCCCAGACGAACTGGTAGAGCACGTTGGCGACGTCGTTGAAGCGATAGGCGGCGTATTCCTGTTCCAGCCGTTCGGCCGTGCGGGCGACCTCGCCGACGATCCAGCGGTTGACCCGCAGCTTCGCCGCCTCGGGATCGAAGCCCTCGACCCGCACGCAGCCGTTCATCTCGGCATAGCGGGCGGCGTTCCACAGCTTGGTCGCGAAGTTGCGGTAGCCCTCGACCCGGCTCTCGGCCAGCTTGATATCGCGGCCGGGCGCGGCCAGCGCCGCCAGGGTGAAGCGCAGCGCATCGCAGCCGAAGCGGTCGATGAGGTCGAGCGGGTCGATGACGTTGCCCTTCGACTTCGACATCTTCTGGCCGCGCGCGTCGCGCACCAGGGCGTGGATGTAGACGGTGCGGAAGGGCACGTCGCCCATGAAGTGGTGCCCCATCATCATCATCCGGGCGACCCAGAAGAAGATGATGTCGAAGCCGGTCACCAGGACGTCGCCCGGATAGTAGCGGGCGAGTTCGGGCGTCTGTTCGGGCCAGCCGAGCGTCGAGAATGGCCACAGGGCCGACGAGAACCAGGTGTCGAGCACGTCC
Source organism: Allostella sp. ATCC 35155 (assembly GCA_006738865.1). Taxonomy (GTDB): domain Bacteria; phylum Pseudomonadota; class Alphaproteobacteria; order ATCC43930; family Allostellaceae; genus Allostella. The sequence goes on from AP019701.1 coordinate 3,626,098, forward strand.
GGATCGCGAGTCAGTTCGACGTCGCTGCCGAAATGCCGGCGCGCCGCCGCCACGGCCTCGGCCTCCGTCTCCTCGACGAAGATGGTGCCGTCGGGCGCGTACCAGGCCGGCACCTGATGGCCCCACCAGAGCTGGCGCGACACGCACCAGGGCTGGATGTTGCGCATCCACTCGAAGAAGGTGTTCTCCCACTGGCGCGGCACGAACACCGTCTGGCCGCTCTCGACCGCGGCGATCGCCGGCTTGGCCAGGGTCGCGGCGTCGACGTACCACTGGTCGGTCAGCCACGGCTCGATGGCGACGCCGCCGCGGTCGCCATGGGGCACGACGTGGGTGTGCGGCTCGATCTTCTCGACGAGGCCGAGCGCCTCCATGTCGGCGACGATGCGCTTCCGCGCCTCGTAGCGGTCGAGCCCGCGATAGGGCTCCGGCACCGTGTCGAGCAGGCGGGCGTCGGCGTCGAAGATGTTGATCGCCGGCAGCTGGTGGCGCCGGCCGACCTCGAAATCGTTGAAGTCGTGGGCGGGGGTGATCTTGACCGCGCCGGTGCCGGTCTCGGGGTCGGCATATTCGTCGGCGACGATCGGAATGGCCCGTCCGACGAGCGGCAGCACGACATTGCGGCCGACGAGGTCGCGGAAGCGCGGGTCGTCCGGATGCACCGCGACGCCGGTATCGCCCAGCATCGTCTCCGGCCGGGTCGTGGCGACGGTGACGAAGGTGTCGTCCATGCCCTCGACGGGATAGCGGAAGTGCCAGAGATGGCCCTTCACCTCCCGCTGCTCGACCTCGAGGTCGGAGATGGCGGTGTGCAGCTTGGGATCCCAGTTGACCAGCCGCTTGTCGCGGTAGATCAGGCCCTGGCGGTGCAGCTCGACGAAGACCTTGCGGACGGCCGCGCTCAGCCCTTCGTCCATGGTGAAGCGCTCGCGCGGCCAGTCGAGCGAGGCGCCGAGGCGGCGCAGCTGGCGGGTGATGGTGCCGCCGGACTCGGCCTTCCACTCCCACACCTTCTCGATGAAGGCCGCGCGGTCGACGGTCTTCGTGTTGCCGTCGGCGACGACGCCCGGCCGGTCGAGCACGATCCCCTTCTCGGCGAGCTGGCGTTCGACGACCATCTGCGTCGCGATGCCGGCATGGTCGGTCCCGGGCTGCCAGAGCGCGTCGCGCCCGCGCATCCGGTGATAGCGGATCAGCACGTCCTGGATCGTGAACGTCAGCGCGTGGCCCATATGCAGGCTGCCGGTGACGTTCGGCGGCGGGATCATGATCGTATAGGGCTGCCTGGACGAGTTCGGGTCGGCGGCGAACGCGCCCGATTCTTCCCAGCGGCGGTAGTGCTTCGCCTCGACCTCGGCCGGGCGATAGGTCTTCTCGATCATCGAAGGGGAACCCCGTATCCCGAATCCACCGCCCGCCGCATCGGTGCGGCGGGGGACCGTCAGCGCAGATTGGAGCGCCGTACGATGCGCTCGATCTCCTCGCGGACGACCGCTTCTACGAGAGCAGGCAGGCGGGAATCCAGCCATTCCTTCAGCATCGGCCGCAGCATGTCCTGCAGCAGCTCCTCGACGGTGCGGCCGCTGCCGACCACGAGGCTGCCGAATTCCGCCGCCGCGGCCGCCTGCCCCGCCCGTCCGATCGCCGCGAATGCGGCCGCCGCCTCCGCGGCCACGTCGGCCGACACCAGCGGCGCCTGCGGCTCCTTCCGGTCGTCCCCATCCGGCAGGATGCCGGGCTTGTAGACCTCGGTCAGTTCCAGCACGTCCTCGCGGGGGGCGCCCTTCCGGCGCGACCGCCGCTCGATCCGCAGCGGCTCGACGCGCAGCGGCCCCTCCTGCGAATTGCGCGGAGAATCACCCTTGGGCGGCGTGTCGGCGATGTCCGGCACCGGCCCGAGCGGAATCGGGATGACCGGCTCGACCTTGGGCGGCGGAGCGCGCTCGCCCGCGGACGGCGCCGGGGCCTTAGCGCCGTCGTCGGAGATGATCCGGCGGATCGACGCCAGGATCTCCTCCATCGACTGCTCGGGCGGCTCGCGCCGTTCGCTCATGGCACCCTACCTTTGCCCGGCGGACCGCCGGGGCTCGGTTGTCCTAGTCGAGGGGATCGCCGAGGCCGATCCACTTGTCCTTCACGGCCTCGTAGTGGGCATCCATATCGTAGATCTCGACCGGCAGGCCGAGATAGCGCGCCGTCATGCGCCCCGTCGCGGCCGTCAGGTCATAGACGCCGACGATCTCGTCGCGCTGCGAGCTGACGAGATTGACCCGCGCATTGAACAGTTCCTGCTCGGCATCGAGGATGTCGAGCACGGTGCGCGAGCCGACCGCCGCTTCCTGCTGGACGCCGTCGAGGGCGATCTGGGCGGCGCGGATGTTCTCCTGCAGGGCCTCGATCTGGGCGCGGGCGGACTGCAGCGTGTCCCAGCGCGAGCTGGCGAGTTCGACGACGCTGCGGCGGCTCGTCTCGATCTCGATGCGGCGCTGGCCTGCGGTCTGCTTCGCCTCCCGCACGCGCGAGTAGGTCGAGCCCGCCTCGTAGAGCGGCACCGAGACGCGCGCGACCACCTGGCCGGTCGTGATCTTGGTGTTGACGTTCTGGGCTTCTTCGTTGCGCGCGACCGTGGCGTCCAGGCTCACCGTCGGCAGCAGTTCGCCCGTGATCGACCGCACGTTGCTGCGGGCGGAAAGCTCGTTGAAGCGGGCGGAGACGATCTGCGGATTGTTCACTTCCGCCAGCCGCTTGGCCTCGTCGCGAGTCACCGGCGTCTTCGGGATCCGCTTGGGGAAGCTGATGTCGATCGGTACCAGACCGCTGACGCGCTCGAAGGTCGCGCGGGCCGCCTCGACATTGCCGTCGGCCTGGCGCTTGTCCGCGATCGCCCGAGCCATGCGCGATTCCGCCTGGGCGACGTCGGTCCGGGTGACCTCGCCGACGCGGAAGCGATCCTGTGCCGCCTCGAGCTGCCGCTTCAGCACCTCGATGTTGTTCGCGTTGAGCTGGACCACCGCCAGCGCGCGGAACAGATTCATGTAGGCCTGGACCGCGGCGAACAGCACCTGCTGCTCGACCACGAAGACCTGGGCGCGCTGCGACTGGATCTGGAAGATCGACCGCTCGGTGTTCGCCTGCGTGCGGCCGCCGCGATAGAGCGGCTGGCTGACCTGAAGGTTGAGGCTGAACGGGTTCAGGCTTTCGTTGCGGCGGATTCCCGGAACCTCCGTGCGCTCGCGCCCGAAGCCGTAGGAGCCGGACGCCTGCACGGTCGGTCGCCATCCGGCCAGCGACTGCGGCACCAGTTCGTCCACGGCGCGCAGTCGCGCCCGCTCCGACAGCAGCTGCGGGTTGGAATTGTAGGTGCTGACCAGCACCTCCTCCAGGCTCTGGGCTCCGGCCGCGCCGGGCAGGGCTGCCGCAACGGCCGCGAGCCACGCCGCGCCGACCGTCCCCTTCACTGTTCTCTTCGTGGCCATCGGGACCCTCCACGCCGCCCGCAGCATCGCGGGCAGCCAATCAGAATACGAACTCGCGCTTCAGCGCCGTGCCGGGCAGCAGGGGCGTCGCCGCATCGAAGATGACGCGGCGCGATACCGCACCGCCGGTGCGCCGGCAGAGGATGGCCCGGCCGATCCCCTCTCCCGTCTCCACCGCGAGGAGGCGTCCGCCCTCGGCCAGTTGCGCCTCGATCGCCGGCGGCACCCGGCCGACCGCGCCGGAAAAGAGGATAAGGTCGAAGGGGGCCTGCTTGGGGCAGCCTTCGAGGAATTCGCCCGCCGTCACCACGGCGTTCTCGACGCCCAGCGCGACCAGGTTCTCGGTCGCGCGGCGCAGCAGTTCGGGATCGCTCTCGATGCCGACCACGGAGCCCACCAGCCGGGCCAGGACGGCGGTGCCGTAGCCCGTGCCCGAGCCGATCTCCAGCGCGACGTCGGACCGGCGCGGCGCGGCGAACTGCAGCAGCCGCCCGAGCACCATCGGCTCGACGAGATATCGGCCGTCGGCGATCGGGATGTCCTCGTCGACATAGGCGACCCCGCGCAGCGCAGGCGACACGAACCGCTCGCGCGGGACGTCGAGGAAGGCCTGGACGACCGTCCCGTCCGTCACCTTGTTGGGCCGGATCTGGCTCTCCACCATGTTGGCGCGGGCCGCTGTGTAGTCGATCGCCATGACGCTCGGATGTCTCGCTTCCTGGTCGCGAATCCGCCCGCAGCCCGAGGGGCGCGCGCAGGGTTTTATACTTGCTGCACTGCGGGGAGCGCAATCACCCGGCCGGCGTGGAATGCAACCGATTGCTCCACCCCGGCGCCTATCGCCCCGGCCCGCAAGGCCTTTTTCCGCCTGCCGTACCGGCGGCGGGCATCGCCTTGACCGGGCCGGGCGCGCCCGCGTATACAGCGCCGTCCTCGGCGGGCCTTGTATACTACAGCCGTTCCGGGGCGCGGTGGCCGAATGGCTAGGCACCGGACTGCAAATCCGTTTATCCCGGTTCGATTCCGGGCCGCGCCTCCACAGTTTCCGGCCCCTGCTGCGCCGACCGGACCGGCCACCCGCCCTGTCCCGCGACATCCGATCATTGGGTCCGGCCCCATGCCCGGTGTATTCCGGCCGGGCAATCCCGCGTCCGGAGACACCGTCCGATGCCGAAACCGGCCCGCCGCCCGCCGCAGCCCCGCCCCCTCCTGTGGCCATTCGAGCTGTCGCCGCTCGAACGCGCCTACAGCAGCATGACGATGAAGGCCGATGCGCTGAGCGCCGAGGAGTGCGACCGCGTCATCGCGCTCGGCGAGGCAGCACTGCAGCAGGGCGGAACCGCCGGAGTCGCCGGCGAGGGCGTCCATCCCGAGATCCGCCAGTCGACCATCGCCTGGCTGCCGCCCTCCGCGGACACCCGCTTCCTCTACCGGCGGATCGAACGCATCGCGCGCTCGGCCAACGACCGTTTCTTCGGCTTCTCGCTGCTCGGGATGGGCGAGGCGGTGCAGTTCGCCCGTTATGCCGCCGGCGGCGACCATTACGGCTGGCACCAGGATCTGGGCGACGGCCCGCCCATCCTGCGCAAGCTCAGCGTCGTCATCCAGCTGTCCGACCCGGCCACCTACGAGGGCGGCGACCTCGAGTTGCGCCTTTCCCAGCGGGTGACCCCGACCCGCCGCGAGCGCGGCATGATGATCGTTTTTCCGCCCTGGCAGCTGCATCGCGTGACGCCGGTCACCGCAGGCGTGCGCTACAGCCTCGCCTGCTGGATCTCCGGGGAACCGTTCCGGTGACACCAGCCGTCCGCCCTGCGCCCCGCGCGACCGCCGCCGGTCTTGCCCTGCTGGTCGCGACGGCGGCCTTGGCCGCCGCCGACCCGGTGCGCGGCCCCCGGCCGCAGCCCTTCGCGGACGAACGCATCGCGGCGCCGGCCGGCATCCAGGTCGAGAGCTGGGTCGAGGGCCTGGAGGCGCCCTGGTCCCTCGTCTTCCTGCCGGACGGTCGCGCCATGGTCAGCGAACGGCCGGGCCGCATCCGCCTCGTCCGCAATGGCCGCCTCGCCGCCGAGCCGGTGATCACGCTCGACGTCCGCCAGGGCGGCGAAGGCGGCCTGATGGGGCTCGCGCTCGATCCGGGCTTTCCCGGGCGTCCCTATCTCTATGCGATGCACACCCACGCCGCGGGCGGCGAAACCGGCAACCGGGTGGTGCGGCTGGCGGTCGAGGGCGACCGGGCCCGGCTCGACCGGGTCATCCTCGAGGGCGTCCCCGGCGCCCGCTTCCACAATGGCGGCCGGATCGCCTTCGGCCCCGACGGCATGCTCTATGTCGGCACGGGCGAGATCTTCGATGCGCCGCGGGCGCAGGTGCCGGTCGACCTCGGCGGCAAGATCCTGCGGGTGACGCCCGAGGGCGCGGTGCCCGGCGACAATCCCGATCCCGGCTCGCCCGTCTGGTCGCTCGGCCATCGCAACGTCCAGGGGCTCGCCTTCCATCCCGAGTCGGGCGATCTCTTCGCCAGCGAGCACGGCCCCTCCGGCGAGTTCGGGCTGCGCGCCCTCGACGAGGTGAACGTCGTCCGCCGCGGCGGCAACTATGGCTGGCCCCTGGCGGTGGGCGCGCCGGCCGACCGGCGCTGGATCGACCCCATCCTCGCCTGGCCCGACGAGGCGACGCCGCCCGCGGGCGCCGCCTTCTGGCGCGGCGACCTCTTCGTCGCGACCCTGCGCAGCCGGGCGCTGCTGCGCATCGCGCTCGCCCGGGACGGAGGCGGCAACTGGCGGGCAACCACCGTCGAACGCTGGTTTGCCGAAGGCTCGGCGCAGCCCTTCGGCCGGCTGCGCGACGCCGTCGCCGGGCCCGACGGCGCGCTCTACGTCCTCACCAGCAACCGCGACGGCCGCGGCCGCCCCCGCCCGGGCGACGACCGCATCCTCCGCCTCACGGCGCGCTGAGAAAGCCGGCAACAAGGGGTTGGCATCCCGGGAGTCGGCTGCTATAAGCCGCGCCGCGCTGATCCCCGGTAGCTCAGTTGGTAGAGCAAGCGGCTGTTAACCGCTGGGTCGCTGGTTCGAGTCCGGCCCGGGGAGCCATCGCCTCATACTGTGAGGCCATGGCCAGGATCCCGGCGCGATCTCACCGCCGCCTCCGCGATATGCGCCGCTGCTTGACGCCTTGCCGTGGCGATTCTGGATACCGGCGGAATGGACCTGAGCCGCGACCGGCAGGCCGCCGGTATCGATCGCAATTTGGCGCCTGCGGCCCATGACCATCTCAAACCATCGTGCGGTATCGACTGCGCCTACATCGCCGCCCGCAGCGCCGCGATATCGCTGCCGGCGCCGGGGAGCGACAGAGCAACCTGGAAGAAGGCCTTGATCGAGCGGCGCATCCACTCGCTCTTGAGGCAAGCGACATAGTCGGTGCTGTGGATGCCGTCGCCGGCGATCGGGATGGTGACGAGGCGGGGGGCGCCGTGCGCCTCCAGCTCCCAGACGATGCCGATGCCGAGCCCCGCGCCGACCGCCTCGCACAGCGCCTCGCGGCTGCCGAGCTCGAGGACGAGCCGCGCGGTGGCGCCGGCCTTGGCGAGCGCCTCGTCGACGCGGCGCTGGGTCATCGAGCCCTCCTCGCGGCCGACCATCGGCTGGCCGTCGAGCTCGGCGAGGTCGATCGCCGTCCGCTCGGCCCAGGGATGGTGGCGGGCGACGATGACGACGCCGCGATGGTGCCAGAGCGGCGCTGCGTGGATCTGCGGGTGGCCCTCGACCCCGGGAAGGATTGCGATGTCGGCCCGGCGGTCGAGCAGCTCCTGGCGCACGAAGCGGCTGTTGCCGAGCGCGACCGACAGCCCGACCCCCGGATGGCGGGCGAGGAAGCGGGCGAAGATGCCCATGACGATGTGCGGCCCGTCGACCGCAAGGCGCAGCTGCCCCTGCTCCAGATCCTGCGAGGCCGCCAGCGTCTCGCGGATCTGCTCCTCCAGCCCGGCTAGGCGGCGCGACATCTGGAACAACCGGGCGCCCAGCTCCGTCAGCTGCACCGAGCGGCCCTGGCGCAGCAGCAGCTTGACGCCGTAGCGTTCCTCCAGCGCCTTGACCTGGATGGTCAGCGCCGGCTGGGTGACGCCCAGCATCTCGGCCGCGCGGGAGAAGCTGCCCTCGCGGGCGACCGCGTCGAAGGCGCGGATCTGCGTGTAGATCATCGCCAACTATAAAATTTCCTAAGATCGATGCTCAAACTCTAAATTTCCCTGGGGCTTCGGAGCCGCCCATGATCGTTCCCGAACAGGGCGCGGGGGCGGCATGGCCGAGGGATTGAAGCGGGCGCTGGAACTGGCCGCGGCGGGGCGCGAACGCAGCGTCGCCGCGCTGGCCGGCCTCGTCCGCGTGCCGAGCCTGACCGGCGAGGAGGGCGCGGCCCAGCAGCACCTCGCCGCCCGCCTGCGGGCGATCGGGGCCGAGATCGACCTGACCGAGCCCGACGTCGCGGCGATGTTCGAGCGCTTTCCCGCCGTCGCCCAGTATCCGACCCACTGGCAGCATGACCTGATCCTGCCCTACGACCGCCTGCCGACCGCAGAGGCCTTGAAGGCGAGCGGGCTGGAGGGCGTGCTGAATTATCGCGGACGGCCGAACCTCGTCGGCATCCTGCGCGGCAGCGGCGGCGGCCGTTCGCTGATCCTCAACGGCCATGTCGACACGGTGACGATCGAGCCGCGGGGGGAATGGACCAAGGATCCGTTCGGCGCCGAGATCGAGGGCGGGCTGATGTACGGCCGCGGCACGTCCGACATGAAGGGCGGCCAGATGGCGGCGCTGATGGCGCTCACCTGGCTGGCCGAGGCGGGTGTCCGGCTGCGTGGCGACGTCATCTACCAGAGCGTCGTCAACGAGGAGCATGCCGGCAACGGCACGCTCGACCTCGTGCGGCGCGGCTTCACCGCGGACGCCGCCATCGTGCTGGAGCCGACCAACAACACCATCTCCGTCAGCCATCCGGGCGGGCTCTATTGGCAGGTGCGGGTGCCGGGCACCCAGCGCTCGCCGGGCGCGCGCTGGCAGGGCGAGCGCCAGGACGGCGTCAGCGCGATCGAGAAGCTGCCGGTCGTGATCGGAGCGCTGCTGGCACTGGAGGAGGGCTACAACGCCCGCCGCTCGGACGATCCGATGGAGGCCGGGCGCGCGCCCTTCGCGCTGGTCATCGGCAAGGTCCAGGGCGGCCACTACGAGACGGTGACGGCGGGCGAGGCGGTGCTGAAGGGCGGCACCTACTTCTCGCCGGCGGCGGGCGACGTCGGCGACATCATGGACGGCTTCCGCGCCGCCATCGAGGGTGCCAACGCATCGGACCCGTTCCTCGCCACGAACCCGGCCACGCTCGAATTCCTGCATCACGACGACAGTACGCGACAGAGCCCGCAGATCCCGCTCGCCCGCCATATCGGCGAGGTCGTGGCGCGGCGCGGCGGTCGCGGCGAGCCCTGCCCCGGACCCTTCTGCTGCGACATGCGCCACCTGGTGAACCAGGGCGGCATCCCGACGGTCATCTTCGGCCCCGGCACGATCGCCCAGGCGCACAAGCCGGACGAGCACATCCGGGTCGAGGAGTACCTGGAATCGATCGAGCACCTGATCGAGTTCATCTGGCACTGGTGCAATCAAGACGCGGAGCCGAGCGCGGCCGCCCGCTTCTAGGCGGCCGCGCGCGGGACAACCCGCCGCAACACAGGGACGACGAACCGACGACCGACGACAAGGCATCCGGAAGGGAGATCCTGGACATGACGACCAACCTGACCAAGGCGATCATGGGGGCCGCGGCGCTGGCGGCCCTGGCCGGAACGGCCGCGGCGCAATGCCCGAAGACGGGCGGCACGCTGACCTATCTCTACCATCCCGAGCCGACGGCGCTGTCGACCATCGCGACCTCGGCGGTCCCGGTCGCGATCGTCTCGACCAAGATCTACGAGAGCCTGCTCACCTACGAAGGCGCCGGCATGACGCCGAAGCCGGGGCTGGCGGAATCCTGGACCGTCTCGGACGACCAGAAGACCTACACCTTCAAGCTGCGCCAGGGCGTGAAGTGGCACGACGGCAAGCCCTTCTCGGCCGACGACGTGAAGTACAGCATCGAGAAGGTCGTGAAGCCCTACACCTCGCGCGGCCGGGTCTATTTCGGCGATGTCGAGGCGATCGAGACGCCGGACCCCTATACGGTCGTCTTCAAGCTGAAAGCGCCGGTGCCCTTCTTCATGAACGTCTTCCAGCCGGGCGAGGCGCCGATCCTGCCCAAGCACATCCTGGAGACGATCGACACCAGCGCCTCCGGTCCGGTCCGCCAGTCCTCGCTGATGCGCCAGCCGGTCGGCACCGGGCCGTTCAAGCTGAAGGAATGGACGCGCGGCAGCCACGTCATCCTGGAGCGCAATCCCGACTACTGGCGCAAGGGCCACCCCTGCCTCGACCAGGTGGTGCTGCGCGTCCTGCCGGACGGCGCCGCCCGCGCCATCGCCATGGAGAGCGGCGAGGCCGACGTCGCGCCGATGAGCGCGCTGCCGGAGGCCGAGATCGAGCGCATCGCCAAGCTGCCGCACATCCAGGCGACCAAGGAAGGCGCCGAGGCGCTCGGCCCCAACATGTGGCTCGAGGTCAATCTGCGCGACAAGCCGCTGTCCGACGTGCGGGTGCGCCGGGCGATCAGCATGGCGCTCGACCGCAGCCGCATCGTCGACGTCATCTGGTACGGCCAGGGAACCCCGGCGACCGGGCCGATCGTCAGCGCCAACCCCAACTTCTACAACAAGGCGCTGAAGCCGTTCGTCTACGACCCGAAGGCGGCCAACCGCCTGCTCGACGAGGCCGGCTACAAGCGCGGGGCCGACGGCGTCCGCTTCCGCATGACCCAGAACTTCCTGCCCTATGGCGAGTCCTGGGTGCGGCTCGGCGAATACATCCGCCAGGAACTCGGCAAGATCGGCATCGCCGTCGACACGAAGAGCCTCGACCTCGCCGGCTGGCTGAAGGCGGTCTACACCGACTGGGACTTCCACCTCACCAGCACCTTCAGCCACAACTACTCCGACCCGACGATCGGGGTGCAGCGCACCTTCATCTCCTCCAGCATCCGCAAGGGCGCGACCTTCACCAACTCGATGGGCTACCAGAATGCCCGCGTCGACGAGCTGTTCGCCAAGGCCGCGCGCGAGACGGACAAGGCCGCGCGCAAGAAGCAGTTCGACGAGATCCAGCAGATCCTGCACGACGAGCTGCCGGTGATCTTCCTGGTCGAGCTGTCCTACACCTCGCTGTGGAACAAGCGGGTGCATGGGCTGATCACCAACGGCATCTCGATGTATTCGAGCTGGGATTCGGTCTGGAAGGAGTAGACGGGTTCCGCCGCCGCCCCCTGGCCGGGGCGGCGGCATCCCCGACGGGCCACCCATGCCACCCACCCTCGCCTTCCTCGCACGCCGGCTGCTGCAGCTGGGACCGGTCGTCCTCGCCATCGCCGCGCTCAACTTCGCGCTGCTGCACATGGCACCCGGCGACGTCGCGGACATCATCGCCGCCTCCTCGGGCGGTGCGCCGGTCGAGTTCGTCGAGGAGCTGCGCCGCAACTTCGGCCTCGACCGCCCGCTGTGGGAGCAATTCCTGGTCTTCCTCGGGCGGCTCCTCGTCCTCGACCTCGGCTGGTCGCACATCCAGCAGGCGCCGGTGCTGGAGCTCGTGATGGAGCGGGTGCCGGCGACCCTGCTGCTGATGCTGGCGGCGATCCTGGTCGCGGTCGCGGCCGGGATGCTGCTCGGCATCCTCGCCGCCATGCGCCACCGCAGCTGGATCGACGCGGTCCTGTCGATCCTCGCCCTCGTCGTCTATGCGACGCCGCAATTCTGGCTCGGCCTGATGCTGATCGTGCTCTTCTCGGTGACCCTGGGCATCCTGCCCTCGGGGGGCATGATGACGATCGCGACCGACCTCTCCTGGTCCGCGCGCGCCCTCGACATCGCGCGCCATCTCGTCCTGCCGTCGCTGACGCTCGGCCTCTTCTACGTCGCGCTCTACACGCGGCTGATGCGCGCCTCGATGCTGGAGGTGTTCACCCTCGACTTCATCACGACGGCGCGGGCCAAGGGCCTGTCGGAGACGCGGATCAGCTTCGTCCATGCCGCCCGCAACGCGCTGCTGCCGGTCGTCACGCTGGCCGGCGTGCAGATCGGGCACATCCTCGGCGGCTCGATCCTGGTCGAGACGGTGTTCGGGTGGCCCGGCCTCGGCCGCCTCGTCTTCGACGCGCTGCTGCAGCGCGACCTGCCGCTGCTGCTCGGCGTCCTCCTCGTCTCCTCGGTCGTGGTCGTGCTGGTCAACCTGCTGGTCGACCTCGTCTACGGCCTGCTCGACCCGCGGATCGTCCAGAGGTGAGTGGACAGCGATGAGCGGCCTCGCCCTCTTCTGGCGGCGCTTCCGGCGCAACACCGCAGCGGTCGGCGGCCTCGTCGTCCTGCTGCTGATCGTGGGCGCCGCCGTGTTCGGGCCGGTCCTCCACCCGGTCGACCCGTTCGACATGCTCGGCCGGCCGACGCAGCCGCCGTCGGCCCGCTTCCTGCTCGGCACCGACGTGTCGGGCCGCGACATCCTGGCCGGCCTGCTGCACGGCGCCCGCGTCTCGCTGGTCGTCGGCATCGTCGCCAGCCTCGCGGCGACGGTGGTCGGCCTGCTGGTCGGGGCGGTCGCCGGCTATTATGGCGGGGTGATCGACAACCTGCTGATGCGGGCCACCGACTTCTTCCTGACGATCCCCTCCTTCGTGCTGGCGATCGTCATCGTCGCCATCTTCCAGCCCTCGATCTTCACCGTGACGGCGGCGATCGCCACCGTCTCCTGGCCGTCGGTGGCGCGCCTCGTGCGCGGCGAGTTCATCGCCCAGCGCGACCGCGACTATGTCCGCGCCTGCCGGGCGCTCGGGATGCGGGACTGGGAGATCATCCTGCGCCAGATCCTGCCGAACGCTTTGCCGCCGGTGATCGTCGTCTCCTCGCTGATGGTCGCGACCGCGATCCTGACCGAGAGCGGCCTCTCCTTCCTCGGCCTCAGCGACCCCGACGTCGTCTCCTGGGGCTACCAGATCGGCGTCGGGCGGAGCGTGCTCCGCGTCGCCTGGTGGATGTCGGCGATCCCCGGCGTCACCATCCTGGTCACGGTGCTGGCGATCAACCTCGTCGGCGAGGGACTCAACGACGCCCTCAATCCGCGGGTGCAGCAGCGATGACGGCGCTGCTGCAGGTCGAGGGCCTGTCGGTCCATTTCGACACCGTGCGCGGCGTCGTGCGCGCGGTCGAGGACCTGTCCTTCGCGGTCGAGCGCGGCCAGACGGTGGCGCTGGTCGGTGAATCCGGCTCGGGCAAGAGCACCGCCGCGCTGTCCCTCCTGCGCCTGCTGCCGCCCGGCGCCGGGAGGATCGCCGGCGGCCGCGTCCTGCTCGACGGCCGCGACCTGCTGGCGCTGCCGGCGCGCGACCTGCGCCAGGTCCGGGGCGCCGCCGTCGGGATGATCTTCCAGGATCCGATGATGGCGCTGAACCCGGTTCACACGGTCGGACGCCAGATCGCCGAGACCCTGCACCATCATCTCGGCCAGCGCGGGGCGGCCGCCGAAGCGCGCGTGGTCGAGCTGCTGCGCCGGGTCCAGGTGCCGGCGCCCGAACAGCGGATGCGGCAGTATCCGCACAATCTTTCGGGCGGGATGCGCCAGCGGGTGATGATGGCGATGGCGCTCGCCTGCCGCCCGTCGCTGCTGATCGCGGACGAGCCGACGACCGCCCTCGACGTGACGGTGCAGGCCCAGGTGCTGAGCCTGATCGACGAACTCAAGGCCGAACTCGGCATGGCCGTCCTGCTGATCACCCACGACCTCGGCGTCGTCTGGGAGACGGCCCAGCGCGTTGTCGTCCTCTATGCCGGGCGCAAGGTCGAGGAAGGCCCGGTGACGGAGATCCTCACCCGCCCGCGCCATCCCTACACGGCCGGCCTGCTGCGCGCGGCGGAATGGCGCGAGGATGGCGGCCGGCTGGCCGAGATCCCGGGCTCCGTGCCCTCGCCCCATGCGATGCCACCCGGCTGCGCCTTCGCCCCCCGCTGCCCGCTGGCCGACGACCGCTGCCGCGCGGCGATCCCGCCGATCCGCCCGATCGGCCCTGCCCATACCGCGGCCTGCTTCCGCGCGGAGGCCGCATGACCGCCCCCGTGCTCGAGGCCCGCGACCTCGCCAAGCGCTTTCCCGTCGCCGGGGGCTTCGGCGGCCCGAAGCGGGTGGTCCATGCGCTGAGCGGCGTGTCCCTCTCCGTCGCGGCGGGGGAGACGCTGGCGGTCGTCGGCGAGTCCGGCTGCGGCAAGTCGACCCTCGCCAACTGCCTGACCGGCCTGATGGAGCCGAGCGGCGGCTCCCTGCTGCTGGAGGGTGCGGACGTCGCCGGTATCCTGCGCGACGACCCGATGCGCTTCCGCCGCCGCGTGCAGATCGTCTTCCAGGATCCCTATGCCAGCCTCAACCCGCGGCGCTCCGTCGGCGACACCGTGGCGGACGCCCTGCGCATCCATCGCCTGGCGCCGCGCGCCCGGCGGCGGACGCGGGTCGCGGAGCTGCTGGCCGAGGTCGGGCTCGCGCCCGAGCATCTCGACCGCTATCCGCACGAGCTGTCCGGCGGCCAGCGCCAGCGGGTCGCCATCGCCCGCGCGCTCGCGGTCGAGCCGGCGGTGGTGGTCTGCGACGAGCCCGTCTCGGCACTCGACGTCTCGATCCAGGCCCAGGTCATCAACCTCCTACGCGACATCCAGGCCCGCCGCGGCGTCGCCTACGTCTTCATCTCCCACAACCTGGCGCTGGTCCGGCACATCGCGCGGCGCATCGCGGTCATGTATCTCGGGCAGGTCGTCGAGCTGGGCGATGCCGCCGTCCTGCGGCGGCGGATGCTCCACCCCTATTCCCGCGCACTCTTCGCCGCAGCGCCCGAGATCGGTCGCCCCAGCCACGATCCGGACCGTCCGCCACCCTTGTCGGGCGACGTGCCGAGCCCGATCGACCCGCCCTCCGGCTGCCGCTTCCACACCCGCTGCCCCCATGCCGAGGCGCGTTGCGGAGCCGAGGAGCCGGCGCTCCGCGCGGTCGACGACCGGCTGGTACGCTGCCATCTTGCCGAAGGCTTCTCGATCCCGAAGGAGCCGTAACCAAGGCGGAGCCCGCGTCCGGCATGGCCAAGCCAGTCGTCGTCTCTTCGAGCTGGACCGGGCTCATCGTGCTCCTCGGCACGGTCGCCCTGCTCGCCGTCGCGGCAAGCTTCGGCATCTCCTGGTTCCTCGGCCGGACCGCCGCCACCGAGCAGCGGCTGCGAACGGAGTTCATCGAGCCCTATGTCGCGGCGCTGCGCGCGGCGGACGGGCAGACGGCTTGGCGCGAGCTGACGACCGAGCGCTATCGCGCGCGCTATCGTGAAGGCGACTTCCTCGCCAACTTCCAGACGGTCGTCGCGCGCTACGGCCAGCCGGAAGCGGTCGAGATCGTCCGGGTCACCGGCACGGTGGAGCCCGGCCGCACCTTCCAGTACGTCCGCACGATCTGGCAATGGTCGGGCGGCGGCAGCTTCGTGCGCGGCCTCCAGCTGGTCGACGTGCCCGGTCTCGGGTTCCGACTCGACGGTGCGACACTCGGCGGGCACAACGGCAGCATCGTCCCGGCCAACGTCCTCTCGGGCCCCTGGTAGAGGGCCCGCCCGATCATGCTCCGATTTCGCAGCCTGGAGGTCGGTGTCATTGCCGCGCTGGCCGGCATCGGCGGGCTCGTCGCACTCGGCGATCGGGCAGAGGGCGCGTATGTCCGATGGGGATTGGAGGGGCTTGTCTGCCTCCTCGCCGTCCTGTGGCTCTGGCGGACCCGCCGGGGCGTGTGGCGCCCCGCGGGTGTCGTGCTGCTGGCGGCCGCCGCGATGCTGACGCTCGTCCTTGCCGCGCCGGGAGGACACGCCCCGACCGTCGAGACGTTCGCGGCACCGCTGGCGGGATGGCTGTTTCTCGGAACCCTGGCATGGCTGCTGCTGCGCGCGGTGGCGCCGCGACTGACCCAGCAGCGACAGGCGTTGCCGGTACTGGGTCTCGCTTCGGCCATGTCGATCGGGATGCTGGCCTGCAGCCTCGGCATGTGGCTGCAGGCGGTCGACATTCACGCCCTGCCGGGCAATCCCGTCGTCACTACGCTGGCCGAACTCGATCGCCAGCGGGAACGACCCTGGGGCGAGCGGCCGAACGGCATCTTCGCGGCCGGGACCGTGGCCGGGCCCGCCGCGTCCTTCGTCGCCTACTACAATCGGACCCGCAACGCACCGACCTGGCTGCCGTCCGCCTACACGCTGCGCCTGTCCGACGGCGGCGAGGTCCGCAGCGACGGCGTCAGCGGGGTCCGCCGGGTGGCCGGCTGGCCGGATTGCGGGCCGCACCCCTGGCAGCGCTGCCTGCGGGCCGGCGATCCGGTCGTGATCTGGGCCGACCCCGGCTGGCTCGTTTCCGCAGGCGAACGGTCGGGCGCCCTCCTCGCCACCCGACTGATTGCCTATGGGACGCTCGACGCCTTCCGCGACGGCCCGCTCGCCCGCATCGTCGCGACCGCACGGCCGTTCGGATGGCTCGGCCTCGCGCTCGCGCTCGTTTCCCTGCTGCCGGCCGTCTTCGGCCTGCGCGCCGCGCTGCGGCTGCGGCGAACCGCTACCGCTGGCGGTTGAAGAGGTTCATCGGCAGCGGCATGCGCCGATAGCCGGCCGGCACCGTCAGGAGCGCGCGGTCGATGGCGCCGACCCGCAGATTGTGCAGTTCCTGGCGCACCCGCGTCACCTTGCCCTCGCGGCGGACCTCGAGGTCGGCGCGGACCATGATGTTGTCGCCCGTCACCCAGGCATGGCCGGTGACGCGGTCGCCGCGGCCGCTGGTGCCGTCGACGCGATGCTTGCGGGCGCGGACGCCGGCGACCTGCTCCATCCCGAGCGGGCGCTTCGTCCAGCGCAGCCGGAAGAGTTCACCGACCCCGGGCACCAGCGAGATGTCGGCATCCATGGCGACCCGCTGGTCGGGCAGCAGCAGGCTCGCCCGGCGGGAGCGCTGGTCGATCAGGACGATGCGGCGGATGCCCCGGGTCACCATCTCGCGGCGTTCGAGCGGCCCGCTGGCAACCACCCGCATCTCGTAGCTGCGGCGCCCGAGCGTGACGGTGGCATCGGCCGAGTACGCGGCGTCCGGCGGCCCGAACGGCCCGATGCCCTGGGCCGCCGCCGCGGGGACGACCGCGAGCAGCGCCAGGACGAGGGCGACGAGCCGGGCCGCCATCGGCGTCACTGCCGGCCGGACGGCGGCGCGGCCATGCCCGCCGGCATCGCCATGCGCTGATATCCCGCCGGCACCTCGAAGAGCTTGGCGTCGACCGGGCCGACGCGGAGGTTGCTGAGTTCCTGGACGACGCGCACCGTCTGTCCCTCCTCCGTCACCTCGAGCGCCGACTTCAAGGGGATCTTCTCCTTGGTCAGCCAGACCTCGCCGACGACGCGGGCGCCGTCCTCGCCCTGGCCGTCGATATGGTGGCGGGTGACGGCGTGGCCGCCGAGCTGTTCGCGGCCGAGTTCGCGCGTCTTCCAGTTCGTCGCCGACATCGGGTCGCCCGCGGCCGCCATGTCGACCTCCATCGCGACCTTCTGCTCGACCACCAGCATCGTCGCCTTCTTCGTGCCATGGTCGATCAGCATGATCTGCTCCATCCCGCCCTCGCGCATCTCCCGGCGCTCGCGCTGGCCGTCGGCGTGGATGCGCGCGGTGATGGCGCGCCCGTCGGCCGTGATGCGGCTGTCGGCCGAATAGGGTGCGGTCGGCAGGCCGAACGGCCCGAAATCCGCCGCCTGGGCCAGCGGGGCGGCGAGGAGCGCGAGTACCGTCGAGAGCGTGCGCAGGATCATGAGGGAACCTTCTCCGAGGGGGGACCGATCGGACGAGCCTAGCGGACGAATCGGGGCGAAGTGATGGCGCTCGGCCCCCGCCGTCCCATATCCTCACCGACTTCCGGATCCCGCCCGACTCAACGCCGACCGAACGAAGGACCGAACCCATGGCCGGAGCCATCGAAGCCCGTCTCGCCGCCCTCGGCATCGAACTGCCGCAGGCCGCGGCGCCCGCCGCCAACTATGTCCCCGCGACGATGCATGGCGGCGTGCTCTACGTGGCCGGCCAGATCCCGATGTGGAACGGCGAGCGCCGCTTCGTCGGAACGCTCGGCAACGGCGTCGCCATCGCCGACGGGCAGGCCGCCGCACGGCTCTGCGCCCTCAACATCATCGCCCAGGCCAAGCGCGCGCTGGGCGACCTCGACCGGATCACGCAGATCCTGCGCCTCGGCGGCTTCGTCGCCTCGACGGCCGATTTCGGTGACCAGCCGCAGGTGGTGAACGGCGCGTCCGACCTCATGGTCGAGGTCTTCGGCGACAAGGGCCGCCATGCGCGTGCCGCCGTCGGCGTCTCCGCCCTGCCCTTCGGAGTCGCGGTCGAGGTCGAGGCGACCATCGCCTTCGCGTGACGGGAGAACCGGCCATGGCCCATGTCACACTGGAACGGCTGCACGAGGTCGGGATGCATTTCGCGCGCCGCGATGTCGCGGGCATCGTCGGCTGCTTCGCCCCGGACGGCGAGTTCCGCAATGCCGTCGGACCCGACATCTGGGGCGAGACCTATCGCGGGCACGATGCGATCCGCGCCTTCTTCACCGCCCTCTTCGAGCGCAGTCCCGACGTGCGCTGGGACCACACCGCCGAATATGTCGCCGGCGACCGCGGCGTCACCGAATGGCGGCGCACCGCGACGCTGGCGGACGGCCAGCGGCAGGAATGGCTGGGCTGCGACCTCTACACCTTCCGCGACGGGATGATCCTGCGGAAGGACACCTACATCAAGGTCGTGCGCTGACAGCCCGATCGGCCAGCAACGCGGCCGGATTGCGACGGCAGCCGGCGCGCGTCCGCATCCTGGAGCGGATATCCCAGGTGCCGGCCGCCGCCTGGGATGCCTGCGCGGGCCCCGACAACCCGTTTCTCGCCCACGCCTTCCTGCTGGCGCTGGAGGAGTCGCGATCGGTCGTGCCCGATACCGGCTGGCTGCCGCACCATGTCGTCGTCGAGGATGCGACCGGCGCGGTGATCGGCGCCGTGCCGGCCTATCTCAAAGGCCATTCCTACGGCGAATATGTCTTCGACCATGGCTGGGCCCATGCCTATGAGCGCGCGGGCGGCCAGTACTATCCCAAGCTGCTGGCGGCGGTGCCCTTCACGCCGGTGCCGGGCCATCGGCTGCTGCTGCATCCCGAGGCGGCCCCGGAGGTTCGCGACCAGCTCGTCGGCACCCTGATCGAGATCGCCCGGCAGGCCGAGTTGTCCTCGATCCACGTCAACTTCGCGACGGCCGAGGAGTGCCAGGCACTGGCCGCCTACGGCTTCCTGCCCCGCATCGGCCAGCAGTTCCACTGGGAGAACCGCGGCTATCGCAGCTTCGACGACTTCCTCGGCGAACTCGCCTCGCGCAAGCGCAAGCAGGTGCGGCGCGAGCGCGAGGGCGCGCTGGCCGATGGCGTCACCATCCGCGCGCTCTCCGGCGCGGAACTGACGCCGCGCTACTGGAGCGCCTTCTACCGCTTCTATCTCGCGACGGCCGACAAGAAGTGGGGCAACGCCTATCTGGAGAAGGACTTCTTCCTGCGTCTCGGCGAGACGATGGGCGACCGGGTCGTGCTGGTCGTCGCCGAGCGCGACGGCCGGCCCATCGCCGGCGCCCTCAACCTGCGCGGCACCGACACGCTCTATGGCCGCAATTGGGGGGCGGCGGAGGAGCGGCCCTTCCTCCATTTCGAGTGCTGCTACTACCAGGCGATCGAGTACGCGATCACCCATGGCCTGGCACGCGTCGAGGCCGGCGCCCAGGGCATGCACAAGATCCAGCGCGGCTATCTGCCGGTCGCCACCCATTCCGCCCACTGGATCGCCGATCCGCACCTGCGCGCCGCGATCGCCCAGTTCCTCGATCAGGAGACCCCCGCCATGCTGGCCGAGATGGAGGCGCTCGGGGAACACTCGCCCTATCGCTCGGCCGCCGGCGGCTGAGGCGGCGTCGCCGGGTCGGCGTTCCGTGGCGGTCCGGTCATTAGCCGCGCGCTGCGCCCGTGGGTGAGATAGGACCACAGCCAGTCGAGCGAGACCGACACCCGGTTGCGGAAGTCGATCAGGAAGAAGACGTGGACGATGCCCCAGAACCACCAGGCAATCATTCCCGTCAGCCGGATGCGCCCGAGATCGACGACCGCCTCGCCGCGCCCGATGGTCGCCAGATTGCCCTGGTCGCGATAGCGGAAGGGCGGCGGCGCCGGCCGCCCTGCGACGGCCGCACGGATCGCGGCGGCGGCGTACCGGCCCTGCTGCTTGGCGGCCGGCGCCACGCCCGGAACCGGCCGCCCTTCCGGCCCGGCCACGGTCGCCGCATCACCGATCACCCGCACGGCCGGATCGCCGGGCAGAGTCAGGTCGGGCGCCACCTGCACCCGGCCGGCCCGGTCGACCGCGACGTCGCCACCCAGCCAGCGCGCAACCGGTGACGCGGCGACGCCCGCCGCCCAGACGATGGTCCGGCACGGCACCGTCTCCGCCCCGATCGCGACCCGGTCGGCGGCGCAGGCGGTGACAGCACTGCCCAGACGCACCTCGACGCCGAGCCGCTCCAGGCCGGCCTGGGCCCGCGCGGAAAGTCCGGGCGGCATCGCCGGCAGGATGCGCGGGCCCGCCTCGACCAGCAGGATGCGGGCGCTCGCGGGGTCGATCCGGCGGAACTCGCGCGCCAGCGTCTTGCGGGCGAGTTCGGCGATCGCGCCCGCCATCTCGACGCCGGTCGGGCCGCCGCCGACCACGACGAAGGTCAGGAGCGCCGCCCGCTCGGCGGGGTCGGCCGCGATTTCCGCCCGCTCGAAAGCGTCGAGGATGCGGCTGCGGATGGCCGTCGCATCGTCGAGCGTCTTGAGGCCGGGCGCGAAGAGCTGCCATTCCTCATGGCCGAAATAGGCGTGGGACGCCCCGGTCGCGAGCACGAGGTGCGCGTAGGGCAACTCCGCGCCGTCGTGCGTGCGGACGATGCGGCGGGCCCGGTCGATCGCCACGACCTCGCCCAGCACGACGCTCGCATTGGCCTGGCGGCGCAGGACGGTGCGGATCGGCTGGGCGATCTGGGCGGGCGACAGGGCGGCGGTGGCGACCTGATAGAGCAGCGGCTGGAAGAGGTGGTGGTTGCGCCGGTCGACCAGCGTCACCTCGACCGGCACGCCCGCCAATCCGCGCGCCGCGGCGAGGCCGCCGAAGCCGCCGCCGACGATCACCACCCTGGGCCGCTGCGCCATCGCCGATCGCCTCCTTCGCCCGGAGGAAATGGCGCCGCCGGCCCGCGGTTTCATCCCTTGCGGTGCAGGCGGCCGAGCCAGACGGCGGCCGCGACCACCACCAGCCCGAGCCCGGCCGACAGGTGGAGCGCGGCGGCGCTGCCCGCCCGCTCGATGAGGGCGGCATAGGCGACGGGCGCGATCGCGGCCGCAAGGAAGCTCGGCGCCACCAGCCGCCCGGCCAGCGCGCCGTAGCGGGCGGGATCGAAGAGCACCAGCGGCAGGGCGCCGCGCACGATGGTGACCAGCCCGTTGCCGGCACCGTATACGACGGCGAATGCCACGGCCGCCGCGGCGAACTCGCCGCCGAGGCTGCCGGCCGCAAAGCCGAGCGGCAGAAGGGCCGTCGCCAGCACCGTCAGGGTCCGCACGTCCATCCGGCCGCCGAACAGGATCTCGGCCAGCCGTGCGGCCGACTGGCCGATGCCGCGCAGCGCCGACACCCAGACGGCCAGCGTCGCGCCCATGCCGAGGCCGGCCAGGATGCCGATCATGTGCGCCGACATCGCCGAGGCGAGAAAGGCGGTGACGGTGACGATCAGCGCGTAGAGGAAGGCCGGCATCGGATCGCCCACCCGGCCGCCCCCGGCCGTCGCCGCAGGCGCCGGCCGTTTCTCGCCGCGCGGGATCGCGAGGTGCAGCGGCAGCGTCGCCAGGGCGAAAGCGGCATAGGCGAATGCCGCCCCGCGCCAGCCCAACCACTCGCCGAGCCCGTAGCCGATCGGCCAGAAGACGGTCGAGGCAAGGCCGCCCAGCAGCGTGATCTGCGAGATCGACCGCCGCGCCCCGGCCCCGGCGATGCGCGCCAGCGTCGCGAAGGCTGCGTCGTAGAGCGTCATCCGCATGGCGACGCCGAGCAGCGCCCAGGCGAGATAGTAGGCGAGAACGCCGTGCCCGGCGGCGAGACCGGCGCAGGCCGCCGCCGAGAGGCACGAACCCGCCGCCATCACCGGCCGGCCGCCATGGCGGTCGATCGCCTGCCCGACCCAGGGCGACGCCAGCCCCATCGTCACCAGCGCGACGGAGAAGCCGCCATGGACGAGCGTTGCGCTCCAGCCGAGATCGGCCTCGATCAGCGTTCCGAGCGCGCCGACGAGATAGTAGGTGACGCCCCAGCAGACGAGCTGCGAGACGCCGAGCGCGAGGACGACGGCGCGCGTGGCCGCCATCAGCCGGGGCCGGTGCCGGCCAGCGGGCGCTGCATCAGCACGCTGTCGACCCATCGCCCGAACTTGAAGCCGACCGCCTCCAGCCGTCCGGCAGGCCGGAAGCCGAGCCGCTCATGCAGCCGGATCGAGGCATGGTTGGCGCTGTCGCCGATTACCGCCACCATCTGCCGCCAGGGGCCCTGCTCGCAGCGCGCGATCAGGCCCTCGAGCAACCGGGTCCCGAGGCCCTGACCTTCGCGCCCGGGCGCCAGATAGATCGAGTTCTCGACCGCGAAGCGATAGGCGCTGCGCGTCCGGTAGGGCGAGACATAGGCATAGCCGGCGATCGCGCCGGCCAGCTCGGCGACGAGATAGGGCATGGCGCGATCGGTCACGTCCGTCATCCGCCGCGCGATCTCGCCGGCCGGGGGCGGCTCCTCCTCGAAGCTGGCGAGACCGAAACGGACATGGTGGGCGTAGATCGCGGCGATGGCGGGAACGTCGGCGGCGGCGACGGCGCGCAGGACGGGGGTGGAGGCGGGCGGCATGTGGGCCTTCGTCGGTTGGGAACGGGCGGCACCTTGCCCTGCAGCGCAAACAAAGAATAATCGCGGTTTCTTATCCCTGGCATGAGGGATTCTTTGGAATGCGCCGCCTCAATCCCGACCATCTCGACGCCTTCGCGCAGGTCGTGCGGCTGGGCAGCTTCTCGGCCGCGGCCGCCCACCTCAACCTGACCCAGCCGGCGATCAGCCTGCAGCTGCGCCAGCTCGAACGACGCCTCGGCGTCCGCCTGCTCGACCGGATCGGGCGCAAGGCCACCGCCACCGCCGCGGGGGAGGAACTGCTGCACCACGCCGCGAGCATCGCCGCCGCCATCGCCGCCGCCGAGGAGGCGCTGGCGGGGCACGCCAGCGGCGAGCGCGGACGCGTGCGCATCGGCACCGGGGCGACCGCCTGCATCTACCTGCTGCCACCGGCCCTGGCGGCGGTGCGGACCCGGCTGCCCGGGATCGAGATCGTCGTGACGACCGGCAACACGCCGGAGATCCTGCGGGCCGTCGAGGACAACCAGATCGACGCCGCGCTCGTCACCCTGCCGGCCGGGGGCCGCGCCTTCCAGGTGCGGCCGCTCTTCGAGGATCCGTTCGTCGCCATCTTCCCGGCCGACAGCGACGCGCCGGCCCGCGCGACTCCCGCCGGGCTGGCGGAGCGGCCCGTCCTGCTGTTCGAGCCCGGTGCGCGCACCCGCAGCCTCGTCGACCACTGGTTCCTGGCCGCCGGCATCGCCGTTCAGCCAGTGATGGAGCTCGGCAGCGTCGAGGCGATCAAGGAGATGGTCGGCGCCGGGCTCGGCTGCGCCGTGCTGCCGGGCATGGCGCTCGGCGGCCGCCATCCGCGCCTGGACGTGCGGCCGCTGTCGCCGCGCCTGTCGCGGCGGCTCGCCCTCGTGCTGCGGCAGGACAAGCCGATGACCCGCGGCCTGCGCGAGATGGTGGCCGCCATCGAACGATTGCGCAAGAATGCCGGCCCGCTCGCGACTCCCGCCCCGCCCGTCCGCGAGCCCGTTTCCCGATCGCGAGGAGCGCCAGCGTGAGCGACAACACCCATCTTCGGTACGAACCCGAGGAGCGCCCGCCGCATGCGCTGGCCGCGGCCATGGGCGCCCAGATCGTGGCCATGATCCTGACCGGCATCATGATCACGCCGCTGGTCGTCTCGCGGACCGCCGGGCTCGACGCGGGCCAGACCAGCTGGCTCGTCTTCGGCGCCCTCATCGCCGCCGGCGTCTCGACCTGGCTGCAGGTCAGCCGGATCGGGATCATCGGATCGGGCTACGTCATGTTCGTCGGTTCGAACGCCGCCTTCATCTCGGTCGCGGTGGCGGCGATCGAGGGCGGCGGGCCCGCGCTGCTGGCGACGCTGGTCGCGGTGTCGGCCCTGGCGACGTTCCTGTTCACGACCAACCTGCCGGCGCTGCGGCGCATCCTGACGCCGGCGGTCGGCGGTACCGTGCTGATGCTGATGGCGCTCAGCGTCGCGCCGGTGGCCTGGGGCATGATGAAGCGGGTACCGGCACCCTTCGAGGGGACGCCGGCGGTGCCGCTGACCGTGCTGGCGACCGTGCTCGCGATCGTCGGCATCTCGCTGTTCGGCCGCGGCATCACCCGGCTCTGGGCGCCGCTGCTGGGCGTTCTGGGCGGTTCGGCGGTGGCGGCCGCGTTCGGCATGATCGACATCGCTCCGATCGGCCGCGCGCCGTGGTTCGGCCTGCCTTCCGGCAGCTGGCCGGGCCTCGCCCTCGATTTTCCGCCGACCTTCTGGATGCTCCTGCCGGCCTTCGTGCTGATCACGCTGGTCGGGGGCATCGAGACCTATGCCGACAGCATCTCGGTCCAGCGCACGTCCAGGCGCGAGGCCCGGCCGATCGACTTCCGCGGCGTCCAGGGCGCGATCAATGCCGACGGCGTCGGCAGCTTCTTCGCCGGGCTGCTCGGCACGGTGCCCAACACCGTCTATTCCTCGAGCGTCGCCGTCGTCGAGATGACCGGGGTGGCCGCGCGGCGGGTCGGCTGGTGGGGCGGCGGCTTCCTCATCCTGCTGGCGTTCTGCCCGAAGATCTCGGCGGTGGTCGGGGCGATGCCGGGGCCTGTGGCCGGCGCCTTCGTGATGATGATCATCGTCCTGCTGTTCGCCCACGGGGTCCGGCTGCTGAACGAGGACGGACTGGGCTTCGAGGTGGGACTGGCCGTCTGCCTCGGCTTCTGGGTCGGCTTCGGGTTCCAGCAGGGGGCGCTGTTCAACGAGATGCTGCCCTCCTGGGCGCAGCTGTTCCTGTCGAACGGCACGACGTCGGGCGGCATCACCGCCATCGTGCTGATGCTGGTGATCTCGCTGGGGCGGCGCAGCCGCGACCGCCTCACGGTGCCGCTGGCGCTGGGCTCGATCACCGAGGTGCGCACCCTCATCCAGGGGTTTGCCAAGCGGCTGGGCTGGGACCAGGCGGCCGAGGACCGGCTGATGCTGGCGGCCGAGGAGGCGATGCTCTTCCTGCTGGAGGCCCGCGTCGGCGACCGTACGCCGGGCCAGCTGCTGGTGCGGCTGCGGCGGATCGACGACGATGCGGAACTGGAATACGTCTCGGCGCCGGTCGGAACCAACGCGGAGATGGCGCTGACCGCCGTCGCCGCCGGCGGCGCCACCGTCGATCCCGAACAGGATCTCTCGCTGCGGCTCCTGCGCGCCATGGCAAAGGAGGTGAAGCACCTCCAGTACCACGGCACCGACTATCTGCTGGTCCGGGTCGACAGCTCCGGCTGACGCCGCGGCTGCGCGCGC
The DNA here is from genome assembly GCA_006738865.1 of Allostella sp. ATCC 35155. Lineage (GTDB taxonomy): Bacteria > Pseudomonadota > Alphaproteobacteria > ATCC43930 > Allostellaceae > Allostella. The sequence continues at coordinate 3,651,553 of AP019701.1, forward strand.
TCGCGCTCCACATTCTCCGCGCCGTCGCGGGTGCCGCCATGGGCGTCGGCGCCCTCGCCCTTGCGGGGCGGGCCGCCCTGGTCGGGATGGTTGCCGGTATGCTGCTGCCGTCGAACGGCTTCGCTCGTCCGAACGGCTTCGCTCGTCGTGTCGCGGATGCGCCAGTCGTCTTTCGCCATCGCCTCGCCTCTTGCGATTCAGCCCCCCGCGCAAGGTGAACCATGGCCGCCACGGACGGTTCCGCGCCGACGGGAACACCAGGGGCCACTCCGCGTTGGACCGGGACGCAACCGGCATTCAGCCGACGGAGGAAGAGACATGGACGACGGACATACCACCCGCACGGCCGGCGCCAGCGAGACCGAGACGATCCGCCTGGTGCGCGGCCTGGCGGCGCAGGTACGCGACAGCGCGGCTGGCTACCGCAAGGCGCAGGAGGAAACCCGGGATTCCGCGCTGGCGGCCGAGTTCGGCCACCTCGCCGACGAGCGCGACGACATGGTCGAGGCGCTGGACGAGTGCCTGACGGGCCTGGGCGCCACGCCGGAGACGGGCGGGACCATGCTGGGGGCGGCCCATCGCCTCTTCATCGACCTGCGCAGCGCCATCAGCCGCCGCGACCGCACCGCCATCCTCAGCGAGATCGTCCGCGGCGAGAGCGTCCTGGAAGAGGCGTACGATACCGCGATCCGGGCCGGCCTGCCGCCCGAGATCCACAACATCGTGCGCCGACAGCACCGGCTGGCCCGGCGCAGCCGCGACCGCTTCCGGGCCGCCATTCCCGACTATCCGGATCAGCAGCGGGGTCGCCATGGCTTGCCCGTGACGCTGGCCTCGGCCTGCGCGGCGATGCAGCGCCATCCGACGACGACCGCCGCGACGCTGGGCGCGCTCGCCGCCGGCTTTGCCGCGGCGCTGTGGCTGACGCGGCAGCCCGGACGGCGATAGAAGTCAGGCGATGGATATTCTCCGATGCCGACCGGGGCATCGGAGCGAAGGCCCGTCCCGTCGGCGCCGACGGGAGTGGGCGCTGTTGATCGGCCTGACGATCGCCGTTCTGTCCTTGTCCGCCGCGCTCGTCGCGGTCATACGCTGACGGCGATACGCGTCGGCGGCGTGGACAGGGAACGGGGCAGGCGATGGCGGATGGCAAGGCGGCGGTAGAGCCCGTCGTCCGGGAGTTCCGGCAGTTCTTCAACTACGAGTTCACGCAGATCCGCTATCGGCGGTGGGGCGCCCGGACGGCACCCCGCCGAGCGGTGCTGGTACACGGCTTCATGCAGAACGGTTGCGAGCACAGCCGGTTCGCCAGCCGGCTCGTCGCCGCCGGCTGGTGCGTCTACGGCGTCGACCTGCCCGGGCACGGACTGAGCGGCCGCCGCCGCAACCCGGCCGACTACAGCTACGAGCACTACGCGGCCACCCTCTCGACGATGCTGGCGCTGGCCGGCGGCACCGGCGTCGACCTCTATGGCAACTCGATGGGCGGCTTCATCGCGATGCTGCTGGCCGCGACGCCGGGCGCATCGATCCGCAGCCTCGTGCTGAACGACATCGCCACGGAGTGGCACGAGGACGGCATCCGCTGGTTCATCGACAACACCCCGCAGACGGATCGCTTCCCCTCCGAGGAGGCCGCCCGCGCGGCCGCCGGCTCACTGCTTCGGCTGCGCGGCACGCTGCCGCAGTCGGAATGGGACAAGGTCTTCGACTATCTGATCTTCCGCGACGGTCCACACTGGCGGGCGCGCTTCGATCCGGCATTGCGCCGGCACATGGAGACGCTGGAGAGCAAGCCGATCCATTGGGCCCAGTGGCAGCGCATCGCCTGCCCGACCCTGCTGATTCGCGGCGCCGATTCGAACATGCTGGCCGCCGATACCGCCGCCCGGATGGTGGAACGGCAGCCGCGATGCGAACTGCTGACCTTCCCCGACGCGGGGCACTCGCCGTGGCTGCGGATGCCCGACCAGATCGACCCGGTCGTCGAATGGATGCAACGCCAGTGAGAAGCCGGCACGCAGCTTGCGTTGCCGCACCACAGGCGCCAGACGCCATTTGACAGCGCAAGAGACGGCACCCTACCGTTCGAACGATCGGGCGTCGCTCGACCAGCAGCAGCCGATTGGCCGGGGGCAGGATGATGGGGCAATGGCAGGCCGGGGTCGACGTGGGCGGAACCTTCACCGACCTGCTCTTCGTCGACGACGCCGAACGGCAGTTCCGGGTCGTGAAGGTGCCATCGACGCCGGACGACCAGTCGCGCGGCATGCTGGCCGGCATCCGCGACAGCGGCCTGCCGCCCGAGGCGCTGGCCTCGCTGGTCCACGGGACCACGGTCGGCACCAACGCCATCCTGGAGCGCAAGGGCGTCGCCTGTGGCCTGATCACCACGGTCGGGTTCCGCGACGTGCTGGAACTGGGCCGCCGCACCCGGCCCTACGGCTACGGCATGATCGGCAGCTTCGAGGCGATCATCCCGCGCGAGATGCGGCTGGAGGTGCCGGAACGGCTGGATGCCAGGGGCGAGGTGCTGATCCCGCTCGACGAGGAGGCCCTGGCGGCGGCGGTGAAGCGGCTTCTGGAAACCGGTGCCGAGGCGCTCGTCATCAGCTTCCTCCATTCCTACGTCAATCCCGCGCATGAGCGCCGCGCGGCCGAGATCGCCCGCGGACTGTGGCCGAACGGCTTCATCTCGGTCGGGTCCGAGATCCTGCGCGAGGTGCGCGAGTTCGAGCGCAGCAGCACGGCCGCCGTCAACGGCTACATCCAGCCGATCATGGCGCGCTACCTGGGACGGCTGCAGAAGGAGCTGAAGCTCGCCCGCTTCCGTAGCGAGCTTCTCGTGATGCAGGGCAATGGCGGCACCATGAGCGGGCGCGCCGCCGCCGACTATGCCGTACAGACGGTGATGTCGGGTCCGGCCGCCGGCGCGCTGGCCGCCGCGCGCATCGGCCAGCAGTCGGGCCATCCCAACCTCATCGGCTGCGACATGGGCGGCACCAGCTTCGACGTGACGCTGATCCGCAACGGCGAGCCCGCGCTCTCCGCAGAGAAGGACATCGCCTACGGCGTGCCCATCCGCGTGCCGATGATCGACATCCACACGATCGGCGCCGGCGGCGGCTCCATCGCCCGCATCACCAAGGCGGGGCTGCTGCAGGTCGGCCCCGACAGCGCCGGCGCCAACCCCGGCCCCATCTGCTACGGCCGCGGCGGCACCGAGCCGACCGTGACCGACGCCAACCTCGTGCTCGGCAAGCTCGATACGGCCGCCCTGCCCGGCGTCGCCGGCGGCGTGCCGCTGGAGGCGGTCAAGGCCGCCATCGTCGAGAAGATCGGCCAGCCGCTCGGGCTCGATGCGGTCGAGGCAGCAGCGGCCATCATCACCGTGGCGAGCAACCATCTCGCCAGCGCCATCCGCCTCGTCTCGATCGAGCGCGGCTACGACCCGCGCGACTTCGCCCTCTTCCCCTTCGGCGGCGCGGGGCCACTGCATGCGGTGGCGCTGGCGCGCGAGCTGGGCGTCCCGACGGTGCTGGTACCGCGCTTTCCCGGTCTCACCTCGGCGCTCGGCTGCATCCTGGCCGATCTGCGGCACGACTTCGTGCGCACCCTCAACGTGCCGCTGGCGACCGTCGATCCGACGATGGTGGATGCGCTCTATGGCGAGCAGGAGGCCGAGGGCCGGGCCCAGATCGAGGGCGAAGGCGTGCCGATCGAGGGCATCGAGGCGGTGTTCGAGGCCGACCTGCTCTATCGCGGCCAGAGCCACGTCCTGCGCGTTCCCGTCACCCGGCCGTTCGATCCCGCCGCCGTCAAGGCCGCGCTGGAGGCGCGCTACAAGCAGCGCTTCGACATCGAGTTGATGGAGATGACAGCGATCCTCTCGAACCTGCGGACCGCGGTCTTCGGCCGTCGCCAGCGGATCGATTTCGCCATCTTCGCGCCGGCGCCGGGCGGCTCGCTCGAAGATGCGCGCGTCGGCGGCAGAGCCGTCCATTTCGGCGGCCGGTGGCTCGAGACGCCGGTCTATGCGCGCGACCGCCTGCCGGTCGGCGCGGCGATTGCAGGGCCGGCGATCGTGGCCCAGCTCGACACCACCATCCTGATCGAGCCGGGGTCGACCGCGACGGTCGACCCGGTCGGAAACCTCGTGATCGCCGTCGGCGTGCAGCCGGCCTGAGGAGAGCACGGAGCCATGGCCATCGATCCCGTCACCCTCGCCGTCATCCAGAACGGCCTGCGCCAGATCGCCAGCGAGATGGACCTCGTGCACGAGAAGACGTCGTTCTCGCCGGTCATTTCCGAGGCATTCGACCGTTCAAACGGCATCTACCACCGCGACACGGGCGAGGTGATCACCCAGGGCGAGATGGGCCTGCCGATCTTCGTCGGGGTCATGCAGTTCACGACCCAGGCGGTGATCGAGCGCCGGCGCGACCTCGAGCCGGGCGACATCGTCATCGTCAACGACCCGTATCTGGGCGGCACCCATCTGATGGACGTCAAGATGGTGAAGCCCTTCTTCTATCGCGGGAAGCTGTGGTGCTACCTGTCCAACACCGGCCACTGGCCGGACACGGGCGGCATGGTGCCGGGCGGATTCGCCACCAAGGCGACCGAGATCCAGCAGGAGGGGCTGCGCATCCCGCCGGTCAAGCTCTACCGGCGCGGCGAGATGGTCCAGGACATCGTCGACATGATCCTGACCAACATCCGCGTACCCGAGGAGCGGATCGGCGACATCAAGGCCCAGGTCGGCGCGCTGACCGTCGGCGAGCGCCGGCTGACCGAGCTGCTCGACCGCTACGGCGCCGACACCGTCGAGGCGGCGATCGTCGAGCTCAAGGCCCGCTCCGAACAGCAGATGCGCGCCTATATCGAGAGCGTGCCGGACGGCACCTACCGCTTCTCGAGCTTCATCGACAGCGACGGCATCGTGAACCAGCCGCTGGAGATCGCCCTCGACATGAGGGTCGAGGGCTCGGACATCCATTTCGACCTGTCGCGCTCCTCGCCGCCCTGCAAGGGGCCGCTCAACGGCGTCTGGGGGGCGACGCAGTCGGCCGTCTATGTCGCGATCAAGCACATCTTCCCCGACGTGCCGATCAATTCCGGCTGCTTCGCGCCGCTGCACATCGCCAAGCCGACCGGCACCTTCCTGGTCGCCGAATACCCCCGTCCGGTCGCCGGCTGCGCCTCGGAAGTGGCGCAGCGCGTGATGGAGGCGGTGTTCGGCGCGATGGGCGAGGCCATTCCAGACCGCATGTTCGCCTCCCCCGCCGGCACCAGCGGCAACTTCAGCCTCGGCGGCTACGACCCCGGCGAGAAGCGCGACTACATCATGTATTTCTTCTCCGGCGGCGGCTATGGCGGCTGGTGGGAGACGGACGGCCTGACCAACGGCTGCTCGACGGTCGGCATCTCCAAGACCCAGCCGGTCGAGATCCTGGAGCAGCACTATCCGCTGGTCTTCGAGGAATACGCGCTGCGCGAGGGTTCGTCCGGCGCCGGCCGGCACCGCGGCGGCTACGGCATCAGCTACCGCATCCGCCTGCTGCGCGGCACCGCCATGGCGTCCTTCCTGATGGACCATGGCCTGGAGGGTCCGCCCGGCCTGATGGGCGGGGCGCCCGGCGCGACCAACGAGCTGATCGTCTGCCAGGACGGCGTGACGACGGTGCCGGAGCACATCTCCAAGGGTGAAGGCTACGAGCTGCACGCGGGCGACTGGGTGCAGGTGCGCACGCCGGGCGGCGGCGGCTACGGCGAGGCCGTGCTGCGCGACCCGGCCCAGGTCCGCCGCGACATTGCCCGCGGCTACATCACCGCCGAAGAGGCGAGGCAGTGGTACCCCCCGGCATCCGCCGCAGAGTAGGACCGGGACCGTTCGGAACAGGGACGAGGGAGACGAGGATCATGGCGAACAAGCGCACGGTCGGAGTTCGCGGGGTCGGCCGCCGCAAGGTTCTGGCCGGCATCGCGGCCACCACGGGGCTCACCATCTGGTCGCCCCGCCTGTCGGCCCAGTCGGGCGAGATCGCGGTCGGGGCGATGGTGCCGATCACCGGCCCCTTCAACGTCTCGGGCCAGCAGTACCACTTCTCGCTGCAGATGGCGCAGGACGAGATCAACGCCAAGGGCGGCGTCGCCGGCAAGAAGCTGAAGATCGTCTTCGAGGACGTGAAGGATTCGAACAGCGTCGCGGTCAACGCCTATCTCAAGGTCGTCCGCGACACCAGTCCGCCCTTCGTGTTCCTGTCGAGCTATACGACGCAGAACCTCGCGACCGAGCCCGAGGTCACCAAGGCGCAGATCCCCGGCATGTATGCCGGCGGCGGCGACGCCATGCACATGAAGAAGAACCCCTGGCTCTTCCGCATCCGCCCGGCGGACGGCATCCAGGCCCTGGCGCTGGCGAAGCACGCGACCGAGGGGCTGGGCAAGAAGAAGATCGGCATCCTCTACGTCCAGAACGATTTCGGCCAGCCGGGCGCGATCGCCGCCGAGAAGGTGATCAAGGCCGCGGGAGCGACCACCGTCGGCCTGGAGGCCTATTCCTTCACCGACAACGACATGTCGGCCCAGATCCAGAAGCTGAAGGGCGCCGGCGCCGACTGCCTCATCTGCATCTCCTACGGCAAGGACGGGGCGCTGATCCTCAAGCTGGTCAAGGAGATGGGGATCGACCTGCCGATCGTGATCTCGTCCGGCGTGATGGTGCCGGCGGCGCGCAACCTGATCGCGCCCGACGAGCTGGCGAACGTCAACGGCGTCATGGACGCCTATCTCGCGCCCGAGCGCGGGCCCGAGGTCGCCGCCTACATCAAGAGCTTCAAGGACCGCTTCAAGATCGAGCCGGACCCGTTCGGCTCCTGCTACTACGACGGCGCCTGGATCCTGAAGCAGGTGCTGGACAAGGTCGGCCCGGACCGCGCCAAGATCCGCGACGAGCTGAAGGCCCTCAAGGGCTACAAGGGCATCACCAACACCTTCTCGACCGACGCCGACGGCAACATGGTGCATTCGCTGGCCGTCTTCAGCATCAAGCCGGGAACCCGCGAGCCGGTCTTCATCCGCACCGTGTCCGCGGCCTGAGCCGTCCGGAGCCGGCGCCCGCGCGCCGGCTCCACTCGCACCCTTGGGGGGAGTGCCGGCGCCGGTGTCGCAGCAACTGATCCAGCTCATCGTCAGCGGCCTCGCGGTCGGCGCGGTCTACGCGCTGGTCGGCCTCGCCTTCATCATGGTCAACGAGGCGACCGGGGTGGTGAACTTCGCGACCGGCCAGATGGTCGCGATCGGCTGCTTCCTCTCGGTCACGACCGGGATCCAGATGGGCCTGCCGCTCGCCGCCGCCTATCCCCTGGCGCTGGCCGGGATGGCGCTGTTCGGCATGGTCTTCTATGCCGTCGTCTTCCGGCCGCTGCAGGACCGTCCGGTCGTCACCGTCATCATCGGCACGGTGATGATCGGCATCGTCATCCAGAATTCGGCCCTCATCACCTGGGGGTCGGTGCCGTTCCGGCCGCGCTCGCCGTTCGGGCGCCAGGTGGTCGATGTCTTCGGCGCCGCCATCTCCGCACACGCCCTCTTCGTCATCGCCGTCTCGTTCCTGATGATCGGGCTGCTCTACGCCTTCATCTACCGCACGACGATCGGCGCGCGGATGCGGGCCGTCGCCCAGGATCGCGACGCCGCCCGGCTGATGGGCATCGGCGTCGACCGCATGTTCGTCCTGACCTGGGTCATCGCCGGCCTGCTGACGGGCACGGCCGGGCTGCTGGTCGGGCCGATGTGGTTCGCGGACGTCAACATGGGCGACCCGATCGCGCTCAAGGCTTTCGCCGCGATCATCATCGGCGGCTTCTCGAGCGTGCCCGGCGCCATCGTCGGCGGCATCCTGGTCGGCCTCGCGGAAATGCTGGGCGCGGCCTATGTCTCGTCCGCGTACAAGGACGGCCTCGTCTTCCTCGTCATGATCCTCTTCCTGCTGGTGCGGCCACAGGGGATCTTCGGCGAGCGCATCGGGCAGCGCGCATGAGGCCGCCGCGCAATCGGCTCGCCGTCGCGGCCGCCCTCGTCGCCTTCCTGCTGGCGCTGGCCCTGCCGGCCTTCGTCAGTGGCTACGGCATCCGCATCCTGAATCTCGCCCTCATCTCGGCGATCGCCGTCATCGGCCTCAACTTCGCCTTCGGCTATGCCGGCCTCATCACCCTGGCGCAGGCCGGCTTCGTCGGCTGTGGCGCCTACCTGACGGCGATCCTGTCGACCACGGCGGGCCTGCCGCCGCTGCTGTCGATCCCGCTGGCGGTCGTCGGCACGACCGCGATCGGCGCCGCGGTCGGGCTGCCGATGCTGCGCCTCAAGGGCCACTACCTCGCGCTGGCGACGCTCGGGTTCAACGTCTCCTTCGTCATCGTCGCGACCAACTGGAAGTCGGTCATGGGCGGCACCGACGGCATCTCCGGCATCCCGTCCTTCGCCGTGCCCGGCTTCGCCTTCGCCACCGACCACCGCTACTACTACGTCCTCTGGCTGGCGCTGGCGCTCGCCACCGGGATCGCGTGGCGCATCCGCTACTCGCACATCGGGCTGGCGATGATCGCGGTCCGCGACGACGAGATCGCGACCGGCGCCGCCTCGGTCGGCGTCACGCGCATCAAGGTCCAGGCCTTCTCCCTGTCCGCGGCCTATGCGGGTCTCGCCGGCGCGCTCTTCGCCCACATGACCAACTTCGTCGCGCCCGACGACTTCGCCCTCAGCCATTCGATCATCTACCTCGCCATGCTGATCATCGGCGGCGAGGGCTCGATCCTGGGGGCGATCGCGGGTGCGGTGATCGTCACCTTCATGCCCGAACTGATGCGCGACCTGGGGCAGGCCTACATGATCATCTTCGGCAGCCTCATGCTGCTGATCCTGATCTTCCTGCCCAAGGGCCTGCTCAGCCTCGCCGCCATGGCGGCCCGCCGGATCGGGATCTCCGGCCGATGACGACGATCCTCGCCGTCGACGGCCTGTCGAAGAGTTTCGGCGGCGTCCATGCGGTCCAGTCCGTCTCGCTGGCGGTGCCGCAGGGCATGATCTTCTCCGTCATCGGCCCCAACGGTGCCGGCAAGACGACGCTGATCAACGTGCTGACGGGCATCCTGCCTTCGTCCGGCGGCACGGTGCGCTTCGCCGACCGGACCATCACCGATGCGCCGGCCCATGTCATCGCCGCCGCGGGCATGGTCCGCACCTTCCAGAACGGGCGTCTCTTCCACCGGCTCACCGTGATCGAGAACGTCCTGGTCGGCGCGCACCATCGCCTGCCGCAATCCGTCTGGTCGGCCATCACGGGCGGTGTGGCGGCGCGGCGTACGGCCGAGATCCGTTCCCGCGCCCGCGGCCTGCTGGAGACGCTGGGGCTGATCGACGACGCCGACCGGCTGGTGGGTGCCCTGCCCTACGGCCGCCAGCGCATGGTCGAGATCGCCCGCGCACTCGTCTCCGAACCCAAGCTGCTGCTGCTCGACGAGCCGGCCGCCGGGCTCAATTCGGGCGAGGTCGAGCGCCTGCGCGAGGTTCTTCTGGGCCTGCGCCGGGACGGGCTGACGATCCTCCTGGTCGAACACAACATGGGGCTCGTCATGCGCGTCGCCGACCGCATCGCCGTGATCCATTTCGGAGAGAAGATTGCCGAGGGCACCCCCGCCGAGGTGCGCGGCGACCCCAAGGTCCTGGAAGCCTATCTCGGGCACGGATACCGCCATGCTGGAGATTGAGCGCCTCGCCGTCGCCTACGGCGCGATCGACGCGCTGCACGGCATCTCCCTCACGGTCGGCGAAGGCGAAGTGGTGGCGCTGCTCGGCGCCAACGGCGCCGGCAAGACGACCCTCCTGCGCACCATCTCCGGGCTGCATCGACCAAAAGGCGGCGAGGTGCGCTTCCGCGGCGAGGCGCTCGGCCGCAGCTCCGCCGAAAGCCGTGTGCGACGCGGCATCGCCCATGTGCCGGAGGGCCGGCGCATCTTCCCCGGCCTGACGGTGATGGAGAACCTCGACGTCGCCACCACCATCTGGCGCCGCCGCGGCATGAGCGCGGCCGGCGACCTCGAGCGGGTCTTCGCGCTGTTCCCGCGCCTCCAGGAGCGGGCGGGGCAACTCGGCTGGTCGCTGTCCGGCGGCGAGCAGCAGATGCTGGCGATCGGCCGCGCGCTGATGGCCCGGCCGCGGATGCTGCTGCTGGACGAGCCGTCGCTGGGCCTCGCGCCGCGCCTGTCGGAGGAGGTCTATCGCCGCATCGCCGAGATCAACGGCGACGGCGTCACCGTGCTGCTGGTCGAGCAGAACACCGTCCTGGCGCTCGAGGTGGCGCACCGCGCCTACGTCATCGAGAATGGCCGCATCGTGCTCGACGGCCCGGCGCGCGACCTTGCCCGGCACCCGCGGGTGCGCGAGGCCTATCTCGGAGCCTGATCGCCATGCCCGACACCACCGCCCTCGCCGCCGCCGTTCCGACCATCGACATCGCGCCCTTCCTCGCCGGCCGGCCGGGCGCGGCGGCCGGGATCGGGCAGGCGATCGACCGCGCCTGCCGCGAGGTCGGGTTCCTCACCATCGTCGGCCACGGCGTGCCGGCCGGGCTGGTGGCGGCGACCCGCGACCAGGCGCGCGGCTTCTTCGACCTGCCGCGCGAAGAGAAGGAGAAGGTCGCCCGCGCCGCGCCCGCCTTCAACCGCGGCTGGGGCGCCGTCGGAGAGGAAAGCCTCGGCAAGAGCCTGGGCGCGGCATCGGCTCCCGACTACAAGGAATATCTCGGCATCGGGCCGGTCGACACCTCGGACGATCCCTATTTCACCCGGCCCGAGGCCTTCCCGCATTTCGCGGCCAACCGTTGGCCGGAACGGCCGCCCGAGCTGCGGGACACTTTCACGGCCTATTTCCGGGCGATGGAGCGTCTCGCCGCCGATCTGATGCGGCTCTTCGCGGTCGCCCTCGACCTGCCGGAAGGCTTCTTCGCCGACAAGATCGACCGCCAGTGCGGCAGCCTGCGCCTCATCAACTACCCCGCCCAGGAGGCCGGGCCAACGGACGGGCAGCTGCGCGCCGGCGCCCATACCGACTATGGCAGCCTGACGATCCTCCATGCCGAGGACCGGCCCGGCGGCCTGCAGGTGCGCCGCACCGACGGCACCTGGATCGACGTACGGCCGAACCCCGACTGCTTCGTGGTCAACATCGGCGACCTGATGGCGATGTGGACCAACGACCGCTGGGTCTCGACCCTGCATCGGGTCGGCAATCCGCCCCGCACGGACGCGGCCGTCAGCCGGCGGATCAGCCTCGTCTTCTTCCACCAGCCGAACTATGACGCGATGATCGAATGCCTGCCGAGCTGCCTCGCCGCCGGCGAAGCGCCGCGCCACCCGCCAATCACGTCCGGAGCCCATCGCCTGCTCAAGCTGAACCGCGCCAATGCCTACTGAACCCGGCTGGCAGGTCGGCATCGACATCGGCGGCACCTTCACCGACCTCGTCGCCCTCCACCCCGGCACCGGCGAGGTCCGCTCGATCAAGGTTCCGACCCGCCGGGCCGATCCCGTCGCCAGCATCCAGGCGGCGCTCACCGCGGCGGAGCTCGACCCGGCCCTGGTCGACGACCTCGTCCACGGCACGACGCTGGTGACGAACGCGATCGTCGAGGACCGGGTCGAGCCGGTGGCGCTCGTCACCACCCGGGGCTTCGAGGACGTGCTCGACATCGGCCGCGCCGGCCGCCAGCACCTCTACCGCCTCGACGCGCTGCCGCGCCGACCGGCCCAGGTGCCGCCGGCGCGCCGGGTCGGCCTCGCCGAGCGCCTGGACCATGCCGGCAATCCGGTGCTGGTGCCGGATGCCGCCGCACTCGCCGCCGCCGCCGAAGCGGTGCGCGCGACGGGCGTCGAGAGCGTCGCCGTCTCGCTGCTGCACGCCTACGCCAATCCGGCCCACGAGCAGGCGATGGCGGCGGCGCTGGACGGGGTCGCGCCGTTCCTGTCGCTGTCGCATCTCGTCAACCCGGAGACGCGCGAGTTCGAGCGCACCGCGGCGACGGTCCTCAACGCCTCGGTCATGCCGATCGCCGCCCGCTATCTCGACCGGCTGCAGCGCGAGGTGAAGGGCGCGCGACTGCACGTCATGCATTCGGCCGGCGGCATGGCCTCGCCGGAAGCCTCCGCGCGCCGGCCGCTCGCCATGGCGCTGTCCGGTCCGGCCGCCGGCGTGTCGGCCGCAGCCCGCGTCGCGGGCGAGCTCGGGCTCGACCGGGTGCTGAGCTTCGACATGGGCGGGACCACCACCGACGTCTGCCTCGTGGTCGGCGGCGCGGCCGAGATATCGACCGACTCCAAGCTCGCCGGGCGGCCGGTCCGCCAGCCCATGGTCGCGGTCGAATCGATCGGCGCCGGTGGCGGCTCGCTCGTCCAGTACGGCACGGGCGGCCTCACCATCGGGCCCGAGAGCGCCGGCGCCGACCCTGGCCCCGCCGCCTATGGCCGCGGCGGCACCCGTCCGACCGTGACCGACGCGAATGCAGTGCTGGGCTACCTCGACCCCGCCAAGCGCCTGGGCGGGGCGATCACGCTGGACGTCGCCGCGGCCGACGCCGCCCTGCGCCCGCTGGCCCGTCAGCTCGGCGTCGGCGTCGTCGAACTGGCGCTCGGCGTCCAGCGCGTCGCCAACGCCGCGATGGTCCGCGCGCTGGCCCGCGTCACCGTCGAGCGCGGCGTCGACGGCCGGCAATGCACCCTGCTGGCCTTCGGCGGCGCAGGGCCGATGCACGCCGTCGGCCTCGCCAAGGAGTTCGGCATCGCCGAGATCCTGGTCCCGCGCTTCTCGTCGGCCTTTTCCGCGCTCGGCTGCGTCGTCGCCGACATGAGCTACACCCAGCAGCAGGCGGTCCGCCTCCTCAGCCAGGCCTGGGACGGCGAACGGTTCCAGGCCCTCCATGACGGGATGCTGGCCGGCCTGACCGAGCCCCTGCTGCGCCAGGGACATGCGACCGACACGGTCACGGTCGAGCGGACAGCCCTCGTCCGTTATGTCGGGCAGAGCTACGCCGTCGAGGTTCCGTTCGCGCTGCCGCTCGACCTCGACCGGCTGGGGGCCGATTTCCGGCGCCGCCACCAGGACATCTACGGCTACGCCACGCCCGAGCACTGGGAGATGCAGAGCCTGCGGATGCGCGCTTCGGTACCGCGCCAGACGCGCTTCGGCGCCGTGCCCGTGCCGGCCGCCGCACCGCGGCCGATCTCGACCGCGCCCGGCTGGTTCGAGCCGGCCGCACCGCACCAGACGCCGCGCTTCGACCGCGACCAGCTGCCGCCCGGCTGGCGCTTCGACGGCCCCGTCATCGTCGAAGATGCCTGGTCCACCATCGTCGTGCCGCCCGGCTGGACGGTCGGCGCCGACGCCATGGGCCATCTCCGGATCCGCGAGACCACCCGATGAGGAACACCGTCGATCCCTTCACCGTCGAGGTCATCCGCCACGCGCTGACCGCGGCGGCCGAGGAAATGTCCTTCGTCGTCATGCGCTCGGCGCGGTCGCCGCTGCTGCGCGAGGCGGGCGACCTGTCCTCGGCGATCACCGACCACAAGGGCGACCTCATCGCCCAGGGCCGCGACATCCCGATCCATCTCGGCGTCATGAGCTTCACGGTGAAGAAGTTCCTGGAACGGGTGCCGGCCGAGCGGCTGCGGCCGGGCGACGTCTGGTTCCTCAACCTGCCCGAGGTCGGCGGCAACCACCTGCCGGACGTCAAGGCGATCCGGCCGATCTTCCTCGAGGGCCGCCTCTTCGCCTTTGCCGTCAGCCTTGCCCATTGGGGCGACATCGGCGGTGCCTGGGCCGGCAGCTACTTCGCGGCCGCCACCGAGACCTGGCAGGAGGGCGTGCGCATCCCGCCGCTGCGCCTCGTCACCGCCGAAGGCATCGACGCCGAGAAGCGCGACTTCCTCCTCGCCAACCTGCGCGGACCGGCCGAGCGCGAGGGCGACCTGCTGGCCCAGGTGGCCGCCACGCGGGCGGCGGAGATCCGGCTCGAGCGGCTCTGCCAGGAGCATGGCGCGGCCACCATCCGCGCCGCCCTCGACCGCCTCGACGACCTCTCCGAGGCGCAGATGCGCGAGGCCATCACCGGCCTGCCCGACGGCGTCTGGGAGGGCGAGGATTTCCTCGACGACGATGGCCCCGGCGGGCGGCCGGCCGCCATCCGCGTCCGCGTCGAGATCGCGGGAGACCGCGCACGGTTCGACTTCTCGGGCACCGACGACGCCGTGGCAGGTCCGCTCAACACGACGCCCTTCGTCGCCATGGCCGCGGTCTACTACGCCATCAAGGCGGTGGCCGGACCCGAGATCCAGCCCAACGGCGGCTGCTACCGGGCGCTGGAGGTGGTGACACGGCCCGGCTCGATCCTCGAACCCGGCATCGACCGCCCCGTCGTCGGCGGCAACCACGAGACCTCGCAGCGTGCGGTCGACGCCATCATGCTGGCGCTCGCCGGCGCCGTGGCGGAGCGCCTGACGGCCGGCGGCTCGACCACGGCGGGACTGCTGATCTTCGGCGGGCGGCGGCGCGACGGCGCGATCGGCACCTTCTACGAGACCCATGGCGGCGGCGAAGGGGCCCGCATCGACCGCGACGGGCAGCCGGTCGTGCGCGTCCACCTGACCAACACGATGAACACGCCGGTCGAGATCGTCGAGGCGGAATACCAGCTGCGCGTCGACGAGCAGCGCCTGCGTCCCGCATCCGGCGGCCAGGGCCGCCACCGCGGCGGCGACGGCATGGTCCGCGGGTACACGGTGCTGGCGGACGGGCTGTCGCTGACGACGATGTTCGAGCGCCGCGTCGTGCCGCCCTATGGCCTTGCCGGCGGTGCGCCGGGCCTGCCCTTCCGGGCCACCCTCCACCGCGAGGGGGAATCCCTGGAACTGCGCGGCAAGGCGAATCTCGACCTCCGCGCGGGCGATCGCGTGGTCATGGAGACGTCGGGCGGCGGCGGCTACGGCGGCGACTGACGATCGCCTGGCATTCGCAGTTCGCCGCTTGACCCCTGAACTGCGAATCCCGAAAGATGAAATCACCGTAATCCCCGGCCTGCCGGAGATCGATTGCGGGACAACAGCGGGCGCGGAGCCGGGAGCATACCCGGCCGGCACCGGCAACGGCTGCGTCCGGCGATGCGGTCATGGGAGGAACACATGGTGGCTTACTCGGCACGCGTTGCCGGAATGGGCGTGGCTGCCCTTCTGGCATTTTCGGCAGGCTCGGCGGTCCTGGCGCAAGACCTCAGCATGGGCAACGTCAATCCGCCCAAGCACGGCACTTCGGTAGCAGCCCAGCACTTCATCGACAAGCTGGCCGAACTCTCGGGCGGCAAGATCAAGGTCGCGCATCACCATTCCGGCGCGCTGGGCGGCGAGCGCGAAGTCGCCCAGCAGATCCAGCTTGGCGCCGTCGACTTCGGTCCGATCACGACCGCACCGCTGTCGACGCTGATCCCGGAAATGTCGGTCTTCCAGCTACCTTACATCTTCCGGGACTATCAGCACCTCTTCAAGACGCTCGACGGCGACGACACCGTCGTGAAGTACTATTCGGGCGTGCTCGACAAGAAGGGGCTGAAGCTCGTCGGCTTCATCGCCGCCGGCTATCGCGGCATCTACGGCCATCACCCGATCAACTCGATCGCCGACGTCAAGGGCAAGAAGATCCGGGTTCAGGAAGACAAGATCCTGGTGGCGACCTTCAAGGCGCTCGGCATGATCTCCACGCCGATCGCCTTCCCCGAAGTCGCGACGGCCTTGCAGACCAGGGTCATCGAGTTCGCCGAAGGCGGCGTGAATACTTTTTACCACAACAAGTTCTACGACATCGTGAAGAACGTCGCCGACGTCCGCCACACCCATCAGGCGATCGCCCTCATCATGGCCAAGGGCAGCTGGGCCAAGCAGGACGCCGCCGGCAAGAAGGCGATCACGGACGCTTGGGCGTCGACGCGGGATTTCAACCGCAAGTTCATCCTGGAGGAGGACAAGTCCATCCAGGACAACGTGCGCGCCAAGGGCGTCGCCATCACCAAGCCCGACGCCGGCCCCTTCCGCGACGCGACCAAGAGCGTCTACGAGGATTTCTATGCGACCCCGGCCGGCAAGGACGCGCGCAAGATCGTCGACCATATCCTGGCGGTGAAGTAGCGCCATGGCGCAGAACCATGGCGGCGGCGGGCCCCGGGAGGGCCCGCCGCCGGGCGTTCTTACGCGCATCTATGACGGGCTCGGCCTCGTCGGCGGCCTCATCCTCGCCGTCATGACGTTCGCGGTCTTCGTCCAGGTCGTCTTCCGCTATCTCGGCCTGACGGTGATCGACGGGCTGGAGGAGATCCCGCGCTACCTCTTCATCTGGCTGGTCATGATCGGGTCGGCGGCGGCGATGTGGCGCGGCGAGCATACGGCGCTCGACTATTTCGTCCTGCGCTTCGGACCGAAGGGACAGGCGATCACCCGGATCGTATCGCTGTCGGCCTGCATCTGGGTCTTCCTCTATCTCATCAAGCTGAGCTGGACGCTGGTGCCCAACGCCCAGCTGCAGACCAGCGCCGGGCTCGAGCTGCCGCTCGGCTACGTCTTCGTGGCCGTGCCGGTCGGCGCGGCCCTGATCCTCGTGCCGCTGGTCCTCCAGCTCGCGAAAGCCGTGAGGGCGCTATGGCCGAAACGCTCCTGATCGTCTTCGTCGTCTTCATCCTGCTGGGGACGCCGATCTCGATCGCGCTCGGGGTCGGGGCCTTCGGCGCGGCCATTTTCTACCCGGTGCTCAACCCGATCATCGTGCCGACCCGGTTCGTCGGGCTCCTGTCGGATTCCTACCTGCTGCTCGCAGCCCCCCTCTTCATCCTCGCCGGGAACATCGCGGCGCGCGGTGGCGTGGCCCGCGTCATCATCGACCTCGCGACGGCCGTCGTCGGCCGCTTCCGTGGCGGTCTGGCCTACGTCAATGTCGCCGACAGCATGGTCTTCGGCGGCATCTCGGGGTCAGCGGTGGCCGATGTCGCCGCGCTCGGCACCTTCCTCATCCCGCAGATGGAGCGGAAGGGCTACGACCGCGACTTCGCCACGGCCCTGACGGTGGCGACCGCGGTGGTCGCGCCGATCATCCCGCCCTCCATCATCGCCGTCATCTATGCCTGGATGGCGGACCAGTCGGTGGCTGCGATGTTCGCCGCCGGGGTCATTCCGGGCCTGCTCGTCGGTCTCGGCATGGCGATCCCGGTCTTCGTCATCTCGCGCAAGCGCAACTATCCGCGCGAACAGCCGCCGACCCTGCGCCAGTTCCTGCGCGTCCTGTGGGCCGCGACGCCGGCCCTGATGATCCCGATCATCATCATGGGCGGCATCCTCTTCGGCATCTTCACGCCGACCGAGGCCGCCGCCGTCGCCGCGGTCTATGCGCTGGTCGTGCCGCCGATCTTCTACCGCCAGCCCTCCTGGCGCGAGCTGCCGGCGATCTTCGCCGACTCCGCCCGCCTCTCGGGCGTCATCGGCCTCATCATCGGCTTCGTCGGCGCCTTCGGCTGGGTCCTGACCTACTCGAAGTTCCCCTTCATGGTCGCCGAGGCGATCTCGCAGATCGCGCCGCACTGGTTCATCTTCATCTTCATGGTGATCTTCCTCTACCTCATCCTCGGCACCTTCCTCACGCCGTCCGAGATCATCCTGGTGACGGTGCCGGTGCTGCTGCCGGTGGCGGAGGCGATCGGCGTCCACCCGATCCATTTCGGGCTGGTCTGCGTCGTGGCCTCGGCGATCGGGCACGTCACCCCGCCGGTCGGCCTCTGCCTCTTCGTCGGCATGGCGGTGAGCGGGTTGCCCATGGAAAAGCTCGTCCCGCCGCTGCTGCCCTTCATCGCGGCGATCGCGGGCGTGCTGCTGCTGCTCGCGGTCTTCCCCGAACTGACGCTGTTCGTGCCGCGCCTGCTCGGCTTCATCACATAAGGAAAGGGGCCGCCGGATCGCTCCGGCGGCCCCTTCCAAACCGCGACGCTGCGGCCGTATCAGCCGCGGAACTGGCGGCGGTCGCCCTTGCGCAGCCAGAGGCGCAGCAGGTGGCGGCGCTTCTCCGGCTCGTCATGGTCGACATAGGGCGTGCGGCCATGGACGATGAAGCGGTTGTTCAGGATCTGCATCTGCCCCGGCTCCATGAAGAAGTCGTGGCGGTACTCGGGGTTGCCGAGGAAGCCGTCCAGCATCTCGACCGACTGCACCCCCGCCTCGTCCAGCACCCGGCCGGTCTTGGCATAGCCGCGGCGGATGACTCGGGCGTTGAAGCGGATGCGCAGGCCGCCGTCCGGCTCGATCCCGAAGATCGGATACCAGTTGCTCTTCCCGGCATCGGGTGCCTGGTACTCCTGGTGATGGCGGTAGAAGGGCTGGTACATGCGCGCCAGCAGGTCGGGATGGCGGTCCTGGAAATGGACATGGGCCGCGTAGGCGCTGGACAGCGAACTCTTGCCGCCCGACTTGGCGGTGTTGAGGCACAAGAGGCTGATGTAGTTCGGCGGCGCCTCGCCCATCGAGCTGTCATTGTGCATGTCGAGCCCCTCGGGCGTCAGCGCGGTGCGCGTCTCGCCGGTGTAGGGCTGTCCGTCATGGCGGACGTCGTAGATCATCGTGCCGGGCCAGTCCTGCGCCACCGGCGGCTCCAGCAGGCTGCCGATCAGCCAGTAGATGTCGGTCAGCTCGCGCTTGGACCAGCGGTCGACCGGCAGCCGGTCGAGGATGACGAAGCCGAGCCCCTCGTCGAGGCGCTGCTTGATCCCGGCCATCCATTGCCGGCAGGCGGACATCGCGAAATGTTCGGGCAGCAGGATCAGCGTCGGCACCGGCGCCTTGCGCTGCTCCGCCACCACGGCGTCGAGTTCGGCAAGGCATTCATCCGGCAGGCGGACGACGAAATCCGCATCGCGGAGATCGGGGCCGAGCCAGACATGCGGCGAGGACGGGGACACCCGCGCCGGCGGGCGCTCGAGCGTTGCAAGATCGGTCGACATGGCGAGCGGGACTCCACCGAGTGCTGCGGCAGTCGGGAAGTAGGCCGGCCCCGCCGCCTGTCGGTCAAGCGGCAATATCGTGCCGCGGGTGCCACAATCGGTCCCAATTTTCATCATGCGGAACTCTCGCTCCGGCGCACTCACCCCTTCTCGAAGTCGATGCGCTCGGCGACCGGCAGGCCGAGGAGGAAGCGGCGCAGGCAGTCGAGCCCCATCTCGGTCGCGCCCAGCCGCACCCATTCCCGCCCGCCCAGCACCCGTGCCTCGCGCGTCTCGACGCGGTCGCCGGCGACGATCGCGATCCGGATGGTGCCGCCGAGATCGATGCGGTCGCTGCCCTCGTCGAGGGCGACCAGGACGGCGAGCGCGTGGCTGGCACCGCTGGCCGCCGCGATGCCCCGGGCGACCGCGACCGCGACCGCCGCATCGTCTTCCGGCAGGGCCGGCAGGCCGGCGGCCGCGGCGAGTTGATCCGGATCGCGGCTGGCGACGGCGCGGCGCAGCACGCGCTCGGCCCCCGGCTGCGGCGCGAAGCGGGCGGCGATCTGGCCGCCGGTGAAGGTCTCGGCGACGGTGAGCGTGCCGCCCGCAGCCACCAGGGCCGCCAGCACCTCGCCCTCCAGCGTCCGATCGTCCTCGGCGACGATGAAGTTGCCGAGCCGCTCGCGCACGAAGGCGGTCACCGGCTCCAGCTTGCGCTGGACCTCGTCCATGTCGCGCCCGCGGACGGTGATCTTGGTCTCGAGCTGCGGATAGTGGGCGCGGAAGCCGAGCTTCACGCTGCCGTCGGGCGCCAGCTCCTCCAGGCCGGCCAGCATCGTGTCGGCGCGGGATTCGCCGATGCCGTAGGAGTGGAAGCGCTTGAGATGGATCACCGCCTGCACGCCGCTCATCTTCAGGAGGCGCGGGATGATCTGGTCCTCCAGCATCCGGCGCAGCTCGCGCGGGACGCCGGGGGTGAAGAAGAAGCGCGCGCCCGCGATGTCGAGCGCGAAGCCGCAGGCGGTGCCGACCGGGTTGTCGAGGATCTCGGCCGTCGCCGGCAGCATCGCCTGCTTGCGGTTGTTGGGCGGCATGATGCGGCTGCGGCGCTGGAAGTACTCTTCCATGCGGGCCAGCCATTCCTCGCTCAGCACCAGCTCGACCCCTGCCGCCTTGGCTGCCATCTCCTGCGACAGGTCGTCGACGGTAGGCCCCAGGCCGCCATTGACGATGACGGCGTCGGCCCGGCCCGCGGCCAGGCGGAAGGCCGCCATCAGGCTGTCGCGATCGTCGCCGACCGTCGTGCCCCAGATCACCTGGAGACCGAAATCCTCCAGCTTCTGGCTGATATAGCTGAAGTTGCTGTTGACGATCTTGCCGCTCAGGACTTCGTCGCCGGTGCAGAGGATCTCGATGCGCATAGGGCCTCGGATTGGGATGGAGCGAAGGCAGGATTCAGGCGGAGACGGGCAGCAGCTCGCGCGCCAGCAGCTCGTAGCTGCGATGGCGGGCGCGCTCGTCATGGGCCCAGGTGACGATGGCGATCTCGTCCAGCGCGAGACGGCGGGCGAGGTCGCGGATGCGCTCGCCGACCGCGGGGCCGGTCCCGACGAAGGCGTTCTGCCGCATCTCGGCGATCCGCGCCTGCTCCATCTCGGAATAGGTATGGGCGGCGGCCGCCTCCGGCGATTCCAGCGCCAGGAAGATGCCGCGGTCGCGGAACAGCCGCCAGCGGGCGCGGGGGGTGAAATGGTACTGCGCCTCCTCCTCCGTGTCGGCCGCCAGCGCCCAGACGCAGATGCCGGCGCGCGGTGCCGGATGGCGCGGGCTCGGACGATAGCCGCTGCGATAGAGGTCGAGCGCCTGCTGGCCGCCCCGGCCGTCGGTGAAGAACCAGGCGAAGCTGTAGGGCAGCCCGAAATGGGCCGCGACCCGCGCCCCGAAGTCCGAGCTGCCGAGAATCCAGACCTCCGGCACCGTCTCGCCCTGGGGATAGGCCTGGACGGCGGCGAAGGGATGCCCCTCGGGCAGCGGCTCGCCCGCCAGCCAGCACTGGATGTCGCGCACGTCGCTCGGGAACTGGTCGGGCCGCTCGTTGGCGAGCGGGTTGAGGGCGAAGGCGGTGCGCCCGTCCGATCCCGGCGCCCGCCCGAGCCCGAGATCGATGCGGCCGGGCGCGATGGCGTCCAGAACGCGGAACTGCTCGGCCACCTTGTAGGCCGAATAGTGCGGCAGCATCACGCCGGCGCTGCCGACGCGGATGCGGTCGGTCGTGGCGGCGATGGCCGCGATGAGGATTTCCGGGGCCGAGCCGACGATGGTCGGGTGGTTGTGGTGCTCGGACACCCAGAAGCGATGATAGCCGAGCGCCTCGCAGTGGCGCGCGAGCGCGATCGTGTCGCGGATCGCCTGGCCCTGCGGGCGGCCGGCGGCCGCGATCGACTGATCGAGGATGGAGACGGTGAGAGGCAATGGAGGCTCCCGCTGGCGGGGATGATCGGGACGTGGCGCCGATCATACTCCGCCCGGCCGCGGATGCGACCTCGGTGCCGCGCCGGTCGCGGATGCGACCTCAATGCCGAGGACGGGCGCGGAAGCGGTCGCGCTTGGCCGTCACGCTCAGCCATCCTTCTCAGGCCGGACGACCGAGAGGCTTGCCGCGTCGCGCGCGATGCCGGCGCCGTCGATCCCGCCGCCGACGACCGCCAGATCGACCGTTGCGGTCGTCGGCGGCGTCTTCAGGTCGGCTTGCGGTCCTGCAGGCCATAGGTCGCGAAACCACGCCGCGCATCGGCGATCTGCTCGGGCGACAGCAGCATCGGCCCGCCCGGGAGCAGCAGCGCGTGATAGTACTGCTTGGCGATCGTCTCCAGTTCGACCGCCAGCCACATCGCCTTGTCGAGGTTCGCGCCCATCGCGATCATGCCGTGGTTGGCGAGCAGGCAGCCGTTGCGCCCCTCCAGCGCCTTCAGCGCGTTCGCCGACAGCTCGGGCGTGCCATAGGTGGCATAGTCGGCGCAGCGGATCTCGTCGCCGCCGAAGGCCGCGACCATGTAGTGGCAGGACGGAATCTCGCGCCGCGCGATGGCCAGCGCCGTGGCGAAGGTCGAATGGGTGTGGACGACCGCGCCGGCATCCGGCCGGGCCCGCAGGATGTCGCGGTGGAAGCGCCATTCGGTCGAGGGCTTGAGCGGCCCTTCCCAGTCGCCGCTGTCGTCGGCGATCACGATCGAGCAGATGAGGTCGGGCGTAAGCTGGTCATACGGAGTGGCGCTCGGCGTCACCAGCATCCGGTCCCCCCAGCGCGCCGAGATGTTGCCCGAGGCACCCTGGTTGATGCCCGAGGCGTTCATCCACCGGCAATTGTCGATGATCCCCTGGCGCAGCGCGCGCTCTTCCTTGTCCAATCCGGTCACTCCTCGGCAAAGTTGCAGGGCTGGCGCGCCCGCAATGTAGCACCGGGCCTTCTCGGCCGGCCGCGCGGCGGCATAGACGGCCGAGCGCGGTGACGCGCCGGCGAGGGGCAGAGCAACGATGATTTCGGACAGGTTCCACGGCGACAGCGGCGGGGTCGGTGCCGTCCGACACGAATCGGACAGCCTTGCTCGCAGCGATACCCGCATCGAACCGCACGGCGATCGGTTGCGTCATTCGTGGAGTCGGCGGCCCGGCCCGCGCGGCTGCTCGACGCGCTGGACCAGGCTGCGGGCCGTGCGTTCGTCGGTGACGAGCCCCTTGAGCAAGCCGCTCGCCAGGATGGATGCGATGGCGTCGACCTTGCCGACGCCGCCGGCGATCGCGACCATCCGGCTGCGCCGCAGATCCTCCAGGTCGAGAGTCAGCGTGCGACGGCTGACCTCCGTCTCGACCGGCCGGCCGGCACGGTCGAAGAACCAGCCGAGCACCTCGCCGCAGCCGCCGTCGCGGCGGACCTGCTCCATCTCGGCGCGATCGAGCATGCCGGTGGCGATCAGCGATGCCTGCTTCTCGACGGCACCGAGCCCGACGAATAGCAGGCTGGCGCGCCGTGCCAGGTCGAAGACCTCCTTCACTCCGCGCTGGGCCATCAGCACCGCACGGTCCTCGATCGTGTTGGCGACGAACGGCACCGGCAGGACGTAGGCCTCCGCTCCGGTGCGATCGGCCAGGCGGTAGATCACGTCGTGCGGATTGGCCGAATATCTGCGCGTCAGGCCACCGAGCAGCGAGACGAAGCGGGTGCGGCGCAGCGCCATGCGCAAGAGGTTGTCGGCGCATGCCGCCAGCGTACGGCCGTGGCCGACGCCGATCAGCGTGTCCTCGTCGCGCTCGAGCACGCTCTTCAGGTACTGCGCGCCGGCGATCCCGAGCGCCTTGATCGGCAGCGGGTCGTCGTCGAGCGCGGGGACGACGCGGCAGGAGTCGAGGCCATGCGCGGCCGCGAGCACGCCCTCCATCTGCGCGCACTCGGCGACCTCGCCATCGATGAAGACGCGGACCAGGCCGTCGCGCACGGCACGGGCGACGAGACGATGGGCCTTGAGCCGGGTGACGCCGAGACGCTCGGCCACCTCGGACTGGGTGAGGCCGCCGGCATAGTGCATCCAGGCCGCCCGCGTCGCGAGACCGATCTCGTCTTCCATCATACCCTCGCACCGGCGTTGCATCCCGCGATTTCATTCGGGATGAGAAACGGCATCATCCTCGACAATGACATCCGTCATCCGAGCGGAGTAGAGGGGCGCCAGGACGCTGGTGCGCACCACGGGTGTTTCACTGCCGGACTCGGTATTGGCTTCTTTGTCCTGTCACCTGACTGAAAACAAGCGTTCAGCAGCGTGATCTCGCTCGAGGCAGTCTTCGACGGGATCAGGGAGTGATGGACGACCCTTCCGAGAGGCTGGAGGAAACGGTGCGCGAGGCGGCAGTCTCGCGCGAGGTGGGATTGGACGGCAATCCGGAACTCCCCTGGCGGATGGCGGCATTCTGGCTGATCTTGGCTTCCCTCTGCTGCCCGTCGAGGTGCGCATCGTGCCGACCTTCGAATCTGTAGCCAACGCCGCCCTGCCGTTGCCACGGCTGGTCGACGTGGGTGCACGCTCTTCACCAGCTTCGCGCCCGAGGTGCTGGAGACGATCCGCACGATCGACCCGAAGGCCGGCCTCCTTGCCTCCGTCGACCGCCGCTCGGCCGAGATGATGGGCGGCGTCGGGCCGATGCTCGACCGCTTCCTTGCGCTCCAAGGCTGCCGGATCGCCGTCGAGCGCAACCTGATGACGGTCGCCCCCGACTGGTTCGTGCGCCGCATCGGCAGCGACCGGGTCGGCGTCCGGATGACCGACACGGTCGACGAGATCCATCACTGGATGGGCCAGCCGATCCGCCAGATCACCACCGACCGGCCGGACCTCGCGATCCTCGAACGCGACGGAGGCTGACGTCCATGCGCCCGACCTCGTTCCGGATCTCCCGCCGTCGCCTGCTCGCCGGCGCGGCGCTTCTCGCGCCGCTCGCCGTGCTGCGCCACGGGCGGGCGCAGTCGGCCGACCCCTTCACCCTCGGCGTCGCATCCGGCTGCCCGCGCCCGGACCGGGTGGTGCTGTGGACCCGGCTCGCGCCGCAGCCGCTCGAAGGCGGCGGGATGCCCGACCAGTCCGTCCCCGTCGAGTGGGAGGTGGCGGCCGACGAGCGGTTCGAGCGCATCGTCCGGCGCGGCACCTTCGATGCCGTTCCTGCCCACGGCCACACCGTCCATGCCGAGCCGGCGGGGCTGGAGCCGGGCCGACCCTACTGGTACCGCTTCCGCGCCATGGGGACCGAGAGCCCCGTCGGCCGCACCCGAACGGCCGCCGCCGCGGGCGCGCCCCTGGAACGGTTCCGCTTCGCCTTCGCCTCCTGCCAGATGTACGAGCACGGGTACTTCTCGGCCTACCGCCACATGGCGGCCGACGAGCTCGACCTCGTCGTCCATCTCGGCGACTACATCTACGAGATGTCCTGGGGCCGCCGGCATGTCCGCCGCCACAACGCCGCCATCCCGACCGAACTGTGGGAGTTCCGCGACCGCTGGGCGCTCTACAAGTCCGACCCCGACCTTCGCGCGGCCCACGCGGCCGCCCCCTGGGTGGCGATCTGGGACGATCACGAGGTGGCCAACGACTATACCGGCGACCGCTCGCCGCGGATGGCCGATCCCGAGCAGTTCCTCCGCGTCCGCGCCGCCGCCTATCAGTGCTACTGGGAGCACATGCCGCTGCCGATGGCGGCCGCGCCGAGCGGCAGTGCCATGCGCATCTATGACCGCTATCGGTTCGGCGACATGCTCGACCTGACGCTGCTCGACGACCGGCAGTACCGCTCGCATCCGCCCTGCGGCGGCGGCCGCACGAGCACCACCGCCGACTGCTCCGAGCGCGGCGATGCCGCGCGCACCATGCTCGGCGCCGAGCAGGAGCGCTGGTTCGCCGAGCGCATGGCCGACGCGCAGGGGCGCTGGACCATCGTCGCGCAGCAGACCCTGATGGCCGAACTCGACCGCAAGGCCGGCGAGGGCAAGAGCTTCTGGATGGACGGCTGGGACGGCCATCCCGCCGCCCGCGAGCGGCTGCTCGGCGCCATCGCCGCCGGCCGCCCCGCCAATCCCGTCGTCATCAGCGGCGACGTCCATGCCTTCTGGGCGGCCGACCTCAAGCAGGACTTCGACGACCCGGCCTCGCCCACCCTCGCCAGCGAGATCGTCGGCACCTCGATCAGCTCGCAGGGGCCGAGCGAGAGCACGATCCGCACGGGCCTCGCCGAGAACCCGCACATCCGCTACGCCCGCGGCGACAAGCGCGGCTATGTCCGGATGACGCTGGAGAAAGGCTCGGCCCGCGCCGACCTGTTCGCCGTCGACGACCCCTTCGAGGCCGATTCCGCAGTCAGCCCCCTCGCCGCCTTCGCGATCGAGGACGGCCGCCCCGGCGTGGTGCCGATCTAGGCGCCGCAGATCGCCCGTGCGCGCGCCGCGAGTGCGCCTGCAAGATCGATCATCGGTGCGCCGGGCGGCGGGGGGGCGCCGGGCGGCAGGACGACGAAGCGCGGCGCGGGCGCCTCGCCATGGACCTGGCGCCAGGCGTGGCGAAGCATGGCGTGGGCCGACCAGGGGCGCGCACTCGAGGGCAGGCCGAACTCGTCGAAGCGCTGCCAGGCGAGGCAGCCGGGAACCGAGAAGGCCGGCACCAGCACGACCGGCTCGGCCGTCTCACCCGGTCGCGGCGGCCGCAACGCCCGCAGCGAATCCACCAGGATCCGCCACTCCTCGCGCTGGATGCGTACCAGCCCGCGTCCGGCGGCGTTCGCGCTGGCGGCAAAGCCGTAGGCGGCGACGAGCGCCAGCAGCAGCGGTGCCGATGCCGCCGCCATGCGCCGCGGCAGCAGTTCGACGAGCGCCAGGACGGCCGCGGCGGCGAGCACCGCCAGCGTCATTGCCATCGGCAGGCTCGAGCGGAACGCGGGCCAGCTCTCCGCCACGGCGAGGTTGGGCAGGAACGCCAGCACGACGAGGCCGGCCTGCGCCGCCATCGCCAGCACCGCGATCCCGACGTCGCGATGGCGCACCAGCGTGCCGAGCGCCACGACGGCGAGCACGGCCAGGCCGAAGCGCGGCACCGGCTGCAGGTTGAACAGGTTGATCGCCTGGCGCAGCGGCACGCCCAGAAACCAGATCAGCTTGTGCCAGGGGTCGAGCGCGAGGGCGGCACGCGCGGACAGGCCGCCCGGCACCGCCATCGGCAGCACCAGCACGAACAGGGCATAGGCCGCGACCACCGCGACGAACACCGCGGCCGCGGGGGCCACCGCGACACGCAGCGTCGTCGCCGTCGCGGGCCGGCGGACCAGCCCGATCGCCACGCCCGCGACGAACGCCATTGCCCCCGGCTGATAGATCGAGAGCGCGGCGGCCAGCAGGCAGGCCGCCGCCGCCGCGCGCCCCAGCGAAGGCCGCTCGTCCCTCCATGACGGCAGCGCCAATCCAGCCGCCGCGAGGCCGAGGGAGATCGCGACCAGCGGACCGACCAGGGTCGCCCAGGCGGCGGCCACGGCGAAGCCCGGCAGCGCCAGGACGATCAGGCCCAGTGCCGCGGCAGCCGGCAGCGGCCAGGCGTGGCGGACCCCCAGGGCGAAGATCTGCGCCGCGATCAGCGCCTCCAGCGCGACGTTGACGAGGCGGAGGAGCCCGAGGTCGCAGACGTCGCGCAGCGGTGCGAGGACGATGTTGAGAAGGAGGCCGTAGAGCGGCCGGCCATCCTGGGCCAGCCAACCGAGAAACGGCCAGTCGGGCAGCGGACGCGTCGCATCGAGGAGGACATAATCGTCGACGAAGCCGAAGCAGGCGCCCGACAGGGGCGGGCGGATCGCCAGCAGCAGAACCAGCACGGCCGCGAAGAACAGCGCCACCCCGGGGATGCGCGCGGGCTGCACCAGCGAGGGAGCGAACGACGACTGCACTGACGACACATCTGCCCCCGGGCGCGGACGAGCGACGGAAGGCGGCCGATCGTGGACCCGATCGCGGCTCGGCAGCCGTGCGGGGACGATTGCCAAAGGCCGCCGGATTCGGTCAACCGCACTTGCGAGGGCGCCGCGGAACGGCGACATGATGGCACCGTGATCCGATCCGAGCCCTCTGTCACCGCCGACATCATCCGCGCGCCGACCGCCGCAGCGGTCGCCGAGGCTGCGCGCCTCCTCGCCGACGGCCGCCTCGTCGCCTTCCCGACCGAGACCGTCTACGGCCTGGGCGGCGATGCGACCAGCGACCGCGCCGTCGCCGCCATCTTCGCCGCCAAGGGACGGCCGCGCTTCAATCCGCTGATCGCCCATGTCGCGGACGTCGCGGCGGCCGAACGCATCGCGTGTCTCGACGATCGCGCCCGGCGGCTGGCGGAACGGTTCTGGCCGGGCCCGCTCACGCTCGTCCTGCCGCGACGCCCGGAGGGCGGCGTTTCCCTGCTGGCGACGGCCGGCCTGGACACGGTGGCGGTCCGGGTGCCCGCCCATCCGGTGGCGCGGGCGCTGCTGACGGCCTTCGGCCGACCGGTGGCGGGCCCCAGCGCCAACCCGTCCGGCCGGGTCAGTCCGACCAGCGCCGCGCATGTCCTGGAGGGGCTGGGCGGCCGGGTCGCGATGATCCTCGACGGCGGCGATTGTCGCGTCGGCGTCGAATCCACGGTCCTCGACCTTTCCGGCCGGAATCCGGCGCTCCTGCGCCCCGGAGGCCTCGCCCGCGACCGTATCGAAGCGCTGCTGGGACATGTCCTGGCGGGCGCGGCACCGGCAGATCCGCAGCGCCCGACCGCGCCGGGCCAGCTCGCGAGCCACTATGCGCCCGATCGCCCCGTCCGCCTCGACGCCGCAAGCGTTGCCGCCGACGAAGCGCTCCTCGCCTTCGGGCCCGACATCCCCGCCGGCGCCGCCGTCACCCTGCAGTTGAGTGCGACGGGCGATCTGACCGAAGCCGCGGCGAACCTCTTCGCCCATCTGCGGCGCCTCGACCGGCCTGGCCTGCGCGCCATCGCGGTCAGCCCGATCCCCGAGACCGGGCTCGGGGAAGCGATCAACGACCGCCTGCGCCGGGCGGCGGCGCCACGGCCGGCAGCCGATGGCCCGTCCAGGTTCGACTAGCCCTGCCCCTTCCTCTAGATTGCCGACACCATTCCGGAGTGTTGCAGCGATGACCGTGATGCCCAAGCCCGTTCCCCCCGACGCGCTCGACGCGATCCGCGCCATCGTCGGCCCCAAGGGCTGGGTCGACGATGCCGCCGACATGGCGCGCTATCTGAAAGACGAGCGCGGCCTGTTCGTCGGTAAGGCTCCCGCGGTCGTGCGGCCGGGCTCGACCGAGGAGGTGGCGGCGGTCGTGCGCGTGTGCGCGGCCAACGGCATCGCCATCGTGCCGCAGGGCGGCAATACCGGCCTCTGCGGCGGCTCGGTGCCGTTCGAGAGCGGCGAGGCGATCGTGCTGTCGCTCGGCCGGATGAACCAGGTGCGCGCGGTCGACCCCATCAACTACACGATCACCGTCGAGGCGGGTGTCATCCTGGCCGAGCTGCAGGCCGAGGCCGACCGCCATGACCGCCTCTTCCCGCTCAGCCTCGGCGCCGAGGGCAGCTGCCAGATCGGCGGCAACCTCTCGACCAACGCCGGCGGCATCCAGGTGCTGCGCTACGGCAATGCCCGTGACCTCGTGCTGGGGCTGGAAGTGGTGCTGCCGGACGGGCAGGTCTGGAACGGGCTGCGGGGCCTGCGCAAGGACAATACCGGCTACGACCTCAAGCACCTCTTCATCGGCGGCGAAGGGACGCTCGGCATCATCACCGCCGCCGTCCTCAAGCTCTTCCCCAAGCCGCGGGAGGTGAAGACCGCCTTCGTCGCCCTGCCGGGGCACCGCGCGGCGCTCGAACTCTTCGCGCTCGCCCGCGGCGCATCGGGCGACCAGCTCACCGCCTTCGAGCTGATCCCGCGCATCGGGCTGGAGTTCTCCGCCCGCCATGTCCACGGCGTCACCGATCCGCTGGAGCAGCCCTATCCCCACTATGTCCTGCTGGAAATGTCGTCGAGCGTGCCCGACGGCGACATCGGCCAGACCATGGAGAAGTTCCTGGAGACGGCCATGGAGCGCGGGCTGGTGCTGGACGGCACGGTCGCCGCGTCCGCCCAGCAGGCGGCCCAGCTCTGGCGCATCCGCGAGGGCATCGTCGAATCCCAGAAGCACGAGGGCGGCAGCATCAAGCACGACATCGCCGTGCCGGTGTCGCTGGTCGGCGACTTCCTCGACGAGGCGAGCCGGCGGGTCGAGGAGCGGCTGCCCGGCATCCGCGTCGTCGCCTTCGGCCATATCGGCGACGGCAACATCCACTTCAACCTGAGCCAGCCGGTCGGCGCGGACACGGCCGCCTATCTCGCCCGCTGGGCCGAGTTCAACGCCATCGTCCACGGCGTCGTCGCGGAGCTGAACGGCAGCATCTCGGCCGAGCACGGGATCGGCCGGCTGAAGCGCGACATCCTGCCGGACTTCAAGAGCCGGCTGGAGCTCGACCTCATGCACAAGGTCAAGCACGCGCTCGATCCCAAGGGGATCATGAATCCCGGCAAGGTGCTGTGACGGAGGCCGGCCGATGAGCGCCTATGCCGCCCCCGTGCGCGACATGCGCTTCGTCCTGCGCCATGTCGCAGACCTCGACGCCGTCGCGCGCCTGCCCGGCGCCGAAGGCGCCGATCCCGAACTGGTCGACCAGATCCTGGAGGAGGCCGCGCGCTTCGCCGGCGGCGTGCTTGCGCCGCTCAACCGGCCGGGCGACCAGGAGGGATCGCGCCTGGAGAACGGCGTCGTGCGTACGCCCGCAGGCTTCCGCGAAGCCTATCGCGCCTTCGTCGATGCCGGCTGGAACAGCCTGCCCTTCGACCCCGCCCATGGCGGCCAGGGCCTGCCATGGCTGGTCGGCAC
Organism: Allostella sp. ATCC 35155; assembly: GCA_006738865.1. GTDB lineage: Bacteria > Pseudomonadota > Alphaproteobacteria > ATCC43930 > Allostellaceae > Allostella. The sequence continues at coordinate 3,682,080 of AP019701.1, forward strand.
CGCCGTCGGCGAGATGTGGGCCTCAGCCAACATGGCCTTCTCGCTCTGCCCGCTTCTGACCCAGGGCGCCATCGACCTCCTGTCGCACCACGCCTCGCCCGAGCAGAAGGCGACCTACCTGCCGAACATGATCGCCGGCACCTGGACCGGCACCATGAACCTGACCGAGCCGCAGGCGGGCTCCGACCTCGGCCAGATCCGCAGCCGCGCAGTCCGTCGCGACGACGGCACCTATGCCATTTCCGGGCAGAAGATCTTCATCACCTGGGGCGACCACGACCTCGCCGAGAACATCGTCCACATGGTCCTGGCGCGCACGCCGGACGCGCCGGCCGGGTCGCGCGGCATCTCGCTCTTCATCGTGCCGCGCTTCCTGCCCGACGCCGAGGGGCGCCCGGGTACGGCGAACGACGTGCGCACCGTCTCGCTGGAGCACAAGCTCGGCATCCATGCCAGCCCGACCTGCGTGCTCTCCTTCGGCGACGGCGGCGGCGCCACCGGCTTTCGCGTCGGGGAGGAGAATCGCGGCCTCGAATACATGTTCACCATGATGAACAACGCCCGCCTGTCGGTCGGGCTGGAGGGGGTGGCGATCGCCGAGCGCGCCTACCAGCAGGCCCGCCACCATGCGCTGGCGCGGGTGCAGAGCCGCGAACTCGGCGCGCCCGACCCGGCGCCGGTCGCGATCGCCCGCCATCCGGACGTGCGGCGCATGCTGCTCGCGATGCGGGCCCGGGCCGAGGCGACGCGGGCACTCGCCTATACGGTGGCGGCATCCCTCGATCACGGGCTGCGCCATCCGGATCCGGCCGAGCGCCAGCGCCATCAGTCCTTCGTCGACCTGATGATCCCGGTGGTCAAGGCCTGGTCGACCGACCTCGGCGTCGAGGTCGCATCGACCGGCATCCAGGTCCATGGCGGCATGGGCTTCATCGAGGAGACGGGCGCCGCCCAGCATCTCCGCGACGCCCGCATCGCCCCGATCTACGAGGGCACCAACGGCATCCAGGCCAACGACCTCGTGTTCCGCAAGCTGGGGCGGGACCGCGGCGCGGCGGCCGAGACCCTGATCGAGCGCATGCGCGCCGACCTGCGCGCGCCGATGCCCGACGGCATCGCCGAGCCCGTGTCGGACGGCGTCGAGTCGCTGGCGGCCGCGACGGTATGGATGGTCGAGGCCCAGAAGGCCGAGCCGGCCCGTGCGGCGGCCGGCGCCGCCGCCTATCTGCGCCTGCTCGGGACGGTCGCCGGCGGCTGGCTGATGGCGAAGTCGGCGGCCGCGGCCGCGACAGCCCTCGACGCGGGCGAGGATCCGGAGTTTCACCGCGCGAAGATCGCGGTTGCGCGCTTTTATGCCCGCCATGAGATGCCGGCCGCCGCCGCCTGCCTCGCAGCTCTGAAAGACGGCGCGGATTCGGTCGTGGAGTTCGATCCGGACTGGCTCTGAACCGGGCTTCGGTGGGGGGGGCCGGAAATGGTTCGCCCCGCGGTGGGCCGGGGGGAACGGCGCCGCGGGGCGACAATGACTCCGTCTGGGGAGGAGAAGAGACGGAGTTCTCTGTGACCCCGGTCGGGGAACCCGGGTCACGATCCCGCTGGGGGGCGGGGTATGAGGGCATTCTGCCTCGCCGGCACGCGCCGTGCAGTGACGGCCGTCACAGGTTCCACACGACCGTGGTCGGGTTGACAGCGCCGCGGCGCGGCGCCCACTCTCCGCCTCCGCCAAGCCCTCCCCTCGACCGATGCGTGCAGCCGCCCTCCTCCCGATTATCGCGCTGATTGCCCTGCCCGCCGCCACTCCGGCGCGGGCCGAGACGAGCGCGACGATCCCGGTGCTGGCGCCCCTCACGGGTTTCCTCGCCCTGGAGGGCGCGAGCCAGCGCAACGGCGCCCTCCTCGCCTTCCGGCACCGCCCCGCGATCCGCGTGCACAGCGAGACGGTCGACACCGCGACATCGCCGGAGCAGGCGCTGAACGCCTTCGCGCGCGTGCTGCGCGGCGGCGCGCCGACCGCCGTGGCCGCACCGATGCTGGGCACCCAGATGCTGGCGCTGCTGCCGCCGGCGGCCGAGGCCGGCGTGCCGCTGGTAACGGTCTCCGGCACGGCCGAGATCACCGAGCGCGGCAGCCCGTGGGTCTTCCGCTTCTTTCCCGGCGACGATGTCGTGAAGGCCGCGCAGGCGCGCTACGTCGTCGAGGAGATGGGCCGCCGGCGGGTCGCCCTCATCCACCAGACCACGGCCTACGGCCAGAGCGGACGCCGCCACCTGGTCGCGAACTTCGAGCGCCTCGGCGCCGAGATCGTGTTCGAGGATGCCCTCGCCCCGACGCTCAAGGACATGGCGCCGGTGCTGACCCGCGCTCGCGCGGCGCGACCCGACGTCCTGGTGCTGCAGCTCCACGCCGAGCCGACGGCCCGGCTGGTGCGGCAGGCCGCCCGGCTCCGCCTCGGGCTGCCGATCGTCGCCGGCTCGGCGATGCATCAGCCGGCGACGGCCGCCCTGCTCGAGCCGGCCGAATTGGAGGGCGTATGCGCGGAGAGCGGCTCGTCCCCCATCTCCGGCGGCAGCGCGGCGATGGAGCGGTGGGTCGCCGACTACCGCGCGCGCTTCGACACCGAACCCGACGCCTTCGCGCTCGCGCAGTACGACGGCGTGTCGATGGTGCTGGATGCGGTGGCCGCGGGCGCCCGCAGCGGCGAGGAGGTTCGTGCCCGACTCGCGACGGACGCGTATGAAGGCTTGGCGATGCGCTATCGCAGCGACGGTCACGGAAACATGGCGCACGACGCGGTCATCCTCTGCTACGACGGCCGCGATCGGACGCCGCGAATCGTCCGGCGCTACCGGGACGTCCTGAAGAACGGGTGAGCATGACGGCCGAGACCGCCCCGATGCCGACTGCGCCATGACGGATGTGCTGCAGCTGCTGCTGTCCGCCCTGTCGCTGGGCTCGACCTACGCGCTGGTGGCGCTGGGCTTCGTGCTGGTGCTCAACGCGACCAACGCGGTGAACTTCGCGCAGGGCGAGCTGGTGGTGGCGGGCGGCTTCCTCGCCGTCGCGCTCTCCCCGATGGTCGACCTGCCGGGCATCGTGCTGCTGCCGGCGGTCATGCTCGGGGCCGGCCTCATCGGCGTCGTCCTCTCCCTCGTCGCCTTCCTGCCGCTGCGCCGCCGGCCGCCGACGGCCGTGTTCATCTCGACCATCGCCTTCGGTATCATCGTCCAGAATGCCGTGCTCGCCGTCTCCGGCCCCGAGCCGGCGACCGCCAGCCCGCTCCTCGCCGCGGGCGGGACGCGCATCGGCGATACCGCGGTGGGCTGGCAGTCGCTCGCCATGATCGCGACGGCCGCCGCCCTGGTCGGGCTGCTGCACCTGCTGCTGGAGCGCACCCAGTTCGGGCGCCGGCTGCGGGCGACGGCGCAGGATCCGGAGATCGCGCGCGCCCTCGGCATCCCGGTCGTGCCGCTGATCCTGGTCGCCTTCGCGCTCGCGGGCGCGCTGGCCGGGGCCGCCGGGCTGCTGGTCGCCAACCAGTTCTTCCTCTCCCCCTCCGACGGCGCCAACTACATGCTGAAGGCCTACATCGCCGTCGTCATCGGCGGCTGGGGCCGGACCTGGGGCGCGGTCCTGGGGGCATTGCTCATCGCCGTCTTCGAATCCTTCGCCGCGGCCGCCGTCGGGCATCTCGCCGCCGAGGCGCTGCTCTATCTGGTGCTGCTCGCGGTCCTCCTCTTCCGGCCGAGCGGCATCCTCGGCGAAGCCGCAGGGCGGCGCGCGTGAACCGCATCGCCTTCTGGTTCGCGGACGGGATCCGGCTTCCGCTCATCTTCGCCGCCGGCGCCCTCGTCGCCTTCATGCTGCCGCTGGAGGCGCCGTACGCGATCCGCCTGCTGACGCAGGTCGCGATCTACGCGCTGCTCGGGCTCGGCTATCAGTTCGTCTTCGGCCTCGCCGGCGCCTTCTCGCTCGCCCAGGGTGCCTTCTTCGGCGTCGGCGCCTATGTCGCCGCACTCGCGGCCTTGCAGTGGGACTGGACCGGCAACCTCACCCTGCCCGCCGCCGTCGTCGTCGCGGTCGCGCTCGCCACCATCGTCGCCGTTCCGGTGCTGCGGCTGTCGACGCACTATTTCGCGCTGGCGACACTGGGCATCGCGCAGGTTCTGCTGCTCCTCGCCATCGGCTGGATCGACCTGACGGGAGGGTCGAACGGGCTGGCCGGCATCGCCCCGCTGTCGCTGCTGGGCATCGCGCTCGACGGTTGGGGCGGCATGATCGCCGCCTGGCTGCTGGTCGCGCTGGTGGGCCTTGCGCTCTATCAGGTGCGCGGCAGCCTGACCGGGCTGGCCTTCGACGTGATGCGGACGGATTCCTTCGCCGCGATCGCCGCCGGCGTGCCGGTCGAGCGGCTGCGCTTCGCCGCCTTCCTCGCCAGCGCCGGCATCGCCGGACTGGCCGGCGCGCTGCAGGTCCATGCGATCGGGGTCGTGTCGCCCGAGGTGCTGGACTTCGACATCATGGTCCGGTGCCTCGTGATCTGCGTCGTGGGCGGCGTCGCGCGGACGTCCGGGGCCATCCTCGGCGCCTTCCTCGTCGTGCTCGCGCCCGAACTGTTCCAGGTGCTGGAAGGCTACCGCCTCCTTGCGTTCGGCGCCCTGCTGCTGCTCGCCATCCTGTTCTTCCCGGTCGGCATCGTCGGGTCGCTGGAGGCGCTCCGGGCGCGCTGGCTCGGCGCCACGCCCTTCACCCAGAAGCTGCCGACCTTGCGGGCGCCGGGGCGCTCGCTGCTGGCCACCACGCGGCCGGTCTTGTCGCTGGAGCGCGTCTCCAAGCATTTCGGCGGCGTCGTCGCGCTCGAGAGCGTGACGCTGAAGGTGCCGCGGGGCGAAATCTTCGGGCTGATCGGGCCGAACGGTTCGGGCAAGTCGACCCTGGTCAATGTCGTGACCGGCCTCGTTCCGCCCGACGAGGGCCGCGTCATTGTCTCCGGCGAGGACGTCACCGGGCGACCGGCGAGCCGGGTCGCGGCGTGCGGCGTCGCGCGCACCTTCCAGACCGTGCATCTCCATCCCGACCTGTCGGTGCTCGACAATGTCGCGGTCGCCCGGATCGGCGACCTGCCGGGCGGCCTGTTCGGCACGCTGGCGACGATCGGTGCCGACCGCCGCCTGCGCCGCGCGCGGGCCGAGGCGGTCGCGGTGCTCGATGCGCTCGGACTCGGGGGCGACGGGCTGCGCCCGGCCGGGTCGCTGCCGCCCGGGGCGCAGCGCCGCCTCGAACTCGCGCGCGCCCTGGCCCGCAACCCCGAGTTGGTGCTGCTGGACGAGCCGGCGGCCGGGCTGTCGGAGCCCGAGCAGGCCTATCTGGCGGAGCGCCTGCGCGTGCTCAAGACGCGCGGCCTCGCCATGGTCATCGTCGACCACAATATGGGTTTCCTCCTCAGCCTCGCCGACCGCATCGCCTGCCTCGACCAGGGACGGCTGGTCGCCATCGGGACGCCCGACCAGGTGCGCCGCGATCCGGCCGTGATCGCCGCCTATATCGGCCTCGGCCGGAACGGCCACGCCGCGGCGGAGGCGACGCGATGATCGGCGCAGAGGCGACCGCGGATCCGGCGGTGGGCGCAGCCGCGGCGCTGTCGCTGTCCGGCGTCGATGTCGTCCGCGGCGCCGGCCGGGTCGCAGCAGGGATCGACCTGCAGGTCGAGGCCGGCACGATCCTCGCCCTCCTCGGCGCCAACGGCGCCGGCAAATCGAGCCTCGTGCAGGCGATCGCCGGGCTACTTCCTGTCGCCGCCGGCACGATCGCGATCGCCGGCACCGCCGTCCAGGACATGCCGGCCGATCGCCGGGCCCGCCTCGGGCTCGGACTAGCGCCGGAGGGGCGCCGGGTGTTCCCAGGCATGACGGTCCGCGACAACCTGCTCGCCGTCTGCCGGGCCGGCCGCGCGGCGCGCCACGAACGGGTCGCCTCCGTCTACGAGCTGTTTCCGCAATTGGCGGGCAAGGACCGCACGCTGGCCTGGCAGCTGTCGGGCGGGCAGCAGCAGATGCTGGCGATCGGGCGGGCGCTCATGAACCTGCCGCGCGTCCTTCTGCTCGACGAGCCGACCCTGGGGCTGGCGCCGGCGGTCGTGGCCGACCTCCTGGAGCGCCTGACCTGGGTCGCGGGGTCGGGGACGGCGGTGCTGATCGCCGAACAGAACGCCGCCGTCGTGTCGGTCGCCCATCGCGCGGCCGTCATGCGGGTCGGGCGGATCGTGCTGGCGGACGATGCCGCCCGCCTGGCGGCGGCGCCCGAACTCATCGAACGGGCAATGCTCGGCGCCTGACGAACTCGGTCCGGGATGGACCGAAGCGCACCCTCGCGGTGCGCGATTCGCAACGCAAAACCTGCTATTCTGAGGTTACATGGATGGGCCGCCCATGCCGTGCAGGAGGGGATGCATGAAACGAGCGACCAGGACGGGCCGGCGCCCGAGACTATCCGGAGTTCTCGCCGCGGCGTCGCTCGCCGTCGCCGGCGCTCTCGCACCGGCGGCGGCGGCCGAAGCGCCGATCAAGGTGGTCGGCTCGACGTTCGTGTCGCCGTTCCTGCGCAGCGTCTTCGACCGGCTGGTCGAGGCGAACCTCGTCGTTCCGCCGCAGCAGGAATACCGCGGCACGGTGCGGGGCCTGACCGAGTTCTGCCGCTCGGTCGCGCCGGACACGGCGAGCGTCGCGGCGATGTCGCGCCGGATGCGGACCTCGGAGTTCGAGGCGTGCCAGGCGAACGGCGTCGCCCAGATCATCGAAATCCAGCTCGGTTCCAACACGCTGGTGCTCACGGCCGGGCGCAAGGATGCCGACTTCGACCTGACCCTGCGCAATCTCTATGATGCGCTCGCCCGCGAGGTGCCCGCGGACGAGGAGTTCCTCCCCAATACCCGGAAACGCTGGAAAGAGGTGGGTGACAACCTGCCCGACCTGCCGATTCGCGTCGCGGTGCCGGCCGAGGGCCTCGGGTCGCGCGGCTTCTTCGAGGATCGCTTCCTGCAGGCCGCATGCCGGAACATTCCCTCGATCCGCAGCATCTTCTCGGCCGAGTCCCGGGTCCGCCAGTGCGTCACGATGCGGAACGACGAGCATGTGGTGGAGGTCGGCACGCCTTATGATCAGGCGGTGCGGCAGATCATGACCGGCGCGCCGGCCGGCACGATCGCCGTCGTGCCCTACAACATGGCGACCGCCATGAACGACCTGCTGAAGATCCTGCCGCTCGACGGCGTCCTGCCCTCCCCGACCACGGTCGCGGCGCGCACCTATCCGTTCAACCGGCCGCTCTTCGTCTACGTCAAGCGCGCCCATGTGAAGGACTATCGCGGTCGCGGCCCCGTCGCCGGGCTGCGCGAACTGATCACCGAGTTGACGCGCGAGCGCACGATCGGACCCGACGGGTACCTGGTCGTCGAGGGCGTGGTGCCGCTCGCGGAAGACGAGCGGGAACGGGTCCGCAGCCGGGCCCTGCGACTGGCGACGATGGAGCGTTGACGATGCGCAGCATCCTCTTCCGGCCGCTCGCGGCCGCCGCAACCGCCCTGCTGCTGCTCGGAGCCGCGGCTTCGGAAGCCGCGGCCCAGGCCAATCCGCCGCCGAGCGGCGCCCAGGAGATGAAGCCCGAACCCCCGGTGCCGCTGCCGCCCCCGGCCAAGATGGCGGAAACGACGCGGGAGGAGGAGGCGACTGACCTGATCCGCGACCGGCCGCGGACCCTGAACAAGCTGTGGGCCATGGTCGCCGGTGTCGCCGGCTGGACCGCCGACACGGCGATGGACGCGATTGACGTCATCGCGCCGCCCTCCGCGAAGTCGCTGGCCTCGGCCCGCGACACCGGGCATCTCTTCAAGCTGCTCGGCCTCGCCGGCTACAAGATGAAGGAGATCGACAATCTCGTCGGCCTCATTCCCGGCCTGTCGTTCAAGTTCGGGCTGGTCCGCGAGGTGTCGGAGGCCGATCTCGACTATCTCGACGAGCAGATGGATCTGCACCGGCTGAACAATCCGGGGCTTCTGTCCGAGCTGCAGCGGGGCATCGTGTCCACGGTGGTCGCGATCAACTCGGGCGGCGGCATGCAGGTGTCCGAGCTGAAGCTGACGGTCCTGCCGCTGCCCAAGGCCGAGTTCGCGATCACGCCCTCCGAGGCGGCGCTGAGCGAGGAAGGCAGCGCCCTGATGCGCGCGATCCAGCGGGTCGACCGCCGGCTCCGCGACCTGGCGAAGACCGAGGTCCGCGCCGCCGTCAGCGAAGCCCGTCAGTAGCGCCGCGTTCCGTCCGCCCCGCCCGTGGGGCGGACGGCGCCGCTCCCGCCCCCGCCTCCGACCGAACGGAAGGCTGGCCGCATGCTCGAGCTGTTCCTGGGCGTGTTCGCTGGGCTCGGGCTGTTCTTCGTCGGCATGCGCCTGCTTTCGGCGCACCTCAAGCAGTATGCCGGCAATCGGGTCCGCGTCGCCGCCGCCCGGCTGGCGCGACGGCGCTGGCTTATGATCCTGCTCGGAGCGGGCGCCGGCGTGGCGACCCAGAGCACCAATGCCGTCACGGCCGCCGCCACCGGCCTCGCGACCGCCCAGGTCATCTCGATCCGCGAGGCCTTCCCGCTGATCGCCTGCGCCAATATCGGCACCTCGGCGATCGTCTTCCTGGCGGCGGTGGATTTCCATCTCGTGGTGCTGGCCGCCGCCGGTATCGCCGGGCTGCTGTTCTATCTCAAGCTCGACCAGTCACCGCGGCATCGCGCCTATGTCGGCGCGATCCTCGCCTTCGTGCTGATCCTGTTCGGCCTCGACATGGTGGGCGAGGAGGCCAAGCGCCTGCGCGCCGACCCGATGCTGCAATCCTTCTTCGCCTCGCTCTCCGGCCTGCCGGTGCTGGCCTTCCTGGTCGGCGCGGCCCTGGTGCCCGTCCTGCAGACCGCCAAGACGGTGGCCGTCGTCGTGGCGCTGCTGGCGCAGTCGGGCGCCCTCGGTCCGGTCGAGGCGGCCTGCGCGGTGATCGGCGCCAACCTCACTTCGGCCGCCAACGTCGCGTTCCTGACGAACAGCGTCTCGCCGATGGGCCGGGCGCTGGGCCTCTACCAGGCGCTCCTCAAGGTGATCGGCTCGGCCCTGGCGACCCTGGCCCTCGGCGCCCTCCTCCTGGTCGAGCCGGATCTGATCCGGGCCTTCGATCCGACCGAGGCACCATTCTTCGTCGCCCTCGTCTACCTCCTGATGCAGTCGGGGGCCTATGCGGTCGCGCTGGCGGGCGAAGGGCCGATCGCCGCGCGCCTGAACGCCATGATCGTCCGCCGCCAGCGTGACGATCCGGCGGAGCCCCGGTTCATCAGCCGGCAGGCGCTGGGCGATCCGGCGACGGCGACCGAACTGGCGTTCAAGGAACATCTCGACGTGCTGAACGGTCTCGCGACGGGCCTCGACGGCGTGCGCCACGACCGGCAGACGGCCACCGCCAAGCCGCGCGAGTGGGTGGCGATCGGACGCATGTTGCGGGAGTTCCTGGAGGCCCTGACGGACCGGGCGGAGGACGAGTCGGTGCGCCGGCGCACCGGCTCCCTGCAACGGCTGCACAATCTCGTCGTCGACATCCAGCCGCAGGTGCGGCGCCTGGCCGACAACATGGCGCGGTCGGGGGGCGATCCTGCCGTCGCCGAGCCGATGTCGATGATGGTCGAGAGCGCGCACGCCCTGCTGGAACAGTTCGCCGCCACCTGCCGCACGCGCGATCCGATCGACATCGCCCATATGACGGAGCTGACCGGCGACCGCGCGCCGATCACCGAGCGCATCCGCCTCGCCGTCATGTCGCAGAATGCCGCCGGCGCCGAGGCCGAGCGTGACCTGTTCGACTGCTGCATCACCTTCGAGCGCATCATCTGGCTGATCCGGCGCTATCTGCTGCTGTCGGACGAACCGGGCTCGCCCTACCTCGACGGCGTCGCGGACGGCCGATCCCGTGGGAGCGGCACGGAAGTTTCCCCCGAGGGAGAGCCGTTCTGATATTCTGGCGCCGCCAGCCGGGACGTCGTCCCGGCCGAGCTTTTTCCGGACATGCGACAGGAGCGGGATCGAGTGACTGCGGGACCGACGAACGAGAGCTATCTTTCGGTCGGCGAGGGCGTGGAGATCGCCGCCACGATCGAGCGCTGCAGCCGGATCTACGTCGCCGGAAAGGCGCGCCTGCAGACCGCCTGCAAATCCTTCGTCCTCGACGCCGGCGGGCGTGTCGAGGGTACCATCGAGTGCGAAACCGCGGAGGTCCGCGGACGCTTCGAAGGCGAGATCCGCGCCTCCCAGCGCCTGATCGTCCACGAAACCGGCCAGATCGAAGGTGAAATCCGCTACGGCCGGCTCGAAGTCGCCGACGGCGGCCGCCTGACCGGCCGGATCGAGACGCTGGCCGGCCCGACGGCGGACAGCCTGCGTGCCGGCGTCGAGCCCTACCGCGCCCCCACCGGCGCGACCGTCTGATCGGGCCGACCGACAACCGATCCAGACGGTTCCGATCGTCGGCCGGGGGCGGCTTCAGCCGCGCCCCGGCCCGGCGATCGCGCGCGCCGCGAGCGCGACCACGGCGATCTTGATGAGATCGCCCAGGACGAACGGCAGCAGGCCGACCTCGACCACGCGCGCCAACGGGACGAACAGAGCGAGCCAGGCGAGCCCGGCGCCGTAGAGGACGGCGAGGCCGACGAGCATCGCCCCGACGCGTCCGACCGTTCCCCTGCCCCGGGCCAGCGCTCCGGCGGACCAGCTGGCGCCCAGCATCCCCAACAGGTACCCCCCAGTCGGACCCAGCATGTAGGGCAGCCCGACGCCCCGCTCCGGCGTACCCGAGAACACCGGCATGCCCATCGCGCCCGCCGCGAGATAGGCGAGGAACGTGGCGGTGGCGAGCCGCGGGCCCGTCGCCAGCGCGATGGCCATGACTGCGAGAGTCTGCAGGGTCATCGGAACGGGCCAGGACGGCACATGGACCTTGGCCGAGACGGTCAGGATCGCCACGCCCGCCAGGATGATGCCCGCCGTACGCATCGCCGCCCGCGCGTCGCGGCGCGTCATCCGGATCGCATCGCTCATCAGACCCTCATTTTATAGATTAGAACGGGTCTTTTTCTATAGAGTGATCCACAAACGCCGTCGATAATAGATAATCGATCACCCGACGATCGCGAACCGACCGGGCAATATTCGATCGGGCGGTGGCGCAGGCGCCTCGCCGATCCACCGCACATGCCGCCCGAGGATGGCACAGGCCGATTCGATGTCCCCGGCCCGGAGGCTGGCCAGAATCGCGCGGTGGTCATGATCGGTGCGCGCCTCCCAGTCGGCCCGCCAGGCGGCGAAGAGGAAGCGCGCGCTCGCCTGATGCAGGTCGTCGATCGCGGCGAGCAGGCGCGGCATCCCGCATGGGGTCGCCAGCAGGCGATGGAAGCGACGGTTCGCCGCCTCCCAGGACCGGACGTCGCGCGATTCGTCGGCGGCCCGGGTCGCGGCGTCCGCCTCCTCCAGGATCGCCGGAGTGAGGTTCGGCACGGCATGGCGAAGCGCGAGCACCTCCAGCGCCGCCCGCATCTCCGCCACCTCCCGCACCTCCGCCAGGCCGAAGGACGCCACCCGGACGCCGCGCCGCGGCATGCTGACGGCGAGCCCTTGGGATTCCAGGCGCCGGAACGCCTCGCGCACGGGGACGTGGCTGGCACCGAACTCGGCCGCGACATGGTCCTGGCGCAGGCGCGAATCCGGCGCGATCTCGCCGGCGATGATGCGCTCGGCGAGGGTCCGGCTGATGCGGACCGCCAGCGTCTCGTCCCGCCCGCCGCCCATCGGACGGCGCCTATGCCGCCAGCAGACGGCGCATGGTCGCCGCGAAGCGGCGGCCGACGCGCTCGCGCGCGACGTGCCGGCCCTCGGTCACGACCGCCCGGCCGCCGATCCACACGGACCGCACCAGCCGGCCGTCGCCGGCGAATATCCACCCGTCGAGCCAGTGGTCGCCCCCGCGCCCCACCAGGGCAGGATGGTCCGGGTCGAGCAGCACGATGTCGCAGCGGCGGCCGGGCGCCAGCGCGCCGACGGCGCGGCCCGTCGCCGGAGTGCCGCCCGCCAGCGCCCGGTCGTACAGCGACCGACCGGTGGATCGCCCCTGCGCCGCCTCGGTGACGTTGCGGGTCTCGTCGCGCAGCCTCTGGCCGTACTCCAGCAGCCGCAGCTCCTCGGCCGCATCGATGCGCACGTTGCTGTCGCTGCCGATGCCGAAGCGGCCGCCCTGCGCAAGGAAGGGCGGCAGGGGATAGATGCCGTCGCCGAGATTCGCCTCGGTGATGGGGCAGAGGCCGGCGACGGCACCCGACGCCGCGATCCGTGCCACCTCCCCCGGGCTGACGTGGGTCGCGTGAACGAGGCACCAGCGACCGTCGACCGGCACCTCGTCCAACAGCCAGTCGACCGATCGGCGGCCGCTCCAGGCGAGGCACTCCTCGACCTCCCGCCGCTGCTCGGCGATGTGGATGTGGATCGGTGCCGCGCCCGCGTCGGCGACGACGTCCGCCAGGGTGTCCCGCGTGACTGCCCGGATCGAGTGGGGCGCGATCCCGACGACGGCGTCGGCCACGTCCCGCAGCGCGTGCCGGGACGCCGCGACGATCCGAGCGAACTCGTCGGGCTCGCTGACGAAACGCCGCTGCCCCGGCTCCGGCGCCCCGCCGCCGAAACCGCAGAAGCGATAGAAGACCGGCAGGTGGGTCAGCCCGATGCCGCTCTCGGCCGCCGCCCGCGCGATGGCGACCGCCATCTCGGCCAGGTCGGCGTAGCGCCCGCCGTCCGGCGCATGGTGCAGATAGTGGAACTCGGTCACCGCGGTGAACCCGCTCTCGACCATCTCGACATAGGCCTGGGCGGCGATCGCGGCGACATCGTCGGGGTCGAGCCGGGCGAGGAAGCGGTACATGACCTGCCGCCAGCCCCAGAAATTGTCCTCGCCGGACCCACGCCGCTCGGCCAGGCCGGCCATGCCGCGCTGGAACGCATGGCTGTGCAGGTTCGGCAATCCGGGCACGGCGATCCCGTCATGTGCCTCGCACCCCGCCTTCGCCGCTCCGCGCTCGACGCCGCCGATCCAGCCCCTCTCATCGACGGCGATGCGCACGTCGTCGGCCCACCCGTCCGGCAGCAGAGCATGGGCGAAATGCAGCATCTTCATCGCAAGGCACATCCTGGTCCGGGTCGATCGCGTGTATCGTAGCCCCCGGCGTGACGCCGCGGCGAGGAGGGTTTGGGGGAACAGGCATGGAGGCCGATCGCATCCTCGTCGATGGCCGCGTCGCGACCATGGAGCCCGGACCGGACGCCTACGGCACCGTTGCCGGCGGCGGCGCGGCAGTAGCGCTCGCCGGTGAGCGCATCGCCTGGGTCGGCCCCATGGACGACCTGCCGACCGGGCTCGGCCGGGCGGAACGCATCCCGCTGGACGGTCGCTGGGTGACGCCGGGCCTCGTCGACTGCCACACCCATCTCGTCCATGGCGGCGACCGGGCGCGCGAGTTCGAACTGCGGCTGGAGGGCGCCTCCTACGAGGAGCTGGCGCGCGCGGGCGGCGGCATCCTCTCGACCGTGCGGGCGACGCGCGCCGCCAGCGAGGGGGAACTGGTCGCGGGCGCCCTGCCCCGCCTCGATGCCCTGATCGCCGAGGGCGCCACCACCGTCGAGGTCAAGTCCGGCTACGGCCTGACGCCGGACGACGAGGCGAAGATGCTGCGCGCGGCCCGGCGCCTGGGGCGCGAGCGGCCGGTCGGCATCCGCACGACATTGCTCGCCGCCCACGCGCTGCCGCCCGAATTCGCCGGCGATCCCGACGGCTATGTCGACCTCTGCTGCGGACCGATCCTCGACGCCGTGGCGGCCGAGGGGCTGGCGGACGCCGTCGACGCCTTCTGCGACCGCATCGCCTTCACCCGCGCCCAGACCGAGCGCGTATTCGCCGCCGCCCGCGCGCGCGGCCTGCCGGTCAAGCTGCATGCCGAGCAGCTGTCCAACCTCGGCGGCGCCGCGCTCGCCGCCGCGATGGGCGCGCTGTCGGCCGATCATCTGGAGCATCTCGACGATCCCGGTGCGGCCGCGATGGCGGCTGCCGGCACCGTCGCCGTGCTGCTGCCGGGGGCCTTCTACTTCCTGCGCGAGACGAAGCTACCGCCGGTCGAGATCCTGCGCCGCCTCGGGGTGCCGATCGCGATCTCGACCGACCTCAATCCCGGCTCCTCGCCCCTCTCCTCACCGCTCCTGGCGATGAACATGGCCTGCACCCTCTTCCGACTGACGCCGGCCGAGGCCCTGACCGGGATGACGCGGAACGCCGCCCGGGCGCTGGGTCTCGGCGACGAGATCGGCACGATCGCGCCCGGCAAGCGCGCCGACCTCGCGATCTGGGAGGTCGAGCGGCCCGGCGAACTCGCCTACCGGATCGGTTTCAACCCGCTGTGGCGGCGGCTGTGGAGTGGCAGATGACGACGACCGTGACGCTCGGCCTCGAGGGCCATCCGCTCGCCGCGTGGCGGGCGATCCTCCATGACCGGGCGCCGGTCGCGCTCGATCCGGCGGCCCGGCCGCGCGTCGCGGCGGGGGCCGAGACGATCGCCGCCATCGTCGGACGCGGCGCCCCCGTCTATGGCGTCAACACCGGATTCGGCAAGCTCGCCCATGCCCGCATCGAGGCCGACGACCTCGCCACCCTGCAGCGCAACCTCGTGCTCTCGCACGCGACCGGTGTCGGCCCGGCATTGCCCGACCCGGTGGTGCGCCTGATCCTGGCGCTGAAGATGGCCAGCCTCGCCCGCGGCGCCTCCGGCGTGCGCTGGGAGACGGTGCAGTTCCTGGAGCGGATGCTGGCCGCCGACATCCTGCCGGTGATCCCGGCCCAGGGCTCGGTCGGCGCGTCGGGCGACCTGGCGCCGCTCGCCCACATGGCGGCAGCGATGATCGGCGTCGGCGACGCCCGCGCCGGCGGCGAGGTGCTGCCGGCCGCGGCCGCGCTGGCGCGTGCCGGCCTCACGCCCCTGGCGCTGGGGCCCAAGGAAGGGCTCGCGCTCCTCAACGGGACGCAGGTTTCGACCGCCCTGGCGCTCGACGGCCTCTTCGCCATCGAGCGCGTGTTCCGTGCCGCCCTGGCGGCGGGCGCGCTCTCGCTCGACGCCGCGCTCGGCTCGGACACGCCGTTCGACCCGCGCATCCACGCGCTGCGCGGTCATGCCGGCCAGAGCGACGTCGCCGCGGCGCTGCGCGCGCTGGTGGCCGACAGCGGCATCCGCGCCTCGCACAAGGATTGCGGCAAGGTCCAGGATCCCTACTGCCTGCGCTGCCAGCCGCAGGTCATGGGCGCCTGCCTCGACCTCCTGCGGCAGGCCGGCCGGACGCTGGCGATCGAGGCCGACGCCGTCTCCGACAATCCGCTGGTCTTCGCCGAGACGGGCGAGGTGCTGTCGGGCGGCAACTTCCACGCCGAGCCGGTCGCCTTCGCCGCCGACATCCTGGCGCTCGCGACGGCCGAGATCGGCTCGCTCGCAGAGCGCCGCGTCGCCATGCTGACGGACGGCTCGATCAGCGGCCTGCCGCCCTTCCTCACCCGGCGGCCGGGCCTCAATTCCGGCTTCATGATCGTGCATGTGACGGCGGCCGCCCTGGCCGCCGAGAACAAGCAGCGCGCCGCCCCCGCCAGCATCGACAGCCTGCCGACCTCCGCCAACCAGGAGGACCATGTCTCGATGGCGACCCATGCCGCCCGCCGGCTGGGCGAGATGGCGGGCAATGCCGCCGCCATCGTCGGCATCGAGCTTCTGGCGGGCGCCCAGGGCGTGGACTTCCATGCGCCGCTCGCCTCCAGCCCGATCCTGGAGCGGGTGCGCGCCACGATCCGCGCCGCGGTGCCCCATCTCGACGAGGACCGGTTCCTCGCACCCGACCTCGCCGCGGCCCGCAGCCTCGTCATCGACGGCGCCATCGCCGCGGCTGCGGACGCGGCCTGGACGACAATCGCACTGGACTGACCGACGAAGCGCCTCCCCGGACGGCGCCGGCTCGGCTAGGCTCCCCTGGACGACTGCCCGAAAGGACTTCCCGATGCTGCCGAGCGACGCCGAGATCGAGGCCTACCGCGCCGACGGAGCCGTCTGCCTGCGCGGGGTGCTTGGCCCGGAATGGCTGGCGCTGCTGGCCGAGGGCGTCGAGCGCAACCTGCGCGAGCCGGGCCCCTTCGCCAAGCGCTACACGCCGGACGGCAAGCCCGGCATGTTCTTCGGCGACTACTGCAACTGGCACCGCATCCCCGAATACGAGGCGGTGCTGCGGAGTTCACCCCTGGCCGCCGCCGCCGCCCGGCTGATGGGATCGTCCAAGGTCAATCTCTTCCACGAGCATGTGCTGGTGAAGGAGCCGGGAACGGAGGAGCGCACCCCCTGGCACCACGACCAGCCCTACTACGTCGTCGACGGCGCCGACATCATGAGCATGTGGATCCCGCTCGACCCGGTCGCGCGCGAGATCAGCCTGGAGTTCGTCGCGGGCTCCCACCGCTCGGGCAACTGGTACACGCCGCGGCGCTTCGCCGACGGCAACGACCATCCGGCGCAGCAGAAGAACTTCACGCCGGTGCCGGACATCGAGGCGGAGCGTGACCGCCACCGCATCCTCGGCTGGGCGCTGGAGCCGGGCGACCTCATCGCGTTCCATGGCCTCGCCCTGCATGGCGCGCCCGGCAACTCGACCGGCGTGCGGCGGCGCATCGTCTCGGCCCGCTGGACGGGGGACGATGCCCGCTATGTCCTGCGCGAGGGCTTCATGTCGCCGCCACCGCCCGAGACGGGCACGCCCGAGGTCGGCGCGCCGATGGACTCCCCGGCATTTCCTGTCGTCTGGCGGGCCTGAGCCATGGTCAACGCCCGTCTCGACAACGCCCGCATCGTCCGCGCCGCGCGCGGCCTCGATCGCACCGCGCGCAGCTGGCAGACCGAGGCCGCCCTGCGGATGCTGATGAACAATCTCGACCCCGAGGTGGCCGAGCGGCCGCACGAGCTGGTGGTCTATGGCGGGATCGGACGGGCGGCGCGCGACTGGGACAGCTTCGACCGCATCGCGGCGGCGCTGCGTCGGCTCGAGGACGACCAGACCCTGTGCGTGCAGTCGGGCAAGCCGGTCGGCATCTTCCGCACACATGCCGACGCGCCCCGCGTGCTGATCGCCAACTCGAACCTCGTCGGCAAGTGGGCCAACTGGGACCATTTCCACGAGCTCGACCGCAAGGGCCTGATGATGTACGGCCAGATGACGGCCGGTTCCTGGATCTATATCGGCTCCCAGGGCATCGTGCAGGGCACCTACGAGACCTTCGCGGAGGTCGGGCGCCAGCACTATGGCGGCGACCTCGGCGGACGCTGGATCCTGACCGGGGGCCTCGGCGGCATGGGCGGCGCGCAGCCGCTGGCGGCGACGATGGCCGGGGCCTCGCTGCTGGCCGTCGAGTGCCAGCCGAGCCGCATCGAGATGCGGTTGGCGACGGGCTACCTCGACGCCCGCGCCGACAGCCTCGACGAAGCGCTGGCGATGATCGACCGCGCGTGCCGCGACCGGCGGCCACGCTCGATCGGCCTGCTCGGCAATGCGGCCGAGATCTTCCCCGAGCTGGTGCGGCGCGGCGTCCGGCCGGACGCGGTGACCGACCAGACCTCCGCCCACGACCCGATCAACGGCTATCTCCCCGCCGGCTGGTCGCTGGAGGAGTGGGAGGACCGGCGGGCGCGCGACCCCAAGGCGGTCGAGGCGGCGGCGATGCAGTCGATGGCGGTGCAGGTGCGGGCCATGCTCGACTTCCACCGCATGGGTGTGCCGACCCTCGACTACGGGAACAACATCCGCCAGATGGCGAAGGACATGGGCGTCGCCGACGCCTTCGCCTTTCCGGGCTTCGTGCCGGCCTATATCCGGCCGCTCTTCTGCCGCGGCGTCGGGCCGTTCCGCTGGGCCGCCCTCTCCGGCGACCCCGAGGACATCTACCGCACCGACGCCAGGGTGAAGGAGCTGATGCCGGAGGACCGGCACCTCCACAACTGGCTCGACATGGCGCGGGCCCGCATCCGCTTCCAGGGCCTGCCCGCCCGCATCTGCTGGGTCGGCCTCGGCGACCGCCACCGCCTCGGCCTCGCCTTCAACGAGATGGTGGCCAAGGGCGAGATCGGGCCGATCGTCATCGGCCGCGACCATCTCGATTCCGGCTCGGTCGCCAGCCCCAACCGCGAGACCGAGGCGATGCAGGACGGCAGCGACGCCGTCGCCGACTGGCCGCTGCTCAACGCGCTGGTCAACTGCGCCTCGGGCGCGACCTGGGTCTCGCTCCACCATGGCGGCGGCGTCGGCATCGGCTATTCGCAGCACGCCGGCATGGTGGTGGTCTGCGACGGCAGCGAGGCGGCCGCGCGGCGGCTGGAGCGCGTGCTGTGGAACGACCCCGCGACCGGCGTCATGCGCCATGCCGACGCCGGCTACGACATCGCCATCGACTGCGCCGGTCGCAACGGCCTCGACCTGCCGTTCCTGTCCGCCTGATACCCATTCCGAGGATGCCGCCCCGTCATGCCCACGAGCCCCCGCATCGCCATCGCCGCCCGGACCAGCTTCGCCGACGGCCATGAATTCGGCGCCGCCGGCGCCTACGAGAAGCTGTCCGGGCGCGCCCATTTCGCGGTCGACCCGGCCGAGGCCGCGTATGCCGGCATCGTCGACCTCCACAAGGCGCCGCGCAATGCCGAGGGGATGGTCGAGTTCGCCGCCGACATCATGATCCTGAAGCCGGTCGACGCGGCGCGCGGCAATCGCCGGCTCTTCTTCGGCTACGGCAATCGCGGCAACAAGCGCGAGCTGCAGTTCTTCAACGACGCACCGCCCACGAACGACCCGACGACCCTGGCCCATGCCGGCAACGGCTTCCTCTTCCGCCGCGGCTACACGATCGTCTGGGCGGCCTGGGAGGGCGACCTGCTGCCGGGCAACGGCCGCCTGGTGCTCGACGTGCCGGTCGCGACCGAGGACGGCCGGCCGATCACCGGGCCGGTGCGCAGCGAGTTCATCGTCGAGAAGCCGACGACGACACTGCCGCTGTCCGGCCGGGCCTCGACCCGCAGCTATCCGGCCGCCTCGCTCGATACGACGAAAGCGAGCCTGACCCGGCGCCGCTACCAGGGCGATGCGCGCATCGCCATTCCGGCCGACCAGTGGGCCTTCGCCCGCATCGAAGGCGGTAGCGGCCTCGACAACCAGGGGGCCGAACAGGCGGCGATCCCTTCCGACGCCAACATCCACCTGCCGGCGGGCTTCCAGCCCGGCTGGATCTACGAGCTGGTCTATACCGCCCGCGACCCCCGGGTGCACGGGCTGGGGCACGTCGTCGTGCGCGACCTCGTCAGCTTCCTGAAGCATGACGGCAGCGCCGGCAACCCGCTCGCCGGCACGGTCGACAAGGCCTATTCCTGGGGCCGGTCGCAGACCGGCCGCTGCATCCGCGACTTCATCTACCAGGGCTTCAACGCCGATGCGGACGGCCGGCAGGTCTTCGAGGGCGTGCTGCCGCACGTCTCGGGCGGCGGCCTCATGTGGATGAACCACCGCTTCTCGCTCGTCGTCTCGCCGGCGGGGCAGCAGTACGAAGACCATGCGACCATGGCCGACCGCTTCCCCTTCTCCTATGCGGCCTCGGTCGACCCGCATAGCGGCCGGGAGGACGCGATCCTGAAGCGGCCGGAGACGGACCCGCTGGTGCTGCACACCCAGTCCGCCATCGAGTACTGGCAGCGCCGCGGCTCGCTTGTCCACACCGATGGCCACGGCAACGACCTGCCGCAGCCGGACGGCGTTCGCGTCTATCTGTGGGCCAGCTCGCAGCACTTCGCCGACCCCAACGTGAAGCGGCCGGCGCGCGGGATCTGCCGCAACTATCTCAACATCGTCCAGACCTCGATGCTGTTCCGCGCCATGCTCGACGCCCTCGACCGCTGGGCGACCGACGGCACCCCGCCGCCCGCCAGCCGCATCCCGCTGCGCGCCGACGGGACGCTGGTGACGGCCGAGGAGTGGCGCCGCCGCTTCCCCGCGATCCCGGGGGTCGCGCTGCCGACCGCCGCCAATGCCTGCCCCCTGCTGGATTTCGGGCCGCGGGCGAAGGACGGCATCATCGACCAGGAGCCGCCCGCGGTGCTGGCGGCGGAGGGCTACCCGACGCTGGTGCCGGCGGTCGATGCCGACGGCAACGACGTCGCCGGCGTCCGCGCGCCGATGGTGGGCGCGCCGCTCGGCACCTACACCGGCTGGAACATCCGCGAGCGCGGCCATGGCCACGGCGCCATGCACGAGTTCACCGGCAGCTACATCCCCTTCGCCGACACCGAGGAGGAGCGTGCGGCGACCGGCGATCCGCGCCCGTCCGTCCTCGCCCGCCATGCGACGCCGGCCGAGTATGTGGCGGCGATCGAGGCCGCCGCGCGTGCCCTCGTCGCCGACGGACTGATGCTGGAGGAGGACGTGCCGCGCGCCGTGGCGGCAGCGGCCGACTGGGGCCGGCCGCTGCACGACGTCCGGCTGTAGCCGGCGGCGCAGCCAACGGGGAGGAGAGCATCATGATCGTCGCATGCCGCCGCATCCTCGCGGCCGTCGCCATCCTGTCGCTGGCCGCGCCGGCGGCCGCGCAGTCGCTCGGCCAGCGGATCGCCCGGGATCTGTGCAACTACGACCTGCCGGTCGGCCAGATGGTCGTGACCGCCACCGAGGCCGAGCAGTTCCGAGCCATGGCGCCCGGCACGCGCGAAACCTACCGGGCGACCGGCGGCAGCAGCCCCTCGCCGATCCAGCAGTTCGAGCGGCTGCCGGACGAGACCTACCAATGCTATTTCGAAAAGCGGTGGACGCGCGGCAGCTTCGAGGAACGGCTGACGGCGACCGCGCCGATCACCCTGACCGGCTCGGTCGCCCTCTACACGCTGCAACTGGGCGCCTGGCTCTCGCAGCGCCAGTAGCGCGCGGGCCTGCGATCGCCGTTTCCGGGCCCGGAAACGGCGATCGGCCGCCGCCGCCGACGGTCATTCGAGCCACGCCCGCCGGTTGCAAAGACCACGGCTCTACCACCCCTCGGCCCATTAGCACTTGATCCCGGCGCCGTTCGACGCTTGATTGCCCCACCGACTCAAACCCAGGTGGGAGGAAAGAAATGAAGTCGAACAGGCTGATCGGTGTCGCGATCCTGGCGGCGGGCTTCACCGCGGGAGCGGCAGAGGCCCAGACGATGAAGCTCATGACCGGCCCGCAGGGCGGGTCCTGGTATCCGCTGGGCGGCGCCATCCAGGCGATCGTCGAGAAGGCGATGCCGGGGACCAGCGTGCAGGTTCTGCCCGGCGCCGGCATCTCGAACGTCCGCGCCGTGCAGGAAGGCAAGGCCGAACTCGGGTTCGGCAATGCGGTCTCGACGGTCGACGGCGTCAACGGCAATGCCCCGTTCAACGCCAAGCAGGACAATGTCTGCCACGTCGGCACCCTCTACTTTCAGTATTTCCACCTGGTCACGACCGCCGATTCCGGCGTGAAGACGGTGGCCGATCTCGCCGGCAAGACGGTGACGACGCAGCAGCGCGGCAACACCGGCGAGCAGATGACCCGGGCGGTCCTCGAGGTGAACGGGCTGACCTACGACAAGCTGCGGCGTGTCAACTTCGGCAACTACAACGACTCCGTCTCGCAGCTGAAGGACGGCCAGGCCCAGGGCTTCGGCCTGATCACGACCGTCCCCGCCTCCTCGGTCATGGATCTCGCCAGCGCCCGCGACGTCCGCGTCCTCGAGGTGCCGGACGACAAGCTGAAGGCGCTGCAGAAGATCAACGGCGGCTATGACAAGCGGATCATCAAGGCCGGCTCCTATCCCAAGCAGGACAAGGACGTGCAGACGATCGGCACCTGGACGCACCTCATCGCGTCCTGCAAGCTGCCCGAGGATCGCGTCTACAACCTGACCAAGGCGCTGGTGCAGAACATCCCGTCGCTGGCGGCGGTGGTCAGCGCGGTCAAGGAACTGTCCGCCAAGGACATGGCGACCGATGTCGGCGTCCCGTATCACCCGGGCGCCATGAAGTACTACAAGGAAGCCAAGGTGCTCTGAGGCACCTCGACAGGGCGCGGCCAGGACTGGCCGCGCCCTTCTTCCATGTCCGGTGCCGATCCTTTATCGCCAGGGTGGCTGCCCGTGAGTTCTGAGAGTTCCGACGCCGTCGCGCGGATCGTTCGGCAGACGGCGACGCTGCTGGCGATCGCCATGTCCGTCTATCACCTCTATGTCGGCGTCACGGGTGCGCCGGAAGCGTTCTTCTTCCGCGGCGCGCACCTGATGTTCACGCTGGTGCTGATCTTCCTGATCATGCCGTCGTTCCGGCGCAAGGTGCCGCACGCGGTCGACTATCTGATGATGGTCCTGTCGGTGGCCGCGATCGGCTATCTCTGGGCCAACCACGACTATCTCTATTCGCGGTTCGTTTTCGTCGACGATCCGACGACGACCGACCTCATCCTCGGCACGATCCTGGTCCTGATCGTCCTGGAGTCGACGCGCCGCGTCATCGGCCTCGCCCTGCCGATCACCGCCATCCTCTTCGTCGTCTACGGGCTGGCCTTCGGCAACATGCGCCCCGAGCAGTTCATCGAGATGATGTACCTGACGACGGAGGGCATCTTCGGCATCCCGCTGGGCGTGTCGGCGACCTACGTCATCCTCTTCATCATCTTCGGTGCCTTCGTCGAGCGCAGCGGCACGGGCCAGTTGTTCATGGACTCGGCCAACGCCGTCGCCGGCCACACGGCCGGCGGCCCGGCCAAGGTCGCCGTCATCACCAGCGGCCTCTTCGGCACGATCTCCGGCTCGGCCGTCGCCAACGTGATGACGACGGGCACCTTCACCATCCCCATGATGCAGCGCATCGGCTATCGGCCGGCCTTCGCCGGTGCGGTCGAGGCGGTCGCATCGACCGGTGGGCAGATCATGCCGCCGATCATGGGCGCGGCCGCCTTCGTCATGGCCGAGTTCCTCGGCGCGAGCTACCTGCAGATCACGGTCTACGCGCTGATCCCGGCCGTCCTCTATTACTGGGCGGTGTTCGCGGCCGTCCATCTGGAGGCGCGGCGCGTCGGCATGCGCGGCATGCCGCGGGACGAGATGCCGGCCTTCCTTCACGTGCTGACCGCGCGCGGCCACCTCTTCGTCCCGCTCGTGACCGTCGTTGCCGTGCTCTTCATGGGCTACAGCGCACCCTACGCGGCCGTCTGGGGCGTCTTCTCGGTCGTTCCCATCATGCTGCTGCGCCAGCTGACGCGGCGCGACGTCAGCTTCGCGATGATCATGCAAGCGCTGGAATCGGGCGCCCGCTCCACCCTGGCGATCGCCGCGGCCTGCGCCTGCGCGGGCATCGTCATCGGCGTCATCGCCCAGACCGGGCTCGGCCTGACCTTCACCAGCATCGTCATCGCCGCCTCGCAGGACTCGCTGGTGCCGGCGCTGGTGCTGACGATGCTGGCCGGCATCGTGCTGGGCATGGGCCTGCCCACCACGCCCGCCTACATCATCCAGGTGGCGCTGCTGGTGCCCGCCCTGATCAAGCTCGGGGTGGTTGCCCCGGCCGCCCACATGTTCGTCTTCTACTTCGCGATCCTGTCGGCGATCACGCCGCCGGTGGCCCTTGCCGTCTATGCCGCGATCGGCCTGTCGAAGTCGCCCATCTGGGAGACGGGGCTGGCCGCGGTGAAGCTCGGGGCAACCGGCTACATCGTCCCCTTCATGTTCGTCTTTTCGCCCGAACTGCTGATGATCGGCGACTGGCCGGCGGTCGCTGCCGCCACTTTCACCGCCACCATCGGCGTCACCTGCCTTGCTTCCTCGCTTCATGGCTTCGCGCTCCGGCCGCTCGACGGCTGGCAGCGGGTGGTGCTTCTGGCGGGCGCGCTGGCGCTGATCAAGCCCGGTCTCATGACCGACCTGATCGGGGCCGGCTGCGTGCTGCTGGTCATCGGGACGCAACTGATGGCGCGGCGGGCCGAGGCGTCGGGCTGAGGCCCGGCGCGCCGCCCGTCGCGGCACGGCCGGCGCGGCAGGGATGGCCGGCGCGCGCGGAGATCGGGACGGCACACAGCCGCCGGTCCCCGGGAGCCGGCCGCGCGACGGCGGATCGGCCATGCTGCGCCATGTGCCGGCGCCGCTCGCCGTCACGGACCGCAACCTCGTCCCGATCGCGACGTCGGCCGCGTGGGACGAGCGCCTCGCACCCGCCGGCGATCCGCGCGACTGGCCGGACGACGTCGTCGCCGGGCTGCTGGGGGCGATCGCTGCCGGGCGCGACGCCACCTTGCCCCTGCCCTCGCCCATCGACCCGCAGCAGCGGCTGCTGGTTTCGGTGCGTCCCTACCGCCAGGGCCGCCGCCGGCTGGCGGCGCTGCTGATCGAGCCCGAAGGTGCGGCCGTCGATCCGGCCGCCGAACGCGCGGCCGCGCTGGGCCAGTTGCTCGCCTCGATCGTCCACGAACTGAACAACCAACTCGCGACGATCCTCGCCCAGACCCAGCTCGTGCGACGCGCGGTGCGCAACCGGTCGCAGCAGGATCGCCTCGACCGCTCGATCGAGGCGGCCCGCCAGTCCGCCCGCATCGTCACCAACCTCCTCGACCTCGCCCGCCGACGCCCGGTGCGGCGCACGCCGCTGGCGCTGCCCGACATCGCCCGGCGCGCCGTCGAACTCGTCCGCGGCCGCATCGAGCAGGCGGGCATCGCCTTGTCGACGGACCTTCCGGACGGGCTTCCGGCGGTGGCGGGCGACGCGACCGGGCTCGGCCAAGTCGTGGTCAACCTCCTGACCAACGCCTGCGACGCGCTGGCCGAGGTGCCGCCGCCGCGTCGCCTGTCCCTGACGCTGCGCCATGATCCCGACAGCCGGATGCTGGAGCTGCGGGTCGCCGACAACGGGCCTGGAATGCCGCCGGCGGTCCTGCGCCGCATCTTCCAGCCCTTCTTCACCACCAAGCCGGAGGGCAAGGGAACCGGGCTCGGCCTGTCGCTCTGCGTCACCCAGGTCAAGGAACTGGGCGGCGGCATCACCGCCGCCAACCGGCCGGAGGGCGGGGCGGAGTTCCTCGTCCGCCTGCCCGAGAGCCTCGCCGGCGAGGCCGCCCGGCTGTCCCCGGCACACCGCCCGGCGGGCGGCGCCGCCATCCTCGTCGTCGACGACGACGGCGAGTTCGCCCGCTACGTCCAGTCGCTGCTGCGCCGCGACGGGCACGCCGTCGACCTAGCGGCCGACGGGCTCGAGGCGCTGCGCCGCATCGACCGCAGGCGCTACGACCTCATCGTCAGCGACATCCACATGCCCGGGATGGACGGCACCGAACTCTTCCGTCGCCTCGATACCCAGGATCGCGACGCCGCCGGGCGGGTCCTCTTCGTCACCGGGGATGTCGCCAACCCGGAACTCGAGCAGTTCTTCCTGCTCGCCGGCCGCCCGGTGATCGCCAAGCCGTTCGACGACGAGCGCTTCCTCTCGGTGGTGCGGCAGCTGCTGCCGGGCGGCGGCGGGACAGGCTGACGCCTGCCCCGCGCCACCCTGTCGCCGTTCTTCAGAAGTTCACGCTCACCCGGCCGGTGACCGTGTGGCGGGTGTAGCCGTCGTTGCCGCTCTTGAACCCATAGGCGGCACCGATGGTCACCATGTCGTCGATGACCGCCTGGGCGCCGAGGTTGAAGCCGACCGCATGCTGGTTCTGCGACGGGAGCCCGACGGTCAGCGTGCCCAGCGAGGACGTGGTGCTGGCCAGGCTGAAGGTCGCATCCTCGCCCTTGTTCAGGAACTCCCGCTCGTACGAGATCTCGCCGAACGGCACGAAGCGGACGTTGCGGTCGCGCAGCTCGTAGGAGATCTGCCAGGCCAGCTTGCCGACGAGCGAGTCGAACGAGCCGCCCGGATAGCGGATGTTGCCGCCGGCCGCCCCGTGCTCGGTATAGCCGTCGAAGTCGCCGCGGACGTAGCTGAGGCCGGCCACCGGTCCGGTCACCAGCCGGCCGGCGACGAAGTTGTAGCCGAGCTGGCCGCCGAGCGTGTGCGAGTAGCCGTCGAAGCTGCCATGGCCGGCAAGGTCGTAGGGATCCGGCCGGCGGACCTTGTCGAAGTTCTGGAACGTGTAGGCATAGAGGATGTCGGCGAAGAAGCCGCCGACCTCGTAGGAGCCGTAGGCGGCGAGGCCGACGCCGTCGGAGTCGAACTCCGTCCCGTTGCCGGCCTTGCCGCGGCCGGAGATGTAGGAGGCGGCCACACCGACCTTGAGCCCGCTGCCGAGCGCCACGTCGCCGCCCACCGTGACGGACGCACCGCGGTAGCTCTGCGACACGGTATGTCCGGTGATCGTCTGGTCGCGCTGGAACACGGAGTAGTCACCGACGATCCAGGGGCCGAAGCGACCGGCCGGCGGGGCGAGGGCAACGTCCCCGGCCCGGCGCCGCGCCTGGCGCGACTGGCCAAGCTGCGACATCACGTTCCGTTCGGTGCCGCGCGCCTGCTGCTTGGTCGCGTCGGCGATCGCGGTCTGCAGCGCCGGCGCCTGCAGGCTCATCGCCTCGTAGTAGAGGGGGTTGACGTAGGTCGGCAGGGTCAGCTGGTAGACCAGGACCAGGCTGTCGTTCTCCAGCCCGGCATCGTAGGCCGTTCCGGCCGGCTGCCCGTTCGCGTCGAACAGGCCGCCCGCCATCTGGCCGCTGCGCGTCAGGAAGTCGTTGTCGTTGCCGACGAAGAGGAAATAGTCCTGCGGCGCGCCCTCCTTCAGGACCGGCGCCAGGCCCAGCGCCTCCCACTTCTCGGACAGGGTGAGGATGTTGGCGGGATTGGTGTTCGTGTTCATGCCGATCCGGCCGAGCTGGGTCGGGTTCAGCATGTTGACGAACTGGCTGCTCTGGACCGGCGTGATGGTGGGCGAGAGGACGCCCGACGGCGAGACGGGCGTCGTGCCCTGCTCGAAGCCGGTGCCGGCGATGTTGGTGGCACCCGCGATGTCCACCAGCAGGATGTCCTTGAAGACATGCGGGTTGGTCGTGCCGGTGCCGAGGCCGTTGCCGTCGCGCGAGAGGACGAGGAACTGCTTGTCGTTGAGGGCCAGGATCTCGCTCTGCGCCGCGGTCCGGTTGGTGGCCGAACCGTCCCCCGCCAGCGTGTATGTGGGAAGCTGCAGCACATAGTGGGCGACCGGATCGGTCGGCGTGCGCGACCCCGTGATGTCATAGATCATGAGGCGGGTATTGCTGCGCGTCTGCTGGGCCGAGCCGGCGGTGTCCTGAACCGTGGCGCTCTGCAGCAGGGCGACGAGATGCTTGCCGTCGGGCGTGACGGTCAGTCCCTCGAGCCCCTGGTTGTTGCGCCGTCCGGTGGCCGGAGCGCCATCGGAATTGAAGTTCACCGCCCCGCCGGCGGTGCGCGGCAGCAGGGCCGGCGGCGGCGTGATCGCGCCCTTCAGATTGCCGGACTTGTCGAAGTAGTAGATGCCGGCCGCATACTCGTCGCTGACGTAGAAGGAACCGTCGGAGAGGTAGACCAGTCCCTCGGCGTCGAGCGCGATGCGACCGGCACCCTGGCCGGTGGACGGCACCGGAAACGGCCCGAACCCGCCCTGGCTGCCGGTGCCGGCGGCCGGATCGAGACCGGTGAAGGTCTGCCCGGTGAAATCCTTCAGCACGGTCGTGCCGCGATAGGTCAGCTCGAGCTGCGACTGCGACGCCAGGCTGGCGGGCAGGGTTGCGGTGCCGGTGTACGGATTGAACGTGAAGTCGAACTGCTGCACGCGGCCGACGAAATCGGTCTTCAGCGTGTCGCTGTTGTAGCCGCGGTCGGGCAGGCCGAGCAGGATGCCGGAATAGCTGCCGTCGGCACGCTTGCGCCACGCCGACTGATCGATGGCGAACGACGAGAACGAGCCGAGCGTGTCGCCCAGGGTGTCGCGGGAGGAAGCCGCGACCCGGCCGGCCCCCACGAGGCCCTGGTTGACGAAGACCTCGCCCTGGAACGTCGTCGTCTCCGCACCGGCCGCCGTGGTGACCTGCGGCGTGGTGAACTGCGCCGCCGCCGGCATGACCAGGGCCGGCACGACCAGGCCAAGACTGGTTGACGCGAGCAGCATCGCGCGCGCGGCGCGGCCGCCGCGAAGCTTGCGATTCATCGGTACCCCCCAACAAGAAAGCAAATGCGCCGACCGCCCGCCGACGCCGCGCCACTGTGCGCGACTTCTGTGACGTCCTCATTGCAGGTAGGCGGTAGAACCAAAGCCGGCGGTTGCGCGACTGTCGCAAGGCAACAGCCATCGGCTCAGGAGCCAACGATCCTCATGCGCATCCTCCCTGCCCTCGCACTCGCCGCCGCCGCGGTCGCCCTGACCGGCGCTGCCCAGGCCCAGGACCGACTTGCCCGTGGCAAGTACCTCGCCGCGATCATGGATTGCGGCGGCTGCCACATGCCGGGCGCGCTGACCGGCAAGCCCGACATGACCCGGATGCTGGCCGGCGAGTCGATCGGCTTCGAGATCCCGGGGCTCGGCATCTTCTATCCGCCGAACCTGACGTCGGACCCCGATACCGGCCTCGGCAAGTGGAGCCAGGCCGACATCGTCAAGGCCGTGCGCACCGGCGTCCGGCCCGACGGCCGGGAACTGGCGCCGGCCATGCCGTGGCGCGCCTACGCGGCGCTCAGCGACAGCGACGCCCGCGCGCTCGCCGCCTACCTCAAGAGCCTGAAGCCGGTCGCGAACAAGGTGCCGGCGATGGTCGGCACCGGCCAGACGGCCAAGGCGCCGTACATGACCGTCGTCGTTCCGAAGTGAGCGGCCGTGTCGGAGGGGCGCGAGAGCCCCTCCGGCCGGACCGTCAGAACCGGTATTCGCCGACCAGCCGCACCTCGCGGCCCCGCAGGGGCGTCACGTCCTTGAGCGGCGAGACGTGGTTGCGGCCTTCGGCATCGGTGAGGTTGCGTCCCTGCAGCCGCAGCGTCAGCCCGTCCTCCTCGCCCAGCGGGCGCCAGGCGATGTCGACGTTGACGACCGTATAGCCGCCGGTCTCCGTCTCGCCGGGCGCGGTGCGATCCTGGCGCAGGGCGCCCTGGACCTCGCCGCGCAGGGTGAGCTGGCCGAAATCGGCGGTCGATCCGATGGTGTAGGAAATGGGCGGAATGCGCGGCAGCGCCGTCCCCGAGCCGCGGTTCTCCGCCCAGACGAAGTCGACCTTCCCGTCGAGGGCCAGCGTCCAGCCGTCGCCACGCAGGGCGGTCCAGCCCAGCTCCAGCTCGGCGCCGCGGAAGTCGGCGTCGGCCTGGCGGTAGCGGACGAGGTCGAGCCCATCCACGGTGCCGCCGGACAGGTCGCCGAAGATGAAGTTGTCGTAGCGGGCGGCGAACAGGTTGATACCGCCCGTCACGTCCCCCGACCGGTGGCGCAGCGAGATCTCCGCGTTCCAGGCCGACTCCTTGCGCAGGTTGGGGTCGCCGACCTCGAAGGAACCCGTGGCGAGATGCGGGCCGTTGGCGAACAGCTCCTCGGCCGTCGGCGCCCGCTCGGTCCGGGACAGCGAGGCGCCGATCTGCCAGCCGCCACCCAGGCGATAGGTGGCGCCGGCCGAGAGGCTGGCGCCGGTAAAGTCGCGCTCGCGCCCCAGCGCTGCCGCCTCGACCCGGGTCTGCTCGAGACGGGCGCCGGCGGAGAAGGTCCAGGGACCGGTCTCGTAGCGCTCGACCAGGAAGGCCGCGAAGCTGTCGGTGACGGTCGGCGGCACGAAGGCTTCCTCACCGGCCGCCTTGAAGTCGCGCCGGCCGCCCTGGATGCCGACGACGCCCTTCAGCCCGCCCAGCGGCGCATGCTCGGCCTCCAGCCGTCCTTCCCAGCTGCGGTTGCGGAAGACCGTCCCCGCCTCGCCGTTCTCGAGTTCGGTGTGCTTGTAGTCCGCGAAGCCGACCCGGCCGCGCAGCTCGCGGATACCGGAAAGCGGCTCCCGGATGGCGAACTTCGCGTCGTAGCGCGTCTGCCGCATGTCGATGGCGACACGCTCCTCCTCGTGCTCGTCTTCGTGCGCGTGGTCCTCGTCGTGGTCGTGTTCCTCCTCATGATCATGGTCATCGTCCTCCGCATGGACATGCCCGCCGGCCGGAATGCCGTAGCGGGTCTGGAAGCGGGAGACCGAGAGGCCGACATAGCCCCAGTCGCCGACATAGCTGGCCCCGACGGCGCCGCCGCGGGAGCGCACGAAGCTGTTCTCGATGCGGCCCTCCCGGCCGCCCGCCGCATAGTCCGACGCGCTCTGGGCGAATCCCTCGGCATGCAGGACGAGGTTGCGGCCCAGCGCGGCATCGATGGCGGCGAAGGCGGACGCGTCCCGCGCCGCCGTCCCGTATTCCAGCCGGGCCGTGCCGGCGACGCCGCCGGCCGGCCGGCGCTCGGGGATGCGCCCGTCGATGAGATTGACGAGGCCGCCGACGGCCGCGCCGCCATAGAGCAGCGTCGCCGGGCCGCGCAGCACCTCGATCCGCTCGACCCCGGCCATCGGTGCGGCGACAGCATGGTCGGGGCTGACCGTCGATGCGTCGAAGGTATCGAGGCCGTTCTGCAGCACACGCACGCGCGGGCCGGACTGGCCGCGGATGACCGGACGGCTGGCGCCGGGCGCATAGCCGGTGGCAGCGACACCAGGCACGCCCGTCAGCGTCTCGCCGATGGTCCGGCCGCGGGCGCGGTCGAGCGCCTCGCCTTCCAGGAGCGCCGTGCCCTCGACGATGTCCGACCGCGTCTGGCCGAGCGGCGCCGTCACCATGATCGATCCGAGATTGACCGCCCCGCCCTCGACCATCTGGGCCGCCGCGGGCCCCGCCGCGGCCATGCCTGCCGCCAGCCAGGCGCTGCCGCGCAGGCCTCCCCACCATGTCGCCATCCGAATGCCCCCAACATCTGAGATCCAATTGAGATGTTATGACATAACAATTTGACGATAGCCAAGCCGCGCCGGAACGAATGTCCCGGGGCGCAGGTTGGCGGGATCAGGAGATCCCCCGCCCTTGGAGAGCTGCCTTGGCCTCGACCCTCCCGCCGCAGA
Source organism: Allostella sp. ATCC 35155 (assembly GCA_006738865.1). Taxonomy (GTDB): domain Bacteria; phylum Pseudomonadota; class Alphaproteobacteria; order ATCC43930; family Allostellaceae; genus Allostella. The sequence continues at coordinate 3,713,276 of AP019701.1, forward strand.
CACAGCCGATCCAGCCCGGGCTGGAGTCGGAGATGCGCCCCGCACCCGACTGCAAGCCGCGCTTTCCCGGGGTCGGGCGCCTCGCCGGGCAGGTGGCGCTGATCTCCGGCGGTGACAGCGGCATCGGCCGCGCCGTCGCCGTCGCGATGGCGCGCGAGGGTGCGTCCATCGCCCTGCTCCATACCGAGCGCGAGCGCGGCGACGCGATCGACACGATCGAGATGATCGAGGCGGAAGGCAGCCACGCCATGTCGCTGGCGGGCGATATCGGCGAAGAGGCGTTCTGCAGGCACGCCGTCGCGGCGGCGATCGAGCGCTTCGGGCGGCTCGACATCCTGGTGAACAACGCCGCCGAACAGCATCCCCAGGACGACCTCGGCGCGATCGACGCCGGGCAGCTCGAGCGGACCTTCCGCACCAACGTCTTCGGCTATTTCTTCCTGACCAAGGCAGCGCTGCCCCACCTCGGCGAGGGCGCCGCCATCGTCAACACGACCTCCGTCACCGCCTACAAGGGCAGCGGCCACCTGATCGACTATGCCGCCACGCGCGGCGCCATCGTCGCCTTCACCCGCTCGCTCGCAGACTCCCTCGTCTCCCGCGGCATCCGCGTGAACGGGGTGGCGCCGGGCCCGATCTGGACGCCGCTGATCCCCGCCTCGTTCCCGCCCGACCGGGTGGCCGAGCATGGCCGCTCGACGCCGATGAAGCGCCCGGGCCAGCCCAACGAGGTCGCGTCCTGCTACGTCTTCCTTGCCAGCAAGGACGCCTCCTACATGACCGGACAGATCCTCCACCCCAACGGCGGCACCCCGGTCTCCGGCTGATGCCGCGCGACGGCGACGCCCCGCCTCCGGTCGCCGCGGCGCTGGCGGGCGCCGGCCTCGTCCACAGCTCGGACGAGGAGCCCGGCATACGCCGCCGGCGTGCCGGGCGCAGCTTCGCCTATTTCGATCCGCAAGGCCGCCGCATCGCCGACGAGGCGACGCTGGCACGCATCCGCGCGCTCGTCATCCCGCCCGCCTACCGCGCTGTCTGGATCTGCGCCGACCCCGCGGGACACCTGCAGGCGACCGGCCGCGACATGCGCGGGCGCAAGCAGTACCGCTATCACCCGCGCTGGCGCGAGGTCCGCGACGCCGCGAAGTTCGGGCGCATGCGGGCCTTCGGCCGCGCCCTGCCGCGCATCCGCAGAGCCGTCGACCGCGACCTCGGCCGCCCTGGCCTCAGCAAGGAAAAGGTCGTGGCCGCCGTCGTGCGCCTGCTGGAGCGCACGCTCATCCGCGTCGGCAACGACCGCTATGCCGCCGAGAACGGATCCTTCGGGCTGACCACCCTGCGCAAGCGGCACGCCGCCGTCGCCGCGGGCCGCATCCGGCTGGAGTTCCGCGGCAAGGGTGGCCGCCCGATCGCCGCCGAGTTCGGCGACCGGCGCATCGCCCGGCTCGTCGCCGCGTGCCGCGAACTGCCGGGGCAGCGTCTCTTCCAGTATCTCGGCGCCGACGGGGACCGGCATGCCGTCGGCTCCGAGGACGTCAATGCCTACCTGAAGGCCGTGACCGGCGACGACTTCTCGGCCAAGGATTTCCGCACCTGGGCCGCCACCCTGCTCGCCGCCTGCCACCTCGCGGCCGAGCCGCAGGCGGAGACGGACACCGATGCGCGGCGCGCGGTCGTCGAGTGCGTCCGCACCGTCGCGGCCCGGCTCGCCAACACGCCGGCGGTCTGCCGTCGCTGCTACATCCATCCGGGCATCCTCGACGCCTACGCGGCCGGCCGTCTGCCGCGCGACAGGCCCGACGAGACGGCGATGCTGCGGCTGCTGGATCGCCTCGAACGGACTGCCCCGGCGGGAGGGCGCCCGCCGCGGCGCCGGAACGTCCGCGGCCCGGCCCGCGTTGGAGCGGGACCCAAGCCTGCCGGAGCTCGCCCCCCATGTCCCTGAGATCCATTCTTCTCGCAGGCACCGTGATGCCGCTGGCCATCGCCGGCGCCGTTGCTGCACCCGTCGCCCCGGAGCGTTCGGGTCCGGTCCAGTTCGCGCAGGCGCAACCGTCCGACCGCGAACAGGACCGGCGACGCGGCGAGGAGCGGCGCGACGGCGACCGTCCACCCCCGCCGGCACCGCCCGAGCGCCCGGAAACCGACAACCGGACGCGGGATGCCCAGGTGCCGCCCGGCCAGACGCCCCGCGCTCAGACACCCCCAGACCGAACGCCCGACAGCCGACCCGCGGCGGCGCCGCGGCGCCCGCCTGCGCCGCCCACCGTCGCAGCACCCAGCCGCGTGGCACCGCCGCCCGCGACCGCCGACGAGCTGCGCGCCCGCCGCATGGACGACATCCGCAGCACGCGGCGGGAGGTCCGGGAGGGTGATCGAACGGTGATCCGCGAGAGCGGTCGCACCATGATCCGCGAAGGCAACCGCACCATCGTCCGCCACAATGAGATGGATCGCTTCCGCGCCGGCGCCCGCGACGTCACCGTGCGTCAGCGCGGCAGCGAGACGGTATCGACGGTGGTTCGTCCCGGCGGCGCGCGCATCGTCACGGTGGTCGACGCCGACGGCCGGCTGATCCGCCGCAGCCGCCTCGATGCGCGCGGCAAGGAACGGGTCCTCATCGACAACCGCCGTGCCTTCGCCCCCGACCGCGCCCGCTATCTCGACCTGCCGCCGCCGGTGGTGCGCATTCCGCGCGACCGCTACGTCGTGGCCGCCGCGGTGGCGTCCGCCGCCCTGCTCTACGAGACCCTGACGGCGGCGCCCGTCGAGCGGGTCGAGCGGCCCTATGCGTTGGACGAGATCCGCCATACCGCTCCGCTGCGCGACCGGATGCCGCGCATCGACCTCGACACCATCACCTTCGAGACCGGCTCCTGGACCGTCCCGCCCGATCAGGTCGGCCGGCTGGAAGCCATCGCGGAGGCCATGCGGCGGGCGATCCGGGCCAACCCTTCCGAGATCTTCCTGATCGAGGGGTACACCGACGCCGTCGGCTCGGACATCGACAACCTCTCGCTGTCCGACCGCCGCGCCGAGGCCGTGGCGATCGCCCTTTCGGAGCGCTACCAGATCCCGGCCGAGAACCTAGCCACCCAGGGCTATGGCGAGGAATTCCCCAAGATCGCGACCGAGGGGCCGGAGCGCGAGAACCGGCGCGTCGCGGTGCGCCGGATCACGCCGCTGCTGACCGGCCGCGGCGGCCCGCCGCGCGGATAGCGGCCGCAAGCCATGGACTCCGCCGCGCGCCAGCGCCATCTATCGCCGGCCGCGGCGCGAGCCGCATGCGTCTTCCGGGAAATGCCGATGCTCTCCACCCCCGCACAGGCCCGCGCCGTCCTCGCCTTCTGGCGCGATGCCGGCCCCGACCGCTGGTTCCAGAAGGACGAAGCCTTCGACCGCAGCTTCGCCGAGCGATTCGGCGACCTCCAAGGCGACGCGGCGGCCGGGCGGCTCGACGGCTGGCTCGCGACGCCGGAGGGCGCCCTCGCGCTCGTCCTGCTGCTCGACCAGTTTCCGCGCAACTGCTTTCGCGGCACGCCCGCGGTCTACGCGACGGACGCCAAGGCGCGGCGGACCACCGAGGCGGCGCTCGCCGCCGGCCATGACCAGGCGGTCGAGCCCGAGTTGCGGCTCTTCTTCTACCTCCCCTTCGCCCATTCCGAGGATCCGGCAGACCAGGAGCGGTCCGTCGCCCTGATCGGTGCCCTCGGGCCCGAGCCGGCCCGCCATGCCGAGGGGCACCGCGACATCATCCGCCGTTTCGGCCGCTTTCCGCATCGCAACGCCATCCTCGGCCGGGAAACGACCGCCGAGGAACAGCGCTTCCTCGACGAGGGCGGCTTCGCCGGCTGACGGAGCGGGCTATCGCGCGTCCGCAAGCCGCCACAGCCAGGCGGTGCCGGCCAGCCCGGCCGCCGAGAAGACCGTCATGGCCGCGAAGCCGGCGCCGCCGAACCAGCCATAGATGAGGCCGGCCAACGGCATGGCGATGCCGAAGGCGATGCCGCCGGCGATCGCGCTGTGCAGGCTCTGGGCGGTGGCGGAGCGCTCGGGTGCCACGGTCCCGGAGATGTAGATCATGGCGCCGAGATGGGCGGCGCCGAAGGTCGCGGCATGCAGCGGCTGGAGTATCAGCAGCAGCACCGGGTCCGACCCCAGCGCCATCAGCGGCCAGCGCACGATGCCGGCGATCCCGCCCGCCGCGAGCAGGCCGAGCGGGCCGATGCGGGCCAGCGCCTTGCGGCCCCAGATGAAGAAGACGATCTCGGCCACCACCGATTCCGCCCAGAGGAGGCCGATGAACCCCGCCGACAGCCCCGCGGCCTGCCAGTGCAGCGTGCCGAAGCCGTAGAGCATGGCGTGGCTGCACTGCAGGCAGCCGGCGGCGAGGAGGAAGGCGACGAAGCGCCGGTCGGCGATGAGGATGCGCAGCGCGCCCGCGCGGTCGCGCTGACGCGGCGTGCGGATGTCGGGCAGGAACGCCGCGGCCACCGCCGTCGCCGCGACGGCGGCCACGATCAGCCACAGGACCCGGTCGGGCTGGCCGGCGATGGCGATGCCGCCGCCGGTCGCCGCCAGGGTGAAGCTGATCGACCCCCAGAGCCGCGCCCGGCCATAGTCGATGCCGTGGCGCTGGACCGCCAGCACGGCGATATTGTCGCCCAGCGGCAGGATCGGCGTGAAGACCGCCGCCACCAGCCCGGCCAGCAGCAGGATCGCGACGAAACCGCCGGCAAGGTCGAACAGGGCGTAGCCCAGGGCTGCCGCCACGGCTAGGATCACCAGGACCTTGCGCCGTTCCCCGCGGCGATCCACCCGCGAGGCGACCCAGGGAGCCGCGGCGACTTGCATCCAGGAACTGACCGCGAGCACCACCCCGATCTCGCCGGGATCGAGGCCGCGGCCCGACAGCCAGACCGGCCAGAACGGCATCCGCAGCCCGATCACCGTGAACATGGCGGCGTAGAAGACGGCGATGCGGATCGCCACCGCGTGCGGCGCCACCTCAGCCCCGCGGCCGGGACCGGCGCGCGATGACGGGCGCGCAGGAGAAGCTCGGGACCAACATCCTGCGCGGCATCCTGTTCATGTGTCTGGCGGCGACGGTGCTGCCGGTGATGAACGCCTTCGTCAAGTACCTCAACCTCGACTATCACCCCTTCGCCATCATCTGGGCACGCACGACCGGCCATTTCGTCTTCATGCTGCTGCTGTTCGCGCCGGCGGCAGGGCTGCGGACCCTCTTCCGCACGCAGCGCCCCGGCATCCAGGCCGTGCGTTCCGTCCTGCACCTCGCCTCGATGCTGTGCTTCTTCACCGGCATCGCCTTCGTGCCGCTGGCCGAGGCCTCGGCCATCACCTTCCTCGCCCCCTTCATCGTGACGGCCTTGTCCGGCCCGATGCTCGGCGAGAAGGTCGGCATCCGCCGCTGGGCGGCGGTCGTCGTCGGCTTCTGCGGCGCACTGGTGGTGACCCGGCCCGGGTCGGGCGCCGTGCCGCCCGAGGCGATCCTCCTCTTCGGCAGCGCCAGCTCCTATGCCCTCTACCAGATCCTGACCAAGAAGGTCGCCGCCCTCGACCGGCCCGAGACATCGGTCGTCTACAGCGGCGTCGCCGGCACGCTGGTCATGTCGGCGGTGGTGCCGTTCTTCTGGATCTGGCCGCATTCCTGGCTCGACGCGGCGCTGTTCCTCTCGCTCGGGCTGCTCGGCGGCATCGGCCATTATTTCGTGGCGCGCGCCTTCATGTGGGGACCGGCCTCGGTGATCGCGCCGTTCAACTACGGCCAGATCGCTGTCGCCACGGTCCTGGGCTACTACATATTCGGACACCTGCCCGACATCTGGACCTGGGTGGGCGTCGCCATCATCATTTCCAGCGGCATCTACATCGCCTATCGCGAGACCCGCCGCCGCGCCGAGCGCACCGCGCTGCGGCGCCCGGCCAGCTGACCCCGGAAGCCCGATCATGAAGCCCCCGACCACAAAACCTGAGCCGACATTGCGCTCCGACTACTGTCCGCCCGATTTCCGCATCGACCGCCTCGACCTGACGTTCGAGCTGGAGCCGGAGCGCACGCAGGTCCGGGCCGAGATGACGGTGCGGCGCACCGGCGCGGCGGGCGCGCCGCTGGTGCTGGACGGCGAGGAGATGGAGCTGCACGGCATCCGGCTCGACGGCCGCCCCCTGGCCGAGGGCGAGTACCGGCTCGACCACGCCCACCTGACCCTGCCCACCGTGCCCGACACCTTCACGCTCGTCGTCGAAGGCGCGATCCGGCCGGCGGCGAACACCGCGCTGGAGGGTCTCTACATCTCCAGCGGCGTCTTCTGCACCCAGTGCGAGCCCGAGGGCTTCCGCCGCATCACCTGGTCCCTCGACCGGCCGGACGCGCTGTCGGTCTTCCGCACGACCATCCGCGCCGACCGCGCGCGCTTCCCGATCCTGCTGTCGAACGGCAACCTCGCCGCCGCCCGCGACCTCGGCGACGGCCGCCACGAGGCCGTGTGGGACGACCCTTTCCCCAAGCCCGGCTATCTCTTCGCCCTGGTCGCGGGCGACCTCGCCGTCGTCGAGGACCGCTTCGTCACCCGGTCGGGCCGCACGGTCCAGCTCAAGATCCTGGTCGAGCACGGCAAGGAGGGCCGCGCCGGCTATGCCATGGACGCGCTCAAGCGGTCGATGCGCTGGGACGAGGAGACCTACGGCCTCGAATACGACCTCGACGTCTTCCACATCGTCGCCGTGTCGGACTTCAACATGGGCGCGATGGAGAACAAGAGCCTCAACGTCTTCAACGACCGCTTCATCCTGGCCGACCCCGAGACCGCGACCGACTTCGACTATGCCCATGTCGAGGCCGTCGTGGCGCACGAGTATTTCCACAACTGGACCGGCAACCGCATCACCTGCCGCGACTGGTTCCAGCTCAGCCTCAAGGAGGGGCTGACCGTCTATCGCGACCAGGAATTCACCGCCGACGAGCGCTCGCGCGCGGTCAAGCGCATCCAGGACGTGCGGGTGCTGCGCGCCCGCCAGTTCCCGGAGGATGCCGGGCCGCTGGCCCACCCGATCCGGCCGGACAGCTATCTCGAGATCAACAACTTCTACACCGCCACCGTCTACGAGAAGGGGGCGGAGGTGATCCGGATGCTGGAGGGCCTGCTCGGCCGCGACGGCTTCCGCCGCGGCATGGACCTCTATGTCGCCCGCCATGACGGCGAGGCCGCGACCTGCGAGCAGTTCGTCGCCGCCATGGCCGACGCCAACGGCCGCGACTTCGGCCAGTTCCTGCGCTGGTACGGCCAGGCCGGCACCCCGCGCCTTGCCGTCTCCAGCCGCCATGACGCCGCGTCCGCCACCTACGAGCTGACGGTGGCGCAGCGCACGCCGCCGACACCGGGCCAGCCCGACAAGCTGCCGCTGCACATCCCGCTGCATCTCGGCCTCGTCGGCCGCGACGGGGCGGAGATTCCGCTGCAGCTGGAGGGCGAGAACCGCCCCGAGGGCACCGCGCGCGTGCTGGAGATGACGGGGGCGAGCCAGAGCTGGCGCTTCGTCGGCGTGGCGCAGCCGCCGGTCCTGTCGATCAACCGCGGCTTCGCCGCCCCGGTGATCGTCGAGAACCCGGAGAGCGATGCCGACCTCGCGCTCCGGATGCAGGGCGACGCCGACCCCTTCCAGCGCTGGGAGGCGGCCCAGAGCTTCGCCACCCGCCTTCTGCTGGAGACGATCGCGGCCGCCCGCCAGGGCCGTCCCACCCCCTCGCCCGATGCCTTCGTCGCGGCGCTGGCGGCCGCCCATGACGCCGCCGCCGCAGACCCCGCCTTCGCGGCCGAGCTGCTGGCCCTGCCGGGCGAGTTCTACCTCGCCGAGCAGATGGCGGTGATCGACGTCGATGCCGTCCATGCCGCACGGGAGGGGCTGCGCCGAGCGGTCGCGCACGGCCTCGCCGACCGGCTGCGGGCGGCCCGCGGGCTCGCGGCCGGACCCTTCGCGCCGGACGCGGCGTCGGCGGGACGGCGCGCGCTGCGCAACATCGCACTCGGCTATCTCGCCACGATCGACGGCCCGGGCGAGGCGATGGCGCAGTACCGCGCGGCCGACAACATGACCGACCGCTTCGCCGCGCTGGCGACGCTGGCCGAGCTGGACACGCCCGAGCGCGCCGAGGCGCTGGCCGATTTCCACGACCGCCACGCCGGCGACGCGCTGGTGCTCAACAAGTGGCTGGGGCTGCAGGCCTCCTCGACGCTGCCGGACACGCTGGCGACGGTGCGGCGCCTCCTCGACCACCCCGCCTTCTCCTACGGCAACCCCAACAAGATCTACGCGCTCGTCGGCGGCTTCGCCGGCAACGCGCTGCGCTTCCACGCCGCCGACGGCTCCGGCTACGCCTTCATCGCCGACCAGATCCTGCGCCTCGACCCAAGGAACCCGCAGGTCGCCGCACGCCTCCTCAAGCCGTTCGGCCGCTGGCGCCGCTTCGACCCCGATCGCCAGGCCCTGATGCGCGCCCAGCTGGACCGCATCGCCGCCGCCCCGGACCTGTCGCCCGACTGCCGCGAGATCGTCGACCTGTCGCTGGCGGGGTGAGCGCGAGCGGAGGCATAATGCCCGCCATGGGCGACGAGCAGGAACGGGCGCTTCAAGCGGCCGCGGCCGAAATCCGCGCGCGGATGGCGACACCGCGATCGGCCTTCATCGATACCGCCCGCAGCTACGCGACAGCGCCGGATCGTCCGCCCACTGCCGGCCGTAGGGTCCGGCCCCGCCCATGCTGATCGCCCAGCTCTCCGATCCGCACGTCCGGCCCGAGGGCGTGCTCTACCAGGGCGTGGCCGACAGCAACCGGATGCTGGAGGCGGCGATCGACCGGCTGCATGGCCTCGACCCGCGGCCGGACGTCTTGGTCCTGACCGGCGATCTCGTCGACGAGGGGCTGCCGGAGGAGTATGCAGCGGCGCGGGCGATCCTCGACCGGCTGGAGATTCCGCTGCGCCTGCTGCCGGGCAACCATGACGAGCGGCGGGCCTTCCGCGACGCCTTCGCCGACCGCCACTACTATCTGCCGGCCACGGGGCCGCTGCATTGGGCCGATGGCGGGCACGGGCCGGTACGGGTGGTCGCGCTCGACGTCACCGTGCCGGGACTGCATCACGGGCTGGTCGACGCGGCCGGCGCCCGCTGGCTCGACTCCACCCTCGCCGAAGAGCCCGGGCGACCGACGCTGCTGCTGCTGCACCAGCCGCCGTTCACCTGCGGCATTCCCTACATGGACCTCTATCGCTGCCACGGCGAAGAGCGGCTGGCCGCCGTGCTGCGGCGGCATCCGCAGGTCGAGCGGGTCGCCTGCGGCCATGTCCACCGCACGATGCAGCTGCGCTTCGCCGGCACCCTGCTCGTCACCGCGCCCAGCACCGCGACGCAGATCGCGCTGCGCCTGCGCCCCGATGCCGAGCCGGCCTCCCACCTCGATCCGCCGGGCTTCCTGCTGCACCACTGGCTGCCCGGAACCGGGCTCGTCACCCATGTCTGCCCGGTCGCAGAGGGCCCCGGCCCCTTCCCCTTCGCCTGACGCCGGACGGCGAGCGGGCGAGCGGGCCATCCACCCTCAGTAGAACTGCGCGCGGCGCCCGCTGCCGGGATCGCGGCACGTCATGTTGCCGATCTGCGTCTTGTCCATGTAGCCCGGGGTGCCCGGGTAGGCGCAGTTGCGGCCGGGGTCGACGCAGTACCACGCCTTGTAGCCGGCGAGCGGACCGGGCCCCGGGTAGCAAGCCTGCTGCGCGCAACTCAAGTCGGCTGCGACATGGCCGACCCTCTGGCCGTTCGGATGCTCGATCTGCAGTCCGCCCGGCACAACCACTTCGCGTCCGTACCCGCACTGCTCTCCCAACCCGATGGTCTGGGCGTGTAGCGAATGGGAATGGGCGATACCGAGAACGACCAACAACGGCGCGAAGACAAAGCTTCTCATGGCTGCCTCCAAAGCGTGTCGCATGCAGTGGCCGGCGGAAAGCGCTTCGACCGGTCTTCACCATGCGCGCGAAATCTACGCCTCGGTGTTCGGCGCCATCTTCATCCAAAAGGATGATGATTTGCACCTGTCATGAGTTCTTGAACCGGCCGCTACTGCACCGCCCGCCGGACGATGCGCAGCGGGCGCGCGCCGTCAGCCGTCGGAGACGTGATAATGCTCGACCAGCGCCGCCAGGCGGTCCGGGTCGGCGATGTGGAGGCCGTCGGCCTCGCGCCGGACGACGCCGTGGCGGGTGAGTTCGCCCAGGACGCGGGCCACCGTCTCGCGCGTCGTGCTGGCGCGGCTGGCGACGTCGGAATGGCGGGGCACCGGGCAGATGCGCCAGTCGCCGTCGCCGGTGTCCTCGGCCCGGGCGAGGCGCAGCAGCTCGCCGCAGACCCGGCTCTGGGCGCCGATGGTGCTGAGGTCCATGATGCGCGCGTTGGAATGGCGGATGATGCCGGCCAGCCGCCGCATGATCGCCAGCGCCACCTCCGGATGCTCCTTGAGGAGGGCGAGGAAGGCGCTCGGCACCAGGCTGGCGATGATCGTGTCCTCGAGCGCGACCACCGTCGCCGAGCGCGCGGCGCCGTCGATCGCCGCCAGCTCGCCGAAGAAGCCGCCGGCCGGCACGTCGTCGAAGCTGACCTCGCGACCGCTGGCGGAGTAGTTGACGATGCGCACCCGCCCGCTGGTGACGAAGAGGACGTCGCGGCTGCCGCTGTCGCGGTCGATGATCTGCTCGTGCGCGGCGAAGCGCCGCCAGTGGCAGCGGCGGGCGACGGCGGCACGGTCCTCGGCGGCGAGCGACCCGAGGAGGTCGATGCCGTCGAGCGTCTGGGGAAAGGCGGGTTCGACGCTCATGGTGCGATGCGAGCGATCATAGCCCGCCCGCGCCCTCCGGACTATCGGCCGCCGGATCTGCGCGCGACAGACGCGCCGCGATGACCGCGTGGAAGTCGGCGAGCGTGCCGTCGTCGAGCGCCCGGCAGCGGTCGAGCGCGGCGCAGGCGGCATCGCGCCCGCCCCCGTGCAGAGCCTTGTCGAGGGCCGCATGGGCCGCGGCGAGCCTGACGAAGGACTCCCTGGCCGCCATCCGTTCGTCGCCGAGGAGCGCGTGGACCGCGACCGGGCGCTCGGCGCCGCGCACGACGGTGCGGTCGAGGGGAATGGTCGCCATGCCTGGGGCGGCGGCCCGCGTCGCCTCGCCGATGACGATGGGCACGCCATAGATGCGCGACAGCCCCTCGAAGCGGGCGGCGAAATTGACCGGCTCGCCCAGGGCCGAATAGTCGAACCGCCGGCTTGAGCCGAAATTGCCGACGGCGCAGGCACCGGTGTCGATGCCGATGCCGACCGCGACCGGCAGCATGCCCGCGGGCAGCACCGCCTCCAGGTCGCGGTTGACCGCGGCCAGCCGCCCCGCCATCGCCAGGGCCGCGCGGCAGGCATGCTCGGCATGGCCGGCATCGTCGAGCGGCGCGTTCCAGAATGCCATCAGCCCGTCGCCGAGGAACTTGTCGACGGTGCCGCCCGACTCCAGGACCGCGTCGGACAGCGGCGTCATCATGCGGTTCACGAACTCGGTCAGCACCTGCGGATCGAGCTCACCGGCACGCCGGGTGAAGCCGCGGATGTCGCAGAAGAGCACCGAGAGCTGCCGCGTCTCGCCGCCGAGCACGAGCTGCTGCGGACGGGCCGCCAGCCGCTCGACCAGGACCGGCGAGAGATAGCGCTGGAACGCCTCGCGGACACGCCGGCGCTCGCGCTCGGCCCGGCGGTAGAGCATGGCGGACTGGCCGGCGAGGACGAGGCCCAGCGTCGCCATCGGCATCGTCGCGTCGACCAGGAGCCCGTCGCCGGCGAACGCGGCCGCCGCCGTCGCGCCCGCACCGGCGATGCCGAAAGCGGCGGCGGTCGCGGCGGCCGGCAGGCCGCGCCATGCGGCGAGCAGGATCGTGGCAAAGGTGACCGCGGCCGCGTAGCCGAATTCCGCGAGCCCGCCCCAGACCGGCCGCGTCGCCGTCTGGCCCAGCAGCATCGCCGCCACCGCCTCAGCCTGGATGTCGACGCCGGCCACCGCCTGGGCGACCGGCGTCGTCCGGAGATCCTTGAGGCCGGCCGCACTCGACCCGACCAGCACGATGCTGCCCCGCAGGCCCTCGACCTGCCCATCCAGAACCTGCCATGCCGAAATGCGCGGCGCCTCGGGCCGGTCGGCGAAGCGCAGCCAGACCTCGCCCGCCGGATCGGCCGGAACCACCAGGTTGCCGATCCGTGCGGTGATCCGGCCGTCGGGCTCGCTGCGCAGGACATGCCCCGAGGCGCCCTGCGCGACGCGCAGCGCCTCGGCGGCCAGCGACGGCAGGATGCGGTCCCCGACGGCGAGGAAGAGCGGCAGGCGGCGGATGATGCCGTCGCGATCGGGCACCGCGTTGATCGCCCCTTCGCCATGGGCGGCGGCGGCCAGCACCGGCAGGTTGCGCACGACGCCCCGGAACGGGTGCAGGCGCGGCGAGGGATCGGCCCCGATGACGGCGATCCCCGCCTTGCCGTCGGGCGGCATCCCGGTCGCCTCGCCGACCAGCGCCAGTCCGAGCACGCCCCGCCCCGCGGCGAGCGCCTCCGCGAACAGCATGTCGCCGTCGGCGAGGCCTGCGGCCTGCTCCCCACCCCGGCCGGGCTCGGCGAACAGCATGTCGAAGGCGACGGCGGCCGCGCCCGCCTCGCCCAGCCGCTGCGTCAGCTCCGCCAGCACCGCGCGCGGCCATGGCCACTGGCCGATCCGCGCGAGCGACCCCTCGTCGACATCGACGACTCGGACCGGGACGGCCTCGTCGGTGCGCGGAAACCAGCGCTGCAACTGGTCGAAGCCGGCCAGCCGCAGCGCCTCGACCGCGACCGGATCGACCAGGCGCAGCACCGCCATGACGAGCAGGACCGCGACCGCGAGCGGCGCCTGCGCCCATGCCATGCCTCGCAACCCCCGCCGGTCACCCGAGCCGCCACCCGCGCCGCCGCCCCGTCTCTGCGTCACCCGTCCGCCCTCATCGACCTTGAGCGCGACGATGGCCCGGTGTACGGCTTCGCGGCAAGTTCGGCGTCTGTGGCGTGAGGTGCGGTGACCGGCAGGGGGGCTGCTTTCGCCAGCATTGTCATGATGGTGCTGGTCGGGTTGGGGTTGTCCGCCGCGGCCGCGGCGGAGGGCGCGGACATCCGCGCGCTGTTCCGCGCCGTTCTGGCGGACCCGGCGGACGTCGCCGCCAACCTCCGCTATGCCCGCGCGGTCGAGCGCGCCGGCGACGGCCGCAAGGCGATGATGGCCTACGAGCGCATCCTGTCGGTCGACCCGGCCAACCGGGAGGCGCTGCGCGGCCTGCAGCGGCTGGGCGGCCAGACGCGGGCGGTCGCCGCCGACGGCGCCCGGACCGACGTCATCGTCGGGATCGGCGCCCAGTTCGAGAGCAATCCCCGCCTCCTCGACGACGCACGCTCGGGCAATGCCGACCTTTCGGCGCTCGGAGTGCTGCGCGTCGAGGACGAGCGCAGCCTCTTCGGCCGGCGCTGGCGCAGCCGGATCAACGCCCAGGGCCGCCTCTACCGCACCTTCAGCGACGGCTCGCTCGCCTATGTCGGAGGAGACACCGGCCCGGTCTTTCCGCTCGGCGAATGGGGCGAGATGCGGGCGCTGGCCGGCCTCGAATATGCCCGCCTGGGCGACGGGCCGCTCTTCCTGTCGGCCTATGGCGGCGCCGAGTTCGGCCTGCGCGATGCCGGCCCGCTGCGCGGCGTGGATGCGCTGGTCTCCTTCGCGGACTTCGCCGAACGCTACCCCGGCCGCGACGGCTTCCTCTTCCGCCTGCGGCCGCAGTTCGCATGGAACGGCCTGTTCGCGACGGGCGACCGGCTGACGGTCGAGCCGGAATTCGCCTGGAACGCGGCGGTCGGCGAGGATCACCGCTTCCGCTACTGGTCGCTCGCCGCGGCCGGCTTCTACGCGACCCCGATCGCCAGCGACTTCGCCGGCTTCCAGCAGGTGCTCGGCGGGCCGGAACTGACCCTGGAGCACCGGCGTTACGCGGCTGGCGCCGAGCCCGGCGGCGGCGACCGGCGCGACTGGCGGGTGAGCCCGGGGCTGCGGCTGATCGGGTCCGGATTTCTCGACCAGGATTTCTCCCTCGTCCTGCGCTATCATGTCGACCACAACCGCTCCAACGAGGCCGACAAGGAGTACGCCAACCACACGGTCAGCCTCGTGGTCTATCGGAGGTTCTGATGCGCGCGTTGCTTGCAATCCTGATGGGCGGCCTGATCGCGGCTGCGGCCGCCGTCCCCGTCGCCGTGGCGGCCGACCGCGACATCGGCGTCAGCGCCATCGTGGTCAGCCGGGTCGACGCCCTCGGCGGCAGCCGCGACCGGCAGCTGCGGGTCGGCGACCGGGTCTTCCAGAACGAGCGGATCCAGACCGCGGCCGACGGGCGCGCGCAGATCCTCTTTCTCGACGAGACCTCGATCACCGTCGGCCCGAACTCCGCCGTCGTCCTCGACACCTTCGTCTACGATCCCGACCGCGGCCGGCACTCCGTGCTGATCGAGGCGACGCAGGGCGTGCTGCGCTTCGTCTCGGGCAGCGGCGACAGCCGGTCGTTCCAGATCCGCACCCCGGTCGCCACGGTCGGCGTCCGCGGCACGGTGCTGGACATCCTGGTCGCGCCCGACGGGGCGACCACGGTCCTCGTCGTCGAGGGCGCGGCCGACCTGCGCGCGATCGGCTCGGGCCGGGTCGAGGCGCTCGACCGCATCGGCTTCGCGTCGACGGTCGCCACCCGCCAGTCGGCGCCGACCCCGCCGGCACCGCCGTCGGAGGCGGTGCGCAATCGCCTGAAGGTTCTCGCCCCGGCGGCGCGCCAGCTCGCCACGGTGGGCGACATCGCCCTGCCGTCCGTCGCCGACACCCGCGCCCCGATCGACAGCACGCTGCCGGCCGAGGTCATCCGCGACCGCCTGCGGCAGCCGAGCGCCGTGTCGTCCGGCGTCCGCACGCCCGGCGGCGGCCGCCCGTCCGACGGCGTCCTCAACCCCCCGGTCGCCCCCGGACGCTGACCCGGTTCCCCGCCAGTCCCGCCCCTCCTCTCCGCCAGCCCGGCCGGGGTCATCCCCGGCCGCTCCTTTCCGGTGCATCATGATCCTGCGGTTCGCCCCGTTGCTCGCGCTCGCCTCCCTCGCCGCCTGTGCCGACCTGGCCGGCGGCCCGACGACGGGCGGCAGCCCCGTCCCCGTCGTCACCATCGGCGCCGGATCGCCGGGCGGCCTCTATGAGCGGATCGGCAAGGCCCTCTGCGACGCCGTGGCGGCGGGCCCCGCCGCCGCTCCCTGCACGGTGGTGGCCAGCGACGGCTCGGTCGAAAACCTGCAGGCCCTGCAGCACGGCACCATCGGCTTCGCCCTGACCCAGGCCGACACGGCGCTGGCGGCGCAGCTCGGCGTCGGACCGTTCCGCGAGAAGGGTCCGGACCGCAGCCTGCGCTCGGCGCTGGCGCTGGGCATCGAGCCGCTGGCCGTCGTGGTCAAGGCCGACTCGCCGATCGCCGGCTTCGCCGACCTGAAGGGCCGGCGGATCGATCCCGGCCCGGAGGGGTCCGGCACCGAGCTGACGATGCGCGGGCTGATGCTGAGCCATGGCTGGACGATCGGGCGCGATGTTCGCATCGCCAGCGTGGCGCCCGGGGCGGCCGCCGATGCGCTGTGCAGCGGTCGGGTCGATGCCGTCGCCTTCATCGGCGCGCAGCCCAACCCGGCCGTCGAGACGGCCGCGGCGGCCTGTCCCGTGCGCCTGCTTTCGGTCTCCGGCCCGGTGATCGGGGCGGTCGTCGTCGGCTATCCGACGATCGACCGGGAGACGATCCCGGCCGGCACCTATCCCTGGCTGACCCAGCCGGTGCGCACGGTCGGCCTGCAGATGCTGCTGGCGACGACCGAGCGCCAGGCCGACGCCTCCGTGCGCGCCGTCGTCGACGGCGTCCGCGGCGACATCGCCGGCCTGCGCCGTACCCATCCCGCGCTCGCCCGCATCACCGCCAAGTCCGTGCTGGTCGAGAACGACGTGCTGCCGCTGCATCCGGCCGCTGCCGCCTCGGGCGTCGAGGCCGGTGTCGTCACCCGCGAGGAGCTGCTGTTGCCGAAATGACCGGAATCAACGTACTCGACGAATTCGAGGGATCCCTCGCCAGCGACGCGCCGCCGGCGCTGGGCGACGCGCTCGGCGCCCTCTGGTGGGCGGCCAAGGGCGACTGGAAGCTGGGGACGGAATGGTCCCGCGCGCACGAACTGGCGCAGGCCGAGGAGAGCCCGAGCGGCGCCTGGGTTCACGCCCACCTGCACCGCATCGAGGGCGACCTCGACAATGCCGGCTACTGGTACCGCCAGGCGCGGCAGCCCGCCTGCTCCGACGGGCTGCGGGACGAATGGCGGGCGATCAGCGCCGCCCTCCTCGAGCGGCGGACGGCCTGACGGAAACGGGTTCGGGAGCGACAGCCCGCGGCTGCACGAGCGGCGCCAGGTCGGCCTCCATCTGCATCAGGACGGCGGCCAGCGCCCGGTCGAGCCCCGCCGCCAGCGCCGACGCTCCGCCGTCGGCCACCGGTTCTTCCTGGCGATAGCGCCGCTGGGACAGGATTGGCGCGTTCGGCGCCCGCACGTCGATCAGCAGGAACTGGACTTCGAGGATCGCGCGGTTGCGGCCGCCGGTCGCCGCACCGTGAATGGCCGTAAGCGACCCTTCGAGCGCGTAGTCGGCATCCGCCTGGCTGGTCGAGGCGACGGCGGCGCGGAAGAGGCCGCTGCGCTCCAGCCATTCGCGCGTCTCGTCGCCGACCATCGCCGCCGGCGGCGCGAAGAAGACGTTGTAGAAATCGGTGCGGAAGGCCCCGCCATCGACGGCGAAGACCAGTTCCCGCCCCTCGTAGCCCGGCGAGGCGCGGAAGCGCCGCACCGCCAGGACCGGCGCGCCGGGCGCCGCGACCGCGCTCTCGGGCCGGCGGGCGTCCAGCGTGTAGTAGCGCTGCTCGACCGGCGGCTTCTCGAGCGGCGAGGAGCAGGCGGCGAGCGCGAGCAGCAGGGCCAGCGCCCGGAATGCGCGGACGGAAGTGGATGGCATCACGGTTCGCTCCGTCGCGGGGGCTGACCGAACAGGAGCTGCGAGGGATAGCGCTTGGCGCTTTCCGTCAGCTCCCGCAGGTTCTGCGAGATGGCGCTGAGGTTGGCGAAGAGCAGGTTCAGATCCTGCTGCCCCTCGGCCAGGATGGCGTCGGCCCGGCGGGTGGCGCGTCCGGCGGTGGCGGCCGTGTCCGGCAGGGTGGCCGCCGCCTGCCGCACCTCCGCGATCGTCTCGCGCAGGCCCTGGGCGATGACCCGCAGCGTGTTGCCGCCGAACTGCGTCGCCAGCTCCTGCGAGAAGCCGTTGAGGCGCATCGAGATCTCGCGCAGGTCGATCAGCACGTTGCCGATATTGTCCTCGGCGCTGGCGGCGATGCCGCGCAGGCGCTTGGCGACCGCGCCGATGTCGTCGACCGCGGCCGAGACGCGCTCGCCGGCGACGAGCGCCTGGACGCGGCGGTTGGTCTCGCGCAGCTCGCTGAGCAGGGAGCCCGCCTCGAGGATGACCTTCTCCAGCGGCGCCTCCTCCAGCCGGGTGAAGACCTGCTCGGCGGCGGTGCTGAGACGCGAGATCACGCTGGGTGCCGACGGCAGGTAGAAGAAATCGGGCGTCCACGAGATCTTGAGCGGTGGGTTCCGCTCCGGCGGGACGTAGTCGACCTCGAGGTAGGAGGTGCCGGTGATCCCCTGGGAGGCGAGCCGGACGCGCAGGCCGTTGCCGACGAGCCGGCGCATGATCGCCTCCAGCTGCAGGCCGGTGGCGGCGCCCCCGGCGAGCGCATCCAGTTCCAGCTTCATCCGCACCGTGACGAGCTGGCCGACCTGGAAATAGCGTGGATCGTCGGGCTGCAGGTTATAGGCGGTGCCGACGAAGGTGATCTGGCTGACCGAGCCGACCTTCACGCCGCGATAGCGGACGGGCGACCCGACATCGAGCCCCTGCACCGATTCCTCGACATAGGTTTCGATCGTAACCGTGCGCTGGAACAGCGAGCCGCCGCCGAGCACGATGATGCCGGCGACGATCAGCAGGAGCGCCCCGAACACGAAGAGCCCGACCCGGAAATAGTTGCGACTGCCTGCCGCCATCGGAGCGTCTCCTTGCCTATGCCGCAGGCGCGTCGGCCGCCTGGCGGTGGAAGAACCGCCGGACGAAGGGGTGCCGGCTTTCGTCGCGCAGCCGGGCGGGCGGGCCCTCGGCGATGATGCCGCGGGTCTCCTTGTCCAGCATGATCACCCGGTCGGCGATGGCGAAGATGCTGGCGAGTTCGTGGGTGACGACGACGAAGGTGATCCCCAGGCTGCGGCGCAGCTGGAGGATGAGTTCGTCGAGCTCGGCCGAGGTGATGGGGTCGAGCCCGGCCGAGGGCTCGTCCAGGAAGAGGATCTCCGGATCCAGCGCCATCGCGCGCGCGATCGCGGCGCGCTTGCGCATGCCGCCGGAAATCTCCGACGGCATGTGGAAGGCGAAGCGGTCGAGCCCGACCAGCTTCAGCTTCGCCAGCGCCACCGCCTCGACCGCCGCGTCCGGCAGCCGGGTGAACTCCTCCAACGGCAGGCGGACGTTCTCGATGAGGTTCATCGAGCCGAACAGGGCACCCTGCTGGTACATGACCCCGATGCGCCGCAGGATCGCCAGCCGCGTCGCCTCGTCGGCCGTCACCAGCTCCATGCCCGCGATGTCGATGCTCCCCGACCAGGGGGAATAGAGCCCGATCAGGTGCTTCAGCAGGGTGCTCTTGCCGCAGCCCGATCCGCCGAGGATGACGAAGACCTCGCCGCGGGCGACGCCGAAGCTCAGATCCTCGAACAGCACCTGGGCGCCGAACCCCGTCCGCATGTGCTCGACCGTGATGATCGCGTCGGCTGCCATGCCCGTCCCTAGAGGTCGAGGTAGAAGAAGAGGACGGCGAAGAGCCCGTCCGCCAGGATGATGAGCAGGATGCCCGAGACGACCGAGCGCGTCGTCGATTCGCCGACGGCGGCAGCGCCGGTCGTCGTCTGCAGGCCGCGCATGCAGCCGACGCCACCGACCAGCAGGCCGAACACCGCCGCCTTGAAGAGGCCGCCCAGCAGGTCGAGATGGGTGGTGGCACCGACAAGCTGGTTGAAGAAGGTGACCGGCGGATAGCCCAGCGACATCATCACGACGAGGCAGCCGAACAGCCCCGCCACGTTCATCAGCATGGCGAGAAACGGCATCACCACGATCGCCGCCAGCACCCGCGGCACGACCAGGAAGCGCACCGGCACGAGGCCCATGGTGGTCAGCGCGTCGACCTCCTCGTTCACCTTCATGGTGCCGATCTCGGCCGCGAAGGCCGAGCCGGTGCGGCCCGCCAGCATGACGGCGGCCATCAGCGGCCCCAGTTCGCGCAGCAGCGACAGCGAGACGAGGTCGGCGACGAACAGGTCGGCGCCGAAGCGCCGCATCGGGATCGCCGACTGGAAGGCCATGATGAGGCCGATGAGGAACCCCATCAGCACCATGATCGGCACGGCGCGGACGCCGGCCGCCTCCAGCGTCAGGAAGAAGTCGCTCCAGCGGACCCGGCCCGGCCGGCGCACGGCCTCGGTGAGATAGACCAGCGTCTCCCCGACGAAGGCGACCTGGCGCTTCGCCTCCCCGCCCATCGCATAGGCGGCATGGCCGAGGCGCGAGATCGGGCCGAGCCGCGGCGCGGCCGGCACGGCGGGCGGCGCAACCTCGCCCACGAGATCGACCAGGGTCTGGAACCCGGGCTGCAGGCCGCGGATCGCGAAGGGCCGGCCCGCCGCTCCGGCGCGGAGCGCGCCCAGGAGCGCGACCCCCGAGCCGTCGCAATAGGTGATGCCGGCCGCGTCCACCGTCAGGCTGCCGCCCTTCTGCACCGCCGCCATCGCCGGCACCCAGACAGCAGCCGTGCCGGCAGCGTCGAGGCGTCCGGCGAGCACCAGATCCGCGCCATCGGCGACGATCCTGACCTCGGCGGTGGCGGGCCTGTCGGCCGCGTCCGGCATGGGGCGCTCCCGAACCTGCTGCACCGTACAGTCCCTAGCACGAGTCCGGGGTGTCGGTCAGGGTCGCCAGCGCGAAAGCGCCAGCATTCCGCCGCCGGCGAGCAGCCCCCAGAAGGCGCCGCCGATGCCGAAGAAGGAGATGCCGGAGGCGGTGACGAGGAAGGTCACCACCGCCGCCTCGCGGTCCCGGACCTCGCTGACCGCCGCCATCGTCGCGCCGGCGAAGGCGCCGAGCAGCGCCAGCCCCGCGACCGCCTCGATCAGGACCGGCGGGGCGGCCGCGACGAAGGCCGTGGCCGCCCCGGCGAGCAGGCCGAGCACGACATAGCCGATGCCGGCGACGACCGCCGCCCAGTAGCGCCGGGCGCGATCGGGATGGGCGTCGATGCCCGCGCACATGGCGGCCGTGATCGCCGCGAGGTTGACCGCATGGCCCCCGAACGGGGCGCCGGCGAGGCTGAAGAGCCCGGTCATGCGGAAGAGCGGCCCCGGCTCCGGCCGATAGCCGTTCACCTGCAGCACCGCCATGCCCGGGATATTCTGCGACGCCATGGTGACGATGAAGAGCGGCAGGGCGAGGCCGACGATGGCGGCCGGCCGGAACTCGGGCCAGACGAGGACCGGATGCGGCAGCAGATCGGCCGCCGGCAGCGGCGGAGCGGCAGGATCGAGCGCGATCATCGCCACGGCGACGGCGACGGCCGCCGGCACCGCCAGCACGCGCTTCAGCCGCGCCATCACCGCCCACGCCACGAAGATCGCCAGCCCCTGCAGCGGCAGCGCCGCCACGGCGCGGGCCGGGGCGAGGCAGAGGCCGAGCAGGACGCCCGCCAGCATGGCGTTGGCGATCGGCGCCGGGATCGCCGCCACCCAGCGGCCGAGCGGCTTCCAGGCGCCGGCGACGACCAGCAGCACGCCACAGACGAGGAAGGCGCCGACGGCCGCCGGAAACCCGCCGTCCGGGACTCCCGAGGCCGCCAGCAGCGCCGCACCCGGCGTCGACCAGGCGACGCTGATCGGCTGGCGGCGGGCGAGGCTCAGCACGATGGCGCAGAGGCCCATGGTGATCGACAGGGCCATCAGCCCGGACGCCGCCTCCGCCTGCGAGGCGCCGACCGCGACCAGCCCCTGCAGGACGACCGCGAACGAACTGGCGAATCCGACGAAGGCGGCGAGCAGGCCGGCGACCGCGGCCTGGAGGGAGAAGGAACGCATCCGGCGCATCCTAGCCCAAGCGGCCAGCGCCATGCCGGGCGATCGTGCTCAGCCAGCCATCGCCGACAGCGTCTTCGGAGCCGCATCCTCGCTTCGCAGGACGATCAGGTTGCGCGGCTCCGACGCGAACCAGGCGAAGGTCCCCCAGGCGAGCCCGCCGACGGTACGCTTGAAGCCCGGCGCCTGCCGATCGCGGTAGGCCGTGACGAAGGCGACCTGCTCGCGCCGGAATCCGGCCGCATCGGTCAGGGCGAAGATCGCCTCCCGCCGGCGCGGCGTCACCGCCCCGTCGGTTGCCACGACCTCCACGAACACCAGCATCGCTTCCCGCGGACCGAGATCGACCAGCACGATGTCCGGCAGGTTCCGATCCTGCTCGATCGCCAGCCCGATCGCCCTGGCGAGGCGGTCGTCGCGCGCGACGACCTTGTTGCCGCTTTCGCTGAGCCAGAGCACCGCGGGGCGCTCCAGGAACGTCGGCGCGAAGGCCTCGATGACCGCCTTGGCGATGACGGAACTCGGCCCTGGGGCCAGTTCCCGCGTTTCGCGACCGGGAAAGGTGACGAGGACGCCCGCCCCGTCCGACGCCGCCCCCAGCCGCAGGATGGCGAGCCGCGCCAGCGCAGCCGGCGACAGATTTCGGTCGCGCCACTCGGTGATCGCGCCCGCCAGACGATCACCCGACAAATCCGGGTCGAAGAGCAGGGCAAACCCGGCGTCCAGGGCATAGCGCGGCTTTGAGGAGGTCGTGGGCAGATCGGTGCGGACATGCACGGCGCCGACCGGGATCAGCCCTTCCCGCAGCGTCTCGTCGCGGATCGGCTCGCGCGTGTTGTCGGCGTACCAGCGATGTCCGGCCACAGCTCCGCCGGGTTCGAGTGCGGAACGGCGATAGTGCATCCGGGCCGCCGGATCGCTCGCGAGAGCCTGGATGTCCGTCATCCGGTAGACATGCTTGGGTGCCAGATGGACGCCACTGCCTGCGACCGCACCGACGTACAACATGGTGAACACCGTGCTTGCGGCGAGCTCGCGGATGCAGAAATTCCGGTTCGGCGTGCCTTCGGGAAAGATCACCTTCAGACGCTCGCCGACCAGCGAGCGCGGAACATATGGCGGCAGGCTCATCGAATGGCTAAGCGGCAGCGGCGAGCCGATCGGCGTACAGATGCGTGCATGCGGCCTCGATCTCCCGTCTGGGGGCGCCCTCTGCGAGCAGCGGGCGCAACGCCGCGACCACGTCGGCGGCCGGCGGCAGCGGCAGGTGGTGCAGCTCATAGGCCGAGACGGCGACACTTCCGCTGACGCACCGGAACGCCTGATCGGCCGCCGTGCTGTTCAGGAACGCGGCCAGCACCTCGGGCGGAACGATTTCCCGCCCGCCGTCCGGCAGGTCGCCCGCCGCGCGCAGCATGTTCAGGTGATTCTCGACGATGACGGCCCGGTGCGCGCGTACGAATTCGACCGGCAGTGGCGCAGCGATGAGCCGTCGCGCCTGTTCCTTGGCAGTCGTGCGCTGCAAGAGGACACAGGCCTCGCGAGTCAGCAGCCAATCGTCACCCGGCCGTGCTTCGAACCATGGGCTATGGTTGCGCTTCTCGGCCCGATAGACGAACCGGCCGTCCGGCGTCACCGCCTCCGACCAGATCACCGGCAGCGAACCCGGCCTCGCCACCGCCTTGAGTTGGTCCTTATGCCGGTTCCACACCAGCGGCCCGGTGCTGACGGCGTAGCCCCAGTCGGCCAGCCTGTCCGGCATGTCGCGCAGTCGCTCGATCAACTCTGCCTGGCCGCGCGTGCGGGGCAGCAGCCACGGCTGCGACCGCACCGGCGGCAGATGCAGTTCGCCGGTCGGCTCGACCCGCAGTTCCCCGCCCAACTCCGGCATCGCGATCTCGGATACCGCTGCTGCCCGGGGGGCGCCGCCACGCCGCCATGTCGCCAGCATGGTTTCCTGGAGCACGGCGTCGAATACGCCCCGGCGAGCAGCCACGAACTCGACGCTGACAGGCGGCGCGTCCCGTGCCAGGAGATCGCGGAACTTCTTGAAGTACTCGCCAGCCAGGAAGCTCGTGGGCATGACGAATGCCACGACGCCACCATGCGCCGTCACCGCCAGCGACGCATCCGTGAACAGCGCATAGAGATTTGCATGGCCGAACAGGCTGCGGTGATAGCGACGCCGCAAGTCCTCCGGCAGGGAGACCTTGCCGAACGGCGGATTCCCGATGACGAGATCGAAGCTGTCGCCAGCCGGCGCGCGTCGCAGGCTGTCGCAGACGGTGATCAGGTCCGGCGGCCTAGCGCCGGACGATGCCAGGAGTGGCTCCAGAACCGCATCCAGCGCGACCTGCGCCAGCCACGCGGCAAAGGGATCGAGTTCCCAACCCGCGAGGCGCCGCGCCACCATGTCCAGTCGCCGAGCAGGCGCCATCGGCCCGGCAGCGGCGATCATCCGCTGGGCGATGGGCACCAGAAAGGCGCCACTGCCGCATGCAGGGTCGAGTACCCGCGCCGTCCGCCAATCCACTCCGGCAGTCTCCGCCAGCACGACGAGCCGGCGCACGAGAACGGAGGGGGTGTAATAGACACCGTTCCGGGTTCGATGGTCGTCTGGCAACAGGCCCGAATAGAGGGCGCCGATCCGGCTTGCCGCCGCTTCGATCGTGTCCGCCGCCAATCCCGCGGCAAAGGCCTGCGCTGCCGTCGCGGCCGGCCCGGACAGCGGGACATCGTCCCCGTCGGACGGCACGGCACGTAGGGGGATGCGCGCGCCGAGCGACGACCACCACGCAGCCGCGACCGCGGCACAGAACGCCCGCACCGACCCCATCCGCTCACCGGCTGCCATCGTCGGTCGCGCCCCGAACAGGCCGGATGCCACTTGGTCGACCGTCGACCAGGTGCCGTTCGAAGGGGGGGCTCGATCCATCGGAGCGGGATACGGTCGGCTCATGACCGCAAACTTTCCATCATTTCGAACGAAAAGTGAACGGCCGCGATGACGATGACGGCAAAATCCGTTAGTTCATCGTCGATCCTTCCCTCATCCTTTCTCCAGAATCGATCCCGGTGCCCCGCTCCTCCGCCATGCCGGCACCGCCCGGAATCGTCCTGCTCGCCGCGATCAGCGCCTTCGGTGCGGTCGCGATCGACAGCTTCCTGCCGCTGCTGCCGACACTGGCCGCGGCGTTCGCGGTCGGCGCAGCCGAGGCGCAGTCGGCGGTCGGGGCCGTCATGATCGGGTTCGCACTCGGCCAGACGATCTACGGCCCGCTGTCCGACCGCTTCGGGCGACGGCGACCGCTTCTCGTCGGGATCGCCCTCTTCACCGGGGCGAGCCTCGGAGCGGCGGGGGCGGAGAGCTTCGGGGCCCTGGTCGCCTGGCGTTTCCTGCAGGGGCTGGGCGGGTCGGCCGGGTCGGTCCTGGCGCGGGCGATTGTCCGCGATCTCTATGCGCGCGACGAGGCGGCGCGCCAGCTCTCCTTCATGACGACGATCATGGGCTCGATCCCCATCGTCTGCTCGTTCGTCGGCGCCCAGCTGCTCGCCCATGCCGGTTGGCGCACGGTGCCGCTCGCCATGGTGGGCTACGGCCTCGTTCTCGTCGTGCTGGTGCTTCGCCGGCTGCCGGAAACGAACCGCCGCGACGGCCGGCCGCCGGCGCCGCTGTCGGACCTCGTACGGGGCTACGGACAGGCCCTCCGGCATCGCGCCTGCGCCGTCCACATCGCCACCAACATCGTGCTGACGACCGCCTTCTTCGTCTTCCTGTCCGCCTCGCCCTTCGTGCTGATCGGCGGCGGCCGCGTCGCCGCCGAGGCCTACGGCTTCGTCTTCGCGCTGGCGATCGGCGGGCTGATGGCGGGGGCGCTGCTGAACGGCCGGCTCGTGCGCCGTTTCGGCGCGCCCTTGCTGATGCGGCGCGGCAAGCAGGCGCTCGTCGGACTGGCGCCGCTCCTTGCGCTCTCCGGCACGGAGGCCGCCGGCCTAGCAGCCTTCCTGCCGGCCCTCTTCCTCTTCCAGACCGCGCTCAGCTTCGTCGGCATCAATGCCATCGCCAGCGCCCTCTCCGACCTCCCGGAGCGCGCCGGCACCGTCTCGGCGATGATCGGGGCCGGCCAGTTCGCGGCCGGCGCCGTCGTCGGGCGCTGGGCGGCCGCGGCCGCCGGGCACGATCTTCTGCCGATGACGGCGCTGATGGCGGCGTTCGCGCTGGCGGGCGTCGCGCTGCACCAGTTCCTCGCCCCCGCCGCGCCGCGATGACGGCACGGCCACCCTCGATCGTCTTCCTGGCCGCGCTCGCGGGCTTCGGCGCGCTCAGCGTCGACGGCTTCCTGCCGCTGCTGCCGGGCTTGGCGGCGGAGTTCGGCCTGACCGCCGGCGAGGCGCAGACCGCGCTGGGCGGCCTCATGCTCGGCATGGCGGTCGGCCAGCTCGCCTACGGGCCGCTCGCCGACCGGCTGGGGCGGCGCGGGCCGCTGCTCGCCGGCATCGCCCTCTTCGCGATGGCGAGCCTGATGGCCGCCTTCGCCGATGACTTCGCGGGGCTCGTCTTCTGGCGCTTCGTCCAGGGCCTCGGCGCGTCGGCCTCGCCCGTCATCGTCCGCGCCGTCGTCCGCGACCTCTACGACCGCGAGGCGGCGGCCCGCCAACTCTCCCACCTCACCGGCCTCATGGGCGTGATGCCGATCGCAGCCCCCCTCGTCGCCGCCCAGCTCCTGCTCGCCGGCGGCTGGCGGGCGGTGCCACTCGCGATGGGGGCCTTCGCGCTGCTGATGGGCGCGCTCGCCGCCCTGCGTCTGCCGGAGACGCTCGGCCCCGAGCGCCGCGTGCGGCTGCCGCTGTGGCAGGTGGCGCGGCTCTATCTCGACGTCGTGCGCCACCGCCGCGCCTTCGGCCATGTCGCCACCAACGTCGTGCTGCAGACGGCCGTGATGGTCTTCGTCTGCGCCTCCCCCTTCGTCATGATCGAGGGGCGCGGGGTGCCGACCGAACTCTTCGGTTTCATCATCATGGTCGAGGTCGGCGGCCTCATCGCCGGGGCCGCGATCAACGGCCGCCTCGTCGGCCGCTACGGCACCGACCGGCTGATCCGCCTCGCCCAGCCGGTGCTGGCCGGCATGGCGGCGCTGCTGGTGCTAATCGCTTGGCTCGACCTCGGCGGGCTCGCGGGGTTCCTCGTCATCCTCTTCGCCTTCAAGACGACGACGAGCTTCGTCTCGATCAACTGCATCGCCGGCGCGCTGCAGGCGATGCCCGAGCGTGCCGGCACCGTCTCGGCCCTGATCGGTGCCGGCCAGTCGGCCGCGGGCGCGCTCGCCGGCCGCTACGCCACCGCTGTCATCGGCACCGACACGCTGACGATGACGCTCTTCATCGCCGGTTTCGCGCTGGCCGCCATCGCGCTGCACCGGCTGCTGCTGGGCCGCTGAGGGACGCCCGTCGCGGTTGGCATCCCGGGCGCTTTCCCGCACAATCGGGCGCTTCCCGAATCCCTTCCCCGACATGGCCTGCCCGAATGCGCTTCGCCGGTACCGACAGCTACATCGCGACCCCGGACCTGATGGTCGCGGTCAACGCCGCCGTCTCGCTGCAGCGGCCGCTGCTGGTGAAGGGCGAGCCCGGCACGGGCAAGACCATCCTCGCGCACGAGATCGCGGGCGCACTCGGCCGGCCGCTCATCGCCTGGCACATCAAGTCGACGACCAAGGCGCAGCAGGGCCTCTACGAGTATGACGCAGTGGCCCGGCTGCGCGACGGCCAGCTCGGCGACGAGCGGGTGCGCGACATCGGCAACTACATCAAGCGCGGCAAGCTGTGGGATGCCTTCACGGCCGAGACCGCGCCGGTGCTGCTGATCGACGAGATCGACAAGGCCGACATCGAGTTCCCGAACGACCTGCTGCTCGAACTCGACCGGATGGAGTTCCACGTCTACGAGACGGGCGAGACGGTCGCGGCCAGGGTGCGCCCGATCGTCGTCATCACCTCGAACAACGAGAAGGAACTGCCGGACGCCTTCCTGCGCCGCTGCTTCTTCCACTACATCCGCTTTCCCGACCGCGAGACGATGGAGCGCATCGTCGCCGTGCATTTCCCGAACATCCGCAACGACCTGGTGCGGGAGGCGATGGCCCTCTTCTACGAGATCCGCGACGTGCCGGGACTGAAGAAGAAGCCCTCGACCTCCGAGCTGCTCGACTGGATCAAGCTGCTGATGATCGACGAGATCCCGCCCGAGGTGCTGAAGGAGCGCGATCCGGCCAAGCTGATCCCGCCGCTGCATGGCGCGCTGCTGAAGAACGAGCAGGACGTGCATCTCTTCGAGCGGCTCGCCTTCCTCAATCGTCGCGAACGGCGCTGAGCGAACCGGCGATGTTCCTGCGCTTCTTCACCGAGCTGCGGGAAGCGCGCGTGCCGGCCAGCCTGCGCGAATATCTGACGCTGCTGGAGGCGATGAAGGCGGGCGTCACCAACCTCGACATCGAGGAGTTCTACTACCTCTCCCGTGCGACCCTGGTGAAGGACGAGCGGCACATCGACCGCTTCGACCGGGTGTTCGGTCGCGTCTTCCGCGGGCTGGAGGGGCTCGGCGACGAGGTGACGGCCGAGATCCCCGAGGAATGGCTGCGCAAGCTGGCCGAGAAGTTCCTGACGCCGGAGGAGATGGCGCAGATCGAGGCGCTGGGCGGCTGGGACAATCTGATGGAGACGCTGAAGCAGCGCCTGGAGGAGCAGAAGGGGCGCCACCAGGGCGGCAGCAAGTGGATCGGCACCGCCGGCACCTCGCCGTTCGGCGCCCATGGCTACAATCCCGAAGGCGTGCGCATCGGCCAGGACCAGTCGCGCCACCGCCGCGCGGTCAAGGTCTGGGACAAGCGCGAGTTCAAGGATCTCGACGACAGCGTCGTCATCGGCACCCGCGAGATCAAGCTGGCGCTGCGCCGCCTGCGCCGCTTCGCGCGCGAGGGCGCGGCCGACGAACTCGACCTGCCCGGCACCATCGGCTCGACGGCGCGCAACGCCGGCTGGCTCGACATCCGCATGGTGCCGGAGCGGCACAACACGGTGAAGGTGCTGCTGCTGCTCGATATCGGCGGGTCGATGGACGACCATATCCGCCTGTGCGAGCAGCTCTTCTCGGCCACCAAGGCCGAGTTCAAGCACATGGAGTTTTACTACTTCCACAACTGCGTCTATGAGCGGCTGTGGAAGAGCGCGCAGCGCCGGCGGGTCGAGAGTACGCCGACCGAGGAGGTGCTGCGCACCTACGGCCACGACTACAAGGTCATCCTGGTCGGCGACGCCAGCATGAGCCCCTACGAGATCGTCCAGCCCGGCGGCAGCGTCGAGCACTGGAACGAGGAGGCGGGCGAGGTCTGGATGAAGCGCATCCTCGACACCTGGCCGCACGCCGTCTGGCTCAATCCCGTGCCGAAGGAGCGCTGGTCCTACCTGCAGTCGATCGAGATGATCCGCAAGCAGATGGAGGGGCGGATGTACCCGCTGACCCTGGCCGGCCTCGACGAGGCGATGCGGGAACTCGGGCATTGAGGGGGGCGCTCGCCCTCCTGGCGCTGCTCCTGGCCGTGGCCCCCGCTGCGGCCCAGAAGCCGGATGCCGTCGTCGCGGCACTGCGCGGGAAGCCGGCCAGCCTGCTCGACCTGTCGGTCGCGCGCCTGGAGGCCTTCGTCAACACGACGGGGCGGCCGCTCGGCTTCGGCGGCTTCGTGGCGGTCCAGGAGGGCCGCATCGTCGTCTTCGCCTATGCCGAGGAGGATCCGGCGACCGAGGCGCGCTGCCGTGCGATCGTGACCGAGCTGAAGCGCGCCGCCGCCGTCCATCCCGACACGGGCGAGCCCTTCCGGCCGGCATCGGCCTGGGCCAGCCTCTTCTCCTATCCCGGGCTCGACCAGTTCCGAATCGACCCGTCGTGGGACGAGACGGTGGACGGCATGTTCGAGATCCGCGTCACGGTCGGCGTCACCGGCGACGGCAAGGGCATCGTCTGCCGCAGCCCGCTGCTCGGGCGCGAGGTCGCGGTCCGCCGCGAATGAGGGACGCCATGCAGCGACGCGACATCGAGTTCCCCGCGGACGGCGTGACGCTGCGCGGCTGGTTCTACCCCGCGGCCGGCGCGGCCGGGCCGGCGCCGACCATCGTCATGGCGCACGGCTTCTCGGCGGTGAAGGAACAGTATCTCGACGGGTTCGCCGAAATGTTCGCCGCTGCCGGCCTCAACGCGCTGGTCTACGACCACCGCAACCTCGGTGCCAGCGACGGCGAGCCGCGCCAGGAGATGGACCCGTGGGCCCAGGTGCGCGACTACCGCACCGCCATCACCTATGCCGCGACCCTGCCGGAGACGGACCGCGAGCGCATCGGCGTCTGGGGCACCAGCTATTCCGGCGGCCACGTCCTGGTGGTGGCCGCGATCGACCGCCGGGTGAAGTGCGTCGTCGCCCAGGTGCCGCACATCAGCGGCGCCGAGAGCGGCCGGCGGCGGGTGCGGCCCGACCTGCTGCCCGCGCTCCTCGCCCGCTTCGACGCCGACCGCGAGGCGCGCTTCCGCGGCGAGCCGCCGGGCATTTTCCCCGTGGTCGCCAGCGACTCCGCCCAGCCCTCGGCCCTGCCCGGCCAGGATTGCTGGGACTTCTTCGACGGGTCGCGCGGGCGCGCGCCCAACTGGCGCAACGCGGTCACCCTGCGCACGCTGGAGATGGCGCGCGAGTACGAACCCGGCATCTATGTCCCGCGCATCTCGCCGACGCCGCTCCTCCTCATCGTCGCGCCGCAGGACCGGCTGACGCCGCCCGACCTGATGCTCGAGGCCTACGAGCGGGCGCTGCACCCCAAGAAGCTGGTGCTGCTGCCGGGCGGGCATTTCGACCCCTACATCGCAGGACTGGCGACGGCCGGCGGCGCCGCGCGCGACTGGTTCGTCGAGCACCTGAAAGGCTGAGAAGACACAAGATGGGCCAGAACGCCTTCGGACAGCCGGTCCGACGCAAGGAAGACCACTCGCTGCTGATCGGCGGCGGCCGGTTCGTCGACGACCATCGGCCGGACGGCCTGCTGCATGCCTGGATGGTGCGCTCGCCCCATGCCCACGCGCATATCCGAGGCATCGACGCTGCCGAGGCGCTGGCGGCGGAGGGCGTGGTGGCGGTGCTGACGGGCGCCGACCTGAAGGCCGACGGCGTCGGCGGCATCCCCTGTACCTACCAGCCCCCCTGGCCTGCCGGCACCGGACCGGCCCGGCCCAACACCCTGCCGGACTGGCCGGCGCTCGCCCATGAGACGGTGCGCTATGTCGGCGACGCCGTCGCGATGGTCGTCGCCGAGACGCTGGAGGCGGCCCGCGGCGCGGCCGAGTTGCTGGCGATCGACTGGGAGGTCCTGCCCGCGGTCGCCGACCCGGTCGCGGCGCTGGCCGGCGATGCCCCGCTGGTCCACGCCGATGCGCCCGACAACACCTGCTTCGTCTGGGAGACCGGCGACGGGCCGGCCGTCGACGCCGCCTTCGCCGCCGCCGATCGCGTGGTCGCGCTCGATGTCGTCAACAACCGCATCGTCGTCGCGGCGATGGAGACGCGTGGTGCCGTCGGCGAATGGATCGACGGACGCCATGTCCTGACGACCGCCAGCCAGATGCCGCACCAGCTGAAGGAGCAGCTGGCGAGCCATGTGCTCCACGTCCCGGAGGAGGCGATCCGCGTCGTCGTGCGCGACGTCGGCGGCGGCTTCGGGATCAAGAACTCGCTCTATCCCGAGCAGATCCTGGTGCTGTGGGCGGCGCGTCGCCTCGGCCGGCCGGTCAAGTGGATCGGCGACCGGGCCGACGCCTTCCTGACCGACGCCCATGCGCGAGACAACCGCAGCCGCGGCGAGTTGGCGCTCGATGCCGAGGGGCAGTTCCTGGCGCTGCGCGTCAACACGACCGCCAACATCGGCGCCTACATCGCCAACAAGGGGCTGCTCTCCCCCACCCTCAACGCCCCCGCGCTCGTCGGCGCCTATGCGACGCCGGCGATCCACCTGCGCGTGACCGGCGCCTTCACCCACACGGTGCCGACGGACGTCTATCGCGGCGCCGGCCGGCCGGAGGCGGTCTACCTCGTGGAGCGGCTGGTCGACGTCGCCGCCGCCGAACTCGGCATCGACCGCATCGCGCTGCGCCGGCGCAACGTCATCCAGCCGTCCGCGATCCCCTACAGGACGCCGATCTGGCTGACCTACGACGCCGGCAAGTTCGAGGAGAACCTCGACGTCGCCATGCCGCTCGTCGACTGGGCCGGCTTCGAGGCGCGGCGGGCAGCGGCGGCCGAACGCGGCAAGCTGCGCGGCATCGGCCTCTCCTTCTATGTCGAGCGCTGCGCCGGCGCCTCGCACGAGGACGCGACGCTGGAGGTCGCCGCCGACGGCCGGGTCACGGTCCTGGTCGGCACCATGGCGAACGGCCAGGGGCACGTCACCGCCTATGCCCAGATCGCGGCCGAGATGCTGGGCCTGCCGATCGAGCAGGTCGACGTCGTCCAGGGCGACACCGACCGGGTGAAGCACGGCCAGGGCACCGGCGGCTCGCGCTCGCTGGTGATGGGCGGCAGCGCCGTCCATGGCGCCACCCGGACCGTCATCGACAAGGCAAGGACCATCGCCAGCCACCTGCTGGAGACGGCCGAGGCCGATATCGAGTTCCAGGAAGGCGTCTTCTCGATCGTCGGTACCGATCGGCGCATCGGCTTCCGTGACGTCGCCGCGGCCGCCCACGACCCCGCGCGCCTGCCGCCCGGGATGGCGCCGGGCCTCGACGCCGACAACCGCTTCCAGGTGCCGGGCTACACCTATCCCAACGGCTGCCACGTCGCCGAGGTCGAGATCGACCGCGACACCGGCAAGCCGGAGGTCGTCGGCTACACCGTCGTCCATGATTTCGGGCGGGTGCTGAACCCGCTGATGCTGGGCGGACAGGTCCATGGCGGCGTCGCCCAGGGCGTCGGCCAGGCGCTGCTGGAGCACACCGTCTACGATCCGCAGTCCGGGCAGCTCCTCTCGGGCTCCTTCATGGACTACTGCATCCCGCGCGCCGACGACGTGCCGGACTTCCGCCTCCACGTCCGCGAGGATCCGGCGCCGGCCAACCCGCTCGGCGTCAAGGGCGCCGGCGAGGCCGGTTGCGCCGGGGCACCGCCCGCCATCGTCAACGCCGTCGTCGATGCGCTGAAGCCCTATGGCGTGCGCCACGTCGACATGCCGCTGACGCCCGAGCGGCTGTGGCGGACAATCCACGGGGGATGAGCATGTACCGGCTCTACAACAGCCCCGGCACGGCCGGCATGGCGCCCCATATCGTGCTGCGCGAACTGGCGGTGCCGCACGAGATCGTCTTCCTCGACCGCGACGCCGGCGCCCACAAGATGCCGGAGTACCTGGCGCTCAACCCGCTGGGCCGCCTGCCGACCCTGGTCGACGGCGACCTCGTGATCTTCGAGGCGGCGGCGATCTGCCTCCATCTCGCCGACCGCCATCCCGAGGCCGGGCTGGCGCCGCCGGTCGGCCATCCGGACCGGGCGCGCCTCTACCAGTGGCTGATGTTCCTGACCAACACCGTCCAGGCCGACCTCATGGTCTGGTTCTATCCCGAACGGGTCGCCGACGAGGCCCATTTCACGGACGCCCGCGTCCGACTGGAGGAGCGGCTGGCGGCGATGTTCGCGCCGCTCGACCGGGCGCTCGAGGGTCACGACTGGCTGGTCGGCGACCGCTTCACGATCGCCGACGCCTATCTCTTCATGCTCGCCCGCTGGTCGCGCAACCTGCCACGCAAGGCGCGCGACCTGCCCCATCTCGGCCCCTGGCTCGCGCGTGTCGCGGAGCGGCCGGCGGTCGCCGGGATGTTCCGGGTCGAGGGCCTGTCGGCCCCGTACTACTGATGCCGGCCGCCGCGCCGCGCTTCACGCAGCGCCTGCGGCTCGACCCGCCGCACCTGTCGGACGTCCCTGCCCTTTTCGAGTTCATGGGCGATCCGGCGGCGATGGCGCACACCCACCCGCGGACGTCGCTGCGCGACTGCCGCCGCTATGTCGCCGTCCACGAGCGCCAGCGCCGGCGCACCGGGCTCGCGCCCTGGACCATCCGCGAGCGCGAGAGCGGCCGCATCGTTGGCTGGGGCGGGCTCTATCGCGACGTCTTCGATCCCGGCTGGGGCGTCGAGGTCGTCTATTTCCTCCACCCCGACGTCTGGGGCCGCGGCTATGCCACGGAACTGACGGAGGCCGCCTTGGGGTTCGGGCGGGAGCAGGGGTTGGACACCGTCATCGGCTTCGCGCACCCGGACAATCTCGGCTCGCGCCGGGTCCTGGAGAAGGCGGGCTTCCAGCACGACCGCTTCCTGACGGAGATGCAGCGGCACCTCTATCGACGGGCACTGACGGCGTAGGCGGAACCGCCCGCCCACGCCGCCGCATCCCGTCAGGCGGCCGCGGGCATCTTCCGCAGCGCCGCCATGTTGGCGAGCGTCTGCAGGCAGGCTGCCGCCGCCTCCTCGCCCTTGACCACGAAATGGTCGAGGAAGAAGCGGCGGTGCTCCTCGTGCTCGTGGAAGCGCTGCGGCGTCAGCACCGCCGACAGCACCGGCACCTCGGTGTCGAGCTGCACTCGCATCAGGCCGGAGATGACGGCTTCCGAGACGAACTCGTGCCGATAGATGCCGCCATCGACGATGAAGCCGGCACCGACGATCGCGGCGTAACGCCCGCTCTTGGCGAGCAGCTTCGCCTGGAGCGGGATCTCGAACACGCCCGGAACCTCGACGAGGTCGATCGCCTCGCGCGGATGGCCGGCGCGGGCCATGGCGGCGAGGAAGGAATCGCGGGCCCGGTCGACGATATCGCGGTGCCAGCAGGATTGAATGAAGGCAATGCGCTGATTCATGGCGTGCTCCCGAAGCAAAGGACCAGAATCAGGGCGCACGGGACCGAGCGCAGGGGGGACGGGCGCAGCCATGCTCCGCCCGCTTCCGCAGCGTTCACCCGTTCTCTTTCATCCGGACTGTGACCGTCGGCCCGGGAATCGCACCCGATCTGCTGACCCCGGCCATGGCGACACGGCCGGGCGCTCGCGGGCTTCGGGCCGGCGCAAGCCGTCCCGTCACCGCCGGTGGGGACTTTCACCCCGCCCCGAGAACGTCAGCCGCCGGGAACCCGGCGGCCGGGCCGATCTAGCGGAGCCCGTACCTGCCGGTCAATGCCCAAGCACGGCGGCGAAGGCGGCGATGGCCCGCTCGATACCGGCGCGGTCGACGTCGAGATGGGTGACGGCGCGGATGCTGGTCGGCCCCAGCGCGCCCATGACGATGTCGCGCTCGCCGAGGGCGGCCACGATGTCCGCGGCGCTGCGGCCGGTGCCGGCAACGTCGATGTAGACCATGTTGGTCTCGACCGCCGCCCGGTCGATCATCAGACCCGGCAGGTCCGCGAGCCCGTCGGCGAGCCGTCGGGCGTTCTCGTGATCCTCCGCCAAGCGATCGACATGGTGGTCGAGCGCGTGGAGGCCGGCAGCTGCCACGATGCCGGCCTGGCGCATGGCGCCACCCCAGCGGTGCTTGAGGCGCCACGCCTCCTCGATGAAGTCCCGGTTGCCGGCCAGCACGGCGCCCACGGGGCAGCCGAGGCCCTTGGTCAGGTCGATCCAGACGCTGTCGCAGACACGGCCATAGTCCGCCGCCGCCGTACCCGAGGCGACGACGGCGTTCATCAGCCGGGCGCCGTCCATATGGACGGCGAGGCCACGCCGGCGCGCGGCCGCGGCTACCTCCTGCACCCCCGCCAGCGGCCAGACGGTGCCGCCGCCGAGATTGGCCGTGTTCTCGATCGAGACCAGCCGCTGGCGCGGCGAATGGCGCGTCAGCGCCCGCGTCGCCGCATCGACGTCGGCCGCGGTGAAGACGCCGCGCCGGCCGGGCAGCGTGCCGATCAGGACGCCGGCCAGGGCGCTCGGCGCCCCTGCCTCGAAATGGATCAGGTGCGAGGTGACGTCGGCCAGCACCTCGTCGCCCGGGCGGCAATGGACCGCGATCGCGATCTCGTTGCACATGGTGCCCGACGGCAGGAAGAGCGCCGCCTCGTGCCCCAGCAGCGCCGCCACACGCTCGCACAGCGCATTGACCGACGGATCCTCGCCGCGCTGCTCGTCCCCGACGGGTGCCTCGGCGATCGCCCGCCGCATGGCCGCGGTCGGGCGGGTCTGGGTGTCGCTGTAGAGATTGACGCGGCTCATCGCTGGGCTCCGGCGGTGGGCTGGGGCTTGACGGGCGGCGGCACCGGACGTTCGGGTGCGCCGGAACCCCGCCCCGGCCGTGCCAGCCGGTCGGCCCACACGGACTGACCTGGAATCCAGACCGCCACCGCCCGGTCGGCCGGGGCGTCCGTCTCCTGGTGCTGGACCAGTGCGAACGGGATGTCGACGCGCTGGCGCAGGCGCGGGCCCGTCTCGGTCTGAAAGCGGATGGGACCGCGCGATCCGGTGCCGGGCGCCGCGTCCAGTGCCCGGACGATCGCCGCGGCGTCGGTCGAGCGGGCGCGGCGCATGGCGTCGACCAGCGCGAAGACGGCATCCGCCCCCTGGTGGAACAGCCGCGTTTCCGGCATGTCGGCCGGCAGGGCACGGCGCAGCGCCTCGCCGCGTGGGGTGAGCGGGATCGCGGGATGATGCAGCGCGACCGACAGGAGATAGCGTCCGGCGTCCTTCGCGTCGTCCCAGAAGGCAGCAGAATCCGCGATGCCGGCGGCGTCCAGCGCCAGCGTCCCCGGCTGGGGCACGATCCCCGCCTGGCGCAGCTGGCCGAGGAGACGGGCACCGGCAGCGCCTCCCTGGACGACCATCAGCAGATCGGGCGGCTCCCGGCGCAACGGCGCGGCGGCGGCCGGCCCGCGATAGGCCGGATCGAAGGGCACGAAGGCGGCCGCAATCGGCGGATCGAGGGTGGCGAGCGCAGCCTTCAGGGGCTCGGCCCGCGCTTCGGCACCGCGATCGGCGGCCGACGCGGTCATCGTCACGCGCGTCGCCGACAGCGCGGCTGCCGACCGCGCCAGCATGCGCGGCACGGTCTGCGGGTCGGGCGAGATGTGATAGACGGCGCCGACGCCCGGCACGCGCAGGCCGGCATCCCAGCCGTTCACGTTGACGTAAGGCTGCCCGGACCGCGCCGCGGCGGCGATCTGGGCCGGCGCCGTCGCGGACACCTGTCCGCCGACCAGGGCAACGGCCCCGGCGGCGAGAAGGCGCTGGGCGGCGTCGCCGGCACCCGGCAGCGTGCCGCGATCGTCGGCGAAGACGGCGCGCACGGGCTGCGCCTTGCCGGCCTCCTCGGCATTGGCGACCTGGATCGCCGCCTCGATGCCGGCGCGGATGAGGGCGGCCGGAAACGCAGCCGGTGCCGGCGTCTCGCTGAGGACGACGGCGATGGCGGCCGGTTCGCCGGCAGCCGGCGACGACAGGGAGAGCGCGGCGGCGAGCGCGGCCGCGACAGGGATCGGGTGGGACATCACGCGCCGGGACGCGCCCGGCCGATGGCTCGACTCAGAAGCATGACCGGCAAGATACCGGCGAGCACGATGGCAAGCGAGGCCGTCGAGCTTTCCGCCAACCGCTCGTCCGACGCGAGGCGATAGGCGCGGATGGCGAGCGTGTCGAAATCGAAGGGCCGGACGATGAGCGTGGCCGGCAATTCCTTCATGACGTCGACGAACACCAGCAGGGCGCCGGTCAGCAGCCCACCGCGCAGGATCGGCAGGTGGACGAGCCGGAGGGCGCCGCGCGGCCCCTGCCCGAGCACCCGGGCCGCCTGGTCGATATGCGGCGTGACCTTGGCGAGGCTGGCCTCCGCGGCATTGTGCGCGACCGCCAGGAAGCGGACGAGATAGGCGATCAGCAGCGCCGCCGCGGTGCCGCTGAAGATGAGGCCGGTGGAGACGCCGAGCGTGCGGCGGGCCCAGGCGTCGACGGTGCTGTCGAGGTGGCCGAAGGCGATGAGGACACCGACGGCGACCACGGCGCCGGGCATGGCATAGCCCAGCGTCGCGACGCGGACGGCACCGCGGACGATCCGTCCGGGGGCCAGGCGCGCGGCATAGGCCAGCAGGACCGCGACGGAAACGACGAGGGCGGCCGCCATCGCGCCGAGCAGCAGGCTGTTGCGCGCGAAGCCGAGGAACTGGGCGCCGAGCAGCGGGTCGCCGCCATCGATCGCCATGCGCAGGAGCACCCCGCCCGG
The DNA here is from genome assembly GCA_006738865.1 of Allostella sp. ATCC 35155. GTDB lineage: Bacteria > Pseudomonadota > Alphaproteobacteria > ATCC43930 > Allostellaceae > Allostella. The sequence goes on from AP019701.1 coordinate 3,750,946, forward strand.
CACGAAGAAGCCGAGCAGGATCGGCAGCGCGCAGACCGCGGCCGCCACCCAGCCGCCGAACCGGCCGAGCCGCCGTTCCGGCAGGTTGCGCCAGCGCGGCGTCGTGTGATGGAAGCGCGCCTGCCCCCGCGACCAGCGTTCGACGACGATCAGCGCCGCCACGAAGACGACGAGGAGCGCCGAAAGCTGGGCGGCCGCCACCGGCGTGCCGAGCGCGAACCAGGTCCGGTAGATGCCGGTGGTGAAGGTGTCGATGCCGAAATGCTGGACGGTGCCGAACTCGGCCAGGGTCTCCATCAGGGCCAGCGCGACGCCGGCGACGATGGCGGGCCGGGCCAGCGGCAGGGCGACGCGGCGGAACATCTGCCACTGGCCGCAGCCGAGCGTGCGACTGACCTCGAGCACGCAGACGGACTGGCCGAGGAAGGCCGAGCGGGCCAGCAGGTAGACGTAGGGATAGGAAGCGAGCGTCAGGACAAAGATCGCGCCGCCGAGCGAGCGGATCTCGGGAAACCAGTAGTCGCTGCGGCTCCAGCCCATCCAGTCGCGCAGCGCCGTCTGCACCGGCCCGACGAACTGCAGGAAGTCGGCATAGGCATAGGCCATGACATAGCCCGGGGCCGCCAGCGGCAGCAGCAGCGCCCATTCGAAGAGGCCGCGCCCGGGGAAGCGGTACATGGTCACGAGCCACGCCGTCGCCGTGCCGATGACGAGGGTGCCGCAGCCGACGCCGGCCGCCAGCCACAGGCTGTTGGCGACATAGCGCGGCAGCACCGTCTCGGCGAGGTGCGTCCAGACCCCGCCAGAAGAGGCGAAAAGATTGGCGAAGACGGCCAGCAGCGGCACGCTCACCAGGACGGCGATCACCACCGCCATCACCGCCCAGCGCCGCGCGCCGCTGCGCCCAGCCGGCCGCGAGCGGCCAGCGGCGGGAAGGAAGGCGGTGGCGCGGTGGGCGAGCGCGGCGTCGGTCACAGGGCGGGCCTGGTCGGGACAGGGCGAGAGATGCGAATGCGGATCATGGTCGCGAGCTGACCGCAATCTGTCACGTTCTATAGCGGGTGACCATCGCCGCGGCAGGTCATTCCGTCGCAGCTGCCCCCTTTTCAGGACCCCGTGGCCGGCCTTATATACGAACGGATATGACGATGATGGTCCAGGATCGCCCCGCTCCGCTGATCGACCCGTTCGCGCGGGCGATCTCGTACCTCCGCGTCTCGGTGACGGACCGGTGCGATTTCCGCTGCCTCTACTGCATGTCCGAGGACATGACCTTCCTGCCGAAGGCCGAGATCCTCAGCCTCGAGGAACTCGACCGGCTGTGCAGCGCCTTCGTGCGGCTGGGCGTGCGCAAGCTGCGGATGACGGGCGGCGAGCCGCTGGTCCGCCGCAACGTCATGAGCCTGTTCCGCTCGCTGTCGCGCCACCTGCGTTCGGGCGACCTCGACGAACTGACGGTGACGACCAACGGCAGCCAGCTTGCCCGCCATGCGGCCGAACTGGCGGACTGCGGCGTGCGCCGGATCAACGTGTCGATCGACACGCTGGACGCGCGCAAGTTCACGGAGATCACCCGCTGGGGCCGGCTGGAGCAGGTTCTGGCAGGCGTGGCGGCGGCCAAGGCCGCGGGGCTCGCCGTCAAGATCAACGCAGTGGCGCTCAAGGGCTTCAACGACGACGAACTCGACCGGATGGTCGCCTGGTGCGGCGACGAGGGCTTCGACCTGGTACTCATCGAGGTCATGCCGATGGGCGAACTCGGCGGCGAGGCGCGTCTCGACCAGTACCTGCCACTCTCGATCGTGCGCGCCGGGCTGCAGCGCAACTGGACGCTGGACGAGTCGGACTACCGCACCGGCGGCCCGGCCCGCTACTACACGGTGCGCGAGACCGGGCGCCGCATCGGCTTCATCACGCCGCTGACGCACAATTTCTGCGAAAGCTGCAACCGGGTGCGCCTGACCTGCACCGGCACGCTCTACATGTGCCTCGGCCAGGAGGACGCGGCCGACCTGCGGGCGCCGCTGCGCGCCGGTGGCGGCGACGAGGTCCTGGAGGCGGCGATCCGGGAGGCGATCCGGCACAAGCCGAAGGGGCATGACTTCGTCATCGACCGGCGCCGCCGCGGGCCGGCGGTGTCGCGCCACATGAGCGTGACCGGCGGCTGACCTTCAGACGTCGCAGAGCCGCGGCCGGCCGGGTCCGGCGGTGACGATCAGCCGGCAGGTGTCGTAGCCGACCGCCGAGAGCCGTTCGCGCAGCTGGCGCAGGGTGTCCGTCGGCAGGGACGGCGTCCGCGACAGGATCCAGGCATAATCCCGCGACGGGTGGCCGACCACCGACCAGCGATAGTCCGGATCGAGCGCCACGATCCAGTACTCCCCCGCCGTCAGCCAGATCGGCAGCCCGAGGATCGAGACGAACGTCACCTCCAGCTTGCCCTCGCCCGGCGTCCCGGTCGGGCGCGCGACGCCGGTCGCGTCCTCGCGTGCGCCGCCCGCCTCGCGGCAGCTGTTGACGACGGCGATCCGGTCGTCGGCGATCAGCTCGTAGCGGGCGCGCGTGTCGGAGGCGCAGTCGCGCTGGAACCAGGCCGGGATCGCGGCGATCTGATGCCATTCGCCGGCATAGCGGGTGAGGTCCACCCCACCGACCACCGGCATGTCCCGCGCCCCGCCCGAACAGGCGGACAGGACCGCCATCGCCAACGCCGCCAGCCCTGCCCTCAGCATCCGCCGCCTCCAAGTCTCGTCACCCGATTCCATACGCAAGCCGCGGCACCGCGGATCGTTCCGCCTGCGGCGGCCCGGCGCGACGATCGAGAGGCTTCGATCTCGGGCCGCGCTTGGCTAAACTCGCGGCCCACCAAGCCGGCGGCCTCTTGCGCCGTCCGCGCGAGCCGACAATCCCTGCCCCCGAGGAACTCGCCCGTGCCGAGCTCAAAGATCGTTCTCATCGACCGCCACCCCGGCCGCTCCAGCCAGACGATCGGGATGGCTCGCGTACTCGGCACCGATCCCGACCTCATCCACGAGCCGTCGGTCGGCGTGGTCGGCACCAAGGGCGACAGCCAGTGCTACCTCGGCGTCATGGCGAAGGTCGATGCGATCCACGAGGTGCTGCGCGCCCGCATCGGCATGGGCGAGGGCCAGCTGCGCCTGCGGCTCGTGCAGCCGGAATACACGATCGCCACCTCCGACGGCATCCGCAACGGCACGCGCGAGATGCGCTATTCGCTGATCGGCCGGGAGGTGACGCACGACGCGCTGTGCGAGCATCTGGAGGCCACCGGCCTTGCCGGCACGATCGCGGTCGTCGCCTGCGACAAGCCCCCGGTCGGCACCCTGGCCGCCCTGCTGGAGCACAACCAGCCGGCCATCATCATGTCGGACGGCCCGATCCACCCCGGCCACGACCCCGTCACCGGCGACGCGCTCGACATCGTCAGCGCCTATCAGGTCGCCGGCCACACCGACGCCGAGTTCCGCAACCGCATCGCCTGCCATGCCTGCCCCGGGATCGGCAGCTGCGGCGGCATGTTCACCTACAACACGATGCAGACCTTCATCGGCGTCGTCGGCATGCAGCCGCTGCACATGGTGGCGCCGCCGTCCGACGATCCGCGCCGGCTGGAACAGTTCCCGGCCGAGCTGGTCGGGCATCTGTCCCGCATGATCGAGAAGGGTTTGAAGCCGCGCGACATCGTGGTCCGCGATTCCCTGCGCAACGCGATCATCGTCGCCATGGCCATCGGCGGCTCGACCAACGTCACGCTGCACGCGCCCGAGATCGCCCGCGCCGCCGGCTATGCCGACTTCTGGAAGGAGGTCATGACGCCGGAGGAGTTCAATCACCTGTCGCAGCGCGTCGTGCCCGTGCTGACCGACGCCCGGCCCTACGGCAAGTATTCCATGGTCGACATCGATGCCGCGGGCGGCGTCCAGGTGATCGTGCGCGAACTGCTCGATGCCGGGCTGCTGAACGGCGACGTCCTGACCTGCACCGGCGAGACGCTGGCCCAGCAGGTCGAGCGCCTCGGCACCGCGGCGGTCGACGGCAAGGTGATCTATCCCGTCGCCCAGCCCTACAAGCCGACCGGCGGACTGCGCGTGCTGGGCGGCAACCTCTCGCCCGACTTCTCGGCGATCCTCAAGCTCGCCGGCGTCGAAGGCGGGCTCGAGGACAACGTCTTCCGCGGGCGCGCCCGGGTGTTCGAGGGCGAGCAGGCGCTGCTCAAGATGCTCGACGAGACGCCCGAGCGCTTCGAGAACCACGACATGATCATCGTCCGCTACGAAGGGCCGAGCGGGGCGCCCGGCATGCCCGAGATGCTCGACCCGACCTCGCGCATCACCACGCTGTGCCGCGAGCGCGGCATCGTCGTCGCGCTCATGACCGATGCCCGCTTCTCGGGCGGCTCGGTCGGCCTCGTCATCGGCCATGTCGGGCCGGAAGCCGCGCTCGGCGGGCCGATCGCCTTCATCGAGGACGGCGACGAGATCGTCGTCGACCTCAACACCAGCGAGCTGAACTGCACCGCGCTGGCCGATCCGGCGACGCTGGCCGCGCGCAAGGCCGCCTGGGACAAGGCCGTGGCGGCCAACGGCGGGATCCACCCGAATTGCGGCATCGCCGACACGCGGCTGCTGCACCGGGCCCGCCATACCGCGGTGCCGGCGACGCGGGGCGGCGGCCTGCATCCCAATCGCGAGGTCTGGGTGCGCGAGCCGCGGGCGGCCGAGCGCTCCGGCTTCGTCCCGCACAACCGCCACCGGCCGGACACCAAGAAGGCGTTCTGACGGTCGGCGGGCCGGGCTTCCGCGGATACGGAGGCCCGGCCCGCCGAGATCTCATGCCGAATCCGAAGAGCCATGACGCATGGCGCCAGCGAGCGGCCGTGCGTCCCTCGACTTCGCTCGGGATGAGCAGTATTCTTCAATTGAAACAATGGCATCCCTCATCCCGAGCGAAGTCGAGGGACGCAACGGCATCGATGACGGGGGATTCCGCATCGACCGGATTTGGTATCAATGCCCCTCGACCGTGACCTCGGTCGTCACGGAATTGGCGATGAAGCAGAGCTCGTGGCTCTCGTGGTGGAGCGCGGCCACCTCGTCGGGCGCGGGTTGCCGCCCGGCGAAGGCGATCTCGGGGCGCAGCACGACGCGGGTCATGGCGAGCCGGCCGGCCGCATTCTTCTCCATCTGCCCGACCGCCCGGTCGCGATAACGATCGACGACGAGGCCGCGCTTCTGCGCCAGATGCAGGAAGAACAGCATGTGGCAGCTGGACAGCGCCGCGACGAACGCCTCCTCGGGATCCACCGCTTCCGCCACCGAGTAGGGCGGTCGCACCACATGCGGCGAGGATGAGGCCGGCACGACCGTGCCGCCGTCGAAGCGCCATTGATGGCCGCGGCTGTAGCGCCCGTCGGAAAAGACCTGCTCGCCGCGCTCCCACAGGACGTCGGCTTCGTAGCTGCTCATGTCGCACCTCCGGCCCGCCGAGTAGGCCGCCAGCCCTCCGCGCGCTATCCGGAACTTGCGCGGACGAGAGGTGGACGGGCTACTGCGTCTGGCGGTTCGAGAGCTGCGTCGCCCGGGCGGAGAGCTGAGCCAGGATCGTGTTCGTCTTGGGGACCAGCATGTAGTACTGGCCGGACGCGTTCGTCGCCAGCGCCCGGCCCCGCGCCGCGTCGCCATGGCCCCAGAACACGTCGCCCCGCACCGGCCCCGAGATGGCCCCGCCGGTATCCTGGGCGACCACGAGCCGGCGTACCGCGTCGCCGCCGCCCGCCACCTTCGGCACATGCAGCCACAGCAGCGAGCCCAGCGGAACGTGGCGGGGATCGACGGCGAGGCTGCGCCCGGCCGTCAGCGGCACGCCCTGCGCGCCGACCGGGTCCGAGCTGTCCCGCAGCTTGAAGAAGACGTAGCTCGGATTGTAGTTCAGGACGGCCTGCCGGCGGGACGGGGACAGGCGATCGAGATAGCGACGCAGCGATTCGAACGAACGGTCCCGGATGACCCCCTTGCGGCTCAGGACTGCCGTCAGGTCGACGAAGCGGTGACCGTTCTGGCCGGCATAGCCGATGCCGACGACGCTGCCGTCGGTCATGTGGACGCGTCCGGCCCCCTGGATCTCGAGCACGTAGGCATCGAATTCGCTGTCGACCCAGAGCAGGGGCTTCTTGCCCTTGCCGAGCGCGCCGCGTGCGATCTGGGCGCGGCTCGGCAGGTTCTTGCCGCTCGGCCGGCCGGGATAGCCGTAGATGGGGACGTTGTAGCGCTGGGTCCGCTTGTAGGAGCCGTGAAGCTGGGCTTCGTAGTAGCCGGTGAAGCGGCCCTTGCCGCCGTTCTCGGTCTCGACCTTGACCGGGGTGAACCACTGTTCGAAGAAGCGGCGGCCGGCCTTCTGGTCATCCGGGGGCACGGCGGCCGCGGCGACGCAGATGTCGACCCAGTCGTCCGGCGACGCATTGACCCCGATGGCAAGCATGCGCTGGTGCGACAGCACCCCACAGGAATGGAGCAGCGCGGGAATCGCCTCGGCCTGCTGGTCGGTCGACCATCCGGGCAGGATGGCAGGGCTGACTGCGCTGCGCGGCTCGTGCCGCAGCGCCGAAGACCGCAGGATCTCGTCGAGTTCCTCGACGGTACTTTCGGGTGCGACGTAGGTCGCGATGCTGGTATCGGGCTGCATTGCGACGCTGTGCATCGGTGCCGGCGCCGGCACCTGGCCGTCGATGGCGCAGGCCCCGAGAGTGGCAGAGAGAGCCAGCGTCCCCACGCCGGCCCGCAATCGTCGAACGAGCGCCCCAGAGCGCGTCTTGGCCGGCACCAAGCTCCCCCTTTCCGCCGCCCCCGGCGGCGCCTCCTGTCAGCGAACGACCTCGATGCGCCACGGCGGCTTCCCCGACCGCCGGTGCGCGCCGGAGAGTAAGCCGTTGGAGAATCGAGAAGTCAACCCGGCGGATGCAGGCGGCCGTTCTCAACCATCCGTGCGCAGGGCCAGCCGGCGCCGATCCCATCGCTCGACCAGGATCCGGCTGATCAGCGCCCAGGCCGCGCCCAGGCACCACCCGGCCAGAACGTCGCTCGGCCAGTGGACGCCGAGATAGACCCGGCTGATGCCGACCAGCCCGGTCAGGGCGATCCCCGAGCCGAGGACGAACCGCGCCAGCGCGGGGCGCGGCTGGACCCGCGCGACGAGGCCCGCGAGCGTGAGGTAGGCCACCGCCGACAGCATGGCGTGGCCGCTCGGGAAGCTCGCCGTATGGATGTCCGCGAGATGGGCGACGAGATCCGGCCGCGGCCGGTCGAAGACCAGCTTGAGGCCCGCCGACAAGGCCGTTCCGCCGAGGACCGACAGCGCGAGCAGCAGGACGGACGCGTGCTGACGGAGCAGCCGGAGGTAGATCGCGGCCGCCAGCACGAGCAGCGTCAGGACGGCGTGGCTGCCCAGCGCCGTCACGTCGCGGAAGAAGATCTCGAGCCAGAACGGGCCGATGGGGTCGGCACGATCGGCCGGCTCGCGAAGCGCCAGCAGCACGCCCTCGTCGAACGGCCGCAGCCGGCCGCCATCATGGGCGACCAGCAGCATGAGCAGGCCCGCCGCCGCGATGCAGACCGGGATCACGACGCGGTGCGGATGGAAGGAGAGGCGGCGGGACATCGCTGCGGTCCGTTCGAGGGGGAGGATGGAACCTGGAGAGCCTTCCGGCGATTGTAGCGCGTCCCCCGCCCGATCCCCGGCCGGGGTCGAACGCAAGCCCGGAGGCCGAAGTTCCGCGATGACCGCCGCCCACCCCCAACGCCGCAAGGCGCTGCTGATCGTGAACGGTCGCGCGCGCAACGGCGCCGAAGCGCTGGGCGAGCCGCGCACGATCCTCCAGAGCGCCGGCATCGAGCTCGTCGACTGCCACTGCGGCGACGGCGGCAGCGTCGCCGAGGCGGTGCGCCAGCGGGCCGGCGAGGGTTTCACGGAGGTCATCGTCGGCGGCGGCGACGGGACGCTCAACGCCGCCGCCCCGGGCCTCGTGGCGACCGGGCTGCCGCTCGGCATCCTGCCGCTCGGCACCGCCAACGACCTCGCCCGCTCGCTCGACATTCCGCTCGATCCGGCGACGGCGGCCGGCGTGATCGCCACCGGCCTGCGGCGGCGCATCGACCTCGGCCAGGTCAACGACCGCTACTATTTCAACGTCGCCAGCATCGGCTTCAGCGCGGTGCTCGCGCGCGAGCTGTCGGCCGAATCGAAACGCCGCTGGGGCGTCCTCGGCTACGCGATCACCGCCTTCCGCATCCTGCGGCGCATGCGCCCCTTCACCGCCAGCATCCAGCACGACACCGGCCAGATCCGCTCGCGCACCATCCAGATCTCCGTCGGCAACGGGCGAAACTATGGCGGCGGCATGACGGTCGACGCCGACGCCCGGCCGGACGACGGCATGCTCGATGTCTACAGCCTGGAGATCGACCGCTGGTGGCGGCTGATCGCGCTCGCCCCCGCCCTCCGGCGCGGCACGCACGGCGCCTGGAGCGACGTACGGACGCTGCGGACGCGCGAATGCACCCTCGTCACGCGCCGGCCGATGCGGGTCAACGCCGACGGCGAGATCGTCACCAGGACCCCGGCGCGATTCCAGGTGATGCCGGGGGCGATCGAAGTCTTCGCGCCACCCGCTCAACCCTCGGGCGGGTCGAGCGCGGCATAGACGTCGCCGGAATTGGCCTGCTGCGGCAGGCCGGCGATCCAGACGGCCATTTCCGAGTGATCGCACCAGCGGTCCGCGACCAGTTGCTGGCTCTCCCCGAGGGCGGCCCGGAAGCGGTAGGGGCCGAGGGCGGCGACGCGGTCGAGCGCCGCCAGCGCCACCGTGCGCTGAATGGTCGTGAACTCGAACGACAGGGCCGGCACGGGCTGCGACAGGCCGGCCAGCGCGTCCGCCTCGAAGCCCTCGACGTCGATCTTGAGGAAGGCCGGCTGCCCGTGGCGAGCGACCAGCAGGTCCAGCGTCGTCAGCGGCACCGCGACGGTGTCGTCCCAGCGCTGGCCCTCCCAGCCCGCGGCGCCGTCGGCCGCGCGGATGAAATCGTCGGATGCGGTAGAGACGGTCGGGTTGGCGCGGTTGATGCGCAGCGTCACCTGCCCGGGCGCACTCCCGACGGCCGCCGCCTCGATCGCCACCTGCCGGTCGCGGCCATAGAGGAGGCGGAGCAGCCGGACCAGCGCCGGCTGGGGCTCGACCGCGACGACGCGGCAGCCGAGCCGGCGGAACGACGCGACCCGGTCGCCGACATGGCTGCCGACGTCGAAGACGAGATCGCCAGGCCGCACGAAGCGGGCGTGCAGCCGGTCCATCGCCTGCCGCCGCTCGCGTCCGCGATAATAGATCGAGAGCGACCGCAGGATGCCCCGCGCCGCCCGCACCCGCCCCGCGAGGGCCCCGATCATCCGGGCGCGCCCGGCGGCAGCGCCGCCGGCCCGGCAGTGAGGAGGTCGGGCGGCGGCGCCGTCTCCTCCGGCAGGCGGCAGAGACCGACCCGTGCCGCCCAGCGGCCGAGTTCCGGCAGGGATGTCACGACGGCGAAGGGCGCGGCCAGCAACAGGCCCGCGAGGCCAAGCTGGGCCCAGGCCCAGGCCTCCCAGGAGGTGGACAGGAACGCCGCCGTCCCCGCCGCCCCGGCCAGGGTCTGGCGCCAGAGCGTGCGCAGCGCGACCGGCCACGGCACCGCATGATCATCGCGCACCTGCCCCGTCCAGCCGGCCCGGCGGCGGAACGGCAGGGCCAGCATGTAGAGCGTGTGCGCCAGCGTCGTGATCGGGAAGAGCAGCAGCGAGAAGAGGAACTCGGCCGCAAAGCCGGCGAGGAACCGCGGCGCACCGCCGAAGCTGCGGCGCTGGTCGGCGTCGGCGAGCACGTCGACGGCGCTCGCGAACTTGGGTGCGAAGACGAAGAGGATGACCACGGCGAGCAGCACCGGCCCCACCACCGGATCGAAGATCGCCGCCCCCTCCGGCAGGGTCGCCGTCCGCCAGGCGAGCAGCGCCAGCATGGCGGTCCAGGCCGGCGCGCCGAAGAACATCAGCATCGCCAGCCAGAGGTGGAAGCGGCTGCCGGGCAGCAGCCCCGGCAGCCCGACCAGCCGGACATACTGCATGTTGCCGAGGCACCAGCGCAGGTCGCGGCGGACGAACTCGATGAGGGTCGGCGGATTGGCCTCCCAGCTGCCGCCCTCCTCCGGCAGCACCCGCACCTCCCAGCCGGCCCGGCGCATCAGGGCCGCCTCGATCTGGTCGTGGCTGAGCACGTCGCCGCCGAAGGGCGGACGGCCGGACAGGCGCGGGATGTGGCAGTGCCGGGTGAACGGCGCCACGCGGATGATGGCGTTGTGCCCCCAGTAGGGCCCGCAATCGGCCTGCCAAGCCGAGGCGCCGAGCGTGTAGGAGCGCATCCCGAGGCGCATTCCGAACTGGAACAGCCGCGCGAACAGGCTGGCGCTCGGCATTCCCGTGACCAGGGTCTGGACGATGCCGAAGCGGGGATTCTCCTCCATGATCCGCACGAGACGGAGGATCGCGTCCGGCGCCATGACACTGTCGGTGTCGAGCGTGACCATGAAGTCGTACCCGTCGCCCCAGCGCAGGCAGAAATCGCGGATGTTGCCGGCCTTGAAGCCTTCGTTCGCGGTCCGCCGGCGATAGGTGACCGGCAGACGGGCCGCGAGCGCGGCGGCCTCTGCCTCCTCCGCCTGCGCCACCTCCGGCCGGTCGGTGTCGCTGAGGACGAAGGCATGGAAATGCCCGCCCCAGCCGGCCCGCAGGAGGCCCGACATGAGGCGGTCGAGGTTGCGGAACGTGCCGGCCGGATCCTCGTTGCGGACGCACACCAGCAGCGCGGTGCGCCCGGCAAGCGGGCGCTGCGGATCGGGCCGGGCGAAGGGGGCGACGGCGGCCACGGCGTCGGCGGTCCGCAGGCGCAGCCAGAGGAAGATGGCGGAGTTCCAGAACCCGATCACGCCCCAGGGCGCCGTCAGGGCGAACAGCAGGACGATGGCGAGGTCCGCCCCGTCGATGCCGCCGGGCCGCAGCGCCAGGGCCATCAGGCCGATGAGCAGCAGTGTCGTCGCGGCGGCAGCCGCGGCGTAGAGCCGGCGTCGGCGGGTGATCACAAAGCCCGTTTCGGTGCTTGCCATCGCTCAGTTCCTTCGCCCGGCCGGCATGGCCAGGATGTCCCGATGGCCGACGCGCAGCGTCAGCCGGCCCTCCGCCGCCTGGCGGCAGCGCCGCTCGGCCCATGCCGCGATCGCCGGGGCATCGCCCGGCGACTGCTCGCGCGCCGCCGCCGCCGCGCCCGCGATCATGGCGGCCAGCATCGCCCCCTCGCCCGCACCCACCCGCCAGTCGCTCCGCGCGGTCTCGACCCGCCAGCCGCGACGGCGAAAGGCCGACGCGACCGCGGCCGGCGCAGCCGGACCCAGCGCCGGGCCCGGCCCCAACCCCTTCGGCCGGCGCTGGTGGCGCGCGAACAGCCCTTCGACGAGGGCGTCGTCCGGGTCGTCCGGCCACCAGCCGCCACGACCGTCGACGACCAGCGGCGCATAGAGCGGCAGGCGGCGCCGGGCCAGTGTCGCCGCCAGGTCCTCGATCCATGGGCCGGACGCCAGGTCGAGCAATGCGAAGGCCGTCACCGCGTCGGCGCGGCGCGGCAGGAACCGGGCGCAGCCGACACCAAGATCGGCGGCGATGCCGCGTGTACCGGGTGCCGCGGCGAGCGCGACCCGCAGCAGTTCGGGATCGCCTTCGACGAAGACCCAGCGCGCAGACGGTCCGACCACCGGGCCCAGCGCCCGCCGCGACGCCCCCGTGCCGGCGCCGAGATCGACGATGGTGCCGCCCGCGACCAGCAGCCGGGCAAAGCGGCGGGCGAGGGCCGGCGACCGGGCGGCGGCATCGAACGGCGCACGCAGCGCGAGCCAGTCGGCCGAAAAGCCGCTCATCGGGCCAACCGCGCGACCGCCGCGGCGAACTGCCGGGCGGCCGTCGGCCAGTCCGGCAGCGCCGCCCCGGCTGCCGCGGCCCCCGCGGCCAGCCGCCCGCGCAGCGCCGCGTCGCCGATGGCGCGGCGGAGTGCGGCCGCCAGGGCCGGCCCGTCCCCCGGCGGCACCAGCAGGCCCGCCGCGGCCGGCACCGTATCGGCCACCGCACCGCCGGCGGCGGCGACGATCGGCAATCCGGCGCGCAGCGCCTCCGACAGCGCCATGCCGTAGCCTTCGTAGAGCGCCGGGTGGACGAAGAGGTCGGCCTGCAGCCGGGCGCCCGCGAGGGCGGCCTCGTCGACTTCTCCGGCGAAGCCGATGCGGCCGGCGAGCCCGGCTGCCGCGACCCTGGCCGCGAGTTCGGCCGTCAGCGCCGGGTCGCGGTCGGTCGCGCCGATGCAGGTCAGCTGCCAGTCGAGATCGGCCATGCCGGCCAGTGCATCGACCAGCAGCAAGTGGCCCTTGCGCGGCACCAGTGCGGCGACCGACAGCAGGCGCACGGGGCCGGGCGCACGGGCGGGACGCGGCCCCGGGATCGGGTCGACGCCCGGCGCAACAGCCACCACCCGGTCGGCCGAAACCCCGTACGCGTCGCACAGGGTTCGCCGGGTGAAGGCGCTGGTGACGATGATGCCGGCGACCCGGGCGAGCGCCGCGCGCTCGCCCGCGCGCAACCGGTCGGCCAGGTCGGGCGCCAGCCCCGTCTCCTCGGCCAGCGGATGATGGACGAGCGCGATCATGCCTTCGGCCGCCGCACCGCGGTCGAGCCCGAAGGCCGGCAGGGCCAGGCCGTCGACGACGAGCGGGGCGCCGCGCGCAGCGGCGCGCACCGCGGCCGCGGCGTCGCGGGCAGCGTGGTCCGCCAGCGGATAGGTGCCCGCCATCTCGTGCACCGCGACGTCCCAGCCCAGCGCCCGCAGGCCCTCGACGATGCGCCGGTCGTAGATGGTGCCGCCGGTGCGCCGGTCGAGCGGGCCCGGCAGCGCCAGGTCGAACCGGTTCACCGGGTTGCCGGAATCGGCCCTTCGAAGCTGGCCCAGGCCCGCGGCGACTCGCGCAGCGTCACCTTGATGCCGGTCAGGCGGTCCGCCGTGTCGGGGCCGAGATCCCCGGCGGCCGTCCGCAGCGCCAGCCGGCGATGGATTTCCGCCGCCAGGAACTCGGTCGTGGTGTTGATGCCCGCGAAGTCGGACTCGGCGTCGAGGTTGCGGTAGTCGAAGGCGGCCAGCACCTCGCGCAGCGCGGTCATCGCCCGGCCGATATCGCAAACGACGCCGTTGGCATCGAGGTCGGCACGGCGGAACTCCGCCTCGACGGCGTAGGTCGCGCCGTGCAGCGCCTGGGCCGGCCCGAAAAGTTCGCCGCGGAAGCTGTGGGCGATCATGAAATGGTCGCAGACGGTGACGGCATACATGGCGCGGGCGGACCTTCCGTCGGGTGGCTTCAGGGGTAGCGGACGGCGTGACAGAGCGTGCCGTCCCGGTTGGTGGAAAGTTGCTGCATGGTCTGCGGCAGATCCGCGAAGTGGCTCTCGCCGGAGATCAGCCGGTCGTACGCAGGATCGCGCAGCAGCTCCAGCGCGAGTTCCAGCCGCCGGCGATGGTTCCAGCGCCGGCGCTGCGCCGGCGCCACCTGGCCTACCTGCGAGGAGCGGATCGTCAGGCGGCGGGAATGGAAGGCGCCGCCCAGCGGCAGCACGACGGGGCTGGAGCCGAACCAGCTCAGCACCGTGACCGACGCTTCCTCGCCGGCCAGTTCCAGCGCGGAGACGAGGCCGTCGGGCGCGCCCGTCGCCTCGAACACGGCATCCTGGTCGGCCGGCGCCGCATCCGGGCCGGCGAAGCGGATACCGAGCGCGGCGGCCAGCGCGGCCTTGCCGGGATCGCGGTCGACGAGGGTGACCACCGTGCCCGGCACATAAGCGGCCAGCCGGGCTACCAGCGCGCCAACGACACCGGCGCCGACGACCGCAATGTGCTGGCCGGGCAGGACCGGCGTGTCCCAGAGCGCGTTGACCGCCGTCTCCATGTTGGCGGCGAGCACGGCCCGACGCGGCGGCAGGCCGTCGGGCAGCGGCAGCACGGCGACGGCCGGCACGACGAAGCGATCCTGGTGCGGGTGGAGGCAGAAGACGAGGCGGCCGGCGAGCCCGGACGGGCCCGCCTCGACCCGGCCGACGGCGGCATAGCCGTACTTGACGGGATAGGGGAAATCGCCGGCCTGGAACGGGCAGCGCATCCGCGCCCGCTCGCTGTCGGGCACCCGGCCGAGGAAGACCAGCGCCTCGGTCCCGCGCGAAATTCCGGACCACAGGGCGGCGACGCGGACCTCGTCGGCCGCCGGCTCCGGCAGCGCCTCCGCGCGGACCTCGCCCCGCCCCTTGCCGACCGTCCAGAAGGCATGCGCCCGCGACGCGGCGGCGGGGTCAGGTGCGGCGGACATCGCAATCGAACAGCACATCATCTCCCATACGGAAGATGCGCGTGGGTGGACGCAGCGCCTCGGAAAGATTCACCAGCGGCGGCAGTGCCAGCGCCGGTCGGCCCGAGCCGAGGATCATCGGCGCGACGGTGATCTGCAGCCGGTCGAGACAGCCCTCGGTGAGGAAGCGCGAGACGGTGACGCCGCCGCCCTCGACGAAGATGCGCCGGCAGCCGCGCCGGGCCAGCGCCTCGACGACCGCGCCATAGTCGATGGTCTCGCCGCGCCGCGGCACGCCGACCACGTCGGCGTCGCCGAGCCGCTCGCGGTCGACGCGATCGGCCGCGCAGAGCAGGAGCGTCTCGGTCTCGCCGTCGCGGAACAGGCGATAGCGGTCGTCGAGCCGGCGCTCGGTGTCGATCACGACCCGCATCGGATGGCGGCCGGGCACCCGCCGCACCGTCAGCCGGGGATCGTCGTGCCGCACGGTTCCCGCACCGACCACGACGGCGCATGCGAGCGCCCGCATCCGGTGCATGTGGTCGAGATTGTCGGGACAGGTGATGTAGGTCGACTCGCCGGCGTCGGTGGCGATGCGTCCGTCGAGGCTCTGGCCGAGATGGGCGAAGACGAGGGGCCGGTTCGGGCAGTCCGCGACGAACGGCCCGTAGAGGTCGAGCATCCAGGCGGCGGCCGCCTCGCCATGCCACGCCGCATCGCCGGCGGCCGGATCACCAGTTGCGCGGTCGCCCGCGGCACGCCTTTGCAGCAGCGCCCAGGCGGCATCGCCGCCGGGAAGGCGCGCGTCGGGGACGGCGGTCGTGTCGGTACCGGACGACGGCAAGGAGATGCGGGGCTCCTGTCGTGCGGACCCGGGCGGGCCCGCCTGAGGCGAGACTAGCAAATTAGGGCACGGCCCGGCAGTGGCCAGTCCCGCATCGTCCGGATCGCTCAGGCGGGCGCCACCCGGTTGCCGACGATCCGGCTGCGCAGCGCGGTCGAGAGGACGTCGATGAGCGCCACGGCCGCCAGGATGATCAGGATGAGGAAGGACACCGTCTGCCATTCGAGCGTGCGGATCTGCTCGGCCAGATGCAGGCCGATGCCGCCGGCGCCGACGATCCCGATGATGGTGGCCGAGCGCGTGTTCGATTCGAAGTAGTAGAGGACCTGGCTCAGCATGACCGGCAGCACCTGGGGCAGCAGGCCGAAGCGGATGCGGTGCAGTCCGCCCCCGCCCGCGGCGACGACCCCTTCGCCGGCCTTGCGTTCCGTCGCCTCGATCGCCTCGGAGAAGAGCTTGCCGAAAGATCCGATGTCGGAGGACATGATCGCAAGCACCCCGGCGAACGGCCCCAACCCGACGACGTTGATCCAGATCAGCGCCCAGATCAGCGTGTCGACACCGCGGATGGTGTCGAGGAAGCGCCGCGACAGGAAATGCACGACCCGCTGGCCGACGACCGTCCGCGCCGCGATGAAGCCCAGCGGAAATGCCAGGATCGCGGCTGTCAGGGTGCCGAGGAAGGCGATCGCGACGGTCTCCGCCAGGGCATGGAGATAGATTTGCAGCCGCTCCGGCGTTCCGAAATCCGGCGGCACCATGAGGGCGGCGAACGTCCCCAGCTGGCCGAGCCCATGCCAGAGGCGCGCCGGACTGGCATCGATCCACCAGAGGCCGAAGAACAGCAGAAGGACCGGCCCGCCGATCGCCAGCCCGGTCGCGAGCCGGCGTCCCAGCGGCGCCGCGAACTGCGCGGCGTGCCGCTGCCGCAGCTCGGGCAGGCGGGCCGCGGCCTCGGCACGGATCGCGGAAGGGCGGTTCATGCGCGATGCTCCAGGCCGATCAGGCGATGGCGGAGGCGCTCGGTCGCCATGTCGATGACGACGACGGCCAGGATGATCAGCAGCAGGATCGCCGACACGTCGGCATAGTAGAATTTCCGGATCGCCTCGATCAGATCCTGGCCGATTCCGCCGGCTCCGACGAAGCCCATGACCGACGCGCCGCGCACGTTGATCTCGAAGCGCAGCAGCGCGTAGCTCGCGAAGTTCGACAGCACCTGGGGCACGACGGCGAAGCGCATCGTGCTGACCCAGCTCGCGCCCGTCGCCGCGGCACCCTCGACCGGGCCCATGTCGGCGTTCTCGACGACCTCCGCGAAGAGCTTGCCGAGCGCCCCCAGGGTATGGATCGACAGTGCCAGCACGCCCGGCAACGGGCCGAGGCCGAAGGCGACGACGAAGATCAGCGCGAATACGATCTCGGGAACCGTGCGGCAGAACTCCAGGAAGCGCTTGGCGAGGAAGCGGGCGACCGGCCAGCGGCCGACATTGCGGGCGGCGAGGAAGCTGAGCATGAACGCCGCCATCGCCCCGACCACCGTTCCGAGATAGGCGATCAGCAGCGTCTCCGCCAGGAGCCGGCCCCAGCGCGCGAGACCCCAGTACCACTCCGCGGGATCGGAGAAGACCGAGTGGCCGGTGGCTGGCCCGGTATCGAACACGAACAGCCGCGAGACGTAGGCCGGCAGGCGATCGAAGTTGGCGGCGAACTTGGCGAGATCGACCTCGGCGGTGAGCGCCGCGACGAGCACGGCCAGGACGAGGATGACCCCGCCCAGCAGCGTCTGCCGTCGACGGCCGGCCATCGCCTCGGCATAGGCGCGGCTCAGCGGCGCCAGGGTGGCGTCGGGCAGGCGGGGGACCGTGCGGCTCATGACAGGCAATCCGGGCAGGCGGCCGGCGGCACGCGGAAGGGGGCGCGTGCCGCCGGTGCTGCCGCTCCTCAGCTGGCGCGGCGCTTGCGCAGCGAGTCGACGAACTGGATCAGCTCAACGACGGGGATGTAATCCTTGTGGGTGGTCGGCTTCCAGACCTGGGCCTGGCCGTCGGTCAGCTTCTTGAACGCCTCCGGATCCTTCTTCTCGACCGAGAAGTAGGCGTCGCGAACGGCCGCCTTGAGATCGTCCGGCAGGGACGAGAGATAGGCGACCGGCGAGTTCACGATCTGGTCGGACTTGAAGATGATGCGGTAGTCGTCGTACTTCGCCATCGACTTGCGCTGCATGCGCATCAGGTTCGACTCTTTCTCGTCGTTCCACCAGTTGGCGGCAACGTCGACCGTGCCCTGCTGCAGCGCGATGATCGCGTTCTCGTGGCTGCCCGTGTAGACGACCCGGCCGAAGTAGGAGTCGGGATCGATCTTCATCTTGTCGAGCGCGAAGCGCGGCACGTTGTTGCCCGAGGTCGAGTTCGGGTCGACCAGGCCGAGGTTCTTGCCCTTCAGGTCCTGGATCGACTGATAGGGGCTGTCCTTCTTCACATAGAAGACCGAGAAGTAGCCGGTCGAGCCGTCGGCGTTCACCTGCATGGCGAACGGCTCGACCTTGGCGCCCGTGGCATAGGCGCGGGCATAGGAGGCCGGACCGTACTGGGCGATGTGGATGTTGCCCGCCTTCTGGCCCTCGATCACCGCCGCGTAGTCGTTGGCGATGCGCAGCGTGACCTTCACGCCCAATTCGCGGGCGAGGTACTGGGTGAACTTGGAATAGCGATCGGTCATGCCCGAGGCATTCTCGTCGGGCACGGCCGCAACGACGAGTTCGGGATACTTCGCCTTCCAGCCCTGCGCCTGGGCGCCGGTCGTGACGAGTGCGAGACCGGCGGCGAAGCCAGCGAGAACGGTGCGCCTCAGCATGGGAAGTCTCCTGGTGGGACGAGGTGAAGTTCGGTCAGGCGGTGGCGGGAACGAGGCCGTCGGGCTCGAGGCCGGCCTCGCCGTCGAGCACCTCGGCGGCTTCGAGACCGTAGAGTTCGCGCGCGACCGACGGGGTCAGCGCCGCCGGCGCGTCGTCGAACACGACCCGCCCGGCGGCGATGCCGACCAGGCGGTCGCAGTAGCCGCGGGCGAGATCGAGCGAATGCAGGTTGACCAGCACGGTGATGCCGTAGTGGCGGTTGATGCGCTGGATCGCGTCCATGACGACGCGCGTGTTGCGCGGATCGAGCGAGGCCACCGGCTCGTCGGCGAGGAGGATGCGCGGCTCCTGGACGAGCGCGCGGGCGATGGCGACGCGCTGCTGCTGGCCACCCGACAGGCTGTCGGCCCGTTGCGCGGCGATGGCGGCGATGTCGAACTGTTCGAGTGCGGACAGCGCGATGGCCTTGTCCTCGTCCGACCAGAGCCGGAGCAGGCCGCGGTGCAGCGGCACATGGTTCAGCCGCCCCATCAGGACGTTGGTGAGGACGTCGAGACGGCCGACCAGGTTGAACTGCTGGAAGACCATTGCGCAGGTCTGGCGCCAGCGCCGCAATTCGGCGCCGCGCAGCGCCGAGACTTCGCGCCCGTCATGGAGGATGCGGCCGGCGCTGGGATCGACGAGGCGATTGATCATCCGCAGGAGCGTCGACTTGCCGGCGCCCGAGCGGCCGATCACCCCGACGAACTGCCCGTCCGGCACCTTGATCGAGGCGGCATTCACCGCCCAATGGTTGCCGAAGCGGCGACCGACCCCCTGCAGTTCGAGCATGTTGCACCGCACAAGTTTCCGGGACGGCGGCAACTTGCCAGCATCGCGTGACGGTACGGTGACCGATCGATGATCCGACCGCGAAAGCGGTCGGCCCTCAACCGTCCGGCCTTCGGTCCAGAAGCTCAGCCCAGGACGCGGGCGACCTTGGCTGCCAGTTCCGCGTCGCTGTAGGGCTTCGAGACAATGCGCTCCTCGCCGACATCGCCGAGCGCGCCGAGGTCGGCGAAGCCGGTGATGAACATGACGGGCGTGTCCGGCCGCAGCCGGCGGGCCTCGCGCGCCAGTTCGGCGCCGTTCATTCCGGGCATTGCATAGTCGAGCAGCAGCAGGTCGAACGCCTCGCCGTCGGCGAGGATGTCGAGCGCGCGGCCACCGCTGTCCGCCTCGACGACGCGATAGCCGAGTTCGCGCAGACGCGAGGCCGTGACTTCCCGCACTGCGGCATCGTCGTCGACGAGGAGGATCGACCGGCCGCGTCCGCCGCCCGCGGCCACCGGACCGGTGCTGCGAACCGCGGCCGCCGCGGCGGCTTCCCCCGCCCGCGGCAGATAGACCCGCACCGTCGTCCCCTTGCCGGCGACGGTGTCGATGCCGACGCCGCCGCCGGACTGCTTGGCGAAGCCGAAGACCTGGGCGAGGCCCAGCCCCGAACCCTCGCCCACCTTCTTGGTGGTGAAGAAGGGCTCGAACGCCCGCTCCAGCACCTCCGGCGTCATGCCGGTGCCGGTATCGGCGACCGACAGCATGACGTACTCGCCGGGCCCTGGTTCCTCCGGACGCTGCGAGCGTTCGGCGAGCACGACGTTCGACGTCGCGATCGTCAGCCGCCCGCCGACGCGCATCGCATCCCGGGCGTTGATCGCCAGGTTGAGGATGATCAGCTCGATCTGGGTCGGATCGACGAGGGCCGGCCAGAGATCGGGCGACAGCTCGCGACGGAGCTGGACGCTGCCGCCGAGCGAACTCTGCAGCAGGTCGCGCATCCCCTCGACCGTCTCGTTGAGATCGGTCGGCTTGGGCTCCAGGCGCTGGCGGCGCGAGAAGGAGAGGAGCTGGTCCGTCAGCTTGGCGCCCCGCTCGGCCGCCTGTCGCATGTGCCCGAGCCGGCGCAGCAGCGGCTCGGCCGGATCCCCCCGTTCGATCGCCCGCTCGGCGAACCCGATATTGCCGAGGATGATCGTCAGCAGGTTGTTGAAGTCGTGCGCGACGCCCGATGTCAGCTGGCCCACGGCTTCCAGCCGCTGCATCTGGCGCAGCGTCGCCTCGATGCGCTCGCGCTCCTCGATCTGGGCCCGGAGCTCGCGGTTGGCGGCGGCAAGTTCGGCCGTCGCGTGCTTCTCCTCGGTGACATCGCGGCCGACGCCATAGACGAGGTCGTCGGCCGGCACGGCACTCCATGCGATCCAGCGATAGCTGCCGTCGCGGTGCCGATAGCGGTTCTCGAAGCGCTCGATCACGCCGTGCTCGCGCACCGCCGCCGCGACGACCTCGGCGACCGAGCGGTCCTCGGGATGGACGAGGTCGCCCAGCCGGCCGGCCATCAGCTCCTCTTCCGGCCATCCGAGCACCTCCTGCCACGCCGGATTGAGCGCGACCGGGCTGGTGTCGAGGCGCTTGACCACCATCAGGTCGCGCGACAGCCGCCACGCCTGATCGCGCTCCTGCGTGCGCGCGGTGACCCGGGCCTCGAGATCCTCGTTGACCCGCCGCAGCGTCGCCTCGGTGCGCTTGCGTGCGGTCACGTCCTGGACGACGCCGATGACGCGCGTGCAGACCCCGCCGTCGAAGAAGGCGCGGCCGTGCGTCGCAATCCAGCGTTCCGCTCCGATCGGACGGACGGTGCGATGCTCCTCCACGACCTCGCCCGTCCCGTGCGGATCGGTCGCCGCGACGACCGCCTCCCGGAACGCCTCGCAGTCGTCGGGATGGCAGCCGGCGACGAAGGTCTCGAAGTCGATCTCGCCCTCGCCGAGAATGCCGAAGAGCGTGCAGCAGCGGCGGTCGCAGGCCATGCGGCCCGTCGCAGGGTCGAGGTCCCAGAGGCCGAGCCGGGCGGCATCGACCGCCAGCCGCAGCCCGACCTCGCTCGCCCGCAGCGCCTGCTCGGCCCGCCGCCGCTCGCTGCGCTCACGCGCCTCCATCAGCGCCCGGTCGACCGCCGCCGGCAGTCGATGCAGGTTGCGCTTCATGACGTAGTCCGTCGCGCCCTGCTTCAGGGCGTCGGTCGCGAACTCCTCGCCGACGACGCCCGAGACGAAGAGGAACGGGACGGTCGGCACCTGGACGCGGGCGATCGCCAGCGCCTGCAGCCCGTCGAACCCCGGCAGGAGATAGTCGGCCAGGATGATGTCGATGCCGCCCGCCGCGAGGGCCGCCTCGAATTCCGGCCGGTCGCCGGCTTGGACGAAGCGGTAGCCGCCGCCGGCAGCGGCGAGGTAGCTGCGCGCCAGCTCGGCGTCGATCTGGCTGTCCTCCAGGAGGAGAACGGTGACCTCGGACCGGTCCGGGGGCACGTCAGCGACCGGCCTGGAGATAGGGCGGCGGCTCGTTCAGGATCGCCCAGAACATGCCGAGATCCTGGATCGCTTCGTGGAACTCGTTGAAGTTGACCGGCTTCACGACGAAGGCGTTGACGCCAAGTTCGTAGCTGCGGACGAGGTCGCGCTCCTCGCGCGAGGAGGTCAGCATAACGACCGGAATCTGCCGCCGCTGCGGATCCTGCTTCACCTGCTCCAGCACCTCGAGCCCGTCGATCTTCGGCAGCTTCAGGTCGAGCAGCACGACCGCCGGATCACCCGGCTGGCGATCGGAAAAGCCGTTGCGGCAGTGCAGATAGTCCAGCGCCTCGGCACCATCGCGGGCGATGACGATCTCGTTGGCGAGATTGCATTTCGCGAGCGCGGCGAGGGTCAATTCGAGATCGCGCGGATTGTCCTCGACCAGAAGAATTGGTCTCAGGTCCGTCAATGCGGTCCTCCTATCGATGCCTCGGAAGCGCGAAGCAGAACGTCGCACCCACCCCCAATGTTCCATCGGCGTCGATCCGGCCGCCATGGCGTTCGATGATCCGCTTCGACAGGGCGAGGCCGATACCGGTTCCCTCGAACTCCTCCGCGCGATGCAGGCGCTGGAACACGCCGAACAGCTTGCCGACATAGGCCATGTCGAACCCGACGCCGTTGTCGGACACCTTGTACTCGGTCTCGCGTTCGTCCGCGCGTCCCGCAATGGTGATGACGGCGGGGTTGCGGTCGCGGGTGTACTTGACCGCGTTTCCGACCAGGTTGAGCAGCACCTGGCGCAGCAGACCCGCATCGCCCCAGGCGGCCGGCAGGCGGCCGATGCGCCATTCGATGTCGCGGCCGGGATGCTCGTGCTCGACCGCGCGCCGCACCTCGGCGACCAGCTTGTCCATGTCGATGCGGGCGGCGTGAAGGCTGGTGCGCCCGAGATGCGAGAAGCGCAGCAGATCGTCGACCAGGCGGCCGGCCGCCATGGCGGCATCGACGATGCTGGCGAGATAGTGCTGCGACTTCTCGTCGAGCGCCGTCTCGCGCTGGCGCAGCAGTTCGGCATAGCCGACGATGTGGCGGAACGGCGCCCGCAGGTCGTGGGACACCGAGTAGGAGAAGGACTCCAGCTCCTTGTTGGTGCGTTGCAGTTCCTCGGTCAGGGCGGCCCGCTCCTCGGCCCGGCGCAGCACGAAATCGACGATCGCGTTGCGGAAGTCGCGGGCGCTCTCGATCTCCGCGTCCATCCAAGGGATCGCACAGCCGCGGACCTGTTCCTTCCATTGCGCGAAGGACCGGCGCGGGTGGATGCGCCCGTCGCTGCCGGGCTCCTCCTTCGAGCGCTCTCCGGCCCAGCGCACGGTCTCGACCACCTCCGGCCGGAACCAGAAGATCGCATCGTCGTGCAGGCCGGATATCGCAGCCACGATGACGCCGCTGCCGTTCTCGGCATACTGGCCCGCCTCGGGCAGCTGGGTGGAGAGGCAGCTGGTTGCGAAGATCGGATCCTCGCGGCCCTGGCGGAGCCAGGCGCCGAGCCGCCGGATCGCGTCCGCGGGCGGCACGCGCCCGACCGAGGTCACCTCGCCGTCGAGCAGGATCGCCGCGCCCTCGGCGCCGGTCAGCGCCATCCATAGCCCGGGATGGGCGATCAGTCCTTCCGCCAGACCCTCGACCCGGGCCAGCGGAACCAGCAGCCCGCTCTCGATGCGCTTCAAGGCGATGCGGCGCTGCGACTGGGCGCTGCGCACGCGCGCACCGATCTGTTGCGACACGACGCGCCCCAGGAACTCGCAGGTTGCGCGGACCCGCGGATCGACCCGGCGCGGCGCGCCATGGTGGCAGGACACCAGCCCCCAGAGCCGGCCGTCCACCACCAGCGACACGGACATCGACGACCAGGTGCCCATGTTGCGCATGTATTCGAGATGGATCGGCGAGACGCTGCGCAACCCGCAGCCGCCGAGATCAAGCGGCCGGCCATCGAGCGGGCTGAGGGCCGGCTCGATCGGAACCGGGCTGTAGCCGGCGTCGGGGATAATGCGCAGCCGGTTGACCCGGTAGAGTTCGCGCGCCTGCGCCGGGATGTCGGAGGCGGGAAAGCGGAGGTCGAGATAGGAGGGCAGCGTGCCGTCGCCATCCTCGGCGATCACCGTGCCGTGGCCATCGGCATCGAAGCGATAGGCCAGAACCCGGTGAAAGCCGGTCAGCACCCGCACCTCTGCGGCGGCCGCGGCCGCGATCTCGGCGACGGTGTCGATATCCTCGACCCGGTCGAGGAAACGGCGAAGCTGGCGCTGGGCGGCGTCGGCGCCGCCGCCGGCCTCCTCCAGTTCGAGGATCAGCCCCTGCGCCGTGCGTTGGCCGGTCAGCAACAGGGCTCGGCCGTCGTCTGCGATCGTGAGGTAGCCGTCGACCGGCTGCAGACCTGTCGCGGCCGCCAGCCGCGCGGCCCAGATCTGCGCCCCGCCGCCGAGGAAGGTCGCCGCGTTCGCGCTCGCCTGGAGCAGGTGGCCGGAATCGGGATCGAGGACGAGAAGCGCGCCGTGCGGCTGGATGCTGCCCGGGATCCGGATCGGCTCCCCGGCGCAGAGGTCGAGATCGGCGGCGGTCACCGGCAGCCCGCCGCGTCGTTCCATGTCGTCATCGCCCCCGTCTCCGCGGCAAGCGTCGGCGGTCGAAGCATTCGACCGCGCCACCGGTCGCCGACGCTGCGGCCGGCGAACGGCGGCAAGGTCACCCGGAACGCGCCGGACCGGAACTGGTTCCCTGCCCGGCCGCGGACCTTTCAGGCGAGGCCGGACACGAACTTCGCGCGCTCGGCGGCGGCGGCCATCAGCAGCGACAGGTCGTTCCCCGACAGCACCATGCGCGCGCCCATGCCGATATAGCGGCGCATCGGCTCCTCGACATAGACGCCGCCCATGCCGGCCCACTTGCCGTGCTTGCGGCAGGCGGCGATCACCGTCTCGTACGCCGCGACGACATCCGGGTGCTGGAGCTGCCCGGGGATGCCCATCTCCATGGTGAGGTCGCTGGTGCCGATGAGGAGCACGTCGATGCCCGGCACCGCGGCGATGGCGTCCGCGTTGGCGATCGCCGTCGGCGTCTCCAGCATGACGACGACCAGCAGCGCACGGTTGAACAGCGCGGCCGCCTCGCCCCCCGGCAGCGACCGGAAGTCGAGCTGCGGCATGGCGCCGGCGACGGAGCGATGGCCCTGCGGCGGGTAGCGCAGGCGGTCCGCGACGACGCGGGCCTCGTCGGCCGTGTCGACATGCGGGATGACGATGCCCATGGCACCGCCGTCCAGCGCCCGCGTCGCCATGTCGTACTGGCCGTAGGGCACGCGGACGATCGGCGCGATGCCGGCACCGTTGGCGGCGACGGAGATCTGGACCGCCATGTCGAGCGTCATCGAGTTGTGCTCGAGGTCGATGAAGAGCCAGTCGAAGCCGGCGGTCTTCATGGCGGCGGCGATGTCGACCGTGCGCGCCTGCCGCAGCCCGATGCCGGCCGCGACCTTGCCTTCCTCCAGGCGCTTGCGCGCCGCGTTGACGATTTCGACCATGTCCGGGATTTCCTCCTGCTTGTCGGGCGCCAGGGCCACCCCCCTGTCTAGATCGCAATGGCGCGGGGTCCAACCCCCCGGCACCGATCCGTCGCTCTGGCGCGCTGGAATCCGGTCCACGCGGCGGATCGCCAGGTACGCGGCCGCACGGCAGGCGGAAGGGGATGTCGCCGCCGCGCTCGATGCGCAAATACGGCGGTCGGTTCGCCTATGCGGCCGGACGCCGGCGCTCCTCGGCGGAGACGAAGAGTTCCAGGCCGATCACCCGGTCGAGGAGGAAGACGATGATCATGGTGAAGACGACGAGCGCGGCGGAGATGGCGGCGATCACCGGGCTGCCGCTGTCCTGGATGGCCGAGAAGATCTTGACCGGCAGCGTCGAGAGATCGGGGCCGACCAGGAACAGGCTGACCGTCACCTCGTCGAAGGAGATGATGAAGGTGAAGAGCAGCGCAGTCACCATGCCGGGCCGCAGCAGCGGCAGCGTCACCTTGCGGAAGGTGTAGAAGGGCGGCGCGCCCAGCGACATCGCGGCCTCCTCGACCGCGAGGTCGTGCTTGCGCATCGCCGCCACGATCGGCCGCCAGGCGTAGGGGATGGTCAGGATGAAGTGGCCGAGCAGCAGCCCGAGGAATTCCCCGGTCCAGCCGAAGATGCCGACCAGCCCCAGCATGATGACGCCCAGAGCCGCGTGCGGGAAGATGAGCGGCAGCAGGACCAGCGTCTCCAGCCCCTGGGTCATCGGCAGCCGCTGCCGGGTGATCGCCAGCGCCCCGAGAAAGGTGACGGTGGTGGAGAGCAGGGCCGCGAGCGCCGCGATGCCGGCGCTGATCGCCATGGTGGCCAGCCAGTCGGCGCTGCCGAGGAACTCCGCATACCAGCGCAGCGACAGTTCGCCCGGCGGAAAGCCGATATAGCCCGCCTTGGTGAAGGACGAGAGCACGACGATGAGGATGGGCGCCGGCAGGAACAGCAGCACGGCGGCGACCAGCGTGCGGTGGGCGATGCTCCAGGCCTTCATGCCGCACCCTTGAGGTTGCGGGAGACGCGCCGCTCCAGCCACTGCAGCGGCAGGACGACGACGAAGGCGGTGACCGTCAGGATGACCGCGATGGTGGCCGCCTTGGGGAAGTCGAAGAGCTGGAACATCTCCTGGTAGATCTGGGTGCCGAGCATCCGGTCGCGCAGGCCGCCCAACAGCAGCGGCGTGATGATGGCGCCGGTCGACATGAGATAGACCAGCATGACGCCGGAGATGACGCCCGGCAGCGACAGCGGCAGGACGACCCGCCAGAAGGTCTCCACCGGCCCCGCCCCCAGGCTCATGCTCGCCTCTTCCAGCTGGCGCTCGAGCTGCAGGAAGACCGCGAGGATCGCCAGGATCATGAACGGGCAGAAGACGTGGACGAGGCCGATCACGACGCCCGTGGTGTTGAACAGCATGCGCACGGGAGCGTCGATCACGCCGAGCCAGCCGAGGAACTCGTTGAGCAGGCCGCGGTTGCCGAGAATGACGATCCAGCCATAGGTGCGGACGACGACGCTGACCAGCCACGGCAGCATGATCAGCACCAGCAGCCAGTCCTTGCGCCCGCGATAGCGGGCGACGAAATAGGCGACCGGATAGCTGATGAAGAGGCTGACCACCGTCGTCAGCGCCGCCACCCACAGGGTGCGGAAGAGGACGTCGATATAGTCCGGGCGCGCGAAGAACTGGCGGTAGCGGTCGAGGCCGAACCCCTCCGGCCCGGCGAAGGACGACCAGACCAGTTCACCCAGGCCGAAGAGGAAGAGGCCGAGCACGGCCAGGAGGGGCAGTGGCAACAGCCACGCCCAACGCCCGAGACGCATCGGCCCCTACCCTTTCCCGGTCCTGCGGCTCAGCGCGAGAGGAGCTGCTCGACCATCGCGACCCGCTCCTTGTGGGTGCGGGCGACGACGTCCCAGTCCGGCTGGTAGAGCCGCTCGAGCAGGGCCGGCAGCTTCATGCCGAAATTCGCCTCGTGCTCGGCCGAGATCGGCGTCTTCGTGTTGAGCGGGATGTAGCCCGACATGTCGAGCATTTTCGCCTGCTGGGTCGTCTCCAGCGAGCTCTTGAGGAACGCCTTGTAGGCTGCGGGATGCTTGGCGCCCTTCGGCACGATCAGGATGTAGGGCAGCGCGAGGCTGCCTTCCTTGGGCAGGACGAACTCGACGTTCTTGACCCCCGCCTTCTTCATGCCCCAGACGCGCGTGACGTAGTAGGGCGCCGCCGCCACTTCGCCGCGGGTCAGCAGCGTGTTGAGGTGGGCCATCGAGTTGTAGACGTTGAGGGCGTTGGCGCCGAGCGCCTTCAGCAGCGGGAGCCCCGGCTCGATGTTCTTCTCGTCGCCGCCATTGACCTTGGCGAACATGACGAGATCGTAGGTCGAGGCGTAGATCGGCCGGGTGACCGACAGCTTCCCCTTCCACTTGGGATCGCCGAGATCCTTCCAGGACTGGAAGTCGGAGACCTTGGCGAGGTCGGTGTTCACCGCGATGCCGTAATACTGGAAATAGGCCGGAATGCCGATGAGGCGGCCGTCGGCGGCCCGCATCTTGTAGCTCTCCGGGACATTCTTCAGGTCGGGAAACTCAGCCTCGTCGAAGGTCTCGAGCAGCCCGTCGCGATGCAGGTTGGCGGCGTTGAAATAGGTCGCGACCGCCATGTTGTACTGCGGATTGGCGCGCTGGGCGCGGATCTGCGGCTCGGGGTCGGGCCACTCGTTGATCTTGACGGGAATGCCGGTCGCCTTGCTGAACGGCTCGGCGACGCCGGCGCGCCAGGTGGCGCTGGTGCCGCCGCCCCAGGCGCCCATGACGATCTCGCCCTTGTCCTGGGCAAGGGCGGGAGCGGCCGACAGTGCGACCGCAGCAGCGGCAGCGATGAACGAGCGTCGATCCATGGCAGCAAAGCTCCTCTTGTCCGAAGTTTTTTCGTTTGACGGTCAGGCGGCGGATGCGGCGAGCAGGGCGGCGTCCGCACCCGCCCAGGTGATGGCGATGCGCTGGCCCGGCGCCAGCGGCGCGGTCCCCGGATTGGCGGGCGCGGCGACGAGGAGGCGCATGTCCCCGGCCTCGACCGTGTAGCGGTGGGCCGCGCCGGCATAGACGACGTCGCGGACGATCGCCTCCACGCGCCATGCGGCGTCCGGGCCGGCGATGCGGATATTCTCCGGCCGGATCGACAGGCGCGCGGGATCGCCCGCGCGGAGACTGCCGGCCGGCGCCGGCACGTCGCGCCCGAGCGCCGGCACCGAGACCCTCGCCTCGCCGTCCCCCGCCTGCGCGACCCGGCCGCTCAACAGGTTGGTGTCGCCGACGAAGGTCGCGACGAACTCCGTCGACGGCCGGTTGTAGACGCGGTCGGCGGTATCGACCTGTTCCACCCGCCCGCCGTTCATGACGGCGATGCGGTCGGACATGGTGATCGCTTCTTCCTGGTCGTGGGTGACGAAGATGAAGGTGGTGCCGGTGCGCTGCTGGATCTGCTTCAGCTCGAGCTGCAACTGGCGCCGGAGCTTGAGGTCGAGTGCGCCGAGCGGCTCGTCCAGCAGCATGACCGCCGGCCGGATGATCAGCGCGCGCGCCAGCGCGACCCGCTGCCGCTGCCCGCCCGAAAGCTCATGGACGCGCCGCTCGCCATAGCCCGAGAGCTCGACGAGGGCCAGCGCCTCGTCGACCGAACGGGCGATCTCCTCCTGTGGCCGCCGCCGCACCCTGAGGCCGAAGGCGATGTTCTCGCCGACCGTCAGGTGCGGGAAGAGCGCGAGGTTCTGGAACACCAGCCCGATCGGCCGGCGATAGGGCGGCACGCCCTGGATGGGGCGCCCCTCGATCGCGATCGTGCCGGAGTCCGGATGCTCGAATCCGGCGACCATGCGCAGGATCGTCGTCTTGCCGCAGCCGGACGGGCCGAGCAGCGTGAGGAACTCGCCGCGGCGCACGTCGAGCGAGACTCCGTCGACCGCGCGATGGCTGCCGAAGGTCTTCACCACCCGGTCGATGGCGAGAAGCGTGTCGGTCTGGGACAAGGCCGGGCCTGAAACGTACATAACGGAATTTCATTATGACGCGAATGTCGCTTCCGGCGCCAGACCGTTCCGGAGATTTCGTGACCCGTCGGAGAACGCCGTTGTCGGGCTCTGCCGGACCGTGCCAACCTGCCGGTCTCCCGCGACATATCCAAGAGCCGCCCGCCATGTTCGAGCCCGGAACGGAAGCCTATCTCGCCCGCATCGCCGAGGTTTGCGGCCCGGCCAAGCCGCCGCGCTCCCTGGAGGAGCGACGGGACGCCTTCGACCGGCGCGGCCATGTCTGGTGGCGGCCGGCACCGGACACGCTGGACGTGCGCAACTGGCAGATCGGCATGGCCGGGCACGAGATCCCGGTCCGGCTCTACCGCCGCAAAGGCGTGGAGAAGCCGCCGGTCGTGCTCTACTTCCATGGCGGCGGCTTCGTGAACGGCTCGATCGACAGCCACGACGCCGTCACCTGGGGCCTGGCCGAGGAGACCGGCGCGCTGGTCGTCAGCGTCCAGTACCGCCGCCCGCCCGAGAGCCCCTACCCCGCCGCCACCGACGATTGCTGGTCGGCCTTCCAGTGGGTGCTGCGCACGGGCGACTGGCTGGATGCCGACGTGTCGCGGATCGCGGTGGCCGGCGACAGCGCCGGCGGATGCCTTGCCGCGGCGCTGGCGCTGCAGGCGCGCGACCGGCAGGCGCCGCCGCTGCGCCTCCAGATGCTGCTCTATCCCTGCATCGACACCAACACGGGCCGCGCCGTCTATGAGACGTCGAAGGATCCGTTCGTCAGCCGCGCCGGCATGCGCTTCTACTGGGAGCAGTATCTCGAGGGCCGGCTCGACACGACCGACCCGATCGCCGCCCCGCACCAGGCCCGGAACCTGGCCGGCCTTGCGCCCGCCTACGTCCAGACCGCCGAGCACGACCCGTTGCACGAGGAGGGCGAGGAGTATGCCCACCGGCTCAAGGAGGCGGGCGTGCCGGTGACGCTCGACCGCGTGCCCGGCACGATCCACGGGCTGATGCGGGCACGCTTCGCCAGCGAGGTCTGCCGCGCCGCCTTCGTGCGTGCCGGCGCCGCGCTCCGCAACGCGCTCGCCTGAGGGCCGCCATGACCGAAAGCGCGCGCTTTTCCGGCAAGGTCGCGGTCGTCACCGGCGCTGCCAGCGGCATCGGCCTCGCGACCGCCGTACGACTGGCCAACGAGGGCGCGCGGGTGATCGCCGTCGACCTGGACGGCGAGCGGCTGGTGCGGGCCATCGCCACCGCCGGCCTCGCCAACCTGCTGCACCTCTCGGTCGACGTGGCGGCCGACGAATCGCCGGCCGCCATCGTCGCCATGGCGAAGGACCGGTTCGGGCGCCTCGACATCCTGGTCAACAACGCCGGCATCGGCGGCTCGCGGCCGATCGGCGAGACGACGGACGAGGCGATCGACCGGATGCTGTCGGTCAACCTGCGCTCGGTCCTGCGGCTGACGCGGGAGGCGCTGACGCTGCTGCCGCAGCCGGGCGGGCGGATCGTCAACACCGGCTCGGTCTTCGGCCTGACGGGCTTTCCCGGCAGCGCCGTCTACGGTGCGACCAAGGCCGCCGTCATGCAGCTGACCCGGCAGATGGCCGCCGACTATGCCCCGCTCGGTGTCCTGGTCAACGCGGTGGCGCCGGGGGTCATCGACACCGGCATGACCGGCCGCCGCATCCGCGAGGACGCCTGGTACCAGAAGGCGATGATCGAGACGACGCCGATCGGCCGCGTCGGCCGCCCGGAGGAGATCGCGAGCGTCGTCGCCTTCCTCTGCTCCGACGACGCCTCCTTCGTCGCCGGCGCCGTCATCCCCGTCGACGGCGGCTGGGGCAGCGTCCACTACATGCCGCGCTGAGCCGCCGTCACGCGGGTCGGCGCAGCCGCAGCGCCCGTGCGTCCTTCGACTGCTCGCTGACGCTCGCGCTCAGGACAAGGACCGTAGGGAAAGCGAAGAAAAGACCTTGTCCTGAGCGCGAAGCGAAGCGGAGCGTTCGAAGGACGCACGACCGCCGCAGCAGGCGGGTGGCGGGACCGGGGCGGATTCAGACGAGGAACAGCACGGCAGCGGCCAGGGCCGCAGCCGTCCGGACGTGGTTCCAGCGCCCCCAGGGGCGGCGGTAGCGGGGCCAGTCGATGGCGCCGCCGGCAAGGCGCTCGTTGAGCGGCACGTTGCCGGCGATCGTCACGCCGATGGTGCCGAGCAGGTAGCAGGCGGCGCCGGCGATGACCGTCGGGTGTTCCCAGTGGAACGCCACCGCCGCCACCGCCAGGCCGGCCGTCCCGAAGAAGGCGCCGAAGAAGAGCGGATTGATCACCGCGATGTTGACCTGCCGCATCGCCGCGGCGGCATCGCCGGGCGGCAGGCGGTCGAGCGCCTGCAGGACGAAGGCCGAGAAGGCGAAGAAGATGCCGGCGACCAGCGCCGAGCCGACCGCGGCGGCGATGAGGAGGGCCGAAGCCGTGCTCATCGCCGCCACCGCGTCACATCCTCACGCCAGCCGGTCGAAGAGCCCGGCCAGCAGCCGGGCCCGCGGCCCCAGCGAGGAGACCAGCAGATGCTCGCCATGGGTATGGGCGCCGTCGCCCATGACGCCGAGGCCGTCCAGAGTCGGAATGCCGAGCGCGCCGGTGAAGTTGCCGTCGCTGCCGCCGCCGAACTGGCCGTGCTTCAGCTCGAAGCCGAGATCGCCGGCGAT
Source organism: Allostella sp. ATCC 35155 (assembly GCA_006738865.1). Taxonomy (GTDB): domain Bacteria; phylum Pseudomonadota; class Alphaproteobacteria; order ATCC43930; family Allostellaceae; genus Allostella. The sequence continues at coordinate 3,782,790 of AP019701.1, forward strand.
CGCCTCGGCGCGGTCGAAGAGGTCGAGCGTTCCCGGATGCGGCTGGAAGAGCGGCCGCACGCTGCCGGCCTCGACTTCGATGCGCACCCCGTCCTCCTCGCCGGCCAGACCGCCCATGCGCTCGCGCACGAGGTCCATGTCGGCCTCGGTCGGGGCGACGCAGAGAATCTCGGCATAGCACTCGATCGGGATGACGTTGACGAAGGTGCCGCCGCGGACGACGCCAACACTGTAGGTCTGGCCCCGGTCGCGGTCGGACCAGCCCTCGATGCGTTCGATGAGGTTCGCCATGGCACGGACGGCACTGCGGCCGAGACGGTTGTTCTCCGACCCCGCATGGGCCGGGCGGCCGAAGGTGCGCAGCTTGTAGCGCAGGAAGGCGTGGCGACCGGTGACGAGGCGCCCGTCGGCACCCTTGGCCGGCTCGGGCACCAGCACGAAGGCGTGGCGGCGCGCCGCATCCTCGATCAGGCGGCGGGTCGAGGGGCTGCCGACCTCCTCGTCCGGGATGAAGAGGAAGGTGACCGGCAGTTCGGGCGCGCCCGATCGCTCCACCACCCGGCGGATGGCATGGCAGGCGAGATACATCCCGCCCTTCATGTCGTAGCAGCCGGGACCGTAGAAGCGGTCGCCGTCGCGCCGCATCGGCAGGGCGCCGTCGAGCGTGCCGACGAGATGCACGGTGTCGAGATGGCCGAGCACCAGGATGCCCGGCCCCTCGCGCCGGCCGGGGATGGTCGCGCGCACGACGTCGCCATAGCCGTCCGTCCCGGGCAGGCGCTCGATGGTGGCGCCGGCGGCGCGCATCGCCGCTTCGGCCAGATCCATCATGCGGTTGACGCCAGGGGGATGCACGGTCGGGCTCTCGACCGCGATCCATTCCCGGAGGCCGGCCAGGATCTCCTCGCTGTCGAACCCGTCGTCGTTGTCGATGCGGGCGCCGGCGGCTGGCAGCGCGCTCATGCTGGCTGCGCCGCCGGCTCGACCCACGGCATCGGGCCGACGATGGTGCGCGACTGCGGGAAGCGGCGGTCGCCATCCGGGTCACCGACCGGGATGCGGCGCAGCGTGCGCTTGTGCTTGAGGTCGAAGGGCTCGCGCGCATGCTGCAGCACGATGTTGTCCCACAGCAGCATGTCGCCCGGCTGCCAGCGGTGGCGGTATCCGAACTGCGGGTCGGCGATCCAGTCGTGCAGCTCGGCGATCAGCTTTTCGCCCTCGGCGATCGGCAACTCGTTGATGCGCACCGCCGTATGCTCGCTGAGGAACACCGCGCGGACGCCGGTGTCGGGATCGGTCCAGACCAGCGGATGGACCGCGCGATTGGCGTCGTGGGGCGTGCCCTCCTCGACCGAGCGGCGGTTGTAGTCGCCGTTGTAGTCGAAGAGTTGGTAGGAGGTGAGGCCGTCGAGCCGGCGGCGCAGCGCCTCGGGCAGCGCCCGGTACACGGCGGCGCAGTTGGAGAAGAGCGTGTCCCCGCCCTCCGGCGGCACCTCGATCGCATAGAGCCCGATCGCCTTCAGCGGATGCTGGAAGAAGGTGTTGTCGGAGTGGAAGTGCAGTTCGCCCTGCCCGAGAATGCCGTCGGCGCGCGAGTTCGAGACATAGGCCGCCTTCGCCTTCTGCATCGCGGGGCTGCGGCGCGAGACCGGGCCGAAGTGTTCGGCGAAGCGGATCTGGGCGTCCTCGTCGAGATCCTGGCCGCGCAGCAGCAGCAGGTGATGGCGCTGATAGAGCTGCACCAGTTCCTCGCCGGTCGCGGCATCGAACGGCTTGGCCAGGTCGAGGCCGAGCACTTCGACGCCGAGGGCGGGGCTGAGGGGTCGGATTTCGAGGGTCATCGAGGCCTCCCGGGGGCAGTCAGGCGGCAAAGCCGAGGGAATCGCGGAACTTGTACCAGGCGATGGCGCCGGCGACGCCGGGCGCACGGAACGCATGGAAGGGCACCGTCGCGAACGGCGTCTCGGGGAAGTCGAGCGCCGGATCGCCGCCGCCGGTCATGCGGTCGGCCATGACGGCGCCCATCGTCGTCGCCAGGGCGATGCCGCGGCCATTGTAGCCGAGCACGGTCCACAGGCCGGGTTCCGGCTGGTGGATGCGCGGCATCTCGTCGAGGGTCATGTCGATGCGGCCGCACCAGGCATGCTTCCACTCGATGCGGCCGAGCATGGGGAACCGGCGCTCGGCCGCGCGGGCGATGGCGGCCAGCGTCGAGGGGCTGGGCGTGTCGCCGAGCGGCCCGCGGCCGCCCATGACCAGCCGCCCTTCGGCGTCGATGCGGAAATAGTTCGAGAGCTTGCGCGTGTCGGAGACGACGGCCCGGCACGGCAGCACCGAGGCGCGGACATTCGCCGACAGCGGTGCGGTCGCCATCTGCGCGCTCTGCACCCCGACGAAGGTCCGGGCGAGGCCGGGCCACAGCCGGTCGGTATAGGCGCCGGTCGCGAGCAGCACCTTCGGTGCGACGATCGCACCTCGGGCACCTGCGATCCGCCATTCCGCCCCCCCGTCGCGGGTGATCCGCTCGACGGGGCTGCGGGCGAACACGAGGGCACCCAGCCCGGCGGCGGCCCGGGCGAGGCCGCGGACATAGGCAAGCGGCTGGACCGCGCCGGCGCGCCGGTCGTGCAGCCCACCGAGATACCGGTCGGTGCCGAGCATTCGCCCGGTCGCGGCGCGATCGACGAGGACGGCGTCGACGCCGCGCCGGGCCATGTCCTTCGCCGTCTTCTCCAGATAGGCCATGGCGATCGGCGAATGGGCGGCGCGGAACCAGCCGTTCCGCTCCAGCCCGCAATCGATGCCGTAGCGCTGGACGAGGTCGTAGACGCGCTCGCCCGCCCCGTCGCCGAGGGCGACCATGCGCTCGGCCCGGTCGGCGCCGAAGCGGGCGGCGAGTTCTTCGCGGCCGCGTTTCAGGCCGGGGATGACCTGCCCGCCATTGAGGCCGGAGGCCCCCTCCCCGATCTCGCGCGCCTCGACCAGGGCGACGCGGACGCCGCGCTCGGCAAGGTGGAGGGCGGTGGAAAGGCCCGTGAAGCCGCCGCCGACGATGCCGACCTCGACCCGGACCTCCTCTTCCAGCGCCGGGCGTTCCGGGCCGGGAGCCGCGGTCGCCGCCCAGAGCGAGCCCTGGGCCAGCAGCTTGGCGCCATCCATCGCGGCTACTCGGCGGCCTCCGGACGGCGGTAGAGACGGCGTGCCGTCTCGGGCCGCAGCAGGCCGTCGGCGAGATCGCGCTCGATGTCGCGCGGATCGCGCAGGGCCGGGCTGCCATAGCCGCCGCCGCCGCCCAGCAGCACCTCGACGATGTCGCCCTTCTTCACGGAATTGGCCGACTTCGAGCGCAGCTCGATCACCTGCCCGCCGCGCAGCACCCGGGCATGGCCCAGCGAGCCGGGCGAGCCGCCGGCCAGCCCCGAGGCCGGATAGCGGAAATGGTCGGCGTACATCGAGAAGGTGACGCCATCCTTCAGGATCTCGTAGCGGCGGTAGAAGCCGGCGCCGCCGCGATGAGTGCCGTGCCCGAAGGAGTCGGGCGCCAGCTCGTAGCTGTGCACACGGAAGAAGTCGTAGCCGGCATCGAGGGCCTCGACCGGGGTGTTGGCACAGTTCGACAGGCCGTTGTCGACGCCGTCGCAGCCGTCGACCGCGCGCGACCCGCCGTAGCCGCCGCCCATCGGCTCCAGATGCACCGCATAGCCGCGCTCGCCCATATGGGCGAGGCAGGTGACCGTGGTGGTGTTGAAGCCGAGCGCCGGGACCATCTCGGGCACCGCCTGGGCGAGCGCCATCATGACCGCGTCATAGGCGCGATAGGCCGAGAGCATGCGGGCGCGCACCGGGGCCGGCGGCTTGGGGTTGACGATCGAGCCATAGGGCGCGGTCACGTCGATCGGCCGCTTCAGCCCCTCGTTGAAGGGGATGTCGGGGCTGGTCAGCACCGACTTCACCGCCGAGAGCGCGGCCGAGACGCAGGAGGAAAAGGGGCAGTTGATGTTGCGCCCGACCTGCGGCGCGCTGCCGTCGAAATCGATCGAGACGCTCTCACCCGCGATCGTCAGGCGGCAGCGGATGGCGATGGCCTCCTCGCCGATGCCGTCGTCGTCGAGCAGCGCCTCGCCGTGATAGGTGCCGTCCGGCACCTTGGCGATCGCCGCACGGACCCGCCGCTCCGAATAGTCGAGCAGATCGCGCATCGTCTCCTTGACCGCCGCGACACCATACTTCTCGCAGAGTTGGCGGACGCGGGCGGCGCCCATGGCGTTGGCCGCGAACTGGGCGTTGAAGTCGCCGATGGTCTGGTCCGGCACGCGGATGTTGTGGGCGACCAGCCGCTCCAGCCGACCGCCGTTCCAGTCCTTCTGCATGTTCCAGCAGGAGGGCGGGATGCGCAGCCCCTCGGCGATGACGTCGGTCGCCTCCGCCGTCAGGCCCGCACTGCCGCCGCCGACGTCGAGATGGTGGGCGACGCTGGCGCTGAAGCCCACGACCTCGCCCGCGACGAAGATCGGCGTGAAGATGAAGACGTCCTGGAGATGCTGGCCGCCGGCGAAGGGGTCGTTGTTGATGAAGAAGTCGCCTTCCTGGAGCGTGTCCGCGGGGTGCAGTTCCAGGCAGGGCCGGATCGTCGCGCCGATGGGTCCGAGCTGCATCGGAATCAGCTCGGCCTGGGCGACGACGTTGCCGTCGCGGTCGAGCAGCGCGGCCGAGCCGTCGCGTGCCTCACGCAGGATGGTCGAATAGGCCGAGCGGATCAGCTTCACGCCCATCTCGCGGGCGGCCGCCTGCAGGCTCTGGCTGATGACGGCGTAGTCGATCGGATCGAGGCTCATGACGTCAGGCCTTTCGCATCACGATATTGTCGGCGGCGTCGCGCTCGGCCGTCCACCCACTCGGCAGATAGGTGGTGGCGGTCGCCCCGGAAAGGATCATCGGCCCCGTCACCGGCTCGCCGGCGACCATCCGGCCCGCCGGCAGATGGCGGCAGGAGACCCGGCGGCCGCTCTCCCAGATGTCGTGCACCGCCTCGGCCGTGCCGTCGTCGGCCGGCATGGTCAGCGGCTGGCGGGCGGCGACCGGCACCGAGGCGCCGACCCGGAAGGAGACGATCTCGACCTTCTGGTTGGCGCCGAGCCCGTGGAAGAAGACGCGGTAGTGCGCCTCCTCGAAGGCCTTCAGCAGGGATTGCGCGCTGATCGCCGCCAGCCCCGCCTCATCGAAATCGACCGAGATCTCGAAGGCCTGGCCGACGAAGCGCATTTCGGCCGTGAAGGAGAAGTCGAGCGTGCCCGCGAAGCCCATGCCGCGGAACTCGTCGGTCAGTTCCGCCTGCAGGCGGCGGAAGACGGCGACGCCGTCGCTTGCCCCGCGCTCCAGCGGCATCTGGCTGGTGACCGTCGCGTACTTGGTGAAGTCGGACGCGATCAGCCCGTAGGCGGAGATGACGCCGGGGTTCGGGGGCACGACGATGGTTCGCACGCCGAGTTGGTCGGCGATCGAGGCCGCGTGCAGCGGACCGCCGCCGCCGAACGGCAGCAGGGCATAGTCGCGCGGGTCGCGGCCGCGCTCGGTCGAGACGAGCTGGATGGCGCGGACGATGTTGGCGTTGACGAGCTTGATCGCGCTTTCCGCCATATCCTCGATCGACAGGCCGAAGCGCTCGGCCAGCGGCGCGAAGGCCTTGCGGGCGAGGTCCAGGTCGATCGTCATGCGACCGCCGAGGAACGCCTCCGGCCGGACGGCGCCGACGATCAGCTGGGCGTCGGTGATGGTCGGCTCGGTGCCGCCGCGCATGTAGCAGGCCGGGCCCGGGTCGGCGCCGGCCGAGCGCGGCCCGACGCGCAGCATGCCGCCGTCGTCGACCCAGACGATGGAGCCGCCGCCGCCGCCGACCGTGACGATGTCGAGCACCGGCGTCTGGATCGGCAGGCCGTCGATCTCGGTCTCGTTGGCGAGCGCGGCCTTGCCGCCTTCGGCGAGGCAGACGTCGGTCGAGGTGCCGCCCATGTCGAAGGTGATGACGTCGGCGAAGCCCGAGCGCATCGACTGCCGCACCGCACCAACGACACCCGCGGCCGGGCCCGAGAAGAGCGCGGTGATGGCGCTCTTGCGCATGGCCGACGCCGGCAGGCGCCCGCCGTTCGACTGCATGACGCTGAAGCGGCCGTGGAACCCGTCGCCCGCCAGCCGCTGCTCGAAGCCGCCGAGATAGCGGTCGATGACCGGCTGGACGAAGGCCGACAGGGTCGTGGTCGAGGCCCGCTCGAACTCGCGGAAGACCCGGGAGACGTCGTGCGAACAGGTGACCAGGGTGCCGGGCAGCGCCGCCTCGACGATGGCCGCCAGCCGCCGCTCGTGCTCGGGATTGGCGTAGGCGTTGAGCAGGCAGATGGCGACCGCGCCGTACTTGCCCTCGACCAGCTTCGGCAGGACGTGTGCGCGGAAGCCCGCCTCGTCGAGCGGCGCCGCCGTAGAGCCGTCGCCCAGCACGCGCTCGGCGACCTCGAACGTGTCGCGGCGCGCGACCACCGGAACCGGCTTGCGGTACTCGAGGTCGTAGATCTGCCGCCGGTCGTGGCGCTGGAGCTGCAGGATGTCGCGGAAACCGGCCGTCACGACGAAGGCGAGGCGCGCGCCCTTTCGCTCCAGCACCGCATTGGTCGCGACCGTCGAGCCGTGCGCCAGATCCTCGATCGCCGCGAACGCGATACCGGCGGTGCGCAGCGCGTCGTGCGCTCCGATATCCGGACTTTTCGGAGTGCTGGGCACCTTCGTGATGAGGATCCGGTCGCCGTCGAATGCCACGAGATCGGTGAAGGTGCCGCCGACTTCCACGCCAACGCGCATCTGCAGAACGCCCTTTCCTGAAGCCTCAGCCCATGAGGCTGGGCAGATAGAGGGAGATGATGGGGAACATGATCAGCAGCGCCAGCGTCACCATGTCGGTGGCGATGAACCAGGCGGCGCCGCGGAAGATGGTCGTCAGCGGCATGGAATTGCCGAGCGTACTCTTGATGACGAACACGTTGAGGCCGACCGGCGGCGTCACCAAGCCGATCTCCAGCAGCTTGACGACGATGATACCGAACCAGATCAGGTCGATGCCGACCTGCTGCAGGATCGGGATCATGATCGGCGCGGTCAGCAGCATGATGCCGATCGAATCGATGAAGCAGCCGAGCAGCAGATAGACCGCGCAGATGATGAGGACGACCAGGACGGGCGAGGCCTCGGCCCCGGTCAGCAGCCCGGTCAGCGACGTCGGCACCCCGGTCAGGCCGAGGAAGCGGGCATAGAGGCCGGCGCCGACGGCGATGATGAAGAGCGAGGCGGTGCCCTCCGCCGCCAGCCGCACGGCGCTGCCGAGGGCCGGCATGCGCACCTGCCGGCGCACCATCGCGATCAGCAGCGCCAGCGCGGCGCCGATCGCCCCGGCCTCGGTCGGCGTGCACCAGCCGGAATAGATGCCGCCGAGCACGCCGACGATCAGCACCGGCAGGGGCCATGCCTCGCGCACCGCCGACAGGCGGTCGGCGAGGGTCGGCCGCTGCGCCATCTCGGGCGCCAGCGACGGCTTCAGCTTCACCCGCACGACGATCATGGCCGCGAACATCGCCGCCGACAGCAGGCCCGGCAGGATACCCGCCACGAACAGCTTGCTGACCGAGACGCCGGCGAAGACGGCATAGACGACCATCAGGATGCTGGGCGGGATCAGCGAGCCGAGCGTGCCGGCGGACGCGATGCAGCCGGCCGCCAGCCCCGGGTCGTAGCGATGGCGCAGCATCTCCGGCACCGCGATGCGGCTCATTCCGGCCGCGGTCGCCACCGAGGAACCCGATGCGGCGGCGAACAGGGTGCAGGCGGCCACCGACGACACCGCCAGCCCGCCCGGCATCCCGGCGAGGAACACGCGCGCGGCACGAAAGAGGTTGGTCGTCAGCCCGGTTTCCGTGCAGATGTAGCCCATGAGCATGAACATCGGCACGGCCGACAGCGACCAGTCGCCGATCAGCTCGAAGGGAACGGTCGTCAGCAGGGAGAACGCGACCCGGAAGTTCGAGATGAAGGCCAGGCCGCAGAATGCGATCGAGGCGAGCGCCACGCCGATCGGAACCCGCAGCAGCAGCAGCGCGATCAGAACCGGCATGCTGAGGTACCCGATCGTCAAGCTGCTCATGCGCCGCCGTTCCCCCGAACCCCTGGCACTGCGTGGAACCCCGCGACACGGCCTGGGGCAGAGCGGCTGCCCGAAGCAAAACCGTGACCACGGAGCGGTTTTTCACTATAGGTAGCGGAGTGAAGAAATGTCACGAAAATTTCAGGACGCCGCCGCTCTGGAAGTACGGGAGGAGCGCTGACCGACGATGGCACGCCGGACGACATCCATGATCGCCGCGGAGCTCGACGCTCCGACCGACCTCGAGGGCTGGGACGGCCGCCAGCTCCACGAATTGCGCCGCGCCCGCGGCCTCACCCTGAAGGAACTCTCGCTGGCCAGCGGGCTGTCGATCGGGCTGCTGAGCCAGCTCGAACGCGGCATCTCTGCCCCCACGATCCGCTCGCTCCAGGCCGTGTGCCGCGCCCTGCAGATCCCGCCGAGCTGGTTCTTCCAGGCCCGGGAGGGGACCGACGATGGCGAGCAGAGCATCATCGTGCGCCGCGGCCGCGGCCGGGTGATGGCCTTCTCGGACGATTTCCGCAAGGAACTGGTGACACCCGACCTGTCGGGAGCACTGGAGGGCCTGCTGGTCACGATCGAGCCGGGCGGCTCGTCCGGGCCCAAGCCGTACCATCATGCCGGGGAGGAGATGGGCTACGTCCTGTCCGGCGAGATGGAACTGTGGGTCGAGGAGGTCCGCCACCACCTGCGCACCGGGGACAGCTTCCGCTTCCGCAGCGAGCGGCCGCACCGCTTCGCCAATCCGGGCACGCGGCCGGCCCAGGTTCTCTGGATCGTGACGCCGCCGTTCTACTGAGAATGCGGGTGAGGATGCGGGGGCGGCAAGCCACCCCCGCCCCACATCAGTTCAGGCCGGCTCAGTTCAGGCCATAGGTCTTCACGTCGACCTTGCCGAAGAGTTCCTTCTTCAGGATCTCGTAGCGCTTCTGTTCGTCCATCGGGTCGACCCCGGCGAACAGCTTCTCCCACTTGGCGACGGCCGCCTTGTACTCGTTGATGACGCCCTCGGCGACCGCGAGGTCGACCTTGAACTTCTGCTGCGAGATCTTGCCGAGTTCCTTGGCGTCCGCCGCGATGAACTTGTCGCTGGCGGCCTTGAGGTCGGCCGACGGCTTCAGCATCGTGACGCCCTTGCCGCCCATCTCCTTCTCGGTGTCGACCGTGTTCTTGAGATAGGCGATCGACGAGCGCACCGAGGCGCGGGCCGAATTGTCGAGCAGCATGGCGCGCTGTTCCGGCTTCAGGCCCTTCCAGAAGCCGGGGTTGTAGCCCCACATCGGACCCGACAGATAGACGCCGAGCGGCAGGTCGAGGACGTACTTGGACACGTCCCACCAGCTGCGCGACTTCAGCGACTCCAGCGGGTTGACGCCGCAGTCGAGCGTGCCGCGCTCTAGGCCGGTGAAGATCTCGCTCGACGGCACGTTGACGGAAACCGCGCCCAGCGACACCGCCCAGCGATCCCACAGGCTGCCCGGCATGCGCAGGCGCTTGCCCTTGAGGTCCGCCAGGCTCTCGATCTTGGTCCGGCAGAGCAGCAGGTAGGGCGAGGTCGAGTAGCCGCCGCCATAGACGACGCCGACCTTCTTGTACTCCGCCTGGATCGCCTTGTTGTTGAACGAGACCTCGGTCGAAGCCGCGAGCGTGACGTAGATGTCCGAGTTGTAGAGGGACATGTCCGCCAGGACGTTCGTGATCGGCAGCTCGGACGGGGTGTAGGTGCCGGCATGGTAGGCGACGGTGGCGAGGCCGTCGCGAATGCCGGGCAGGGTCGAGCGCGCCGGGACCAGCGAGCCGCCGAGGAACACCTTGAAGGTGATCGCGCCGTTGCTGGCCTTGGCGACGTCCTTGGCCCATTCCGTGTAGTTGTAGACCGAGAACGGGTGGTTCTGGTCGAGGAAGTTGTTGGCGATGTACTCCGCCGCCGTCGCCGGGATGGCGACCGTCGCCATCGCCGCCGCCAGAGCCGCACCTCGTATCGAGAAGCCTCGCATGTGCTACCTCCTGTCCATCTCTTGTCGGACTATTCCGCCGCCGCCTCCGAAACGGCCAGCGTCCTGCTGCGCACCTTGAGCCACCAGCCATAGGCGGGCGGCCAGTCGTCGAAGGCGTCGGGCCCCCGGAGGGCGACGGCCGCCTGGGCCGGCCAGTGCGGATTGAACAGCGCCTCGCGGCCGATCGCCACGAAGTCCGCCCGGCCCTCGCGCACGACGGCGTCGGCGAACTGCGGATCGCGGATCAGGCCGACGGCCATCGTCCTGAGGCCCGTATCGCGGCGCACGCGCTCGGCATAGGGCACCTGATATCCCGCCACGCGGCGCACGACCGCGGTGGTGGTGCGGCGGCCGAGCCCGCCCGACGAGCAGTCGACGACGTCGACCCCGTGGTCGGCGAACGCCCGCGCTAGGGTCACCGTCTCGTCGAGCGTCCAGCCGCCATCGGCGTCGTCGACGCAGGACAGGCGATAGAAGATCGGCTTGTCGGACGGCCATTCCGAGCGCGCGGCGTCGGCCACTTCCAGGGCATAGCGCATCCGGTTCTCGAGGCTGCCGCCATACTCGTCCTCGCGGAGGTTGGACAGCGGCGACAGGAAGGAATGGATGAGATAGCCGTGGGCGCCATGGATGTTCAGTGCCTGGAACCCCGCCTCGCGGACGCGGCGGGTCGCCTGGGCGAACTGGTCGAGGCTGCGGCGGATGCCGTCGCGGTCGATGGCCGCCGGGGTCGGCCAGCCCGGATTGGCCGGGATGGCGGATGCCGAGACGGTCGGCCAGGGCCGCTCGCCGCGCGCGGCGACGTCGGCCTCACTCATCGGGTCGAAGCCGTGCCAGGGCCGCTGCACGCTGCCCTTGCGGCCGGCATGGTTGATCTGGGCGCCCGGCACCGCGCCATGGGCGGCGATGACCTCGGCCAGCCGCGCCAGCGGCGCCGTCTGGCGATCCTCCCAGGCGCCGATGTCGCCCCAGGTCAGCCGCCCTTCGGGACAGATGCCCAGCGCCTCGGTGAAGACGAGCCCGGCGCCGCCGGCAGCGTAGGTCGACAGGTGGCGGACATGCCAGTCGGTCGGCAGGCCGTCCGGCGTGCCCGCATACTGCTGCATCGGCGAGATCACGGTCCGGTTGCGGAAGGTGACGCCCCGCACCGTGATCGGATCGAGCAAGCCGCTTGTTCCAGAGCCGCTCATGCCGGCTGTATCCTCCCGTTTCGACATCGTGACCCGACAATGAAACTTGTTGAAGGAATTTTCAACATGACCCATCGTCGGGGTTGGGCCGAACTTGGGAAGGGCTGGGCCATGGGCTGGTATGATCGCGGCACGACCGCACTGGCGCGGCTGCTCATGTGGGTCGGCTGCCTGGCAGTGATCCTGATGGCGGTCCACGTCACCTGGGACGTGGTGCAGCGCACGTTCTTCGGCCGCGGCATGCTCGGCACGACCGAGATCGTCTCGTTCTACTACATGGTGGCGGTGGTCTGCTTCCCGCTCGCCTGGGTCGAGCGGCGGGACGAGCACATCAATGTCGAGGTGCTCTACCAGGCGATGCCGCCGGGCGGGCAGCGCGTCATGGGCCTGTTCGCCACGCTGTGCACGACCGGCTTCTTCGCAGTCTTCGCCTATCGCTCCTGGCACGACGCCCTGATCGCGCTGTCCACGGGCGAGACCATGATGGGCTATGCCGAGATCGCGATCTGGCCGGCCCGCTTCATCCTGCCCGTCTCCTTCGCGCTGGTCGTGCTGGTCTGCCTCGGCCAGCTCGTGCGGCTGGCGCTCGGCACGGCGGCCGTCGGCGGCGGACGCGCGACGGACGAGGACGCGACGTTCCGGGCCTGACGCGTCCGCGCCGGGCGCGAAGGCCGCGCGGCCAATCCCTTGTCCGACGGCGCGACGCGGCCCGCCGCCGGCCCGGTCATCGCGCTGACCCTGTCGCAGCAGGTTGCGGTGTCGCTGGCCGGCGCGACCTTTCCCGTCCTGTTGCCGGCGCTGGCCGCCGATTCGCATCTCGGGGGCGACGCCGCCGGGGTCTATTCGATCGCCCTCTATGCCGGCGCGATCCTCGCCACCCTCTTCTGCCAGGCCGCCTTCGCCGCGGTCGGCATCGCGACCTCCAGCCTGCTCTGCGTACTGGTGTCGGCGGCGGCCCTGCCGCTGCTGCTGCCGGGGGCGCTGCCGGCCGTCCTGGCAGCCGGCTTCGTCATCGGGGTCGGCTATGGCCCGACGACGCCGGCCAGTTCGTCGATGATCCTGCCCTTCGTGTCCGCCGGCCGGGCCAACTTCCTGTTCTCGCTGCGCCAGACCGGTGCCCCGCTCGGCGTGCTGTCGGCGGGCATTCTGGTGCCGCCGCTCGTCGGCTGGGTCGGCTGGCGGGACACGGTGCTGGTGGTGGCGGCGATCGTCGCCGTCACCAGCCTCGGCGGATTTCGCTTCGCCCGCCGGCTGGACCGCGTGCTGGAGCGGCCGGCCGTCGACCTGCGACGGACGCCGCGGGCGGTCGCCGCGGCCCTGCGCCGGCCGGCCCTGCGGCGCCTCATCTCCGTCTCGTGCCTCTTCGCGGCGATGCTGGCGACCGTCAACGCCTACATCCCCTACAGCGTCGCGACCCTGGGGCAGACCTCGCTGACCGTCGCCGGCTGGGCAGCGGCCACGGCCCAGGTCGGCGCCGTCGCCGGGCGCTTGTCGTGGGGTGCCATCGCCGACCGCGTCGGGGCGATGCACCGGGTCCTGGCGATGCTCGGCGTCGGCATGGCGGTATCGATCGCGCTCCTCTCCGCGATCCGTCCCGACTGGCCGGTCGCGGCGATGCTGGCCGCCAGCTTCGCCTTGGGCGCCACCGGCGCCGGCTGGGGCGGGCTCGTGCTCGCGGAGGTGACCCGGATCGTGCCGCGCGCCGAGGTCGGGACCGCGACCACGGCCCTCATGATGTTCAATTATATCGGCATCTTCGTCGGGCCGCCCGTCGTCGCCGCCGCCCTCGTCGCGACCGGCAGCCTGCCGGTCGCCCTGCTCACGCTCGTCGTCGCGCCGCTGACCGGCGCGGTCATCGCCTGGTTCGGCCTGCGGCCGCGACCGTCCCATCCGCCTGAAGGAGAAAGCCCGTGATCGTTCCCCAGATGCTGCAGGTCGAGGATCCGCCGCCCATCCGCTGGCCCAACGGCGCCAAGTGCGCGGTGATGCTGACCTTCGACTTCGACGCCGAGACCCTGTGGCTCGCCCGCGACCCGGAGAACGCCAAACGGCCGGGCCTGCTGTCGATGGGCCTCTACGGCGCCCGGGTCGGCGTGCCGAAGATCCTGGAGCTGCTGAACGATTTCGACCTGAAGGCGACCTTCTTCGTGCCCGGCTGGACGGCCGAGCGCCACACCGCGCGCTGCGAGGCGATGCTGAAGGCGGGGCACGAGGTCGGCCATCACGGCTACCTGCACGAATGGATCGATCCCGACTTTCCCGACCGCGAGGTCGAGGCGCTCGACCGCGGGCTGGAAGCGCTGCAGCGCGTGCTGGGCGTGCGCCCGGCCGGGTACCGCTCGCCCGCCGGCGAGACGAGCCCGAACATGATCCGCCTGCTGACCGAGCGCGGGTTCCTCTACGACACCTCGATGATGGACACGATCACCCCCTACCGGCATCGTCTGGACGACGGCCGGCCGGGGCCGATCGAGCTGCCCTGGCGCTGGATGATCGACGACGCCGTCTACACGCTGTTCTCGATCAAGACGCCGCGTGCCCTCTTCCCGCCGAGCCAGATCCTCGACACCTGGCAGACCGAGTTCGAGGAGATCTACCGCTGGGGCGGCCTCTACGACCTCGTCATGCACCCGCAGTTCATCGGCCAGCCGAACCGGCTCGCCATGCTGCGCAAGCTGATCCAGTTCATGCAGAAATTCCCGGACGTCTGGTTCGCGACCGGCGAGGAGATCGCGCGCTGCGCCGCCGAGCAGATGTAGGATCGACCGTCCCTACTCCGCCGGCAGCGGGTCCAGCGAGCGGCAGTCGTCGGCGCTCCACCCCAGCGTCAGCGGGGTGCCGGGTGCGGGCGGCGGCTCGCCGTCGGCGTTCGCGAGCTTGACGACGAAGCCGGCCGTACCGGCGAGCGCCAGCCGGGCGCGGACATGGTCGCCGTGATAGATCAGTTCCTCGACCGTCGCCGTCACCCGGTTGTCGGCGGCGCCGCCGTCGCGGCGGATGCGCTCCGGCCGGATCGAGAGGGTGGTCGCGCCGCCGACCGGCACCGGCGCGGCGACCAGCGCCCGGACATCGAATCCACCGACCGTGCGGACCGTGCAGTAGCGCCCGTCGGTGGCCGTGACCGTGCCGTCGAGCCGATTGCTCTCGCCGATGAAGCGGGCGACGAAGGCCCGGGTCGGCCGCTCGTAGATTTCGGACGGCGAGCCCACCTGCTCGACCCGGCCGTCGCGGAAGACGGCGATCCGGTCGGACAGGGTCAGCGCCTCGGACTGGTCGTGGGTGACATAGACGATGGTGACGCCGAGCCCGTCATGGATGTGCTTGATTTCGAGCTGGAGCTGCTCGCGCAGCTGCTTGTCGAGGGCGCCCAGCGGCTCGTCCATCAGCACGATGTCGGGGTCGAAGACGAGCGCGCGGGCGAGCGCGACGCGCTGCTGCTGGCCGCCGGAAAGCTCGGCCGGGCGCCGCCGGCCGTAGCCCGCGAGGCGCACCAGCTCGAGCGCGCGGTCGACGCGCCGGGTCGCCGCGTCGCGCGCAACGCCGCGGACCTGCAGGGGAAAGGCGACGTTCTCGCCGACCGTCATGTGCGGGAAGAGCGCATAATGCTGGAAGACGACGCCGATGTTGCGCCGGTGCGGCGGCACCCGGCGGACCGACCGGCCGCCGACCAGGATGTCGCCTTCGGTCGGCGTCTCGAATCCGGCCAGCATCATCAGCGAGGTCGTCTTGCCCGAGCCGGACGGCCCGAGGAAGGTGACGAACTCGCCGCGCGCGATGTCGAGATCGAGGCCGGAAACCGCCGCCGTCTCCCCCGAATAGCGCTTCGACACGCCGACGAAGGAAACCAGCGCCGTCGCCTCGCTCGGCAGGGCACGGGCGGCGGCGGTCATCGCGAGTGGTCCATCGGTCGTCTGGCGTCGGTCGGCATGGCCCCAGGCTCGGAGCAGGAACCGTACCACCGCCGTCAGCCGGAGGGCGAGGGATTGCTCCGAATCCGATCGAGCACGCGCTGCCGGCGCTCCAGCCACCAGCCATATTGCTGCGGCCACTGGGGAAAGCCCTCGTCCGGCAGGCCGAGTGCGCGCGCCGCATGCACCGCCCAGTTCGGATCGTTCATCGCCTCGCGGCCGACGGCGATGATGTCGGCCCGGCCTTCGGCGAGAATCTGCTCGGCCTGCGGCGCATCGAGGATGAGCCCGACCGCCATCGTCGGCAGTCCCGCTTCGGCCCGGACGCGCTCGGCATAGGGCACCTGGAAGCCGAGGCCCCGCGGCGCGTTGCGCGCCGCCGTCGCCGAGCCGGTGAGGCCGCCCGAGGAGCAGTCGATGACGTCGACGCCGCGCGCCTTCAGTTCGCGGGCGTAGACGACGCTGTCCTCGACCGTCCACCCACCCTCGATGCCGTCGACGGAGGAAATGCGCACGAAGAGCGGCCGATCCGCCGGCCACGCCGCCCGCACCGTCTCCACCACCTCGAGCGGAAAGCGCATCCGCCCGGCGAGGTCGCCGCCATGGGCGTCATTGCGCCGGTTGGCAAGCGGCGAGAGGAACGAGTGGAGGAGATAGCCATGGGCCGAATGAACCTCGGCGACGGCGAACCCGGCCTCGGCCGCGCGCAAGGTGGCCGTCCGCCACGCCTCGCGCATGCTCGCCATGCCGGCCCGGTCGAGCGCCTCCGGCACCAGCCAGCCCGGCTCCAGCGGCTCGGCGCTGGCCGCGACGACCGGCCAGGCGAGCTCTCCGCCCGCCTGGTCCGCCCCGGTCATCGGGCCGTTGCCCTGCCACGGCCGCTGCATGCTGGCCTTGCGCCCGGCATGGGCGAGCTGGATCGCCGGCACCGCCCCGTTCGCCGCCAGGAAGGCCGCGATGCGGGCGAGCGGCGGCACATGCGCGTCCGACCAGATGCCGACATCGCCATGGGTGATGCGGCCGCGCGCCTCGACGGCGGTCGCCTCGACGAAGACGATGCCGAAGCCGCCCTGTGCGAACTTGCCGAGATGCACGAGATGCCAGTCGCCCGCCATGCCGTCGACGGCCGTGTACTGGCACATCGGCGGCACGGCGGTGCGGTTGCGCAAGCTGACGCCGCGCAGCGTCAGCGGCCGGAAGAGATGGGGCAGCGCCATGGCGGGGCGCCTACTTGGCGGCGATCACCATGATCTCCACCAGGACGCCCGGCCCGAGGTCGGCGACGCCGATGCCGGCGCGCGCCGGCAGGTGCTGGCCGAGCCAGCGCTTGTAGACCGCGTTGAGCGCCGGCTTCATCGACAGGTCGGTCATGAAGATCGTCGCCGACAGGATCCGCTCCTTGCTCGAGCCGTGGGCGGCGAGCAGGGCGTCGATCTGGTCGGCGATGCTCTGCATCTGGCCGGCGATGTCGGCCGAACTGTCCTCGCCGACGCAGCCGGCGAGATAGAGCGTGCCGTTGTGCTCGACCACCTCGTGCAGGATGTCGCCATAGGGGTGGGTGCGCTGGATCATCGTCGCCTCGCGATTGTCGGGGTGGGAATCAGAGGATCGGCGTCGCCGCCATGGTCGAGACGTGGGCCGAGATCACCTTCCAGCCGACGTCGGGAAAGCGGACCCAGGTCTGACTCTGCCGTCCGATCAGGTCGCGGCCGCGGACCTTGAACTCCAGATTGACGGTCGCGAGGTCGCGGCCGACCGTCAGGATCTCCAGGCGGATGCGGCGCTCCTTGGTGCCGGGACCGGGCGGACGGGCGACGCGGTGGGCGTGAATCTCGGCAAAGCCGTAGCCGTTCTCGTTCATGCCGTAGCGCACGGTGTGCGGGCTGTCCCAGAAGCTGGCGTCGAGGACGGCGACGTCCTTCTCGACCAGCGCCACCTCGTAGCGTTCGAAAATTTCTCGAATCTCCGCGACGACCGCGGGATCGTTCAGCAGCGGCTGGGTCATGCCTCGTCCTCGTCGTCCGGCACCTGGGCGTCGGCCGCGACCAGTTGCGGATAGTGGCGGCAGAAGGACCGCCAGCCGCTGTCGATATGCGCGCCCATCGCGCGCGTGACGCCGGCGACGTCGCCCGCATGCAGTGCATCCAGGATGCCGCGATGCTCGTCGGCCACCGCGAACTGGCGCCGGGGCATCACGGTCAGCAGGTCGAACGGATACTTGGCCCAGAGGATGCGGACGAAGTGCAGCGCCTGCGGGCGCCGGGCGGCCTCGTAGAGGCGGAAATGGAAGCGGAAGTTGGCGCGCCGGGCGGCGTCGTTGTCGCCGCGTTCGGCAGCGGCGAGGATCTCGCCGTTCAGATCCTCCAGCGCCTGGATGTCGGCGGGGCCCATGACCCGGGCCGCGGCCCGGGTCAGCCGCGTCTCGATCACGCGCCGCAATTCGTAGAGTTCCTCGGCCTCGCCGAGCTGGAAGGGCGCCACGACCGCGCCGCGATGCGACGAGCCGACGACATAGCCCTGCGCCTCCAGCAGCTTGAGCGCCTCGCGCACCGGCGTGATCGACAGATCCAGCATCTGCGCGATCTCCGCCTGCTTCAGCTTCTGGCCGCGCGCGAAGTAGCCGGAGATGATGCGCTCGCGCAGGAACTCCGCCACCTGCCCTTCCTTGGTGCGGAAGGCGATCGGCTCGGCCGATATTCCGGCCGGCCGGAACGGGTGTCCGGTCGCTGTCATCGGACGATGCTTAGCATGGTCCGCCGTCGGCGCGTACCCCGAGCGGGGAGCGCCGTCAGCGGGCACCGGCCGTGCGCAGCTCGGCCAGCCCCTGCTTCTGGCGGCCTTCGGCGTCGAAATTGTCCGGCGCCAGCCAGCGCTCGAAGGCCGCCTTGATCGCCGGCCATTCCCGGTCGGTGATCGAGAACCAGGCCGTGTCGCGATTGCGCCCCTTGTAGACGAGCGCCTGGAGGAACGTGCCCTCGTAGCGGAAGCCGAGGCGCCCGGCCGCCGCGCGCGAGGGCGCGTTGAGGTCGTCGCACTTCCACTCGTAGCGGCGGTATCCGAGTTCGTCGAAGACCCGCGCCATCATCAGGTACATCGCCTCCGTCGCGGCCGGCTTGCGCTGCAGCCGCGGCGAGTAGTTGATGTTGCCGACCTCGATGACGCCGTTGGCGGGGTCGATGCGCATGAAGGTGGCGACGCCGACCGCCTTGCCGCCGGCATCGACGATGGCGTGGAACAGCGGGTCGTCGCCGGCCGCCATCTTCTCCAACCAGGCGCGGTAGGCGGCGAAGTCCGCCGGCGCGTCGATGCCGAGATAGGTCCAGTTCGCACCGCTCGCGTCGTCGCAATTGGCCTCGTACAGCTCGGCCGCGTGGCGGGCGACGTCGAGCGGCTCGACGCGGCAGAACCGCCCCACCATCGGCGTACGCGGCGGCCGCGGGCGCGGCTGCCAGCCGGGGACGGGTGCCCCCACCGGCTGGCCGTGGGCGTTCTGGTGCTGCGTCATGGAGGGATCCCGAAATTCTGGTGGCGGGGCGCCGGAGCGTGAAGGTGGACGATAGCGCAGCCGGGCTTGGCGCGGGTAGCCGGAACGAAGCGGGCCGCTTCGCGTTCATCCCTCCGTCACAGCCGGTGGGAGGCCACGCCCGTGCTCAGCACAATCCTGATCGTCATCCTGATTCTCGTCGTCATCGGCTCGCTGCCGACCTGGCCCTACAGCCGCGGCTGGGGCTACGGCCCCACCGGCGGCCTTTCGCTGGTCCTGGTGGTGCTGCTGATCCTGGTCCTGATGGGCCGCGTATAGCATCCGCGGGACAGGAATCCAGCGCTTGGACCTCGCCTCCTGGGTCGGCGGGGCGGCGACGGTCGCCTCGACCGTCAGCTTCGCGCCGCAGGCCTGGAAGGTGATCCGGACGCGGCGGACCGAGGACATCTCGGTCCGCTCCTATTCCGTCACGGTGACGGCCTTCGCCTGCTGGCTGGTCTACGGCCTGCTGCTCGGGAAATGGCCGATCATCGTGTCCAACATCGTCTGCCTCGCCTTCTCGAGCTTCATCCTCGTCATGGCGATGCTGCCGCGACGGCAGCGCGAGGCGATCGCGTCGGTCGCCGGGGCACCGCCCGCCGATCAGGCGGAAGAGGCGCAGAAGAGCGCCTGAGATACGGCAATCTGGAGCAATTCGGGCTCGAAGGGCTTGGAGACGATGAAGGTGGGCTCGATGCGCTCGCCGGTCAGCAGCCGTTCGGGATAGGCGGTCACGAAGACCACCGGCAGGTCTGCCGTCTCCAGGATCCGGGCGACCGTCTGGATGCCGGTATTGCCGTCCTCGAGCTGGATGTCGGCCAGGATCAGGCTGGGCTGGCCGGTTCGCGCCAGATGGACCGCCTCGTCCGAGCGCGCGGCGACGCCGACGACCGCATGGCCCATCTCGGCGACGATGCCGGCGATGTCGAGCGCGATCACCGCCTCGTCCTCGATGATCAGCACGCGCGCCGGCTGCTCCTCGCGCAGCGCGGTCCAGGCTTCGTCCAGGAGTTCGGCCAGGACTTCCGGCGTCACGTCGAGGACGTGGGCCGCCTCCGACCGCGCGAAGCCTTCGGCATGCACCAGCAGCAGCGCCGCGCGCCAGGTGGGCGGCAGGCGCAGAACCCGCTCCTCGAGCCGGCGCTGCACCAGCTCTCCGGTGCTTTCCGGGCCGGCAGCCGGCCGATCCGGCTCGCCGCGCGGAACCGCCGGGAGCGACAGCACGTTGTGCAGGCATCGGAAGAGATCGGCCCGCGAAAGCGGCTCGGGATCGGCTCCGGCCCGGTCGAGGATTCGCTGGAGGGCGCGCTTGACGTACTCGTCACCGACCTCCTGTGACCCCGTCAGGGCCCGCGCGTGACGGCGCATGTACGGCAGCTGCGCGACGATGCGGATCTTCTGCGTCTCGTCCATGACCGACCCCATGCGCGTTCCGGAAGGCTTTGCCGAGAACGGTAGATGGGGCAGCGCGGTCTCCATTGGAAGGCGCGCCGGAAGGCGGCGTCGCGGCAGCGAAGGATTTTTGCAGTGAGCAGGATGGATCGCATCACGATGGACAAGCAGCCGGACGAGGCAGCGCCGCCGGGCGATGCGGCGCGCGACAGCGCCACAGGCACCGCCCGGCCATGCCGCGGCAACCTCCGCAACGACTGGCTCGAAACGAAGCTGAAGGGACTCTACGACGATGTGGCGAACGAGCCGCTGCCCGATGCCCTGCGACAGCTGATCGAAAAGCTCGATGGATAGCGGCACAGACTCGCCGGCCCTCGGCATGAAACCCATGAATCCCGACCCGGTGGTGGGAACCGCCCCGGCGGCGGCCCCCGCGGCCAGCATCCGCGAGGAGCTGATCGCCTGCCTGCCACAACTCCGCGCCTTCGCCCGCTCGCTCGCCGGCCAACGCGAGCTGGCCGACGACCTGGTGCAGGATGCGATCGTGCGGGCACTCGCCGCCCAGGATTCGTTCCGTCCCGGTACCAATTTCCGCGCCTGGATCTTCACCATCCTGCGCAACCTCTTCTTCACCGAGCGGCGCAAGAGTCGCATGACGGTCCAGTCGATCGACACCATGGACCACGAGCTGGCACCGGTCGCGCCGGCCCAGGAGAGTTCGGTCGAGTTCGACGATTTCCGTGCCGCGCTGATGCGCCTGCCCCACGACCAGCGCGAGGCCCTGATCCTCGTCGGCGCCAGCGGAATGAGCTATGAAGAGGCGGCGGAAGTCGCCGGCTGTGCGGTCGGCACCGTCAAGAGCCGCGTGTCGCGGGCGCGGCGGACGCTGGCCCAGATGACCGGCCGCGACGACGACGGAGAGGCGGGAGCGGCGCAGGCGAAGCCTCAGGCGACCCGCGCGAATCCGGCCGGCTCGTAGCGTTGCGGGGCGGCCGTTGCGGCACCGACCGCTGCCGATGATCGCGGCGGACGAAGGGACAGTTGGACGATCTGGAGCCGTGTGGAGCAGGGTGAAGAACTTCTTCGATCCGCTGCGGGCAAGACTGGCCCTGGCGCTGGCCGTCGCCCTGGTGCCGATCGTCATCTACGATCTGGTGCTGGCCTACCGCGGCTACCGGGATGCCGAGGAGCGGGGCTGGGCCACCGTGCGCCAGCTCGCGATCGTCGCCTCGAACAGCCAGAACGCCCTGATCGAAGGAACCCGGCGGCTCATGGTCGGGCTGGGCGAGAGCCCGGCGGTGCGCGCCGCATCCGCCGGCGCGGCATCGGGCGCTTGCTCGCAAACGATGGCGCGCGTGATCGCCGACCTGCCGGAATATGCCGATCTCGCCGTCGTCGACGGCAATGGCGAGATCCGGTGCAGCGCCCTCGACCGCAGCATCGGCACCAGCGTCGCCGAGACGCCATGGTTCCGCGGCATGGCCGATACCCAGGGGTTCACGCTCGGCTATTTCACGCTGTCGCGGGAGAATGCGGAGCCCATCGTCAGCGCGCTGCGGCCGGTCCCCGGGGCTGCGGGCGAGCCAGCCGGCGCAATCATCGCCGGCATCCGGCTGCCCTGGATCGGCAGCCTCGCCCAGAAGCACGGGCTGCCGGAGGACGGCGTCGTCTACCTGCTCGACGCCAAGGGCACGGTGATGACGACGTCCGACCGCTTCCTCACCGTGCCCGAGACGGATCACGGCATTCCGGGCAACCGGCAGTCGCCCGCCGAGGCGGCGACGCCGGACGAGAGCCTGCTGGCGGCCATCGCCGCCCGCCGTATCACCGAGTTCGTCGCACCGGGAGCCGATGGGGACGAGCGCTTCTACAGCGCCGCCAACCTCGCCAACGGCAGCCTCTACATCCTGTTCGGAATGCCGCGTAGCAGCGCGATGAGCTGGAGCCACTACCAGACGCTGGCCTTCATCGTCGGCCCGCTGCTGATGCTGGTGCTGGCCATCGCCGTCGCGGTGGTCGGCGGAGAGTTGCTGATATCCCGCGGCATGCGCTCGCTGCTTTCCATTGTCGATGCCTACGGCCGCGACCAGTTCGACGTGCAGCCGAACGTCGGACGGAGCGCCCGGGAGGTGCGCCAGTTTGCGGAAGCCTTCTCCGTGATGGCGCGGAAGATCGCCAGCCGGGAGAGCGATCTCCGCCGTTCGCTCGACGAGAAGGACGCGCTGCTGCGCGAGGTCCATCATCGCGTGAAGAACAACCTCCAGATCGTCACCAGCTTCCTCAACCTGCAGTCCAAGAGCGCCCGCGAACCGGCCGCCCGCGAGGTGCTGACCGAAGCCCGCGTCCGGGTGCGCACGCTGGCACTGGTCCACCGCCATCTCTACGAGAGCGCGGACGTGCAGCGCGTCGATCTCGCGGCCATCACCGAGGCCCTGACCGACCAGCAGTCGCACGCGCAGGGCCTGGCGCAGCGCGGCATCGCGATCCGGCTGCAGCTCGACAATGCGCCGATACCGGCCTCCCATGCGGTGCCCGTGGCATTGCTCCTGACCGAGGCCCTGAGCAACGCCAGCAAGCATGGCTTCCCCGACGGCCGCGGCGGCACCATCGAGGTCGGCTTCCGCTGTGGCACCGGGGGCGAGGCCGAACTGCAGATCGCCGACGACGGCGTCGGGCCGCCGCTCGGCGACGACGGCAGCCCGAACTTCCGGCCGGGGATCGGCGTCGCGCTGATGCAGGCGTTCGCCCGCCAGCTCGGCGGGACGCTGACGATGGCGGCCGGGGCCGAGGCTGGCACGGTCGTCACCGTGCACTTCCCGATCCGCCTCGACGGCCCCGACGCGGAGGAGCCCGAGGACGGCGGCGAGAGCGCGAGCTGACGGCGCGTCAGAGCGTGCCGCAACAGGCCGAGACGCGGCGGCGGCGCTCGCCGCGCGCGGTCAGCACCTGCCGCAGCATCAGCCCCAGGCCGCGATCGACATACTCCTCGACCTCCATCTGGCGCGCGAAGCGCCAGGCCTTCAGCGCCCAGCCGTGCGAGAACATGACGATCTGGTGGACGAAGAGTTCGACGTCGACCTCCTCGAACAGGCCGGCCTCGATGCAGTCGCGGATGCAGGCGGCGATCAGCTCGTTGGTCTCGACCTCGGTCTGCTTGATGAGGTTGCGCCGCTCCTTGCGCAGCGACTTCGTCTCCCGGTAGGCCAGCACGGTCGCTGCGACCGACTCCCCGTTGACGCGGCAGTAGGTCCGCACCGCCGTGCAGAAGCGGTCGAGCGGCTCCGTCACACCCTCCAGCGCCTCGGGGATGCGGGCCTTGTAGCTGTCCAGCACCTGGGCCAGCGCGAGGTAGAGCAGATCCTCCTTGTCCTCGACGTACTGGTAGATGAGACCGATGCTGACGTTCGCCCGTTCGGCGACGTCGCGGATCGTCGTCGTGTGGTAGCCGCGCTCGCTGAAGAGTTCGATGGCCGCCGCGGTCAGCTGCTGGCGCCGCCGCTGGATCAGCTCCGGATCGTCGACTTTGCTCTTGATGGTGTCGGGCAAGGCGCGTTCCGGTCCGCCGGTTCGGGCGGTCGTCCGCCCCGATCGACTAGCCATAGTGGATGGCGGCCGCCCGCGGCAATCCCCGCGGGCGGCCGCCCTTTCCCGTCAGCCCGGCAGCTTGCATGCCGGGTCGGGCGCCGGCGTCGCCGTCTCGGCCGGGACCGACATGGTGATGATCGGCTTCAGTTTGCCGTCCTTCTCCCCGACATTGCCGAAGAAGTTGGGACCGACGAGCTGGTGGTCCTCCTTGCGCATCAGCTGCTTGCCGAGGATCGTGTCGAAGGTCGTGCCCGCCAGGGCCTTGGCGACGTCGGCCGGCTTGACGCTGTTGGCCTTGGCCACCGCCTGCAGGATCACCTGCATGCCGATGTAGGTCTCACCCTCGAAGTTGGTCGGCTCCGTGCCGGGATACTTCTTCGCCCAGTCGGCGACGAACTTCTTGTTCTCCGGCGTGTCCAGGGTCGAGCTGTAGTTGATGATGCCCCAGATGCCCTTGGAGGCCTCGCCCAGCGTCTTCACCGTGTTGTCGGTGACGAAGCTGACGCCGGCGGTGAAGACCGCGTCGAACAGGCCGAACTGCCTGGCCTGGGTCGCGAAGTTGATGGCGTCGCGGCCGGCCAGCGCCACCCACAGGCCCTGCGCCCCGGAGTCCTTGATCTTCTGGATGTAGGGGGCGAAGTCGTTGGTGCCGAAGGGCGAGTAGTTCTCCGAGACGATCGTCCGCTTGTTGGCCTGCGCCGACTTGATGAAGCTGGCGCCGGAATCGCGGCCCCAGGCGATGTCGGCGGCCATGATCGCCCACTTCGCCTCCTTGCGCTGCGCAAGCCAGGGCGTGACGACGGCGCCGTCCGAGGCGTCGAGGCGATTGACCCGGAACATGCGCGGCTGGCAGGCGGCGCCGGTGATCTGGTTGGCCTTGTTGATGGTCGAGACGTAGATGGCGTCCCAGCGCTGCAGCATCGGCCCCATGGCGAGGCCCTCGCCCGACGCCACCGTGCCGGTCAGCAGCTTGAAGCCCTCGAGCGCCAGCTTCTCCGCCTGGCGGCGGGCGAGATCCGGCTTGGCCTCGGTGTCGAGGAACCGCGCCTCGACCTTGCGGCCGGCGACGCCGCCCTTGGCGTTCGCCTCCTCGACCGCGAAGACGACGGCGCGCCGCGCCTGGTCGCCGAGATCGGCATAGGTGCCGGTCAGTGCCGTCGGCACGCCGATCCGGATGACTTCCTGCGCGGCGACGCTGCCCGCCGTCGCCAGCACCGCCGCCGCGGCCAGCGTCGCCCGCCTCGTCCATAGCGTCTGCATGCTTCGTCTCCTTCCCTTGCGTTTCCCCGATCGGGGCTCTTTTGCCGTCCCGGAGGCGCGCGCGTCACACCGCGACGTGGCGCTTCAGGGTCTCCATGGTGAGGCCGGCCAGTTCGCCGGCCTCGATCACCGTCCCCTTCGAGAGGACGTAGTATCGGTCCGCGACCCGGCGCACGAGACCGAAGTTCTGCTCGATCAGGAGGATGCCGGTGCCCTCAGCCGCCAGCCGCCGGAAGATCTCGGCCAGCTCGTCGACGATGACGGGCGCCAGGCCCTCGCTCGGCTCGTCGAGCACCAGCAGGCTCGGGTTGGCCATCAGCGCGCGCCCGATCGCCAGCATCTGCTGCTGGCCCCCGCTCAGCGCCGTGCCCGGCGTGTCGGCGCGCTCGCGCAGGATGGGGAAGAGTTCGAACACACGCTCCATGTTCCAGGCGCCGGGCCGCCCGACGGCCGCCCCCAGAAGCAGGTTCTCGCGGATGGTGAGCCCGGGGACGATGCGCCGCCCCTGCGGCACCACCGCGATGCCGCGGCGCGCGGCCGTGAAGTGCTGGAACCGTGTCGCCCGGCGCCCGGCGAGATCGACCTCGCCGCTGCGGATCGTCGCGATGCCGAGGAAGGAATTGACGATCGTGGTCTTGCCGACGCCGTTGCGGCCGAGGATCGCGACCCGCTCCTCGGGCCGGATTTCGAACGTGACGCCGTGCAGCACCTTGGCACGGCCGTAGTAGGAGTCGACGTCGCGGAATGCGAGCAGGGTCATTCCACCGAACTCCCCAGATAGGCGGTGACCACTTCGGGGATGCGCCGGATCTCGTCCGGCGTGCCGTCCGCCAGGATCTTGCCGAGATGCAGCACGGTGACCCGGCTGCAGATCGAGAAGATCACCTCCATGTCGTGCTCGACCAGCAGCACCGTCACGCCCCAGCGGCCGGCGAGGTCGCGCAGGATGCCGGCCAGCACCATCGATTCCTGCATCGACAGGCCCGCCGCCGGCTCGTCCAGCAGCAGCACCCGCGGCCGGCCGACCAGCGCCAGCGCGAGGTCGAGCCGCCGCTGGTCGCCGTAGGAGACGTCGGCCGCGCGCCGGTGGGCGAGGTCGGCGAGGCCGAGTTCGGCCATCACCTCGTCGCTGTTGTCGCGCTCGGCGGTCGCGGCCGCCAGCCGGATCTGCTCGTCGATCGTGAGGTCGGGGAAGATGTTGGTGCGCTGGAAGGACCGCGCGAGGCCGGCACGCCGACGCTCGACCGCGCCGAGGCCGCTGATGTCGCGCCCGTCCATCAGGACACGCCCGCTCCAGGTCTGGGCGCGGCCCGTCAACACGTCCATCAGGGTCGACTTGCCGGCGCCGTTTGGGCCGATCAGGCCGCGGATCTCGCCATGCGGGACGGCGAGCGACACCCCGTCGAGGGCGGCGAAGCCCCCGAAGCGGCGGGTCATGTCGATGCCCTCGATGGCGTAGGCGGATGTGGTCATTCGCCCCTCCCCCCGCCGGCGCGACGGCCGAGCCAGACGAGCAGCCCGCCGACGCCGCGCGGCAGCAGCACCGTGACCAGGATCAGGGTGATGCCGATCACGGCCGGCCAGTGGTCGGTGAAGTCGCCGGCGGCGTTCTTGATGAAGAAGAAGATGACGCCGCCCAGCGCCGGCCCCCAGATGAGGCGCGGGCCGCCGATGATCGCCATGATCAGCGCCTCGCCGGACAGGCTCCAATGCAGCGTGCCCGGTGACACGAAGCCGTTGTAGAGCGCGAAGAGCAGCCCGCCCAGCGCGCATACCGCCGCCGAGATGGCATAGATGATTGCCCGCGGCAGCACCGTGCGGTAGCCGATGTAGCGCGCCCGCTCCTCGTTCTCGCGGATCGCCAGGGTAAGGGTGCCGAAGCGGCTGCGGGCCAGCAGCCAGAGGCCGAGGATGACGCCGACGAGCGCCAGCCAGCAGACCAGGAACATGCTGGCGGGCTGTTGGAAGATCGCGATGTCGAGGCCGAAGACCTTCGCGGGGAACGCGATCGCCATGCCGTCGTCGCCGTTGGCGAGTTCGCGCCACTTGAGGAAGAGCTCGTGGAAGGCCTGGGCCACCGCCAGCGTCAGCATTGAGAAGGCGACACCGGTGATCCGCACGATGACGACGCCGAGCAGCAGCGCCAGCAGGGTCGGCAGCACGACCGCCAGGACGATGGCGAGTTCCGCCGGCAGACCGAACTTGATGAGCAGCGCCGTGGCATAGGCGGCGAGGCCGAAGAAGGCGGCATGGCCGAAGCTGACCGTGCCGTTCTGGCGCAGGAGGAAGCCGACGCCGGTCGCCAGGACCGCGTTGATCGTCGCCTGGGTCATCAGCGTCAGCAGCAGCGGCGACTGGACCAGGAAGGGCAGCGCACAGCCCGCGGCGCCCAGCACGGCCAGGACCGCGGGGAATCCGACGTTGCGGGAGCGGGAGGGCGCGGCGGCGATATCCGTCATGCCCGCCCCCCGGCAAGGCCCGTCGGCCGCCAGATCAGCACCGCCACCATCAGCAGGAACGGGATCATCGAGGCCGCCCACGGAATGTAGACGATGCCGAAATTGTGCACCTGGCCGATGACCAGGGCCGCAATGAAGGCGCCCGTGAAGCTGCCGAGGCCGCCGACGACCACGACGATGAAGCTGTCGATCAGGATGAAGCTGCCCATGGACGGCGACAGCGCCATCAGCGGTGCGGCGATCGTGCCGGACAGGCCCGCGAGGCCGGCGCCGATGGCGACGACGGCGGCGCTGACCCGGTCGGTGTCGACGCCCTGCATCCCCGTCGTCACCGGATCGACCGACGAGGCGCGAACATAGAGGCCGATGCGGCTGAAGCGCAGCCAGAGGCTGAGCCCGAGGGCGACCAGGACCGCCACCGCGATGACCATCAGGCGGTAGACGGGGAACGTCTCGCCGGCGATCGAAACCGTGCCGGCCAGCAGCGGAGGCGCGGCGAGCGACAGGAAGTCCTTGCCCCAGATCGTCTTGACCACGTCCTCCAGCACCAGCAGCAGGCCGAAGGTGACGAGGACGGTCGCGATCGGATCCTCATGCTGCAGCGGGCGGAAGACGAAGCGGTCGAGGATGACGCCCAGCACCGCCAGCACGACGATGGCGGCGACGAGCGCGAGCCAGAAGTTGCTGACGGCCGCGACGGCGAAGGCGACGTAGCCGCCGACCATGAAGAGGCTGCCATGGGCGAAGTTGACCACCCGGCGCAGGCCGAAGATCAGCACCAGCCCGACCGCCAGGATATAGAGCAGCCCGCCATAGACGAGGCCGTTCAGGATGTTGATCAGCATGGGGACCATCCCCCGCGGGCGGCACCCGCCGCCCCGTCCGGGTCATGGCCGCGTCCCCGCGACGCCAGCCTCGACATGCGCCCTCTCCCTCCCCCCGTGCGGCCCGTTCTCGTGATCCCGGCTATCCGGCCGGCCGCTTCGTTGACTGAATGATGGTTCATTCACTTGGCTTCCGTCAATCGACGGCTGGGCTCACGTCGCCGAGAACCCGCCATCGACATGCAGGATGTGGCCGGTGATGAAGGCCGAGGCCGGCGAGGCCAGGAAGACCAGCGCCCCCGCCAGATCCTCGGGCTGGCCGAGCCGGCCGAGCGGCATCCGCGCCTTCACCGTGCCGTAGACCTGCGGCTGCTGCTCGATCAGGTGGCGGTTGAGGTCCGTCACGAAGACGGTCGGCGCCACCGCATTGACGTTGACCCCCTTGGGCCCGAACTCGACGGCGAGCGCGCGGGTCAGGTTGGCGACGGCCGCCTTGGCGGCGCAGTAGGGCGCGCGGTTGGGGATGCCGCGGTCGGCCAGGATCGAGGCCATGTTGATGATCCGGCCCGAGCCGCGCGCCAGCATCTGCGGCGCCAGCGCCTTGCAGCACAGCCAGGTGCCGGTCGCGCTGGTGTCCATGACCGCGTGCCAGTCCTCCTCCTCCAGCTCGATCGCGGTCTTGGGCGACATGACGCCGGCATTGTTGAAGAGGATGTCGACGCGGCCGAAGGCATCGAGCGCGGTCTTGGCCATCGCCTCGACGGAGGCGCGGTCGGAGACGTCGGCGGCGACCGCCAGCGCGCGCCGGCCCATGCCGCGGATCTCCTCGGCGACGCGCTCGGACAGGGCGTGGTCGCGCGCCGCGATGACCACGTCCGCGCCGGCCTCGGCAAAGGCGCGGACGCCGAGCGCACCGAGGCCGCGGTTGCCGCCGGTGACCAGCGCCACCTGCCCGTCGAGACGGAACGTCGGGAAACTCATGCGGTTCTATCCTCCCGGTCAGCCGGCCATCTGCCCGCCGTCGATCGGCAGGGCGTGGCCGGTCAGCATGCGTGCCTCGTCGGAGGCGAGAAAGAGCGCGGCGTTGGCGGTATCCACCGCCTCGGGCATCCGGCCGAGCGGAATCGTCGCCTTCATCCGCACCCGCGCCTCGTCCATGTCGCCGGAAAAGCCGGGCATGAACTTCGCCAGCATCGGCGTCTCGGTGACGGCCGGGCAGATCGCATTGACCCGGATGTTGGCCGGCGCCAGTTCGAGCGCGAGGCTGCGGGTCAGCCCGACCAGCCCGTGCTTGGAGACGGTGTAGACGCTGAAGTTCGGCTTGGCGCTGATGCCCTGCACCGAGGCGGTGAAGAGGATGGCGGCACCGGCCGGGCGCGCCGCACCGGCCTTGCGCAGGGCCGGAAGGGCCGCCTGCACCATCTTCATGGCACCGACGAGGTTGACCGCGATGACGCGGTCGAGCGTGGCGTCGTCCGCGCTCTCGAACGGGCCGGCGAAGGGGCCGCCGGCATTGGCGTGCAGGATGTCGAGGCCGCCGAACTCGGCCTCCGTGGCGGCCACCGCCGCCTCGTCCTGGGCGCGGTCGGTATGGTCGCAGGCGACGAAGGCGGCACCGTCCCCGAGTTCGCGGGCCAACGCCGCGCCGCGCCGCGTGTCGATGTCGGCGATCATCACCCAGCAGCCCTCGGCATGGAACCGCCGCACGGTCGCCTCGCCCAGGCCGGAGGCGCCGCCGGTGATCAGCGCGACCCGTCCCGCCAGCCGGTCCCCCGTGGGTCGCCTCACGGCAGTTCCTCGCCCTTGATCGCGCGCAGGGCCGATACCCGCCCGGCGAGGTTCTGATACTGGCCGCGCATCAGCGGGTCGCCGCTTTCGGCGAGCCGGGCGGCCAGCGCCGCGATCTCGGCGAGCAGCCGGCGCTCTTCGGCGTCGGTCGGCGGCGGAGGTGCGGGATCAGCCATGGGCGGGCCTCGCGGTGGGAGCGGCGGCGGTGCGCGGCGGGCTGCGGAGAAGGGCGCGCTTGCCGGTGGCAGTGCGTCCTTCGACTGCTCCGCTTCGCTGCGCGCTCAGGACGACATCCATTCTTAACCTTCCAAGAACGATCCTTGTCCTGAGCGCGCAGTGCAGCGAAGCGGAACGAGCAGTCGAAGGACGCACCGGCGCTCGACCCGGGCAGGGATGCGCGCGTGCGGCGTGGCGGATCATGCCTTCAGCCCCTCCTTGCGCTCGTCGGTCCAGCGACGGGCCTTGTAGGTGAACTCCGGCAGTTCGCGGCGCGCCACGATCTCGAGTTCCATCTGGACGTTGGTACGCTCCTTGATCCGCTGGCCGAGGCGGCCCGTCAGGGTCCGGCGGGCCTCGTCGCCCATGCCGGCATGAACGTCCTTCAGCGCCAGGCGGATCTGGACGCGCGTGCGCCCGGCCTCGTCGACGAAGACGCGGCCGACATACTCGGCCACCTCCGGCTCGGCGAAGACGGCGGTATCGACCGCCAACGGCCAGACGTTGTTGCCGCGGATCTTCAGCATGTCGTCGTAGCGGCCGATGGTGCCGGTCTCCAGGCAGTTCCAGGCCCGACCGCCACCGCATTCCTGCCAGGGCACGAAGCGCGCGCGGTCGCGCGTCGAGAAGCGCAGCACGGGCGAGCCCTCGATGTCGAGGTTGGTGAGGATGATCTCCCCCTCCTCGCCCGGCGCGACCGGCAGGCCGGTGTCGGGGTCGACGATCTCGACATAGTTGATCCATTCGAGGAGGCGCATCAGGCCGCGCCGACCATCGTCGCGGACGACGCCCGCCTCGCAGGTCGACGCGATGAAGCCCGCCCCCTGGGTGCTGCCATAGCCCTCGTGCAGGCGGCAGCCCCAGAACTGCTCGATGCCGCGCGCCCATTCCAGCGGATAGCCCTCGGCGACGATGTGGATCGCCCGCATCATCGGGAAGGCCTCGGCCGGCACGATGCCGCGGCGGCGAAAGGCCTCGCTCAGCGTGTGGAGATAGTTGGTCGAGGCGTAGATGAAATGCACTTCGCCGAAGCGCAGCATCAGGTCGATCTTGGCATCGGTCGAGAGGGTGCCGCCGACATGGAAGGCGGTGGCGCCGGCGATGCGGAAGCCCTCGGGCGGGCCCCAGCCGCCGGTGGTGAGGCCGCCGGTCGGCACGCAGTTGAGGGCCATCTGGCCCGGTCGCAGCCCGGCCATGAACCAGGGCAGCAGATGCAGATAGCCCTGGACCGCGATGTCGTGGTCGGTCCGGCCATAGACCTCCTGCCCCTGGCCCGACGTGCCCCCCGTCATGTTGACCAGGGTCACCCGCTCGCGCGCGACGCCGAGGCGGCGGCCGAAGGGCGGATGATCCTTCTGGTCGGCGAGGAAGTCGGCCTTGGTCGAAATCGGCACCCGCCGGTTGAAGTCCGCGAGCGAGCGGATCTCCTCCGGCCGCACCTTCGCCGCCTCCAGCTTGGCGCGATAGAACGGGTTGCCGTGCCACAGCCGCTCGACCTGCCGTTGCAGCCGGCGCAGCTGCAGCGCCTCCAGCTCGGCCCGGCCCAGGCGCTCGACCGGCGACAGCGTGGCGGAGACGTCGCCGAACGCGATCGGCTCCCCCATCAGCGCGCCCCCGCCGGAATCGGGCGGAAGCGCGGCAGCGCGATCTCGGCCGTGACGGTGTCGAAGACGACCTCGACCGGCATTCCCGCCGTCACCGCCTCGGGCGGGCAGCCGACGATGTTGGTCGCCATGCGTGGCCCCTCCTCCAGCGTCACCAGCGCCACGACGTAGGGGACGTCGTCCTGATAGACCTCGCGCGGCACCGGATGGCGGACGACGATCCAGCTGAAGACGGTGGCGCGCCCGGACGCCTCGATCCAGTCGGTATCGCGCGAGCGGCAGGCGGGGCAGAACGGCCCGGCCGGAAAGCGGTGGGTGCCGCAGGCATGGCAGCGCTGGATCAGCAGCCGGTGCGAGCGGCAGCCGGCCCAGAAATGCGCGGAATCGGGATCGGGGACGGGAAGCGGCTTGGCGTAGGTCATCGGCGCAGCACCATGGCGCTGCCGCAGGTCATGGCGCCTGCGGTGGTGAGGGCGATCTCGGCATCGGGCACCTGGCGCACCCCGGCATGGCCGCGGAGCTGGCTGACCGCCTCGATGACGTGGTTGAAGCCGTGGATGTAGGCCTCCGACAGGAGGCCGCCGTGGGTGTTGACCGGCAAGGGTCCGTCGCGGGCGATGTTGCCCGCGGCCACGAAGGGACCGCCCTCGCCCTCCTTGCAGAAGCCGAGCCCCTCGAGCTGCATCAGCACGCTGTAGGTGAAGCAGTCGTAGATCTCCGCGACATCGACATCGGCCGGCCCGACCCCCGCCTTGCCCCAGAGGTCGTCGGCGATGTAGCGCGCATAATTGTGCGAATGGTCGGGCCAGCGCAGGGCGTCGAACAGATCCTCGCCCTGGTTCGGCCCGCCGCCATAGGCGCCGCCCATGATGTGGACCGGGCGATGGCGGAGGTCGCGGGCCCGGTCGGCGCGGGTGACGAGCACGGCGCAGGCACCGTCCGATTCCAGGCAGATGTCATAGAGCCGGAACGGCTCGACGATGAAGCGCGCCGCCATGTAGTCGTCCATGGTCATCGGCTGGCGCTGCATCGCGCGCTCGTTGAGGACGGCGTTGGCCCGCGTCGTCACCGCGACGTGGCCGAGTTGCTCGGCCGTCGTGCCGTACTCGATCATGTGCCGGCGGCACCACATCGCCATCGCCTGGGGGTAGGTGATCCAGCCGAAGGGCGCGGTGTACTGGGTGATACCGTGGGCCGACATGTCGCGCCCGCCGCCGAGCCGGAAGCCGGACCGGCCGTTCATCGCGCGGTAGCACAGGACCGTATCCGCGAGGCCGGCCTCGATCGCCGCCACCGCCTGCAGCACGATCAGGTTGGCGGCGTTGCCGCCGCCGGCCGTGTCGACCGCATAGCGCACCGCCGGCACGCCGAGCTGGGTCGCGACCGCGATCGCCGGCACCGAATCGCCGAAATGGAAGCTGACGATGCCGTCGACCTCGGTCGCGGACACGCCGGCATCGTCCAGCGCCGCCTGGCAGGCGGAGCTGGCGAGGTCGAGGACGGTGCGGCCCGAGGCCTTGGAGAACTCGGTCGAGCCGATGCCGACGATGCAGTACTTGTCCCGGAGCGACCACATGGGTTCGAGCTTTCCTTCAGGCGCCGAAGCGGGGGCGCCGCTTTTCCTGGAACGCGACCAGCCCCTCGGTCGCATCCGGATGGGTGGTGGCGTAGCGATGGACGAAGTCGATCTCCATCCGGAGGCCGTCGGCCGCCGAGCCGCGCAGGCCCTCGTTGACGAGATGCTTCATGCCGGCGACGCCGGCGCGGCTGCGCTCGAGCAGGCCGGCGACCAGCGCATCGACATGGGCCGCAAGATCCGCCGCCGGCACCGCCTCGGCGACGAGGCCGATGCGCTCGGCCTCCACTCCGTCGATGAGGCGGCCGGTCAGCATCAGGTGCTTGGCACGCTGCACGCCGATCGCCCGCGGCAGGCGCTGCGAGCCGCCGGCGCCCGGAAGCTGGCCGAAATTGAGGTGGCCGTCGCCGATCTTCGCCTCCCGCGCGGCGATGGCGAGGTCGCAGGCAAGCATGAACTCCAGCCCGCCGGCGACGCAGAAGCCGTTGATCGCCGCGACATAGACCAGCCGCGACCGCTCGATCGCGTCGAGAAGCTGGAAGAAATCCTCGAGAAAGCCCGCGAACGCCTCCGCGTCGCGGTAGAGGGAGAGATAGCCTTCGAGGTCGCCGCCGGCCGAGAAGGCGCGCCCCGAGCCGGTGACGACGACGGCGCGCAGGGCGGGGTCGTTCTCCGCCGCCGCGACCGCGCGGCGCAGCTCCTTGACCGTCGACCAGTCGAGCGGGTTCATCCGCTCCGGCCGCTGGATGGTGATGTCGGCCCGCCCGCCCGCGGCCGCGTAGCCAATGCGCTCGAACATCATCGCGCGCCCCCCAGCACCTGGCGCGCGATCACCAGCTTCTGCACCTCGCTCGCCCCCTCGTAGATGCGCAGCGCGCGGATCTCGCGATAGAGTTCCTCGACCTTGACCCCGACCGTGACGCCGAGCCCGCCGAAGAGCTGCACGGCGCCGTCGACGACGCGCTGCGCCGCCTCGGTCGCGTAGAGCTTGGCCATCGCCGCTTCGCGGGTCGGCGGTCGGCCCTCGACGTCGCGCGTCCAGGCGGCGCGGTAGACGAGCAGCGCCGCGGCGTCGATCTCGGTCGCCATGTCGGCGAGGCGCGCCTGGGTCATCTGCTGGTCGGCCAGCGTCTTGCCGAACATCGGCCGCGACGCGGACCGCGCGACGGCCTCGTCGAGGGCGCGGCGGGCAAAGCCCAGCGCCGCCGCCCCGACGGTCGCCCGGAAGACGTCGAGCGTCGCCATCGCCACCTTGAAGCCCTGCCCGGCCTCGCCGAGCAGGCGGTCGTCGGCGACGAAGCAGCCGTCGAATGCCAGCGTCGCCAGCGGGTGCGGCGCCGTCACCTGGATGCGCTCGGCGATGGCGAGGCCGGGCGCATCGGCATCGACGATGAAGGCCGAGATGCCGCGCGTGCCCGGCGCCTCGCCCGAGCGCGCGAAGACGACATAGTGGTCGGCGATCCCGCCATTGGAGATCCAGGTCTTGCGCCCGTCGAGCCGCCAGCCGCCATCGACCCGGCTGGCGGTCGTCGCCATCGCCGCGACGTCGGACCCGGCATCGGGCTCGGAGAGCGCGAAGGCGGCGATGCGGCGGCCGGCGCGCACCGGCTCCAGGTAGCGCTCGCGCTGCACGGGGCTGCCGAAGAGGGTGATCGGCCCGGTGCCCAGGCCCTGCATCGCGAAGACGAAATCGGCGAGGCCGGCATAGCGCGCCAGCGTCTCGCGGACGAGGCAGAGCGTGCGGACGTCGAGCGCCCCGGCGCCCGCCTCGGGCACCGCATGGGCGAACCAGCCGGCATCGCCGAGCAGGCGCACCAGCCGCCGGCACTCGCCGTCGACATCGTCATGGGGATGGACGCCGAGCCCGATCTCCGCTGCCGCCCAACCGTCGAGGCGGCGGGCCAGTTCGCGGTGCCGATCCTCGAAGAACGGCCAGTCGAGGAAGCTCACATCGGCCATCGCGGCTCAGGCTCCGGCGAAGAGGGCGGCGGCCGAGTAGCCGGGGTCGGCCCGCCGGTCGAGCTGGAAGACTCCGCTCGCGCGCAGAACCATAGCATCGCCGGCGCGCAGCAGGCACTGCGCGAAGCCGGTCCGGCCGCCGCGGCGCAGCACCTCCGCCCGGCCCCAGACGAGCGCGCCCTGCGGCGCCGGCGCCAGGAAATCGGCGGTCATGCCGATGGTCGGCACGAAGCAGCGATCCTCCAGCCGGTCGCCCAGCCCGAATCCCAGGACCACGTCCGCCAGCGTCATCAGCATGCCGCCATGGCACGCCCCGACGGGATTGCAGTGGCGCTCGGCCACATGAAACCCCATCGCCAGCCCATCCACGTCACGCCGCCACAGCAACGGCCCGATGTCGGCGAGGAAACCGGTGCTGGCTGCCAGCGGCAGCCAGCCATGGTCACCGGAGGCATCCATCGCCCGCGTCAATCGCCCGCGAAGACCGGGCGCTGCTTGGCGACGAAGGCGCGATAGGCCCGCCCGTAATCCTTGGTCTGCATGCAGATCGCCTGCGCCTGTGCCTCCGCCTCGATGGCGTCGTCGATCGTCATGCTCCATTCCTGGTGCAGGCAGCGCTTGGTCATGGCGTGGGCGAAGGTCGGGCCGGCGGCGAGGCTGGCCGCCATCGCCTGGGCCTCGGCCAGCACTTGGTCGCCGGCGACGAGGCGATTGTAGAAGCCCCAGCGCTCGGCCTCGGCGCCGTCCATCGAGCGGCCGGTATAGAGCAGTTCGGCCGCCCGTCCCGAGCCGACGATGCGCGGCAGGATGTTGCAGGCGCCCATGTCGGCGCCGGCCAGCCCGACCCGCACGAAGAGGAAGGCGACCTTGCTCTCCGGCGTGCCGAAGCGCAGGTCCGACGCCATGGCGACGATCGCGCCCGCCCCGGCGCAGATGCCGTCGATCGCGGCCACGATCGGCTGCGGGCAGGCGCGCATCGCCTTCACGAGGTCGCCCGTCATGCGGGTGAAGTCGAGCAGGCCCTGCATGTCGCCCGCTTCCTGCATCCGCACCAGCGGGCCGATGATCTCGTGCACGTCGCCGCCCGAGCAGAAATTGCCGCCGGCGCCGGT
Organism: Allostella sp. ATCC 35155; assembly: GCA_006738865.1. GTDB lineage: Bacteria > Pseudomonadota > Alphaproteobacteria > ATCC43930 > Allostellaceae > Allostella. The sequence goes on from AP019701.1 coordinate 3,819,365, forward strand.
GACGACCACCGTCTTGACCGCGTCGGCATAGGCCAGCGCCCGGAAGGTGTCGCGCAGCTCGGCATAGGACTCGAAGGTGAGCGGGTTCTTCCGCTCCGGCCGGTCGAGGGTGATGGTCGCGACCTTGCCGTCGAGCTGCCACCGGAAGTGCTGTGGCTGGTAGCGGGCGAAGTCGATGCGGGTGCGGTCGAAGGCAAGCGCCATGGATCGGGTTCCTGCAAGTCCTGTCGGGTCGGTCGATCGCCGTCAGTCGACCATCGTCAGGCCGCCGCTGACGCTCAGCACCTGGCCGGTGACGTAGTCGGAGCGGCGGCCGAGGAAGAAGGTCACGGCCTCGCCGATCTCCTCGGGCCGGGCGATGCGGCGAAAGGGGATGGCGCGGGTCAGCGCGTCGCGCATCTTCTCCGGCTGCGCCTGGAAGAGCGGCGTGTCGGTCGGGCCGGGGCAGACGCAGTTCACGTTCAGCTTGTGCCGCGCCATCTCGCGCGCCAGCGACTTGGTGAAGGCGATGAGACCGCCCTTGGCCGCGGCATAGACCGTCTCGCCCATGCTGCCGACGCGGCCGGCGTCGCTGGCGACGTTGACGATCTTGCCCTTCTGGGCCGCCATCATCGGGTCGAGCACGGCACGGGTCAGGCGCACCGGCCCCATCAGGTTGATGGCGACGACGCGGTCCCACATCTCCGGCGGGTTGTCGATGAAGGGCTGGATGCGGTCCCAGCCGGCGGCGTTGACGAGGCCGTCGAGGGCGCCGCCGATGCGGCCATGGACCTCGGCGGCGAAACCGTCGATCGCGGCGGCGTCGGTCAGGTCGAGGGGGATGTACTCGAACTTCACCCCCTGCTCGGCCGCCATCTCCTCCGTGCGCCGGCCGCCCGCTTCGTCGACGTCGCCGCCGAAGACGCGCGCGCCCTCCCGCCCGAGCAGCAGCGCGGTCGCCCGCCCGATGCCCGACGAGGCGCCGGTGACGACGACGGTCTTGCCAGCCATTTCCATGCGAATCAGCCCTTCCGGTCGAGGAATCGGGCGACCAGCGCCCGCGTTTCGGTGGTTTCGAGAAGCGCCGCCCCGCCCGCGACCTCGCGGGCATAGCCGTCGACCGCGGGATCGAAGGCAGCCGCGATACAGGCACGCGCCTCGGCGACGGCATGGGGCGGCAGGTCGGCGAGGTGACGGGCGATACCGAGCGCGCGCTCCGGCAGCTCGGCGGTCGGCGCCGACCATTGCACGAGGCCGAGCCGTTCGGCAGTGGCGCCGTCGACGGTCTCGGCGCCGAGGATGAGCCGTTCGGACAGGGCCCGGCCGACGAGGCGGGTCAGCCGCTGCGTGCCGCCCGCGCCCGGCAGCAGTCCGAGCCGCACCTCCGGCAGGCCGAGCTGGATCTCGTGCGCCGCGATGCGGAAGGTGCAGGCGAGCGCCAGCTCGAAGCCGCCGCCCATCGCATGCCCGCCGATCTCGGCCAGCGTCGGCCGCGGCAAATCCTCGATGCGCTGGAAGAGCACCTGCATCGCCCGCACGCCGACCTGGAAGGCGGCCCGGCCCTCCGGCGTGCCGTACCGCTCGCGCATGTCCTTGAGGTCGGCGCCGGCCGAGAAGAGGCGGAGCGCGCTGCGGATGTGCAGGAGGTTCCAGTCGTCGCGCGCCGCCAGCTCGTCGAGGCGGGCGTGGAAGGCCGTGACCCAGGCGCCGTTGATGGCGTTGGCCGGCGGGCGGTCGAGGGTCAGGGTGGCGATGCGGTCGGCGACGGCGAGATGCTGCATGGCCCCTACTCCACCCCGGCCCGGCGGCCGGCCTCGGTCACCAGCACGACCTTGCCCTCGACCTTGCGGTTCGCGATGAGGGCCAGCGCCTCGGCCGCCCGCTCGAGCGGAAAGGTCGCCATCACCGGCGGGTCGAGCCGGCCGGCCGCGGCCATCTGGAACATCTCGGCCTGGGCGCGGGCGACGCCGGCGGGATCGCGCTCGGGATAGTCGCTCCAGTGGATGCCGCTGACGGTGATGTGCTTGATGAGGAGGTAGTTGGCCTTGACCGACGGGATGGCACCCGAGGTGAAGCCGACGACGACGAGCCGCCCGTCCCAGGCGAGCGCGCGCAGGCTGGCCTCGAAGACGGCGCCGCCGACCGGGTCGATGACGACGTTGGCGCCATGGCCGCCGGTCGCCTCCTGGACCGCCTTGCGCAGCCCGTCGCGGAGGTCCGGCATGGCGAGGTCGACGACCGCGTCGGCGCCGTGCCGGCGGACGAAGTCGGCCTTGGCCATCGTGCCGAGGCCGGCGACGACGCGCGCGCCCATGGCCTTGGCCAGTTCGACGGCGGCGATGCCGATGCCGCCCGCCGCACCCGTGACCAGCACCCATTCCCCGGGCCGCAGCCGCGCCCGATCGCTCAGCGCGTACCAGGAGGTCTGGTAGACGAGACCCATGCCGGCCGCCTTGGCGGTCGCCAGCGCGGCCGGCACCGGGTAGCAGACCGCGGCAGGCACCCGGACCAGTTCGGCGAAGGCCCCGGACTCGAGTTGCGCCGCCACCCGGTCGCCCGGCCGGAAGCCGTCGACGCCGGGGCCGACCGCGCGCACGACGCCGGCCAGTTCCTTGCCCGGCGCGAAGGGCAGCGGCGGCAGGATCTGGTAGGTGCCGGAGATGACCAGCAGGTCGGGATAGTTGAGGCCGATGGCGTGGGTCTCGACCAACACCTCGCCCGGACCGGGCTCCGGGTCCGGAAGGTCGCGGAGAACCATGCCCTCCGGCTGTCCGAACGCCTCGACGAGCAGCGCCTTCATCGTTCAGTGCCCGGTCAGCGCGCGGTTGATGACCAGCCGCTGGATGTCGTTGGTGCCCTCGTAGATCATCGCGACGCGGACGTCGCGATAGATGCGCTCGACGCCCATATCGGCCATGTAGCCGGCGCCGCCCAGGGTCTGGATGGCGTCGCGGCAGACATGCTCGGCCGCCTCCGACGCGAAGAGCTTGGCCATCGACGCCTCGACGAGGCAGGGCCGGCCGGCGGCCTTGAGGGCGGCGGCGTGCAGCACGAGCTGCTCGGCGGCAGCGATGCGCGTCGCCATGTCGGCGAGGCGGAAGCCGACCGCCTGGTGGGCCGCGATGGGTTTCCCGAACGTCACCCGCTCCTTGGCGTAGGCGACCGCGAGATCGAGGGCGGCGCGCGCCATGCCGACCGACTGGGCGGCGATGCCGATGCGGCCGCCTTCCAGGTTCGCGAGCGCGATGCGGTAGCCGGCCCCCTCGGCGCCGAGCAGCGCGTCCGCCCCGACCTCGGCATCCTCCAGCAGGATCTCGCAGGTGTCGGACGCGGACTGGCCCATCTTCCGCTCGATCCGGCCGACCCGGTAGCCGGGATTGTCGGTCGGAACGAGGAAGGCCGAGAGCCCGCGCTTGCCCTGGTCGGGATCGGTGACGGCGAAGACGATGGCGAGGTCCGCCGTCGCGCCAGAGGTGATGTACTGCTTGATGCCGCGCAGGCGCCAGCCGCCGTTGGTCCGCTCGGCGCGGGTGCGGATCGCGCCGGCGTCGGAGCCCCCCTGCGGCTCGGTCAGGCAGAAGGCGCAGAGCAGCTCGCCCTGGGCCATCGGCCGCAGCCAGCGTTCCTTCTGGGCCTCGGTGCCGTGGTCGAGCAGCGGCATGCAGCCGACCGAGTTGTGCCCGCTCATCATCGTCGAGACGGCACCGTTGCCGGCCGCGATCTCCATCAGTGCCAGCGCGTAGGCGATGCAGTCGGCGCCCGATCCGCCCCATTCCTCCGGCACCGTCATGCCGAGAAAGCCGAGCCGGCCCATCTCCCGCAGCACCTCGCGCGGCACGGCCCGCGCCTCCTCCCAGGCGGCCGCGTTGGGGGCCAGCGCCGACTGCGCGAAGGCGCGCGCCGTATCGCGGACGAGCAGATGCTCTTCGGCCAGAATCACAGTGGCCCTCCCGGAGATGCGATCATGAATGATCGTTCGTTCAGTTTCCGGATGATGGTCGGCGGCCGGACCGCTTGTCAATATCCTACGGCTTGCGAACCGGCCCCCTACTGGCCATCGCCGGGCGGTGGCCATATCGTTCCCAGAGCAGGAAGAAGACTTTCCGGGGGAACGCCGTGACCGAACCGCCCACGCCATGCGCCGCCTGCCGCGATCCGCAGCCGCTCTTTCCGTTCACCATGGCGTTCCAGCCGATCGTCGATGTCGACGCGGCGCGGATCGTCGGACACGAGGCGCTGGTGCGCGGCCCGGCCGGCGAAGGGGCCGGAAGCGTGCTGTCGAAGGTCACGCCCGAGACCCTCTACAGCTTCGACCAGGAGTGCCGGGTCAAGGCGATCGAACTGGCCGCGCGCCTGGGGCTGGATGGCGAGCTCGGGATCAACTTCCTGCCGAACGCGGTCTACGAGCCGCGCGCCTGCATCCGCAATACGCTCGACGCCGCCGCCCGCACGGGCTTCCCACTGCATCGCCTGACGTTCGAGTTCGTCGAGAACGAGAACGTTTCCGACCCCGCCCATACGCTGCGGATCATCGAGGAGTACAAGCGCCAGGGCTTCAAGGTCGCCCTCGACGATTTCGGCACCGGCTACTCCAACCTCTGGCAGATCGCGGAGCTGAAGCCCGACGTCCTGAAGGTCGACCGCCGACTGGTCGCGCATTGCGACGGCAACCCGCGCATGGTCTCGGTCCTGCGCGCGCTGGTCGGCATGGCGGAAGAGACGCAAACGAGGCTGGTCGCCGAAGGCGTAGAGCGGATCGAGGAGGTGCGCACGCTCCGCGCGGTCGGCATCCGGTTCATGCAGGGCTATCATTTCGCGCGGCCGCGGTTCGAGGGCGTCGTCGCGGAGCACGAGATCGCCTGGCCCGCCACGCCGTAATTGGAGTCCTCATCACGACGACACATGGCGGGGCGGAGGCCGGACGGCTAGTCTCGGCCGCGATGCTGCGGTCCTTTTCGTTTCAGGCAGCGAGCGCCGGCGTGCTGGCGGCCCTCGTCGGCTTCGCCAGTTCCTTCGCGATCCTGATCCAGGGTTTCATGGCCGCCGGCGCGACCAGGACCGAGGCGGCGTCGGGCCTGATGGCCGTGTGCGTGCTGATGGGACTGGCCGCGGTGTGGGTCGCGCTGCGGACGAAGATGCCGATCTCGATCGCCTGGTCGACGCCGGGCGCCGTCCTGCTGATTGCGTCGGGGCCGCTGGAGGGCGGCTTCCCGACCGCCGTCGGCGCCTTTGTGGTGGCCGGCCTGCTGGTCGTTCTGGCCGGCATGTGGCGGCCGCTCGGACGCTGGGTCGCGGCCATCCCCGCGCCGCTCGCCAATGCCATGCTGGCGGGCGTCCTGCTGCAGCTGGCCCTCGCCCCGGTGCGGGCGGTGGCGGAGCTGCCGCTGGCGGCGATGGCGATCATCGTCACCTGGGCCATCGTCGGGCGCGTCCGCCGCCTGTTCGCCGTGCCGGCGGCGGTCGTGGCCGCCGCCATCGTCATCACGGCGACCGTCGAGATCGATCGCGCGGCGCTGGGATCGCTCTGGCCGCAGCCGGCGCTGGTCGTGCCGCAATTCTCCTGGTCGGCGGCCGTCGGCATCGGCCTGCCGCTCTTCGTCGTCACCATGGCCTCGCAGAACATCCCCGGCATCGCCGTCCTCGGCCTCTACGGCTACCGGCCCGACCCGGGCCGCCTCTTCCGGCTGACCGGCGTCCTCAGCCTGATGGCGACGCCCTTCTGCGGCCATGCGATCAACCTCGCCGCCATCACCGCCGCGATCTGCGCCGGCGAGGACGCTCATCCCGATCCGGCCCGGCGCTACTGGTCCGCGGTGGTCGCCGGCATCGTCTACTTCCTCCTCGGTCTCGGCGCCGGCGCGGCGGCGGCCTTCATCGGTGCCGCGCCGCCGGTGCTGATCGAGGCGGTCGCCGGCCTCGCCCTCCTGGGGCCGCTCGCCAGTGCGCTGATGGGCGCCGTCACCCATCCCACCGCCCGCGAGGCCGCGGTCGTCACCTTCCTCGTCGCCGCCTCGGGCCTCACCATCCTCGGCATCGGCGGCGCCTTCTGGGGGCTCGTCGCCGGCGGCCTGATGCTGGCGCTGGCACGCGCCGGCCGCCCGCCGGGGCCGACCTGACCTAGCCCGGCCGGAACGGCGCGGCGGGACGCGGTTGACGCCGGAGACTGCAATCGCGGAGCATCGCGGACCGCAACGACCGGAACGGATGGTGGACCATGACGGATACGACGCGATCGGAGGTCGACGTCGATCAGGCCCTTCTCGACCCGGCTTTGGTGTTCCCGAGCCCCGAGGCGCTCGCCGCGCACGAGAGCCTGACGGTCGAGCAGAAGATCGAGATCCTCCGCCGCTGGGAGTACGACGCCAGCGAGGCGTCCGTGGCGACCGAAGAGGGAATGCCCGGCGGCGACGGGGACCTGCTGCGGCGCATCCTGCTGGCCCTCAGCCGGCTCTCCGGCAGGCTCGACGTCGAGCAGGTCGGGCCGACCAAGCATCACGGCCTGCCGCGTTCCGCGGCGGAGCGCGACTGACCGGCGGTGTCAGGGCGGCGGCGAGGCCGGCCCCGATTTCAGCCGAAGCCGGCGCGGGCCGGCAGGCCGAGCCGCTTCAGCGTCATCACGACCGGGCACATGCCGGTCACCGAAGCCTGGATGAGATGGGCGCCCATCAGGCCCGTCAGCCAGAGCCAGTTGGGGCTGTGGTAGACGGCGAGCAGGACGCTCGCCAGGACCACGACACCGACGATCAGGAGAATTGCGCGCTCGACCGACATGACTCCCGTCCTCCCGAGGCTGCGAGGAAACGACAGCCCGCATGGGTTGCGGCCAGGGCCAATCTACACCCTTCCGCCCGACCGCGGAACCGGCGCCCGCCCGGCTGCCCCGACGATGCCCTCGCCGCGCAGCACCTCCTTGCGGACCTTCTCGGTCGCCGTCCGCGGCAAGGCGGCCAGCACCCGCAGGTAGCGCGGCACGGCGAAGCGCGGCAGGCGCGCCTCGCAGAAGGCCCAGACCGCCTCGGCGTCGATGGTCCGGCCGGGACGCGGCACCAGACAGGCGAGGATCTCCTCCTCGCCGTCGCCGATGTCGGACGGCACGCCGACGACAGCGGCCTCCAGAATGTCATCGTGCTGGATCAGCGCCTGTTCGATCTCCCAGGACGAGACGTTCTCGCCGCGGCGGCGGATGCAGTCGCGCAGCCGGTCGACGAAGCCGTACCAGCCGTCGGCGTCGACCCGGAAGGCGTCGCCGGTGTGGAACCAGAGGTTGCGGAAGGCGGCGACCGTCGCCTCCGGCATGCCGCAGTAGCCCTGCAGGAAGGTGCCGGCGCGGCGCGGTCGGACCAGCAGTTCGCCGACCCCGCCCGGCGGTACCGGCTCGTCGGTCGCGGAATCGGCGATCCGGACCTCGAACCAGTCGGCGACCAGCCGGCCGCAGGAGCCGGGCCGCAGCGGGGCGTCGAGTGGCATGTAGAAGGGGCAGTTGATCTCCGTCGTGCCGTAGAGTTCGACCGGCTTGGCGCCGAAGCGCGTCTGGAACGGCGCCGCCAGGGCCGGGACCAGGGGCACCGCCGTCACCGCCCGCAGGCGATGGTCGCGGTCCTCGTCCGTCGGCGGCTGCTTCATCAGGAAGCTCATCATGGTGCCGAGCAGGTTGGTCACCGTGACGCCGTGCCGGCGGATGTCGCCGAGCCAGCCGCTGGCGCTGAAGCGCGGTGCCAGGACCAGCGGGATGCCCCACATCAGCGCGCCATAGGCGCCGAGCAGCAGCGCGTTCGCATGGAACAGCGGCAGGCAGGTGTAGAGCACGTCCTGCGACCCCAGCCGCAGCACCTCGCCATAGACATGCCCGTTGAGGCGGAGATGGCCGTGCGGCAGCAGCGGCCCCTTCGACGGACCGCTGGTGCCCGAGGTGAAGAGGATGGCACCGACGTCGCCGACCGCGACCGGCACCGCCACCGGCCGCTCCGGCGCCTCCGCCAGCTCGGCGAACGGCGCGACGGCGATCCCGGGCGGTGGCTCCGCGTCGGGGATCGCGCCGTCCACCCATAGCCGCTTCAGGTGCGGCAGGTTGCCGGCCGAGGCGTCGATCGTCGCCAGATGCTCGGGTGCCGCCACCATCGCGCGGGCCCGGGTGACGTTGGCGATGTGTTCGAGGAAGGCGCCCTTGAAGGCGGTGTTGATCGGCACGAAGACGGCACCAGCCCGCGCCACCGCGCACCACAGGGCGACGAAGGCCGGCCCGTTCGGCAGCATCGCCAGAACCAGGTCGCCCTTGGCCACGCCGGCGGCGATCAGGCCGTTGGCGATGCGCGTCGCGGCCCGGTCCATGGCGCCGAAGCTGACGGGCGGCCCGTCGACCGGACGCAGATAGTCCCGGTCGCCCTGCCGCTCGGCCTGCTCGGCCAGCGTGCGCCCCAGCACCCAGCCGGCGATGTCGATCGCCAAGGGGGCGTCCCTACCCGGCCGCCAGTTCCTTCGCCGTCTCGCGCAGGCGGAACTTCTGGATCTTGCCGCTCGGCGTGCGCGGCAGCGCGTCCACCACCTCCAGCCGCTCCGGCCAGTAGTTGCGCGTCAGCTTGTGCTCGGCGAGGAAGCCGGTCAGCTCCGCCAGCGTCAGGCTGGCCCCCGGCCGCGGCACGACGAAGGCGCAGGCGCGCTCGCCGAGTCGCGGATCCGGCATGCCGACGACCGCCACCTCGGCCACCGCCGGATGCTGGTAGAGCAGCCCCTCGACCTCGACGACGGGGACATTTTCGCCGCCACGGATGATGACATCCTTGGTCCGCCCAGTGATGCGGATGTAGCCCGCCTCGTCCATCCGGGCGAGGTCGCCGGTGTCGAACCAGCCCTCCGCGTCGACGCCATAGAGTTCGGGCCGCTTGAGGTAGCCGAGGAAGTTGGAGCAGCCGCGCAGCAGCAGCCGCCCCTCCGTGCCGGGCGGCAGGTCGGTGCCGGCCTCGTCGACGATGCGCAGTTCGATGCCCTCCAGGGCACAGCCGTCGGTTTCGCAGGCGCGCTCCGGCGGGTCGTCGAGCAGGGTCGTCGTCGCCGCCCCGTTCTCGGTCATGCCCCAGGCCGAGACGATGGTGGCGCCGAGATTCTCGGTCGCGCGCCGCGCCACCGCCGAGGGGATCGGCGCACCGGCGGAGAGGAAGATGCGCAGGCTCGCGAGGTCGGGCTTGCGCTCCTCCGCCACCGCCGTCAGGTCGGCGAGGAAGGGCGTGGACGCCATGGTGAAGGTGACGCCCTCGGCCTTGACGTTGTCGGCCGCCCGGCCGCCGTTCCAGATGTCCTGCAGGATGACGGGGCAGCCGAGCAGGATCGGCATCATGACGCCGTACATGAAGCCGGTCTGGTGGGCGAGCGGCGAGGCCATCAGCACGACGTCGCCCGACCTGAGGCCCAGCCGCCGGACATAGGGCACGAGGTTGCTGACCAGCGTGTTGGAGCTGTGCATCACCCCCTTGGGCTCGCCCGTGGTGCCGGAGGTGTAGAGGATCTCGATGACGTCGTCGGGCCCCGGACGGCGCTCCGCGAAGAGCGTCCGGGCGGCCGCCGCGGCGAACGGCCGGGCCGGATCGTGCAGGGCCTCGAACGCCTCCCCACCTTCGCCGCCGACGACCAGCAGGTGCTGGAGCGACGGCAGGTCGGCGCGCAGGCCGCGCGCCATCGCGGCATGGTCGAAGCCACGGAAGGTGCCGGGCATGACCAGCACCTTGGCTTCGGCGAGGCCGAGCATGAAGCGCAGCTCGCGCTCGCGGAAGATCGGCATCAGCGGGTTGCTGATGGCGCCGATGCGCATGGCGGCAAGGTGCAGGGCGGTGAACTGCCACCAGTTGGGCAGTTGCCAGGAGACGACGTCGCCGCGGCCGACGCCGAGCCCCGCCAGCGCCGCGGCGATGCGGTCGACGCGGGCGGCGAGTTCGCCATAGGTCAGGCGGCTGGCGATGCCGGTCGAGGAATTGTGGTCGACGATCGCGAGCCGGTCCGGCGTCTCGGCCGCCCAGCGGTCGAGATCGTCGAGGACGGTGCGGTCGTGCCAGAGGCCGGCCGCGCGCATCGCCTGCGCGCGCTCGGCCGTCAGCATGGAGCCGATGGCGGCGGTCAAGGCCGGACCCTCCGCCGGCTCAGAGGTTCGATTCCGGCGGGAAGGCCGGCTTGCGCTTTTCGCGGTGGGCGGCCAGCCCCTCCTGCACGTCCGGCGACTGCCAGCCGAGGAACTCCAGCGCCAGCGAGGTGTCGAAGATCGGCCCCGCCTGCCGCAGCCAGTTGTTGAGGGCGTACTTGGTCCAGCGAATGGCGTGCGGCGCCCCTTCCGCCAGCTTCGTCGCCACCGCGACCGCCTTGGCATCGAGCTCGGCATCCTCGACCGCGAGCGAGACGAGGCCGATGCGCTCGGCCTCCGCCCCCGACAGCGGGTCGCAGGTCATGAGGTAATACTTGGCCTTGGCCATGCCGCAGAGCAGCGGCCAGACGATCGCCGCATGGTCGCCGGCGGCGACGCCGAGACGGGTATGGCCATCAATGATGCGCGCGTCGTTGGCGGCGATCGAGACGTCGGCCAGCAAGCCGCAGACGAGCCCGGCGCCGACCGCCGGCCCCCGGATCGCGCTGACGATCGGCTTGGAGCAGTGGATGATGTTGTAGACGAGGTCGCGCGCCTCCTTCCAGTTGGCGGCGCGGGTATGGAAGTCGGCGATGATGGTGTCGATCATGGCGAAGTCGCCACCGGCCGAGAACGCCTTGCCCTCGCCCTGGAGGATCACCGCCGAGACGCTGGGGTCGGCGTCGATCTCGCGCCACAGGCCCGTCAGTTCGCCATGCATGACGGCGTCGGCAGCGTTGAGCTTGCCCGGGTTCGACATGGTGACGCGCAGCACGCGCGGATGCGGCCGGTCGAACTTCAGGCGCTGGTAGCGGGCATAGCGGTCTTCGCTGGCGGCTGCGCTCATGGGTTCCTCCGTCGTTTCTCTCAATTGAACGAGCGTTCAGTCAGCGCGATACTGCGACAAGCGATGGCGAAAAGTCCATCGACCTCGTGGGGTGGAACCATGCCGCAATTGCCTCCCGGCGCCGTCTGGGCGCCCGATGCCGAATTCGTCGCCAGCAGCAACTGGCAGGCCTTTCTCGCAGCCGCGGGCATGGCGGACTACGACGCCATGGCGGCGCGGGCCGATGCCGATCCCGACTGGTTCTGGGGCACGCTGCTGCACTTCCTCGACATCCCCTTCGCCACGCCGTGGCACAGGCTGCGGGACGATTCGGCCGGCCTGCCCTGGGTGCGCTGGTGCGTCGGCGGCACCACCAACATCGCCATGGGCGGGCGAGGACGGCAGCGTCCGGGAATGGAGCTATGCCGATCTCGGGCGCGAGGTCGACCGCCTCGCGCGCGGGTTGGCCGCGCTCGGCATCGGCCCGGGATCGCCGGTCGGGCTCTACATGCCGATGGTGCCGGAGGCGGTGGCGGGCTTCCTGGCGCTGGCCCGGCTGGGCGCGATCGTGCTGCCGCTCTTCTCCGGCTTCGGCGCGGGCGCCATCGCAACCCGCCTCGGCGATGCCGAGGCGGTCGCCGTGCTGGCCGCCGATTCGGCCGTGCGCCGCGGCCGGCGCGTGCCGATGAAGGCGGAGGTCGACGAGGCCGCCCGCCAGGTGCCGAGCCTCCGCCATGTCGTCGTGCTGCGCCAGGGCGGCGAAGCGCCCGCCATGCAGGCCGGGCGCGATCATTGGTGGGACGCGCTGCCCTACGGCCAGCCCGCCCCCACCCGGCCGCTGCCCACCGATGCGCCACTCCTCGTCGCCTACACCTCCGGCACGACGGGCCGGCCCAAGGGGACGGTCCACACCCATGTCGGCTTCCTCGCCAAGACGCTGCTCGACTTCCAGCTCGGCTTCGACCTGAAGCCGTCCGACCGCCTCTTGTGGATGACCGACATCGGCTGGCTGGTCGGCCCGATCCAGATCGTCGCCGCGACGGCACTGGGCGCGACCCTGGTGCTGGCCGAGGGCACCCCCGACTTTCCCGAACCCGACCGGCTGTGGGGCATCGTGGTCCGCCATCGCGTCAGCTTCCTCGGCCTGGGGCCGACCATCGCCCGCCTGATGGCGCGCCAGGGGGACGCAGCGCCGGCCCGGCACGACCTCTCCCGGCTGCGGCTTGCGGCTTCGACCGGCGAGCCGTGGGACGAGCGCGCCTGGATGTGGGTCTTCCGCCATGTGCTGGGCAGCACCCGGCCGCTGCTCAACTATGCCGGCGGGACCGAGGTCGGCGGCATTCTCGCGACCAACGTGCTGAAGCCGATCAAGCCCGCCAGCTTCAACGGTCCCCTGCCCGGCAGCGGCGCCGACATCGTCGACGATGCCGGCCGCAGCGTACCGCCCGGCACGGTGGGCGAGCTGGTGATGCGGGCCGCACCCATGGGCATGACGCAGGGCCTGTGGCGCGAGCCCGACCGCTACATCGAGAGCTACTGGTCGCGCCTGCCGGGGATCTGGGTCCATGGCGACTGGGCCTCCCGCGATGCCGACGGGTACTGGTACATCCACGGCCGTTCCGACGACACGATCAAGCTCGCCGGCAAGCGCACCGGCCCGGCCGAGATCGAGGCGGCCATGCTGGCGACGGGCCTTCTCGCCGATGCCGCCGCCGTGGCGCTGCCCGACCCGGTGAAGGGCCAGGCGGTCGCCTGCGTCGTCGTGCCGGCGGCGGGCCGCGCCGACGACAACGCCTTCCGCAAGGCCCTGTCCGACGCCGTCGCCGACGCCATGGGCGGCCCCTTTCGCCCGGCCCGTATCGTGGCCGTCGCCGACCTGCCGAAGACGCGCAACATGAAGACGATGCGGCGCGTCGTGCGGGCGGCCCTCACCGGTGAGGATCCGGGCGACCTGTCGACGCTGGTCAATCCCGAGGCCCATGCCGCGATCCGCGCGGCCGCCCTCAGAGGATGAGGAGGTCGTCCATGCCGATCTCCTGCGGCCGGACCGCCAGCAGATAGGCCCAACTCCCTTCGCCGAGGTCGAGCAGGGTGGAGGTGCCGGTGTCGATCGCCCGCGCGCGGAAGCTCGCCTCGTCGAGGATGCCGAACTCGGCCGCCAGTTCCAGGCGGTCCACCCCGGGGGCGAAATCGGCGATGACGTCGACGCTGCCGTCCGCCAGCAGGACGAAGCGGTCGGCACCGTCGCCGCCCAGCATCGTGTCGGCGCCGCGGTCGCCCATCAGGGTGTCGTCGCCGGCGCCGCCCTCCAGGTGGTCGCCCCCCTGCCCCCCGCGCAGCAGGTCGGCTCCCTCGCCGCCGTCCAGCCGATCGCCATCGGCGCCGCCGTTGAGCGTGTCGGCGCCCGGGCCTCCAGTGACGGTGTCGGCGCCGCGGTCGCCGTTCAGGAGGTCGTTGCCCGCGCCGCCGGCGATGCCGTCATTGCCCTGCCCGCCCCAGATCGTGTCGTCGCCGCCGCCCCCGCCGGTGCTCTCGTCGCCCCAGACCGTGTCGTCGCCGGCACCGGCCGCGAGGAAATCATGGCCGCCGAGGCCGAGGATGTGGTCGTTGCCGTCATAGCCGACGAGGACGTTGGCGGCGGCATTGCCCTCGAGCCGGTTGGCGCCGGCGTTGCCGTCGCCGTTCAGTTCCTCCTGGCCGAGCAGGGTCAGGTTGGCGACGGCGTCCGGCAGGCGCAGGGAGGCATGGCTCTTCAGCCACGCGATCCCGGCATCCGGCAGCAGCGCCTCGGCCTCGGCGAAGCTCGACACTTCGAGGGCGACGCCGCCCGCGACCGGCGGCGGGCCGCCATCGGCCGGCATGCGCTCGGGCGCGACGGTCCAGTTCCACACTGCCGGGGTCGGATCGACATTGCCGGAAAGGTCGACGGCGCGGACCTCGAAGGCGTGCTGGCCGTCCGCGAGGCCGACCAGCAGCACCGGATCCGCGACGGTCGCCCAGGCGCCGCCGTCCAACCGGCCCTCGAAGCGCGCGACCGGCTCGTCGGCGTCGAGGTCGATGACGACGACTCCCGCCGAGGAAAAGGGCGGCGGTGCCGATACGATGCGCGTTTCCGGCGGGACCGTGTCGTCGCCCACGAACCAGTCGTGCCGGGCGGGCGTCGGATCGACATTGCCCGCCGGATCGACGGCGCGCACGAAGAGGCTGTGCGGCCCCTCGGCCAGCCCCTGCACGACCAGCGGATTGAGGACCGTGAGGAACGGCCCGCCATCGAGCGACACCTCGAACGCCGCCTGATCCTCGCTGGCGTTGAAGACGAAGGTCGCATCCGGTTCCGCGCCTGCCACGTTCGGTGCGGAGAGGATGAAGGTGTCGGGCGGGATCGTGTCGGCGGACGGCCCCTGGACTGCCCAGCCGTAGATGGCCGGCGTCGGATCGACATTGCCGGCGGCGTCGATCGCACGGACCTGGAGTTCGTGCGAGCCGGCGGCGAGGCCGGAGAGAGTGACCGCCGCGTCCGACACGGCCCAGGACCCGCCGTCGAGCGCCGTCTCGAAGCTGACTCCCTCCTCGTCCGAGCCGAAGAGAAAGTCGGCCACGCCGTCCGCCGTCACCGGCGGCGGACCGCTCGTGACGAAGGTATCGGGCGGCACGGTATCGGCTGCGGGCGCCAGCCCCCGGATCACCGCCAGGTAGTTCGGGGCGGAACTCGCCGCCCCGCGCTGGTCGACCAGCAAGGCGGTGCCGTCCGCCGTCCCGTCCGAGACCCACAGTTCCCGCCCGTGCTCGCTGTCGGTCGCAACGAACAGGATGCGGTCGTTGACCACCACCAGGTCGCGCGGGTCGGCGTCGAGCGGGTTCGGCCCGACGGGCGTGATCAGGCGAGTGCCGGCCTCCGTCCCGTCCGACCGCCACAGCCCGCGCCCCAGGTCGAGGTCGATCGCCACGAAATAGAGCGCGTCGTCGAACGCGACGAAGAAGCTCGGGTCGGACGAGGAACCGCCCTCCAGCAGATCGGCGACCCGCGATGCCGTCTCGCCGTCGAAGCGCCACAACTCGCGGCCGGCGGCGTCGCCGGTCGCGGCGAAATAGATGGCATCGCCGAACGCGATCGGCGGCCCCGGCTGGGAACCGCTCTCCCCCGCCAGGATGTCGGCGGCAAGCGCCGTCCCTTCGGGCGTGCCGTCGGTCGACCACAGCTCGCCGCCGCCATCGGCATCCTCGGCCGTGAAATGAAAGCGTCCGTCGAGCCAGGCGCCGCGCTGGTCCGGAACCGTTACCCCGTCGCCCGTCAGCCGCTCGGTTCCGGCGGCGGTGCCGTCGCTCCGCCACAGCGCCCGCTCGCCCGCGGCGCCGGCAACGAACAGCAGGTCGCCGTTCGTCGTCTCCCCCACGGCGAACGGCATCGACCCGTCGCCGCCTTCGACGAGGTCGAGAACCATGGCGGCCGCCGTCTCGCCGGGCCGCGCGATCCACAGCTCGCTGCCATGGCTGCCGTCGCTGGCCGCGAACCACAATGCGTCGCCGGCAGCCGCAAGCCCGCTGCCGCCCTGCCCGTCGGTCGCCGCCAGCGAGTCCACCACCAGGGTTCCCGCAGCCGAGCCGTCGGTCTGCCACAGGACATAGCGATCGTCGGAAATGCCGAAGAACCAGGCGCTCGGGCCAAGGGCGACAAGGCCGTAGGGATCGGGCACGTCCGCGCCGAGGACCGCCGTCCCATCCGGCCGGCCGTCGCTGCCCCAAAGCGCCCAGTCCGCTCCCGGGTCGGTCTGCGCGACGAACAGGAGCTTGTCGGCCAAAATCCCGGTCCCGAAACTGTTCCGATCCGTCCTGATCCGATCATAGAAGGCGCTGCGGGACAACCGTCAAGTGCAGGGAAATCCGCGCCCGCTACTCCGGCAGGGCAGCAATTCCGCCATGGGCCGAGGACCAGCCGCCGGGGTCGCGCAGGAAGGTCCGCAGTTCGGTCAGGCGGGGCTCCGGAAAGGCCGCCGCCCGCTCCGCTTCGGCCAGCACGTCCCACCAGGTCGCCAGCGCATGCAGCCGCAGGCCGATCGCCGCGAAGCGCTCGGCGACGCCGGGGAAAATCCCGTACTGGAAGACGACGAAGGCGTGATCGACCTCCGCCCCGGCCTGGCGCAGGGCGCGGCAGAAGGCGAGCTTGCTTTCGCCGTCGGTCGTCAGGTCCTCGACGAGCAGCGTGCGCGCACCCGCCGCGGAAATGCCCTCGATCTGCGCGGCGGGCCCGAAGCCCTTGGCGCGCTTGCGCACGAACTGCATCGGCAGCATCAACCGGTCGGCGATCCAGGCGGCGAAGGGCACCCCGGCCGTCTCGCCGCCCGCGACCTGATCGAGGCGCTCGAAGCCGATGTCGCGGATGATGGTCGCGACCGCGAAGTCGGTGACCGCGCGGCGGATGCGCGGATAGGAGATGAGGCGGCGACAGTCGACATAGACGGGGCTGGCCCAGCCGCTGGTCAGCATGAAGGGGTGGTCGCCCCAGAACTGCACGGCGTCGACCTCGAGCAGCATGCGGGCGGTCAGCGCGCGGATCTCCGCGGCCGGCGGCATCGTCCCGATCATGGAACCCCCTCCGCGCCGGTCGCCTCGCACAGCGCCAGATGCAGCAGCTCGGCGCCGGCGTGGAAGTCGGCCATGTCCATCCGTTCCTCCGGATTGTGGGAGCCCTTGTCGTTGCGGATGAAGATCATCGCCGACGGCACGCCCGCATTGGCGAAGAGGGCGGCATCGTGCCCGGCGCCGCTCGGCACCGTCTCGGTCGGCAGGCCCAGCCGCTGGCTCAGCGCCAGCAGGCGCTTCACCAGCCCCTCGTCCATGCGCGCCGGCGCCGAATCGAGCCGCCGGTCGAAGACGAACTCGACCTTGCGGGCGCGCTCGATCGCCCGGCATTCGGTCCGCATCAGGTGATAGAAGGACTCCAGCGTGTCGCGGCTCTGGCTGCGCACCTCGAAGCTGAACGCGGCCTCCCCCGGGATGCGGCTGATGGCATGCTCGGCCGGGTTGGTGCCGACGATGCCGAAGGTGACGACGAGATCCAGCCCCTGCTCCTGCAGGACCCGCCAATGCTCGTCGAGGCGGGTCATGAGTTCGGCCATGGCCAGCACCGCGTCGCGGCGCAGCCAGCGCGGGACGGCGCCCGAATGGCCGGCATCACCGCGGCAGAGCACGCGGGCATGGCGGATGTTGCCGCGGATGCCGGTGACGACCGCCGTCGGCAGCGCGCGGGCGACGAGCACCGGCCCCTGCTCGATATGCAGCTCGAAATAGGCCGCGACGGCGGCCGGATCGAGCAGCCGTTCGCCCGCCCGGATCGGCGCCAGATCGGCGCCGGCCGCCGCCATGGCGTCGGCCAGGGGATGCCCGCTCGAGCGATGGCGCAGCGCCAGATCCTCCGCGGACAGGTGCCCGAAGAGCGCGGACGAGCCGAGATAGGCCTTGCCGTACCAGGCGCTCTCCTCGCCGCGAATGGCCATCAGCCGCGGCGGCCGGGGCGGGGCGACGCCCGCCTCCCGCATGCGCAGCAGCGACAGGAGCCCGGCCAGCACCCCGGCGGCGCCGTCGAAGTTCCCGCCCTGGGGGACGGAGTCGAGATGGGAGGCGACGATGACGCACGGGCGATCCGGCGTCGGCGCCAGCCCCTCCGGCGTTGTCGGCAGGGTGATCGAGAGGTTGGCCGCGGCGTCGCGGGCGGCGATCAGCCCGTGCTCGCGCGCGGTCGCCTCCAGGAGGTCGAAGGCGGCCGCCTCGCCGGCCCCGTAGGTCTCGCGCGTGATGCCGACGCCGTCGGCCCCGATCTCCGCCAGCCGGGCGAAGAGACCGGCCACGAGCGTGCCGCGATCGGTGCCGGCGTCGGCCGGCAGGATGCGTCCTTCCATCCGCGATGATCCCCGATCGCCGGGCGGGGCGCAATCGCCGGCGCGTGACAGCCAGCCGTCGTGGCTGGTTGAATACGCGCCTCTTTCTCCCTGCACGGATTCCCGGAGGACCGATGTCTCGACCCGATCTCATCCTGCGCGGCGGCACCGTCATCGACGGCAGCGGCGGCGCGCGCTTCGCCGCCGACGTCGCGATCGCCGGCGACCGCATCGCCGCAGTCGGCGACCTCGGCGGCATGGCGGCGGCGAGCGAGGTCGACTGCAGCGGCCTCGTCGTCGCGCCGGGCTTCATCGACGTCCATACCCATGACGACCGCTACCTGCTCGAGGAGCCGCTGGTGCCGGCCAAGGCGAGCCAGGGCGTGACGACGGTGGTGGTCGGCAATTGCGGCTCCTCCCTCGCGCCCTACACCCGGGCCGACCTGCCCAAGCAGGCCTCGGCCATGCTCGACGATCCGCGCTGGCGCTTTCCGACGGCGGGCCAGTATTTCGAGGCGCTCGACGCCGGCCGGCCGGCGATCAATGCCGCCGTCCTGGTCGGCCATCGCTCGCTGCGCTTCAACTGCATGGACGATCTGGAGCGGCCGGCGACGGGCGACGAGATTCGGCTGATGCGCGGCCAGCTGCGCGAGGCGCTCGACGCCGGCGCCATCGGCATCTCGACCGGCCTCTTCTATCCCGGCGCCCAGCAGGCGACGAAGGAGGAGGTCGCCGACCTCGCCTCCGAGATGCGGGCCGACGACGGCATCTACACTGCCCATATCCGCGACGAGGGCGACCGGCTGCTGGAATCGATCGAGGAGGCGGCCGAGATCGGGCGCATGGCCGGCGTCCAGGTGATCCTGTCGCACCACAAGGCGGCGGGCCGCACCAACTTCGGCAAGACCGCGCAGTCCCTGCCCCTGATCGAGAAGCTGCGGAAGAGCCAGCGCATCGGCTTCGACGTCTATCCCTACATCGCCTCCTCGACGGCGCTGCTGCCCGGCATCGTCGATCGCGCCGAGCGCGTCCACATCACCTGGTGCAAGGGGCGGCCGGAGTTCGCCAACCGCGACCTCGACGAAGTGGCCCGCGAACTGGGCGGCCTCACGCGCGCCGACACCGCCAGGGCGGTGATCCCGGCGGGCGCCATCTATTTCACCATGGACGAGGCGGACGTGACCCGGGTCGTCGCGCACCCCCACTCGATGATCGGCTCGGACGGCGTGCCGTGGGACAGCTTCCCGCACCCGCGCCTGTGGGGCACCTTCCCGCGCGTCCTCGGCCGCTATGCCCGCGACCAGGGCCTGATGTCGCTGGAGCAGGCCGTCCACAAGATGACGGGCCTGCCGGCGGCCGAGTTCGGCTTCAAGGATCGCGGCGCGGTGCGCGAGGGGGCCTTCGCCGACCTCGTGCTGTTCGATGCCGGAATGGTCGCGGACCGGGCCACCTTCGAGGAACCGAAGCAGCCGGCGGCCGGCATCGCCCGCGTCCTCGTCAATGGCGAGACGGTGTGGCAGGACGGCGCCTCGACCGGCGCCCGCCCCGGCCGCGCGCTGCGCCGCCAGACGGGCACGACGCGGGGCGCCTAGCCAGCGGCCAGCGGGGGCGGCCGGAGCCCCCCAGCTTATCGCAATTGACGCGGTCCGCCCGCCGGAGTGGGATGCGCATGCTCCGCCTCCTGACGAGCGATCGGACATCATGACAGCCAGCAACTGGCGCCCGCGCGCCGGCAGTTCCTTCGCCTGCGAGAAGCGCCCGGCCGTCGCCGACCGCGGCATGGTCGTGACCAATCATCCGTTGGCCTCGGCCGCCGGCGCCGAGATGCTGGCGAACGGCGGCAACGCGATCGACGCTTCGATCGCGGCCCTGTTCACGCTGTCCGTCGTCGAGCCGATGATGGTCGGCATCTTCGGTGGCGGCACCGCCCTGATGCGACTGGCCGACGGGCGCGAGGTCGTGCTCGACGGCCTGTCGACGGCGCCGGCGGCTTCGCGGCCCGACAGCTTCGAGCCGGTATCGGACCGCTGGCCCGACTACATGGAGGTGAAGGGCCGCGCCAACGCCGTCGGCCCGCGCGCCGTCGCGGCGCCGGGAACGCTGAAGGGCTGGTGCGAGGCACTGGAGCGCCACGGCAAGCTCGACCTCGCCACCGTAATGGATCCTGCGATCCGCTATGCCGGCCGCGGGTTCCGCGCGACCCAGCTTCTGCACGAGTGCATCCAGGTCGCCGGGCCGGATCTTGCCCGCGACAAGACCGCCTCGGCCCTGCTGCTGCCCGGCGGCAACGCGCTGGCGGCGGGCGCCCTGCTGGTCCAGCCGGAACTGGCCGACACGCTGCGCACCATCGCCAAGGAAGGACCGGGCGCCCTCTATGGCGGCGCCATCGGCGCGGTCGCGGCCGAGTATCTGGAGCGCAACGGCTCGCTGCTGACCGCCGCGGACCTGGCCCAGTACCGGACCATCGACCGGCAGCCCGTCCGCGGTACCTATCGTGGAGTCGAGATCGTCGGCGCACCGCCGCCGACCTCGGGCGGCGTCCATATCGTGCAGATGCTGAACCTGCTGGAAGGCTACGACATCGCCGGCCTCGGCTTCGGTACGGCCGAGACGCTGCACCTGCTGCTGGAGGTGATGAAGATCGCCGCCGCCGACCGGGTCGCCGCCACCGCCGACCCCGCCTTCGTCCGGACGCCGGTCGAACGGCTGATGTCCAAAGAGTATGCCGA
The DNA here is from genome assembly GCA_006738865.1 of Allostella sp. ATCC 35155. Lineage (GTDB taxonomy): Bacteria > Pseudomonadota > Alphaproteobacteria > ATCC43930 > Allostellaceae > Allostella. The sequence continues at coordinate 3,839,879 of AP019701.1, forward strand.
CCTGCGCCGGCCGGAGATCCAGGCTGCGGCCGCCGGCACCTTCGCCGCCCGCATCCTGCAGAACGAATCGCACGACACGACCCATGTCACGGTCGCAGACGGCGACGGCAACATCGTCAGCTCGACCCAGACCCTCAACAGCCTGTTCGGGGCCCGGATCGTCATTCCCGGCACGGGCATGATCCCGAACAACTACATGTATCTCTTCGATCCGCACCCCGGTAAGGCGCTGTCCCTGGCGCCCGGCAAGCGTCTGACCAGCACGCAGTCGCCGTTGCTGGGATACCGCAACGGCAAGCCCTACTTCGCGCTGGGCCTGCCGGGCGGCTTCCGCCTCTACGCTTCGGCGATGCAGGGGGTCATCAACCTGATCGACCACGGCATGACGCTGCAGGAGGCGGTCGAGGCGCCGCGGGTCTGGACCCAGGGCCAGGACGCCGAGATCGAGAGCAGCGTGCCCGACACGGTCCGCGCGACACTGGCCGGCATGGGCCACCCAGTGGTGCCCGTCGCCCATGTCGCCGGCGGCATGTGCGCGATCGAGTTCCTCGGCGACGGCAGCATGACGGGGGCCGCGTGCTGGCGCGCCGACGGCGTACCGCTCGGCGTGTCGGGCGGCTATGCCCGCCCGGGGGTGCGCTTCTTCCCCGACATCAGCCGCAAGCGCTGACCGGCTCCGGCAGCGGGTTGGGACGCGGCGGACCGGTCCCTGACCGCCGCCAGCCGGACCGCGCGTCGCGCGATTCGGGAGCGGTCGAGATGGCCGGCGTCGACCCGGCCATCTCCGCTCACCGCCGTCAGGCGGCCGCGCGCTGCGGCCCGAACGTCTCGCGGATGACGGCGCCGCGCACGGTCAGCACCTCGTCGACCGCCGCGACCAGGGCGTCGAAGTCGCCGTCGGTCATCGGCACCGACAGGTTGATCATGCCGCGGCGCGCCAGATAGATGCCGCGGGCGAGCAGGTCCATGTGGAAGAGGTCGCGCATCGCCTGCGGCGTCTGCTTGGTGTCCTCGGGGCCGCGCACGGGCTTCCAGCCGAAATGGACGCTCATCATCGAGCCGCGGCCGGTGAACTGCACCGGCAGCGCCTTTTCCCGCGCGACGGCATTGAGGCGGCCGCGCACCGCGTCGCCGCGGGCGTTGAAGCTGGTCGCGACTTCGGCCGGGTAGACCTCGGTCAGGCCCGCGACGCCGGCCGACATGGTCAGGATGTTGTTGTTGAAGGTGCCGGCATGGGGCCAGGCGTCGGGCCGCAGCGGGTCGAAATGGCCCATGATGTCGGTATTGCCGCCGAAGCCGCCGAAGGTGAGGCCGCCGCCGATATACTTGCCGAAGGTCGTCATGTCGGGGGTCACGCCCGAGAGCAGCTGGATGCCGCCCGGCGACAGGCGCGAGGTCATGACCTCGTCGAAGATCAGCACCGCGCCCGCCTTCGTCGCCTCCTCGCGCAGCATGGCGAGGAAGGCATCGTCGGCCGCGATGCAGCCGCCGCCGCCCATCATCGGCTCGACGATGACGACGGCGAGGTCGGCCGCATGCTCGCGGATCACCTTGGCGGTGTGCTCGATGTCGTTGTAGCGCCCGAAGACGAAGGGGAACGGCACGTTGAGCGGCGTCGGGCCCGAGAAGTAGAAGACGCCGCCATGGTAGCCGCCCTCCATCACCAGCACCTTGGAGCGCTTGGTGTAGGCGCGCGCGGCCGAGACGGCGAGCAGGTTGCCCTCGGTGCCGGAGTTGGTGAAGCGCACCTGCTCGACCGACGGAAAGCGGTCGCAGACGAGCGCCGCCAGCTTCGCCTCGACGAGGTTGGGGCCGCCCAGCGCGATGCCGCCTTCGAGGGCGGTGCGGATCGCCTTCATGATGGCCGGGTGGGAATGGCCGTAGAGGCCGGCGGTGAACTCGCCGAGGAAGTCGCGATACTCGTGCCCGTCGGCGTCCCAGACGCGCGCGCCCTCGCCCCTGGCGATGGTCAGCGGGTAGGGCGGGAAATGGATGACGGTGCGCGTGTTGCCGCCCGGCATGACCTTGGCGGCCTCCGCCTGGCGCGCCGCGCTCTTCGGGTTGCGCGCGGCATACTCCGCGCGGGCTTCGGCCAGGGCCGATTCGAGGTCGGCATTCAAACCACGGGCAGCTTCCATCGGATCCTCCGGCAGGCGCCCGGGCGGGGATATGGTCGGCGGGCGCCGGACATCATGTTCGGGCGGTACCCTAGCCAGCCGGCCCGCGCCCTGTCCACGCCCGCGGGAGGCCGTTGGCCGATCGAGCGATCCGGGCATTGTTCCCTGGCCCGACATTGATCCTTGGCCCGACATTGATCCCTGGCCGGACATTGATCCCTGGGCGGTGATCGCCTATGTCCTGCCCCGCCTCCCCGGCAGGGACGACCCTGCACCTCCAGCGGGAGCCCCCAGGCGGGGACGACCCCGCCCTTCCGGGTGGAGTGTTCTGCCATGATGGCATGGATCATCCTGCTGGCGGCCGGCCTGTTCGAGATCGGCTGGGCCGTCGGCCTCAAATACACCGAGGGCTTCAGCCGCCTCGTCCCGACCATGCTGACGGTGGGCTCGATGGTGGTCAGCCTCGGCCTGCTCGGCATTGCCCTCAAGACCCTGCCGCTCGGCTCGGCCTATGCGATCTGGACCGGTGTCGGCACCGTCGGCACGGCGCTGCTCGGCATCCTGCTCTTCGGCGAGCAGGCAAGCGTCGCCCGCCTCGCCTGCATCGCCATGATCGCCGCCGGGATCGTCGGCCTCAAGATCGTCACCCCGCAGTGACGGGCGCTTTCCCCGCCCCGTCCCATCTGCGAAAGTGCGCCCCCCGCGAAGAACGGACCCGACCATGATCCCCCGCTACAGCCGGCCGCGCATGACGGCCATCTGGGAGCCGCAGAACCGCTTCCGCATCTGGTTCGAGATCGAGGCCCATGCCTGCGACGCGCAGGCGGAGCTGGGCGTCATCCCCGCCGAGGCCGCGCGCGCGGTCTGGGAGCGCGGCGCCTTCGAGATCGAGCGCATCGACGCGATCGAGCGCGAGACCCGGCACGACGTCATCGCCTTCCTGACCAACCTCGCCGAGCATGTCGGCCCGGAGGCGCGGTTCGTCCACCAGGGCATGACCTCCTCGGACGTGCTCGACACCTGCCTTGCGGTGCAGCTGACCCAGGCCTGCGACATCCTGATCGAGGATGTCGACGCCGTCCTGGCCGCCCTCAGGCGCCGTGCCATCGAGCACAAGGACACGGTCTGCATCGGTCGCAGCCACGCCATCCATGCCGAACCGACGACCTTCGGCCTGAAGCTGGCCGGCCACTACGCCGAGTTCCAGCGCAACCGCGAACGGCTGGTCGCGGCGCGCGCCGAGATCGCGACCTGCGCCATCTCGGGCGCGGTCGGCACCTTCGCCAACATCGACCCCCGGGTCGAGGCCCATGTCGCGGCCAAGCTGGGCCTCGCGGTCGAGCCGGTCTCGACCCAGGTCATCCCGCGCGACCGGCATGCCATGTTCTTCGCCGTGCTGGGGGTGGTGGCGAGCGGCATCGAGCGGCTGGCGATCGAGATCCGGCACCTGCAGCGCACCGAGGTGCGCGAGGCGGAGGAGTATTTCTCGCCGGGCCAGAAGGGCTCGTCGGCGATGCCGCACAAGCGCAACCCGGTGCTGACCGAGAACCTGACCGGCCTCGCCCGCATCGTGCGCGCGGCCGTCGTGCCGGCGCTGGAGAACGTCGCGCTGTGGCACGAGCGCGACATCTCCCACTCCGCCGTCGAGCGCGTGTTCGGGCCGGACGCCACCATCGCGCTCGACTTCGCCCTGGCGCGCACCGCCGGCGTCGTCGAGCAGCTGGTCGTCTATCCCGAGCGCATGCGCGCCAACCTCGAGACCGGCGGCGGCATCGTCCATTCGCAGCGCGTGCTGCTGGCCCTGACCCAGAAAGGCGCCAGCCGCGAGGACGCCTATCGCCTCGTCCAGCGCAATGCCATGGAAGCCTGGCACGGCCGCGGCCAGTTCCTCGACCTGCTCAAGGCGGACGACGAGGTCGGGCGCTATCTCTCCCCGACCGAGATCGCGGCGCAGTTCGACCTCGGCTACCACACCCGCCAGGTCGACGCGGTCTTCGCCCGCGTCTTCGGCACCCCCGACCAGAACGCGTCCCAATCGCCCGCGACCGGAGCCTGAACCCCATGCGCCTCTACATGACCGCCGGATCGCCCTACGCCCGCATCGTCCGGGTCGAAGCCATCGAGCTCGGCCTCGCCGACCGCATCGAGGAGGTGCCGGCGACCCTGCGCGACCCGAACAGCGCGGTGCTTGCCGTCTCGCCGCTCGGCCGCGTGCCCTGCCTCGTCACCGACGACGGCATCGCCATCAGCGACACGCGGAGCATCGCCGAGTATCTCGACCGCCTGCATGTCGGCCCGCGCTTCGTGCCGAACGGTGGCCCCGACCTGTGGCAGGAGCGCGCCTTCGAGGCGCTCGCGATGGGCTTCCTCGACGGTTGCATCTTCTATGGCCGCGAACTCGGCCGGCCCGCCGACACGCGCTCGCCGGCGATCTTCGACGGCGAGGTTGCGCGGGCCAAGCGCTGCCTCGACCATTTCGAGACGATCGCCGCATCGATTCCGCAGACGGCGACCATGGGTCCGGTCACGCTGGCATCGGCGCTGGCCTACTACGACCGGCACGATACCGGCGACGACTGGCGCACGGGCCGGCCGGCGCTGGCGGCCTGGCATGCGGCGATGATGGCGCGCCCGTCCTTCGCCGCCACCGCGCCCGCCCCCAAGGCCTGAGCGGCCGACGCCGGACGATGGCCAAGTCCCACGCCGCGGCCGAGCGGCTGGAGACCCTCGTCCGCCGGCTGCGCAACGACATCAAGTTCGGCAGCTTCAGCCATGGCGAATGGCTGAAGCTGATCGACCTGCAGCAGCGCTACGGCGCCACCCAGTTCGACATCCGCAAGTGCCTCGCCGAACTCAAGGTGCAGCGGCTGGTCGAGCACCGGGCCAACCACGGCTTCCGGGTGGCGACGCCGGACCCGGGCCAGCGCGATCAGCTCTACTTCGTCCGCACGGCGATCGAGCGCAGCGCCGCCGGCCTCGTGGTCGAACGCGCAACCGAAGACGACATTGCGGTCCTGTCGGACCTGGCGGCGGCCTTCGACCGCTCGGTCGAGGAGGAAGGGCGCCAGCACCAGGCCACGACCAACGCCGCCTTCCACGACCGCTTCTTCGCGATCACCGGCAACCCGATCCTGGTCGAGACGGTGCAGTCGCTGCGCGAGCGCAGCCAGTTCGGCACCACCGGCCGCTGGCGAACGGCGCCCGGCCTGCGCGCCAGCGGCACCGAGCACCATGCCATGGTCGACGCCATCCGCGCCCGCGATGCCGCGACTTTGGACCGGCTGATCGTCCATCACATCGCGGCGTTCTGAGCGGCGCCGACCCGCCCCCGTCAGCAGGTCCGGCCGGCGTCCTTCACCGTGATGCGCCAGAGGGTGCGCGGCTGCGACGGGTCGGTCAGCGGCGCGGAGTGCAGCAGGCAGCAATTGTCCCAGATGACGACGTCGCCCTCGGCATAGGACGGGCGGTGGAGGTACTGGGGCTGGGTGGCGTGCGCCGTCAGCTCGCGCAGCAGCTCCAGCCCCCCCTCCTCGCCCATGCCCTCGATGCCGAACGAACTGCCGGAGACGGCATAGAGCGTCGGCCGACCGGTGTGCGGATGGCGCCGCACCAGGGGGTGGCGCACCCAGTCCATCTTGGCCTTCTGCTCCGAGGAAAGCGGCGAGGCCGCCGTCCGCGACCGTTCCTCGAGGTTCTCGCGGTTGCCGTAGTGGTGGCGGCAGACGAGCCCGTCGATGCGCCGCTGCGTCGCCTCGGGGAGATCCTCCCAGGCCCGGCGCAGGTTGGCGAAGCCGGTGCCGGCGCCGCTGTCGGCGATGCGGATGGCGTGCAGCATGGTGCAGCGGGCCGGCACCGGCAGGTAGGAATAGTCCGTGTGGTAGTAGGTGCCGCCATCCATCAGCCCGGTCGGCCTGCCGTCGACGACGACGTTGGAGAGGATCAGAATGTTCGGATCGGCCGGGTGGTGGAACTGGTCGATGACGTGCGGTTCGGGCCGGCCGAAGCGGCGCGCGAAGGCGGCGTAGCGGGCCGGGTCGAGCCCCTGCTGGCCCGGCAGGATGACCACCAGGTGGTCGTGCAGGGCGGTCTCGACGGCCGCGAAGTCGGCGTCGGACAGTTCGCCGCGCAAGTCGATGCCGGTGAGCCGGCAGCCCAGGGCATCGGACAGCGGTTCGACGGTCGGCAAGGGATCCCTCCTCGGGGTCAGCGCAGGAACTCGGGCGAGATGAGGCTCGGCAGGAACAGGGTCACCTGCGGCCACAGGATGACGAGCATCAACACCGCCAGCATCGGCATCAGCATGATGACCACGTCCTTGATGACCTCGCCCAGCCGGCGTCCGGCGACGGAGCAGGCGATCATGAGGCAGAGGCCATAGGGCGGCGTCACCAACCCGAAGGCGAGCGAGACGATGCCGATCATGGCGAAATGCACGGGGTCGAGGCCGGCGGTCCGCGCGACGGGATCGAGGATGGTGCCGACGATGATGATCGCCGGGATGGCGTCGAGGAAGCAGCCGACGACGAGGAACACGGCCGCGACCAGGAAGCCGACGCCGATCGGCCCCAGCTGCCAGGACTGGACCCCGGAGAGGATCTCCTTGGGGATCTGGTAGTAGGCGAGCAGCCAGCCGAACGCGCTGGCGGTGCCGACGCAGAAGAGCGCGACGCCGGCCAGCCGCCCGGTGTCGAGCAGCGCGGCATAGAAGCCCCGGGCGTCCATCTCGCGATAGACGCAGAAGGACAGGACGGCGGCGTAGAGGACGGCGATGCAGGCCGATTCGGTGGCGGTGAACCAGCCGAAGATCTTGCCGCCGATGATGATGCCGGGCGTCGCCAGGGCCGGCACGGAGACGAACAACGCGCCCGCCAGTTCCCGCCAGGTCGAACGCTCGTAGGTCGGATAGCCGCGCATCTTGGCGTAGAAATGGACGGTGGCCATCTGCACCGCGGCCAGCAGCAGCCCGGGCACGATCCCCGCCAGGAACAGGGCGCCGATCGAGACCGTGAGGATGCCGCCCCAGACGATCATCAGGATCGAGGGCGGGATGATGACGGCCAGCACCGAGGAGACCGCGGTGATCGCCACCGAGAAGCCGTCGTCGTAGCCCTCGCGGCGCTGCGCCTCGATGAAGATCTTGGACTGGCTCGCGGCGTCGGCGGTGGAGGAGCCGGAGATGCCGGCGAAGAAGAACGACAGGACGACGTTGATCTGGGCGAGGCTGCCGGGAAAGTGCCCGACCATGGATCGCGACAGCCGCATCAGGCGGTTGGTGATGCCGCCCCCGTTCATCAGGTTGGCGGTCAGCAGGAAGAACGGCACCGCCAGCAGGATGAAGGAGTTGTAGGCGTTGAACGTCTCCTGCACGAGGGTCATCGCCGACAGGCGCGGCTCGATCAGCAGGATCGGCAGGCAGGCGAGGCCGAGCGCGAAGGCGATCGGCACCCGCAGCGCCATCAGGCTGAAGAAGATGCCGAACAGGACGAGCGCCGCCATGCCGGGCGAGAGTACGGCCGCGCCCATCACGCGCTCCTTCCGGCGAGGACGCGCACGTCGCTCGCCACCTGCTCGCCGAGGAAGAGCAGCCAGACGAACCCGGTGATCGGCCAGGCGATGTGGATCATCCACAGCGGCAGCTCTGCCAGTTCGGAGATCCGGTTCCAGCCGAACTCGGTGAACTCCCAGCCGGCAAAGACGAAGGTGAGTGCCAGCACGAGGATGGCGAGGCGCGCGATCAGGTTGATCGCCGCGTTCAGGCGCACGCGGTGCGGCGGCCAGAGGTCGACGTTGAAGTGCGCGCTCTCCCGCACGCCGATCATGGCGCCGATCATCACCATCCAGACGAAGAGGAAGCGCGCCATCTCCTCGGTCCAGATGTAGGTCGGCACGAAGTCGGTGAAGCGCGAGAAGATCTGCAGCGTCACCGGGAACACCAGCACCAGGACGGAAATGCAGAGGAGGAAGGAAAGCAGCTTGTGGCACGCCGCGGTGAGCGTGCGCCAGACACCCGTGCGACCCGTCACGCGCGGTCTCCCGGTCGAGTTCCCTGGAATCGGCGATCGGGGCAGGGCCGCCCGAGGGGCGACCCTGCCGCCGGGCTCACTTCACGGCGTTGATCTTCTGGTAGATCGCGTCGACGCCGATGTCCTTGGCGTAGGCCGCCATCACCGGGTCGACCAGCTTCTTCATCTCCGCGCGGTCGGCGAAGGGCACGCGCTTCAGCTTGCCCGCCTTCTCCAGCACGTCGAGCTTGGCCGAATCCTCGGAGGATTCGATCTGCCGGCCATAGGCGCCCGCCTCCTTGCCGGCCTTCAGGATCGCCGCCTGCAGATCCTTGGGCAGCTTCTTGAAGGTCTTGCCGGAGAAGCAGATCGGCCGGATCGTGATGGCGTGCTGCGTCATCGAGAGATGCGGCGCGACCTCGTAGAACTTCATCTGCTCGACGCCGGCCGCCTCGTTCTCGCCGGCGCTGATGACGTTGTTCTGGATCGCGTTGTAGACCTCGTTGTAGGCGATGACGGTCGGCGACATGCCGATCGCGGCGAAGGTCCGGCTCCAGATCGGTGCGCCCTGCACGCGCACCTTGAGGCTCTTCATCTCGGCCAGGTTCTTGACCGGCTTGTTGACGAAGATGTTGCGCACGCCGCCGCCGGCATAGCCGATCAGCATCACGTCCGCCTTCTGCGCGATCTCGTCGGCGACCGGCTGCAGCAGGTCGGCGTCCAGCACCTTGTTCCAGTGATCGAGGTCACGGAAGAGGAACGGCGCATCGATGAAGGGAGCGGCACGCGAGAAGGTCGACATATGCGCCGGCGAGACGATAGCGTAATCGACCGCCTTGCCCTGCGCCATATACTCGAAATACTGCTTCTCGAGGCCGAGTTCGCTGTTCTTGTGCAGCTTGAAGTCGATCGGCTTGCCGTAATACTTCTTCACCAGCTCTTCGAAGCGCACCAGCGCCTTGGTGAAGGCATGGTCGTCGTTGAACTGCGAGGCGCCGCTCAACGCGAAGGTCTGGGCCGAAGCCTGTGCCGACAGCACCAGGGCGGCAGCCGCCGCGGCGGCGCCCATGAAACGCTTCCAGGTCATTCTCGTCTCCTCCCGGGGCAGGCTGGGCCTGCCCATTGCACTCGGCCGATTCCGCCGATTGTTAGCAATCGGGACCATATCCGCCCCGGAGGGACTTTGCCAGAGTGCGGCAGCATGACGACGAGATTGCCCGCCACCACCAGGGCGGCACCGCCGACGGCCAGGGCGTCATGCAGGCCTGCGCGGCGCTCGCCGAGGGCGATCGCGCCGCCCCCTTCGCGGCTCCGCGTCCCGTACGACCGGGCGCACCGGCTCGTCTGCCGCCAGGGCGCACAGCGCCGCGGACCGGTTCGCGATCTCCTGGAGTGGCTCAGGGAGGAGGCGGGTGGGCTGCCGAGGCCGGAATCCGCCCCGGCCGGCCGATCCCCCGCCTACCCGTCCCGCGCGGCTGACTCCGTCCCGCGCGGCTTACGGGCGCCGGCGCCCGCCCACGCCGACATGCGGCGCGCGCGGCGGCCGGACGGTCAGCGCCGGCGCTGGAACTGGGGCCGGCGCGGAGCGGCGGATACGACCGGCGCGCGCTCGTCCTTGTGGCGGAAGGTGATCCGCCCCTTGGTCAGGTCGTACGGGGTCATCTCGACGGTGACGCGGTCGCCTGCCAGAATCCGGATGCGATGCTTGCGCATCTTGCCGCCGGTGTAGGCCATGATCTCGTGGCCGCTGTCGAGGCGGACCCGAAACCGGAACTCGGGTAGCATTTCGAGGACGACGCCCTCGAACTGAATCAGATCTTCCTTGGACACGAACCCTCCTGCGAACGTGGACAAACCCCGTCGAACCAGAAATACCGACCGTCGCGGCGGTACCGAGGACGGGAGCCCCGATCGAACCAGCACCGCCCGTCGCGGGTGCCGCCCGCGACATGACGGGCAAAAGACGAGCGAAGCAACATCCTTATATAGGACTTTCCGAAGAAAAAATCAGGGCCATTCGCGCCGCGGGCGACGGCTTGGTCCCCGAGGGACGGAACCGGCGGCGCTCCAGATCGTTCCGCTGGGCGTCACAGCTTCGGAAAGGGCCAGCGCCATGCGCTCCAGCGGTATCCTCGGAATCGTCCTGCTCATCGTCGGCGCCGTACTTCTCGTGTTCGCCTGGCGGGCGGCCAACGCGCCGGTCGACCAGGTCGTCGAGTCCCTGACCGGCCGCTTCACCGACGGCACCATGCTCTACATCGTCGGCGGCATCGCAGCCGTGGTCGGCGGCATCTTCCTGATCGCCATGCGGCCGCGCGCCTGAGGCGACATGCACCGTCTGGACGATGCCGTCGCCGGCTCGCCGCTCCTCGGGCACCTGCTCGACGGGTTGCCGGCCCTCGGCCTGCCGGACGCCTGGCTGGTCGCCGGCGTCGTCGCCCAGACGGTGTGGAACCAGGCGACCGGCCGGCCCGAACGGCACGGTATCTCCGACGTCGACATCGCCTTCTTCGACCCGGCCCGGCTCGATGCCGACGCCGAACGGGCGGCCGAAGCACGGGCGTCGCGGATGTTCGCGGATCTCGGCCTCCGGTTCGACGTCAAGAACCAGGCGCGCGTGCATCTCTGGTATCCGGCCCGCTTCGGCCGCGCGATCGCGCCGTACGGGTCGGTCGCCGCGGCCGTCGCGACCTACCCCACGACGGCGACGGCGATCGCCATCCGGCGCCAGGGCGGGTCTCTGGCGACCATCGCTCCGTTCGGCCTCGACGATCTCTTCGCGCTGGTCGTCCGGCCCAACCGGCGCCTCGTCGACGCGGCGGTCTATCGCGCCAAGGCTAGCCGCTGGCAGGACCGCTGGCCGGAGCTGATCGTGGTGCCCTGGGATCCGCCTCCGGCTTCGCCGTCCGCCAGTCGAGTTGCCGCACGAAGGCCTGCCGCCACTCGTCCTTGACCGGGTCCGCCTGCCGCTCCAGCGGCGAATCGCCGAGGCGGAACGGCTGCGCCGGCGTGACGCCCATCATCGCGCAGATCGCGCGGCACACCGGGTCGGGATCCTTCACCAGATCCTCGTACCAGACGACGAGCGGCGTCACCCCGCTGGCGTCGAACGCCACCTCCCACAGCCGTTCGTCGCCGACGATGGTCGCCAGCGCGCGGTCGACCGCGCGGGTCGAGAACGCGAAGCGCTGGGTCGTCCCGGAGGCGCCACGGAGCTGGCGCCAGCGGCCGGATCGGAGCGCGATCAGGTAGGAGATCGCCTGCCCCAGGACATCGCGCCGGCGCAGCCAGACGAAGCGGCTGCGGCGCAGCAGGCGACGCAGGGCCGGCCGCTCGACATGGGGCCGGATCTGCGTGAAATGCGCCTTCAGCCCGAAGACGCCGTTGGGCGAGGTGCGGCAGCGGGCGAGCGCGCGCAGGTAGGCCTCCATCCCACCCGGCTCCTCGATGGGTCCCAGGCCGAAATGCTGCAGCAACGTGGGCACCGTGTAGTGGACGTTGAGGTACTCGCCGGGCGCCCCCATCTGCCCGGTCCGCCACAGCAGGTCGGCCAGGAGCTGGCTGCCCGACCGCGGGCTCTCGGCGATGACGTAGGGACGCGGGCGGCCCGCATAGACCGGGAAATCATACTCGGCGCCGACGATCGGATTGCTGCCGGCAGACCGTGCGGCGGCGGTGCCCGACATTTCCGGCTCAGAAGGCATAGCGCAGCCCGATGGCGATGCCGTGGCTCGAAAGGTCGCTGCGGGTGCCGTCGATCGCGAGCGGGACGGTCCCGCTCGGCCGGTAGCGGGTGGCCGCGCCGCGGTCGCTCTCGACCCGCCCGAAATCGGTGTAGCGGTAGGCGATCTCCAGCGCGAGCTGCGGACCGAGGCGGATGGCCGTTCCCGCCGTCGCCGTCCAGGCGAAGCCCGTCCAGGTACCGTCCGGCGTCGTGACCACCTGCGGGATCGCCGAGAAGGACAGCGTATTGCCCTCGAGCCGATTGCGCGACACGCCGATGCCGGCACCGACGAAGGGCTCGAACGGGCCGAGATCGACCGGCAGCAGCGGCGCCAGGTCGAGATAGCCGGTGACCATGCCGGTCAGGGTCGAGACGTCGCCGCGCACGGACTGCCCGCCCGCCACCGGGAAGTCGGCATCGCCCGAGAACCGGAACTGCGGTCGCCAGCCGAGCGTGAGGTCGACGCGGAAAAGCGGGTCGATCCGGTATCCGATGCCCCCGGACAGCGCGACCGACGAGCCGTATCCGCCATCCGCGCGGGCAAGGCAGCCATAGAGCGGCACCGCCGCGGGATCGGTTCCCGAGCAGTTCCAGTCGCGGAACGTGGCATCGCCGCCCTCCTCCCAGCCGAGATCGACCCGGCCGTACCAGCCGGGCGGCTCGGCCGCGTGCAGAAATGCCGACGGCAGCGGAATCGCCGTTAGACCGGCGCAGGCGGCTGCCGCTAGAATCGCGCTACGGGCGAACCGGCCGGAGCCGAAAGCCGACCGCCGGTCGCGCAGGGCAGCATGGGGACTCGGTGGGGCCGGGGGGCGAAGAACGGGCATGGAATTCGACTACGTCATCGTGGGGGCCGGTTCGGCCGGATGCGTCCTTGCCAACCGGCTGACGGAAGACCCTGCCACGACCGTGCTCCTGCTGGAAGCGGGACCGAAGGATCGCCACCCCTGGATCCACGTTCCGGCCGGCTTCATCCGGATGCTCGACGACAAGCGGGTCAACTGGGTGTACCGCACCGAGCCCGAGCCCGGCACCAACAATCGCGCGATGCTGTTCCCGCGCGGTCGCGTCCTCGGCGGCTCCAGCTCGATCAACGGGCTGATCTATGTCCGCGGCCAGCCGCAGGACTATGATTCCTGGGCCCAGGCCGGCAATCGCGGCTGGTCCTACGACGATGTCCTGCCCTATTTCCGCAAGGCCGAGCGCAAGAGCGGCGGCGGCGACCCGGCCTTTCGCGGCCAGGACGGACCGCTGCCGGTGACGGAGTTCGCCGACCACCACGTCCTGACGCACGCCTTCGTCAAGGCCGGCCAGGAAGTGGGCCTGCCCTTCAATCCCGACGCGAACGGCGCCGAGCAGGAGGGGGTCGGCTACTACCAGCAGACCCGCAAGGGCCGCTTCCGCGCCTCGACCGCGCGGGCCTATCTCAAGCCGGCGATGGAGCGCCGGAACCTGCTGGTCGTGACCGAGGCGCTGGCGACCGGCATCGTGATGGACCGCTGGCGCGCCGTCGGCATCGACTATCTGCAGGGCGGCGAGACGCGGACGGTGCGGGCACGGCGCGAGGTCATCCTCTCCGGCGGGTCGATCAACTCGCCCCAGCTCCTTCAGGTATCGGGCATCGGCCCCGGCCAGCATCTGCGCGACCTCGGCATCGATCCGGTGCACGAGCTGCCGGGCGTCGGCCGCAACCTGCACGACCATTTCGTCAGCCGGATCGTCCATCGCATGAAGGACGTGGCGACGATCAACGAGATGTCGCGCGGCTGGCGGCTCGCCGTGGAAGCGGCGCGCTATGCCATCCTCGGTCGCGGCATCCTGACCTACTCGGCGGGCAACGGCGTCGGCTTCATCAAGACGCGGCCCGGTCTCGAGGCGCCCGACTTCCAGCTCTCCTTCGCCGCGGCGAGCTTCCAGGACGGCGTGCTCGGCAAGCTCGACAGCGAGCCGGGCGTCACCCTCGGCGGCTGGCAGCTGCGACCCGAGAGCCGCGGCTCGGTCATGGTGCGCTCCGGCGATCCGCGCGTGGCGCCGGCGATCCGGCCGAACTACCTCGCGGCCGAGACCGATCGCATGGTCACCGTCGCCGGCCTCAAGATGAGCCGCGCCATCCTGACGGCGCCGGCCTTCGCCCGCTGGAACGCCGGCGAGAAGCATCCCGGCATCGACGTCCAGAGCGACGAGGATTGGCTGGAATACGCCCGCGCCAACGGCACCACCGTCTATCACCCGGTCGGCAGCTGCCGGATGGGCCGCGACCGTATGGCCGTGGTCGATCCCGAACTGCGGGTGCACGGGCTGGAGCGCCTGCGCGTGGTCGACGCCTCGGTCATGCCGACCATGGTCTCCGGCAACACCAACGCCGCCACCATCATGATCGCGGAAAAGGCGGCCGACCTGATCAAGGCGGCGGCGAAGGCTGGCTGACACGGCGGGCGCTCGGCTCGCCGGCGATCGTCTGGATATCCGGCCCACGGTAGCCGCCCGTGCGTCCTTCGACTTCGCTCAGGACGAGGATCAGCCTTCGCTTTCAAGGAGCGGTCATTGTCCGGAGCGCGAGAAGAGCGACCGACCGAAGGACGAGGTCCATCCTTCGCTTTCGAAGAACGGACCTTGTCCTGAGCGTGAGCGCAGCGAGCAGTCGAAGGACGCCGCTTTCCTGGACATGCGAAGGAACGACCTTGTCCTGAGCGCGGAGCGCAGCGGAGCAGTCGAAGGACGCACGGGCCGCCGCCGGCCGGTTGCGCGGCCTACTCCGCCGGGTGCGGTGCCGGCGCGACCGCGCCCTCCTCCGTCGGACGGCGGGTGCGGGCGAGCAGCGTGTAGGCGGTCGGCACGACGAAGAGGGTCAGCAGCGTGCCGAAGGTGAGGCCGCCGACGATGACCCAGCCGATCTGCGAGCGGCTCTCCGCCCCCGCGCCGGTCGCCAGCGCCAGCGGCAGGGAGCCCAGGACCATGGCGCCCGTCGTCATCAGGATCGGCCGCAGGCGCAGGACGGCCGCCTCGACGACCGCCTCGGTCTTGCTCAGGCCGCGCTCCTGGAGCTGGTTGGCGAACTCGACGATGAGGATGCCGTGCTTGGTGATGAGGCCGATCAGCGTGACCAGCCCGATCTGGCTGTAGACGCTGAGCGTGCCGCCGGTCAGCTGCAGCGCCAGCAGCGCCCCGGTCATCGAGAGGGGTACCGTCAGCATGATGATGAAGGGGTCGACGAAGCTCTCGAACTGCGCCGCCAGCACGAGATAGATGAAGGCGAGCGCCAGGAGGAAGGTGACGTAGATGCCGCCCGTCGAGGTCCGGTACTCGCGGCTCGACCCGGCGAGGTCGGTGACGATGTTCGTCGGCAGCTTGGCCGCCTCCGCCTGGAGGAAGGCGAGCGCGTCGCCGAGGGCATAGCCCGGGGCCAGCGTCGCCGAGATGGTCGCGGCCCGCAACTTGTTGAAATGGTTGAGCTCGCGCGGCGCCACCGTCTCGACGATGGTGACGAGGTTGGCGAGCGGCACCATCTCGCCGGAGGATGCCCGCACGAAGATCTCGGCCATCTGCTCGGGGTTGGTGCGCTCGACATCGGCGACCTGGACGACGACGTCGTACTGCTTGCCGTTCTGCTTGAAGCGCGTGACCTGGCGGCCGCCGAGCATGGTCTCCAGCGTCCGGCCGATCGTGTCGACCGCGATGCCGAGGCTGGATGCCTTCTCGCGGTCGACCGTCACGCGCAGTTCCGGCTTGTTCAGCTTGAGGTCGACGTCGAGGCCCGCCAGCCCGGGGTTCTTGCGCGCCGCCGCCATCATCCGGTCGACCGCGGCCTGCAGCTCCGAATAGGGCGAGGAGGTCTGCAGGACGAACTGGACCGGCTTCTCGATGGCGCTCTGGCCGAGCGAGGGCGGCATCGTCGCGAAGGCGAGGATGCCGGGAATGCCGGCGAACAGCTTCGGCATGAGTTGCGGCACGACCTGCTGGGTCTTCACCGTCCGGTCCTCCCAGTCGACGAGGCGGACGAAGCTGATCGCCTGGGTCACCACCGGGAAGCCGACGACGAGGAAGTACTTCTCGACCTGCGGCACCGACTGCCAGATCGCCTCCATGCGGCGGGCGTAGCTCTCGGTGAAGCCCAGCGTCGAGCCCTCCGGCGCGATGCCGATGGCGACGATGGTGCCGCGATCCTCGACCGGCGACAGCTCGGACGGCAGGGTGCGGAAGATGACCGCGGCGAAGCCCGCCACCAGCAGCATCAGCAGCACGATCGCCGCGCGCATCCCGAGCGTGAAGCGCAGCACCCGGCGATAGCCGGCATTGAGCGCCTCCAGCCCGCGCTCGGTCGCCCGATAGGCCCAGTTGTGATGCTCCTGGTGGCGCAGCATCAGGCGGCACATCATCGGCGACAGGGTCAGCGCGACGAAGCCCGAGACGATGACGGCGCCGGCCAGCGTCAGCGCGAACTCGATGAAGAGGCGGCCGGTGCGGCCGGTCTGGAAGGCGATCGGCGCATAGACCGCCGCCAGCGTGATGGTCATGGCGACGATCGCGAAGGCGATCTCGCGCGAGCCCCGCAGCGCCGCCTCGAAGGGCGGCACGCCCTGTTCGACATAGCGCGAGATGTTCTCCAGCATGACGATCGCGTCGTCGACCACGAGCCCGACCGCCAGCACCATCGCCAGCAGCGTCAGGGTGTTGATCGAGAAGCCGAAGAGCAGCATCAGCGAGAAAGCGCCGATCAGCGAGACCGGGATGGTGACGAGCGGCACCAGCGTCGCGCGGACCGAGCGCAGGAAGACGAAGATGACCAGCACCACCAGCACGATCGCCTCGCCGATCGTGTAGAAGACGTTGTCGATCGAGCGCGCGATGAAGATCGAGGTGTCGTAGGCGTTGGTGATCGTCATCCCGGGCGGAGCCGAGGCGGTGATTTGCGGCAGCGTCTCGGTCAGGGCCCGCGACACGTCGAGCGGGTTGGCGGTCGACTGCTTGACGATGCCGAGCGCGACCGCCGGCTGGCCGTTGAAGCGGGCCGAGACGCGGGTGTCGCGGGCGTCGATCTCGGCCCGTCCGACGTCGCGCAGGCGCACGGGATAGCCCGCCTCGTCGCGGATGATCATCTCGTTGAACTGCAGCGGCGTGCGCAGGTCGGTCTCGCTGACGACCGTGAACTCGCGCGCCTCGCTCTCGATGCGTCCGGCCGGAATTTCGATGTTCTGGCGGCGCAGGGCCGCCTCCACGTCCTGGGCGGTCAGGTTGAAGGCGGCGAGCCGGGTCCGGTCGAGCCAGATCCGCATCGAGATGCGGCGCTCCCCGAAGATGCGGACATTGGCGACGCCCGGCAGGTTCTGCAGCCGGTCCTTGACGAAGCGGTCGGCATAGTCGGTCACCTCGAGCGCCGAGTGCCGGCTGGAGGCGAAGGCGAGGTAGATGATCGGCTGCGCATCCGCCTCGACCTTGGCGATGACCGGCTCCTCGATCTCGTCCGGCAGCTGGTTGCGCACCCGCCCGACCCGGTCGCGCACGTCGGACGCGGCGCTGTCCGCGTCGCGGTCGATGCGGAAGCGCACGGTGATCTGGCTCGTCTCGGCGCGGCTGATCGAGGACATGACGTCGATGCCCTCGATGCCGGACAGCGAATCCTCCAGCGGCGTCGTCACCTGGCTCTCGATGATCTCCGCCGAGGCGCCGCGATAGGTCGTCTCGACGGTGACCACCGGCTCGTCGATGTTCGGGTATTCGCGCACCGCGAGGCGGCTGTAGGACATCACCCCGAGCAGCAAGATGACGAGGCTCATCACCGTCGCCAGGACGGGGCGGCGGACGGACAGTTCGGAGATCGTCATGGCCGGCTCACCCCTGTCGCGCGCCGGATGCCGGCGGCGCGGGCGGCGCCGGCACCACCTGGACGGGCGCGCCGTCCTGGATCTTGAGAAGGCCGCCCGTGACCACCCGGTCGCCCGCCGCCAGCCCTTCCAGCACCTCGACACGGGCCGGCTGGCGCAGACCGAGCCGGACCTGGGTCCGGCGGACGGACTGCTTGCCGTCGGCGCCCTCGACGACCTTGAACACGAAGTGCTGCTCGCCCTGCGGCACCAGGGCCTGCTCGGGCACGAAGAGCGCCTTCTCGCGCTCCGCCAGGGTCAGGCCGACGCGCGCGAAGACGCCCGGGCGCAGCTTGTCGTCCGGGTTGGCGAGACGCGCCCGGATCACGATCGAGCGGCCGCCGGCGTCGACGAGCGGATCGATCGCCGTCACCTCGCCGACGAACGCCTCGCCCGCCAGCGCGTCGACCGTGACGGTGATGCGCTGGCCGGTGCGGACGGCGGCGAGGAACACTTCCGGCACCCGGAAGTCGACCTTGAGCGGGTCGATCTGCTCGAGGTTGACGATCTCGGCGCCGGCCTGGACGAAGGCGCCGACCGAGACGCGGCGCAGGCCGGCGACGCCATCGAACGGCGCCGTGATCGTCATCTTCTCGATCCGGGCCTGCGCCAGCTGGACCGTCGCCTCGCCGGTGCGCAGCGCCGCGCGCGCCTCGTCTCGCGCCCGCTGCGTGCCCGCGCCGCGCCGTACCAGCTCGTCGGCGCGCTCGGCATTGGTCCGGGCCAGCCCGAGCTGGGCCTGCGCCTGGGCCAGTTCGGCCCGCTCGACCGAGGTGTCGAGCTGGACCAGCGTCTGGCCGCGGCGGACCTTCCGGCCCTCTTCGAAGCCGAGCGTAACGATGCGGCCCGCCACTTCGGGCCGGACCAGCACCGATTCGTTGCTGCGCAGGGTGCCGACGGCATTCACCCGCCGCTCGGCGCGGTCGACCGCCACCGCCGCCGCCTCGACCGGAATGGCGAAGCCGGCCGGCGGGCCGCCGGAGGCCGCGCGGTTCTGGGCCGGCAGCATGACCTTCTGCCAGTAGAACCAGCCGCCGCCGGCGCCGAGGGCGAGCACCACGAGGATTCCGAGAACGGCACGCATGACTGGGGCTCCTCCGCGACCGGGCCAATGCCCGGCAGCCGCCGAACGCGGCTCGAATTCGACTACACTGAACGATTCGGTTCAGCATACCCGATCATGGCATCCGCCGCCTCCCCATTCCGGCCGCCGGGCCGATGGCGGCTACTCCTGGAACATCTCCTGCCGCCGCTTGCGGAAGGCGGGAAGCACGATCGCCACCAGCAGCAGCGCCGCCACCGCCAGGAGGCCGAGGCTGATGGGCCGCTCCACGAAGACCATCGGGTCGCCGCGCGACAGCAGCATCGCCCGGCGCAGATGCTCCTCCATCAGCGGGCCCAGCACGAAGCCGAGCACCAGCGGCACCGGCTCGCACTCGAGCTTGAGCAGGAGGTAGCCGAGGAAGCCGAAGACGATCGTCGCGTAGATGTCGAAGACGTTGTTGTTGATGCTGTAGACGCCGATCGCCGAGAACACCAGGATCGCCGGGTAGAGCAGGTCGTACGGCACCTTGAGCAGCCGGACCCAGATGCCGACCAGCGGCAGGTTGATCACCAGCAGCATGAGGTTGCCGAGCCACATGCTGGCGACCAGCCCCCAGAAGAGATCGGGCTGGCGCTCGATCATCAGGGGGCCCGGCTGGATGCCCTGGATGATGAGCGCGCCGACCATCAGCGCCATCACTGCGTTGGTCGGCAGGCCCAGGGTCAGCAGCGGGATGAAGGAGGTCTGGGCGGCGGCGTTGTTGGCCGATTCGGGCGAGGCCACGCCCTCGATCGCGCCCTTGCCGAAACGCTCGGGCTCGCGCGACAGCTTCTTCTCCAGGCCGTAGGCGGCGAAGGCCGACAGCGCCGCGCCGCCGCCGGGCAGCACGCCGAGCAGCGATCCGAGCACCGTCCCGCGCACGGCGGCCGGCCCGGCACGCCGGAAATCCTCCTTCGTCAGCCACAGCCGGCTGATGCCGGTGATCTTCGGCGTCCGCCAGTCGGTGGTCTCGAGGTTGCGGATCACCTCCGACACGCCGAACAGGCCGAGCACGACCGGCACGAAGCCGATGCCGTCCGACAGTTCCTGGACGTCGAACGCGAAGCGCAGCTCGCCCGAATTGATGTCGGTGCCGACCAGGCCCATGGCGAGGCCGACGAAGATCATCGCGATCGCCTTGGCGACCGACCCGTGCGCCAGCACGACCGAGGCGATCAGGCCCAGCACCATGAGCGCGAAATACTCGGCGGACGAGAAGCTGAGGGCGATCGTCGTCAGCGCCGGTGCCGCGACGGCGATGAAAACCGTCGCGACCGTGCCGGCGAAGAAGGATCCAAGCGCAGCGGTGGCCAGCGCGGCGCCGCCGCGGCCCTGCTGCGACATGGCATAGCCGTCGAGCGTGGTGACGACCGCCGAGGTCTCGCCCGGCAGGCGGATCAGGATGGCCGTGGTCGAGCCGCCATACTGGGCGCCGTAGTAGATGCCGGCGAGCATGATGATGGCCGAGGTCGCCGGCAGGCCGAAGGTGATCGGCAACAGCAGCGCGATCGTGGCGACCGGCCCGACGCCCGGCAGCACGCCGATCAGGGTGCCGAGCAGGGCGCCGATGAAGCAGAAGCCGATATTGGTCGGCTGGAGGGCAACGCCCAGCCCGAACGAGAGGCCGTCTAGAAACTCCATGGCCACACCCGGATCGTGACGCCGAGGCCCCAGACGAAGATGCCCAGCGAGAGGAGCGCGAGCCCGACGGCGAGCGCGAGGACGCGCAGCGGCTGGCCGAGGTGGCCGGCGAGACTGGCGACGCAGACGAGAAGCGCGGTGGCCGCCATCAGGCCCAGGCGCTCGATCGCGATCCCGAAGACCGCGAGCGAGACCAGGATCCAGATCGTGGCGGCGACCGCCATCCGCTCGACGGCCGGCCCCGGCCGGGCGAGGCCCATCGCCGTCACCAGGACGCCCATGCCGGTCAGGCCGCCGAAGACCAGCATCGGCATGTAGCCCGGCCCCATGCGGGCGGCCTGGCCGATACGATACTCGTTGAGCGACAGCCCGATCACGCCGAGCGCGAGGAAGAAGATTCCGGCGAGCACGTCGCGCGAGGCGAGCCGCGCGCGGATCGGGTGGTCCTCGCCCCGATCGGATGCGTTCACGCTCATGGCCGTCTTCCGCTCCCTCGCCCGCCTGGTGCCTCCGGGCCGGTCGTTCTACCCGCTGACGGGAGATTGCGAAAGCCTCGCGCTCGGCCCGTGCCCGGTCTCAACCCGGGGTGAACATCGGATACCCCGCCGGACTGGCCGTCCCGGTGCGGTCATCCGCCAGCGCTGTCAGCGAGTTTTACTCGACCATCGTCACCGGTGCGTCGGCACCGGCGCCTGGGCCTGCGCCAGGGATGCTGCACCGAACGCGACCGCCGCCATCCCGAACGCGAAGGCGCGCCGCCCGATCCTGGCTGAGGTCATTCGTCCTCTCCCTCGCCGAGGCGCACCGACAGCAGGCGCAGCGCATTGAGCGTCACCAGGACCGTGGCGCCGGTGTCGGCCAGGACGGCGATCCACATGCCGGTGATGCCGAGCACCGTCGTCACCAGGAAGACGGCCTTCGAGCCGAGTGCGACCGCGACGTTGGTCCGCACGTTTGCCATCGTCGCCCGCGACAGGTGCACCAGTTCGGCGACGCCGCCGACCCGGTTGTGGAGCAGCGCCGCATCGGCCGTCTCGATGGCGACGTCGGTGCCGCCGCCCATGGCGATGCCGACGCTGGCGGCGGCCAGCGCCGGGGCGTCGTTGATGCCGTCGCCGACCTTGCCGACCGGCCCGTGGGCGCGCAGCTCCGCCACGATCCGCGCCTTGTCCTCCGGCAGCAGTTCGGCGTGGACGGCGATCCCGAGGGCACGGCCGACCGCCTCGCCGGTCCGGGCATTGTCGCCGGTCAGCATCACCGGGCGGATGCCGAGGCGCTGCAGGCGCGCCAGGCCCGCGCGGGCGTCCCTCCGCGGCTCGTCCCGCACCGCCAGCAGGCCGATCGGCCCGTCCGCGGCGGCCAGCACGGCCACGGTCTTGCCCTGCTCCTCCATGGTGCGGATGGCCGCGCGGGTGCCGGTGTCGAGCAGCGCGTCGGCGCTCCGCGGGTCCGAGACGGTCAGGGTGCGGCCCTCCACGACCCCATGCAGGCCGCGACCGGGGATGGCCGTGACCGGCCCGGTCGCGGCCGGCTCGACGCCCTTCTCCTCGGCATGCCGGAGGATCGCGCGGGCGATCGGGTGATTGGAGCCGGCTTCGAGCCCCGCCGCCAGTCGCAGCACCTCCGCCTCGGACGCGGCGAGCGGCACGATGTCGGTGACGACCGGCCGGCCGTTGGTCAGGGTGCCGGTCTTGTCGAAGGCGATGGTGCGGACCTGCCCGATCGTCTCCAGCACTGCGCCGCCCTTGACGAGCAGACCGCGCCGCGCGCCCGCGGACAGGCCGGCGGCAATGGCGGCCGGGGTCGAGATGACGAGCGCGCAGGGACAGGCGATCAGCAGCAGGGCGAGCGCGCGATAGACCCAGACGTCCCACGGCTCGCCCGCCACCAGGGGCGGTGCGACGGCCACCAGCAGCGCGACCAGGACGACCGCCGGCATGTAGATGCGCGAGAAGCGGTCGATGAAACGCTGCACCGGCGCCTTCGCCGCCTGGGCGTCCTCGACCAGGCGGATGATGCGGGCGATCGTGTTGTCGGCGGCCGCTCGGGTGACGGCGACATGCAGGGCGGCCATGGTGTTCACCGTGCCGGCGGCGACGAGGTCGCCCACATCCTTGCGACGCGGCACCGATTCGCCGTTCACCGGCGATTCGTCGACCTCGGAACTGCCCGCGACGATCCTGCCGTCGCAGGGGATGCGGTCGCCCGGGCGCACCAGCACCGTCTGGCCGGGCTCGAGGCTGGCCGCCGGCACCTCGCGCACCCGGCCGTCCTCGATCCGCTGCGCGGTTTTCGGCGTGAGGTCGGACAGCGCCGCGATGCTCTGACGCGCCCGCTGCGCCGCCACCCCTTCGAGCAGCTCGCCGACCGCGAAGAGAAAGACCACGACCGCCGCCTCCTCGGCCGCGCCGATGGCCAGCGCGCCGACGGCGGCGATGGTCATCAGCATCTCGATCGTGAAGACCTGGCCCAGCGACGCGGCGCCGATGGCCCGGCGCGCCACCGGCACGAGGGCCACCAGCGTCGCGGCGACGAACGGCCAGGGGGCGAGCGCCGGCACCGCCAGATCGAGAAGGATCGCCGCCCCCAGCAACGCGCCCGAGGCGAGCACGAGGCGCCCCTTGGCGGTCCCCCACCATGGCCGGCCGCGCTCAGACGGATCGTCGCCGTGCCCATGCCCGTCATGGTGGTCGTGACCATGGCCGTGATCATGCGCATGATGCCGGGCCGCATCGCCGCGCGGCCCGGTCCCGCGGTCCGGCACCGCATAGCCGAGCGCCCGGATCGTACGGGCCACGGCAGCGCGATCGGGCGACTCCGCGCCCGGAGTCACCCGCACGCGGCCGCCCCCGACGTCGACCGCCACGGCCGCGACGCCGGGCAGGCGGCCGAGCGCCTTTTCGATCTTGAGCGCGCAGCTCGGGCAGTCCATGCCCTCGACGTCGAGGCGCAGCTCCTCGCGGGTCGCTGTCGGTGCCGTCATCGGTCGGTATCCTCTTGGGTCCGGCCTCAGACAATGGGACCTTCAGCGACTGTAGGTTCAAGAGGGAATGTTCGGGGATCGCCCGAGGCCAGATGCCACCTTGCGGGACGGCGGGCGATGCCCAGATCGCATCCATGACGAAGATCCCGCGCCGAACGCGCAGCGGCGATGCCGCGACACGCCCCGACGACGACCGCGCCCGCGCCCGGCGCAACCGCAACCGGGCGCTGCTCGCCGTGCTGGGCGGGCTGGTGCTCCTGTTCTACTTCGTCACCATCGTGCGGATGGGCGAGCGGGAGGAGGCGGTGCACGGCGCAGGGCCGGGCACCGCCCCGGCGTCGGCTCCGTCTACTCCGCCGCGACCTTGACGGCGGGCGCGACCTTCTCGCGCATCGTCACGAACTCCTCGGCCGCGGTCGGGTGAATGCCGATCGTGCGGTCGAAATGCGCCTTGGTGGCGCCGGCGGTGATGGCGATGGCGAGGCCCTGGATGATCTCCGGGGCGTCGGCGCCGACCATGTGCGCGCCGAGGATGCGGTCGCTGGCGGCATCGACGACGAGCTTCATCATCGTCCGCTCCTCGCGGCCCGACAGCGTGTGCTTCATTGGCCGGAAGCGGCTGCGGTAGATGTCGACCTCGCCATGTTCCGCCCGCGCCTGCGCCTCCGTCAGGCCGACCGACGCCAGCGGCGGCTGGCCGAACACCGCGCTCGGCACGTTGCGGTGGTCGACCTCGCGCGGACGGCCGCCGAACTCCGAATCGGCGAAGGCATGGCCCTCGGCGATCGCGACCGGAGTCAGGTTGATCCGGTCCGTGACGTCGCCGACGGCGAAGATGTTGGGTACGTTCGTGCGCGACCGGCCGTCGACCCGGATGGCCCCGCCCTTGTCGGTCTCCACCCCCGCGGCCGCGAGGCCGATGCCCCGCGTATTGGGCTCGCGGCCGGTGGCGAAGAGGATCGTGTCGCAGTCGAACTCGTGCCCGTGCGAGGCGCGGACGACGCAGCCCCGTTCGTCGCCGGTGATCGCCTCGGGCGTGGTGCGGGTGTGGATGGCGATACCGCGGGTCGTCATCTCCCGCGCCATCTCGACCCGCGCATCGTCGTCGAAGCCCCGCAGCAGCTGCTCGCCGCGGACCAGCATCGTCGTCTCCGACCCGAGCGAGCTGAAGATGCCGGCGAACTCGACCGCGATGAAGCCACCGCCGACGATGACGACGCGGCGCGGCAATGCCGGCAGGTCGAGCGCCTCGTTCGAGGTGATCGCGTGCTCCTGGCCCGGAATCGGCGGCACGACCGGCCAGCCGCCGGTGGCGATCAGGATCTTGTCGGCGGTGTAGCGGCGGCCGTTCACGGTCACCGTATGCGCGTCGAGGAGCTGGCCGCGGCCCTCGATCGTCGTCACCCCGGCATCGGCCAGCAGCTTGCGGTAAATGCCCTCCAGCCGGCCGATCTCCGCATCCTTGGCGGCGATCAGGGTCGGCCAGTCGAAGGCCGGCACATGGGCATCCCAGCCGAAGCCGCGTGCATCCTCGAAGGCGTCGCGGAAGGAGGAGCCGTAGACCAGCAGCTTCTTCGGCACGCAGCCGCGGATCACGCAGGTGCCGCCGAACCGGCTCTCCTCGCAGATCGCGACCCGTGCCCCGTGTCGGGCGGAGATGCGGGCCGCCCGGACGCCGCCGGACCCGGCACCGATGACGAAGAGGTCGAAGTCGCGATCGGCCATGGTGGCCTCCCTCGTCAGCCGGCCAGCAGCGCGTCGATGCCGGCCTGGCCGATCATCGCGTCCTGGGCCGAGGTCACGCCGCTGACGCCGATGCCGCCGACCGTCTCGCCGTCGACGACGATCGGCAGTCCGCCTTCCAGCGGCACCACCTCCGGCGCGGCGAGGAACGCGACGCGGCCGCCATTCACCATGTCCTCCATGCCCTTGGTCGGGCGCCGGAACATGGCCGCGGTGCGGGCCTTGCCGGTGGCGATGCCGGGGCTGCCCGGCGAGGCGCCGTCGAGGCGCTGGAACAGCAGCGGATGCCCGCCGTCATCGACGATGGCGATCGAGACGCGCCAGCCGTTGCGGCCGGCCTCGGCCTCGGCCGCGGCCATCATGGTGCGGGCGGCGGCGAGCGTCAGGGTCTTCTTCGACGGCAGGGATGGCATTCTTCGAATTCCTTCTGGTCTGGCCGGGCTGGTCTGGGCAAGCTGGTCTGGCCGGCAACCCGCGCGGCCGCGCAGACTATCGCGCCGACGGCGGCCGGCGGAAGCGCAAGCTCTGCCGCCATTGCCGGCGCCAGGCCTCGTTGGCGGCCCCGCTCGTGGGACGGGTGATGGCCCGCTCCATGGTCAGCGGCGGCAGGTCGCGCACCCCGACCGCCTCCGCCAGGGCGCGGCAGGGCGGGTCGGGATCGGCGACGAGATCCTCGTACTGCACCGATATGGGGCGGACCCGGTTGATCGCGAAGAACTGGGACCAGCCGAAATCCTCGGCCAGGATGATGCCCTGCGCCCGGCGAAGCTGGGCCGCATTGAAGGCCGGCACCGCCTCGACCGCCTCGCTGTCGCGCTCGCGGTGCCAGACCTGGGTCGTCTGGGCCATGACCATCGACAGCGCCTGCGCCTGCTTATCGCGGCGCCGCAGCCACAGGAAGGTGGCATGCGACAGGAACCGGCGGAACGAGGGGACGATCATCCAGGTCTGGACCTGCGACAGCAGGATCTTGACGCCGAAGACTCCGTTGGCGGCGGTGCGGTGGCGGATCAGCGCGTCGAGATAGTCGCCGCCGACCACCCGCGCACCGTCCGCGGACACGCCGAAGCGCCGGCCCAGTGCCGGCTGCAGGAAGCGCGGGTTGAAATACTCGGCCGGCACGCCCATCCGGCCCGTGCCGTGCAGCAGGGTGGTCAGCAGGGTGCTGCCCGAGCGGGGCGAGGCGCAGATGACATAGGGGCGCAGCGGCGCGTCGGTGCGGGCCAGGTCGAATTCCGCGCCGAAGACCGAAAGGGACGCCCGCCCCTCGGGATCCCCCTCGCCATGCTCGTCCGCCGCCTGCTGTTCCGTCATCCGCGCCGCCAGTGATCCGATCGGGGCCGCAGCATCGTCCGCGCCGCGCCGGCGCTCAAGTGCTTCACGACGCCCCACCCGGCCCGAGTGGCCGGCGCAGGCGTACGGCCGGCCCGAGCAGGGTCGCCTGCGGCCCGACCGTTTCGAACCCGCGGCTGGCATAGAAGCGGGCGGTCTCCGGCCCCGCGACGACGAACAGCACGTCGGCGCCGGCATCGCCGGCGTGCGCCGCCGCCTGCTCGACGAGCCGGCCGCCGATGCCGTGGCGCCAGTGGCGCGGCTCGACGAAGAGCGCCGACAGGTCGGCCGCTCCAAGCTCGCCCGCCTCGACCGCGGCGAACCCGGCGATGGCCCCGCCCGCCTCGGCCACGAGGACGCAGCCGTCCGCCAGCCATTCCGCCGGCACCGACAGGGCTTCGGGGTGAAGGGCCAGCGCCAGCGGGTCCGGCGCCACGGCGAGCGCCGCCCGCTGCTTCAGCGCCGACAGCGCCGCATGGTCTTCCGGCTGTCCGCGCCGGATCGAGACCGGCGCCACCGGGTCCGGGACGCCGACGAGGACCTCCGGGATGCCGACCTCGCCGAGCGGCGTCGGAAACGGTGTCGGCAGGACCCCGTCCAGACGCAGCATGGCGTGGCCATGGACCATCGACCAGGCGCCGATCGCCACCGCCATCAGCGACCGGTCCAGCGACGCCGGACCCACCCCGGCCGCCGCCGCGACGACCGCCAGAAGCTGGGCGAAGGCCTCCTGGCGGGCCGCCTGCAGCGCGGGATCGGCGTTGTCCACCAGCTCCTTGCGGAACATCGTCCGGAAGAGGCCGGGATTGGCGAGCGCGAACTCGACATAGCCCCGCCCCTGCGAGCGGTATCGCCGTCGCGGATCCTCGCCACCCTCCTCCGTCGCCTGCCGGAGGTGGCGCGCCAGGCGCTCGAAGGCCTCGGTCGCCATCGCCGTCATGAGGCCGGTCAGATCGCCGAAATGGTGGGCCGGCGCGGCCGCCGAAACGCCGGCCCGGCGTGCCACCTCGCGCAGCGAGAAGCCCTCGACGCCGCGCTCCGACAGCAGGTGCTGTCCGGCATCGAGCAGCGCGCGCCGCAGGTCGCCATGGTGATAGGGGCGGCGAGCGCCGCGCGCGCCAGGGTTGGAAGGGCTAGCCGACATTTTATCTTTACACCGATCAGATTGATGCCAGAATGATCTTATCGCCGTTCAGATACAGGATCGCCGCCATGCTGGAAACGACGTTCTCGATCGCCAACGCCATCGCGCTCCTCGGATGGGCCGCGCTGGTCCTTTCCCTGTTCGCCGTGCGGCTGCGCCCCGCCCTGCACGGATTCGCCGGGGTCGCGATCCCGGTGATGCTGGGGCTCGCCTATGTCGGGCTGATCGGCGTGTTCTGGAGCCGCGGCGAAGGCGGTTTCGACTCGCTCGCGGCCGTCGCCGAACTCTTCCGGTCGCCCGGGCTGCTGCTCGCCGGCTGGCTGCACTATCTCGCCTTCGACCTCTTCGTCGGCGCCTGGATCGCGCGGGCCGGGGCGGCGGCCGGCGTCGGCGCCCTCTGGTTGCTGCCGTGCTTCGCCCTGACCTTCCTCTTCGGCCCCATGGGCTTCCTTCTGTTCCTCGCGGTCCGGGCCGCGCACGCGGCTCCGCTGGACGCCGGTACCGGGGAGTTCGCCCGATGACCGCCGCGACGCTGACGGCCTTTGCCGCCCGCCCCGCCGGATCCCTCTGGCAGGAACTGGCCGGGCGCGAGCGCACCTTGTGGGCGTTCGGCCTCGCCAACCTCCTCGCCGTCCCCGCGGCCCTCCTCGCCATGCAGTTCGACGACCGCCTGCTCGGCGAGGTATCGGTCTGGGCCAAGCCGCTCAAGTTCCTGGTCTCGACGGCGATCTTCGCCCTGACGCTCGCCTGGTTCGTCGGCTATGTCGCGCCGCAGCGGCGTCGCTCCCGCCCCGTCCGCTGGATGGTGCGGATCGTCGTCGCGACCGCGGCCTTCGAGGTCCTCTACATCGCCTTCCAGGCGTCCCGCGGCGAAGCCTCGCACTTCAACGTGGGAACGCCGGTCCACGCCGCGCTCTACGGCGCGATGGGAACGGCCGCGATGGCGCTGACCGCAGCGCCGCTGCTGCTCGCCTGGGAGGTGTGGCGCAGTCCGCGCCCGGGGCTCGACGCCGCCCTGCGCCTGTCGGTCGTGGTCGGGCTGGTGCTGACCTTCGCCCTCGGCGCGGGGACCGGCGCCTATATCGGCAGCGCCATGAGCGCCATCGTCGGCGCGGCGGCCGATATGCGCACGGTGCCGATCCTCGGTTGGGCCCTGACGGTGGGCGACCTGCGGCCGGCGCATTTCCTCGGCATCCACGCCATGCAGGCGATCCCGGCCCTGGGCGCCGTCGTCGCCGGCATGGCCTGGGGACGGGCCACCGTCGTCGCCGGCGCCCTCGCCTATGCCGGCCTCACGCTGCTGGTGTTCGTGCGGGCGCTGGCCGGGCTGCCGCTCCTCGGGTGAGGAGCGGCAGCCTGACCGAACGCGGGGCTCAGATGCCCATGCAGAGGTATTTGATCTCCAGGAAGTCGTCGATGCCGTACTTCGAGCCTTCGCGCCCGATGCCCGACTCCTTCATGCCGCCGAACGGCGCCACCTCGGTCGAGATGATGCCGGTGTTGATGCCGACGATGCCGTATTCCAGCCCCTCCGCCGCCTTCCAGATGCGGGAGATGTCGCGGCTGTAGAAGTAGGCGGCGAGGCCGAACTCGGTGTCGTTGGCCATGGCGATCGCCTCGCCGTCCGTCTGGAAGCGGAAGAGCGGGGCGACCGGCCCGAACGTCTCCTCCCGCGCGACGGCCATGCGGGTCGTCACGTCGGCGAGCACGGTCGGCTCGAAGAAGCTGCCGCCCAGCGCATGGCGCTTGCCGCCGATGACGACGCGCGCCCCCTTCGAGACGGCGTCCTGGATATGCTCCTCGACCTTGGCGACCGCCTGCATGTCGATCAGCGGGCCCTGGCTGACGCCGGCCTGCATCCCGTCGCCGACCCGCAGGCCCGAGACCGCCTGCGACAGCTTGGCCGCGAACTCCTCATAGACGCCGTCCTGCACCAGGAGGCGGTTGGCGCAGACGCAGGTCTGGCCGGCATTGCGGTACTTGGAGGCGATGGCGCCCTCGACGGCGGCGTCGAGGTCGGCGTCGTTGAAGACGATGAAGGGGGCGTTGCCGCCCAGTTCCATCGAGACCTTCTTCACCGTCGCCGCGCACTGCTGCATCAGCACCTTGCCGATCTCGGTCGAGCCGGTGAAGGAGAGCTTGCGGACGATCGGGTTGCCCGTCATCTCGCCGCCGACCTCCTTGGCACCGCCAGTGACGACGCTGAGGACGCCCTTGGGGATGCCGGCGCGCTCGCCCAGTTCGCACAGCGCGAGCGCCGAATAGGGCGTGGCGCTGGCGGGCTTGATGACGACGGGGCAGCCGGCGGCCAGCGCCGGGCCGGCCTTGCGGGTGATCATCGCCGCCGGGAAGTTCCAGGGCGTGATGCAGGCGACGACGCCGATCGGCTCCTTCAGCACGACGATGCGCTTGTCGGCCTGGTGCTGCGGGATGGTGTCGCCGTAGATGCGCTTGCCCTCCTCGGCGAACCACTCGATGAAAGAGGCGGCATAGGCGATCTCGCCCTTGGCCTCGGCCAGCGGCTTGCCCTGCTCGGTCGTCATGATCTGGCCGAGGTCGTCCTGGTTCGCCATCATCAGGTCGAACCATTTGCGCAGGATGACCGACCGCTCCTTGGCGGTCTTGGCCCGCCAGGCCGGCCAGGCGGCATTGGCCGCCTCGATGGCGCGCCGCGTCTCGGCCGCGCCCATCTTCGGCACGGTGCCGATCGCCTTGCCGTTCGCGGGGTTGGTGACCTCGATGGTGCCGCCGCCGTCGGCGTCCATCCAGGCGCCGTCGACGTAGCATTGCTGGCGGAACAGCGAGGGGTCCTTGAGCTGCATGATGTCCTCCGCTTGGGGGGCTCGGTCGTGATCCGGGCCGGCACTCTAGTCGCGCCGGCCCATCGGGGTCACGCGGGCTATTCGACCACCACGCTCTTGGCCAGGTTGCGCGGCTGGTCGACGTCGGTGCCCTTCAGCACTGCCACATGATAGGCGAGGAGCTGCACGGGAAGGGCATAGAGCACCGGGGCGGCGAAGGGATGGATCGCCGGCATCTCGAACGCGGCCTCCAGCCGGCCGTCGAAGCGGGCGATGCCGGCCGCGTCCGACAGCATGATGACCCGGCCGCCGCGCGCCAGCGACTCCTGGATGTTGGAGGCGGTCTTCTCGAAGAGGTCGTCCGGCGGCGCCACCACCACGATCGGCACGGCGTCGTCGATGAGGGCGATCGGCCCGTGCTTCATCTCGCCGGCGGCATAGCCCTCGGCGTGGATGTAGGAGAGCTCCTTCAGCTTGAGGGCCCCCTCCATGGCGATCGGATAGGCCGTGCCGCGACCGAGATAGAGGACGTCGCGCGCCTTGGCGACATGGCCCGCGACCGCGATCAGCGCCGGCTCCGCCGCCAGCACGACCGCCGCCGCGGCCGGCAGGTCGGCCAGGGCCAGCGCCAGTTCGGCCTCGCCCGCATCGTCGAGCCTGCCCTTCGCCCGCGCCAGCGCCAGCGCGAAGGCCGCGAGCACCATCAGCTGGGTCGTGAACGCCTTGGTCGAGGCGACGCCGATCTCGGGGCCGGCCACGGTCTGGAGCACGGCATCGGCCTCGCGCGCCATCGTGCTCTCGGGCACGTTGACGATGGCCAGGATCTTCTGCGCCTGCTGGCGGGCGTAGCGCAGGGCCGCCAGCGTGTCGATCGTCTCGCCCGACTGCGAGATGAAGAGCGCGACGCCACCCTCGGGCATGTCGGCCGCGCGATAGCGGAACTCGGACGCGATGTCGATTTCGACCGGCACCCGCGCCACCCGCTCGATCCAGTATTTCGCCACCAGCCCGGCATAGAAGGAGGTGCCACAGGCGACGATCGTCACCTTCGGCACGTCGGCCAGCGCGAAGGGCAGGTCCGGCAGGTGGATCGAGCGCGTCGCCGGGTTCATCAGCGACTGCAGCGTGTCGCCCATCACCCCCGGCTGCTCGAAGATCTCCTTGTGCATGAAGTGCGGGTGGTTGCCCTTGCCGATGAAGGCACCGGACACCGCCGTCTCCCGCACCGCGCGCCGGACCGGCCGGTCCTCGGCGTCGAACACCTCGGCGCCGGTCCGGCGGATGACGACCCAGTCGCCCTCCTCGAGATAGGAGATGCGGCGCGTCAGCGGGGCGAGCGCCAGCGCATCCGAGCCGAGGAACATCTCGCCGTCGCCATAGCCGACCGCGAGCGCGCTGCCGCGCCGCGCGCCGATCATCAGGTCATGGTGCCCGGCGAAGACCATGGCGAAGGCGAAGGCGCCGTGCAGGCGCTTCAGCGTCGCCGCCACCGCCTGCTCCGGCGACAGGCCGGATTCGAGGTGATGGCTGACGAGGTGGGCGACCGCCTCGGTGTCGGTCTCGCTCTCGAAGGCGTGTCCGAGGGCGCGGAGCTCGTCGCGCAGCTCGGCGAAGTTCTCGATGATGCCGTTGTGGACCAGCGCGACGCGGCTCGTGGCATGGGGATGGGCGTTGGCCTCGTTGGGCATGCCGTGCGTCGCCCAGCGGGTATGGCCGATGCCGACGATGCCGCCCAGCGGATCCCCGGCGAGCACGGCCTCGAGCCGGGCGAGCTTGCCCTCGGCGCGGCGGCGGTCGATCCGCCCGTCGACCAGCGTCGCCATGCCGGCGCTGTCATAGCCGCGATATTCCAGCCGCTTCAGCCCCTCCAGCAGGAGGGGAGCGACCGGCTGGGTGCCGAGAATGCCGATGATGCCGCACATGCTTGCTATGCCTTCCCCTCGCGCCGGGCGCGGCGCAGCGCCCGGTAGGCCGGGGCGATACCCGGCCTGGTCGATTGCCGGGCGCGGGCGATCGCGATCGAATCGTCCGGCACCGGGTCGGTGACGACGCTGCCGGCGCCGACGATCGCCCCTGCCCCCACGCTCACCGGCGCGACCAGCGCCGTGTTCGAGCCGATGAAGGCGCCGGCGCCGATCTCGGTGCGATACTTGCCGAAGCCGTCATAATTGCAGGTGATGGTGCCGGCGCCGATGTTGGCCCCGGCCCCGACGCTGGCATCGCCGATATAGGCGAGGTGGTTCGCCTTGGCCCCCGCCCCCAGCGTCGCCGCCTTGATCTCGACGAAGTTGCCGACATGCGCGCCCTCGCCCAGCTCGGCGCCCGGCCGCAGCCGCGCGAAGGGGCCGACCAGCGCGCCCGCGCCGACCGTCGCCTGCTCCAGATGGCTGAAGGAGCGGATCTCGGCGCCCTCGCCGACCGTGACGCCCGGCCCGAAGACGACGTGCGGATATACCACGACGTCGCGGCCGAGGCGGGTGTCGGCGGCGAGGAACACCGTTTCCGGCGCGACCAGCGTCGCCCCCTCGGCCATCGCGCGGCGGCGCAGCCGGTCCTGCATCGCCGCCTCGGCCTGGGCGAGGTCGAGGCGCGTGTTCACCCCCATCAGCTCGGCCTCCGGCGCTTCGGCGAAGCGGCACGCGAGCCCCAGCCCGCGGGCGACGGCGACGAGGTCGGTCAGGTAGAATTCGCCCTTGGCGTTGTCACAGCCGACCCGGTCGAGAAGGTCGAGGGCGCGCGCGCCCTCGATCGCCATCAGGCCGGCATTGCAGAGCCCGATGGCGCGCTCTTCCGGCGTGGCGTCCTTGGCCTCGACGATGCGCTCCAGCCCCCCGTCGGCGCCCAGCACGAAACGGCCGTAGGGCGATGGGTCCGCCGGCCGGAAGCCCAGCACCGCGACCGCCGCGCCGCGCCGGCGCTCGGCCAGGAGGCGGCCGATCGTCGCGGGCGAGACCAGCGGCGTGTCGCCGAAGACGACGAGCAGATCGCCGGCGCCGGCCGCGATCTCGGCCCGCGCGGCCAGCACCGCATGGGCGGTGCCGCGGCGCTCGGCTTGCACCGGCGTCGGATGCGGCGCGACCCAGCGCACCAGCGCCTCCATGCCCGGACCGACGACGACCGCGACGCGGTCGATGCCGGCCGCGGCCACGGCGTCCAGGACATGGCCGACCATCGGCCGGCCGGCGACGCGGTGCATCACCTTCGGCAGGCTCGACCGCATGCGGGTGCCTTCGCCGGCAGCGAGGACGATGGCGAGGGTGGCGGCCCCCGAAGCGGTGTCGGCTGTGGTCATCGGCATCCCGAGCGGCTAGGATTCCCGGCACCCTCCCCCCAAGGCTGGCAGGAGAACGCGTCCGAAGGGTCGGATATCCGTCCGGCCGACGCAGGGTCAAGCCGGCCGACCGTCAAAGATTGTGACCTTCGATGACGCCGCAGCGCTTCCCCGCGATCGTGTTCGACTTCGACGGCACGCTGGTCGACAGCGCCGACGACCTCCGCACCGCCCTCAATCGCCTGCTCGCGGAGGAGAACCTGCCGCCGCACCCGATCGCGGCGGTCCGCCGGATGATCGGCGACGGCGCCATGAAGCTGGTCGAGCGCGGCTTCGTCGGCGCCGGCCGGGCGATCGCCGGCGACGAACTGCAGGCGCTGACGCGGCGGTTCCTGGCGATCTACGAACCGATCTCGGCCGACAGCACCCGGCCCTATCCCGGTGTCGTCGCGACCCTGGAACGGCTGGCGGCGGCCGGCCATCGCCTGGGCCTGTGCACCAACAAGCCGGAACGGGCGAGCCGCCTGATGCTGGCCAGCCTCGGGCTCGACCGCTTCCTGACCTCGGTCGTCGGCGGCGACACCCTGCCGGTCAAGAAGCCCGACCCGGCGCCGCTGCTGGCGGCCATCGCCGGCCTCGGACTGCCGCCTTCGGCGGCGCTGATGGTCGGCGACAACGAGCACGACATCGCCACCGCCAAGGCGGCCGGCGTTCCCGTCGTCGCCGTGTCCTGGGGCTATGCGCGGGTGCCGCTCGACGAACTCCACGCGGACGCCACGATCGACGACTTCGCCGACCTGCCGGCCGTCATCGCGCGTCTCTCGGCCTGAACAGACTCAGCGGCGCGGCAGGTTGGGACCGGACGGTCGGGTCCGGGCGACCTGCGTTCCGTCGCCGGACGGGATGATCGCCCGGCCGTCGACATGGACCGCCGTGAGTTCCGCGCGCGCCATTCCGACCGGCGTCGCGAGGTCGAGGCGGACCGGCAGCGCCGGCAGGTCGTCGCGCAAGGTCGCGACCGAGATCGCGGCCGCGCGCGCCTCGTCGCCGTCGTCCCAGGACGACAGCGTTCGGAGGAAGCCCGCCAGCCGCCGCATCGTCGCCTGGCAACGCCGGACGGCCGAGACGGTGATCGCACTGGCGCGATCGGCACCGCCGTCGGCGAAGACGAGATCGTAGCGCCGACGCCCGTCATAGACCGGCACCCTGCCCTCGCAGCGGCCGGTCCGGTCCATGGTCCGGGTGACCATGAGCACCGCCGTCAGGATGTCGACCGAGCCGCGGGTCAGTTCGGCCGGCACCGGGTCGCGCCCCTCCTCCGCGACCGGGTCGGCCGAAGCGACGACGCCGCCGTCCGGCGCATAGGCGAGCGTCGCGACCTTCACGCTGCCGCCGGAGTCGCTGACGGCACGGTACTGCGCCGGATAGAGGATGCCCTGCTCGATCCGCCCGTCGGCCACACCGCGATGGCGCCAGGAATAGAGAAATCCCGCGACCCCGCGGGTCTCCATCTCGGCGACGATCCGATAGCGGTCGTCCGACAGGTGGATGTCGAGGCGCAGCGACAGCGCCGGCAGGCCGGCGGCGTAGACGTCGTAGTGGAGGACCAGAGGCGGCAGCGCCGCCGCGGAGGAGGCCGGGACGAGCAACACCGCCGCCGCCCACAGCCTTTGCAGAAGTCGCGCTCCCAGCATGTGCCGCGCCTCCCCGGCATTGTTGACTTCGCCGGACCCGGGCCACTATAAGCCATCCGCCGGGCGGGCGCGTAGCTCAGTGGGAGAGCACCGTGTTCACACCGCGGGGGTCGTAGGTTCAATCCCTACCGCGCCCACCATCTCCCTCCCGGCCCTTCACGCCAGCTCCCTTCACGCCAGCAACACCCGCGCTCGGGACATCCGATGGACCTCTCGACCGGGTTGCAAGCCGCCTTCCTCGGACTGCTGGAAGGCCTGACCGAGTTCATCCCGGTGTCCTCGACCGGGCATCTGCTGCTCGCCATCGACCTCATCGGGTTCCGGGGGCCGCCGGGCAAGGTCTTCGAGATCGCGATCCAGCTGGGGGCCATCCTCGCCGTGTGCTGGCTCTATCGCGCGCGGCTGTTCGGCGGGCTGTTCCGGGTCGCCTCCGACACGAGCGTCCAGCGCTTCTACGGCAACCTGTTCTTCGGCGTGGCGCCGGCCCTGGTGATCGGCGTCCTCGCCCATGGCTTCATCAAGACCGTGCTGTTTTCGCCCTGGGTGGTCTCGATCGCGCTGATCGTGGGCGGGATCGCCATCATCGCGATCGAGCGCCTGAAGCCGGCACCGGCGGTCCATGCCGTCGACGATATCCGCTTCCGCCTCGCGCTCAAGATCGGGCTGTGCCAGACGGTGGCGATGATCCCGGGCGTATCGCGCTCCGGCGCCACGATCCTGGGCGGCGTCCTGCTCGGCCTGGATCGCCGGGTCGCGACCGAGTTCTCGTTCCACCTCGCGGTGCCGACGATGGCGGCGGCGACCGCCTACGACCTCTTCAAGAACCGGGCTTCCCTGGACGGCGCCGGCGGCCTCGTCATCGCCATCGGCTTTCTCACGGCCTTCCTGGCCGCACTCGTCGTCGTCCGGGCGGTGGTCGGCTTCGTCGCCCGCCACGGCTTCGTCCCCTTCGCCTGGTACCGCATCGCCATCGGCTCGGCGATGCTCGCGATCCTGCTGCTGCGGTAGCCGGCGTCAGCGCAGGTAGAAGCTGATCGGGACGACGATCTCGAGCTGGTCGCCGTCGACGTCGGCCGGCAGTGCCGGCAGGGGCGAGGCCCGCTGCAGCAGTTCCTCGACCTCGCGATCGAGCAGCGAGTGGCCGGAGCTGCGCACCAGCCGATGGCTGAGGATGCGGCCGTCGCGGGCGATCGCGAAGCGGACGGTCGCGGTGCCCTCCATGCGCCGGCGCTGGGCGACCGGCGGGTAGGTCTTGTGCCGTTCGAGCTGCGCGCGCAGCGCGGCGAGATAGGACTGCGACGGGCCGGACGGACGGGCGGGCCGGGGGGCCGGCGCCGACAGCATCGCAGTCTGCGCCGGGGGCGCCGGGCTGGCAGGCGCCGGGGGCGTGTCGGCGACCGGGGCAGGTGCCGGCGGCGCCTGGCTCGGATCGGCGATCGGCGGCGCCTTGGCGACCACCGGCGTCGGCTCGCGGCGCGGGCGCGGCTTGGCACGTGGCGGCTTCGGCCGCGGCGGCGTCACGTCGCGGGCGACCGTCTCGACCCGCTCCTCTACCGGCAGCGCCTCGGTCGGGTCGATCTCGGCGACCTCCTCGACCGGATCCTCGACCGGAATCTCCTCGGCCTTGGCCGTCTTCACCTCGTCCGGCGGTGGGGGCGGCGGCGTCGCGGCGGTGTCGACGGGCTTCACCTCGTCGACCGGCACCGGCCGCGCCGCCTCGACGGGGACGGGCGTCGCGGTATCGACCGGCTTGACGGTCTGCGCCGCGTCGGGCTGCACCGCCTGGGTCTCCTCGGCCTTCATGGACAGGGCGTCCATGCTGGTCGGGACCGCCGCCATGACGATCTCGACCGGCTTGGGCGGCGGCTCGGGCTGCATCGACTCGTAGGCGACCAGCCCCCCGACCACGGCCGCATGGCCGACGAAGGAGGCAACCAGCGGCCAGCGCAGCGCCTTTCCGGAAGCCAAACCGGTCCCCGCTCAGCGCTGCGCGGCCGGCGCCGACGCGGCCGACGCCTCGGACAGCAGGGATACGCGGCCGAAGCCGGATGCCGACACGATGCCGAGCACCTCCATCGCCCGACCATAGGGGATCGTCCGGTCGGCGCGGACATAGACGACGGCGTCCTTCTCCGTCTCCGCCAGCTTGTGCAGCGCTTCGCGCAGGCTGTCCGGCTCGACGGCATCCTGGCGCAGGAAGATCTTGCCCTCGCGATCGATGCTGACGACCAGCGGCTCGCGCGGGGCACTGACCCGCGCGGCCTCGCTCTTGGGCAGCTGCACCGGGACGCCCGCCATCATCAGGGGCGCCGCCACCATGAAGACGATCAGCAGCACCAGCATCACGTCGACGAAGGGTGTGACGTTGATCTCGCCCGCCAGCGCCGGCCCCTCGTCGCCGCCGCCGCCCATGTCGATCATTCCGGCCATGGCGCGCGTCCCCTCACGCCGCCATGCGGTGCTGGGCGGCGCGGCGATGCACGAGTTCGCCGCCCAGGCGCTCGACCGCCGCCGACACCTCCCCCTGGAGGCGGCGCAGGGCCGTGGCGTAGCGGTTGTAGGCGATGACCGCCGGAACCGCGGCGACGAGGCCGAGGGCGGTGGCGAAGAGGGCTTCGGCGATGCCCGGCGCGACCACGGCCAAGCTGGTGTCCTGCGAGGCGGCGATCGCCGAGAAGCTGTTCATGATGCCCCAGACCGTGCCGAACAGGCCGATGAAGGGGCCGGCCGACGACACCGTCGCCAGGAACGGCAGCCCGGTCTCGAGCACCTTCAGCTCGTCGAAACCGGCGCGCCGCGCGGCCCGTTCGACGCGCGCACGGCGCTCGCCCAGGCTCTCCTCGTCGGGGTCGTAGGCCAGTTCGCGGGCAGCTGCGCCCAGCACCTGCCGGGCGAACGGGCTCTGCGCCGGGTCGAGGCCGCGTCCGGCGACCAGGGTGTCGGAGAATGCCGCGACCTGGCGCCGCAGCCGGCGGCCGCGGGCGATCTTCTCGACCACCACCGCCCAGACCCCGATCGAGCCCAGCACCAGGATCAGCATCACCGCCTTCACGACCGGATCGGCCATCAGGAAGAAGTCGGTGAAGGACAGGTGGCCGGCCGCATGGGCGACGGCGGAACCTGCGACCTCGGAAATGGCCGGCACGGCGACGTCGGCGGCGGTGGTGGTATCCATGTCGGGTCTTCCCCTGGCCTACTTCGTCAGCTTGACCGCGCCGCGGCTCGCCACTTCCATCAGGGCGACGCAGTCGCGATCCTGGCCGCCGCACTCGATGACGTCGTTGACCAGGATCGAGGTGACGTCGCCGCAGCCGATGCCCGCCAGGTCGAAGACCTTCACGCCCTTCTTCTGGGCCCGCATCGGGCCGACATCGAGCGCAAGGCGCCGCGCGATCACCCCACCCTTGTCGAACACCACCAGATCGAGCTTGAACGCCTCGAACGGCGTCTTGCCACGGTTGTCGAGAACGAGATAGGCGCGGCAATCCGCGCCGCGCTCCTCCAGCCGGTTCAGTTCCACCAGGACGGGCGCATCCGCCGCCAGTGCCGGCAGAGGCGCCACGCCCAGAGCCAGCGCGGCAATGCATGCGGCCAGGGGCCGCGTCCGCGCCCCGGAGGTTGCCCGTCCGTTCATCGTGATTCCGTCCCCGTCTGTATGCGGTGCAGCAACGTGATAGTCATTCTCAATAACGGCCGCAAGCGCCGATTGACGCCGGCTGCGCTGGCGGGCTCGGCGTTACAACATATCAGAACCTCGCCGCGCAGCCGCCATGCGACGCATTGCCAGGGTCGCGGGACCGGCGGCGAAGCGCGCGGCGCCGGGCGGCCCGACCGTCACGGGACCGGGCTGGACCCGGCCCCATCCGCCACGCAGTATGCGGCCCCGATCCGACGGAGCCCCGCCCCCCGATGCGCCTGCCCACCCATGGCCGCTACGGCTATTCCGCCTTGCCCAAGCGGCCGGTCTACGACTGGCCCAACGGGCGACGGCTCGCCGTCTATATCGGCCTCAACCTCGAGCATTTCGCCTTCGGCGAGGGGCTGGGGGCCGAGCTGGCGCCGGGCGGCCCGCAGCCGGACGTCCTGAATTTCGCATGGCGCGACTATGGCAACCGCGTCGGCGCCTGGCGCCTGCTGGAGCTGTTCGCGGCGCTGTCGCTGCCGGCGTCCGTACTGCTCAACACCAGCCTCTACGCCCACTGCCCCGAACTGGTGGCGGCGTTCCGCGACCGCGGCGACGAGATGGTCGGCCACGGCCGCACCAATGCCGAGCGCCAGGGCGTGCTGGACGAGGACGACGAGCGCGCGCTGATCGCCGCCGCGACCGCTTCGATGACCCGGCACGAGGGCCGCCAGCCGGCCGGCTGGCTCGGTCCCTGGATATCGGAAAGCCGGGTCACCCCGGACCTCCTGAAGGAGGCCGGCTACCGCTACGTCCTGGACTGGGCGATGGACGACCAGCCGGTCTGGATGGCGACCCGCGCCGGGCCGCTGCTTTCCGTCCCCTACCCGCAGGAGTTGAACGACATCCCGGCCATCGTCGCCCGCCGGATGGACGCCGACGCCTTCGCCGACATGATCGTCGACCAGTTCGACGAGATGCGCGAGCAGGCGGCCGATGCGCCGCTGGTGATGGGGATCGCGCTGCACGCCTATCTGGTCGGGCAGCCCCACCGCCTGCGCCATCTGCGCCGCGCGCTGGCGCACATCGCGGGGGCTGCGGGCGACGTCTGGATCACGCGCGCCGGAGCGGTCGCCGCCCATGTCGAGCGCCTGCCGCGCGGCACGCTGGCCGATCCGCCGGCCTGGAACGGCACGGCATGAGGCCGCCGCCCGCCGCCCCGGTACCCGCCAGCCCGGCGCCGGCCGCATTGTCCGGCGACCAGCCCGGACGCGGCATCCTGCTGATGCTGGCCGCGGTCGCCTGCTTCGTCGTCATGGACGCGCTCATCAAGTGGCTGAGCCAGACCTTCCCGACGATGCAGGTCGTCTTCTTCCGCAGCCTCTTCGCGCTCGTCCCGATCGTGATCATGGTCGTGCACCAGGGTGGCATCCAGCGCCTGAAGACGAAGCGGCCGGGCATGCACGCGCTCCGCTGCATCGTCGGCCTGGGGTCGATGATCTGCTTCTTCCACGCCTTCCGCGTCATGCCGCTGGCCGACGTGATCGCCATCGGCTTCGCCGCTCCCCTGTTCGTGACCGCGCTGTCGGTGCCGCTGCTGCGGGAGAAGGTCGGCATCCGCCGCTGGACGGCGGTCGTCGTCGGCTTCGTCGGCGTGCTCGTGATGGTGCGCCCGGGCCTCGACCTGTTCGAGGTGGGTGCCGGCATCGCGCTCCTCGGCACCGTCGGCTATTCGCTGGCGATGATCCTGATGCGCAATCTCGGCAAGACCGACACGACGACGGCCATCACCTTCTACTTCACCATGTGCTCGACGATCGTCGCCGGGCTGGCCATGCCGTTCGTCTGGATCGAGCCGCCGGGGATGACCGAGTGGCTGCTGCTGGCGCTGGTCGGCCTGATCGGCGGCGTGGCGCAGCTCCTGATGACGCAGGCCTTCCGCATCACCCCGGTCGCGGTGATCGCGCCCTTCGACTACACCGCCATGCTGTGGGGCACCGCGATCGGCTATGCCGTATGGGGCGAGATCCCGGACACGCTGCTCTGGGTCGGCGCGGCGATCGTCGCCGGCAGCGGCCTCTATATCGTCCACCGGGAGACGCGGCTGCGCGTGCCCCGGCTCAATATCGGCACCCGCTCGACCGGGCGGCGCTGAGCCCGCAGCACCGTCAGGGGTGCGCGCCCGGCCGGCCGAGCACCAGATGGTCCTGATGGTGCGGGCGGTCGGGACGGGCCGGGGGCCGGCCGCACCAGTCGCCCGGCTCCCGCCCGAGGATGACGAGGCCGGCTGCCGCGGCGGCATCCTCGATCGCCGCCGGATCCCAGGCGGTGAAAAGGTCCTTGCCGAAGCGCATCAGCAGCGGCGCCCGGTCCCCCGCCAGGGCTTCCGGTCCGCCGGGCCAGCCGCGCAGATGGGCTTCGCCGACGGCATCGACGATAAAGAAGGTCAGCAGCGCCCGGCCGTCGGGCTGCAGCACGCGGGCGAGTTCGCGCAGGTAGTGGCGCGTCGTCGGCCCGTCGAGATGGGTGAAGACCGACAGCGCCAGCGCCCGGTCGATGCTGCCGTCGGCGGCCGGAAAGCGCCAATCGGTGAGCGGCTGGGTGCCGCCGGGATTGAGGAAGGGCTCGGCGACGTCGGCGTGGACGAAGGTGAACTCCGGGCGCCGGGCGCCGATCTCGCGCCGGCACCATTCGATCCCGTCGCGCCAGACGTCGAAGCCGACATAACCGCCCGGCGCGCGCAGCAGGTCGGCCAGCGCGATCGCCATACGGCCGGTGCCGCAGCCGATATCGAGCAGGCGATGGTCCGGCCTGAGCCCGGTATCGTCGACCAGGAAGCCGCGATAGCGTCGGCCGACCCGGTGAAACTGCTCGACGTCGGTGCTGCCGATCCATTGCAGATGGCTGTCCGGGGGCAGGTCAAAGGCGGGCTGGTCGGCAGCCATGCGGCAGTTCCATTACGACTCGCGATGCCGCAAGTTACTGCACGCTCCACGAGCGGAACAGATGGCGCCCGGAATCGGGCGGGTTCAGGCCGCCGGCGCCGCCTCCGCCAGCAGCTCCGCATCGTCGTTGCGGACATTGCCGACCCGGGCCGAGACGGGGTAGGCGACGAAGGCGTCCTCGGGCGCCGGGCGCAACAGGTCGGCCACCGCCTCGGCCGGCCCCGCGATCCAGCGCTCCCAGTCCGCCGGATCGAGCACCACCGGCATCCGGTCGTGGATCGACCGCAGGCGGTCGTTGGCGTCGGTGGTGACGATGGCAAAGCTGTCGATCGCCGGCTCGTCCGGGCCGGGCGACCAGCGCTCCCAGATGCCGGCGAAGGCGAAGGGTTCGCGGTCGGAGCGGACGATCCGCATCGGCTGCTTGCCGCCGCCCGGAACCGCCTGCCACTCGTAGAAGCCGTCGGCCGGAACGAGGCAGCGGCGGTCGCGGAAGGCGTTGCGGTAGGCCGGCTTGGCGGCCAGCGTGTCGGCGCGGGCGTTGATCATCGCGAAGCGGGCGTCGGGCCCCTTCGACCAGGACGGGATGAGGCCCCAGCGGACCAGCGTCAGCCGCAGCCCGTCGCGGCCGCGGCGGACGACCGGCGCATCCTGCGTCGGCGCGAGATTGTAGCGCGGCGGCAGGTTGGGGATCGGCCCGACGGTGCCGAAGAGGCGGGCCAGCGCCTCCGGCGCGGTGGTGATGCTGTAGCGTCCGCACATGGCGCCGGCCCGTGTCAGCGGCGGTGCGCCGCCGCCTCTGGCCGCGCGGCTTCCGCCGCCGCCCAGCGCAGCAGCGCCTTGCGGATGCGGTCCGGCGCGAAATCGAGCTGGGCCAGCGCCATGCCGCGGTCGAAGACCTCCGAATAGCGCCGGATGGCCCCGTCCGGCGCCAGCTCGAAGCAGCCGATGCCGGAGAAGATCACGCGGCGGCCCGCCGCCTCGGCCATGGTCGAGGTGTAGCTGAAGAGATAGCGGGCATAGCCGGTGCGGCCGTCGGAAACCGGGTCCGCCATGTCCCAGCGGAAATCCTCGGCCGCCCCATGGAAATGGTGCTGCAGCATCTCGGCGATGGCGGCCCGGCCGACGAAGGGCCCGTAGAACCCGTCGACATAGGTTCCGTCCTCCGTGAAGAGGGCGGCCAGCCCCGCGCCGTCGCCGGCCGCGACGGCACGGGTGAAGGCGGCTGTGGTGTCGGCGAAACTCATGCGGGCGCTCCCGTCTTGCCGTGCGCGCCGGCCATCTGGGCCAGCCGCCGCCAGTTGCCGAGGGATCGGACATGGGCGGCGACGAGCGTGCTCCAGCCCGCCCGACGCCATTCCTCGGCGATCGCCGAGGGCAGCGAACCGTAGCGGACATGGTCGACGACGAGCAACTGCGCGAACTCGGGCCGGGCGGCGATCGGATGGTCCTGGTTGGCGGCGGCCGGCACCAGGAGGCGGCGCTCGATCATCCGGCCGACGAAGTCCGCCGCCGCCACCTGCTGGCGCATCAGCGCCTCGGCGACGGCCGCGCCGGCCTTTCCGGCGTCCGACAGGCCGCCGTCGGCGATCAGCTTGGCGGGTGCTGCCGGATCGAGCCACGGGCAGGCCTCGTCGAGCGCGAGGAACCATTGCTGCCCGGCGGGCTCGGCCTCGACCGAGAAGGGATATTGCCGGACGACGGC
The DNA here is from genome assembly GCA_006738865.1 of Allostella sp. ATCC 35155. Taxonomy (GTDB): domain Bacteria; phylum Pseudomonadota; class Alphaproteobacteria; order ATCC43930; family Allostellaceae; genus Allostella. The sequence goes on from AP019701.1 coordinate 3,883,545, forward strand.
CGGGACATAGGCGCCGCCGGCCCATGCGCCGCCGGCGATGAAGAGGTTGACGGCCTCGCGGTCGCCGACGACGGCGACGGCGCCGTGCGGATCGCGCGTGAAGCAGATCGGATAGTGCAGCGAGGCCGCCTCGATCTCGGCGGCGCCGAGCGGCATCAGGTGCCGCCCGGCGGCGAAGCCGTAGTCCGCCCGGGCGATGCCGAGAACGGCATGGCGGCGCCGGCTGACCGGGACCGGGCGCTTGGACAGGCCCGGCGGCAAGCGTGCGCCCGCCGGCGTCGCCGCCGGCGGAACTGCGGCCGGCCCGGCGGCCGCGGCGGGGGGCGGCCGCATGTCGACCGGGTCGGCCAGGCGCAGCTTGGAGGCATGGCTGGGCGGCGCCCGGGTGCCCGTCGGCAGGCGGCCGCGGAAATAGAATTTCTGCCAGCCTTCGCGCACCGCCTCCTGTTCGCCGCGGGCGAGGCTGGCCAGGAACTCGGTCCGGCGGTCGCGATAGGCCTCGTACTCCGCCTTCAGGGCAGGGTCGTCGTCGATCGCGCGGATGGCCGGCGCGACGCCGTCGAGGCCGCCGGCCGGGACCGGGACGATCTGGCAGAAGGGCTCGCCCCGCTCGAAGCGGACGCGGCCCGGCCGCGTCAGCTGCCAGTTCATGGTGAAGGGGAAGGGCAGCCAGTCGGTCTCGACGATCCCGGTCAGCGGCTGAATGCCGTCCTTGGGCCAGTTGACGGGGCCCGACACCAGCAGGTTCCAGCCGGGCGCGGTGCGGAAGAGATAGCCCGGATGGAAGGTGACGACGCCGCGGTGGAAATGCGACTGGCAGACATGCTCGAAGCCCGGGACGGGATCCGGCGAGGAAACCACGATGTCGGTCTTGTCGGGGCCGCCATTGTACGCGATGTCGATCGGGCACGGCGCAAGGACGTGCCAGCCGAACGCGTTGGCGATGTTGAGCGGCAGGCAGCGATAGGGATAGCGCTCCGGCGAGGCATCCATCCAGGCGCGATCCTGCGGCGCCGGGACGATCTCGCAGGCGACGGCGCCGGTGACGTAGCAGTCAAGCTTCATGGGTGGGCCGTCCCTGCGATCGGGCAAATGGTGCCGTGCATCGAACCCGCGCGCCCTCTGCGGTTGAACCGGCCAGCGGCAGCCGCGTGCGGGCCGCCAACCCAGGCCCGGGCATCGTAACAAGGCCCCGCCACCCCGGACAGCGGCGCATTCGCGCGGGCCGGGCGGTCGGACCGGCGGCCGCAGCCATCGGTCGAGTGGTGCCGGTCCGGTGCGAGTTTTGGTGCAACAAGGGCGCAGCGAGCTACACTATGCCGATCGATCCGAGCGGCAGTCCCATCCGGATCGATCCGTGTCTTCCAACAGGGCTCCTTCATGGCCAAGCTGCCCGCCCGCGCCCGCCGGGCCGTCTTCTCGATCTGCGCTCCCAACTACCTCGCTCGCGTGGGCGCCCTGATGGACAGTGCCACCCGCCATCTGCCGCACCATGCCCGCTTCGTCGTGCTGGCATGCGAGCGGGCCACGCCCGCCGACCGGGGATCGCTGCCGGCAGGCACGCATGTCCTGACGCCGCCCGAGATGGCGGTGCCGGATCTCGAAGTCCGCCGCCGGCTCTACAACGTCACCGAATTCTGCACGGCGATCAAACCCGACGTCATCCGGTGGCTATGGCAGCAGGGATTCGAGGAAGTCCTGTACTTCGACCCCGACATCGTCCTGTTCGATCGGCTTGCCGCGGTCGACGCCGCATGGGACGGCGGCGCCGAACTGGTGCTGACGCCCCATCTGGTGACGACCGATCCCCACCCGAACTGGGCACTGCGCGCCGTCAGCGTGAGCGGGCAGTTCAATCTCGGCTTCATCGGCGTCCGCGACCGGCCGGAGGCGCGGCGCCTCGTCGGCTGGTGGCGTGACCAGATCGCCTGGAACTGCATCGAGGATGCCGGCAACGGCACCTTCGTCGACCAGAAGGTCGTCGATCACTTTCCGGCCCTGTCCGACGCCGTGCGCGTCATTCGCCATCCCGGCTACAACGTCGCGTACTGGAATATCCATGAGCGGCGTCTCACCGTCCGGGACGGGCGCTGGAGCGCCGGTGCCGAGAGGCTGGTGTTCTTTCACTATTCCGGGTTCGAGATGTTCGGGGCCGGCATCAGCCGGCACATGCCGCTGCCCCAACCGCCGGGCGGGGCGGTCGACCGGCTGCTGCGAGCCTACGGGCGGCAACTGGTGGCGCGCCAGGATCTGGCGCAGACCCTGCGCCCGTACGCGTATGACCGGATGCCCGATGGCCGGGCGCTGTCGCCGATGCTGCGGAAGGCCATGCACCGGGCCATCCGGGCCGGCGAGGTGTCGCCGACCGATCTGCTGCGGCAAGGCTGGCTGCTGGAGCCTGTCGCCGCAACGCCCGATCTGCCCTACGCGGGGACAATCCCGCGCATCCTGCAGCTGCTGTGCCGGTTCGCCGATCCGCCCGCCGACATTCAGTCAGCATACGCCACGTACCTGGAAGCGGATGCGAAAGGTCGCCGCACGGCGCTGCCGCCGCTGCGCGCTGCACTGCACGATTGGGGCGCCGTCGACGTCTCGACAGCCGAGGCGCTGACCGCCCCACGGCCGGTTGCGCCGCCTGCCAACGGGCGTCCGAGCACCCTCACTTGGAGTGTGGCACATACGGTGGACGCGGACACCGAGGCATTCGCACTGCCAGCGCTTCCCTTGCTGCTGCACGGCGCGCGATCCGATCTGGCCGACAGCTTCGATCTTTCCGATCGCGACAGCCTCGTGGCCTACATCGCCTGGTTCCTGACGATGGGTCTCGCCGACTGGACGGCGGACTGCAACACGACCGAGGCCATCGCGACCGACCTGGACGCGGTGGCGATGCCCCCTTCTCCGGCAAGGGCTGGGACTCAGCCGGTGAGCCTGCTGGATGCCGCCTTGCTGCGCCTCTTCGCGCCCGATCGCCGCCTCACCGATATCCGGAACCCGGCCGCCGCGGCCATGATGGCAATCCTCGAGGGCGCGCGGCCGGAACGCCTGCGGCCGGCGCTCGCGCAGGTTCTGCGAGTCTGGCTGTGGCGGCCACACGATGGCGCCCCGGCGCGGATACTGCGGCTGTTGGCATCCGAGCCTCGACTGCGGGAGCACATGCTCGGGGCAAGCGCTGGTCGACGCGTTACGGTTCGGACCATCGAAGGCGCGCTCGCCCGGCTAGGGCTTCCCGCGCTGACTCGGCAACCCGATTCGCCCGTGCCCGACCGACCCGTTGCCTCGCGCGGGAGCACCGTCATTGTCGGTCCTTTTGCGACCACTTCCGGCGTGGGCCACAGTGCCCATGGCGTCGTCCAGGCCCTGACCGCGGCCGGCCACACTCCCGAAACCCTCGACCTCCTGGCGCCGGCCGACGAGGTCGAGCGGACGGCGACATCGCTGCTCGTTCTCCATGCCAACGCGGACTTGACGCTGGACGCCGTGGTGAAGTTCGAGCGGCTATGGCGGCACGCGCGGCACCGCGTTGGCTACTGGTACTGGGAACTGGCGGCGATGACGCGGCGGATGGCTGCCCCGAGCATGCTGCTCGACGAGATCTGGGTCGCGTCGGAGTTCGTCCGCTCGGCGATCGCGCCGGTTTCCCGTTGCCCGGTCCGGATCTGCCCGCCGATCCTTCGTGCCGCGGATTTCGCACCCAGCGCCGCCGGAGGCGGCAGCTTCGGCGCCGATCGGTGCGGCTATCGCTTCCTCGGCGTGTTCGATGCCCGGTCGTTCATCGATCGAAAGAACCCGGAAGGCATCGTCCGCGCCTTTCGCAATGCCTTTCCCGAGGGCAAGGAACCGGTCGAACTGCTGCTCAAGCTGAGCAATGGACACCACAATTCCGCCGGCCTGGAGGCGTTCCGCCGGCTTGCCGCCGGAGATCGCCGCATCCGCGTGCTGGAAGGAAACTTCTCCGCCATCGAGATGAACGACCTCTACGAATCCGCCGACTGCTTCGTTTCGCTCCACCGCTCCGAGGGACTGGGGTTGGGCATCGCGCAGGCGATGATGATGGGCCGCCCGGTCATCGCCACCGGCTACTCCGGTCCGATGGATTTCATGACGATTTCGACGGCGTGCCTCGTGCCCTACCGTCTCGTCCCCGTGAAGCGGGATGCCTATCCGGACTGGCTGGGACAGGAATGGGCCGAGCCCGACGAACGTGCGGCCGCCGTCTATATGCGGGAACTCGCTGGCGCCCCCGATGCCGGACGGACGATCGGCCGCCGCGCCGCGGAAGCCTTGCGCGGCCACTTCTCCGGCGAACGGATAGCGCCGCTTATGGGGCTGCGACCGGCTCCAGGCGGTCTGCCTGCGTAGCGGAAGTCGCCTCCGCCTCGCAGACGGCATCGATCAGGCGGTCCAGCACGGCCGTGCCGGTGACGCGGGCCCGCCAGCCGAGCGCATGCCGAGCCCCCACCGGATCCCCCACCGACCGCCCCAGGTCCGACGGGCGGACCATCGCGGGATCGCGGACGACCCGCCCGTCGTCGGCGAAGCCGAAACGCCCGAGGCCGTGGCGGACCATCTCGTCGAGCGACGTGCCGACGCCCGTTGCGATCACCAGGTCGAGCGGCACGGGCAGTCGTGCCTGCCGATAGACCGCGTCCATGTGGTCCTCTGCCCACCCCCAGTCGCGCACGACATCGGTGCGACCGAGAGATATGCGGGCGATGCGCCCCTTGTGCAGATCGACGACCGCGCGAGCCAGCTTCGGGAGGACGAAGTAAGCCGGCCGCAGCGGTGATTCGTGGGGGAACAGGTGGGCCAAGGCGGCGTCGACCCCATAGGCCGCGCGATAGTTGCGCAGGACCATCGCCGCGGCGGCCTTCGACACGGCGTAAGGACTGCGAGGATCGGGCCGCGCGGCGGCCGATGCCCCGCCCTGCGCTGTTTCGCCGAACAGCTCGCCGGAAGACGCAAAGATGTAACGGGCGCGGCACGCACCGAGGCGCAGCGCCTCAAGGATGAACAGATTGAGCTGGCCGTTGTCGAGGAGTGTATCCATCGGCCGCTCGAAGGAGGCCCCCACCGAGGACATACCGGCGACGTTGACGATCACCGCCGGGTCGGTGGCCGACAGAAGCGCCGCGGTCGCACCGGCCGAGGCGGAAAAACAACCGACCAGATGGGCGAAGTTGTCGCCATGGACACCGATGTCGCGTCGCGCCTCGGCTTCCGGGCGGCGGCTCACGCCAACGACTGCATACCCTCCCGCGGCGAAGCGTCGGGCGAGCAACCGCCCGTCCTGGCCGGTCGCCCCGAACAGGACGCAGACGGGTCGTGCCGACATCGGGGTCGACGACTCTAGAGTTCGAACTGATCGATGACGCTGATAAATTTCGCCGGTTCCGCCTGGAGCTGCTGCAGCGTGATGCCGATGACCGTGACCGAGTTGCCGTCGCCGAGGTCGATGACCACCGCATCGCCGAAGGCCGACGCGCGGGCCAGGACATCGGAGGGGCTGGCGAATGCGATCCCGTTCATGCTGCTGAGGAACACGAGGCGATCTTCGTCGCTGAAGTCGAGGACGACGTCGTCGCCGCCGTCGCCGGCAAAGAAGAAGGCGTCGCCTTCGGCACCGCCGATCAGTGAATCGTCGCCGCGATCCCCCGACAGCGTGTCTGCTCCGGCACCGCCCTGGAGGAGGTCCGCATCGCTTCCGCCGAACAGGCCATCGGCACCAGCATCGCCCGCCAGTGTGTCGGTTCCGGCGGCACCATAGATTTGGTCGTCCCCCGCCTCGCCGGCGACAAGGTCGTTCCCGCCGTCGCCGAACAGCTTGTCGGCGCCATCGCCACCCTCCACGGTGTCCGCTCCCTGCCCCGCATAGGCGGTATCGGCGCCGTCGCCGCCGAGCAGCAGGTCATTGCCCTTGGCGCCGAAGATCCAGTCGTTGCCGCCCTCGCCCATGACGGTGTCGTCGCCGAGGTCGCCGAAGCCACTGTCGTTGCCCTCGCCGCCTTCGACGAGATCATTGCCCTGCCCGCCGAACGCCCAGTCGTCGCCGGCACCGCTCTCGATCGTGTCGTCGCCCTTGTTCCCCCAGACGACGTCGTTGCCGGCATCGCCGCGCACGAGGTCGTCGCCGTCCCAGGCGAGCACCGCATCGTCGCCCCCGCCCCCTTCGACGGTATCGTCGCCGGCCGAGGGCAGCATGGTGTCGTTCTCTCCGGCACCGTCGAGGAAGTTGTCCGCGAAATTGCCGACGAGGATGTTTTCCGCCCCGTTTCCGAAGGCCGACAGGGCGGATGGACCATTAAGAACCGCGTGGTCGAATGGGCCATCGAGTATGGCGTTCTGGGTTGAGGTGACGAAATCCGCGGCGGCCAGGGCATTCACGTCCAGGAACCCCTGGATGATCTGCTGCTCGAGAAGGCTGCGCTCGCCGTCGTCGAAGATCCCGCCCGGAATGGTCGCCATCACCCTACCTCCTGGGTTGCCGTGGTCCCCGGGAGCCCGATCGGAACGATGCGCTCGGCCGTGACCGTGAAGTGTGGAATATCGACGTCCGTCCTGCGGCCGATCGGCGAACCGTCACCGCGATGCTCCGCATCCTCCACGAAGCGTTGCGTGTGGTGGCTGATGCAGAAATTGCCGAAGCCCAGCCGGCGCAGGACGGCCTCGATCAGGATCGGCTTCACCTGAAACCAGACGTAAGGGTTGTCTTTGTCGAAGTAGATCAGCCCCTTCACATCGTCGTACTGCCCGTGCAGCCAATCCGTCTCGGTAACGACGATACGGTTGCAGACCCGCGCCACCTGCGCGATCGCCCCAATCGGGTCCTGGAGATGTTGCAGGACGTTGGCAATCAAGCCGATATCGAACTGGCCGAGGAATGCGGGGAGACGGTTGACGTGACCGTAAGCCACGCGGGCCGAAGATCGAAACAGACGATGACCGAGCCAGTACGCATTGCGGATGCGGCGAAGCCCGTTGCGATAAGCATCGGTTTGCAGGAACTCGCCGCTGAGCGGCAGGGCGTCATAAGTCAGATCGTCTGCAAGATCGAACGCGACGACGCTGGCGCCGCGCCGTTCGAGCTCGAAGCACACGAACCCGTCCGCGGTCCCGATCTCCAGGACACGGCATCCGGCGAATTCGGTCGCGCCTAGATAGTCGGCGATGCCGGGCCTGAGGTCCCACTGGCCGTACTGGGTGCCAAGACCTGGCAATTCCATAGTGTGATAGAAGGTGCAATCCGAGAGCGTCGGCGGTTCATCCGGCGCTGTGGCATAGCAGGTGGGTTCGAACGCCGGCGGGAGGACCCGCATGGCGGCGGCGGCTCTCACGAATCCGCCCCCCCGTACACAAGGCCGCCGGCAACCCGCCAGACTGCACCACCATGCGCCAGCACGGCGTCGGGAGGTACAGCAGCGTAGTGGCAGACGAGGCTTGCCCGCCCGAGGCTTGCGTCACGCGGGATGCCGCCCGCGTGGACGAAGTCGCCGTGCCATATCAACACGTCTCCCTTGCGAGCATGGAAGCATTGCGGCGCAATGTCATGGACGCGGCACAGGTCCTCCAGGTAGCTGACGTAACGTCCATAGTCGCAGCCGAAGTCGTACACCGTGCTCTTGGGCAGACGATGCGAGCCGGGGAAGATCACTAGCCCACCATTCTCCTCTCCCGCATCCTCACAGGCGATCCATGAAGCAACGAGGCTGTTGCGGTCGTAGGGACCGATATAGCTGGGCGCGACCAAGAACTTGTCGGAATGCGCTCCCTGACGCGACGAGACGGAGTAGCAGAGCGTCTGGATGCAGCCGACCGTCTGACCGGCAAGGGCTTCGATCGTCGGCGCGAGCGCAGGGTGCATTGCCAATCCGCGGGCGCGAGGCGAGCGGTTCTGCGTGTTGATCGCACGCAGTTCCCGCCGCCGGTCGGCGATCACGGGCTCATCGCCGCGATGGACGGAACCGTGCTCGGCATAGAGCAACAGCCCGTCCGCCGCGCGCAGCATCTCGAACTCGCTCCAGAATGCATCGACCTCCTCACCCAGGAGGGCACCGCGGAGCACGGCATACCCCTCCCGATCGAACAGGTCCGCAATCGACCCGGCCCCGCCCGATGGCTGGGCGTTCCCGTCGGCGGCGAGTGCCGATGCCCCCACGGCCCCGGTTCCCGTCCGCTCAGAGAACGAACTCGTCGAAATGCGTGGCGGTCCAGTTGTCTGTGCCGATATTGCCCAGCCAGACGGTCGCCCCGGGCACGCCATCGTCGAAGACCTGGACCGCGTAACCATCGAAGCCCGCGTGGTACCAGAGGATTTCGTCGATCCCGTCGAGATCGATGTCAAAGACGCGGTCGAACGCCCATCCCTCCCCGGGTCGCCCTACCCATTGGAAGCCCGCAATCGAGATTTCGTCCGTACCCTCGTCGATCTCCAATTCGGCGATCGCCGCACCCTGCAGCGAATCGTTCCACCACAGCAGTTCCCCCATCCCTGCGGACTGGTTGTCGCCAAGCTCCGCCGTGCCGAGCAGTTCCCAGCCAGCGCCCGGGGATCCGATCCATGTCGTCACGACTGCCGACGAGCCCCCTGGATGCGAGCTGATGGCGGCTCCGTCGAGACTGTCATTCCACCAGATGAAGTCATCGCGTGCGTCGTTCGAGAGATCGGCGACGCCGACGAGTTCCCAGCCGATGCCCGGCTTGTCGTACCAAGCCGCGCCATCCGCAGGATCGGCAGGATCTCCGGTTCCGGAGATCGCGACGCCATTCAGCGACTGGCTCTCCCAGACGAGTTCGTCGATCCCGTCGCCACCAACGACATCGGCGGTGGTGGACAAAATCCAGTCGCCGCCGATACCCACGGGAATGCCGGAATTGCCCGTGCCGCCCAGGTCGACGATCGCCGACCCGTCACCGTCGGTCGTCCAGACGATGTCATCCGTTCCATCATCGTTGATGTCGACGACGCGCCACGGCATGTAGCCGGTCCCGGCGCTGCCGATCCATTCGACATCGGGAACGCCCAGGCCGTCGACCTCACCGCGTGCGGCTCCGCCAAGGCTGCTGTTTGACCACAGGAGGTCGGCGTCCCCGTCACCGTCGAAGTCGCCGACGCCCGCCAGTTCCCAGTCGTCTCCTGGCGTGCCGATGTAGACGGAAGGACCAAAGCCTGACTGCAGGCCCTTCGTCAGCGCATACCCCTGGTAGTCCGACGAGAAGAACAGCGCGTCTGCGAAGGTCGGGTTGGAGGCGATCAGGTCCGCGGCGGAAAGGACCGTGTCTTGAAATTGGAAACTCTCGATCGATTCCGCGACGTCGGTCCCGTCTGGACTGCCCTCGCGGAGATCGATGATCGTAAACCGATCCAAGGCCGCCGAGTAGGAGACATCGTAGTCCCCGCGGCTCCCGTCGAGCATCAGGACGTCCGTCCCGCCGCCGCCGCCGTAGGTGTCGGCGCCGGGGCCGCCGACCAATGTGTCGTCGCCCTGCCCACCCGCGAGGTCGAACGCGCCGGTAGCGGCAGCATTGGTATCAATGAGATCACCGCCAGATGTACCAGTGACATCGAGTACCGACTGCGTCCGGTTGTCGAAGGCGCCGGCCTCCGCCCCCGAAACGGTGACGTTCTGGACCAGCACGTTGCTCGGCCCGGCGTTGGTCTTGCCGGGCTCGCCGATACGGATGCCGGTGGTCGTGCCGTCGATCGAGCCGTTGCGGATTGTCACGCCGTCGAGCGTTGCCGGATCGCCGCTGTAGGACGGCGCGTCGTCACGCGCCTTGATCGCGATGGCGCCGCCGAATTCGTGCGGCGTCCCTCCGCCTTCGCTGCTGCCGACGTCGGTCAGCGTGAAGTTCTCGATCAGGATGTCCGAGAAGGCGTCGTACTTGAGGTTGATGTCGATGCCGTTGCCGAAGGTGCCGGCCCCGGCCTGGCCGTACTCGCCGACATTGTCCATCGCGATGCCGGTGATCGTCGCCTGCTCGAGCTGCTCGAAGTAGAGACCCTTGAATAGCAGGTCGTCGAAGTCGACGTCCTCGATCAGGACGTCGGTGAACGATCCCACGGTTTCCGCGGCATAGGTGAGGATGCCCGAATGGCCGTCGCGGATGGCACCGCCGGTCATCGTGAAGCCGTCGACTTCGACGGCCGTACCCTTGCGGATGGCCTGCTGGTTGTCCTCGAGGATGACGTCCTCGATGCGCACGCTGTCGCCGCCCGTCAGCTGGATGCCGTTGCTGTACTCGCGGATCGTCAGGTCGCGCAGGGCGACGTTGTCGGCGCTGATCTGGAACCCGTTGCCGGCAGAGGTGACCGCGGTGTCGGTCTGCAGCCAGTCGAAGGTGCTGCCTTCATAGGAATCGTTCAGCTCGTTGAGCTGCCCGTCGATCACCGCACCCGATCCGGCGCCTGCGATCGTCACCGACTTGTTGATGTCGAGGTTGAGGACGTCGGTGTAGGTGCCGTCGGCGAGGAGGATCGTCTCCCCGCCGGTGGCGGCGTCGAGCGCGTCGGCGATCGAACCGAAGCCGGCCCCCGCGGTGTCCACGAGCAGGAAGGCCGCGCCGTCGATCTCCACCCGCTCGACGCCCACCAGCGTGTCGGTGTCCGCGCCGTCGGTCACCGTCCAGGACGAGCCGTCGAAACCGATGGTGGCGCCGGCGCCGTATTCGGCCGTGTCGACGCCCTCGCCGCCCTCCAGCAGGTCGTTGCCGAGGCCGCCCACCAGGCGGTCGTCGCCATTGCCGCCATAGAGCGAATCCGCCCCCTGGCCGCCATACATCAGGTCGTTGCCGCCATCGACAGTCTGCGCGCCGCCCGGCTTGTCGTGGCCGTAGAGGATGTCGTTGCCCTGGCCGCCATAGAGCGTGTCGTCGCCACCCTTGCCCATGATGCGGTCGTCGGCCTCGGTGCCGCCGACCTGCTGGTCCCGGTCCTCGCCGCCGCCGACGCTCTGGTTCAGCTTGTCGCCCTGCAACTCGGTCGCGACCACCCCGGACGGCAGGTCGATCGCCCAGCCGTCGGCAAGGACGTCGCCCAGGATGCCGTCGACGTTGACGAGGTTCCAGCCGGCCTGCGCCGCCGTCAGGTCGATGCCGTCGCCGGTGACGGACAGCCCCTCGATGCTCGCATAATTGAACACCGCGAACGCGTTCTTGCCGAACGAGCCCTCGACGACGAGGCCGTCGATCGTGACGTCGCCCATCGCCGGGCCCGGCTGGGTCGCGATGTCGTTGTTGATGATGCCGGTGAACTGCAGCCCGTATTCCGGGTTGGTGCCGTTGCTGCCGCCGACCGGCTCCCCGTCGGCGCCGGTGATGGTCACATCCTCGATGCTGGCGTCGCCCGAGAAGCCCCAGAAATGGACATGCCCGGCGCCGCTGACCGTGCTGGTGCCGTTGTCGTCGAACGTGCTGCCGGTGATGGTCACGCCGTCGAGCGTGCCGGGATTGGTCAGCACGCCGTAGTCGACGAAGCCGCGCAGGTCGACGTCGGTCAGGACGAGGCCGCCGACATCGGAGCCGGCCGCCGTGCGGATGCCGATCTTGTCGGTTCCGCCGCCGTCGATCGTCAGCCCGTTGAACGTGACCGTTTCGCCCGCAAGCTCCGTGCCGCTCAGCTCGATCGCCGCACCGGCCGCGGCATCAACCTGGATCGTCGCCGCGCCGTGCCCGAGGAAGGTCAGGCCGTGGGTGATGGAGAGGGGGCCGCCATACGTCCCGGCGGAGATGTCGATCGTATCGCCGCTCGCAGAGGCATCGATCGCTTCCTGAATCGTCGCGTATTGCTGGTCGTTACCGACAGTGAGCGTCGCCATGACCTTCCCCCCAGGCAGTGGCGGCATGCCGCCGTGCTATCAAGCAATTCGCGCATCGTAGCACACAAGCTCGCGCCGCATGAGACCGTGCTAAAACGACTCGCTCGCGAACTCGTGCAGCCGACCCGACAGCCACCATACCGATCTTCCCGTCCACGCTGCTCCGCCAGGACAAGCGCGCCCCCGCTGACCCCAATATCAGCACAGAAGATGGGGTACGTTTATCATTCAGATTGGGGACAAGCGGAGAAAATCCCGCGCGGCCGAGCCAGGAACCCGGACCAAAATGGAGCGATCCGGCGGCGGCCGGTCAGCGCAGGGGCACAGTTCCTGGGCCATTCGAAGGAGCCCCGACAGGTTCCGATCGGGCGCGGTGCGGAGGAGAATCGCCCGGACGGAAGGGGACGACGCCGCGGTCCAACTGCGTCCGGCCGACTTGCCCGAAGCCCCCGACCGGCTCCGCCCGAGGCGTCCAACCACGCACGATCCCGTGGCGCCCGCTCGACCTCGCAGGCGACAGCGCCGGCGACATGGCAGTCGGGCTTCACGTCGGATTTCCCGGCCGGCCATCGCCAGCATGGGCCAGCGCAGCCGATCGCCGACACCCGTCGCGGGCTCCGGCCGGAGCCGGAGCCCAACGGGATCACAGGATCAGGAAATCATCCTCGGTCAGCTGCGCTCTCGTCACTCCGGCAATCAGGACGCCCTGGCCGTTGCCGAGATCGAGAAACGCGCCGTCCGGCGTATCGACCACCCGTTGAAGCAGATCGGCAGGACTGCCGACCGCCACGCCGTTGATGAAGCCGTCGACCGCGCCGATTACCAGCGTGTCGTCGGCCGGACTGAAGTCCTCGATCCGATCGCTCCCGCCCTCTGCCGCGAAGAAGAACTGATCGGCCCCCACGCCGCCGACCAAGGTGTCGTTGTCTCGGTCGCCCGACAGGAAATCGTCCCCGGCCCCGCCGAACACCTGGTCCATGCCGCGACCGCCATAGGCGGTGTCGTTCCCGGCCGCCCCTTCGACTATATCGTTGCCGAGGTTGCCGTTGAGCCAGTCGTCGCCGGTCTCGCCATAGACCCGGTCGTTGCCCTGGCCACCCATGACCGTGTCCCGGCCGTCGCCACCCCGGATCTCGTCGTTGCCCTTGTTGCCGTTGATCCAGTCGTCGCCATTGTCGCCGAAGAGGCGGTCATCGCCCCCCATGCCGAGGATCTGGTCGTCACCGGCCCCGCCGCGCATCGAGTCGGCGGCGTCGCGTCCCGTCAACGCGTCATCGTCGAACGATGCCCCGACGATGATGCCGCCGACGACCGTGGAGGGACCGGTGCCGGGGTCGCCGCTGTTGTCCGGAGGCGGGGGTGGAGGAGGCGGAGGCGAAACCGGCGGCGGAGGGGGCGGGGAAACCGGCGGCGATGTGGCCGCGCCCAATGTCTCTACCAGAACCCCGCTCGAGCCTCCGATCGTCTGCACGCGAGCGGTCAATACCTCGTCTTCGGCGCCGATCAGCGCCATCGTCTGTGGACTGCCGCTGGCGTCGAGCGGCAGCGCGTTGGTCACGTTCCGAGGGAGCTTGAACCCCTCCAGCAGATCGGCCAGATCCGCGCCGCCGCCAACGATGAAGATGCGGTCGCCTCCGTGGCCGAAGTCGCCGACCGTATCGTTCGCCAGATTGTCGGCCGTGCCGACGAAGAAATCGTCCGCGTCACCGCCCAGGAACTGGTCCGCGGCCGGCCCGCCGGCGATCGTGTCGCCTCCGTGATTGCCGTCGATGACGAACGATCCGGTCGAATCCGGCGCAATGGTCGAGACATCGGGTGTCGCCGTTCCGTCGACGACCAGCGGCTGGTCGGTCGTATTGCCGTACGCCGCTACGATCGCGCCGATGATCTTGACGTTGGCCACGGAGATGTTGGTGGAGCCGTCATCGGTATTGCCCGGCTCGCCGATGCGAATGCCGACGCTGGTTCCGTCGATGCGCCCGTTCTCGATCCGGACATCGTCGAGGGTCGCCGGATTTCCCGCATAGCTTCCCTGGGTGCGCGCTCGGATGACGATCGCCCCGCCGAGGATGTTTGGTTCGGAATCCAGACCGTCCCGGTTGCTGTCTCCGACGTCGCGCAGGTCGAAGTTGCGCAGCACGATATTCTCGTAGCCGCCGTACTTGAGATTGAAGTCGATCCCGACTCCCGACGGCCCGGCGGGATTGCCCATGGGAAGCGGCCGGCCGAAGTCACCGGCATCCTCCATCGTGATGTTCTCGATGACGGCATTGCTGAGCTGCTCGAGATAGATGCCCTTGAAGGCGAGGCGAGCGAAGTCGGTGCCGTCGATGTGGATGTCGTCGAAACTGCCGTCTCCGATCGCCGCTTCGACATTGATGCCGAGCACGCCGTCGGTGATCGAGCCGCCGATCATCTCGAAGTCGGTCACCTCGGCGGCGCCGCCGCGATGAATTCCCATGACGGTGTTGCTGATGTCGACGCCGTCCAGGGTGAGGCCGTCATTGCTCTCCAGCGCCACACCATGGAGAAACTCCCGAATGGCGATGTCGCGGATCGTCACATCGTCGGCAGAAATGGTGATGCCGGCGCCCGAGGCTCCGTCATAGGCCGCCTGGGTCTTGATCCAGTCGAACAGGCTGACGCCGTCCGGCTTGTTGTTCGGCGCGTCGCTGAACGTGCCTTCGATGACAACCCCTTCCTCGCCCTCGATGGTCAGGGACTTGTCGACAACCACATTCTCCGAATAGGTGCCGGCCGCGACATCGACGACGTCGCCGCCCGAGGCCTCATCGATCGCGGCCTGTATGGTTGAAAACGGGTTGCCTTCGCTGCCGTCTCCATTGCCGGAAGTCGGCGTCCCCACATAGTACGTCGTCATATCCGCCCCCAAGACCCTGACCAGCTCCACGCGTCATTCGTTCCGCCAACTTGAATATGGCGACGCTCGCTGGTTGTAAACACGCCACGATACCTCGCCAAGCGCGGATATCGGCATGATATTGGATTTGAGCTTATCCATCGGGCTGGGGACAAGCGGAGAAAATCCCGCGCGGCCGAGCCAGAAACCCGGACCAAAATGGAGCGATCCGGCGGCGGCCGGTCAGCGGGTGGTCGTTCCCGCGCGCAGCAGACGGACGACCGCGACCAGTCCGAGGAGCAGCACCAGCGCCCCGAGGAAATCGCCGATCATCATCGAGAGCAGGTTCGCCGCCAGCTCGCGCGGCGGCTCGCGCCCGAGCATGAGGAACTGGCTGTTGAGCGCCAGCGAATTGGCGAAGGCGGAGAGCGCCGCGATGGCGGGGAGGTGCCACCAGACGAGGTCGTGCCAGGGATGCCGCACGCCCGTCGCGCCGGAGAAGAGCTGGACGGAGATCCAGGGCATCAGCCCCGAGATCCCGGCCGAGACGGCGATGGTCGCAATTCCGACACCGGGAAGCACGTCGAACATCCAGGGGATCGACCCCAGCGCGGTGCCGACCGCCGCGCGCCAGCCGAACAGCATGACGAGCAGCATCCGCAGCCCGGCCGGCACGAAGACCCAGCGGTCGAACTCGTCCTCCTCCGCCCGCGGGAAGAGGACATCGTTGTTGACGTAGATCGCGGCGATCCAGAGCGCCCCCGACAGCCCGATCAGGCCGAGGTCATGGCAAATTCTCCGCGCCCGACCGGCGCGCCCATCTGCCATGACGACGCGCTAGCCGCCGGCGGCGAGGTGCGCGTCGAGCGACCAGGAGACGAGGTTGAGATTGCGCTGCGCCTTTTCGGTCAGGCGCACTTCCTTGCGCACCCGGCTGCCTTCGGCATAGCGGATCTCGACCCAGTCGTGCCGCTCCAGGTGGCGAAGCCGCTTGGCCACCGTCATCGGGGCGCCGAGTTCGCGATTGCGCACGACGTCCGAGATATGCACCGGCGTGCCGCCGGCGATGACGCCGCCGATCGCCACCAGGACGCGCCGCTCGTCCGGCGTCAGTTCCTTGAGCTGGCTGCGGCCCTCGGCGGCGGCGATGATGTTGTGCAGCGCGAACAGGGTCTTCTTGAGTTCCATTCCCGCACCGTCCTAGAGCCAGCGTCCGCCGGCCCCGACAAGAACCGTCAATGTCCCGAGCCACATGTTGATCGTCACGATGACCCGGATCTGATCGAGGTTGCGAGCGGCCGTCGGCCAGTCGCGCGCCGCGATCGCGCGCTCCAGTCGCCTGCGGGGAGCGAACCAGAGATGGGTGAACAGCAGCATCATGACGATGCCGGTCGCCTGCATCAGATGGACGTAGGCCCCGAAGGCATCGAAGCCGCGCAGGGCCAATATGCCATACCCACTTATCAAAAGCAGAATTATCGCGCCCCAGACGAAGCGGAAGAAGCGCCCGAGAACGTCGGCCACGAACGGCAGGCGCACCGCCGGCTCGAAGTCGCGCAAAGCCGGGCGCAGGCAGAAATGCGCGAACACCATGCCGCCGACCCAGACGGCGGCCGACAGCGCATGCAGCGCCACCAGCGATCCGAGCGTGCCCATTCTCCGCCCCTCCCCTATTCCTGCCGACGCCGCGTTTCCCGGCGCCGCGTTTCAGTGCCCCAGGCCGGGGCGCCGCCGATAGCACCCGCCGGCCAACTCCCCGAACAGCTCGGCCACCTGGGGATGGTTGACGGGTTTGCCGGTCTCGTCCGGCAGCAGGTTCTGCTCGGAGACGTAGGCGACGTAGGTCGACTGCTCGTTCTCGGCCAGGAGATGGTAGAAGGGCTGGTCCTTGCGCGGCCGGAGGTGGTTCGGAATGGCCTGGTACCATTCCTCGGTGTTCGAGAACTCCGGATCCACGTCGAAGATCACGCCGCGAAACGGATAGAGGCGGTGGCGCACCACCTGCCCGATGGGAAACTTGGCCTGGCGTTCGATCGGCATTCGTGGATTCGTCGGGAGCGGTTGCCGGCCATGGACGACCGGTCGCGGAGACTAGCGGCATTCGGCCGTGCTTGTCTCCCCCTCGGAACGGACGGTCATGAAGAGCCACGGCGTCGGTCCGGACCGCCATTCCCACAAGGCCAGCATCCGGTCGAGTTCCGGTGCGCGGGCAAACTCCGGCGGCAGTTCGAACGGCAGGAGCGTCTGCCGGTAGCCCTCGATGCGATGGGTCGGCTGGAAGCGCCGCGCGATGGCCGTCGAGAGCCCCGGCCGGAAACAGTCGTGGCACTCGACCAGCACGTCCATCCCGGCGAGGGCGGGATGGGCCGCGGGATCCAGCAGTTCGCCCTCCGCCCCCTCGATGTCGCAGACGACCAGCGTCCGCGCGCCCTGCCAGCGCGCGAAGTCGGCGCCGGCCAGGGTTCCGCCGACGGCGATCCGCCCGGCCATGCCGTTGCGTTCGGCGAGGCGCCGGCAGGCGGCCTGCGCCTCGGGGTTGGTGTCGAAGGCGAGGAAGCGCGCCTGCGGCATGCGGCGGGCCAGTCCGACCGCGTAGTAGCCCTCCGCGCAGCCGACATTGAGCACGACCTCGTAGGGGGTGGCCAGGATGCGCTCGACGACGCCGTGCAACTCGCGCTCGTAGGAGCCGAGCAGCTTCGGCACATGGCAACCCTCGAGCACCGCGGTCATGCCGGCGAGCCCCGCGAAGGGGCCGGCCAGCACCGTCCCGCCATAGCGCTCCAGCAGCTTGTCGCGGATCAGCGTCGCCCGCCATCGGCACAGCATCGGCAGGGCCTTGCCGAGGCGCTGGCGGTTGTTCAGCGCATCATCGGCGAGATCCTCGACGAGGTAGCCGGTGACGCGGTCGTTGAGGTCGATCGCCACCGCCGGTGCGGGCGGCGTGGCGTCAGGCGGAACGGTATCGGTCACGGCCGGGAATGTGCCATGCGCAGGCGCCCGGACGATAGGAAAGTTGGACGACAGAGGGTCGGGGCGATAGGCCGCATGTCCGCCCCTTGGCCGGGGCGGGCGGCCGGAGCAAGCTGGCGGCACCATGGTGGAACCATCCCCGCTCGTCCGCACGCTGGTCGCGATTGCCGGCCTCTTCGGCGCGTCCGGCGTCGCCGTCTTCGCGCTGGCCGCCCATGCCGGCGGCGACGAAGCCATGCGCACCGCCGCGCTCTTCCTGCTGCTGCACGGCTGTGCGCTGGCTGCGACCGCGGCCCTCGGGGCGCGCATCGCCGGCCTCGTCCTGGTCGCCGGCACCCTGCTCTTCTGTGGGGATCTCCTGGCACGCGCCTGGCTGGGCCAGCGGCTCTTTCCCATGGCGGCACCGACCGGCGGCAGCCTCCTCATCATCGGCTGGCTGACGCTTGCCTTCTCGGCCCTGCGTCGGCCAGAATAGCGGTCGGCGCCGCAGCCGGACGGACGACCCCTGCCGATCCGCCATCCGGCCGCAGCGCCTCCGCAGCACCGTTCGATCCGCTGGGTCCTGCGGGGACCGCGTCCTGAGACGCGGTCCCCGCCGGAGCGAACGACGCCCGGTCGGTCGATTTCGGTGCCGCGGCGGGACGGACGACCCCTGCCGATCCGCCGCCCCGCCACGACACCGCCCGAACGCACCCGATCCGCTGGGTCCGGCAGAGCCGCCGCCGATACGACGGGGCTCCACCCGGAGCGAATGCTGCCCGGGCCATCGGCCGACCCGTCCCTCCCCCCTGCCGAGGCGGACGGGTCGGCCTACTCAGACCTCTGCGACCACCTCCCTGCCCGCGACGCCATTGCCGCAAGCGAACGGCATTCGCATCAAGTGCTTACGAGTCGTTCGCACGCAACGAATCGACTCCTTTCGGCGTATGTTCCGGTGATCGCGCCGCCAGCGGCCGCCCACCCGAACGACGGAGACGGCATCGTGAAGACCGACGCCGAGGTGATCGTCCACCTCAATCGCCTCCTCAAGAACGAGCTGACGGCGATCAACCAGTACTTCCTGCATGCCCGGACCCTGAAGCACTGGGGATTCGAGCGGCTCGGCAACAAGGTCTACGAGGAATCGATCGGCGAGATGCGCCACGCCGACCGGCTGATCCAGCGCATCCTCTTGATCGACGGCCATCCGAACCTTCAGGATCTCGGCAAGCTGCTGATCGGCGAGACCGTCGTCGAATGCCTCGAATCGGACCTGCGGCTGGAGTCGGCGGCGCGGCGCGACGTGCTGGCCGCGGTCGCCCACTGCGAGCGGGTTCAGGATTACGTCTCGCGCGAGATCGCCGTCGGCATCCTCGAGGACACCGAAGAGCATATCGACTTCCTCGAGACCGAACTCGGCCTCGTCGAGAAGGTCGGGCTCCACAACTACCTGCAGACCCAGATCGGCGATCATTCGAGCGGATCCTAGTCGGCGCCGGCCAGAACCGGCCGGTCGGGAGCCACCGCCGACGCCAGCATCTGGCGGATCGTCGGCAGGCAGGTTCCGCATTGCGGGGCGTTGCCGCAGCGACGGAAGATGTCGCCGCAGCGGCGAGCCCCATCGACGACGGCGGCCCGGATTTCCCGATCGGAGATGACGCGGCAACTGCAAATGATCATGACGCCCGGCAACTGCGAACCATTCGCATAGCATCCTATGCGCGGCGCCGCCGGAGATCAAGCGCGATTGCGAGCGATTATCGTCAGGGCTCCGGCGTCGCCGTAGCGCGGCCCGCGGAAATGGGCCGGGACGGAGGGTCCCGGCCCACCAACCCCGCGGCGGCCGATGCGGCGGCGGCGGGAGGGACGCCGCCGCCGCGCCCGGGCCTGCCCGCCGGGGCTTCGGAGGCGGCTGCCGCAGCGGGCGCCGGCCTCCTTGCAACGGGAGATGGGGATGGCGGCGGCTTCGACCAACGCCTCGCCCGTTCAACTGCGCGTGACGGGCAACTGCGCGTGACGGGCTTGGCCGCGCGCCGCCGGAATGCGCTATCCATGGCGCCGGCGCCGCGATCGGGCTTTCTTGCGGGAACGGGCCCAGACGGAGAACGGGGTGATCGTATTCCTGACCTCGACCGATCACGGCTACACGATCGGAGACTATCTGGACGGCCCTGGCGCGGCGCTGGCCGATCGCATCGTGCATCGCACCTATCCGGAGGTCCTGGCCGCCGCGCCCGGCGACCTCGCCCGCTTCGTTCCCGGAACTTGGATCTTCTCCGACATCGAGCGGATGCAGCCGGCGATGGCGACGGCGGCCGCCCGGTTGTGGTCGGCCCTGGAAAAGGCAGGATGTCGCCTGCTCAACCATCCGACCCGCGCCCTGCGGCGATACGAACTGCTGCGCCTGCTGCATGATCGCGGCGACAACGGCTTCGACGTCCAGCGCCTCACCGACCGGCGGGAGCCGCGGCGCTGGCCGGTCTTCCTGCGGCGCGACGACAACCATACCGGCGCCCTGACGCCGCTGCTCCACACGCCCGATGCCTACCGCGAGGCGGTCGCCGACATCGAGCGGCGCAACTGGCCCCACCAGAGCACGATCGCCGTCGAATTCCTGGATACCGCCGACGCCGACGGCCTCTATCGCAAGTACGGCGCCTTCCAGATCGGCGAGACCATCGTTCCGGGCCACATGGACACCAGCCGGAACTGGGTCGTGAAGGATGCCGACCTCGACAATGCCGACGAGCGCCGCCGCGAACTCGCCTTCCTCGACGGCAATCCCTGGACCGCCGCGATCCGGGCCGCATTCCGGATGGCGCGGCTCGACTATGGGCGCATCGACTTCAGCCTGCATGGGGAGCGGGTGGTCGTGTGGGAGATCAACACCAATCCCCTGATCGCCAGCCCGGCGAGCCTGCGGCCGGACCGGTCCGAGGTGGCCGAGCGGCTGTTCGCGCGCTTCGCCGCGGCGCTGACGGCGCTCGATCCCGCCAGCTGAGCGCTCGCCCGCAGGGCCGACGGCGTCAGGAGGGCGGGCGCGACAGGCGCTCGGCGAGGATCCTGCGGAGCGCGGGGCCGTCCACCTTGCCGTTGCCGGTCCGCGGCAGGGCGTCGAGGCGGACGATCGTGTTCGGCATCCGCGCCGACGCGATCTCGGCGGCGCAATGGGCCATCAGCGCCGGCATGTCGATGGCGCCCGCCGGCGCTTCGACCGCGGCGATCGGCACGTCCTGGAAGCGCCGGGACGGCATGCCGACCACGGCGACGTCGGCCACCCCCGCGAACCGGCGGATGACCTCTTCGATCTCGGACGGGTAGATCTTGATGCCGCCATAGTTGATCCGGTCGTCGAGCCGACCCGCCAGGAAGAGATGGCCGGAGGCATCGCAGCGGCCGGCGTCGCCCGTCAGGAACCAGCCGTCGCGGAAGCTGCGCCCGCTGGCACCTTCATTGTCGACGTAGCGCGACGCGGCGTTGGCCGTGCGCACCCGCCCTTCGCCGACGGTGCCGGGCGGCACCGGCGCCCCTGCCTCGTCGGTCACCGCGATTTCGCAACCCGGCAGGGGACACCCCACCGTGGCGGGGTCGTGGTCGAGATCGGCCGGCCGGGCGCAGGCGACCACGCCCATCTCGTTGCTGCCATAGGTGATGTAGAGGTTGGGCGTCAGCCGTCGCCGTACCGCAATGCGTTCCGCAATCCCCAGCATGGCGGTCGAGGCGGCGAGGCAGCGCAGCCCCGGCAGGGCCGGCTGCGGTTCCGCCGGCAGCCGGTCGAGGAGATAGCGCAGGTGGCTGGGGGTCGCCTCGATATGGCTGATGCGCTCGGCGCGAAGGCGTTCCATCAGCGTCGGCACATCCTCCGGCATCCGGCGGATCACCAGCGTGCCGCCCGCGAGCAGCACCCGCACCGCGGCCTGCCGGCCGAACGCGAAATGCACGGGCAGGATCGGCATGTGGCGGTCGGCCGGGCCCAGGCCGAGCGCGAGGATGGTCTGGCGGGAGCGGGCGTCCTGCTGATCGTGGGTCAGGGGGACGGCCTTGCGCAGCCCGGTCGTGCCCGAGGACAGGTTGATGTGGGCCGTCCGCGCGCCGCCCGGCACCCGCAACACGACGGGATCGGCCCCCTCGCCGGCAGCCAGTATCTCCGCCATGCCGGGATGCCCGCCGGATTCGGCGACCGTCAGCACGGCGCCCGTCATCGTCCGCAACCGCTCCCGCTCGGGCGCGGCGTCCTTGGGGTCGATCTGCACCGGGATCTGGCCGCCCAGCATGGCCCCGAGGTAGCCGACGAGACTGTCCAGGGGAGCGGACAGCGACAGCGCCACCACGTCGCCCGGGCCGCAGCCATGCGCGCGCAGACCGGCGGAGAAGGCCGCAAGGCGACGCGCGAGATCGGCGAAGGTCAGGACGGTGCCGTCGCGTTCGATCGCGGGCCGCGCCTCCCGGGCGCGGGCGAGGATCGGGTCGACGACGTTGACGGCGCGGTCCATGGCGTCAGCCGACATGGGGAGCGAGATCGGCGCGCAGCTGCCGCACCAGCACCTTGCCGGTCGCGTTGCGCGGCAGGCGTTCGAGATTGAGGAACCGGACCGGCACCTTGTAGGCAGCCAGATGTTCGCGGCAATGGGCGCGCAGCGCCGCCGGCGTCGCCGAACCGCAGAGGACGACGGCCGCCCCCACGACTTCCTGGAACCGGCGCGACGGGACACCGAAGACGGCGCACTCGGCGACCGCCGGATGGCTGCCGAGAACCGCCTCGACTTCGAACGGGTAGATCTTCTGACCCCCGCTGTTGATGCGGTCGTCGACGCGCCCGGCCAGGTGCAGCAGGCCGTGCCGGTCCAGCCACCCGGTGTCCCCGGGGTAGAACCAGCCGTCGCGGAAGCCGGGCGAGCCGTCGAGGTAGCCCGCGGAAAGCTGCGGCCCGCGGAAGCGGACCTCGCCAACCGTCCCGGCCGAGACCCGCGCGCCGCTGTCGTCGACGACCTCGACGTCGAGGCCCGGCACGACCCGGCCGACGCAGCCCGGCGCCAGATCGAGCTCATCCGGGCCGGCGTGGGTGATCAGGCCGCCCTCGTTCGAGCCGTAGTGGATATGCAGGTTGGGCGTCAGTCGCCGGCGCACCGCCAGCCGGTCGGCCAGCGGCAGCTGCGACCCGGCCACCGAGAAGGCCTTCATGTCCGGCAGCGCCGGGCCGACGCCGTCCGTCTCCGGCCCCAGCCCTTCGAGCAGGGTGTGGACGTGGCTCGGGGTGACCGAGGTGTAGCCGACGCGCTCGGTCCGCAAGAGTGCGATCAGCTCCGGCACGGACTGCGGGAGCGGCCGCAGCACGACGGCACCCCCGAGATCCAGCATGCGCACGGCCGAATGCCGGGCGAACGAGTAGACCAGATTGACGAGCGCGAAATGGCGGTCATCGCGCCCGAGGCCGAGCAGAGGCTCCAGCGATCGGGTCCGCTCCAGCATCTGGGCGTGGGTGGCCGGTGCCGCCTTGGACGGCCCGGTCGTACCGGAGGAGATCACGATCTGGGCCCAGTCGTCGCCGCCGTCGTGGCGCAGGGCGAAGGGGTCGGCCGCCGCCGGCAGCCCGGCCGGCGCGATCGGGCGCAGCCCCGGGGGCAGCGCCGCCGGCTCCTCGGTGATGGCGGCGACCGCGCCGGCGCGGCCGAGAAGCCCGATCAAGTCGGTCGGCGGCGCGGCAGGATCGAACGGCATGGCCACCCGGCCGCCCAGCAGGACGCCGAGCACGGCCCGCAGGATCGACGCCTGGTCGCGCAAGGCGACCGCGACCACCGCCCCCTTGGGCAAGTCGAGAGCGGCGAGGCCGGCCGAGACACCGCCCAGGGAGGCCGCGAACTCGCCATGCCCGAGCGTCCGTTCCGGCAACGACAGGGCCGGCGCCCGGGGCCGGCGCGCGGCATGGTCGAGCAGCCCGTCGAGATAGTTGACCATGCCGACCTGTTAACACAGGTGGAGGTGCGAACGAAAAGCGGTCCGAG
Organism: Allostella sp. ATCC 35155; assembly: GCA_006738865.1. GTDB lineage: Bacteria > Pseudomonadota > Alphaproteobacteria > ATCC43930 > Allostellaceae > Allostella. The sequence goes on from AP019701.1 coordinate 3,907,169, forward strand.
AAACCTGCGCCGCGGCAGCCCGATCCGGCCGGTAGTCCGACTGATCCCGCCGGCCGTTGCCCGGCGTCGCGGTCAGCTCGCTTTCCCGGACAACTGCTCGCGCAGACGCCGCACCAGCACCTTGCCCGTGGCATTGCGCGGCAGGCGGTCGAGCAGAAGAAAGAGCGCGGGGATCTTCGAGCGGGCGAGGCGCGCCCGGCAATGCGCGCGCAGCTCGCCCGTGGTTGTCGCGGCCGACAGCACCACCGCCGCGGCGACGACCTCCTGGTGCTGCCGCGACGGCACTCCGAACACGGCACAGTCGGCGATGGCCGGATGCGTGCGCAGGACGGCCTCCACCTCGAACGGGTAGACCTTGTTGCTGCCGAAATTGATGCGGTCGTCGGTGCGGCCGGCGAGATGGAGCAGGCCGTGCGCGTCGAGCCAGCCGGTGTCGCCGGGGTGGAACCAGCCGTCGCGATGGCCGGAGGCGTCCCCGCCGAGATAGGCATCGTGCATCTGCGCGCCGGCCACGCGAATTTCGCCGATCGTGCCAGCCGCCACGGTGGCGCGGGCGTCGTCGACGATCTCGACGCGGATGCCCGCCAGCGCCCGGCCGACGCAGGCGGGGGCGAGATCCAGCTCCGCCGGGCCGGCATGGGTGGCGAACCCCATCTCGTTGCTGCCGTAGCTGATATGCAGGCCCGGGGTCAGCCGGCGCCGGACGTCCAGTCGGTCGGCCAGCGGCAGGGCCGAGCCGCTGACCGAGAGCGCGCGCATGGCGGGGAGCGCCGGCTCCGCCTCGTCCATGCCGTCGAGGACAGCGCGGACATGGGTCGGGGTCAGCGAGAGATAGGTGATGCGCTCGGCCCGGAGCAGCGCAAGCAACTGCGGAACGGTCGCCGGCAGCGGCCGGAGGACGACGGCACCGCCGACGTCCAGCACGCGCACGGCGGAATGCCGGCCGAGCGCATAGGCGAGATCGATGAGTGGCAGATAGCGGTCGTCGGCCCCAAGGCCGAGCAACGGCACCAGCACCCGCGTCCGCTGCAGCATCTGGGCGTGCGATGCCGGTGCCGCCTTGGACGGGCCGGTGGTGCCCGAGGAGACGACGATCTGGGCCCAGTGGTCGCCGCCCGCGTGGCGGACGGCGGCGGGATCGGCCATGGCCGGCAGCTCGCCGAGCGCAATCACCGGGCGGCCGGATGGCAGCGCCTCCCAGCCGTCGGCGAGGATGGCAGCTGCACCGGACTGGGCGAGCAGTCGGTCGAGATCGGCCGGCACCGCCGCCGGGTCGATCGGCAGTGCGACGCGGCCGCCGAGGATGGTGCCGAGGATGGCACGCAGGCAGGCCGCCTGGCCGCGGGCCGCGATCGCGACGACTCCCCCCGCCGGCACGCCGCGCGCGGCCAAGCCGGCCGAGACCCCGGCCAGCGACGCCGCGAGTTCGGCCCGGCTCAGTGTCCGGTCGGGCAGCGACAGGGCCGGCTCGTCCGGCCGGCGTGCCGCATGACCGAGAAGCCCGTCGAGATAGTTGACCATGCCAGACTGTTAGCACGGACGCACCGCCGAACACGCTGCGGCGCCGCAGTTCGCCTCTTCCTCCAGCCGGCGAGCCGTCGGCCCCGATCGGGCATCGCTGTCAGCCCGCTGGTCGGAACAGCTGCTCGCGCAGGCGCCGAACCAGCACCTTCCCGGTCTCGTTGCGTGGCAGGCGATCCAACTTCAGCATGCGCTGCGGAACCTTGTGGGGCGGCAGCATCGTCCGGCAATGCGCGCGCAACACCGCGGGCGTCGCGTCCCCGGAGAGCACGACCGCAGCGGCCACCTCCTCCTGCCGTTCCCGCGAGGGCACCCCGAACACGGCACAGTCGGCCACCGCCGGATGCGTGCGCAGCACCGCCTCGACTTCGAAGGGGTAGACCTTGAGGCCGCCGTGATTGATCCGGTCGTCGGTCCGTCCGGCCAGATGCAGCAGCCCGTGCCGGTCCAGCCAGCCGGTATCGCCCGGATGGAACCAGCCGTCGCGATGCCCGGCGAACGGATCCGCGCCGACATAGCGTGCGGACATCTGCGCACTCGCGACCCGGATTTCGCCGACCGAGCCCGGCGGGGCCGGACGACCGGCATCGTCCAGGATCTCGACCCGGACGCCGGGCAACGGCCGGCCCACGCCTTCGGGAGCAAGGTCGAGTTCGCGCGGTCCGGCATGGGCGACGAGGCCCGCCTCGTTCGTGCCATAGACGACGT